>NZ_JBQEOB010000034.1:0-305 GCF_052045065.1 Enterobacter sp. 22452 | reverse complement strand
ACGATGGATAACGGCTCACCGTGGGGAGACACCACCGGCACCTGGACGGCGCTGGAGCTGTGGCTGATGCGTCTGGGTATCCGGGTGGGGCACTCCCGGCCGTATCATCCGCAGACGCAGGGCAAGCTGGAGCGTTTTCACCGCAGCCTGAAGGCGGAGGTGCTGCAGGGGAAGTGGTTCGCGAGCGAGGGTGAGCTGCAGCGCGCCTTCGACCACTGGCGGACGGTCTATAACCTTGAACGCCCGCACGAGGCGCTTGATATGGCGGTACCGGGCTCGCGGTATCAGCCGTCAGTGCGGCAGTA
>NZ_JBQEOB010000033.1:0-312 GCF_052045065.1 Enterobacter sp. 22452 | reverse complement strand
GACTGCCAGGGCATCCACCGTGTACGCTTAGTCGCTTAACCTCACAACCCGAAGATGTTTCTTTCGATTCATCATCAAATTGCGAAAATTTGAGAGACTCGAACACACATTAACTGTGTGTCGTTTCAATTTTCAGCTTGATCCAGATTTTTAAAGAGCAAAACTTCTTAATGCACTCAAAAGTACATTCAGAAGTTCATCATTCATCAGACAATCTGTGTGAGCACTACAAAGGCAGGTTCTTTAAGGTAAGGAGGTGATCCAACCGCAGGTTCCCCTACGGTTACCTTGTTACGACTTCACCCCAGTCAT
>NZ_JBQEOB010000032.1:0-323 GCF_052045065.1 Enterobacter sp. 22452 | reverse complement strand
CACTTTCCCTTCGGCGAGGGGCGCTGCCATCCGCTCACCCTGCTGGACGACCACTCCCGTTTTTCCCTGTGCCTGGCGCACTGTACCGATGAACGGCGCGAGACCGTGCAACAGCAACTGGTCAGCGTGTTTGAACGCTACGGCCTGCCGGACAGGATGACGATGGATAACGGCTCACCTTGGGGAGACACCACCGGCACCTGGACGGCGCTCGAGCTGTGGCTGATGCGTCTGGGTATCCGGGTGGGTCACTCCCGGCCGTATCATCCCCAGACGCAGGGCAAGCTGGAGCGTTTTCACCGCAGCCTGAAGGCAGAGGTGCT
>NZ_JBQEOB010000031.1:0-332 GCF_052045065.1 Enterobacter sp. 22452 | reverse complement strand
GGTTCACTCTGAAGTTTTCTTGTGTTCGCAGTAAAAGGATGGTGGAGCTATGCGGGATCGAACCGCAGACCTCCTGCGTGCAAGGCAGGCGCTCTCCCAGCTGAGCTATAACCCCATCGTATACACTAATCTCTGTACCGGTAATGCTTTCTGAGACAAGGCGTGGAATAACGAAGCATACTGAAGTATGCGAGTTGTTCCGCAACGCAGTATCAGGAAGTATTTGGTAGGCCTGAGTGGACTTGAACCACCGACCTCACCCTTATCAGGGGTGCGCTCTAACCACCTGAGCTACAAGCCTGCAGAGATTTTTACTGCTATTTTCATCAGAC
>NZ_JBQEOB010000030.1:0-334 GCF_052045065.1 Enterobacter sp. 22452 | reverse complement strand
TTCCACTAACACACAAGCTGATTCAGACTCTGGGCTGCTCCCCGTTCGCTCGCCGCTACTGGGGGAATCTCGGTTGATTTCTTTTCCTCGGGGTACTTAGATGTTTCAGTTCCCCCGGTTCGCCTCGTTAACCTATGTATTCAGTTAACGATAGTGTGTCGGAACACACTGGGTTTCCCCATTCGGACATCGCCGGGTCAAAGGTTCATATCACCTCGCCGGCGCTTTTCGCAGATTAGCACGTCCTTCATCGCCTCTGACTGCCAGGGCATCCACCGTGTACGCTTAGTCGCTTAACCTCACAACCCGAAGATGTTTCTTTCGATTCATCATC
>NZ_JBQEOB010000029.1:0-415 GCF_052045065.1 Enterobacter sp. 22452 | reverse complement strand
AAACGGGAGTGGTCGTCCAGCAGGGTGAGCGGATGGCAGCGCCCCTCGCCGAAGGGAAAGTGGCCCTTAAAATCCATCTGCCAGAGGCGGTTCGGCGCGTCATGTTCGAACCGTCCCGTGGCGGGAATGCCCGGTGAAGTGCCCGGCAGCAGGCTGTGACGGGCCATCAGGTTATGGACGGTGCTGAAAGCGGGCATGGTGTGCCCCTGGTCTTCGAGCCAGCGCTTTATCTTGCGTGCGCCCCAGCGTTCATGGCGCTCATGTGCCATACGCAGCAGGGCCGTGATGTCGTCAGATGAGCGGTACGGGGAATGGTGCGGTATGCGCGGGCGGTCCTGAAGACCGGCGGCCCCTTCCTCCGCCCAGCGGCGAAGCCACTTATAGCCGGTGGCAGGTGAAATGCCGAAGCGACGGC
>NZ_JBQEOB010000028.1:0-520 GCF_052045065.1 Enterobacter sp. 22452 | reverse complement strand
GCCACCGGCTATAAGTGGCTTCGCCGCTGGGCGGAGGAAGGGGCCGCCGGTCTTCAGGACCGCCCGCGCATACCGCACCATTCCCCGAACCGCTCATCTGACGACATCACGGCCCTGCTGCGTATGGCACATGAGCGCCATGAACGCTGGGGCGCACGCAAGATAAAGCGCTGGCTGGAAGACCAGGGGCACACCATGCCCGCCTTCAGCACCGTCCATAACCTGATGGCCCGTCACAGTCTGCTCCCGGGCACTTCACCGGGCATTCCCGCCACGGGACGGTTCGAACATGACGCACCGAACCGGCTCTGGCAGATGGATTTTAAGGGCCACTTTCCCTTCGGCGAGGGGCGCTGCCATCCGCTCACCCTGCTGGACGACCACTCCCGTTTTTCCCTGTGCCTGGCGCCCTGTACCGATGAACGGCGCGAGACCGTGCAGCAGCAACTGGTCAGCGTGTTTGAACGCTACGGCCTGCCGGACAGGATGACGATGGATAACGGCTCACCGTGGGGAGACA
>NZ_JBQEOB010000027.1:0-547 GCF_052045065.1 Enterobacter sp. 22452 | reverse complement strand
CACTACAAAGGCAGGTTCTTTAAGGTAAGGAGGTGATCCAACCGCAGGTTCCCCTACGGTTACCTTGTTACGACTTCACCCCAGTCATGAATCACAAAGTGGTAAGCGCCCTCCCGAAGGTTAAGCTACCTACTTCTTTTGCAACCCACTCCCATGGTGTGACGGGCGGTGTGTACAAGGCCCGGGAACGTATTCACCGTAGCATTCTGATCTACGATTACTAGCGATTCCGACTTCATGGAGTCGAGTTGCAGACTCCAATCCGGACTACGACGCACTTTATGAGGTCCGCTTGCTCTCGCGAGGTCGCTTCTCTTTGTATGCGCCATTGTAGCACGTGTGTAGCCCTACTCGTAAGGGCCATGATGACTTGACGTCATCCCCACCTTCCTCCAGTTTATCACTGGCAGTCTCCTTTGAGTTCCCGACCGAATCGCTGGCAACAAAGGATAAGGGTTGCGCTCGTTGCGGGACTTAACCCAACATTTCACAACACGAGCTGACGACAGCCATGCAGCACCTGTCTCAGAGTTCCCGAAGGCACCAA
>NZ_JBQEOB010000026.1:0-703 GCF_052045065.1 Enterobacter sp. 22452 | reverse complement strand
CCGGGTTGCGGACAGTGTCTGGTGGGTAGTTTGACTGGGGCGGTCTCCTCCCAAAGAGTAACGGAGGAGCACGAAGGTTAGCTAATCCTGGTCGGACATCAGGAGGTTAGTGCAATGGCATAAGCTAGCTTGACTGCGAGAGTGACGGCTCGAGCAGGTGCGAAAGCAGGTCATAGTGATCCGGTGGTTCTGAATGGAAGGGCCATCGCTCAACGGATAAAAGGTACTCCGGGGATAACAGGCTGATACCGCCCAAGAGTTCATATCGACGGCGGTGTTTGGCACCTCGATGTCGGCTCATCACATCCTGGGGCTGAAGTAGGTCCCAAGGGTATGGCTGTTCGCCATTTAAAGTGGTACGCGAGCTGGGTTTAGAACGTCGTGAGACAGTTCGGTCCCTATCTGCCGTGGGCGCTGGAGAATTGAGGGGGGCTGCTCCTAGTACGAGAGGACCGGAGTGGACGCATCACTGGTGTTCGGGTTGTCATGCCAATGGCATTGCCCGGTAGCTAAATGCGGAAGAGATAAGTGCTGAAAGCATCTAAGCACGAAACTTGCCCCGAGATGAGTTCTCCCTGACCCTTTAAGGGTCCTGAAGGAACGTTGAAGACTACGACGTTGATAGGTCGGGTGTGTAAGCGCAGCGATGCGTTGAGCTAACCGATACTAATGAACCGTGAGGCTTAACCTTACAACGCCGAAG
>NZ_JBQEOB010000025.1:0-829 GCF_052045065.1 Enterobacter sp. 22452 | reverse complement strand
ACGTCCTTTGTCGCGCTACTTCCCAAACCGACCTTTGAAATTTTTCACGCGCCGTTCTGCCCGGTCAGTTCCCCCTCCGCATTTGTCCCTTTGTTATTGTTTAAATTTTCTCCGTTAGCAATCTCGTCGATTTGCAGTTTCAACCCTTTTACAGCAGCAATCAGATAGCCGATCAGCCCCATATAATCGGCAACAAGATAATCTGTAGCTTCATCATGAATAACCAGGTCGGGAAGCACTAAATCGAGATCTTGCGCTAGCGCCCCAGCGGTTAACCTCTTTGAATCTGCATTCTTATAGCGGAACGTGTAACCATCAAGCGCGGCTATCTTTTCCAGAGCCTCCGCAGGTTCGATGATGTTCACTTCCTCTTTTGCGTTCCAGTCTGATGTAAGAGTAACGCCGTTTGCCTGAACCGCCCCTTTCGCGTTAATTGTTCCATTTCGTGTATTGATGTACACGGCCGGCTTGCCTTCCTGAACACCATTAGTTGGTGATGTGTACGCGGTGCAGAAACCAATCCCATACCATGAATAGAGGTTAATGTTAGATGCATTGTCAAAGTTGGCTGTGTCTGCGCCAGCATAAATACCACGCACACCAGGTCCAGAAGGTGCCGTTGCTGATGCAATGTTAGGGATAGTAATTGAGCCACCGGCGAGAGATACAGGGCAGTTAAAAAGAGCGCGCTGCGCTGCAGAGTTAAAAACATGTTCGCCGCCTGACCCAGCGTTGTAACGCACACTCCCTGTGGCTGACTGTACATTCAAATCCCCGGTCGTTGCGGTAACACCTGCAAGCATCACTGTATCCGATATTCCCAAACCGA
>NZ_JBQEOB010000023.1:0-1391 GCF_052045065.1 Enterobacter sp. 22452 | reverse complement strand
TCGGTTTGGGAAGTAGCGCGACAAAGGACGTCGGAACCGCTGCAGGGAATGTTATTCAGGTGGGAGCTTTTGGGGTTGGTTCGGTTCTCCAAAATAAGCCCTCAGATGCCAGTTCATCCTTCATCAGTGATGCTGATGGCAATACTCTGTGGGCTCCTGCTAATGGTTGTGGGTTCCAGAGTTCATACACAGGACAGCGAATCGCGCAGTTGTGGATTACCTCCGGTAGTGCGGTATTCAGCCGGTTTCTTACAACCACGGCCCCTCAAACACCAAAATCGTCAGTGCCGTGGGCGCAGTTGCAGTCTGCGGGTACATCCGACATTAACTTTAAGGAAGTGACGGGGGATCTGGACTTAAACGAATCGCTGTCAAACATCGAGGCAATGAATTTTAAGACCTTCTACTACCTTGCTGACGTAGAGAAAGCCATTCGCCGCGGCGTTATTGCTCAGGAGCTGGAAAAGATAGATCCGCAATATGTTCACTCGGCTGAGGAGTCAGGGAAAATGACACTCGACCTCAATCCTCTTGTGCTCGATGCGCTGGCGGCAATCAAAGCCCTGGCTATACGCGTCAGCGCGTTAGAGGAAGAGATCAACGTTGCGGCTCCTGACTCATCCGCTGGTTAAACAGGGAGTCGTCAGGCATATCAAGGCGAACATCGATCCAGCTGTTCGCCGGCACGTCCATCGGTTCACCTTTGGTTTTGATGATCTCACCTTCATCGCTCAGGATGTATTTTCGCTTGAAAAGCCGGATTGTCAGGCTTCTGCTTTCCGTCTGCTCAGCTTCAACCACGCCAAGTTCTCCCATGCCACCTGGGTCCATCGGTGGCAGGAGCTGCCATCCCTCTGACGCCAATCCTGCCGAACCAGTCAGCACGTAAACGCCTGCCTCGAGGCGAGAAATGGTTATTCCCTCTGCCTCTGCGTTCGCCGTCCCAGAGCCACACCAGGAGAAACCATCATCAGCTACGTCAGCGCGCTGGCAGGCTTCCTGGCTCGCTACGATACGGGCAACCGGAGACGCAGCCTTTAGGGTGCCATCGCTGGCCTTTGTGGTATTGCCCGTGGTGTAAGCCTCCTGATATGTCCAAGATGAGCCACCGTAATACGAAAACCACGTTCTCCTCAGTATGTAAGCCTGATGAATGCGTGTCGGACGGCTTCCCCGGTTGACGACTATTGACGTAATACCCGTATTTGCAGTTAACCCAAGCTGGGTAAGACCATCATTGGAGTGAGAGGTGAAACAGGTAGGTGTGAATGCATCCATAGCGTCCAGTAGTGGTCCGTCGCCATGGATAGACCCAATACCGAATGCGCCTACCTGCATCATGTTATTTGCGGCGGTACCTACGTCCTTTGTCGCGCTACTTCCCAAACCGA
>NZ_JBQEOB010000022.1:0-1614 GCF_052045065.1 Enterobacter sp. 22452 | reverse complement strand
GGTGACTGCGTACCTTTTGTATAATGGGTCAGCGACTTATATTCTGTAGCAAGGTTAACCGTATAGGGGAGCCGAAGGGAAACCGAGTCTTAACTGGGCGTTAAGTTGCAGGGTATAGACCCGAAACCCGGTGATCTAGCCATGGGCAGGTTGAAGGTTGGGTAACACTAACTGGAGGACCGAACCGACTAATGTTGAAAAATTAGCGGATGACTTGTGGCTGGGGGTGAAAGGCCAATCAAACCGGGAGATAGCTGGTTCTCCCCGAAAGCTATTTAGGTAGCGCCTCGTGAACTCATCTTCGGGGGTAGAGCACTGTTTCGGCTAGGGGGCCATCCCGGCTTACCAACCCGATGCAAACTACGAATACCGAAGAATGTTATCACGGGAGACACACGGCGGGTGCTAACGTCCGTCGTGAAGAGGGAAACAACCCAGACCGCCAGCTAAGGTCCCAAAGTCATGGTTAAGTGGGAAACGATGTGGGAAGGCACAGACAGCCAGGATGTTGGCTTAGAAGCAGCCATCATTTAAAGAAAGCGTAATAGCTCACTGGTCGAGTCGGCCTGCGCGGAAGATGTAACGGGGCTAAACCATGCACCGAAGCTGCGGCAGCGACGCTTATGCGTTGTTGGGTAGGGGAGCGTTCTGTAAGCCGTTGAAGGTGGCCTGTGAGGGTTGCTGGAGGTATCAGAAGTGCGAATGCTGACATAAGTAACGATAATGCGGGTGAAAAGCCCGCACGCCGGAAGACCAAGGGTTCCTGTCCAACGTTAATCGGGGCAGGGTGAGTCGACCCCTAAGGCGAGGCCGAAAGGCGTAGTCGATGGGAAACAGGTTAATATTCCTGTACTTGGTGTTACTGCGAAGGGGGGACGGAGAAGGCTATGTTAGCCGGGCGACGGTTGTCCCGGTTTAAGCATGTAGGCGGGAGTTTTAGGTAAATCCGGAACTCTTTTAACGCTGAGGTGTGATGACGAGGCACTACGGTGCTGAAGTAACAAATGCCCTGCTTCCAGGAAAAGCCTCTAAGCATCAGGTAACATCAAATCGTACCCCAAACCGACACAGGTGGTCAGGTAGAGAATACCAAGGCGCTTGAGAGAACTCGGGTGAAGGAACTAGGCAAAATGGTGCCGTAACTTCGGGAGAAGGCACGCTGATATGTAGGTGAAGCCCCTGCGGGTGGAGCTGAAATCAGTCGAAGATACCAGCTGGCTGCAACTGTTTATTAAAAACACAGCACTGTGCAAACACGAAAGTGGACGTATACGGTGTGACGCCTGCCCGGTGCCGGAAGGTTAATTGATGGGGTTAGCGGCAACGCGAAGCTCTTGATCGAAGCCCCGGTAAACGGCGGCCGTAACTATAACGGTCCTAAGGTAGCGAAATTCCTTGTCGGGTAAGTTCCGACCTGCACGAATGGCGTAATGATGGCCAGGCTGTCTCCACCCGAGACTCAGTGAAATTGAACTCGCTGTGAAGATGCAGTGTACCCGCGGCAAGACGGAAAGACCCCGTGAACCTTTACTATAGCTTGACACTGAACACTGGTCCTTGATGTGTAGGATAGGTGGGAGGCTTTGAAGCGTGGACGCCAGTCTGCGTGGAGCC
>NZ_JBQEOB010000021.1:0-8362 GCF_052045065.1 Enterobacter sp. 22452 | reverse complement strand
TGAAGAAAAAGTCGATCACCATGGGTAAAGGATGTTAAAAAGTGTTCACCATGTCCCCGAACACCTGTCTACCATGTCCCCGGACTGTACACCCACAGGGAGAGGGAGAAAAACGGAGCCCGGCTTAGCGCTGGGCTTTTTTTTGCCAAAAAAAAAGCGGACCACGGGGTCCGCAAAAGTTCACGTTGGCTTTAGTTGTTCGAGTTTTGAGAGAAACTCGCTGACGGTGCGGGGACGTCAAGGGTCAAACACGTGCCGCCTCGTCTATGTGGCGTATTATTCAACAGAATGCTTGATAGGGATAATCGTTCGTTGCTATGCTATCTATCGCCATGAACTATCGTGGCGACGGAGGATGAATAATGAATATTCGTGATCTTGAATACCTGGTAGCGTTAGCCGAGCATCGTCACTTTCGCCGCGCGGCAGATTCCTGCCACGTCAGCCAGCCCACGCTGAGCGGTCAGATCCGCAAGCTGGAAGACGAGCTGGGCGTGATGCTGCTGGAGCGCACCAGTCGTAAGGTTCTGTTCACACAGGCAGGTCTGCTGCTGGTGGATCAGGCGCGCACCGTGCTGCGCGAGGTCAAAGTGCTCAAGGAAATGGCAAGCCAGCAGGGGGAGGCGATGTCCGGCCCGCTGCATATCGGCCTGATCCCAACCGTTGGCCCGTACCTGTTGCCGCACATCATTCCGATGCTGCACCAGACGTTCCCGAAACTCGAAATGTACCTGCATGAAGCGCAAACGCATCAGCTTCTGGCGCAGTTAGATAGCGGCAAGCTCGACTGCGCCATTCTGGCGCTGGTGAAAGAGAGCGAAGCCTTTATTGAAGTGCCGCTGTTCGATGAGCCGATGATGCTGGCGATCTATGAAGATCACCCGTGGGCGAACCGCGATCGCGTGCCGATGGCCGATCTGGCCGGTGAAAAGCTGCTGATGCTGGAAGATGGCCACTGCCTGCGCGATCAGGCGATGGGCTTCTGCTTCGAAGCGGGTGCGGATGAGGATACTCATTTCCGCGCAACCAGCCTGGAAACGCTGCGTAATATGGTCGCGGCAGGAAGCGGAATTACGCTGCTGCCTGCGCTGGCCGTGCCGCGCGAGCGTAAGCGTGATGGCGTGGTCTATCTGCCGTGCATCAAGCCGGAGCCGCGTCGCACCATTGGTCTCGTTTATCGTCCGGGTTCACCGCTGCGCAGCCGCTATGAGCAGCTGGCAGAGGCCATCCGTGGTTCGATGGATGGCCATTTTGACAACGCGTTAAAACAGGCGGTTTAAGCCGTTCAGCGCAGCTACCCGGTAGGCTTCCGCCATCGTCGGGTAGTTAAAGGTGGTGTTAACGAAGTACTCGATGGTGTTACCACCACCTTTCTGCTCCATTATTGCCTGGCCGATATGAATGATTTCCGCCGCGCGTTCACCGAAGCAGTGAATTCCGAGGATCTCTTTCGTCTCGCGATGGAACAGGATCTTCAGCGTACCCACGCTCATCCCCACGATTTGTGCCCGCGCCAGATGTTTAAACTGGGCACGTCCCACCTCGTAAGGCACCTTCATTGCCGTCAGCTGCTGCTCGGTTTTACCGACCGAACTGATTTCAGGAATAGTGTAGATCCCCGTTGGGATATCTTCGATCAGGTGCGCCGTCGCTTCGCCTTTTACCAGCGCCTGAGCCGCAATGCGCCCCTGGTCGTAAGCGGCGGAGGCCAGGCTCGGGTAACCAATTACGTCGCCGACCGCGTAAACGTGCGGTAGCGCGGTCTGGTACATGCTGTTGACCTTCAGCTGACCGCGGCTGTCGGTCTCAAGCCCGATATTTTCCAGCTTCAGTGAATCTGTGTTGCCGGTACGGCCGTTGGCGTACAGCAGGCAATCGGCTTTCAGCTTTTTGCCGGACTTCAGGTGCATGATCACCCCGTCGTCGCAGCCTTCGATCTTCTCGTACTCTTCGTTATGGCGAATGACTACCCCGCTGTTCCAGAAGTGATAGGAGAGGGAGTCTGACATCTCCTGGTCGAGGAATGCCAGCAGGCGGTCGCGGGTATTGATGAGATCAACTTTGACCTCCATTCCGCGGAATATCGACGCATATTCACAGCCAATCACGCCCGCGCCATAGATGATCACATGGCGTGGCTCGTGCTGCAGGCTGAGGATGGAGTCGCTGTCGTAAACGCGCGGGTGCGAGAAGTCCACGTCTGCCGGATGGTATGGACGTGAACCGCAGGCAATCACAAATTTTTCGGCGGTGAGGGTTTCAACCGAACCGTCGTGGCATTCGAGCGCCAGGGTATGTTCATCCACAAAATGCGCGTTGCCCTGCAAAATCTCACAGTGGTTACGCTCATAAAACCCCTGACGCATGCGCGTCTGCTGGTTAATGACGGTATCCGCGTGATTCAGGATGTCGGCAAAGGAGGAACGAAGAAGTCGGGAGTGGTCGCTGTAGAGAGGGTTCTGGTTAAATTCAATAATGCGGCTAACGGCGTGGCGGAGGGCTTTCGAAGGGATGGTGCCCCAGTGGGTGCAACCGCCGCCGACATTATGGTAGCGCTCAATGACCGCTACTCTGGCTCCCTGTTTCACCAGACCCATAGCAGCGCCTTCGCCGCCGGGGCCGGAACCAATAACTATTGCGTCGTAATCGTAGGAATGTGGCATGGCAAGGCTTACCTGTTCTTATACATAAAAGCAACAGAATCATAACATCATTGACAGAGTAACCCAATTATCGTTGTGCTTTTTTCCGGCAGTGGAGCACAAACCGCACGTAAACAATCATTCACAAAGCCAGGCAAACAGATTAATTTTATTCTCTGGTATAGTGCCATCAGGCCTTTGGAAGGATTCAACTATCGTGATGGGCGTAAGAGCACAACAAAAAGAGAAAACCCGGCGTTCGCTGGTGGAAGCAGCATTCAGTCAACTGAGTGCTGAGCGGAGTTTTGCCAGTTTGAGTCTGCGCGAAGTCGCACGCGAGGCCGGGATTGCGCCAACGTCCTTCTATCGTCACTTCCGTGATGTGGATGAACTGGGCCTTACCATGGTCGATGAGAGCGGGCTGATGCTGCGACAGCTGATGCGCCAGGCGCGTCAGCGTATCGCTAAAGGGGGCAGCGTGATCCGCACCTCCGTGTCGACCTTTATGGAATTTATCGGCAATAACCCCAACGCGTTTCGTCTGCTTCTGCGCGAGCGTTCGGGCACATCGGCGGCGTTTCGTGCCGCCGTCGCGCGCGAAATTCAGCATTTCATCGCGGAACTTGCCGACTATCTGGAACTCGAAAACCATATGCCGCGTGCGTTTACTGAAGCACAGGCCGAAGCCATGGTGACGATTGTTTTCAGCGCAGGTGCCGAAGCGCTGGATGTCAGCATTGAACAACGCAAGCAGCTCGAAGAGCGACTGGTATTGCAGCTGCGCATGATTTCGAAAGGTGCGTACTACTGGTATCGCCGTGAACAAGAGAAGTTGGCACATCAAACTGAAGAGTGAAGGTGAGTAATGAAACAGTCAGGTCAGGATAAAGGGACGCTGTTGCTGGCATTGATCGCTGGCTTATCCATTAATGGTACGTTTGCCGCTATTTTTAGCTCAATCGTGCCGTTTTCGATTTTCCCGCTTATTGCGCTGGTGCTGACGGTTTACTGCCTGCATCAACGTTACCTGAACCGCACCATGCCGGTGGGGTTACCGGGGCTGGCCGCTGCCTGCTTTATTCTGGGCGTCTTGCTGTATAGCACCGTGGTGCGCGCGGAGTATCCGGATATCGGCTCTAACTTCCTGCCGGCTGTACTGTCTGTGGCGCTGGTGTTCTGGATTGGCTCACGCATGCGTAGCCGCAAGAGCCAGTTACCAGAGTAAAGGGTTTTGTCATTGTAGGCCGGATAAGCGAAGCGCCATCCGGCTTTTTTGGCAGGTGGCGCTTCGCTTACCTGCCCTACAAGGCCCACATTACTTCGCCGTGAGCAGTACGCCGCACTCCATATGGTGCGTATACGGGAACTGATCGAATAGCGCCAGACGTTCAACCTTGTGCGTCTGGCTCAATGTTTCGAGGTTCTTGCACAGCGTCTCCGGGTTACAGGAGATGTACAAAATGCGCGGGTACGCCTGCACCATCTTTTCGGTTTCGCTGTCCAGGCCACTGCGCGGCGGGTCGACAAAAATCGTCTCACACTGGTAGCTCTTCAGATCGATCCCTTCCAGGCGGTTAAACTGGCGTACGCCGTTCATCGCCTGCGTGAACTCTTCTGCCGCCATACGAATGATCTGCACGTTGTCGATATGGTTAGCGGCAATGTTGTACTGCGCGGCGGCAACCGACGGCTTGGCGATTTCCGTTGCCAGCACGCGATCGAAGTTACGCGCCAGCGCCAGCGAGAAGTTGCCGTTACCGCAGTACAGTTCCAGCAGATCGCCCTTAGACCCTTCCGTCGCTTTCAGCGCCCATTCCAGCATCTGCACGTTCATTGCGGCGTTCGGCTGGGTGAAGCTGTTCTCGACCTGACGATACACCATCTCTTTACCGGCCACCGGCAGACGCTCGTCGATGTAGTCCTGGTCGAGCATGATTTTAGTTTTGGTCGCGCGGCCAATCAGGTGAACGTTGATGTTCTGCGCGCGCAGCGCATCACGCAGCGCTTCTGCCTGCTCGCGCCACTCGTCGTTCAAGGCTTTGTGATACAGCAGAGAGACAATCGCCTGATTGCTTTGCGTGGTCAGGTAGTCAATCTGGAACAGCTTGTTGCGCAGCACAGGGTTGTTGCGCACGCCGTCCATTATCAGCTTCATTAACTGGTTAATGAGCTCGCTCGCCGCCGGAAAGCTGTCCACGCGAATACGGGACTTCGTCTGCTGATCGAAAATGATGTGGTACAGGTCGTCACCGTCGTGCCAGATGCGGAACTCGGCACGCATGCGGTAGTGGCTGACAGGAGAGCGGAACACCTCGGGAACGGGCGCGTTGAAAGGCGTCATCATACTTTGCAGGCGGACGACTTTCTCTGCCAGCTGCGCGTCGTACTGTTCTGTCGGGAGGTGTTCTGGGGTCATGATGCGTCCTGAGTGATAAAGAATTACGCGGGGATTGTAGGCATTGTTCAGGGGATGTCCAGATTTAATGGCCAATAGCTATCTGGACATCTATACGTGTCTAATTGTAGCATTCTGTTTCCGGTCTCCTGAGAGTGAAAAGGGAATCCAGTGTAAATCTGGAGCTGACGCGCAGCGGTAAAGACTGGCGGGATGAGAGTTGTAGACACTGTGAAAATGGGAAGTCTTCATCCGTATAACGCCACCTAGCCCGAAGACCTGCCGGGATCACGTCGCATTTGGTTTCATCATCGCGTGCTATAGATGAGGCCTGCGGCATCCTTCTTATATTGTGGATGCTTTAACAATGATTAAAAAAGTATCGCTGTTGACGGCGTTGTCCGTCACGGCATTTTCGGGCTGGGCGCAGGACAGTGCCGACTCGTTGGTGGTGACGGCAAATCGTTTTGAACAACCTGAAAAATCTGTTCTGGCTGCAACCTCGGTTGTAACGCGTGAAGATATTGATCGCTGGCAATCCACGACCGTTATCGATGTCATGCGCCGCTTGCCCGGCGTGGATACGGCGCAAAATGGCGGGATGGGGCAACTCTCTTCTCTCTTTATACGTGGCACCAACTCCAGTCACGTCCTGATTCTGGTCGATGGTATTCGTCTTAACCAGGCGGGTGTCACGGGATCGTCAGATCTCAGCCAGTTCCCTATCGCGCTGGTGCAGCGAATCGAATACATTCGTGGACCACGTTCTGCTGTGTATGGCTCAGACGCGATTGGCGGCGTGGTGAACATTATCACCACGCGAGCAAAAGACGGTACAACGCTGAACGCGGGAGTAGGTTCGCACGGTTATCAAAACTATGGCGGCAGCACGCAGCAAACATTAGGCGACAGCACGCGCGTGACGCTGGCGGGTGATTACACCTATACCAAAGGTTTTGATGTGGTCGCGGACGGCAACAACGGTGGTCTTGCTCAGACCGATCGCGACGGTTATATGAATAAAACGCTATACGGCGCGCTGGAACATACATTCTCTGAGCAGTGGAGTGGCTTTGTGCGCGGTTATGGCTACAGCAACCGTACTGCTTATGACGGCTATTACAGCGCATTTACACCTGATGTGTTGGTTGATACCCGCCAGTTGTATAGTCAGACCTGGGATGCCGGGTTGCGCTTTAACGAGGACATCTTCCATTCACAGTTGCTCTCCAGCTACAGCCACAGCAAAGACTTTAACTACGATCCGCATCTGGGGCGTTATGACTCCACGGCGACGCTGGATGAAATCAAACAGTACAACGTTCAGTGGACCAACTCCGTTGACGTCGGGCACGGCAACATTGGCGCGGGTGTCGACTGGCAGAAACAGAGCACTGAGCCCAACACGAACTATGTCACGAATGGCTACGACTTGCGTAACACGGGCGTCTATCTGACTGGGTTGCAAAAATTAGGCGACTTTACCCTCGAAGGAGCAGCCCGTAGCGACGATAACTCTCAGTTTGGTCGCCATGGTACCTGGCAGAGCAGTGCCGCCTGGGAATTCATTGAGGGTTATCGGTTTATCGCCTCTTACGGCACGGCATATAAAGCGCCTAATTTAGGACAGCTTTACGGCTATTATGGCAACGACCATCTTGATCCAGAAGAAAGCAAGCAGTGGGAAGGTGCATTCGAGGGGCTTACGGCAGGTGTGAGTTGGCGTGTTTCCGCTTACCGTAACGATGTCGATAATCTTATCGACTTCAATAACAACCTCCAGGAATATTACAACGTCGGCAAAGCACGCATTAAAGGCGTAGAAGCCACGGCGTCATTTGACACTGGCCCGGTGATGCATACCGTCGGATATGACTATGTTGATGCGCGTAATGCAACGACCAACGAACTTCTTGATCGTCGTGCTAAGCAGCAGGTGAAGTACCAGCTCGATACCCAGATCTATGATCTCGACTGGAGCCTGACTTACCATTACCTGGGGACGCGTTACGACACCAACTTCGGAACCTATCCGTATCAAAAGGTTAAAATGGGCGGCGTAAGCCTGTGGGATGCCGCAGTTTCATATCCTGTCACCTCTCACCTCACAGTTCGTGGTAAAATAGCCAACCTGTTCGATAAAGATTACGAGACAGTTTATGGCTATCAAACTGCAGGACGGGAATACACCTTGTCTGGCAGCTACACCTTCTAATCCGCGTCCCACCGTGCTGGTGTTTGATTCCGGCGTCGGTGGGCTTTCGGTCTATGATGAGATTCGGCATCTGCTGCCGGATCTCCATTATATCTACGCCTTCGATAACGTCGCGTTCCCGTATGGGGAAAAGAGTGAAGACTTTATTGTGGAGCGTGTGGTTGAAATCGTCACTGCGGTTCAACAGCGCTATCCCCTGGCGCTGGCGGTTATTGCCTGCAATACGGCGAGCACGGTCTCCCTTCCTGCCCTGCGTGAAAAATTCCCGTTCCCGGTTGTGGGTGTTGTGCCTGCAATTAAACCCGCTGCGCGTCTGACGGCGAATGGTATCGTCGGTTTGCTGGCCACGCGTGGCACGGTAAAACGTCCTTATACGCGTGAGCTCATTGACCGTTTCGCCAATGAGTGCCAGATCGCAATGCTGGGTTCGGCAGAACTGGTGGAGATGGCGGAAGCCAAGTTGCACGGAGAGGCGGTATCACTCGACGAGCTGCGTCGCATTCTTCGCCCGTGGCTGCGGATGCCGGAGCCACCGGATACGGTTGTGCTGGGCTGCACTCACTTCCCTCTATTACAAGAAGAACTGTTAGAGG
Organism: Enterobacter sp. 22452; assembly: GCF_052045065.1. Lineage (NCBI taxonomy): Bacteria > Pseudomonadati > Pseudomonadota > Gammaproteobacteria > Enterobacterales > Enterobacteriaceae > Enterobacter > Enterobacter sp. 22452. Next base: position 517 of record NZ_JBQEOB010000021.1, on the reverse strand, counting down.
TACTCCCGGAAGGAACTCGGCTGGTGGATTCTGGTGCTGCCATTGCTCGACGCACGGCCTGGCTGCTGGAACATGAAGCGCCGGATGCAAAATCGTCTGATGCGAATATCGCTTTTTGTATGGCGATAACAAAAGAAACCGAGCAACTTTTACCCGTTTTACGCCGTTATGGGTTTGAAACGCTCGAAAAACTGGCGCTCTGACACAGTTTTGCGCAAAAAAGAGACGGTTAAACGTTTTTTTTAAAAGAGGGGTTGTCAACGTCTGAGAACTCCCTATAATGCGCCTCCACTGACACGGAACAACGGCTTGCAAGCCGCCGGGTTAGCGGGGTTCAGAGATGAACGCCAACAGAGAAAAGTAAAAATAATTGCTTGACTCTGAATGAGGAAAACGTAATATACGGGACCTCGCAACGGTGAGCGAAAGCCGCGTTGCACTGCTCTTTAACAATTTATCAGACAATCTGTGTGGGCACTCAAAGTGACATGGATTCTTAATGTCTTCGGACAATAAA
>NZ_JBQEOB010000020.1:0-8782 GCF_052045065.1 Enterobacter sp. 22452 | reverse complement strand
AGTCTGGTAGTCGACGGATATCCGGCTTATGAAACCCTAGCCGCGCAGAACAAAGGGATCGCACTGACGGGCTGTTGGGCACATGCCCGCAGAAACTTCGCCGATCTTTATAAAGCGAGTAAGGACCCCAGGGCAGAAATGGCGGTCAGACAGATCGCCGGGCTATACAGGCTGGAAAAGAAGATCCGCCACCGTCCGGTGGAAAAGATCCGCCAGTGGCGGCAGCGTTATGCGCGGCCAGTGCTGGAAAAACTGTGGCAATGGCTTGAGCTGCAGAAAGATGCGTGCCCGGAAAGTTCCGCGCTGGGTAAAGCAGTCGCGTACGCACTGAAACGACGGACCACGCTGAGCAGGTTCCTGGAGGATGGCGCGTTGCCACTGGACAACAATCGCTGCGAGAGGGCCATCAGGCCGGTGGTGATGGGGCGTTCAAACTGGCTCTTCGCAGGTTCGGTTGCAGCGGGCGAGCGAGCCGCCAGGATCATGAGCTTGCTGGAAACGGCGAAGATGAATGGCCTTGATCCGCATGCCTGGTTGACGGACGTTCTGCAACGGTTACCTGGCTGGCCGGAAGAAGGCCTGGACGCGTTGCTGCCGCTGCAGGGGTTCACCTTCAGGGACAGAGGCGCCTGACAGAAAGACCCCGATGTCCGCACTAAGGACTTGCGCACCTGACAACGTAAATAGCGACAACCCGCATATCACGTGGCTTCAGAGCGACCACACACCAGACTCAGTTCCTGCGCTACAGGCGCGAAACACCTTACTCAGTACTTCACCACCTGACGAACGCCTCCCGGGGAAACCTGAGGCCGATCTCGTCGGCCCTGTCAATATGAGTTCACCGGATGCATACCTCCGGGGCAGCCCAGCAACGATTAACAATCGGGACAATGGCCATTCCTGCCTTAGTTCACTGACAATGCTCACTTTTTCCTGGGCGCTGAGCACGTTTTCTGCTGAACCAAGGCCTTCAGCTTTTTTAAGTAGGCATTCTCGACCCTGAGTTGTTCAAGTTCCTCTCGCTCAACATCGGTTAATGCTGGCTGTGGTGGGACTGGCGTGACGCTTTTATCTGGCACAGGGATGATCTTTTGATTTTTTCGGGTGAAAGCATCCTCGCCATGTTTTCTATATTTTTCAAGCCAGGTACATACAGTACCAAAGGCTGGTATCCCATGTTTTACCGCAGTTTCACGAACAGAGAAGCCATCATCCACAACTTCTTTTACTACCATAAGTTTGAAATCAGCAGAGTAGCGTCCCTTTTTACCCGTAAGCACACCGATACCATGCTCCCGGTAGGCATAAGCCCATTTTCTTACCGTGCAAGGGCTTATGTCGTACATCCTGGCTACAGATTTCAGACTCAACTCATCTTCTAGATACTTCTCTGACACTTCCTTTTTGAATTCCAATGAAAATTTTGCCATGTGCCCTCAGTTTTTGATCTGGTGTCTAACTTTTGGGGCGCACTACATAAAAAAATAGTGTCCATCATCGCCAATTTACAAGACGTCGATGATGGGACACTTACGCATATCGCCAGTGTGGCCTCCGGGAATCTGTTGCCTGCCAGTTGAGCAACCTGTCGGCTTCCACAATCTGTTCAATTTCGGGGGTATCACGTTCACCATTTGGTTTCAGCTCGGATACTTCGCTGTCTACGCTTCACCTTCCAGGTTACCCGGGAAAGCGCAAGACCCGCTATCCGGTGGCGCTGGCTGCGCCTTCCGGAGCAGGACTTTCACCTGCAAGATAAGTGCAGCTTTTCACAGCGCACCGCTCAGTGGAACGAAAACTCACGTTAAGCAATGTTTTCTTCCTCTGAGCGTCAGCCCCCTAAGCCATCTTACTTCATAAACGTACAAATAATGACTGGCAAGAAATTGTCCCTGGCGTGCTTGCTGAACAAGTAATCGTCACCATCTCTGGCACAGTATTTATAATATCAAAGGTCGTATCGTCTGGACCAGTAACAGGTAGAATTATCACTTTTTCTTGTAGACGAGTGTCCGCAAAGACAGCGCTACCACTTAGTGTGACAGTAATAGAACCAGATGTATCTATATTACTGTCATAATAAACACTATTCCTCGATATTCCATCTGCTGGAGCACCGGAGTTCGCGACGGCCCTAAGTTCAGGCTGAGTAAAAGGAAACTCGGTAAATTGAACATGCCCAGTTATTTTGCCAAAAGTCGAAAAAGCAGAAACATTAACTATTTCAACTTTATTGTCCTGAATATCAAGTTCTATATATCCACTTTCTGGCAAATAATCACTCAATTTATTGCTATCATTTGCGGTGAAATAAGCAGATCCATCACACAATACCTCATAACTAGCACCTGAAGGACCGTAAATCACCACTTTATTACTTGTGCGATAATTTGAATCTGCATACAAAGTCTCCAGAGCTGGCGCATTTGTGATAAAATATGCTTTTGCCGCCTGCGTGATATTCACCCCAATGGTTTTACTGCTGCCGCTATTGGTGATGGTCGCAGTGACGTTCGCCGTTCCGGTATCGCCGGTATCGCTCAGGGTCACGCTGGTATTTCCGTTCGCATCCGTGGTGGAGGTTGTCGCACTGAGCGTCCCCAGCGTCGTCGCCCAGGTCACCTGCACACCGCTGAGCACCGTACCCGTCACAGAGTCCTTCACCACGGCGGTCAGTGTAGCGTAGTCCGTCCCGTCGTTCGTGATGGATGCTTTATCGCTGGTCAGGGAATCGATGACCGGCTCAACGGCGCTGGCGGAGAGTGCCAGTATGGATTTATACTCCCCGGCCTTATCCGTGGCCTGCGGCGGCAGCAGCTTCCAGTCAGCCGGCGCGTCGCTCCCCAGTATCACCTCCGGTAACTGCGACGTCCCGTTCCAGGTCGCTATCAGCGACGTGGTGGTCTGCCAGCTCACCAGCCCCGTGGTCGTATCCAGCGCCCCCACCTTCAGCGGGAACGTCCTCAGCCCCTGGTTTTTGTTCATCACCACCAGGACGCCCGCCTGCGTCAGAACGCCGTCGGTGACGCTGGCCAGATATTCTGCGACGATGCTCCCCGGATAGCTCTGCTGCGCCACGGCCACCACCGACTGACTCCGGTCTGACGGCACCAGCGTCACCCGGACCACCACGTCGTCGCTTCCCAGGCTCGTTCCCTGCACTGCCGCCCCCGCCACCACCGGGTAGTTTGCCGTCAGGTCCGGGTTGTCCGTCACGTCATAACTGTCCCGGTATGTCCGGAAATCGAAGGCGGTAATATCCCCCGTCAGCGTATGCCCGAACAGATGGCTGCTTCCGGGTTTCACTGACTGCCAGCTCCACTGATACAGCGGACTGCGCAGCATCTCACTGCTGCCTGTCGCCAGCGTCTCGCTGGTACCGCCATAGTTCATGGACTGGTACAGCATGGCCCCGGCAGCGACAGCCGTAATCAGCACGTCAACCGACTGGCTGCTGCCGGTAATACTGGCCGTTACGGTGGAGCTACCGGTATCCCCGGTGTCACTCAGGGTCACACTGGTTTTGCCGTTTGCATCCGTGGTCGTCGTGGTCTCACTGAGCGTCCCCAGGGTTTTCGTCCAGCTCACCTGCACACCGCTGAGCACCGTACCTGTCACGGAGTCCTTCACTACGGCGGTCAGGGTGGCGTAGTCCGTACCATTATTGAGAATGGATGTTTTGTCACGCTGCAGGGAATCAATCACCGGCGTCACCGCGCTGGCAGAGAGCGCCAGAATGGATTTGTACTCCCCGGTTTTGTCCGTAGCCTGCGGCGGGTACAGCGTCCAGTCAGACGGCGCATCGGCACCCAGTCTGACCTCCGGAACCTGTTTATCTTCATTCCAGGAGGCGGTGAGTGACGAAGTGAACTGCCACGTCACCAGGCCGGTAGTGGTATCCAGACTCCCCACGTTCAGCGAAACCGTGGTCAGTCCCTGTTTTTTGTTCAGGATGACCAGTACGCCCTCCACCGTCTGCAGGCCATTTGACACGCTGGCCGTTTCTGTCACTTTTGGCCAGGACTGTGTTGCCGTTGCCACCACAGACTGGCTGCGGTCAGCGGGGAACAGCAACACCCTGACCACCACGTCATCCCCGCCCAGGGCAGTGCCCTGCACGGCAGGGGAGGACAGAAGCTGGGGATACCAGGCCGTCAGGTCAGCGTTATCGCTGACATCGTAGCTGTCCCGGTAGGTTCTAAAATCGAATGCCGTCCGGTCTGCAATCAGCGTATGACCAAACAGGTGCTCGCCGTTCAGTCGGACGGACTGCCAGGCCCACTGAGACACGGCATTACGCAGCTGTTCGCTGTTCTCAATAGCCAGAGGTTCGCTGTTACCACCGTAACTGATAGTCTGATACAGCGTCAGGCCGGCGGACTGAGAGGACAGCGTGATATCCACGGAGCGGAGGCTGCCGGTAATACTGGCCGTTACGGTGGCGATGCCGGTACCGCCGGTATCGGTCAGCGTGGTGATGGCCTGACCGTTTGCTCCGGTCTGCGAGGCGCTGGCGCCCAGATTACCCTGAGATGTCGTCCAGTTGACAGTCACGCCGGCAACGGGCTGTCCCGCGCCGTCGGTAACGGTTGCCGTCAGGGTAGCCGTATCTGTCCCGTTGTTGGCAATCACCGTTTTATCAGATGTCAGGCTGCTGATGGTGTCCGTGGCCGGCGTGCCGCCGCCAAGCGTGGTGTGCCAGGTTCCGTCCCCTTTCAGCACCGGGTCTGAGAAGACCCAGTTCGCCGGGAATCCCCCCGCGTTAATCAGTGTGACGGCATTATTCTGATACTCCACAACGAGCGTGCCGGTACCGGTCCAGGCGACAGTCCCGGTGGTGGCATCGTAATCACCGTAGCGACAGGAGGCGACCACTGAGCTTCCGTTCGTGGGAGCAACAAACCCCAGCGCGGCAGGCCGACCCGGCAGGGACAGCGTGGTGACGCTCTGTGAACTACCACCTACCAGCGCGGAGGATGCCACCGCGTTGGGGGCCGTTTGTGCGGCGTCAATATCCAGCCAGACCAGCACGGCGGCATCCGGGTCAATCCCCAGGTACTGGAGCGGGAACTGATCCTGAGCCGGGTAGAGCTGCTGTAAATCCGCGAACTGTGCGGAGCAGACCTCTTCAATATGGTTAAGATAGCTAAGGGAGGCGTCGGCAGTATCGACCTTACTCCAGGCATAAGAGTACATGGTGGTCATCGCCACGGAGAGGTAGTTCCAGTTGCTGGTGCTGGCGGCAATCACTCCCGTCCCGCCATGGTCAATGCTGTCCGGGGCACCCACGAAATCGGTTTCTTTGTAATAAAGCAGGCTTTTTCCTGCGGCTACATTACTGGTCATCGGTATATCTCCACATAATATTTAGTGTTTTATTTTTTTACTATATAAACACCAGTGAACCACTGATGTCAGAGCCGGGTATCTCCGGTAAGGACAGTGTGAAGGCCACCGTTTCTGGCACGGTATCGGTTATATCAAATGCACAGGCATGAGAGTCTTTCACGTCATTAACTGCGGTTGTAGCATTGCTCTGGGTGATGATGGCGTGCGTGTTTCCCGTAAGCGTCAGCCTCGCGACCGTTGCCGTTGAGCTGTACGTTGTCTGCAGGTACACGCTGCAGACACTGCGACCGTCAGCCCGTGAGCCTGTTGACACCCCGTAACTGAGCAAATCACCCCGGCCTGGCAACCAGTCAAGAAACCGCATACTGACATTCGCGGTTACGCCGGGTTTACTGATTAAACTGGCCTGTATCTGTACTGATTCAGCCGAAAAGTCATAGATTTGCGCCACGCCATATCCGGTATCATCCAGTGTGATGAGCTGCGTGTCCTGCCCGTCGGGATAAAAACATGCCGATGTCGGGGCCAGAATGGTTAATTCAACGGCTGCACTGGCAGGGCCTGTCAGGTTGATCGAATTGACGGGACGAACTGGCACCGCCGGAATAAACACCGGCGCACCAGTACTGCAGTTCATTGCCAGCTCACCGCTGATATTCACATCTCCGGGAAGGGAAAGTGCCGTTTTCCCCTGAAGGTCAGTCACATGATACTGCCCCTCTCCCTGTCCGTTACCGACAGGCAGGATGTTCGATTCCGGTATATGAAAAACGGCTTTTTGAGCGACAACCTCACCGGTGGTCACGGTCCGGGTGTCCGTCCACTGCGTTCCGGGGATTGGCGTATCGGGCGAATCCTTAAACCCAAACCATGTTGCGGTAAGGGTGTCACCTTCAGCCATGCCCGGGTAAACCACCTCCAGAGCGGTGCCGTTATTTGCCACGACCGAGGCATAACTGATCGTATTAGTTGAATCGGCATCAGGGAAAACAGGAGCAGGCAGCGTGGCCGGAGGGGGACATCCGACGATTTCTACTGTAAAGGGGAGCGAACTGTGAATATTTTGTGACTGCTCGATATAATCATAAAACAGCTCATAATGACCATTATAAAAACAGGATGCAGGCAAAGCGGCTGTTGCATCTATTGATAAAGGGAAAACGGGAGGATCCTGTATCACGTATGTTTTACTTGCCAGCCCATCCCAGTAAAAAACAATAAGCTCCCCGGGTAAGGGTTTAAAATAAGCGGCAGGCTCCGGTACATAAACCGTCACCCCTAATGAAATTTCATATGCATCCAGCTGATGGTCCGTTTCTGCATTGACAACCACGGGCGCACCAAGCAGAGGATCGCTGAAATGGATACTGCAGTCCGAGGTTATTGTTCCTGCCCTGGCCCTGACTATCCCGCCTGAAGGTGAATCCGCCGTAGCCTGAATGGTGGCTGAGCCAGCGGCATCCGTCACAGATGCATTGCCTGACAGTGTGATATAGAGCTGTCCGGAAACAAGTTCCCATATAACATTCATACCCGAAACCGGTAAACCATCAGATGTCTGAACAACGGCGGTCAGGACAACTGTCGTTCCCGGACTGGTTACGACAGGCGACGCGGTAACACCTGCAATAATATAATCATCCGACAACGGTAAATTGTTGTTAACCTGATTATCAGGAGTCAGTGATGACGAGATTTTTTCATTCATATATAAATCCCGGAGTTGGTCCTTGCCATGAAGTGCCGCCATATCCGGCGGCACTTCATGTAAGGGTTAAATTAAGTCAACATTGACGGTAGCCGTCGCTGAATTCTCCGGATTTCCTGTGCCAGAACGCTGAACGGTATAAGACCCCTGAGCGGTACCACTGGTACGTACTGCAGTAATATATTCCTGATCAATAATGAAGGTACAGAATCTGAGCGTCACATCAGTAGATTTAACGGTAATAGAGGTGCTTGTTTCTGACCCCGAAACAGGGACACCGGTAGACGAGTATTCCTGCCAGGAGGCGAGCACAATATCCCCCGCCGCCATACCGGAATAGCTGATCCGCATATTTGTCCCGCCGGCTGCCGCATTCGCATTAATCGTGTTGTTGGTCGCTTCCGGGAAGGAAGGTGCAGGCAGTGTTGCCGGTGGTGTTACACCATCGACGGTCAGGGCAAAGTTTTGTGAACAGTGCGTGTTCTGGTTTGCATCTTCAAAAACATAGAACACTGAATACTGGCCATTATATAAACACGCGGAATTAAACTCAGATGAAATGTTTACTGAAATAGGGAATTTTGTTGTGGAGTCGACCGGATACTGTCTGGAATCAATGATATCCGCCCCTTCCGTCCAGTAAAGCGTCACAAAGTCCCCGCTGGAGTAAGGTCCCTTACCCGGATCATTAATATACAACTGGACACCCAGTTTAATTTCGTCAGCATTCAGGGTGTGATCGTCATCGGCATTGAGAATTGAAACCACTGGTACTGTCGGGCTGCTAAAAAACACATTACAGGATGCAGATGTCCGGGCATCTACTTTCGCAGTGATAATTCCGGCCACCCCTGCATTTGAACAGGTTGCAGTAACAGTAGCAGTACCAGCAGCGTCTGTCACTGAAGATGAATCACTGGTTATAATGTAAAGGCCGCCAGCATCGACTGACCAGTCGACTGTTTTCCCGTCGACTGGATTTCCACTGGAGTCAAGCAGTGTTACCGTCAACGTAACCGTACCGTTCAGGGTGGTAATAAGCGGATCGGGTGTCAGGATGATCGTTGTTTCAGGTACTGCAGTGAGCACCGCATCCCCCGTTACTGAGATGTCATCACTCTCAGTCGCCGTGATGGTATAATCCCCCGGAATGATGCAGGTTGCTGTAACTGATGCAATCCCTGATGTCGTATCAGTTGTTCCTGATGTTGCAGACAACGAACAACCAATGCCGGGGGTGACAGAAAAATTGACAGTCGTTGCAGTTGTTACAGGGGTTGTTCCATCGCTGGTCAGAAGCGCACTCACTGTTGCGGGTGTTGTATTGTCATCAGGGATACTGACTGGGTCGATAGTAACAGCAATTTGATTTGGCATGATATTAATCCTGTTGGTGATGAATTAGGCCCTTGCACGTTTCTGACTTGCCGGCCAAATGAGTCTTAAGTATTGAGCAATAATCCAGTAAATCAATTTTCTGACCGGTGGATTTTTTCCGGTATCCGGAGAAAGAAACACCCCGTTGAAAATTAAAAACAATCTTCATAATCTGTATCGCTCAACAATGAATGTGTGACATGATGAACGGTCACGACACATGTTTTTGTACCTCTGGTGAAAATCACCGGTATGTCATACATGACAGAGTACAGAGTACAGAGTACAGAGTAATTGAAATTAGAATGCGTCATTTTTGCATATAGAGTGTGCCAGAAAAGAAGC
>NZ_JBQEOB010000019.1:0-10274 GCF_052045065.1 Enterobacter sp. 22452 | reverse complement strand
TCTTCAGGTATTCCGCCGGGTATGCACTACTCCTGCCGGGCTGACTGTCGAAGCAGACGATAGCAGGGCCGCTTTTTTCACCGCTGACGTAAGTCCACAGGTAGCCGGAGCGGGCTTTACCGCCTTTTTTCGTGTCCAGGATTTGCAGGGGTGTTTCATCGGCATGCAACACATCGCGAGTCAGCAGCATCCGGTGCAGGGATTCTGCCAGTGGGGTAAGCGCCGCCCCCGCACGCCCGACCATATCGGCCATCGTGCTGACGGGGAGATGGATATCCGAGCGGGCCAGCACTGGATGTTGACGGTACAGGGGCATATGGTCGCAGTGCTTGCTGATCACCACCTGGGCGATGAGTGACGGCTCTGCCACACCTTTCGGGATAATGTGCGCAGGCATATCATCGCTCACTACCCGCTGGCAACAGGTGCAGCTATACTGCGGACGAACGTACCGGTTAACCACAACGCGGGCCGGGATATATTCCAGTTTTTCGCTCACCTCATCGCGAATGTGACGCAGTGCGCCCTGGCAGTCAGGGCAGCTTTCGGTTGAGGCAGGTTCGATAGTTTTTGTGACACGCGGGAGATGAGCCGGTAGCGGTTTTCGTGCCGGACGTTCCGGGGCGGCTTTTTCTTCTGCCGGGAGCAGCGTGTCCAGTTGTGCTTCAACAGCAGCGATATCCGCATCGACATCCTCTTCGAACAGAGAGCGTTGCATGCCGGCCAGCGTCTCCCCCTTTTTTCCGAAGCGCTGCTGGCGGGCCAGTTTCAGAGCCTCTTCCAGCAGAAGGATACGTTGCTGGAGTTTTTCTGTCTCAGCCTGTTCAGACATCACTTTTTGCACCATGGTAAGCGCCAGAGTGCGAAGCTGTTCGATGTCATTGGTGGTGGTGAGAACGGAGATATCCATGCGGGTAATTATACCGCATCCGGCACGGATAATCATTATTGTTCATAAGGTTATGTTGGTTTCTGGTGCGGATTCAGCGGCATCCCGGAAGACCCATTTTGTGAGGTCGTGTCCTTTTACCTGCTGCCAGTCAACACCGCTGACGAGCCAGCTGAACTCATCAGGCGTGAGGGACCAGGCGACCTCATTTGCCCGGGGCCAGCGGAAGTGGCCTTTGTGCAGACGGCGAACACACAGCCAGACGCCGTGCTTATCCCAGCGCAGCACTTTGATGCGCGAACGGGCTTTATTGGTGAAGACGAAGGCGGTCCCTTCATGCCATGACGCCTGAAGTTCGTCCTGAACATACTGTGTCAGCGTGTCGATACCCCGTCGCATATCGACGGGTTTAACCGCGAGAAAGACATTTTCAGGCGTCAGCATATTTGAGGGCCCTGAAAACATCGGTCAGTTGCGAAGGATGGCAGCACATCCGTATCCCGCCGGGCAGAAAGAGAGTGACGGGCTCATTCACCGCGGGTGAAAAGGGTGCTGCAGGTGGTGGTGTTTCGGTGATATGAACAGGGAGCACAGCGGGTTCGCTGGCCCGTCGTTCAGCTTTTGCGACATCCTGGGGCCATTCACGAAAGGAGGTGAAGGGAATGTCGTTAAGTTCGCAGTACTGCTGGCGGGTAAGACCACTGGCCCGCCAGCTGGCGACATGCTGTTTTTTCTGTTCAATGAACCATCGTTGTCTCATCCGTAAATATCCTTCATCAGTAAAAGATGACGATGATATTAGCTGCTGAAATAATTAAGAAAATATGAGTTCACCGGATGCATACCCTGTTTTTGATGTTGAATTGAACATATCAAAATCAGGCAATTACACAATCTCGTGTACAGGCTCGAGATTCATACAGGCTGAGCTCGCGGGCTGCTGCGGCAACACCAATACGCTCTGCCAGTTTAAGGGCTTCCTGACGGAATTCAGGTGAGTGCTGCTTACGGGACTTTTTGCTGGTTGATACTGGTTTTGTCATGAGTCACCTCTGATTGAGAGTTTACTCACTTAGTCGCGTGTCCACTATCCGCGGGTAGGATCAGCTAACGAACCAAAAGACAATTGGAAGATGAGTTCACCGCATCCTTACCACGCAGCTTACAACACAAGTAGATGCCCGCAGCCCCTGGCCCAAACACCTGACGCAGAACCCCGGAGACCTGAGGTATCACTACTGCCTCAGTACTTGCTGGCCTGACCTTGTTGACCCGAAATCACCGTAAGCAGGGTACTGGCTTTGCACGAGTGGTCCCTGCCGTCAATGCGAGTTCACCGCATCATTACTCTTGAAATTGTAGTGGCCTCTGGGCTTTGTTGAATAAATCGAACTTTTGCTGAGTTGAAAGATCAGATCACGCATCTGCCCGACAACACAGACCGTTCCATGGCAAAGCAAAAGTTCAAAATCACCAACTGGCCCACCTACAACAAAGCCCTCATCAATCGTGGCTCCGTCACCTTTTGGTTGGATGATGAGGCTATTCAGGCCTGGTATGAGCCAGCAACGCCTTTATCCCGGGGAAGACCTCGGCGTTATTCTGACCTTGCCATCACTACTGCCCTGGTGATTAAACGCGTATTCCGGCTGACCCTGCGGGCTGCTCAGGGTTTTATTGACTCCATTTTTACCCTAATGGACGTTCCGTTGCGCTGCCCGGATTACACCAGTGTCAGCAAACGGGCAAAGTCGGTTAATGTCAGCTTCAAAACACCCACCCGGGGTGAAATCGCGCATCTGGTGATTGATTCCACCGGACTGAAGGTCTTTGGTGAAGGCGAATGGAAAGTCAAAAAACACGGCAAAGAGCGCCGTCGTATCTGGCGAAAGCTGCATCTGGCTGTTGATGGCAAAACACATGAAATCATCTGCGCAGACCTGTCACTGAACAACGTAACGGACTCAGAATCCTTCCCGGGTCTAATCCGGCAGACTCACAGAAAAATCAAGGCAGCGGCAGCAGACGGGGCTTACGACACCCGGCTATGTCACGATGAACTGCGGCGTAAGAAAATCAGCGCTCTTATCCCACCCCGAAAAGGGGCAGGTTACTGGCCCGGTGAGTACGCAGATCGTAATCGTGCAGTAGCGAACCAGCGTCTGAGCGGGAGCAATGCACGGTGGAAATGGGCAACAGATTATAATCGTCGATCGATAGCGGAAACGGCGATGTACAGAGTAAAGCAACTGTTCGGAGGTTCACTGACGCTACGGGACTATGATGCCCAGGTTGCAGAGGCTTTGGCCATGGTGCGTGCGCTGAACAAAATAACAAAGACAGGGATGCCAGAAAGCGTGCGTATTGCCTGACAGCAGCAAACAGCTATAGGTATGTTTACCCCAAATCTGATTTATTCAACAAAGCCTGGCCTCTGTTCAACAGAGGCCGTTTATCCGTATGGTTAAATCAGACTTTTACGAAAACCGACTCACAACTTATTGAACTACTGTTATCCATTACGCAAGTGATGGTCACTGTCTCTGCCACAGTATTGATAATATCAAAGCTGGCATCATATGGAGTACCAGGGAAAAAATATTCTTTGAAATTAGTCAGCGTGTCGGAAAAAACAGCACTACCACTCAAATTTATGGTCATAAAGCTCGGGTGTATACTCGTTGAATCGAAATATACACTGTTCAGGGATATTCCATCCGCCGGAGCGCCGCTGTTGGCGGCCACTCTTAGATTATCGGCAGTGAATGGGAAAGTGGTAAACTGGATGTATCCGTTCTGCACTCCTGCTGAGCTAATCACTTTGACAGAGACTAATTCCACCTCCTTGTCTTCTATGCTCAGTTCCACCTGCCCCGATGCCGGGATGTTGGCATTCCAGCTATAACTATTATTCTCAGTGAAAAGAGCATTACCACCACAGAATGCTTCGTAACTTGCTCCAGGAGGTCCGTAAATCACTATCTTATTACTGGTGCGATAGCTTTCATCGGTACCCAGCTCACTGAGTGCAGGAGCCCCTGTCACAAAATAAGCTTTCACCGTCGGAGTGATGTCCACGCCAATGGTTTTACTGTTGCCGGTGACGGTCGCGGTGACGGTTGCCGTTCCGGTATCGCCGGTATCGCTCAGGGTCACGCTGGTATTTCCGTTCGCATCCGTGGTGGAGGTTGTCGCACTGAGCGTCCCCAGCGTCGTCGCCCAGGTCACCTGCACACCGCTGAGCACCGTACCCGTCACAGAGTCCTTCACCACGGCGGTCAGTGTAGCGTAGTCCGTCCCGTCGTTCGTGATGGATGCTTTATCGCTGGTCAGGGAATCGATGACCGGCTCAACGGCGCTGGCGGAGAGTGCCAGTATGGATTTATACTCCCCGGCCTTATCCGTGGCCTGCGGCGGCAGCAGCTTCCAGTCAGCCGGCGCGTCGCTCCCCAGTATCACCTCCGGTAACTGCGACGTCCCGTTCCAGGTCGCTATCAGCGACGTGGTGGTCTGCCAGCTCACCAGCCCCGTGGTCGTATCCAGCGCCCCCACCTTCAGCGGGAACGTCCTCAGCCCCTGGTTTTTGTTCATCACCACCAGGACGCCCGCCTGCGTCAGAACGCCGTCGGTGACGCTGGCCAGATATTCTGCGACGATGCTCCCCGGATAGCTCTGCTGCGCCACGGCCACCACCGACTGACTCCGGTCTGACGGCACCAGCGTCACCCGGACCACCACGTCGTCGCTTCCCAGGCTCGTTCCCTGCACTGCCGCCCCCGCCACCACCGGGTAGTTTGCCGTCAGGTCCGGGTTGTCCGTCACGTCATAACTGTCCCGGTATGTCCGGAAATCGAAGGCGGTAATATCCCCCGTCAGCGTATGCCCGAACAGATGGCTGCTTCCGGGTTTCACTGACTGCCAGCTCCACTGATACAGCGGACTGCGCAGCATCTCACTGCTGCCTGTCGCCAGCGTCTCGCTGGTACCGCCATAGTTCATGGACTGGTACAGCATGGCCCCGGCAGCGACAGCCGTAATCAGCACGTCAACCGACTGGCTGCTGCCGGTAATACTGGCCGTTACGGTGGAGCTACCGGTATCCCCGGTGTCACTCAGGGTCACACTGGTTTTGCCGTTTGCATCCGTGGTCGTCGTGGTCTCACTGAGCGTCCCCAGGGTTTTCGTCCAGCTCACCTGCACACCGCTGAGCACCGTACCTGTCACGGAGTCCTTCACTACGGCGGTCAGGGTGGCGTAGTCCGTACCATTATTGAGAATGGATGTTTTGTCACGCTGCAGGGAATCAATCACCGGCGTCACCGCGCTGGCAGAGAGCGCCAGAATGGATTTGTACTCCCCGGTTTTGTCCGTAGCCTGCGGCGGGTACAGCGTCCAGTCAGACGGCGCATCGGCACCCAGTCTGACCTCCGGAACCTGTTTATCTTCATTCCAGGAGGCGGTGAGTGACGAAGTGAACTGCCACGTCACCAGGCCGGTAGTGGTATCCAGACTCCCCACGTTCAGCGAAACCGTGGTCAGTCCCTGTTTTTTGTTCAGGATGACCAGTACGCCCTCCACCGTCTGCAGGCCATTTGACACGCTGGCCGTTTCTGTCACTTTTGGCCAGGACTGTGTTGCCGTTGCCACCACAGACTGGCTGCGGTCAGCGGGGAACAGCAACACCCTGACCACCACGTCATCCCCGCCCAGGGCAGTGCCCTGCACGGCAGGGGAGGACAGAAGCTGGGGATACCAGGCCGTCAGGTCAGCGTTATCGCTGACATCGTAGCTGTCCCGGTAGGTTCTAAAATCGAATGCCGTCCGGTCTGCAATCAGCGTATGACCAAACAGGTGCTCGCCGTTCAGTCGGACGGACTGCCAGGCCCACTGAGACACGGCATTACGCAGCTGTTCGCTGTTCTCAATAGCCAGAGGTTCGCTGTTACCACCGTAACTGATAGTCTGATACAGCGTCAGGCCGGCGGACTGAGAGGACAGCGTGATATCCACGGAGCGGAGGCTGCCGGTAATACTGGCCGTTACGGTGGCGATGCCGGTACCGCCGGTATCGGTCAGCGTGGTGATGGCCTGACCGTTTGCTCCGGTCTGCGAGGCGCTGGCGCCCAGATTACCCTGAGATGTCGTCCAGTTGACAGTCACGCCGGCAACGGGCTGTCCCGCGCCGTCGGTAACGGTTGCCGTCAGGGTAGCCGTATCTGTCCCGTTGTTGGCAATCACCGTTTTATCAGATGTCAGGCTGCTGATGGTGTCCGTGGCCGGCGTGCCGCCGCCAAGCGTGGTGTGCCAGGTTCCGTCCCCTTTCAGCACCGGGTCTGAGAAGACCCAGTTCGCCGGGAATCCCCCCGCGTTAATCAGTGTGACGGCATTATTCTGATACTCCACAACGAGCGTGCCGGTACCGGTCCAGGCGACAGTCCCGGTGGTGGCATCGTAATCACCGTAGCGACAGGAGGCGACCACTGAGCTTCCGTTCGTGGGAGCAACAAACCCCAGCGCGGCAGGCCGACCCGGCAGGGACAGCGTGGTGACGCTCTGTGAACTACCACCTACCAGCGCGGAGGATGCCACCGCGTTGGGGGCCGTTTGTGCGGCGTCAATATCCAGCCAGACCAGCACGGCGGCATCCGGGTCAATCCCCAGGTACTGGAGCGGGAACTGATCCTGAGCCGGGTAGAGCTGCTGTAAATCCGCGAACTGTGCGGAGCAGACCTCTTCAATATGGTTAAGATAGCTAAGGGAGGCGTCGGCAGTATCGACCTTACTCCAGGCATAAGAGTACATGGTGGTCATCGCCACGGAGAGGTAGTTCCAGTTGCTGGTGCTGGCGGCAATCACTCCCGTCCCGCCATGGTCAATGCTGTCCGGGGCACCCACGAAATCGGTTTCTTTGTAATAAAGCAGGCTTTTTCCTGCGGCTACATTACTGGTCATCGGTATATCTCCACATAATATTTAGTGTTTTATTTTTTTACTATATAAACACCAGTGAACCACTGATGTCAGAGCCGGGTATCTCCGGTAAGGACAGTGTGAAGGCCACCGTTTCTGGCACGGTATCGGTTATATCAAATGCACAGGCATGAGAGTCTTTCACGTCATTAACTGCGGTTGTAGCATTGCTCTGGGTGATGATGGCGTGCGTGTTTCCCGTAAGCGTCAGCCTCGCGACCGTTGCCGTTGAGCTGTACGTTGTCTGCAGGTACACGCTGCAGACACTGCGACCGTCAGCCCGTGAGCCTGTTGACACCCCGTAACTGAGCAAATCACCCCGGCCTGGCAACCAGTCAAGAAACCGCATACTGACATTCGCGGTTACGCCGGGTTTACTGATTAAACTGGCCTGTATCTGTACTGATTCAGCCGAAAAGTCATAGATTTGCGCCACGCCATATCCGGTATCATCCAGTGTGATGAGCTGCGTGTCCTGCCCGTCGGGATAAAAACATGCCGATGTCGGGGCCAGAATGGTTAATTCAACGGCTGCACTGGCAGGGCCTGTCAGGTTGATCGAATTGACGGGACGAACTGGCACCGCCGGAATAAACACCGGCGCACCAGTACTGCAGTTCATTGCCAGCTCACCGCTGATATTCACATCTCCGGGAAGGGAAAGTGCCGTTTTCCCCTGAAGGTCAGTCACATGATACTGCCCCTCTCCCTGTCCGTTACCGACAGGCAGGATGTTCGATTCCGGTATATGAAAAACGGCTTTTTGAGCGACAACCTCACCGGTGGTCACGGTCCGGGTGTCCGTCCACTGCGTTCCGGGGATTGGCGTATCGGGCGAATCCTTAAACCCAAACCATGTTGCGGTAAGGGTGTCACCTTCAGCCATGCCCGGGTAAACCACCTCCAGAGCGGTGCCGTTATTTGCCACGACCGAGGCATAACTGATCGTATTAGTTGAATCGGCATCAGGGAAAACAGGAGCAGGCAGCGTGGCCGGAGGGGGACATCCGACGATTTCTACTGTAAAGGGGAGCGAACTGTGAATATTTTGTGACTGCTCGATATAATCATAAAACAGCTCATAATGACCATTATAAAAACAGGATGCAGGCAAAGCGGCTGTTGCATCTATTGATAAAGGGAAAACGGGAGGATCCTGTATCACGTATGTTTTACTTGCCAGCCCATCCCAGTAAAAAACAATAAGCTCCCCGGGTAAGGGTTTAAAATAAGCGGCAGGCTCCGGTACATAAACCGTCACCCCTAATGAAATTTCATATGCATCCAGCTGATGGTCCGTTTCTGCATTGACAACCACGGGCGCACCAAGCAGAGGATCGCTGAAATGGATACTGCAGTCCGAGGTTATTGTTCCTGCCCTGGCCCTGACTATCCCGCCTGAAGGTGAATCCGCCGTAGCCTGAATGGTGGCTGAGCCAGCGGCATCCGTCACAGATGCATTGCCTGACAGTGTGATATAGAGCTGTCCGGAAACAAGTTCCCATATAACATTCATACCCGAAACCGGTAAACCATCAGATGTCTGAACAACGGCGGTCAGGACAACTGTCGTTCCCGGACTGGTTACGACAGGCGACGCGGTAACACCTGCAATAATATAATCATCCGACAACGGTAAATTGTTGTTAACCTGATTATCAGGAGTCAGTGATGACGAGATTTTTTCATTCATATATAAATCCCGGAGTTGGTCCTTGCCATGAAGTGCCGCCATATCCGGCGGCACTTCATGTAAGGGTTAAATTAAGTCAACATTGACGGTAGCCGTCGCTGAATTCTCCGGATTTCCTGTGCCAGAACGCTGAACGGTATAAGACCCCTGAGCGGTACCACTGGTACGTACTGCAGTAATATATTCCTGATCAATAATGAAGGTACAGAATCTGAGCGTCACATCAGTAGATTTAACGGTAATAGAGGTGCTTGTTTCTGACCCCGAAACAGGGACACCGGTAGACGAGTATTCCTGCCAGGAGGCGAGCACAATATCCCCCGCCGCCATACCGGAATAGCTGATCCGCATATTTGTCCCGCCGGCTGCCGCATTCGCATTAATCGTGTTGTTGGTCGCTTCCGGGAAGGAAGGTGCAGGCAGTGTTGCCGGTGGTGTTACACCATCGACGGTCAGGGCAAAGTTTTGTGAACAGTGCGTGTTCTGGTTTGCATCTTCAAAAACATAGAACACTGAATACTGGCCATTATATAAACACGCGGAATTAAACTCAGATGAAATGTTTACTGAAATAGGGAATTTTGTTGTGGAGTCGACCGGATACTGTCTGGAATCAATGATATCCGCCCCTTCCGTCCAGTAAAGCGTCACAAAGTCCCCGCTGGAGTAAGGTCCCTTACCCGGATCATTAATATACAACTGGACACCCAGTTTAATTTCGTCAGCATTCAGGGTGTGATCGTCATCGGCATTGAGAATTGAAACCACTGGTACTGTCGGGCTGCTAAAAAACACATTACAGGATGCAGATGTCCGGGCATCTACTTTCGCAGTGATAATTCCGGCCACCCCTGCATTTGAACAGGTTGCAGTAACAGTAGCAGTACCAGCAGCGTCTGTCACTGAAGATGAATCACTGGTTATAATGTAAAGGCCGCCAGCATCGACTGACCAGTCGACTGTTTTCCCGTCGACTGGATTTCCACTGGAGTCAAGCAGTGTTACCGTCAACGTAACCGTACCGTTCAGGGTGGTAATAAGCGGATCGGGTGTCAGGATGATCGTTGTTTCAGGTACTGCAGTGAGCACCGCATCCCCCGTTACTGAGATGTCATCACTCTCAGTCGCCGTGATGGTATAATCCCCCGGAATGATGCAGGTTGCTGTAACTGATGCAATCCCTGATGTCGTATCAGTTGTTCCTGATGTTGCAGACAACGAACAACCAATGCCGGGGGTGACAGAAAAATTGACAGTCGTTGCAGTTGTTACAGGGGTTGTTCCATCGCTGGTCAGAAGCGCACTCACTGTTGCGGGTGTTGTATTGTCATCAGGGATACTGACTGGGTCGATAGTAACAGCAATTTGATTTGGCATGATATTAATCCTGTTGGTGATGAATTAGGCCCTTGCACGTTTCTGACTTGCCGGCCAAATGAGTCTTAAGTATTGAGCAATAATCCAGTAAATCAATTTTCTGACCGGTGGATTTTTTCCGGTATCCGGAGAAAGAAACACCCCGTTGAAAATTAAAAACAATCTTCATAATCTGTATCGCTCAACAATGAATGTGTGACATGATGAACGGTCACGACACATGTTTTTGTACCTCTGGTGAAAATCACCGGTATGTCATACATGACAGAGTACAGAGTACAGAGTACAGAGTAATTGAAATTAGAATGCGTCATTTTTGCATATAGAGTGTGCCAGAAAAGAAGC
>NZ_JBQEOB010000018.1:0-11887 GCF_052045065.1 Enterobacter sp. 22452 | reverse complement strand
TCTTCAGGTATTCCGCCGGGTATGCACTACTCCTGCCGGGCTGACTGTCGAAGCAGACGATAGCAGGGCCGCTTTTTTCACCGCTGACGTAAGTCCACAGGTAGCCGGAGCGGGCTTTACCGCCTTTTTTCGTGTCCAGGATTTGCAGGGGTGTTTCATCGGCATGCAACACATCGCGAGTCAGCAGCATCCGGTGCAGGGATTCTGCCAGTGGGGTAAGCGCCGCCCCCGCACGCCCGACCATATCGGCCATCGTGCTGACGGGGAGATGGATATCCGAGCGGGCCAGCACTGGATGTTGACGGTACAGGGGCATATGGTCGCAGTGCTTGCTGATCACCACCTGGGCGATGAGTGACGGCTCTGCCACACCTTTCGGGATAATGTGCGCAGGCATATCATCGCTCACTACCCGCTGGCAACAGGTGCAGCTATACTGCGGACGAACGTACCGGTTAACCACAACGCGGGCCGGGATATATTCCAGTTTTTCGCTCACCTCATCGCGAATGTGACGCAGTGCGCCCTGGCAGTCAGGGCAGCTTTCGGTTGAGGCAGGTTCGATAGTTTTTGTGACACGCGGGAGATGAGCCGGTAGCGGTTTTCGTGCCGGACGTTCCGGGGCGGCTTTTTCTTCTGCCGGGAGCAGCGTGTCCAGTTGTGCTTCAACAGCAGCGATATCCGCATCGACATCCTCTTCGAACAGAGAGCGTTGCATGCCGGCCAGCGTCTCCCCCTTTTTTCCGAAGCGCTGCTGGCGGGCCAGTTTCAGAGCCTCTTCCAGCAGAAGGATACGTTGCTGGAGTTTTTCTGTCTCAGCCTGTTCAGACATCACTTTTTGCACCATGGTAAGCGCCAGAGTGCGAAGCTGTTCGATGTCATTGGTGGTGGTGAGAACGGAGATATCCATGCGGGTAATTATACCGCATCCGGCACGGATAATCATTATTGTTCATAAGGTTATGTTGGTTTCTGGTGCGGATTCAGCGGCATCCCGGAAGACCCATTTTGTGAGGTCGTGTCCTTTTACCTGCTGCCAGTCAACACCGCTGACGAGCCAGCTGAACTCATCAGGCGTGAGGGACCAGGCGACCTCATTTGCCCGGGGCCAGCGGAAGTGGCCTTTGTGCAGACGGCGAACACACAGCCAGACGCCGTGCTTATCCCAGCGCAGCACTTTGATGCGCGAACGGGCTTTATTGGTGAAGACGAAGGCGGTCCCTTCATGCCATGACGCCTGAAGTTCGTCCTGAACATACTGTGTCAGCGTGTCGATACCCCGTCGCATATCGACGGGTTTAACCGCGAGAAAGACATTTTCAGGCGTCAGCATATTTGAGGGCCCTGAAAACATCGGTCAGTTGCGAAGGATGGCAGCACATCCGTATCCCGCCGGGCAGAAAGAGAGTGACGGGCTCATTCACCGCGGGTGAAAAGGGTGCTGCAGGTGGTGGTGTTTCGGTGATATGAACAGGGAGCACAGCGGGTTCGCTGGCCCGTCGTTCAGCTTTTGCGACATCCTGGGGCCATTCACGAAAGGAGGTGAAGGGAATGTCGTTAAGTTCGCAGTACTGCTGGCGGGTAAGACCACTGGCCCGCCAGCTGGCGACATGCTGTTTATTCTGTTCAATGAACCATCGTTGTCTCATCCGTAAACATCCTTCATCAGTAAAAGATGACGATGATATTAGCTGCTGAAATAATTAAGAAAATATGAGTTCACCGGATGCATACACTGCGACCACGGAACACGAAGATACAGACGCATCAGGCTGGCATGTCGTAACGTGCCCCTATTAAGTTGTCAAGCATGTTTATGACGCCGTAGGGGTATAAAAAGTCCCGTCGCGCATCATGGCGAACAGGACGTCACAGCGCCGTCTTGCGAGAGCGATAAGCGCTTGGTTGTGTCGTTTTCCCTGGCTTATTTTGCGTGTGTAGTAAACCTTGGAGATCGGATCCCTGAGCGCAGCGAAGGCCGACAGGAACAGCGCCCGCTTGAGCGTTTTATTACCCCGCCGCGAGGGATGTTCTCCTCGGATGGAGGAGCCGGAGCGCCGGGTTACCGGTGCAAGACCGGCATAGGCTGCGAGATGTGCGGCAGAGGCAAAGGCGCGACAGGCGACCTCAGTGAGGAGTCTGGCTGCGGTCCTGACACCGACTCCGGGCATGCTGGTCAGGACCGGGTAAAGAGGGTGAGCAAGAACCCGCTGTTCCACCTCAAGGGCCACCTCGTCTCTTTGCTTACGCAGTGTGATGAGCTGGAGTGCAAGGCGTGGCAGAACAACGACAGCGGCATTCGTGCCGGGAACGACGACGGTTTGCTGTGTCAGTGCCTGGGTGATGTCTGCTGCGAGGCGTTTACCCAGACGAGGAGCTAACTTGCAGAGCTGGGCAGCCAGCTTCTTCTCACTCAGCGAAGCAAGTTTTTCGGGTGAGGGATATCGCTGGAGAAGATCAAGTACAGCCGGGTGATCCAGTCGCGGGCCGAGAATGCGCTCCAGAGCCGGATGTATCTGGGTCAGCAGACCGCGGATACGGTTGCTGGCCTGGGTTGTTTGTGCGGCGAGATCGTCATCGAAGCCGCAGAGCATGGAGAGTTCGGCGATTTGCTCGTCAGCCAGCTTCAGCGTGCGTAGCGCGTGAGGTAGGGTACGGGCAGCTTCGGCGATGATGGCCGCATCGCGGGCATCAGTTTTAGCTTCACCGGCGTGTAAGTCGGCGATGCGACGCATTGCCAGCCCGGGGAGGTATCCGACAAGGACGCCTTCGGAGCGGGCAACGGCGACAGGTAATGCGCCGATGGTGGCAGGCTGGTCAACAACCAGCAGTATCTGACCATGCTGTTTGAGGTCAGATATCAGCGATCTGAGTTTGGTTTCGTCGTTGGGTAATGCTTTGTCGAACAGGCGTTTACCTGAACGATTAACAGCAACAGCGTGATGGGTATCTTTACCGACATCAACGCCAATAAAAACCTCGACTGATTCGTAATCGGTGGATTCGGTCATTCTGTCTCCCTGTTTATACGGGTTAACCAGATAACCACGGGGAGCAGGTACCGGCATCCACGTTACAGACGGTCTCGGCAAAAGTGCCTGACCTGGCCCCTATTAGCGGTTACCAGCGCCCCACCAGACCCGGTGACATCACCCCTCGGATCATGAACGACTGGGGGCAGTAATCATGCCGGGTCTGGCTGGCTAACACCCCATTATAAGGGGTACGAATAAGGTAACGGGGGCAGCTACTCGAGCTAAGAACGACTTAAAAAAATAGTCGAGCCATATTTGTAGTTCCTGATGTCTCATCAATGATATTGCCATATGCTGCTCTTGTTGACATAACTTCATTTTGACCGGTCAAGAGCACATTTCGCTTATTTTCAGACAGATTTGCAATATAATTATTCAACGGATTGTTCTTGTGAAAATTACTTAGATTCCCTACTCTCATATTAATTTTTCCAGATGGAATTTCTTTTCCATATTTTTTATCTGCCAGATTGTACAGTTCGACAGCTCTGCTCTTATTATCCCTGTCCCAGTAAGTTGCTCTAAACTCTAAAGTTGTGGAGTCGGCTCTCTCAAACTTAGCCAACGCATCAAAATCCCGAACTTCTGGAGGAAGGACTGTACTATTATTTTCTGAAACAGTAGAAATGATATCCCCATCCGTAATGTTATCAGAAACCAGAGCTTTCGACACTGTGGCAGTTTCAGTTTCAGCTTCAGCTTCAGCTACAGCTACAGCTGTAGTCCCAGCTGTAGCTTCAGCTGTAGCTTCAGCTGTAGCTTCAGCCACAATCCCTTTTTTGGCTGCTTTCAACCCCACTCTTACAAGTAGCCGTTCCAAACAGCTAAAAAATCCATGTCCTGAAGGGTCACTTCGGTTAATCGGATTGCTGCCACAGTATGCAAATCCGTGTACACCACCCGCCCCGAACGGGCTCATACTGTCCTGACCCGCAAAGCGTTTCAGTACCGGATTAAACCCCCGGTAACCGTTCCCCAGCAGGTAGTGCCTGCTGACGCCTGAACGTCTCTGCCCGGCATATCCGATTGCTGTATCACGCATATTTATTTCTCCTGAAAAAATGAAATACGTTGTCTGTTAAGTGCGGTTTACTTTGGTTTCATTTTCATCTGCACACCGGCAGAAATTTATTTTTGATTTATCCATCACAGTTCTAGAAAAATCATGCCTCCGGATTCTCTGATGGCATTCAGAATATTTCGAAGTTAAAAATAACACATTGTTTTTATTAATTAAATGCATTCGCCTTGATCCTTGATTTTTTTAACTACACCTCACAGTATTCAGTACGGGTTTCAGGTATACAGGATAAATCAGTCGGCAGAATCACTCTGACTTTTTTATACTCACCTGCGAGGCAAAATTTGCCCCGTTTTCGACAGAAAACTTAATTCTAATATACCTGTAGCTGTACAGGTGCTCCCATCCAAATCGGATGACCAGACAGAAACTTTATCCAGACGGACTGCGGCAACATTTGCTGTCACTGTCCATCGCTCCCTTACTGACACGACACAGGATAACTCTATGGCTCAGTATTCCATGGCCCGTAATAGTTCAGATTACCTTTCGGGAAAACCCGATGCCCGTACAGGCTTGTTTGCCAAAACCCTAACCCTGGCATCCCTGAAGGGAAACTATCTGGCAGGGCCTGAGTTTAAACTGCAGGTTGGTTTCAACCCGCAACAGGGCTTTATCAATGACCTGACCCCTTTTGGTTCCGGCTGGGGACTGTCGATTCCGGCTTTCAAGCGCAGCTCTGATTTCGGCGACGGGCACCTGACCCTGCCGTCCGGGAAAAGTTTTTATCTGGAGGACCTGACGGACGGTCCGGTGGCAATGGAGGGGTATTTGCTGAAGGATGTGCAGATTAGCTGGGACAGCTCAGCCTGGGAACTGAGCGTCAGACAAAAAAATGGTGATTTGCATGTTTATGCAGCCCTGCCGGGTGACCAGAGCAGTGGCAATCTGTACCTGTCCCGGACCACCTCAGAGGAAGGCCGCTCCCTGTATTTCAGTTATGACAACAGCCAGTTCATTCTTGATGGCAGCATGCTGGTCTGTCTCACTGGAGTGACAGATGATACCGGTGCTCTGCTGGCGTCCGTCGATTACAGCGGCGCGGCTGGCGGAGGTACCGTGGTGACCCTGGCCTCCGACGGCAGTCTGGCCCGTCAGTTCACTTTCCTGCAGGAAGGTAACTCTCTGGTAACGATATCCGGCCCGAAAGAGTATGAAGCCCGTTTCACCTATTATGATAACCTGGCCGACGGCGGCGTACCGATGTATCTGCTCTCCACCGTGGCAGATACCAGCGGGTTGTATGAGCAGGTCACCTACAGCGAGGCAAGTGACCCGGCCAGCGGAGGTATCACACTACCCGGTGGTACTCAGATTCAGACCACCGTCCGGGAATACCGCCGGGCCGGTGATTTATCCGATAACAGCACAGACTATATCGCCACCTATACGTTCGCCCCGCCAGATGCAAGCCAGTACAACTATCTGGGGAACCCCGTCATCCCCAATAGCCAGGTTGATGAGCGCACTGACAGCCTGCTGCATTACGACGGCGCTTTTACCTACAGCAGTGCTCTGACCGAAACCCTGACCCGGCTTAAAAAAGACGGTACGGCAGATGTACCCGTGAATAAGGTCACCACGTCCACCTGGAACAAGTTCCACTCCCTGCTGAGTAAGGTGGTGACATACGATGACGGACAGCACACGCTCACCGAAGCGCTGACCTATGCCGCCAACGATGGTGTGATTGACGGGCAGGTGCCGACCTATGCCCTGCCGCTGACGCATACAAAAACCTGGAGTGACGGCAGTGTCAGCAATACTGAGAGCCAATCTTTTACCTGGGATGATTTTGCCAACCTGACTGCCCGGACGAATAAAGCCGGCATAAAGACTGCGCGGGAGTATTATCCTGCGACCGGCGAAACCGGTAGCTGTCCGGGAGACCCGTACGGTTTTGTCCGCCACCTGAAAACAAAAATCATCACTCCGGGAACGCCATCGGACGCAGACCTGCTGCCTGCACCGGTTCGCCAGTATGAGTATACTTACGACTCTGTGAACGGATATAACGGTACCACGCTTATCCGCCGCTCCGGAATGACACAGTCTGAAGGCGCTGATAAAACACCAGTACTGACGAAATCGTGGACCTGGCAGATCGACACCACCCTGCTGAATGCAGCCCGGCTGGCGACCTCTGCTGTCTGGCTGCCTGCAGCGGACAGGAGTTACACCACCACAACAACCCTGAGCTACAGCCTGGAGGATAATAACGCCACGCTCAGGACGGTTAATACCCACACCGGATATGATGGTCTGGTACATAAAGAACGGGCCGACCACAGTACAGTGTCCGGAAAACGGACTGGAACCGCGGATATTACCGTCTCTGAAAGTTCTCCTGAAGTAACCATGTACTATGAATATGATGCCCTGGGGCGGATGACCTGGAAGATTGCCTGCCAGGACAGTCCATTTGAATCCGCTCAGTCATACAGTTATTCACCTTCATCCCTGCAGGTGGATATCACCCGCCAGCGCGGATTGAACCTCAATCCGCATGTGCAGTATGTTCCGGTGACAAATCCGGTCAAAACGACCACTGATGCAAGGGGGGTTAAGAGCCAGTCCGTCACCGACAGCGTCGGTAATACCCTGAAGCAACTTCAGCAGGATGCGGATGGTATTGTATCTTCTGACACCCTGGCGTTTTACACTGTCAGTGAAACCCGCTACGACGGCGAAGGTAACACGCTCCGTTCGGTCAGTTATGATTATTACGACCGGAACGGGACGTCGTCTGCAGCTGCGTCGGTATCCCTGTATGATGAGTGGGGTGAAGAGTGTGCCACCGTATCGCCGGACGGTCATACCGAAACCTCCCGGCATGACCCGCTGACCCGTATCACATACAGCTCCCTGACCGGCACTGACGGACAGGACACGCAGAAGCAGCGTGTGACAGAGGATATCTCCGGTAATCCTCTGAAAACCGAACGTCTGAATGCAGCGGATTCTGTCTACAGCACGGAAACCTCCGGTTATGACGGGCTGGGCAGGAAAGTCAGAAGTACGGATGCACTGAACCAGACATCCTCCGTGACGCTGGATGTCTTTGACCGTCCAAAGTCGGTCACTCGTCCTGACGGTTCCGTCATGACGCCGTCCTGGGCGTCGCACAGCACGAAAAAGCTGATGGTGGCCATTGCGGTGGCGGAAAGTGAGGTCACGGGGGCTGACAGTTACACCTATGGCACCCGCTCCTTTGACGGTCTGGACCGGGTAACCACCATGACGGAGGGGGGGCGCCAGTCAGTGTACACCTATAGCGATGGCAGCGCGACTAAACCGGAAACGGTGAAAACCCCGGCCGGGGCCATCCTGACCTACACATATCAGACGGAGCTGAATGAGGCGGTTCTGAGCGTTATCTCCAATGCGGGTGGTGGTGAGGAGGCTGCGCTGGCTTTTACCTATGACCCGGCAACCGGCGATGTCCTGACTTCCGACAGTGACACTGCCGCTGATGATTTTGCGCACCGGACTCTGACTTACACCACATCAGGGCAGCTCCGCATCAATCAGATGGACTACCAGCTGAAGGGGACTGAATCGGCTTCCCGCAGTCAGTCGATGACGTATTCGCTGGGTGGCAACCCGGTGACCAGCTCCGATGCCGGCGGGCTGACGCATGTCACCTCATATGACGGACTGGGTCGACAGGCGGGCTACACCCTGACCTCTGACCCGTCCTCCCCGGCAGGGACGCTCACAACCGTGACGTACCGTTATGACAGCACCGGCAGCGTGGACCAGACCACCACTACCGACAAGATATCAGGCAACGTACAGATCACAACGGTGACCCGGGATGCGCAGGGACGTGAATCCGGGCGTACGCTGGCAGTCAGTGGCACGGTCAGCGGTTCACAGGAGCTGGTGCTGGTCTATAACCTGAATGACCAGGTGACCACCCGGACCAGCACCCGTGACGGGCTGTCCCTGCGCACCGAAACCTATGATTACACCCCGCTGAACCAGATGAAGACGTACACCTGCACCGGAGACTACCCGGACTCTCCGGAAGGCTACCATCTGACCGGGCAGCAGTTCACCTTCGATTTTATTGGCAACATCCGGACCGTCATCTCTGACCTGCTGGACCCCGACGGAAATCCGGTAACCAATACGGCCACCTACACGGCGGGCAATCCGGACCGGACACTGCTGGCCGACATCACCAATGATGTGTTGACAGCGTGGGACCTCAGCCTGAGCTATGACGGCAACGGCAATATGACCACCGATGAACAGGGCAGGACGCTGGCCTACAACAGCCGCAGCCAGCTGATGAATCTCAGCGATGCGCAGGGGACGCTGGGCTGGTTCCGCTATGACGCGGACGGTATCCAGCTGGCAGAGAAGAAGGAGACCGATACTGACCCGACCACCCTGTACTACCAGTCCGGCAGCGTGCTGATGAACGAACTGCAGGGCACCCGGAGTTCGACCTATATAAACACGCAGGCCTGCGTGTTCCGGGGGGCAAGTGAACCGGATGCAGTGCAGTTGCTGGGCAGTGACCAGCAGGGCTCGGTGGTACAAATCAGTGACGACAGTGAGGTGGCCTGGCGGGTGTACGACCCGTACGGGTACAGCAAGTAAGCCGTAAAGCACGGTAAGGCCCGGCTTCCGGGCCTCACAAAAAACGGCGTCCGGTCGCTTCCGGCACGCTGACCGCAACAATACGAGGACAACGCAATGACGATTAAAGACTCACAGCTAACCATGACCATCACCCAGGAAATGGTGAATAACCATTATCCGTACTGTCTGCCTTATGGCATGGCCGTTGTTACACTGGACCTGGATACCGGAGGGGCGACAGACGTCGCTGGTTCCGAGCTTGCCGTCACTCCCCCGACCGATGCCGCAGGTAACCCTTTGGGCACCATCACGTATATGACTCTGCCAGGTTCACAGGGGGGATATTCATTCTCGCCGGGCAGTAATGCTATCCTGGTTACCGCGGACTCGTTTAGCTGGCCGCCAACCTGCCAGGTGACGGTGAAGCTGAATCCGACAGACACGCAGTATCTGTCTACAGGCTCTAATATTCATGGTATCGCCGAGTATATCCCGTACGGTGGGAACATCCAGGGCACCATTAACTACTTTCTTACCGTCGCCAAAATGACAATTACCGGACAAAAAAATGAGGATGGCAGCTACCCAGGGATTAAGCCCGGAGAGACGGGCACCGTGACGCTGGAGGTCGATACGCAGGGCAGCCTGGATGCAACAGGTGCAAAGCTGGTCATTGCTGCTCCGGCCGGTACTACCATTACCGGTGTCAATCTGCCATCAGCAGCGGCAGGCACCTGGACACAGACTCTCAGCGACAACGGCAGTTCGGCCACCGTCACTCTCACCGCTGATGGTATTCTGTGGTCGTCCTGTGAGGTGACGTTGCAGGTAAATGATTCAACCTACGGCGGAATTACTGAAGCCAGTGCTGAGTATTATCATACCGGCAGTGAATCAACCACTCCTGACGCCACAGGCCAGTACGGCATAGTGGTACAGGCTGTCAACCCGAGTTCTATTTCCCTGAAGGGGCTTTACCGTGATCTTGGCAATACCGTTGGTGGTACACGCAACGTTTACAATAACGGGGTGATGTGCACCAAATTTTACGCTGGATTCAGTTATGATGCAGACGAGGGCGACATATCAACCGTACAGGATGTGATTAACTGGCTCCAGAATAATGCCTCGCTGCGCACTTGTTCGTCTAACCATATGGACAACGGCGTGCCTTCTGACTATGGCTGGATCAGTTTTGGAAACAGCGACCCGAACGACGGGAAATTTGTTTTTGACACCCAGGTGGTTGTGCCTGCCAATAATGAAAATTGGAATCAGGTGCCAGGAGACGCAGTCTGGCATTATGAGTATTTTCTGCAACCGACTAAAGGCAATATGACTCCCGTCAACGTGTATCTGAAGTTCGATTATACGGATGCTCAGGGTGAGACGAAAACAGTCAGCACCCTGAGCAGTGTATTGCTTACCCTTAATCCTGATACATGGAATAATGAAGCATGTTTCTACTTATATAAAGACGAAACCAATAATGTGGGAGCAGTCAGATATAATTCTGAATCGACCCCGTATTACAATGAAAGTATACATTACATTTTGGGATGGGATGGCGAACCCTACAATATGACGGTTTCACCCAGTGCAGATCAATATGAAAGTACAAGTAATTACGAAGCCGCATACGAACTCCCTTGTAACTGTACCGCCGACCAAAGCGAGGAATTCGCTTATAACAGAACATTTTATGTTGTTGCCTGTGATTATAATAAGAATAGTGTCGTTGCGCTGATTGATAATCGTTCCCCGGGCATGGCATTTACGGGTGGGCATGACAATATTGACGTATATGGTTTTCAGAGTCAGAAGGTAGGAATTGGTGTATATTCAATAGTCAGTCGTATTATATGCTATTCGATGATTCAGAAAACTATTTCATCGACGGTACAGAGCGGGGCTGCAATAGCTTATTGGCATGACGGGAGTAATATTGAACAGTATTCAGGTGACACAACGGATGACCATCTGGATGTATTTGAAGCCTCTGTTGCGACGATTTCAGCACGGGCTTTAGATAGCTTTGGTCAAAGAATAGACTTTAGTATCACCTTTGGCGATGGCGCGCAGGTGATGAGTGACTGGAGCCTGAATTCAGTATCACCAGTCACTGACTAATTTGTGAGGGGTATCATTTTTAACCGGTGTAATACCGGTTAAAAATGAAGAGAGTGGTCGGTTCCGTCAGGTAGCATCAGGGGCTCTGCCGCATTAAGGAGTCGTCAGGTAACATACTGTTTTATTTGTGATGTTACCTGACCATGCCGCTGATCCGAAATGCCTTCAAACGCCTGCATTATCCCGTTGATAGTATGCATCCGGTGAACTCATATTGACAGGGCCGACGAGATCGGCCTCAGGTTTCCCCGGGAGGCGTTCGTCAGGTGGTGAAGTACTGAGTAAGGTGTTTCGCGCCTGTAGCGCAGGAACTGAGTCTGGTGTGTGGTCGCTCTGAAGCCACGTGATATGCGGGTTGTCGCTATTTACGTTGTCAGGTGCGCAAGTCCTTAGTGCGGACATCGGGGTCTTTCTGTCAGGCGCCTCTGTCCCTGAAGGTGAACCCCTGCAGCGGCAGCAACGCGTCCAGGCCTTCTTCCGGCCAGCCAGGTAACCGTTGCAGAACGTCCGTCAACCAGGCATGCGGATCAAGGCCATTCATCTTCGCCGTTTCCAGCAAGCTCATGATCCTGGCGGCTCGCTCGCCCGCTGCAACCGAACCTGCGAAGAGCCAGTTTGAACGCCCCATCACCACCGGCCTGATGGCCCTCTCGCAGCGATTGTTGTCCAGTGGCAACGCGCCATCCTCCAGGAACCTGCTCAGCGTGGTCCGTCGTTTCAGTGCGTACGCGACTGCTTTACCCAGCGCGGAACTTTCCGGGCACGCATCTTTCTGCAGCTCAAGCCATTGCCACAGTTTTTCCAGCACTGGCCGCGCATAACGCTGCCGCCACTGGCGGATCTTTTCCACCGGACGGTGGCGGATCTTCTTTTCCAGCCTGTATAGCCCGGCGATCTGTCTGACCGCCATTTCTGCCCTGGGGTCCTTACTCGCTTTATAAAGATCGGCGAAGTTTCTGCGGGCATGTGCCCAACAGCCCGTCAGTGCGATCCCTTTGTTCTGCGCGGCTAGGGTTTCATAAGCCGGATATCCGTCGACTACCAGACT
>NZ_JBQEOB010000017.1:0-25425 GCF_052045065.1 Enterobacter sp. 22452 | reverse complement strand
GTGTGCATATTACGCTTTCCCGCTTCAGAGTCAAGCGTTTATTTTCGCTTTTCTCTGCTGACCCGGCGGCGTGTGTGCCGTTGTTCCGTGTCAGTGGAGGCGCATTATAGAGAGTAATTCCGAAGCTGCAAGGATAAAGTGAAAATTATTTACTGACTGCTCACTTTCCAGGCAAAGCACATCCCAGACCTCAATTTTTGCCTGGTTTTTAAACAAAAACGAGCCGCAAGCGGCTCGTTTTTGCGTTTTGTGATTTACTGCACTGCAACAATGCGATCGTCGTTGGCTTCGAGACGGATAACTTTGCCAGGAATCAGCTCCCCGGAAAGGATCTGCTGCGCCAGCGGGTTTTCGATCTGCTGCTGGATAGCTCGTTTCAATGGACGCGCACCGTACACCGGATCGTAACCATTCTCGCTCAGCAGTTTCAGCGCATCGTCGGAGATGTGAATTTCATATCCACGCTCCTCCAGACGTTTATACAGACGCTGCAGCTGGATCTGCGCAATCGACGCAATGTGTTTCTCACCCAGAGGATGGAAGACCACCACTTCGTCAATACGGTTGATAAACTCCGGACGGAAGTTTTGGCTGACCACACCAAGCACCAGATCCTTCATATGACCGTAATCCAGTTCACCGAAGCGTTCCTGAATCAAATCGGAACCCAGGTTCGACGTCATAATCACGACTGTATTACGGAAATCGACCGTTCTCCCCTGCCCGTCGGTCAGACGACCATCATCCAGCACCTGCAACAGGATGTTGAACACATCCGGGTGTGCTTTTTCCACTTCATCCAGCAGGATGACGGAGTAAGGACGGCGGCGAACCGCTTCTGTCAGATAGCCCCCTTCTTCATAACCGACATATCCCGGAGGCGCACCAACCAGACGCGAGACGGAGTGTTTCTCCATAAACTCGGACATATCGATACGCACCATCGCGTCGTCGCTGTCGAACATAAAGTTAGCCAGCGCTTTACACAGCTCGGTTTTACCGACACCGGTTGGCCCCAGGAACAGGAACGAACCGATTGGACGATTAGGATCGGAAAGCCCTGCACGGCTACGACGAATAGCGTTGGAAACAGCCTCAACCGCCTCGTTTTGTCCAATCACGCGATTGTGGAGATCCTGCTCCATGCGCAGCAGTTTTTCACGCTCGCCTTCCAGCATGCGTGCCACTGGAATACCGGTCCAGCGCGCCAGCACTTCAGCAATTTCTGCATCCGTCACTTTATTACGTAACAAGCGCATCGTTTTGCCTTCGGACTGCGTCGCAAGCTCAAGCTGTTTCTCCAGCTCAGGGATTTTGCCGTACTGTAGTTCAGACATACGCGCCAGGTCACCGACGCGACGCGCCTGCTCAATGGCAATTTTTGCCTGTTCCAGCTCTGCTTTGATCGTCTGGGTGCCAGAAAGGGACGCTTTCTCCGCTTTCCACTCTTCTTCTAACTCAGAGTACTGACGTTCTTTATCGTCCAGCTCTTCGTTCAGCATATCCAGGCGTTTCTTACTGGCTTCATCAGACTCTTTCTTCAGCGCCTGCTGTTCCAGCTTGAGCTGAATAATACGGCGGTCAAGACGGTCCAGCTCTTCCGGTTTCGAGTCAATCTGCATACGAATGCTCGATGCCGCTTCGTCGATCAGGTCAATCGCTTTGTCCGGCAACTGACGGTCAGCAATATAACGATGCGAAAGCGTCGCTGCGGCCACTATCGCCGGGTCCGTAATCTGCACATGGTGGTGCAGCTCATAGCGCTCTTTCAGGCCACGCAGGATCGCGATGGTATCTTCAACGCTTGGCTCAGCAACAAATACTTTCTGGAAACGACGTTCAAGAGCAGCATCTTTCTCAATGTACTGACGGTACTCATCCAGAGTAGTTGCACCAACGCAGTGAAGTTCACCACGCGCCAGCGCAGGTTTCAGCATGTTCCCGGCATCCATTGCGCCGTCTGCTTTACCTGCACCGACCATGGTGTGCAACTCGTCGATAAACAGAATGACGTTGCCTTCCTGTTTCGCCAGGTCGTTAAGCACGCCTTTGAGACGCTCTTCAAACTCGCCACGGTATTTCGCACCGGCCA
Organism: Enterobacter sp. 22452; assembly: GCF_052045065.1. Classification (NCBI taxonomy): domain Bacteria; kingdom Pseudomonadati; phylum Pseudomonadota; class Gammaproteobacteria; order Enterobacterales; family Enterobacteriaceae; genus Enterobacter; species Enterobacter sp. 22452. The sequence continues at coordinate 23,333 of NZ_JBQEOB010000017.1, read as the reverse complement.
CCAGCGCGCCCATATCCAGCGCCAGCACGCGGCGGCCTTTCAGGCCCTCCGGCACTTCGCCGTTGACAATACGCTGCGCCAGCCCTTCAACAATGGCGGTTTTACCAACACCAGGTTCACCAATCAGCACCGGGTTGTTCTTGGTACGACGTTGCAGTACCTGGATAGTACGGCGAATTTCTTCGTCACGGCCGATCACCGGGTCAAGTTTGCCCTGTTCAGCACGCTCGGTCAGATCGACCGTAAATTTCTTCAAAGCCTGACGTTGGTCTTCGGCTCCCTGATCGTTCACGCTTTCACCTCCGCGCATTTTCTCAATCGCCTGAGTCACATTGGCGGTGGTTGCACCAGCAGATTTCAGCAGGTCGGTTAAGGTACCGCGTGATTCAAGCGCCGCCAGCACAAAAAGCTCTGACGATATAAAGTTGTCACCACGTTTTTGCGCCAGCTTGTCGCAAAGGTTCAGCACGCGCACCAGATCCTGAGACGGTTGAACGTCACCACCGGTACCTTCTACCTGCGGTAAACGGCTCAGCGCCTGATCGATAGCGGTGCGTAACTGGCCAGCATTAATGCCAGCGGACGTTAATAAAGGACGTACCGATCCCCCTTCCTGATTCAGCAAGGCGCTCATTAAATGAAGAGGTTCGATAAATTGGTTGTCGTGCCCCAGTGCGAGAGACTGGGCATCGGCGAGAGCAAGCTGGAATTTATTAGTAAGACGATCCAGACGCATAACTCCTCCCATTACAGGTCAAATTTGCTACTGGAGATTAAATGAGGTCATCCCTCAATTATTCAAGGTTAATGACCTGAATTATGTGAAAAGAAAACGGCACGTGCCGGATCGTCTTGATTCTTTAGGTTATATCAGCCAAATGAAACTTGCCATACGACCCGTCGTCTTGTCGCGGCGATAAGAGAAAAAATCACCCTTTTCGGTGAAGGTACAGCGATCGCCGCCGAAGATCTGCGTCACGCCGACATTATTCAGGCGCTGGCGCGCAAGCTGGTAAATATTGGCGTGGTATTTTTCCCCGGACGGGAGGAAAGCATCCGCTGCCTGCGGATCTTTTTCCATAAAGGCTTCGCGGACCTCTGGGCCCACTTCAAATGCGCGAGGACCAATGGCCGGGCCGAGCCAGGCGATGATATTGTCTGGCTCATCGTTAAAGCAGGCGACAGTCTCTTCCAGCACACCTTCACACAGACCACGCCAGCCCGCATGAGCTGCCGCGACTTCAGTGCCCGCACGGTTACAGAACAGAACCGGCAGGCAGTCAGCGGTCATCACGGCGCACACCGTTCCTGGCGTGTTGCTGTAGGAGGCATCGGCACGTTTAGACGCATAGGGTTCCCCCGACAGCGTCAACACATCCTTGCCGTGAACCTGCTCAAGCCAGACCGGTTTAGACGGTAACTTGCCCGCAGCAAACAGACGTTTACGGTTTTCTTCAACGTGTTCCAGGTTGTCACCACAGTGCGCGCCGAGGTTCAACGATTCCCACGCCCCCTGGCTCACACCGCCGATTCGGGTCGAACTGCAGGCAGCCACGCCTTCGGGCAGCGGCCACTCTGGAACAATCAGTTTGGTCATAACCAGTCCACGTGATCCTTATGTTCTTCAAAATCAGCGCGCATGGCGTCGATAAGTTCCACCATATCCTGCGGGATTGGCGCATGCCATTCCATCTGAATCCCCGTAATCGGGTGGTAAAGACGCAGCATGGTTGCGTGCAGTGCCTGACGGTCAAACTTACGCAGCACAGAAATGAACTCATCAGACGCGCCTTTTGGCGGACGAGGACGACCACCGTAAACCTGATCGCCCACCAGCGGATGGGTAATGTGCGCCATATGCACGCGGATCTGGTGAGTACGGCCGGTTTCCAGACGCAGACGCAGACGCGTATGTATGCGGAAATGTTCCATGATGCGGTAGTGCGTCACCGCCGGTTTACCCATCGGGTGCACCGACATATGGGTACGTTTGGTCGGGTGGCGACTGATAGGCTCTTCAACCGTACCGCCAGAGGTCATATGACCAATGGCTACCGCTTCATACTCACGGGTGATTTCGCGCAACTGCAGGGATTCCACCAGACGGGTCTGAGCAGGAACGGTCTTTGCCACTACCATCAGACCCGTGGTGTCTTTATCCAGACGGTGCACAATACCGGCGCGCGGTACATCAACGATTGGCGGATAATAATGGAGAAGTGCGTTAAGTACCGTACCGTCAGGATTCCCCGCGCCCGGATGAACAACCAGGTCGCGCGGCTTGTTGATCACCAAAATGTCATCATCTTCATAGACGATGTCCAGTGGGATATCCTGCGGCTCGAAGCGGATTTCCTCTTCGATTTCAGCATTGATGGCGACAGCTTCCCCACCTAACACTTTCTCTTTTGGTTTGTCCCAGATCTTGCCGTTTACCATCACGCGCTGGTCAAGGATCCATTCTTTTATGCGTGAACGCGAATAATCAGGGAACAATTCGGCCAAAGCCTGATCTAAGCGTTGACCGAGCTGATTTTCGGAGACTGTTGCGGTGAGTTCTACTCGTTGTGCCATAAACTGCTTCTTCGTTTAACGTTGGGTTTTACGGCTTTGCCGTTTAATATAGTGTGCTATTGTAGCTGGTCTTAATCGGGAGCAGGAACAGAGTTTCTCCCGGACAAACATTTGAGGAAAGTCAAAACGTCATGACGCGCATGAAATATCTGGTGGCAGCGGCCACGTTGAGCCTGGCTTTGGTGGGCTGCTCCGGTTCAAATGAACAGGTCCCTGACAATCCGCCGAATGAAATCTATGCGACTGCACAACAAAAGTTGCAGGACGGTAACTGGAAACAGGCGATAACGCAACTGGAAGCGTTGGATAATCGCTATCCATTTGGTCCCTATTCACAACAGGTACAGTTAGATCTTATCTACGCGTACTATAAAAATGCCGATCTTCCGCTGGCTCAGGCCACCATCGATCGCTTCATGCGTCTGAACCCAACTCATCCTAACATCGATTATGTCATGTATATGCGCGGACTGACCAACATGGCGTTGGATGACAGTGCGCTGCAGGGCTTCTTCGGCGTGGATCGTTCTGACCGTGACCCGCAGCACGCACGTGATGCCTTCAATGACTTCTCCAAGCTGGTGCGCGGCTACCCGAACAGTCAGTACATTACCGATGCCACCAAGCGTCTGGTGTTCCTGAAAGATCGTCTGGCGAAATATGAATACTCCGTGGCTGAGTACTACACCCGCCGTGGCGCTTGGGTTGCTGTGGTTAACCGTGTTGAAGGTATGCTGCGTGACTACCCGGACACTCAGGCAACGCGCGATGGCCTGAAGCTGATGGAAAATGCCTATCGTCAGATGCAGATGACTTCGCAGGCTGAAAAGGTCGCGAAAATCATCGCCGCGAACAGCAGCAACACCTGACAGAAGCGTCAATGCAAATCGGCAGCCTCAGGGCTGCCGATTTTTTATTCATTTCTGTCACCCGCTGAAGCGCTTTAGCCTCAACACATCCAGTCAACTATGGCCCCAATTTTTATCTTCGACAAGGTAAATCTCACCTCTTCCTGCCCTGCCTCACAAAAAAGATTCCCTGACAAAAAGTGACAAAATAACGTGATCTAAATCACACATTTTGACATTAGGTCGGGTATGCTGGAATCACCAAGACGGAAAGACAAGAGGTAAAATTTATGACAATGAACATTACCAGTAAACAAATGGAAATTACTCCGGCAATTCGCCAGCACGTCGCAGACCGTCTCGCCAAACTGGATAAATGGCAAACACATTTGATTAACCCACATATCATTCTGTCCAAGGAACCGCAGGGTTTCATCGCTGACGCAACTATCAATACTCCAAACGGCCATCTGGTCGCCAGCGCAAAACATGAAGATATGTATACCGCTATTAACGATTTGATCAACAAGCTGGAACGGCAGCTCAATAAAGTGCAACACAAAGGTGAAGCCCGTCGCGCCACAACATCGGTGAAAGACGCCAGCTTCGCGGAAGAAGTTGAAGAAGAGTAATCCTTTAAATTGAGTGTACCGCCAACGCGCCTTCGGGCGCGTTTTTTATTGACAGGGTGAAAACAGTACGGGTACTTTAACGGTATCAATTTCAGGATGACTTTATGAAACTTACGCCGTTCTTCTTCGCATTCTTTTTTACCTTCCCCTGACTGGGAGGCGTTTCGTCGTGTGATAAAGAATGCGAAGACGAACAACAAGGCCTCCCACAGCGGGAGGCCTTTTTTATTGATAACGATAAAACGAGACAGGCAACACTATGACACCGGAAAACCCGTTACTGGATCTGCGCGTAAAAATCAGCGCGCTGGACGAGAAATTACTGGCGCTGTTGGCCGAACGCCGCGCCCTCGCCGTCGAGGTGGGTAAAGCCAAGCTGGACTCTCACCGCCCCGTGCGCGATATCGACCGCGAGCGCGATTTACTGGAACGGTTGATTCAGCTCGGCAAAGCGCATCATCTTGATGCCCACTACATCACCCGTCTGTTCCAGCTCATCATCGAAGATTCCGTTCTGACCCAGCAAGCGTTGCTCCAGCAGCATCTGAACAAAACCAACCCGCACTCTGCACGCGTCGCGTTCCTCGGTCCAAAAGGCTCCTACTCCCACCTGGCTGCGCGCCAGTACGCAGCCCGCCATTTCGAAGAGTTCATTGAGAGCGGCTGTGCAAAGTTTGCTGATATTTTCAATCAGGTAGAAACCGGCCAGGCGGATTACGCCGTGGTGCCTATTGAGAACACCAGTTCCGGCGCCATTAATGATGTCTACGATCTGCTCCAGCACACCAGCCTGTCGCTGGTTGGCGAGCTGACAATCCCAATCGACCACTGCGTGCTGGTCTCCGGCTCAACCGATCTGAGCAAGATCGAAACGGTTTACAGCCATCCTCAACCGTTCCAACAGTGCAGCCAGTTCCTGAACCGCTATCCGAACTGGAAAATTGAGTACACCGAAAGCACCTCGGCGGCGATGGAAAAAGTGGCGCAGGCTAACTCTCCAACCGTCGCCGCGCTCGGCAGCGAAGCGGGTGGCGCGCTGTATGGCCTGCAGGTGCTTGAACGCAATCTGGCAAACCAGACGCAAAACATCACCCGTTTCGTGGTGCTGGCGCGTAAAGCTATTGATGTCTCGGATCAGGTTCCGGCAAAAACGACCCTGCTCATGGCCACCGGCCAGCAGGCAGGCGCACTGGTTGAAGCGCTGTTGGTACTGCGTAATCACAATCTGATCATGACAAAGCTGGAATCACGTCCGATCCACGGTAATCCGTGGGAAGAGATGTTTTACCTCGATATCCAGGCCAACCTGGAATCTGCATCCATGCAGAAAGCCCTGCGCGAACTCGGCGAGATCACGCGCTCCATGAAAGTGCTGGGCTGCTATCCGAGCGAGAACGTGGTCCCGGTTGACCCGGCTTAATGTTCAATAAATCGACTTTTCTTCATCCCTGCCACGCTGAGGGGCAGGGTGAAGATGGCACCGGAGAGGGGGTACTTCGCCACCTCTTCCGCATCCATATTTTCCCGCGTGGTGGTAATAAACAGCGTTTTCATGTCATCACCGCCAAAACAGACCATCGTCGGGCAACGTACCGGCATGCGGTATTCTTCAAGTTGCTCCCCTTGCGGTGAAAAACGGGCAATACGCCAGCCGTCAAACAGCGCGCTCCAGTAGCAGCCTTCTTCATCCATAGCCGCACCGTCGGGTATGCCTTCCCCCTCGTTAAACCGGTGAAACGCCTCGCGCTTGCCGGGTTCGCCCTGCTCATCAAGCGGCGTACGGTAGATCACGCCGTTTGGCGTGTCTGAGGTAAACATCCACTGCTTGTCCGGACTAAACGCTAAGCCGTTATGCCCGTGAATATCACACTGGATCACTTTCGGCGTCAGGTCGTTATCGATACGCATCAGCATGGCACCGTTATAATCTCCCGGACCCCAGAAGGTGCCTGCATAGAACCGTCCCAGATGGTCGGTACCCCCGTCGTTAAAACGAGCAAGCTGCGGGTTGGACGGGTTATCGCACACCTTGCGCCGGAGCAGACCGTGTTTATCGGTCAGCCAGATCCCCGTACGCATCGCCACAATAAACCCGCCGCGCTCACGCAGCGCGAAACAGCCCACCTCTTCGTGAAAAGAGAGCACGGAGTGTTCTGCCCTGGGCAGATGATAACGATGGATCTCCCCTTCCAGAATATCCGCCCAGTAGAGCGCATTCTCTTCCGCACTCCACGTCGGGCACTCTGGCAAATGTCCGGTGTAATTCAACAGCAGCTGCGGTTCAGCCATGACAAGTCCCCAAAATGAAAAAAGCCAGCATTGCTGGCTTTCAGTATATACATCCTCGCATTACTGGCGACTGTCATTTGCCTGACGCAACAGCGTGCGGCTTTCACTCTGGAAACGCGTGGCGTAATCGCCGAACCAGTGCTCTACCTTACGGAAGCTGTCGATAAACGCCTGCTTGTCTCCATGCTCCAGCAGGGTAATAGCTTCGCCAAAGCGCTGATAGTAGCGCTTGATCAGCGCCAGGTTGTTTTCGGAGGACATAATAATGTCCGCGTAAAGCTGTGGATCCTGAGCAAACAGGCGCCCGACCATCGCCAGTTCCAGACGATAGATAGGTGAAGAGAGCGCCAGCAGTTGTTCAAGCTGCACGTTCTCTTCCGCCAGATGCAAACCATAGGCAAAGGTTGCAAAGTGGCGCAGCGCCTGAATGAAGGCCATGTTCTGGTCGTGCTCAACCGCGCTAATGCGGTGCAGTCGCGCCCCCCACACCTGAATTTGTTCCAGGAACCACTGGTATGCTTCCGGCTGACGCCCATCACAGTAGACGACTACCTGCTTCGCCAGGCTGCCACTGTCCGGGCCAAACATCGGGTGCAGACCCAGTACCGGGCCTGTATGCGCAGCCAGCATTGCCTGCAGCGGACCATTTTTGACGGAAGCCAGATCCACCAGAATGCAATCATCCGGTAAAGGAGGAAGCTTCCCGATGATCTGCTCCGTCACGTGGATCGGGACGCTGACAATAACCATTCCGGCATCTTTCATGAGTTCCGGGGCATGCTCCCAGTCCTCTTTTTCCAGAATGCGTACCTGGTAGCCAGAAAGCGTCAGCATTTTTTCAAACAGACGGCCCATCTGACCGCCGCCGCCGACAATCACAACCGGGCGCAGCGAAGGACAAAGGGTTTTGAAGCCTTTGTCATTTTCACTGGAGTAAGATTCGCGCATCACGCGGCGCAGGACATCTTCAATTAAATCCGGAGAAACGCCCAGCGCCTGAGCCTCTTTACGGCGGGAGGCGAGCATAGAGGCTTCGCGTTCCGGGACGTAAATCGGCAGGCCGTATTTGCTTTTGACCTCACCCACTTCAGCCACCAGCGCCATGCGGCGCGCCAGCAGGTCCAGCAGCGCCTTATCCACTTCATCAATTTGATCGCGTAATGCGGTCAATTCAGCAACCATAACTACCCTCTTAAGCCAGACGCGTCGCCAGCTGGCCGTTCAAATCTTTGTGGATCTCACGCAGCAGTGCATCGGTGGTTTCCCAGCTGATGCAGGCATCCGTCACGGAGACGCCATGCTTCATCGCACTGCGCGGTTGTTCAGATGACTGATTGCCTTCATGAATGTTGCTCTCAATCATCAGACCGATAATGGAACGGTTGCCATCTTTAATCTGTGCGATCACCGATTCCGCAACCGCAGGCTGGCGACGGTAATCTTTATTCGAATTACCATGACTGCAATCTACCATCAGCGCCGGACGCAGTCCTGCCTGTTCCATCTCTTTTTCACACTGCGCGACATCAGCCGGGCTGTAGTTTGGCGCTTTACCGCCGCGCAGGATCACATGGCCATCGGGGTTGCCCTGCGTTTGCAGCAGGCACACCTGGCCCGCCTGGTTGATACCGACAAAACGGTGCGGCATTGAGGCAGCGCGCATCGCGTTAATCGCCGTCGCCAGACTGCCATCGGTACCGTTTTTAAAACCGACCGGCATCGACAGGCCAGACGCCATCTCGCGGTGAGTTTGCGATTCCGTAGTACGCGCGCCAATCGCGGACCAGCTGAACAGATCGCCCAGGTACTGCGGGCTGTTCGGATCCAGCGCTTCGGTTGCCAGCGGCAGCCCCATGCTTACCAGTTCCACCAGCAGGCGACGCGCAATTTTCAGTCCTGCTTCCACATCAAACGAGCCATCCATGTGCGGATCGTTAATCAACCCTTTCCAGCCCACGGTAGTACGTGGCTTCTCAAAATAGACGCGCATCACCAGATAGAGGCTATCGCTGACCTCCTCCGCTAATGCTTTAAATCGACGAGCGTACTCAATGGCGGTTTCAGGATCGTGAATGGAGCAAGGACCGCAAACCACCAGCAGGCGCGGGTCGCGGCCAGCGATGATGTCAGAAATGGTCTGGCGCGAGTGCTCGATTTGAGCTTCCTGCGCAATGCTCAGCGGAAATTCCGCTTTAAGCTGATCCGGAGTGATTAAAACCTGTTCGTCAGTGATATGTACGTTATTCAGCGCGTCTTTTTGCATGATGGCGATCCTGTCAAGCTCGTTTGCGATAGTTGGTTTTCCTCGAAGAGGTGAAACCACCATACCATAAAAAGTAAACATTTCAATCCAAAATACGTACACATTAGTTTACAGAAGCCAATTTATAGCAAAAATCAGCCGATAAAAACGTAAACTTTAAATTACACACAGATTTTCTTTAGCCAGGCTATGCTGAAGAAAAAAGGAGAATGGCTATGCGTTCAATTGCTCTTGTGCTGTTGTCGCTGTTTTTATCGGGTTGCCAGATCAATCCTTACACCTTCCAGCCTGACTGGACCAGCCCGAGTTGGTTTGATGCAGGTAAAGAAGACGCCATGAATGGCCTGCCGGTTAAAGATAATCAAACCCTGGCCGATAGTTTTAACGACCCCCATGTCGATCGGAGTGAATATCTTCGGGGTTATACTGACGGTCAGAAGAAAGTGTGTGAAGAGGGTTTTATTCACGCATGGGGACTAGCAGGTAAATCTTTTCCTGCCAGTTGTGATACTGCCGAAAATGCAGCAAAGCTGCATGAGTCATGGCAAAAAGGGATGGATGAAAGTATGAGTACCAGCAGACTTAATTGAGTCTGGCTTTTAATGTCCAAATATAAGCAATTGTAGGATTTAGCTTAAGTCTGGCCTGCGATTTTTCTGACATAATGACGGCGTTGATAAACAATGGTATTCTGCCAACAACTCTTGAAGACAACTATTTCCAGAGCAGTGTGGCGGAATCTGGTGAGAAATTTATTCTTGATCTCTTTGTTCCGATTCACTCTGGTGATAATGCTGTTCTTTACGGCAGGTTCAGCGACGGCAGCTCCGTTCACAGATACCGATAAATCGGTACGTTCGATTGTTTCCGGTATTGTGAGCTATACCCGATGGCCTTCACTCTCAGGGCAGCCTAAGCTCTGTATTTATGCTTCATCTCACTATACGCAAGTACTCAGCAGTGAAGATGCGCAAAGCCAGTTACCTTATACTCCTGTCATTGTACGTAACGATCAGGAAGCACTCTCCGCGACGTGCGATGCTATTTATTTCGGGGCTGAATCGCCTGCAAAACAACTTGAATTAATTAGTCAATATCAGGGCCGAGCGTTGCTATTAATCTCAGAGCAAAATCCTGAATGTGTTATTGGCAGTGCATTTTGCCTGATAACAGAACAGAACCAGGTCAGATTTTCCGTCAATCTGGATGCATTGACGCGCAGTGGCGTGCGCGTCAATCCAGATGTATTAATGCTTGCACGGAATAAAAAGCATGAATAAGGATTTCGCCTCTACACCGCGTCCGACGTTTAAAAGAACGTTGCGCCGGATCAGCATGATAAGCGTCATCATTACAATGACATTTATATGGTTGTTGCTGTGTTTCGCTTCCGTGGTGACATTAAAGCAATACGCGCAAAAGAATCTCGAACTCACCGGCTCAACCATGAGTCACAGCCTTGAAGCCTCATTGGTTTTCAATGATTCACTCGCGGCCAATGAAACACTTGCTGCCCTTGGGAAACAGGGGCAATTTGCCGTGGCGGAAGTTCTCAATGCCCACCAAAAACGTTTCGCTTACTGGTCATGGGATCCGGAAGATAACACCGACACCCTGGGTGCGCTGGTCAGCCGCTGGCTGTTTCCTGTCCCTGTTGCACAACCGATCGTGCACAACGGCACGGTGATTGGCGAAATTCGCCTTACCGCACGAGACAGCCTTATCAGCCACTTTATCTGGCTGTCGTTTGCTGTCCTGACCGGCTGCATTCTGTTTGCTTCTGCCGTTGCGCTCACCATTACACGTTCCCTGCATCACGGCATGGTTACGGAGATGCAGAATATTACCGACGTCGTCCATGACGTGCGCGCCAACCGTAATTTCTCCCGTCGGGTGACGGAAGGCCGTATTGAAGAATTCCACCAGTTTGGCGAAGACTTCAACAGCCTGCTGGATGAGATGGAAGAGTGGCAGCTTAAGCTCCAGGCCAAGAATGCCCAGTTGCTACGTACTGCCATGCACGACCCCTTAACCGGGCTGGCTAACCGCGCTGCGTTTCGTAATAGCATTGCGGCACTCATGAACGATTCATCGGCAAAGGCAAACTCGGCTCTGCTTTTCCTCGATGGGGATAACTTCAAGTTTATCAACGATACCTGGGGACATGCGGCAGGTGACGGCGTGCTGATTGAAGTCGCCAGCAGGATGGTTGAGTTTGGTGATAAACGTCATCAGTCATACCGCCTCGGCGGGGACGAGTTCGCCATGGTGCTGTACGGCGTCCATTCTGAGCGTGAAGTTCAACATATTTGTGCTGCGCTTTCGCAGCAGTTTATCCGTCCGTTTGATCTGCATAACGGGCAAACTGCATCATTGTCACTCAGCATTGGCTTCGCTCTGGCGTGGGAAAATGCCTCCGTGGAAGCATTACTGGAGCAAGCCGACCGCAATATGTACCTGGTCAAGAATCAGCGTACAAAAACAATAACTTAGAAAGGAATGTACTATGTTAAAGCGATATATCGCACCCTTGTTACTCGGATCGCTGGCCCTGGCTGGCTGCCAGACACCGCCAGGTAAATTTACACCAGAACAAGTTGCGGCGATGAAATCTTACGGCTTTAACGAACTGAATGGCGACTGGTCCCTGGGGCTGTCGGATAAAATCTTATTTGATAAAAATGATGCAAGACTGCGCCCGGAGAGCGAAACACAGATCCAGACCATGGCCTCACGTCTGGCGGCAACCGGTCTGAACCACGCCCGGATGGACGGCCACACGGATAATTATGGTGAGGATAGCTATAACGAAGCGCTCTCGTTAAAACGCGCCAATGCCGTTGCAGATACCTGGGCAAAGGGTGCGAATATCCCACGCAGTAACCTCACCACGCGGGGATTAGGCAAAAAATATCCCGTTGCCAGCAACAGCACCTCGCAAGGGCGCGCTGAAAACCGCCGGGTCGCGGTAGTCATCAGCACGCCATAAGGTTATTTAACGGAGGATTCGGCGAGCGACACGCCTGACGCCGCTCGCCAGCGTAGCCAGTCGACAAAGATAAACAAGGCCAGACTAACGCCCATCACCGGCAACGCCAGTCCCAGCAGAGCACTAACCACTATCGTGACCCCCCTCCCCCGGAATGACAGCGCCAGCCAGCTCTGACAAAGCGTCTGCACCGGGTTCGCAGCTGACCTCGGCGGACGACGCATCCACCACATTCGGTATCCCCAGATAATGAGCACGCAAAGGGCAAGTCCGAATGCAACGAGCAGCAGCTGATTCACCAGCCCGAATAAGATCCCCATATGGAAATCCACGCCCCAGCGGGTCAGTTTTGCCATTAACGGGAAATCCTCAAAGCGGGTTCTGTCGATGACCTGCATCGTATTGGGATCAACCGCAACGGCATCAACCTGCGTTGGCCAGCTGCGATCGATTTCCGTTACCGTCCAGGCTCGATCGGACGTACTGGCGGGGCGGATCTCAAGCTTGTTAGCATCAATTCCTGCCTTTCGCGCAGCACTCAGCACGCCATCAAACTGCGTCAGATCCATCGCCATCTCCGGCACGATCGTTCCCCCATGATGGCCGCGATGTTCGGCGTGTTCGTCCATGACCATGGGCGTACCGGAGAGCATTGTATTGACCTGCGGCGTCAGCCAGTTCATCTCAGCACGCAGCTTATCAACGTTCCCCCCCGCCCACTGGGACCAGGTCAGGCCGGTTGCTGAGAATAACAACATTCCGCCCAGCAGCGCCCAGCCTAACGCCACATGCACTCGACGTCGGTTCTGAAAGGGGTTATTAATGCGCCGTTTGGGTCGGGTATAAAACCACAGCGCAATGCCGCCGAGCGCAGCGACCCACATCCACGAGGCCGCCAGCTCGCTGTAGAGCCTCCCAACATCGCCCAGCATCAGCGACGTATGCAGGTAATCAATGGTCTGACGCAGCGGTAAAATCCCGCTGGTGCCGTATACCGTCATATCCCCCAGCACCGCCAGGCTTATCGGATCGACAAAGATAGCCCGATGTTCCGATGGACCAAGCGACGGGTCAGCAAACATCACGCGGGTGGCTTCACCTTCAGCCAGCCCCGGACGAACGGCGTGCAAACGCAGATCTGATCCAACGGTTTTTTCCGCCACGGCAATTTGTTTCGCCAGCGGCTGCAACTCGCCCACGGAATTCGTGTGGAGCGCGTGCCGGTAGAGCGCATTCTCCAGCTGCGGGGTTGCCACATACAGCGTACCGGTCAGCGCGGCGAAGAAGATAAACGGGCCGACAAACAGCCCGACGTAGAAATGAAGGCGACGCAGCAGGTTTCCCCATGCCGCGCGCGGAGTGCAGGTAGTCATACTTTTCCTTTTTAAGGCAGTAAGTTATCGATTTATTTTTAAAGGGAAAAAGCAGACTGCCGCGGCGGCGCGCGGGTATCAGGGTAAAGCCAGGGGAAAAAATGCCAGTGGCTGACCGCCTGGCGCGGAGGCTTAACGCGCAGCCTTTGCAGCACCGCGCTTAGCAGGACGATCAGCGCCAGCATCACGCCAGGAACATGCGCTAACAGCACGCAGTAGCCGCAGGCCTCCGCATGGTCAACAGGCATGGAATGCTGCATATCGCCGTGATGGTCATCCACCGACATCATGCTCATATCATGATGCATGCCCGGCATGGCGCTCATGGGATCTTTTTGCAGCGAGACGGAGATAAGCGGCGCGACCACGATCAGCAGGATCGCAAACAGCGCGGTCAATGCCGCTGCGCGTTTCCCATTATGCTGATGCAGTACGTTATCCACTTACCCTCCGGTGAAGAGGCAAGCATTGTAAATGATTTATGTCGAAAGAGTTAATGCGTGAGATGCGATTACAAAAAAAAGGGCCAGCCTTTCGGCCAGCCCTTTCTAACAGGATGTCGCTTAAGCGAATCTTAGTTCAGACGCTCTTTAATACGAGCAGACTTACCAGTACGCTCACGCAGGTAGTACAGTTTAGCTTTACGTACAGCACCACGACGTTTAACAGCAATGCTGTCAACTACCGGAGAGTGAGTCTGGAAGACACGCTCAACGCCTTCGCCGTTGGAAATTTTACGAACAGTGAATGCAGAGTGCAGACCGCGGTTACGAATAGCGATAACCACGCCCTCGAATGCCTGCAGACGTTTTTTGGAACCTTCAACAACCCATACTTTCACTTCCACGGTGTCACCTGGACGGAAGGAAGGTACGTCCTGCTTCATCTGCTCTTGTTCAAGTTGCTTAATAATGTTGCTCATAATTTAATCTCTTATCCTGGGTAAACTGATATTCGGGAGCGTATTACGCATTCCCATCATGTTCATGCTGCTGGTGCGCGTGTTCAGTTTTGAACTCGGCCAGCAGCTTTGCTTGCTCTTCAGTCAGAGCCAGGTTTTCCAGAAGTTCAGGTCTTCTAAGCCAGGTTCGGCCCAGCGACTGCTTCAAACGCCAGCGACGTATCTCGGCATGGTTTCCTGACAGTAACACTGCCGGGACGTCCATCCCTTCTAACACTTCAGGACGAGTATAGTGTGGACAGTCCAGCAATCCATCGGCAAAAGAATCTTCCGTTGCCGAAGCTTCATGGCCCAGTACCCCCGGAATAAACCGGGCGACGGAATCAATCAGCGTCATTGCGGGTAACTCACCACCGCTGAGAACGTAATCGCCGATAGACCATTCTTCGTCAATCTCGGTTTGAATTACGCGCTCATCTATCCCTTCGTAGCGACCACAGACCAGAATCAGCTTTTGATTCGTCGCCAGTTCGCTCACGCCCGCTTGATCAAGCTTGCGTCCCTGAGGTGACAGATAAATCACCTTTGCGCCTTCACCTGCCGCGGCTTTTGCTGTGTGAATGGCGTCCCGTAAGGGTTGCACCATCATTAACATCCCCGGTCCGCCGCCGTAAGGACGATCGTCCACGGTACGGTGCCGGTCATGAGTGAAGTCACGAGGACTCCAGCTCTGGATGCTCAGCAGGCCATTCTTTACTGCCCGGCCAGTTACCCCGTAATCGGTAATCGCGCGGAACATTTCAGGAAACAGGCTAATTATGCCAATCCACATAGCGCCGTCTTTTACCGTTTATCCGGAGAATTTAAAAACCAGGATCCCAATCTACTTCAATGGTTTGAGTAGTGAGATCGACTTTCTTGATAACCTGTCCATCGAGGAACGGAACCAACCGCTCCTTGATGCCAAATGCATCTTTCAGGTTTGCCTTAATGACGAGAACGTCATTTGACCCGGTTTCCATCATATCGATGACTTTCCCCAGGCTGTAGCCTTCGGTAGTGACTACCTGGCAACCCATAAGGTCTTTCCAGTAGTAGTCGCCCTCTTCCAGCTGTGGCAACTGCGACGAATCCACGACAATTTCACAATTAGTCAGGGCATTCGCGGCATCACGATCGTCAACGCCTTTCAGCTTGATGATGATGTCCTGATTGTGGTGACGCCAGCTTTCCAGCTCGACCTCTTCCCACTTACCGCCTTTCTGGATAAACCAGGGCTGGTAATTAAAAATGCTATCAGCGTCTTCAGTGGAGGAAAACACTCTGAGCCAACCACGGATACCGTAGCAAGAACCCATTTTTCCCAATACGATCGGTTCAACAGGTGCTTTATTGCTCATCATGACCACCGTGACAGATTAAGCTGCTTTGTTTGCTGCTTTGATCAGCGTAGCAACGCGATCGGAAACAGTAGCGCCCTGGCCAACCCAGTGAGCGATACGATCCAGATCCAGACGAGTTTCTTCTTCTGCGCCAGCGGCCAGTGGGTTGAAGAAACCAACGCGCTCGATGAAGCGACCGTTGCGTGCATTACGGCTGTCAGTCACAACAACCTGGTAGAACGGACGCTTTTTAGCGCCGTGACGAGCTAAACGAATAGTAACCATAACATCCTCTTGTGTGAATAAAACAACCGGGCCCCATCGAGGAACGGAGCCCGGGTGTCATATTAAAAGCCCGAAAATTTTACTCATTTTCGGGCAAAAAGCAATCTCAAAAGCGATTAACGCCCTGGAAAACCGGGTGGCATCATGCCTTTCATGCCGCGCATCATCTTCGCCATGCCGCCTTTCTTCATTTTCTTCATCATGCGCTGCATGTCGTCGAACTGTTTCAGAAGGCGGTTTACGTCCTGCACCTGCATGCCGCAACCGGCCGCGATACGGCGTTTACGGGAACCTTTGATGATTTCTGGCTTCGCACGCTCTTTCAGCGTCATCGAGTTGATGATCGCCTCCATACGCACCAGCACTTTGTCATCCATCTGGGATTTTACGTTGTCAGGGATCTGGCCCATGCCCGGCAGTTTGCCCATCAGGCTGGCCATGCCGCCCATGTTTTTCATCTGACGCAGCTGCTCAAGGAAGTCGGTAAGATCGAAACCGTCACCTTTTTTCAGCTTGCTGGCCAGCTTCTCGGCCTGCGCGCGGTCAACCTTGCTCTCGATATCTTCGATCAGCGACAGCACGTCGCCCATGCCGAGAATTCGGGAAGCAATGCGGTCCGGATGGAACGGCTCCAGCGCTTCGGTTTTCTCACCGACGCCGAGGAACTTGATTGGCTTACCGGTGATATGACGAATGGAGAGCGCCGCACCGCCGCGGGCGTCGCCGTCCACTTTGGTCAGCACCACGCCGGTTAACGGCAGCGCTTCGTTAAACGCTTTCGCGGTATTCGCCGCATCCTGACCTGTCATGGCGTCAACAACAAACAGGGTCTCTACCGGGTTGATAGAGGCATGCACCTGCTTGATCTCGTCCATCATCGCTTCGTCGACGTGCAGACGACCGGCGGTATCCACCAGCAGCACGTCGTAGAATTTCAGCTTCGCTTCTTTCAGCGCCGCGTTAACGATGTCGACAGGCTTCTGCGCCACGTCTGACGGGAAGAAATCCACGCCAACCTGCTCTGCCAGCGTTTCCAGCTGTTTGATCGCCGCCGGGCGATAGACGTCTGCAGACACTACCAGCACTTTTTTCTTATGCTTTTCGCGCAGGAATTTACCCAGCTTACCAACGCTGGTCGTTTTACCCGCACCCTGCAGGCCCGCCATCAGCACCACGGCCGGAGGCTGAGCGGCCAGGTTAAGCACCTGGTTCTCTTCGCCCATCGCCGAAACCAGCTCGTTACGTACGATTTTGACGAACTCCTGACCCGGAGTCAGGCTCTTGTTAACTTCATGTCCAACCGCTTTTTCTTTTACGCGGTTGATAAAATCACGCACGACCGGTAACGCAACGTCTGCTTCGAGCAGCGCCATGCGCACTTCGCGCAGCGTTTCCTTGATATTCTCTTCGGTGAGGCGTCCGCGGCCGCTGATGTTGCGCAGCGTGCGCGACAAACGATCGGTTAAATTATCAAACATTGTCTTTCGCCTGGGGTAGAAACGTTGGGTCGCGTAAGCGACACATACACAGAATTTTGCCGGAGTATAACATGAAGGCAGCTTTGTTGTTATGCAACGGTTGGAGCACGCGTCACGTAACGTTATACTGCTTATCTTTCTTATTAAGACAACTGTCGACGCCTATATGCCTGTTTTCGCACTGATCGCCCTTGTTGCCTACTCTATCAGCCTCGCGCTGATCATTCCTGGCCTGCTGCAAAAAAACAGCGGCTGGCGGCGCATGGCTGTTCTTTCGGCGGTGATAGCATTGATAAGCCATGCTTTTGCGCTGGAATCTCGCATTATTCCTGGCGACGGCAGCGTGCAAAACCTGAGCGTATTGAATGTCGGCTCACTGGTCAGCCTGATGATTTGTACGGTGATGACCATTGTTGCGTCCAAAAACCGCGGCTGGCTTCTGCTGCCGATTGTTTATGCCTTCGCGCTGATCAATCTGGCGTTAGCCACGTTTATGCCCAATGAGTTCATTACCCATCTGGAAGCGACGCCGGGGATGCTGGTGCATATCGGCCTGTCGCTGTTTGCCTACGCGACGCTGATTATTGCGGCGCTTTACGCCATGCAGCTCGCCTGGATTGATTACCAGTTGAAGAACAAAAAGCTGGCCTTCAATCACGAAATGCCGCCGCTGATGGTCATTGAGCGTAAGATGTTCCACATCACCCAGGTCGGCGTGGTGCTGCTGACGCTCACGCTCTGCACCGGTCTGTTTTATATGAAGAACCTGTTCAGCGTGGAGAATATCGATAAAGCGGTACTCTCCATCATCGCGTGGTTTGTCTATATTGTCCTGTTATGGGGCCATTATCATGAAGGCTGGCGCGGTCGTCGCGTAGTCTGGTTCAACGTCGCGGGCGCGGGCATTCTTACCCTTGCCTATTTTGGAAGTCGCTTCATACAGCAATTTGCTGGCTAAGTAACAAAGGAGTTCCCCCTGGAACACATCTCCACCACCACGCTGATCGTCACCCTGATCATCATGGTGGTCATCTCCGCCTATTTCTCAGGCTCGGAAACCGGCATGATGACGCTCAACCGCTACCGGTTACGTCACCGCGCCAAACAGGGTAACCGTGCCGCCCGCCGTGTCGAAAAGCTGCTGCGTAAACCGGATCGCCTGATCAGCCTTGTGCTTATCGGTAATAACCTCGTCAACATTCTCGCCTCGGCACTGGGCACCATCGTCGGGATGCGCCTCTATGGCAACGCTGGCGTCGCGATTGCCACCGGGGTACTGACGTTTGTCGTGCTGGTGTTTGCTGAAGTACTGCCCAAAACCATCGCCGCGCTTTACCCGGAGAAGGTCGCCTACCCGAGCAGCTTCCTGCTGGCACCGCTGTTGATCCTGATGATGCCGCTGGTCTGGCTGCTGAATATGGTGACTCGCCTGCTGATGCGCATGGTTGGCATCAAAGCAGACGTCACCATCAGCAGCGCGCTCAGCAAAGACGAGTTGCGCACCATCGTGAATGAATCCCGCTCGCAGATCTCCCGGCGCAATCAGGACATGCTGTTGTCGGTACTGGATCTGGAAAAAGTCAGCGTGGACGACATCATGGTGCCGCGTAACGAGATCGTTGGGATTGATATCAACGACGACTGGAAAGCCATCGTCCGACAGCTGACGCACTCCCCACACGGGCGCATCGTGCTGTATCGCGATTCTCTGGATGACGCCATCAGCATGCTGCGCGTGCGTGAGGCGTATCGTCTGATGACAGAGAAAAAAGAGTTCACTAAAGAGGTGATGCTGCGCGCCGCAGATGAAATTTACTACGTACCAGAAGGGACACCGCTCAGCATACAGCTGGTGAAGTTCCAGCGTAACAAGAAGAAAGTCGGTCTGGTGGTTGATGAGTACGGCGATATTCAGGGATTAGTGACGGTCGAAGATATTCTGGAAGAGATTGTCGGTGACTTTACCACATCCATGTCGCCTTCCCTTGCCGAAGAAGTCACCCCGCAAAATGACGGCTCGGTGCTGATCGACGGCAGTGCGAACATCCGTGAACTCAATAAAGCTTTCAACTGGCATTTACCGGAAGATGAAGCGCGCACCGTAAATGGAATGATTCTGGAAGCGCTGGAAGAGATCCCGGCAGCAGGAACGCGTGTGCGTATTGAACAGTATGATATTGATATCCTGGACGTGCAGGACAATATGATTAAGCAGGTGAAAGTCCTGCCCGTTAAGCCTCTACGCGAAAGTATTGCCGAATAAAATGTAGGCCGGGTAAGGCGAACGCCGCCACCCGGCACTACAGGCAGCACATTACGCTTTCGCTTTCGCCACGGTCACCATTGCCGCGCGAATGGTACGGCCGTTCAGGGTATAACCTTTCTGCATCACACCCAACACCTTACCGGCTTCAATCTCTTCAGATTCCACCATGGCGATCGCCTGGTGTACGTTCGGATCCAGCGGTACATTGGTATCGGCAATCACTTCCACGCCAAACTTACGCACCACGTCCAGCATCGACTTCAACGTCAGTTCGATACCTTCGATCATTGCCGCGTTATCCGGATTCGCTTTGTCTGCCACTTCCAGCGCACGATCCAGGCTATCGATGACCGGCAGCAGTTCATTGACGAATTTTTCCAGCGCAAATTTGTGCGCTTTCTCAACGTCCAGCTCGGTACGACGACGCAGGTTTTCCATTTCCGCTTTGATACGCAGCACGCCATCGCGTTCGCGATTTTGCGCTTCTACCAGCTGGGCTTCCAGGTTGGCAATTTTTTCATCGCGCGGGTCCACCTGCTCAGCAGACGCTTCTGGCTCTACAGCCTCAACTTCATCGTGCTGTTCCGTGATAATTTCTTCAGGGGCTTGCCCCTCAGGCGTTTTCTGTTCTTTACTACTCATGAATTTCTCCGCGTTTTTCTGCATTCATCTCGCTAACTTCGCTTATTATGGGGATCAGTTTCCGGGATTCAAGGGAACAAGACAGATTGTCATCATTCATCAGGCACAAGGACCTCCAGAAAATGAATAATCATTTCAGGTGTATTGGGATCGTCGGGCATCCGCGTCACCCTACCGCATTGACGACACATGAAATGTTGTATCGCTGGCTGTGTGGCAAAGGCTATGAAGTGATGGTCGAGCAGCAGATTGCTCAGGAGCTGCAGCTGAAGGGCGTTAAAACCGGCACGCTGGCAGAAATTGGTCAGCAGGCGGATCTCGCCGTGGTGGTGGGCGGCGACGGCAACATGCTTGGCGCAGCCCGCACGCTGGCGCGTTATGATATTAAGGTCATCGGCATCAACCGTGGCAATCTCGGTTTTTTAACCGATCTCGACCCGGATAACGCCCAGCAACAGCTGGCTGACGTGCTGGAAGGGCACTACATCAGCGAAAAACGTTTTTTACTGGAAGCGCAGGTGTGTCAGCAGGACTGCCAGAAGCGCATCAGCACCGCGATCAACGAGGTGGTTCTCCATCCCGGTAAAGTGGCGCACATGATTGAGTTCGAAGTGTATATCGACGAAATCTTTGCCTTTTCGCAGCGCTCTGACGGGCTGATTATCTCAACGCCTACAGGCTCTACCGCCTACTCGCTTTCCGCTGGTGGCCCAATCCTGACACCATCACTGGATGCCATTACCCTGGTACCGATGTTCCCGCACACGCTCTCCGCCCGCCCGCTGGTTATCAACGGCGACAGCACGATTCGTCTGCGCTTCTCACACCGCCGTAATGACCTGGAGATCAGCTGCGACAGCCAGATAGCGCTGCCGATCCAGGAAGGTGAAGATGTCCTTATTCGTCGATGTGATTACCATCTGAATCTGATTCATCCGAAAGATTACAGCTATTTCAATACATTGAGTTCAAAACTCGGCTGGTCAAAAAAATTGTTCTGATTTTGCATCCAGCACTTTACTGTATAAAAAACCAGTTTATACTGTATGAAAACACAGTTATGGTTTTTCATACAGGAAAACAATTATGCTGGCACAACTGACCATCAGCAACTTTGCCATTGTTCGTGAGCTTGAGATCGACTTCCACAGCGGCATGACGGCAATCACCGGTGAAACCGGTGCGGGTAAATCTATTGCCATTGATGCCCTCGGCTTGTGCCTTGGCGGCCGCGCAGAGGGCGATATGGTGCGCCGGGGCGCAACCCGTGCCGACCTGTGCGCCCGCTTTTCCCTGAAAGACACCCCTGCAGCCCTGCGCTGGCTGGAAGCGAACCAGCTCGAAGAAGGACGTGAGTGTTTACTCCGCCGCGTCATCAGCAGCGACGGTCGTTCCCGCGGTTTTATCAACGGTACAGCGGTCCCCCTTTCCCAGCTTCGCGAGCTTGGCCAGTTGCTTATCCAGATCCACGGTCAGCACGCGCATCAACAGTTGATTAAACCCGAGCAGCAGAAGGCCCTTCTTGATGGCTACGCAGGTGAGTACGCGCTTACTCAGCTTATGGCGGAACACTATCGCCAATGGCATCAGAGCTGCCGTGAACTCGCTCAACACCAGCAGCAAAGTCAGGAGCGAGCAGCCCGTGCGGAACTGCTGGCGTATCAGCTTAAAGAACTGAACGAATTCAACCCGCAGGCGGGAGAGTTTGAGCAAATCGACGAAGAGTACAAACGTCTGGCTAACAGCGGTCATTTACTTTCAACCAGCCAAAATGCGCTCAACATGCTGGCAGATGGCGAAGACGTAAATCTACAGAGCCAGTTGTATAACGTCCGTCAACTGGTTACCGAACTGGTCGGGATGGACAGTAAACTCTCTGGCGTCCTGGATATGCTGGAAGAAGCGGCTATTCAGATCTCCGAAGCGGGTGACGAACTGCGCCACTACTGTGAACGTCTGGATCTCGACCCGAACCGTTTGTTTGAGCTTGAGCAGCGTATATCCCGTCAGATCTCACTGGCGCGTAAGCACCACGTCACGCCGGAGGAGTTGCCAGCCTTTTATCAGTCTCTCCTTGATGAACAACACCAGCTCGACGATCAGGCTGATTCACTGGAAACGCTGTCTCTGGCGGTAAACCTGCACCATCAGCAGGCGCTGGCAACGGCGAAACAGCTGCACGATATCCGTCAGCACTATGCGCAGGAGTTAAGCCAGCACATCACCGACAGCATGCACACCCTGGCGATGCCGCACGGCGTGTTCAGTATTGATGTTCGCTTCGAAGAGAGCCACCTGACTGCGGAAGGCGCGGATCGCATAGAATTCCGCGTCACCACGAACCCAGGTCAGCCTTTGCAGGCCATCTCTAAGGTCGCCTCCGGCGGCGAACTGTCGCGTATTGCACTGGCGATTCAGGTGATTACCGCGCGTAAAATGGAAACCCCGGCGCTGATTTTCGATGAAGTGGATGTAGGGATCAGTGGTCCGACAGCGGCCGTTGTAGGCAAACTGTTGCGCCAGTTGGGCGAATCGACTCAGGTGATGTGTGTCACCCATCTTCCACAGGTGGCTGGCTGTGGTCATCATCACTTTATCGTCAGCAAAGAGACGGATGGTGAAATGACCGAAACGCACATGAAACCGCTGGATAAACGTGCGCGTCTGCAGGAGCTGGCACGCCTGCTCGGTGGTAGCGAAGTCACCCGCAATACGCTCGCGAATGCGAAAGAACTGCTGGCGGCATAAACTTTTTCGGGATCTCAGAGTCATAGAGAACAACAAAAACGCCGCCAGACCGGTTTCAAAGTGGGGCAAGGTCTATTATCATCGGCATATTACATATGAGCCGCGTTCTGCTCGGGCCCGAAAAGGAATCAAATCACTATGCGTTGTAAAATGCTGACCGCTGCCGCAGCGGTTCTTCTGATGTTGACCGCAGGCTGTTCCACTCTGGAGAAAGTGGTTTACCGTCCTGACATCAACCAGGGGAACTACCTTACCCCTAACGATGTGTCCAAAATCCGTGTGGGGATGACACAACAGCAGGTCGCTTATGCACTGGGAACCCCGATGATGTCCGATCCATTCGGTACAAATACATGGTTCTATGTATTCCGTCAGCAGCCAGGCCACGAAGACGTGACCCAGCAGACCTTGACGTTGACCTTCAGCAGCGCCGGTGTCTTAACCAACATCGACAACAAGCCTGCCCTGACCAAGTAATCAGGTCGTCAGAAATGCAAAAAGGTGCTCAATGAGCACCTTTTTTGTTTTCCGTTGATTCCCTCGCCCCTTTGGGATGTACAGTCCGGGGACATGGTAGACAGGTGTTCGGGGACATGGTGAACACTTTTTAACATCCTTTACCCATGGTGATCGACTTTTTCTTCAGGTCGATCACCCCCACTT
>NZ_JBQEOB010000016.1:0-27135 GCF_052045065.1 Enterobacter sp. 22452 | reverse complement strand
TAAAGAGCAGTGCAACGCGGCTTTCGCTCACCGTTGCGAGGTGGCGTATATTACGCTTTCCTCTTTCAGAGTCAACCCGTTATTTCAGGATTTTTTCTCTTCAACCGACCGGGTTGTTTGTGAAGTGATTCACATCTGCCGTGTCGATGGAGGCGCATTATAGGGATCCCATTTTTTAGCACAAGTGTTTTTTAGATCTTTTTTTCCGACTGCTGATTTTCCGCGCTTTTCGCTGAAATCCCGCCCGTTCTGCTTAAATATTGACGTATTTTGCCTTGCCACGATCCCAAAATATGATCAAAGTCTTCTGTATAGCGTCCATCTGTCGAGGTAGATATGTCTGCAGTACTGCGTCCTTATAAAGATCTGTTCCCCCAAAAAGGCGATCGCGTGATGATCGATGCCAGTAGCGTCGTGATTGGCGATGTCCGAATGGCCGATGATGTGAGTATCTGGCCACTGGTTGCGATCAGGGGAGATGTTAACTTTGTGTCTATCGGCGCACGCACCAACATTCAGGACGGCAGCGTTCTTCATGTGACGCATAAATCTTCTTATAAGCCGCAAGGTAATCCTTTAATCGTTGGGGAAGACGTTACCGTCGGCCATAAAGTAATGCTCCACGGCTGCACGATAGGTAACAGGGTACTTGTTGGTATGGGTTCAATTTTACTGGATGGCGTAACAGTAGAAGATGACGTGATGATTGGAGCCGGTAGCCTAGTCCCGCAAAACAAACGTCTGGAAAGCGGCTATCTCTATTTAGGCAGCCCGGTAAAACAGATCCGCCCCTTAAAAGAGGCGGAGATCGAAGGATTAAAATACTCAGCAAACAACTACGTCAAATGGAAGAATGAATATCTGGATCAAGACAACCAGACCCAGCCTTGATCGTCTTCCTGCTGATCGCGGATTAAATCGCTGGCTTCCTCTTCAAGATCCCAGCGATTTTCGCAAAATACCGCTAACGGGTCTGAACCGCCAAAACGACGCAGTAGCGTTTCCCCAGTAATTGCGCAGGTCAGCTGCATTCCGTGCACCAGCACCGGGAAACAAACCGCTTGCTGATTTTCATCCCAGATTTCTCTGTCAGGAAAGTGGATCGCCTGATTCACGCCATCAGTTCCTGTTTCAGTTTTTCGATCACGGGTTCCACTGCAGGCAACACACCGTGCCAGAGCAGTACTGCATGAGCTGCCTGGCCCACCAGCATGCCCAGACCATCAGCCAGATGCTTCGCGCCGTGTTGTTCACACCAGGTCAGAAAAGGTGTTTTGCCTTTCTGATAGAACATGTCGTAGCAATAAACGTGGGCACTTACCAACGAAGCAGGGATCGCGGGCACTTCACCGCCAATACCGCTGGAGGTCGCATTAATGACAAGATCGAACTCATGGTCGGCAAGGTCATCAAGCGCAACGGCACTGACGCTACCGGTATGGGCGAACAGCGCAGCCAGCTCTTCTGCACGGGAGAATGTTCGGTTGGTAATCGTTACCGCACAATCCATTGAAAGAAGAGGAAGCAGCACGCCCCGAGATGCCCCGCCCGCGCCAATCAGCAGGATCCGGAAACCAGGCTTAATAAATGAGAGTCTTTCTAAATCGCTGAGTAAACCAATCCCATCAGTGTTATCACCCAGAAGTCGGCCGTCCTCGAGCTGTTTTAGCGTATTTACCGCACCAGCAAGCGCCGCGCGCTCGGTCAATTCATCCGCGCGTTCAAAAGCGTCTTCCTTAAAGGGGACTGTTACATTCGCACCTTTGCCACCCGCCTCGAAAAAAGCATTCAGCGTCGTCACAAATGCATCAACAGGGGCCAGCACGCGACCATACGGATGATCTATCTGCAGTTGTTCAGCAAACAGCTGATGGATCAACGGCGATTTACTGTGAGCGATCGGGTTACCAAAAACAGCATAGGTTTCCATGAGATTACCCCTGGCGAAAACGTTCGCCGGTCAAAGCGTCGCGAATTTCAGACGGATTCAGGCGCCCTCCCGTTTCACCGACAGCGACAGGAAAGTCATTCCCGAACTGCGCCAGTACTTCTTCGGTTGTCCGGCAAGGTGGCAATCCGGTCAGGTTGGCGCTGGTTGAGACCAGCGGTTTACCAAATGCCAGACAAAGCTCAATCACCAGCGGATGGTCAGTTACGCGAACGGCGAGGGAATCAAAGCGTCCGGTTAACCAGCGCGGCGTTGTCGGCTGCGCCGGGAAAACGAAAGTCACCGGTCCAGGCCACGCGGAGAAGATACTCTCGCGTTGCGCCGGCGTCAGCATGGAATCATCGATGTAGGGTTTAAGCTGCTCGTAATTAGCAGCGATCAAAATTAGCCCTTTCTCGACGGGTCTTTGCTTTAGGGTGAGCAATCGGCTCACAGCGGTCTCGCTGTCAGGATCGCAACCGACCCCAAAAACAGCTTCTGTTGGATAGGCGATGACTTCTTCATTTTTCAGTACGTCCACGGCATGGGCAATGGAGCCTGATGGCAGGTTATTATTCACTGTTTTGATCCGCCGAAACCGGCTTTCCACATTGTTTACTGGCGCAGAAGCGTTTCATGCCTTGCGCGGTTTTCTTTTCTATAAGTAGCGGATAATTGCAATGAGGGCAGGTTCCCGCTACCGGTTTAAAATTGATAACGAACTGGCATTCAGGGTAGCGATCGCACGAATGGAAGTTCTTACCATAACGGGAGCGGCGTTGTACCAGCTGACCGCGCTGACACTGAGGACACGCAATCGCCGTTTCATCTGGCTTATCAATTTGTTCCGTATGCTCACATTCGGGGTAGCGGCTACATCCAATAAACATGCCGAAACGGCCCTGCCGCAGAGCTAATTCGCCACCGCAGAGTGGGCAATGCTGACCCTCCAGAATTTTCACGATATGTCCATCCGCCTGGCTCTTCAGGGGACGGACATAATCACATTCCGGATACTGTGAACAACCGAGAAACGGGCCGTGTTTCCCGGACCGAATGACGAGCTCAGCCCCGCACTGTGGACAGGGCTCGTTTTTATGCACCGTGAATAGTGCTGATTTGGCCATAACAACTCTTGGTCCCGCACATTGAATTAGTGCAGCATACCTTCATTCACTTCAAAGAGTAATTCTTCCATTTGCTGATAGGCATTTTCACAGCCTGGGATATTGAACAGAACCATCAGGATCACCCACTTGAGGTCTTCCAGTTCGAATTCTGCCGTATCCAGCGCCATGACGCGCTCTATCACCATTTCTCGCGTTTCGAGGTTTAGCACCTGAATCTGCTCAAGGAATAAGATGAATCCCCGGCAGCTGGCATCCAGCCTTTCACACTCTTCAGCGGTGTAAATGCGTACAGATAAGGGATCGGAAGCAAGCTGCATCGGTTCGGCGAGGCCGTCCTGATAATCAGCCAGTTTATCCAACCACATCAACGCATTGTAAATATC
This sequence comes from Enterobacter sp. 22452, assembly GCF_052045065.1. Taxonomy (NCBI): domain Bacteria; kingdom Pseudomonadati; phylum Pseudomonadota; class Gammaproteobacteria; order Enterobacterales; family Enterobacteriaceae; genus Enterobacter; species Enterobacter sp. 22452. The sequence goes on along the minus strand of NZ_JBQEOB010000016.1, from coordinate 23,695 downwards.
TTCCCGCTCAAATCCTGCTTCGGTAAGATCCCGTGTCAATTTGTCCTGATCCACGCGCATTTCTGCTTCGTTGTGGATGTAAGTCTCAAACAAATACATCAGTACGTCGAACATGGCATGCCCTCCTTAATCGGACATAGCCGCCGGGTACAGCTGCGATCCACCCTGCTAACTCCAGTTCAAGTAGCTGTGCTACCGTTACTGGCACAGGTTGGCCGGCACGTTCAGCGACAACGTCAACAGGTGTTACCTCATCTCCTACGTTAGCCAGGAGCTTGGGAAATGGCAATGCCACCTTCTCCTGATCTGACGAATAATGTTGCTTTTTAGGTTCATCTGTTAACCAGTGCAAGCCATACCGTAAATTTTCCAGGATATCCTCTATGCAAGTCACAGGCGTTGCGCCTTGCTTTATTAGCCAGTGCGGCCCCTCACATCCTGGATTGCCTATCGGACCGGGTAAAGCAAAGACCTCTCGGCCCTGTTCAAGCGCACATCTTGCCGTAACTAATGAACCGCTTCGCAAAGCAGCCTCAACAACCAGCACGCCCTGACTTAACCCACTAATAATCCTGTTACGTCGAGGGAAATTCGCTGGTCTGGGGGGCGTAGAAAGTGAGAATTCAGACACGAGCGCCCCCTCCGAATGAATAAGCCGCCTGGCCAGGGTCTGATGGCGACGGGGATAGATGCTAAAGAGTCCATTACCCAACACCGCCACGCTTGTGCCTTGTACTGACAATGCAGCGTTGTGGGCCACACCGTCAATGCCACAGGCCAGGCCGCTGGTAATCGTGAAACCGCATTGTGAGAGCTGTTCACTCAGGATCCTTCCCCATCGCTCACCATACCAGGAGGGCGCGCGACTTCCGACAACAGCAAGTTGAACGGCATTAAGGGCCTCAAGGTTCCCCGTCACGAATAATGCCCCGGGATAATCAGGAAAAGTGCGAAGCAAAGGAGGATAAAGGGGATGGTCGGCAGTTAAGAGATGGTTCCCCGGCTGTTCCAGCCACAGCAGGCTACGCTCAAGCTCACCTTCACTGAGAGCAAGAAATCGCCCAGCCTGCGTTGCTGACAATCCGGCTTCTCGAAGCGTCACGCCATCAATCGTTGTCTGTTTACTGAGCTGTGATGCGACTTCCAGCATTGCATCACCACATAGAGAACCTATGTGAATTAACCGTAACCATATCTCTGTCGACGTCATCCTTTCCCCTGCCACAAGCAGCCTCCGCAATCATTGCGATTGGTCACTGATGCTGTCAATCGATGAGGGATTTGTCTAGAATAGAGGTAGTATTCTTATCAACTCCTGAACACGACTCTGGAAATTTATGGCAGTTTTGCAAGTGTTACATATTCCGGACGAGCGCCTTCGCATCGTCGCTGAACCGGTTAAAGAAGTGAATGCAGAAATTCAGCGTATCGTCGATGATATGTTCGATACCATGTACGCCGAAGAAGGTATTGGCCTGGCGGCGACTCAGGTAGACATTCACAAGCGTATTATCGTGATTGATGTCTCTGAGAATCGCGATGGCCGCCTGGTGCTGATCAACCCGGAACTGCTTGAAAAGAGCGGTGAAACGGGTATTGAAGAAGGCTGCCTCTCCATTCCGGAACAGCGTGCTTTAGTACCGCGTGCAGAAAAAGTGAAGATTCGCGCTCTGGATCGTGACGGTAATCCGTTCGAGCTGGAAGCAGACGACCTGCTGGCAATTTGTATTCAGCATGAGATGGATCACCTGGTCGGTAAACTGTTTATCGATTACCTCTCGCCACTCAAGCAGCAGCGTATTCGTCAGAAAGTAGAGAAACTGGATCGCTTGCGTTCTCGCGCCTAAGATCCCCCCGGATACAAGGATCAACGTGTCTAAAACACTACGTATTATCTTCGCGGGTACCCCTGATTTTGCAGCGCGTCATCTCGACGCGCTGTTATCTTCTGGTCACAAGGTTGTTGGCGTCTTTACCCAACCGGACCGTCCGGCTGGTCGTGGGAAAAAGCTCATGCCGAGCCCGGTAAAAGTGCTGGCCGAAGAACATGGATTACCCATTTTCCAGCCTGCATCCTTGCGCCCTCAGGAAAATCAGCAGTTAGTGGCAGACCTGAACGCAGATGTCATGGTGGTAGTGGCTTACGGTTTAATCTTGCCAAAAGCCGTGCTGGATATGCCACGCCTGGGCTGTGTCAACGTGCATGGTTCTCTTCTTCCACGCTGGCGCGGGGCGGCACCTATTCAACGCTCTCTGTGGGCTGGCGATGCTGAAACTGGCGTCACTATCATGAAGATGGACGTAGGTTTAGACACCGGTGACATGCTGTTTAAGCTGGCCTGTCCAATTACTAACGAAGATACCAGTGCCACACTTTACGACAAGCTGGCTGATTTGGGCCCGCAGGGTCTCATTGAGACGCTGCAACAGCTTGCTGATAATACGGCGACACCTGAAGTTCAGGACGAAGCGCTGGTAACCTATGCCGAGAAACTCAGCAAAGAAGAAGCTCAGCTCGACTGGTCACTGTCTGCCGCTCAGCTTGAACGCTGCATCCGCGCTTTTAATCCGTGGCCAATGAGCTGGATGATGATTGACGATCAGCCGGTGAAAGTCTGGAAAGCCTCCGTTATTGATGGCGATACCTCTGAAGAACCCGGCACGATTATTGAAGTCAGCAAGCAAGGTATTCAGGTCGCAACCGCGAAAGGCATTCTAAATCTTGAGTCTCTGCAACCTGCGGGTAAGAAAGCAATGAGCGCCCAGGATTTGTTAAATTCCCGTCGCGAATGGTTTATTCCTGGCAACCGTCTTGCCTGACCCCTTTCATTTTTAAGGCCCGGTGTTTCCGGGCATTTTTATTTTTACGGCTATGAAAAAACAAAATCTACGCAGTATGGCGGCACAGGCCGTTGAGCAAGTTGTCGAACAGGGCCAGTCACTCAGTAATGTCCTGCCCCCACTGCAGCAGAAAGTGTCCGATAAAGACAAAGCACTGCTTCAGGAGCTGTGCTTTGGCGTTCTACGCACCCTTTCTCAGCTTGAGTGGTTAATTAGCAAGCTGATGTCACGCCCTATGACCGGCAAGCAACGCACCATTCATTATTTGATCATGGTGGGCTTCTACCAGCTGCTTCATACACGCATTCCTCCTCATGCCGCGCTGGCTGAAACGGTGGAAGGTGCCGTTGCGGTTAAACGCCCTCAACTTAAGGGTTTGATCAACGGCGTACTACGTCAATTCCAGCGACAGCAGGAAGAGCTTCTGGCTGAATTTTCACACAGCGAAGCACGTTTCCTGCACCCGGAATGGCTGTTGAAGCGCCTGAAAAAAGCCTGGCCACAGCAATGGCAGGATATTGCTGACGCCAATAACCAACGCCCGCCGATGTGGTTACGCGTCAACCGTAATCACCATACTCGGGACGCATGGCTGGCTATGCTGGAAGAAGCCGGAATGAATGGGTTCACACATGAAGCCTACCCGGATGCCGTACGTTTAGCCTCTCCGGCACCGGTACACGTGCTTCCCGGGTTTGAAGATGGCTGGGTCACCGTCCAGGATGCTTCAGCTCAAGGGTGTATGACCTGGCTTGAGCCACAAAATGGTGAGCAGATCCTCGATCTCTGCGCAGCCCCTGGCGGTAAAACGACACATATTCTGGAAGTTGCTCCGCAAGCGAGCGTAATGGCAGTTGATGTTGATGAACAGCGTCTTTCTCGCGTCTACGATAACCTGAAGCGTCTTGGAATGAAGGCTCAGGTCAAGCAAGGCGACGGACGTAAGCCTGCAGAATGGTGTGGCGAATCGCAGTTTGATCGCATTTTACTGGATGCTCCCTGCTCGGCGACAGGCGTGATTCGTCGTCATCCAGACATCAAATGGCTACGCCGCGATCGCGATATTACAGAGCTGGCCCAACTGCAATCCGACATTCTCGATGCTATCTGGCCACATCTTAAACCAGGCGGAACGCTGGTCTATGCAACCTGCTCCGTACTTCCGGAAGAAAACAGCCAGCAAATTGCGGCCTTTCTTAAGCGAACCCCTGATGCAACATTACGCGATACAGGCACGCCGGAACGACCTGGCCAGCAGAATCTCCCTGGCGCCGAAGAGGGCGATGGTTTCTTTTACGCTAAGCTAATCAAAGAGTGATGTTGAGAACAGGTCACGAGATATGAAAATTATCATTCTGGGCGCAGGACAGGTTGGCGGGACGTTAGCTGAAAATCTTGTTGGCGAAAACAATGACATCACGATTGTTGATACCAATGGCGATCGGCTGCGCGTTTTGCAGGACAAGTTTGACCTTCGCGTTGTGCAGGGTCATGGTTCACATCCTCGCGTTCTGCGTGAGGCAGGCGCTGACGATGCCGATATGCTGGTTGCCGTCACCAGCTCTGATGAAACCAATATGGTGGCATGCCAGGTTGCCTACTCGCTTTTCAACACCCCGAACAGAATTGCCCGTATCCGTTCTCCGGACTATGTTCGCGATGCAGAAAAACTGTTTAATTCTGAAGCGGTACCGATTGATCACCTGATCGCGCCAGAACAACTCGTTATCGACAATATCTATCGCCTGATTGAATATCCGGGCGCTTTGCAGGTTGTGAATTTTGCGGAAGGTAAAGTAAGCCTGGCAGTGGTGAAAGCCTATTACGGCGGCCCACTCATTGGTAATGCCTTGTCTACGATGCGTGAGCACATGCCACATATCGATACTCGCGTCGCTGCCATTTTCCGCCACGACAGGCCTATTCGGCCGCAAGGCTCAACGATTGTTGAAGCCGGTGATGAGGTTTTCTTTATTGCCGCATCTCAGCATATCCGTGCGGTGATGAGCGAGCTTCAGCGTCTTGAAAAGCCTTATAAACGCATCATGCTGGTCGGCGGTGGGAATATTGGCGCAGGTCTGGCGAGACGACTGGAAAAAGACTATAGCGTGAAGTTGATCGAACGTGATCAACAGCGCGCTTCTGAACTCGCTGAAAAGCTGCAGAATACGATCGTATTTTATGGTGATGCGTCCGATCAAGAGTTGCTGGCCGAAGAGCATATTGATCAAGTTGATCTGTTTATTGCCGTCACCAACGACGACGAAGCGAATATTATGTCTGCGATGCTCGCCAAACGAATGGGAGCAAAAAAGGTGATGGTACTTATCCAGCGCCGCGCCTATGTTGACCTCGTTCAGGGAAGCGTGATTGATATCGCCATTTCGCCACAGCAAGCGACAATTTCAGCCCTGCTAAGTCATGTCCGTAAAGCGGATATCGTCGGCGTTTCTTCACTTCGTCGCGGTGTTGCTGAAGCCATTGAGGCCGTGGCACACGGTGATGAAACCACATCACGCGTTGTGGGTCGTTCAATTGATGAAATCAAATTACCCCCGGGCACAATCATTGGGGCTGTGGTGCGCGGGAACGATGTCATGATCGCCAATGATAATTTACGCATCGAGCAAGGGGACCACGTAATTATGTTCCTTACCGATAAAAAGTTTATTACAGACGTCGAACGCTTATTCCAGCCAAGTCCATTCTTCCTGTAATTGCCAGGGTGCTCTGGAAAGAGCACCCGCACATTAACCTTTTAATTTCCGTGCCTTTTATTTTTCATAACGATTATTTATCCCCAATGGCATTTAGCTAATCATTTGTTAAACTTATAGTCGTCAGCTGGCACAAGGAGAACAAAATGAGTTTTATTAAAGAGTTTCGCGAATTTGCGATGCGCGGGAATGTGGTTGATTTGGCAGTCGGTGTCATTATTGGTGCGGCATTCGGTAAGATCGTTTCATCATTAGTCGCCGACATTATTATGCCACCGCTGGGGCTGTTAATCGGGGGCATAGATTTTAAACAATTCGCCGTCACGCTACGGGAAGCACAAGGCGATGTTCCGGCAGTCGTCATGCACTATGGCGTCTTTATTCAGAATATTTTTGATTTCGTGATCGTAGCGTTTGCCATTTTTATGGCCATCAAGCTTATCAACAAGCTTAACCGTAAAAAAGAAGAACCGGCTGCAGCGCCGCCTGCACCAACGAAAGAAGAAGTCTTACTGACAGAGATTCGCGATCTGTTAAAAGAGCAGAATACCCGCTCTTGATGAGACGCTAAAAGCAGGAAGGCCAGTGGCAAATAAGCGATCCGCTTGCTTGCCACTGGCCTCCCAGTTACCCCGATTTCCGTGTTTGCCTTTACGAAGATAACTTCCTTTTCCTTTCTTGTTTTTCTCAATACGCTGCCTGAAAAGTGGATCGTGAAGCAGTGCCTCGACGGCGTTATCCTTAATTTGTCCCTTTGTATGCTGATAGCGGCTCATAATCTCTCCTGAGCATGGTTTATGTTGACGCGAGTCTAGACCCCGACTGACTAAAAATCAACAGCCCTGAGTTTCGGTACTGGCGCCCTGTTCAAGTGCTTCCAGAATGGAGCAGTAAACGCTGCTGTGGGCAGTACCGCAGCATGCATCATTCAATCTCTGCAGGGAACGCTGCATGGTTTGCAATTCCTGAATTCGGGCTTCTACCTCATCCAGCCGAGCCTGGACGATGCTTTTCGATTCCTGGCAGGTATGGTGTTCCGGATCGATACGGATCGATAATAATTCGCGGATCGACTCCAGCGTGAAACCAAGCTGTCGCGCATAGCGGATAAACCTCAGACGCTGAAGATCATTTTCGGTATAAAGACGAAAGCCACCTTCAGTTCTTACCTCATGATCTATCATCTGCTGCTTTTCGTAGTAACGGATAGTATCGGGCGTTACGTTAGCAAGCTTTGCAAGTTCACCAATACGATACATAGCTATTCCTCATTTATTCGCTGCAATAATCTTTCGCCATATTCACCGTGCAAAAATCCAGTACCCATGCCCGCCTGGCGGAGCTTCAACTCAAGCAGCATCAACCTCCGGCTGAGCTCTTTATGCCTTGGATCATCTTCACGCAGGCTCTTAAGAAGGTCGGCAAGTTCGACTGCCTCTCTTCGCTGTTCAAGTTCCGGAGGCAAACAGCCCGCATTTTTAAGTAAGCGGTATCCAGCACGTAATTCAGGTGCAATATGCGAATCATCCTCCAACACGAGCGGTTCGCCGCTTCCTGGAAGATTATCGAATTCACCTTTGCGTTGGGCATCGCTGATATGGCGCTCTACCCATTCATCGAGTAACCACATGATGATCTCCGCGGATGAACAGAAAAGATACAGATATTGTAGAGAGGTGATGATACTGAGGATATAAAAAAACCCGCCGGAGCGGGTTTTTTTACGTTACTACAGATTACTCTGCAGCAGCTTCTGCTTTCTCTGAACGATCAACCAGCTCGATGTAAGCCATCGGCGCGTTGTCGCCTGCACGGAAGCCACACTTCAGAATACGAGTGTAACCACCGGCACGGCTCGCGAAACGCGGGCCCAGTTCGTTAAACAGTTTTGCCACGATCTCGTTATCACGAGTACGGGCGAATGCCAGACGACGATTAGCAACGCTGTCAGTCTTGGCAAGAGTAATCAGCGGCTCAACTACGCGACGCAGCTCTTTCGCTTTAGGCAGGGTCGTCTTGATGATCTCATGACGAACCAGTGAACCTGCCATGTTGCGGAACATAGCCTGGCGATGGCTGCTGTTGCGGTTCAGTTGACGACCACTCTTACGATGGCGCATGACCTTATCCTTCTCAGTAAAACCTTAACCTGTGATCCGGTTACTCGTCAGCAATGCTTGCCGGTGGCCAGTTTTCCAGGCGCATGCCCAGAGACAAACCACGTGAAGCCAGCACGTCTTTAATCTCAGTAAGAGATTTTTTACCCAGGTTCGGCGTTTTCAGCAACTCAACCTCGGTACGCTGTACCAGATCACCGATATAGTGGATAGCTTCTGCCTTAAGGCAGTTAGCAGAGCGGACAGTCAATTCCAGATCGTCAACAGGGCGCAGCAGGATCGGATCGAATTCTGGTTTCTCTTCTTTCACTTCCGGCTGACGTACATCACGTAAGTCAACGAAAGCTTCCAGTTGTTCTGCCAGGATGGTTGCCGCACGACGAATCGCCTCTTCAGGATCGATTGTGCCGTTGGTTTCCATTTCGATGACCAGCTTGTCCAGGTCGGTACGCTGTTCTACACGCGCTGCTTCAACATTGTAGGCAATACGCTCTACAGGGCTGTAGCATGCGTCGACCAGCAGACGGCCGATTGGGCGCTCATCTTCTTCCGAATGAATTCGGGCAGAAGCCGGCACATAACCACGACCGCGCTGAACTTTGATACGCATGCTAATAGCTGCGTTCTCATCGGTCAGGTGGCAGATCACGTGCTGCGGCTTGACGATTTCAACATCACCGTCGTGGGTGATGTCGGCTGCAGTCACAGGGCCAATGCCAGATTTATTCAGAGTAAGAATAACTTCATCTTTACCCTGAACTCTCACCGCCAGCCCTTTCAGGTTGAGCAGGATTTCAAGGATATCTTCCTGAACGCCTTCTTTGGTGCTGTACTCATGAAGTACACCATCAATCTCAACCTCGGTCACCGCGCAACCCGGCATCGATGAGAGCAGAATACGGCGCAGTGCGTTACCCAGAGTATGGCCAAAGCCACGCTCTAAAGGCTCAAGGGTCACCTTGGCGTGCGTCGAACTCACTTGCTCGATATCTACCAGGCGCGGTTTTAGAAACTCTGTCACAGAACCCTGCATTGTGTCCTCTCTTTGGTACTAAGCTTTACTTGGAGTAAAGCTCGACGATCAGGTGTTCGTTAATGTCCGCAGACAGATCAGAACGTTCTGGCTGACGCTTGAACGTACCTTCCATCTTGCCAGCATCAACTTCCAGCCAGGTTGGCTTTTCACGCTGCTCAGCCAGCTCCAGAGCGGCCTTCACGCGAGATTGCTTTTTCGCTTTCTCACGAATGCTAACAACGTCATTCGCTTTAACCTGATAAGAAGCGATGTTAACAACACGACCGTTTACCATGATTGCTTTGTGGCTAACCAGCTGACGTGATTCAGCACGAGTAGCGCCGAAGCCCATACGGTATACAACGTTGTCCAGACGACCTTCCAGCAGAGCCAGCAGGTTTTCACCTGTGTTGCCTTTCAGACGTGCTGCTTCTTTATAGTAGTTACGGAACTGACGCTCCAGCACACCGTAGGTACGGCGAACTTTTTGCTTTTCACGCAACTGCACACCATAGTCAGACAGACGCGGTTTACGCGCACCGTGCTGGCCAGGAGCTTGTTCAATTTTACACTTGGTATCGATCGCGCGAACGCCAGACTTAAGGAATAAGTCGGTGCCCTCACGACGGCTCAGCTTGAGCTTAGGACCCAAATATCTTGCCATTTTCTATCTCCAACTAACCTAAAAAACGGAGCGTTATACGCGACGTTTTTTCGGCGGACGACAACCGTTATGAGGGATCGGAGTCACATCAGTAATATTAGTGATGCGGAAACCAGCGGCGTTCAGAGCGCGAACAGTAGATTCACGACCCGGACCCGGACCTTTAACCATAACTTCCAGATTCTTGATGCCGTATTCTTTTACGGCTTCAGCGCAACGCTCTGCTGCAACCTGAGCTGCGAACGGAGTGGATTTGCGAGAACCACGGAAACCGGAACCACCGGCTGTTGCCCAACCCAATGCGTTACCCTGACGATCAGTAATAGTAACGATGGTGTTGTTGAAAGAAGCATGGATATGAGCCACGCCGTCAGAGACTTGTTTTCTTACACGTTTACGTGCACGAACTGGTGCCTTTGCCATTATTCAATCACCCCGATTATTTCTTGATCGGTTTGCGCGGACCCTTACGGGTACGTGCGTTGGTCTTAGTACGCTGACCGCGCACTGGCAGACCACGACGATGACGCAAACCGCGATAGCAACCAAGATCCATCAGGCGCTTGATGCTCATGCTGATTTCACGGCGCAGATCACCTTCAACGACAAATTTGGCAACTTCGTCACGCAGCGTGTCGATTTGTTCTTCAGACAGCTCACTGATCTTAACATCTTCAGCGATACCCGCTGCAGCCAGAATGGCTTTAGAACGGGTCTTGCCGACGCCGTAGATCGAAGTTAATGCGATCACAGCATGTTTCTGATCAGGAATGTTAATGCCTGCTATACGGGCCACTATGCACTCCTACTATTTAATATGTACGCACCATGCTGAAAAGCCCGTTTTCAGGATACTCAAATGGAAACGTACAGACATACAAAAGATTGGCTGGCTAATCTAGCCAGCTCAACCCAACTTTGCAAGAAAAATATGCGAAATAATCAGCCTTGGCGCTGTTTATGCTTCGGCTCGGCACTGCAAATCACACGGATGACACCATCACGCTTAACGATTTTGCAGTTACGGCATAATTTCTTGACGGAAGCACGAACTTTCATTTTTACTCTCCGTAACTTCTCAGGCGACCATTTAGCGGCCGTAGCCTTTCAGGTTCGCCTTCTTCAATGCAGACTCATACTGACTGGACATCATCAGAGTTTGCACTTGAGCCATAAAGTCCATAATCACGACAACAACGATAAGCAGTGAAGTCCCACCGAAGTAGAACGGTACTTTCATTGCATCACGCATGAACTCCGGGATCAGGCAGATAAAAGTAATATAAAGCGCACCAACCAAAGTCAGGCGAGTCATTACTTTATCGATATACTTCGCCGTTTGCTCTCCCGGACGAATTCCTGGTACAAATGCACCGGACTTCTTCAGGTTATCTGCTGTTTCACGCGGGTTGAAGACCAACGCCGTGTAGAAGAAACAGAAGAAGATGATCGCAGACGCATAGAGTAACACATAAAGTGGTTGCCCAGGCTGCAAATACAGCGAAATTGTTGTCAGCCAGTTCCAACCAGTACCGCCCCCGAACCATGACGCGATGGTTGCCGGGAACAGAATAATACTGGAAGCGAAGATAGCCGGGATAACCCCCGCCATATTCACTTTCAGCGGTAAATGTGTGCTCTGTGCAGCATAGACACGACGACCCTGCTGACGTTTAGCGTAGTTCACCACAATGCGGCGTTGACCACGTTCAACGAAGACAACAAAGAACGTCACTGCAAATACTAATACTGCAACCAACAGCAACAGGAGGAAGTGCAGGTCGCCTTGACGCGCTTGCTCGATAGTATGGGCGATGGCTGGCGGGAGGCCCGCAACAATACCGGCAAAGATAATGATTGAGATACCGTTACCGATACCACGCTCAGTAATCTGTTCGCCGAGCCACATCAGGAACATCGTCCCTGTGACCAGACTTACAACAGCGGTGAAATAGAATGCAAAGCCCGGGTTTAACACCAGGCCCTGCATACCAGGCATATTCGGAAGACCGGTAGCAATACCGATCGACTGGAATATTGCCAGCACCAGAGTGCCGTAACGGGTGTACTGGCTAATCTTACGACGTCCAGACTCCCCTTCTTTCTTCAGCTCTGCCAGGGCCGGATGAACGACCGTCAGCAGCTGGATAATAATTGATGCCGAAATGTACGGCATAATACCCAGTGCAAAGATAGAAGCACGGCTGAGAGCACCACCAGAGAACATGTTGAACATTTCAATGATGGTGCCTCGCTGTTGCTCAAGCAGTTTGGCAAGTACAGCGGCATCGATACCAGGGATCGGAATAAAAGAGCCAATACGGAACACAATCAGCGCGCCGATAACAAACAGCAGTCTGCGTTTCAGCTCGCCAAATCCACCTTTGGCACTTTGAAAATCTAATCCCGGTTGCTTAGCCATCTGCTACTTATTCCTCAATTTTACCGCCAGCAGCTTCGATAGCAGCACGAGCACCTTTAGTAACACGCAGGCCACGAACAGTTACCGGAGTAGAAACTTCACCAGCCAGGATCACTTTCGCGAACTCGATCTGGATACCGATAATGTTTGCTGCTTTCAGCGTGTTCAGGTCTACAACGCCGCCTTCAACTTTCGCCAGGTCAGACAGACGGATTTCCGCTGTGATCGCTGCTTTGCGAGAGGTGAAGCCGAACTTCGGCAGACGACGGTACAGTGGCATCTGGCCACCCTCGAAACCGCGACGTACGCCACCGCCAGAACGAGAGTTCTGACCTTTGTGACCACGACCACCGGTTTTGCCGAGGCCAGAACCGATACCACGACCCAGGCGTTTACCCGCCTTTTTAGAGCCTTCGGCCGGAGACAGAGTATTTAAACGCATCTCTTACTCCTCAACTTTAACCATGAAGTAAACCGCGTTGACCATACCACGAACAGCAGGAGTATCCTCGCGCTCAACGGTATGACCAATACGACGCAGACCCAGGCCAAGCAGCGTTGCCTTGTGTTTCGGCAGACGACCGATTGCACTGCGGGTTTGAGTGATTTTAATAGTCTTTGCCATGGTCAATTACCCCAGAATTTCTTCAACGGATTTACCACGCTTGGCAGCGACCATTTCTGGAGAATTCATATTTTCCAGGCCATCAATAGTTGCACGAACCACGTTGATCGGGTTGGTGGAACCATATGCTTTAGCCAGAACGTTATGAACTCCAGCAACTTCCAGAACGGCGCGCATTGCACCACCGGCGATGATACCGGTACCTTCTGAAGCTGGCTGCATGAATACACGAGAACCCGTGTGAACACCTTTAACTGGGTGTTGCAGGGTGCCGTTGTTCAGCGCGACGTTAATCATATTGCGACGGGCTTTTTCCATCGCTTTCTGGATCGCTGCTGGAACTTCACGCGCTTTACCGTAACCAAAACCAACGCGACCGTTACCATCACCAACTACAGTCAGAGCTGTGAAGGAGAAAATACGACCACCTTTTACGGTTTTAGATACGCGGTTAACCGCGATCAGCTTTTCCTGCAGTTCGCCAGCCTGTTTTTCGATGTGAGCCATCTTACACCTCTACCTTAGAACTGAAGGCCAGCTTCACGGGCAGCATCTGCCAGTGCCTGGACACGACCATGATATTGGAACCCGGAACGGTCAAAGGAAACATTGCTGATGCCTTTTTCCAGAGCGCGTTCAGCAACAGCTTTACCTACAGCTGCAGCGGCGTCTTTGTTACCGGTGTACTTCAATTGTTCTGAGATAGCTTTTTCTACAGTAGAAGCAGCTACCAGAACTTCAGAACCGTTTGGTGCAATTACCTGTGCGTAAATATGACGCGGGGTACGATGTACCACCAGGCGAGTTGCACCCAGCTCTTTGAGCTTGCGGCGTGCGCGGGTCGCACGACGGATACGAGCAGATTTCTTATCCATAGTGTTACCTTACTTCTTCTTAGCCTCTTTGGTACGCACGACTTCGTCGGCGTAACGAACACCCTTACCTTTATAAGGCTCAGGACGACGGTAGGCGCGCAGATCTGCTGCAACCTGACCGATCAGCTGTTTATCAGCGCCTTTCAGCACGATTTCAGTTTGAGTCGGACATTCTGCAGTGATACCGGCCGGCAGCGGATGCTCAACAGGGTGTGAGAAGCCCAGAGACAGGCCTACTGCATTCCCTTTGATAGCTGCACGATAACCTACACCAACCAGCTGAAGCTTTTTAGTGAAGCCTTCGGTAACACCAACAACCATTGAGTTCAGCAGGGCACGCGCGGTACCAGCCTGAGCCCATCCATCCACGAAACCATCACGTGGACCGAAGGTCAGAGCGTTATCTGCATGTTTAACTTCAACAGCTTTGTTGAGGGTACGAGTCAGCTCGCCGTTTTTACCTTTGATCGTAATAACCTGACCGTCGATTTTTACATCAACGCCGGCAGGAATAACGACCGGTGCTTTAGCAACACGAGACATTCTTTCCTCCGATTAGGCTACGTAGCAGATAATTTCGCCACCAAGACCAGCCTGGCGCGCTGCACGATCAGTCATAACACCTTTTGAGGTAGAAACAACTGCGATACCAAGGCCAGCCATAACTTTCGGCAGCTCATCTTTTTTCTTATAGATGCGCAGACCTGGGCGGCTGACACGCTGAATGCTTTCTACAACAGCTTTACCCTGGAAATACTTGAGAGTAAGTTCCAGTTCCGGCTTGGTGTCGCCTTCAACTTTAAAATCTTCGATAAAACCTTCTTCCTTCAGCACGTTGGCAATTGCCACTTTCAGCTTGGCGGAAGGCATGGTGACCGCAACTTTGTTCGCGGCCTGACCGTTACGGATACGGGTCAGCATATCCGCGATCGGATCTTGCATGCTCATCTGTCTTTACTCCCGTGATTCAATTGGTAATTACCAGCTAGCCTTTTTCAAGCCTGGTACTTCACCGCGCATGGCGGCTTCACGCAGTTTGATACGGCTCAACCCAAACTTGCCCACATAACCATGTGGACGACCTGTTTGACGACAGCGGTTACGCTGACGAGACGGGCTGGAATCACGCGGCAGAGACTGCAGCTTGAGAACCGCATTCCAACGATCTTCGTCGGAAGCGTTCACATCAGAAATGATCGCTTTCAGTTCAGCGCGTTTAGCGAAGAATTTATCAGCTAAAGCTACGCGCTTTACTTCGCGTGCTTTCATTGATTGCTTAGCCATTCAGTAACCCTACCTTACTTGCGGAACGGGAAGTCAAAGGCAGCCAGCAGAGCACGGCCTTCTTCGTCAGATTTCGCAGTAGTGGTAATGGTAATATCCAAACCACGCACGCGGTCGACTTTATCGTAGTCGATTTCTGGGAAGATGATCTGCTCACGGACACCCATGCTGTAGTTACCACGACCGTCGAAAGACTTAGCGGACAAGCCACGGAAGTCACGGATACGTGGAACAGCAATAGTGATCAGGCGCTCAAAGAACTCCCACATGCGTTCGCCACGCAGAGTTACTTTACAGCCGATCGGATAGCCCTGACGGATTTTGAAGCCTGCAACTGATTTGCGTGCTTTGGTGATCAACGGCTTTTGACCGGAGATTGCTGTCAGGTCAGCTGCTGCGTTATCCAGCAGTTTCTTGTCAGCGATCGCTTCACCAACACCCATGTTCAGGGTGATCTTCTCGACCCGAGGGACTTGCATGACAGAATTGTAGTTAAACTCAGTCATGAGTTTGTTAACTACTTCGTCTTTGTAGTAATCATGCAGTTTCGCCATCGTACTACTCCAAATTACTTGATAGTTTCACTTGTAGATTTGAAGAAACGGACTTTTTTGCCGTCTTCGAATCTAAAGCCTACACGGTCAGCCTTGCCGGTAGCCGCATTGAAGAGAGCAACGTTAGAAACCTGAATAGCAGCTTCTTTTTCAACGATGCCACCTGGTTGGTTCAGGGCCGGAACCGGCTTCTGATGTTTCTTAACCAGGTTGATACCTTCAACGACGAGTTTGCCGGAAGACAGAACATTTTTTACTTTACCGCGTTTACCTTTATCTTTACCGGTTAACACGATAACTTCGTCATCACGACGGATTTTCGCTGCCATGATTCGCTCCTTAGAGTACTTCTGGTGCCAGAGAGATAATTTTCATGAACTTTTCAGTACGAAGTTCACGAGTTACCGGCCCAAAGATACGCGTGCCGATAGGCTGCTCGCTGTTATTGTTTAAAATAACGCATGCATTACCATCGAAGCGAATGACAGAACCGTCAGGGCGACGAACACCCTTCCTGGTGCGCACCACTACCGCTTTCAGCACATCACCTTTTTTGACCTTACCACGTGGAATTGCTTCCTTGATGGTGATCTTGATGATGTCGCCTACGCCTGCGTAGCGACGGTGCGAGCCACCCAGAACCTTGATACACATTACGCGACGTGCACCGGAGTTGTCGGCGACGTTCAGCATAGTCTGTTCTTGGATCATTTCAGTGCTCCGCTAATGTCAACTACTACCTGAGACTCTAAAATCAGAGCCGTTAAAAAGCCCCATATCGAGGGCGCGGCATTATAACACCGCTTCTACAATATGGGTAGAAAAAATAAACGGCTCATCGCTGAGCCGTTTATTCGTATTGAGAATGCGTACTGTATTACAGAACCGCTTTCTCTACAACGCGAACCAGCGTCCAGGACTTAGTCTTGGACAGTGGACGGCATTCACGGATTTCAACCTTGTCGCCGATACCACATTCGTTGTTCTCGTCATGTACGTGCAGTTTGGTCGTACGTTTGATGAATTTACCGTAGATCGGGTGTTTCACAATACGTTCGATAGCTACAACAATGGATTTCTCCATTTTGTCGCTAACAACACGACCTTGCAGAGTACGGATTTTATCGGTCATTACGCACCCGCCTTCTGAGTCAGTAAAGTCTTAACGCGTGCAACATTGCGACGCACTTGCTTCAGCAGGTGAGTCTGTTGCAGCTGGCCACTTGCAGCCTGCATACGCAGGTTGAACTGCTCACGCAGCAGGTTCAGCAGCTCAGCGTTCAGCTCTTCAACGCTTTTTTCACGCAGCTCTTTTGCTTTCATTACATCACCGTCTTAGTTACAAAGGTGGTTTTGATAGGCAGTTTCGCTGCTGCCAGGCCGAAGGCTTCACGGGCCAGCTCTTCCGGAACACCGTCCATTTCATAAAGGACTTTGCCCGGTTGGATCAAGGCAACCCAGTACTCCACGTTACCTTTACCTTTACCCATACGAACTTCCAGTGGCTTCTCGGTGATCGGTTTGTCCGGGAATACACGGATCCAGATCTTACCTTGACGCTTAACTGCACGGGTCATTGCACGACGTGCTGCTTCGATCTGACGTGCAGTCAGACGACCACGGCCAACAGCTTTTAGACCGAAAGTGCCGAAGCTAACATCCGTACCCTGCGCCAGACCACGGTTGCGGCCTTTGTGCACTTTACGGAATTTTGTACGCTTTGGTTGTAACATCAGCGACGCTCCTTATTTACGGCCTTTACGCTGCTGCTTTTTAGGTTGAGCAGCCGGTTTTTCCGGTTGTTCAACAGCAGCCATACCACCCAGGATCTCACCTTTGAAGATCCATACCTTAACGCCGATTACACCGTAAGTGGTGTGCGCTTCAGAGGTGTTGTAGTCAATGTCAGCACGCAGAGTGTGCAGCGGTACGCGACCTTCGCGGTACCATTCGGTACGTGCGATTTCCGCGCCGCCCAGACGGCCGCTAACTTCAACTTTGATACCTTTAGCGCCCAGACGCATTGCGTTCTGTACAGCACGCTTCATAGCACGACGGAACATAACGCGACGTTCCAGCTGTGAAGTGATGCTGTCAGCAACCAATTTAGCGTCCAGTTCAGGCTTACGAACTTCAGCGATATTGATCTGTGCAGGAACGCCAGCGATATCCGCTACGACCTTGCGCAGTTTTTCTACGTCTTCGCCTTTCTTACCGATAACGATGCCAGGACGAGCAGTGTGAATAGTCACACGGATGCTCTTAGCTGGACGCTCGATAACGATACGAGATACAGACGCTTTAGCCAGTTCCTTAGTCAGGTACTGACGTACTTTAAAATCGCTGTCCAGGTTGTCAGCGAATTCTTTGGTGTTCGCAAACCAGGTAGAGTTCCATGGTTTTACAATACCCAGGCGAATACCATTAGGATGTACTTTCTGACCCATTGCTAGTCTCCAGAGTCTCAGCGATCGGACACAACCACAGTAATGTGGCTGGTGCGCTTCAGGATGCGATCTGCACGACCTTTCGCACGCGGCATAATGCGCTTCATGCTTGGGCCTTCATCTACGAAAATTTTCGCGACTTTCAGATCGTCGATGTCAGCGCCATCGTTGTGTTCAGCGTTAGCAATGGCAGATTCCAGTACTTTCTTGACCAATACCGCAGCTTTCTTGTTGGTATAGGTCAGGATGTCCAGGGCCTGCGACACTTTCTTACCGCGAATCAGGTCAGCAACAAGGCGAACCTTCTGTGCAGAAGAACGAGCATGGCGATGTTGAGCTAAAGTTTCCATCTCTTCCTCCTACCTTATTTCTTCTTCGCTTTTTTATCAGCAGCGTGGCCGCGATAAGTACGAGTCGGTGCGAATTCACCCAGTTTGTGACCAACCATTTCGTCGGTAACAAAGACTGGAACGTGCTGACGACCATTATGGACAGCGATGGTCAAACCGATCATGTTAGGAAAGATCGTTGAACGACGGGACCAAGTGCGCAGGGGCTTCTTGTCTCCGCTTTCCACCGCTTTCTCTACCTTCTTCAGCAAGTGCAGGTCAATAAAAGGACCTTTCTTGAGAGAACGTGGCATGGCTTATCCTCTAAAATTATTTGCTACGGCGACGTACGATAAATTTATCAGTACGCTTGTTGCTGCGGGTCTTCTTACCTTTGGTCTGAACGCCCCACGGAGATACCGGGTGCTTACCAAAGTTACGACCTTCACCACCACCATGTGGGTGGTCGACTGGGTTCATCGCAGTACCGCGAACGGTAGGACGAACACCACGCCAGCGTGCAGCACCTGCTTTACCCAGAACGCGCAGCATATGCTCAGCATTGCCAACTTCGCCCAGAGTAGCGCGGCAGTCTGCTTCGACTTTACGCATTTCACCAGAACGCAGACGCAGGGTGACATAAGCACCGTCGCGCGCAACGATCTGAACGTAAGTACCAGCGGAACGTGCCAGCTGACCGCCTTTACCTGGTTTCATTTCTACGTTATGAACGGTAGAACCAACCGGGATATTGCGCATCGGCAGGGTGTTACCTGCTTTGATTGCAGCATCAACGCCAGACTGAATCTGGTCGCCAGCTTTCAGGCCTTTAGGGGCCAGGATGTAACGGCGTTCGCCATCTTTGTACAGAACCAGCGCGATGTTCGCGGAACGGTTCGGATCGTACTCAAGACGCTCAACAACTGCTGGGATACCGTCTTTGTTGCGTTTGAAGTCAACAATACGATAAGCCTGCTTGTGGCCACCACCGATGTGACGAGTGGTGATACGGCCATTGTTGTTACGACCACCGGATTTGCTGTTTTTTTCCAGCAACGGAGCAAAAGGTTTGCCCTTGTGCAGCTCAGGGTTAACCACTTTAACTACGTGGCGACGACCCGGAGATGTCGGTTTACATTTAACAACTGCCATTGTATTACTCCTCCGACTTACTCAGCGCCGCCAACGAAGTCCAGATTCTGGCCTTCTTTCAGGGTGACGTAAGCTTTTTTCCAGTCGCTACGACGACCGATACGCTGTCCGTGACGTTTAACTTTCCCTTTAACTACCAGGGTGTTAACGACTTCGACTTCGACTTCAAACAGTTTCTGCACAGCAGCTTTGATTTCTGCTTTGGTCGCGTCTTTAGCAACTTTGAGAACGATGGTGTTTGTTTTTTCCATCGCAGTAGACGCTTTTTCAGAAACGTGCGGTGCGCGAAGCACCTTCAGCAGACGTTCTTCACGAATCATGCCAGCATCTCCTCAACTTGCTTAACAGCATCAGCAGTCATTACGACTTTGTCGAAGGCGATCAGGCTAACCGGGTCGATACCAGTCGCATCGCGTACGTCAACCTTGTGCAGGTTACGTGCGGCCAGGAACAGGTTCTCGTCCAGCTCACCGGTGATGATCAGCACATCTTCCAGAGCCATGTCTTTCAGTTTCTGTGCCAGCAGCTTAGTTTTAGGCGCTTCTACAGAGAATGATTCGACAACGATCAGACGATCCTGACGTACCAGTTCGGACAGGATGCTTTTCAGCGCGCCGCGGTACATCTTTTTGTTAACTTTTTGACTGTGGTCCTGTGGACGCGCAGCGAAGGTCACGCCACCTGAACGCCAGATCGGGCTCTTGATAGAACCTGAACGCGCACGGCCGGTACCTTTCTGGCGCCATGGCTTTTTGCCAGAACCAGTTACTTCAGCACGAGTCTTCTGAGCACGAGTACCCTGACGAGCACCAGCTGCATAAGCAACAACAACCTGGTGAACCAGCGCTTCGTTGAAATCACGACCGAAGGTAGTTTCGGAAACAGTCAGCGCGCTCTGAGCGTCTTTCAATACTAATTCCATTGCTATCCCCTTACGCCTTCACAGCTGGTTTAACGATCAGGTCGCTACCGGTTGCACCCGGAACTGCACCTTTAACCAGCAGCAGGTTGCGCTCAGCGTCAACACGTACTACGTCCAGGCTCTGAACGGTTACACGTTCGTTACCCAGCTGACCTGCCATTTTCTTGCCTTTGAACACTTTGCCCGGAGTCTGGTTCTGACCGATAGAACCCGGAACGCGGTGAGACAAGGAGTTACCGTGAGTAGCGTCCTGGGTACGGAAGTTCCAGCGCTTAACGGTACCAGCAAAACCTTTACCTTTAGAGGTACCGGTTACGTCAACTTTTTTAACGTCAGCAAACAGCTCAACGCTAATGTCTTGACCTACGGTGAACTCTTCGCCTTCAGCAAGACGGAATTCCCACAGACCACGGCCAGCTTCAACGCCAGCTTTAGCGAAGTGACCCGCTTCTGGTTTGGTTACACGGTTAGCTTTTTTAGCACCAGTGGTCACCTGAACAGCGCGGTAGCCATCGTTAGCCAGATCTTTGATCTGAGTAACGCGGTTTGCTTCAACTTCGATTACGGTTACTGGGATAGAAACGCCATCTTCTGTGAAGATGCGGGTCATACCCACTTTTTTACCGACTAAACCAATCATTGTATCAACCTCTCAATCGCTCGATGACCTGATCAACCCAGGCTGATCTGCACGTCTACACCGGCAGCCAGATCCAGACGCATCAGAGCATCAACGGTTTTCTCAGTTGGCTCAACGATGTCAACCAGACGCTTGTGAGTGCGGATTTCGTACTGATCACGCGCGTCTTTGTTGACGTGCGGGGAGATCAGAACGGTGAAGCGCTCTTTGCGGGTCGGCAGCGGGATCGGACCACGGACTTGCGCACCAGTGCGCTTAGCAGTCTCGACGATTTCCGCGGTTGATTGATCGATCAGACGATGATCAAACGCTTTAAGGCGGATACGGATTCTTTGGTTCTGCATGAGACCAGAGCTCCAATTATTTTATAAACGAAAATGATTACTCCTCAAACCCATTACGATTGATGGGAGAGTGTAACCGTTCTTACGTAGCCCCCCAATTGGGAGCATTGTTGAGTAACAAAATGAGTTACTCCGGTTCAGTTCGAACCCGCTGTCAATTACGACAAGCCCGCGCATTATACGTAAATCAGAGAAAGACGCAAGTGCCGTTTAGAAATTAAGCGCTAAAGGCGCGGTATGCGTAAGGACTCGCAACTTTTTACGTAATGTATCCCTTTTCGAACCTTTGTCTGGAGTCTCTACGCAATTGTGGTTTTTGTAGATTGTCGGACAGGCCGATTATAACGAGGATTCGCTCAAACCCTGTTGAGGCCTTTTCCATGTTAACTACCCTCCCCTTTCTGCTGTTCTATTTTTCGCTGACTGCCTTTCTTGTCTATGCAGATATCCGCTGCGGCCTGCTTCCCGATAAATTTCTCTGCCCACTGCTGTGGGTGGGCTTGCTCTTTCAGCTCTGTATTCATCCTGATTTTCTGCCGAGTGCGATGGTGGGTGCGATGGCAGGATATGTTGGCTTTGCCGTTATTTACTGGGGCTATCGGTTTTTCTTTCGCCGCGAAGGGATGGGCTATGGCGATGTTAAATATCTGGCAGCGCTGGGCGCCTGGCATGGCTGGTGCGTATTACCGCTGCTGGCGTTAGTCGCCGCGCTGATGGCACTTTTGTGCCTTCTCATCCTCTCTTTAGTGCAGCCTGAAAAACAGACATTAAAAAACCCACTGCCTTTTGGGCCATTTCTGGCGGCAGCGGGTTTATGCGTTGGCTGGGAAAACCTGATTAGCTTTCCACTTTGATCTGCGACTGAAGGTAGTTCTGTAGGCCAATTTTGGTAATGAGATCCAGTTCAGTCTCCAGCCAGTCAATATGGCCTTCTTCATCGGCGAGGATCTGGATCATCATGTCACGACTAACATAATCATGGACGCTGTCTGCATAGGCGATGGCTTCACGAAGATCTCTTGCGCCTTCGAGCTCCAGTCTGAGATCGGAACGCAGCATCTCCTCAACATCTTCACCAATGCCCAGTTTGCCAAGATCCTGCAAGTTTGGAATGCCTTCGAGGAATAAAATACGCTCAATATATTTATCGGCGTGCTTCATCTCATCGATGGACTCATGGTATTCAACATCATTGAGGCGAGTCAGTCCCCAGTTTTTGAACATTCTTGCATGGAGAAAATACTGATTGATTGCGACAAGCTCATTTCCCAATAATTTATTGAGATAACTTATGATTTTAACATCACCTTTCATTATATAGTCCCTCCGCTTCCACTCATTGAAGCGTAGATCGGGCTACAGGGATGTCAAAAAAAAGATACGGGCTTACGCGATCTCTTTGAATTCCGGGATCTGCATCAATTCGTCCTGCATAATCTCACGCGCTGCGCGAACGCATTTACCGCATTGATTTCCCACCGGAACAAACTTGCGAAGCTGCTGGAAAGACTGTGGCTGAAACTGGCGAACGGCCTGACGTATTTTTTTGTCACTCACACCATTACATAAACAAACGTACATAAAAACTCCCGTTCAAAATATGCGCAAAGTGTAAGTGAGAATGGTTATGATTACAATAGCACAAACGCCGGGATGCGAGACGGAAGCAGGCAAAAAATGCGAAAATTTGTGACAGGTTCAAAACGCCACAAAACAAAAAAGGACGCCGAAGCGTCCTTTTTTCATTCAGGGATAATTAATTAGCCCAGAACTTTAGCAACAACGCCCGCGCCAACGGTACGGCCGCCTTCACGGATTGCGAAACGCAGACCGTCGTCCATCGCGATTGGGTGGATCAGAGTCACAACCATCTTGATGTTGTCGCCTGGCATTACCATCTCAACGCCTTCTGGCAGTTCGATGGTACCGGTCACGTCAGTTGTACGGAAGTAGAACTGTGGACGGTAGCCTTTGAAGAACGGAGTATGACGGCCGCCTTCGTCTTTGGACAGGATGTACACTTCAGATTCGAACTTGGTGTGTGGCTTGATTGAGCCTGGCTTCGCCAGAACCTGACCACGTTCGATTTCTTCACGTTTGATACCACGCAGCAGAACACCAACGTTCTCACCAGCACGGCCTTCGTCCAGCAGTTTGCGGAACATTTCAACGCCAGTACAGGTAGACTTAGCAGTCTCTTTGATACCAACGATTTCAACTTCTTCGCCAACTTTGATGATACCGCGCTCTACACGACCGGTAACAACGGTACCACGACCGGAGATGGAGAATACGTCTTCGATTGGCAGCAGGAATGGCTTGTCAATCGCACGCTCTGGTTCTGGGATGTAAGAATCCAGGTAGCCAGCCAGTTCGATGATTTTTGCTTCCCACTCTGCTTCGCCTTCCAGCGCTTTCAGCGCGGAACCACGAACGATTGGAGTGTCGTCGCCTGGGAAATCGTACTGAGACAGCAGTTCACGAACTTCCATCTCTACCAGTTCCAGCAGCTCTTCGTCATCAACCATGTCGCATTTGTTCAGGAACACGATGATGAAAGGAACGCCTACCTGACGACCCAGCAGGATGTGCTCACGAGTCTGAGGCATTGGGCCGTCAGTCGCAGCAACAACCAGGATCGCGCCGTCCATCTGCGCAGCACCGGTGATCATGTTTTTAACATAGTCGGCGTGGCCTGGGCAGTCTACGTGTGCGTAGTGGCGAGTCGGGGTGTCGTATTCAACGTG
>NZ_JBQEOB010000015.1:0-29978 GCF_052045065.1 Enterobacter sp. 22452 | reverse complement strand
TAAAGAGCAGTGCAACGCGGCTTTCGCTCACCGTTGCGAGGTGGCGTATATTACGCTTTCCTCTTTCAGAGTCAACCCGTTATTTCAGGATTTTTTCTCTTCAACCGACCCGGTTGTTTGTGAAGTGATTCACATCTGCCGTGTCGATGGAGGCGCATTATAGGGAGTTCTCCGCAGGCCGCAACCGCTAAATGACAGAAAAATGACTGACTGCTGCATTACACAGCAAAACCCCGCCTTATACCTTTTTACACACAGACTTATCCACAATGATACGAAAAGTGAAAATGTGCGAGCGTTGCGCAAACGTTTTCGTTAAAATGCTCGCGCTTAACAAGGATGCCCCGTCAGGTGTGTTAGATGAGTTTTTCGCAGGAAAATTCATCTAACGCTCTCTGTAATCGTGAAATCCAGGGGATTTACCATGCAACAACGTCGTCCAGTCCGCCGCGCTCTGCTCAGTGTTTCTGATAAAGCCGGTATCGTCGAATTCGCTCAGGCACTTTCTGCACGTGGCGTAGAGCTGCTTTCTACAGGCGGTACCGCTCGCCTGTTAGCAGATAAAGGTCTGCCGGTAACCGAAGTGTCCGATTACACCGGTTTCCCGGAAATGATGGATGGACGCGTCAAAACCCTGCATCCAAAAGTCCACGGCGGCATTCTTGGTCGTCGCGGCCAGGACGACGCCATTATGGAAAAGCATAACATCGCGCCAATCGACATGGTGGTTGTTAACCTTTACCCCTTTGCCCAGACCGTTGCCCGCGAAGGCTGTTCTCTGGAAGATGCCGTAGAGAATATCGATATCGGCGGCCCAACCATGGTGCGCTCCGCGGCCAAGAACCATAAAGATGTGGCCATCGTCGTAAAGAGCAGCGATTACGAAACCATTATTAATGAGATGGATGCCAACGAAGGGTCACTGACGCTTGAAACGCGTTTCGACCTCGCCATCAAAGCCTTCGAACACACCGCCGCGTACGACAGCATGATCGCCAACTACTTCGGTAGCCTGGTACCGGCTTACCACGGTGAAAGCAAAGATCCTTCTGGCCGCTTCCCGCGCACCCTGAACCTGAACTTCATTAAGAAGCAGGATATGCGCTACGGCGAGAACAGCCACCAGCAGGCTGCCTTCTATATAGAAGAAGAGGTAAAAGAAGCCTCTGTCGCTACCGCCCAGCAGGTACAGGGTAAAGCGCTCTCCTATAACAACATTGCCGATACCGACGCCGCGCTGGAGTGCGTGAAAGAGTTCAGCGAGCCAGCCTGCGTTATCGTTAAGCACGCCAACCCATGCGGCGTCGCGGTAAGCACCTCTATTCTGGATGCTTACGATCGTGCCTACAAAACCGACCCGACCTCCGCATTCGGCGGCATTATCGCCTTCAACCGCGAGCTGGATGCTGAAACCGCACAGGCCATCATCTCCCGTCAGTTCGTTGAAGTGATCATCGCGCCATCCGCATCCGAAGAAGCGCTGAAAATCACCGCGGCGAAACAGAACGTACGCGTACTGGTTTGCGGCCAGTGGGCAGAACGTGTGCCGGGCCTGGACTTCAAGCGCGTGAACGGCGGTCTGCTGGTTCAGGACCGCGATCTGGGTATGGTGACAGAAGCCGACCTGCGCGTGGTGACCAAACGTCAGCCGAGTGAACAGGAACTGCGTGACGCGCTGTTCTGCTGGAAGGTCGCGAAGTTCGTGAAATCCAACGCCATCGTCTACGCCAAAGAGAACATGACCATCGGGATAGGTGCTGGCCAGATGAGCCGCGTCTACTCCGCGAAAATCGCCGGGATTAAAGCAGGCGACGAAGGTCTGGAAGTGAAAGGTTCCGCCATGGCGTCTGACGCCTTCTTCCCGTTCCGTGACGGTATCGACGCGGCAGCCGCTGTAGGGATCACCTGCGTGATCCAGCCTGGCGGCTCAATCCGCGACGACGAAGTGATTGCCGCCGCCGACGAACACGGCATCGCGATGATCTTCACCGATATACGCCACTTCCGTCATTAATTCCCGGAGCTGAAAATGAAAGTATTAGTCATTGGTAACGGCGGGCGCGAGCACGCTCTGGCGTGGAAAGCGGCGCAGTCTCCGCTCGTGAAAACGGTCTTCGTGGCGCCGGGCAACGCCGGTACCGCACTGGAACCCGCGCTGCAGAATGTGGCTATCGGCGTGACTGACATTCCGGCGCTGCTGAGCTTTGCCCAGAACGAGAAAATCGATCTGACGATTGTGGGCCCGGAAGCGCCGCTAGTGATTGGCGTCGTTGATGCGTTCCGCGCGGCGGGCCTGAAAATCTTCGGCCCAACGGAAGGTGCTGCACAGCTGGAAGGCTCCAAAGCCTTCACCAAAGATTTCCTCGCGCGTCATAACATCCCAACGGCGGAATATCAGAACTTCACCGAAGTGGAGCCAGCCCTGGCCTATTTACGTGAAAAAGGTGCGCCGATTGTTATCAAGGCCGACGGCCTGGCCGCCGGTAAAGGCGTTATCGTCGCGATGACCCTCGAAGAAGCAGAAGCCGCGGTTCAGGATATGCTGGCGGGCAACGCTTTCGGCGATGCGGGCCACCGCATCGTAATCGAAGAGTTCCTCGACGGTGAAGAGGCCAGCTTTATCGTGATGGTCGATGGCGAGCACGTTCTGCCGATGGCCACCAGCCAGGACCACAAGCGCGTGGGCAACGGCGATTCCGGCCCGAATACCGGCGGAATGGGCGCTTACTCCCCTGCTCCGGTAGTGACTGACGAAGTCCACCAGCGCACGATGGATCGCATCATCTGGCCAACCGTGAAAGGAATGGCGGCAGAAGGCAATACCTACACCGGTTTCCTCTATGCGGGTCTGATGATCGACAAGCAGGGTAACCCTAAGGTTATCGAATTTAACTGCCGCTTTGGCGATCCGGAAACGCAGCCCATCATGCTGCGCATGAAATCCGATCTGGTGGATCTGTGTCTGGCGGCCTGCGAAGGCAAGCTCGACGAGAAAACCTCAGAGTGGGATGAGCGCGCTTCTCTGGGCGTGGTGATTGCTGCGGGTGGTTACCCTGGCAACTACAACACCGGTGATGAGATCCACGGTCTGCCGCTGGAAGAGATTGACGGTGCGAAGGTGTTTCATGCCGGTACGAAGCTGGCCGACGACGATCGCGTCCTCACCAACGGTGGACGCGTGCTGTGTGCAACCGCGCTGGGTCATACCGTGGCAGAAGCGCAGAAACGCGCCTATGCGCTGATGGCGGATATTCACTGGAACGGCAGCTTTAGCCGTCAGGATATCGGTTATCGCGCGATTGCACGCGAGCAGGGCGAGTAATTCACACCCTAACCCTCTCCCAAAGGGAGAGGGGATTTACGTCAGAAACTCTTCTCTGTCGGCTGCCAGGTACAGAAGTCTTCGTTCGCCACCAGCAGCAGCTGAGAGCCTTCCGGCGCTTCCAGCCACGCCACACTCACTTCCATTGATGAATGACGCTGACGGCGTTGAATGTGCTCGGTCGCCCAGGATTCGAGCTCAGGCTTGACCGTCTGCCCTTCACAGGTTGTCACCGTCCCATCGGCATGCCAGCGCCCCTGGCGCAGCACAACGCGTCCCAGACGAAGCGCATCGCTGGTCTGGCGGATTTGTTCAGCGCGATAGCGGTAGAGGGCGATTTGATCGCTGGAAAGCTGCTGTTTTTGACCGCTGACTTCACGCTGCATAAAGCTCAGCTCGCCATGGTCGTCAAAACGCACTTTCACGTGTTCGGGGGTCTTGCTGTAGATATTCAGTTCAATCAGCGACAGGTCATCTCCCTGCCAGCGATATTCCGCCGTCGATGTATTGCCGTTATGCCACGGGCTGAAGGCAGAAAGCAGATGCACTTCGCCGCCGGAATCTTTGCGCCAGATCCTGACCGCGCCCTGGTTGTCCGCGTAACCGCTGGCGGTAAACGGAGGGAGGGAGGAATCGTGGCTACAGGCTGACAGCAACAGCACGCCTGCCAGCGCGAGCGTTCCACGCCAGAATGACAAAAGGGGCGTTGCCGCCCCTTCGTTAAAACTGTTCACTGCCACGCGTCTTACTTAACTGCGTCTTTCAGTGCTTTACCAGAAACAAATGCCGGCACGTTAGCTGCGGCGATTTTGATTTCTTTACCGGTCTGCGGGTTGCGGCCAGTACGCTCAGCGCGGTGGTTCACTTTGAAGGTACCGAAACCAACCAGTTGTACAGCATCGCCTTCTTTCAGAGACTCAGTAATAGCAGCCAGGGTAGATTCCAGAGCAGCTTTAGCCTGCACTTTAGACAGATCAGCCTTGTCCGCAATTACATCAATCAGTTGAGTCTTGTTCATAAGTTATCCTTTCAATGTGTTTATCGCTTGCTAAGCATCGAGTGCGACGAAAATGCCAAAAAAGCACTCTCCTGCATACACGCACCGATAGCCACTTTTTTTCGCCCCCCAAATGTAGACCAGACGGGGGGCAGAAGGGAAGAGTCGAGGAGCGACAAAACAGGCGTTAAATCACGTTTTGTTGTCTCATTGGTTAAAAATTATACCAATATTGCTCTCACCGGCCTCACGTAAGTCCGCGCGCAGCCCTTTTATCAGCTCGATATCGCGTTCTTCGCACTCTGCCAGCAGGCGGAAAATTTCCCACTGGATGTCCCATTCCTGTTCAACCGCCGGGTTGGCACGCAGCTCTTCGTCGGTCATTTCGCGACCTTCCTGAGTCATTTCGAGCATCGCGACGGTCGTAATGGACGCTTTACTGACTTCGATGGCGTGCTCCAGCGTTTCACCACTCAGGCGGGAGTGGATCAGCTCACTTAACGCCACGCAGGCATCAATGGCCGGGTAGACACCGTACAGGTCAAAATCATCCGCAGCGGGGATCGCCTCTTCCAGCTTTTCCAGCTGGGAGTCAAAATTCACCTTCGCGTCTTTTACCGTCAGCGTTTCCCAGATTAAATCCAGGATACGACGATAAATCTGGCCTTCGCCAAACGCCGTCTGCTTGCAGAACGCGGCATAGTTGGGATACATGCGCTCGCACAGGCAAGCCATAAACGTCACGTGCTGCCAGCTTTCCAGCTTCTCAAGGCGCAGATGAATCGGGTTTTGTAACATGATGATGTCTCGAATCGAAAATTAGCCGCAGTTTACCTGAATCACGGCTGAATTTCCTGCCAACGAATGAATGCCGGACGCGAGGAGGCGACAGCATCTGCCCAGCGCGTCGGCTCCGGTAAGCGGTAGCCCTTCATGCAGCGCTGTACCCACGCCAGGGCGCTGTCCATGCTCACCCGGTGACCGGTGGCGATAAAGAGCGGGTTACAACGCGCCTTGCTGCGCCAGACCCACGCTAACTGCTCACCTTTATGGATAAGCGGCGCCAGCGCGCCCGGCTCGGCGGAGAGTGGTTCAAACGCGCCGCACAGGCGTTTCTTGGCGACGCCGATGGTCGGCACATCCACCAGCAGCCCAAAGTGGCTGGCAACACCTAAACGGCGCGGGTGTGAAATACCGTGTCCATCAACAAACAGCAGGTCAGGTTTTTGCGAGAGTTGCTCCCACGCAGCCAGCAGCGCGGGATATTCGCGAAAGGAGAGAAAGCCCGGAATGTACGGCATGGTGGTCGCGATACGCGCCACCTTGTACTCCACCAGCTCAAGCGAAGGGTATTTTAGTACCACCATCGCTGCTCGCGTCACTTCCCCACCCTGCTCGAATCCGACGTCCGCTCCGCCAATGTACTGCGGAGGATCCTTATCCAGACGATCCTCGCGGATCACCGATGAAGCCAGTTCGATTTGTTGAGCGCGTAGCGACGCGAGATCCATAACTACTCCTTACTTATGATACTGGGCAGAAAGCCGATGCACCGCCTCCACAAATACGCCAGCGTGTTCTGGCGGCACATCCTGATGAATGCCGTGGCCGAGGTTAAAGACGTGGCCTTCACCCTGGCCGAAACCAGACAGTATAGTCGACACTTCTTCTTCAATGCGGGCTGGCTGAGCATAGAGCATGGACGGATCCATATTACCCTGCAGCGCCACTTTGTCGCCCACGCGACGGCGCGCATCGGCGATATCGGTGGTCCAGTCGAGGCCCAGCGCGTCACAGCCGGTCGCCGCCATCGCTTCCAGCCACTGACCGCCACCTTTGGTGAACAGCGTCACCGGCACGCGGCGGCCTTCATTTTCCCGCAGCAGGCCGTCGACGATTTTGTGCATGTAATACAGGGAGAACTGCTGATAATCGCGTCCGGTCAGCACGCCGCCCCAGGTATCGAAAATCATCACCGACTGCGCACCGGCTTTAATCTGCGCGTTCAGATAGAGTGTGACGCTCTTCGCCAGCTTGTCGAGCAGCGCATGCAGCGCCAGCGGCTCGGCGTACATCATCTTTTTAATCATGGTGAAGGCTTTGCTGCTGCCCCCTTCCACCATATAGGTCGCCAGCGTCCACGGGCTGCCGGAGAAGCCAATCAGCGGCACTTCACCTTTCAGTTCGCGGCGGATGGTGCGTACGGCGTTCATCACATAGCCCAGCTCGCCTTCCGGATCGGGGATAGGCAGCTTATCCACGTCGGCTTTGCTTTTGATTGGGGAGGTGAAACGCGGACCTTCACCGGTTTCGAAATACAGGCCAAGGCCCATTGCATCTGGAATGGTCAGAATATCCGAGAAGAGGATCGCAGCATCCAGCGGGAAGCGGCGCAGCGGCTGGAGCGTGACTTCGCAGGCCAGCTCGGCGTTTTTGCACAGCGACATAAAATCGCCCGCCTGCGCGCGCGTGGCTTTGTACTCTGGCAGATAGCGTCCCGCCTGGCGCATCATCCACACCGGGGTGACATCAACGGGCTGGCGCAGCAGCGCACGCAGATAACGATCGTTCTTCAGTTCGGTCATTTTTGCAGTTCCTTAAGCGTCATGGCCTCAGTGTAACACTACTCATACTCGGCCCGACACATCGCCACGGTATCTTCTATCAGCCGACGCGCCACGGTGCCCGGCGGAGGCAACAGCGGTAAATCGTCATAGCGATACCAGTTCGCTTCCAGCAGCTCTTTCTGATCGATAACGATCTCGCCGCTATCGTATTCCGCCATAAATGCGGTCATCAGCGACATCGGGAACGGCCAGGGCTGGGAGGTGACGTAGCGCAGGTTCTTCACCTTAATACTGCTCTCTTCCATCACCTCGCGCGCCACCGCCTGCTCCAGCGTTTCGCCTACTTCGACGAACCCGGCCAGCACGGTGTGAATGCCGTTGCGATGACGAGTATGCTGCGCCAGCAGGATGGAATCCTCCCGACGGATAGCGACGATAATGCAGGGTGCAATCTGAGGATAGTAGCGCTCGCGGCAGTGGCTGCAGAGCATCGCCCACTCGGTTTTGCTCGGGTGCATGGTATGACCGCAGTAGCCGCAGTATTTATGCGAGCGGTAAAACTCCGCCAGCTGCACGCCGCGCCCCGCCAGCTGGAACAGCCCGACATCCTGATCCAGCACCTGCCGCACAGACCCCATATCCTGGCGACGCGCTTGTTGGATCAACCACACCGGCTCGCCCTGCCACTCGCCGATCCACAGCGCGGTTTGTCCTACAAGATCGAACGTTTCCGCCGTGCCATGGGGGATTTCCCCGGCGGGCAGCCATAATTTTTGTTCGTGACTGACGATCCACCAACCCAGATCTGATTTTTCAATAATACGATCCATATCTATTGCACTACCTTCGCTTCACTGACATGTTGTTAGCATTGTGGTTACATTTTGGATAAGCAGATTCAATCCTAAACCTTGCGGAGTCGACCATGTTAAACCAGCTAGAAAGCCTGACTGAGCGCGTTAGAGGAAGTAACAAACTGGTGGATCGCTGGCTGCATGTGCGCAAGCATCTACTCGTGGCTTATTACAATCTGGTCGGTATTAAGCCTGGCAAAGAATCGTTTATGCGGCTGAATGAAAAAGCGCTGGATGATTTTTGCCAGAGCCTGGTCGACTACCTGTCCGACGGCCATTTCAATATTTATGAACGCATTATCCGCGAAATGGAAGGGACAACACCGTATTTAGCGGCCAGCAAACTCTATCCGCTGCTGGAAGCCAACACCCAGCAGATCATGGATTACTACGATTCCACACTCGAGAACGCCATCGATCACGATAACTATCTTGAGTTTCAGCAGGCGCTGTCCGATCTCGGTGAAGCGCTGGAGGAGCGATTCACGCTGGAAGATAAGCTGATCGCCCTCGTGCTGGACAATGACGTGAATACCAGCGATGAAGAGAACGTCGCGCGCCCTGCTTGAGTTCTTAATCGTTAACGAGTAATTTACAACCATTCGCCCCTCTCACGAGGGGGATTTTTCTTGTCGGAGTGCCCAGTGTGAAAGCACGGGCTGAGACCGTTAATTCGGGATCCGCGGAACCTGATCAGGCTAATACCTGCGAAGGGAACAAGAGTCACACAGCTGTTGTATCGCCTGAGGGCGATCCTCTCTTGCTTCATCCGTCGTCTGACAAGCCATGTCCTTCACTTTTGGAATGAGCTATGTCTACTGCAAAACTGACCCGCCGCGAACAGCGCGCACAGGCCCAACACTTCATCGACACCCTGGAAGGCACTGCTTTCCCGAACTCTAAACGTATCTACATTTCCGGCTCGCAGGCCGATATTCGCGTCCCGATGCGTGAGATCCAGCTCAGCCCGACGCTTATCGGCGGCAGCAAAGAGAATCCGCAGTTTGAAGACAACGAAGCCGTGCCGGTATACGACACCTCTGGCCCGTATGGCGATCCCGATGTTGCAATTAACGTCCAGCAGGGTCTGGCAAAGCTGCGCCAGCCGTGGATTGACGCGCGTAACGACTGCGAAGAACTGAGCGTGCGTAGCTCTGCGTACACCAAAGCACGCCTGGCCGACGACGGTCTGGACGAACTGCGCTTTACCGGCCTGCTGACGCCAAAACGTGCTAAAGCGGGAAAATGCGTGACCCAGTTGCACTACGCACGCCAGGGCATCGTCACGCCGGAGATGGAGTTCATCGCCATCCGCGAAAACATGGGTCGCGAGCGCATCCGTAGCGAAATACTGCGCTACCAGCATCCGGGTGAAGGCTTTGGCGCTCGTCTGCCGGAGAACATCACGCCGGAATTTGTGCGTGACGAAGTGGCGGCCGGTCGCGCCATTATCCCCGCCAACATTAACCACCCGGAATCCGAGCCGATGATTATTGGCCGCAACTTCCTGGTGAAGGTCAACGCTAACATCGGTAACTCAGCCGTTACCTCTTCCATCGAAGAAGAGGTGGAAAAGCTGGTCTGGTCCACGCGCTGGGGTGCGGACACGGTAATGGACCTCTCCACCGGCCGCTATATTCACGAAACCCGCGAATGGATCCTGCGTAACAGCCCGGTACCGATTGGCACCGTCCCAATTTATCAGGCGCTGGAAAAGGTCAACGGCATTGCCGAAGACCTCACCTGGGAAGCCTTCCGCGACACGCTGCTGGAGCAGGCGGAACAGGGCGTGGACTACTTCACCATTCACGCGGGCGTGCTGCTGCGCTACGTGCCGATGACGGCGAAACGTCTGACCGGCATCGTCTCGCGAGGCGGTTCCATCATGGCGAAGTGGTGCCTGTCCCATCATCAGGAAAACTTCCTCTACGAACACTTCCGCGAGATCTGTGAGATCTGCGCCGCATACGACGTGTCGCTGTCGCTGGGCGACGGCCTGCGTCCTGGATCTATTCGCGACGCGAATGACGAAGCGCAGTTTGCCGAACTGCACACGCTGGGCGAGCTGACCAAAATCGCCTGGGAGTATGACGTGCAGGTGATGATTGAAGGCCCGGGCCACGTGCCGATGCAGATGATCCGCCGCAACATGACCGAAGAGCTGGAGCACTGCCACGAAGCGCCGTTCTACACGCTGGGGCCACTGACAACCGACATCGCGCCGGGCTATGACCACTTCACGTCAGGAATTGGGGCGGCGATGATCGGTTGGTTCGGCTGCGCCATGCTCTGCTACGTGACGCCGAAAGAGCACCTCGGCCTGCCTAACAAAGAGGACGTTAAGCAGGGGCTGATCACCTACAAAATTGCCGCCCACGCGGCGGATTTGGCGAAAGGCCACCCGGGCGCGCAAATCCGCGATAACGCCATGTCGAAGGCTCGCTTTGAATTCCGCTGGGAAGATCAGTTCAACCTGGCGCTGGATCCGTTCACCGCGCGCGCCTATCACGATGAGACCCTGCCGCAGGAGTCGGGCAAAGTCGCGCACTTCTGCTCTATGTGCGGGCCAAAATTCTGCTCAATGAAAATCAGCCAGGAGGTGCGCGACTACGCCGCCGCGCAAACCATTGAAGTGGGTATGGCGGATATGTCAGAAACCTTCCGCGCCAAAGGCGGCGAAATCTACCTCAAAAAAGAGGAGGCGTAATGTACCAGCCCGATTTTCCCCCGGTGCCCTTCCGCTTAGGGCTTTATCCGGTGGTGGACAGCGTGGAGTGGATAGAGCGCCTGCTGAAGGCTGGCGTTCGCACTCTCCAGCTGCGCATCAAAGATAAACGCGATGACGAGGTGGAGGCCGATGTGGTTACCGCCGTCGCGCTTGGACGTCGACATAACGCCCGCCTGTTTATCAACGACTACTGGCGGCTGGCCGTTAAACACCGGGCGTATGGCGTGCATCTGGGTCAGGAGGACCTGGAAACAACGGATCTGAGCGCTATCCGTGAAGCCGGGCTACGCCTTGGCGTTTCAACGCATGATGACATGGAGATCGACGTGGCGCTGGCGGCCCGTCCCTCTTACATCGCGCTGGGTCACGTCTTCCCGACGCAAACCAAGCAGATGCCCTCCGCACCGCAGGGGCTGACGCAACTGGCGAGTCATGTTAAACGTCTGGCGGACTACCCCACCGTCGCCATCGGCGGGATCAGTCTTGAACGTGCCCCGGCGGTGCTGGATACCGGCGTCGGCAGTATCGCCGTCGTCAGCGCCATCACCCAGGCTGCTGACTGGCAGGCCGCAACCGCACAGCTGCTACAGCTGGCAGGAGCAGGCGATGAATGATCGTGATTTTATGCGCTACAGCCGTCAGATCCTGCTGGAAGATATCGCCATCGACGGGCAGCAAAAACTGCTCGCCAGCCGGGTGCTGATTGTCGGTCTGGGCGGCTTAGGCGCGCCCGCCGCGCTTTATCTGGCGGGTGCGGGCGTCGGCACGCTGGTGCTGGCCGACGACGACGAGGTACATCTCAGCAACCTGCAGCGGCAAATTCTTTTCACCACGGAAGATATCGACCAGCCTAAAGCGCAGATCACCCGGCAGCGGCTGAACCAGCTTAACCCGGACATTGAGCTGATTGCCCTGCAGGAGCGGCTCGGTGGTGAACGCCTGCAGCGTGAAGTTGCCCTTGCCGACGTGGTGCTGGACTGCACGGACAATATGGCGACGCGTCAGGCGATTAACGCCGTCTGTGTGGCACATAACACGCCGCTTATCACCGCCAGCGCGGTCGGTTTCGGGGGACAGATGATGGTCCTGACGCCTCCGTGGGCGCAGGGCTGCTATCGCTGCCTGTGGCCGGACGATGCCGAGCCAGAGCGTAACTGCCGCACCGCAGGCATTCTCGGTCCAGTCGTTGGTGTGATGGGCACGCTGCAGGCACTGGAAGCCATCAAGCTGCTCAGCGGCATGGAGACGGAACGTAATACGCTGCGGCTGTTTGATGCGCGCTCAAGCGGCTGGCGTCACCTGGCCTTGCACCGCGCCAGCCGCTGCCCGGTATGCGGAGGCCGCGATGCGCATTCTGTTTAACGATGAGCCAATGAAGTGCGATGACGGACTTACCGTTGCCGTGCTGCTCGAAAGGCTACGCCAGCTCAAGCCGGGAACGGCGCTGGCGCTCAATCAACAGATCCTGCCGCGCGAGCAGTGGGAACATCAGCAGGTCAATGAAGGCGACCAGATCCTGCTGTTTCAGGTCATCGCAGGGGGCTGAAATGTTACGTATTGCCGATAAAGTTTTTGATTCGCATCTGTTTACAGGAACCGGAAAATTCGCCTCGCCGCAGCTGATGGTGGATGCCATCCGTGAAAGCGGCAGCCAGCTGGTGACGCTGGCGATGAAGCGCGTGGATCTTCGCCAGCATAACGATGCCATTCTTGCGCCTTTACTGGAGGCAGACGTTACGCTTTTACCGAATACCTCCGGTGCGAAAACAGCCGAAGAGGCGATTTTCGCCGCACAGCTGGCGCGTGAAGCGCTC
The DNA here is from genome assembly GCF_052045065.1 of Enterobacter sp. 22452. Lineage (NCBI taxonomy): Bacteria > Pseudomonadati > Pseudomonadota > Gammaproteobacteria > Enterobacterales > Enterobacteriaceae > Enterobacter > Enterobacter sp. 22452. The sequence continues at coordinate 17,696 of NZ_JBQEOB010000015.1, read as the reverse complement.
GGCACCCGCTGGCTGAAGCTGGAAATTCACCCGGATGCGCGCTGGCTACTGCCCGACCCGATTGAAACGCTGAAAGCAGCAGAAAAGCTGGTGCAACAGGGATTTATCGTCCTGCCTTACTGCGGCGCCGATCCTGTCCTGTGTAAACGGCTGGAAGAGGTCGGCTGTGCCGCCGTCATGCCGCTGGGCGCTCCCATTGGTTCTAATCAGGGGCTGGAGACGCGCGCGATGCTGGAGATCATCATTGAACAGGCCACCGTGCCCGTGGTCGTGGATGCGGGCATTGGCGTGCCCAGCCATGCCGCGCAGGCGCTGGAGATGGGTGCCGACGCGGTTCTGGTGAACACGGCAATTGCGGTGGCTGACGATCCCGTCACGATGGCGCGCGCGTTTCGCCTGGCGGTGGAGTCAGGTTTGCTGGCACGGCAGTCTGGCCCTGGCTCCCGCAGTTTTCAGGCGCAGGCCACCAGCCCGCTGACCGGTTTCCTGGAGGCGCTCTGATGACCACGTTTACCGATCGCTGGCGGCAGATCCACTGGGACGATATTGCCCTGCGCATCAACAGCAAAACGGCTGCGGATGTCGAGCGTGCGTTAAACGCGCGTCATCCGACCCGCGAAGACATGATGGCCCTGCTTTCACCGGCGGCCAGCGCCTTCCTTGAGCCGATGGCGCAGCGCGCGCAGCGGCTCACCCGCCAGCGCTTTGGCAACACGGTGAGCTTCTACGTACCGCTCTACCTCTCAAACCTGTGCGCCAACGACTGCACCTACTGCGGCTTCTCCATGAGCAACCGCATTAAGCGTAAAACGCTCGATGAAGGTGAGATTGCGCGCGAGTGTGCGGCCATTCGTGAAATGGGATTTGAGCATCTTCTGCTGGTCACGGGCGAACATCAGGGGAAGGTGGGAATGGACTATTTCCGTCAGCATCTTCCGGCTATTCGCCGTGAGTTTGCATCGTTGCAGATGGAAGTGCAGCCCCTGTCGCAGGACGAGTACGCAGAACTGAAAACGCTTGGGCTGGACGGGGTCATGGTCTACCAGGAAACCTACCACGAGGCGACGTATGCCCGGCATCACCTGAAGGGGAAAAAGCAGGACTTTTTCTTCCGGCTGGAAACGCCGGACAGGCTGGGGCGCGCCGGGATCGACAAAATCGGCCTCGGCGCACTGACGGGGCTTTCAGACAACTGGCGAGTGGATAACTATATGGTGGCGGAACATCTGCTGTGGCTCCAGCAGCATTACTGGCAGAGTCGCTACTCCATCTCTTTCCCCAGATTGCGTCCGTGTACAGGCGGCGTCGAACCGGCCTCGGTGATGGATGAGCGCCAGCTGGTACAAACTATCTGCGCGTTTCGCCTGCTCGCCCCGGACGTTGAATTATCGCTCTCAACGCGCGAGTCCCCGGCGTTTCGCGATCGCGTTATTCCGCTTGCGATTAACAACGTCAGCGCGTTTTCCAAAACGCAGCCGGGTGGTTACGCCGACGATCGTCCGGAGCTGGAGCAGTTTGCGCCACACGATGCACGACGTCCGGAAGCCGTCGCTGAAGCGCTGATCGCCCAAGGGCTTCAGCCTGTCTGGAAAGACTGGGACAGCTGGCTGGGACGCGCCTCGCAATTACGTTGAAATGTGCTGCAACTACGTAAAAAAATGACGAGGCGTCTTCTGAGATAAACACCGGGCAGTTGTGAACAAGTGCCCGGTTTTCCTATTCTGCTTTCGTCAGCAACGGATGCTGTCCAGGGCGAAAAGCTTCTTCCTCGTTTCGCCCTGCCTCCGCCCAAACATAACAAAAGTTGAGAAAATAAAAATAATGAGTAATTTCTTAATGATTCTTAAGATAAATCATCTCGCCTGAAATCCTGTTCCGTATAATTCGCTACCAACCTCAGGACAGCGACTAAGCTGAGAGAATATCAGCAGGCGTAACGTATTCATCATCTGGATTAATCTACAGCTCATGGCACTTCACAGTAAAAAGCTCTCTTTCACCCGGCCGATTATGGTCAGCTTTGCGGGGATCCTCTGCAGCTTCGCGCTGATCGCCGTGTTGATTACGCTTTCTCAGAGAAAGGATTTTCTGGAGGATTATCATAAGATTAATGGTAATTTCACCCATAACCTGGCGGTGAACTATACCGAATCCATCCTGCGTGAAAACGACTATATTCTGGGGCGTGCAGCGATGTATTTTGCGCGCAATGACCGGCTGAATCAGACAATCAACGTCGATCCGGCACAAGGGCTGCAGATGTTAATGCATTTGCAAAACCTGATGCCGACCGTGTCGTCCATCTCTTTGACAGACACGCAGGGGCATTATCTGCGCGCGCCGGAAGTGCTTCCAACGGAAAAGAGCAAGACATTCGACGCGCGAACCCGCCCGTGGTTTATAGGCCAGGCAGAGGCCAGTATCTTTAGCCACTATACCAGCCCCTATATGGACTACTTTACCGACCATCCAACCGTCACCCTCTACAAACCGGTGATTTCACCCGAAGGCAGGCTGAAGGGAACGCTCGCTTTTCATCTCGATTTGACCTCTATGGGATACACCCTCCGTCAAATGGTGGCTCCCGTACAGGGTGAATTTTTCGTCGTCGAACGCGATGGTGCCGTGGTACTTCACCCGGACACGGGCGCACTCTTTAAACCGTACGTCAGCGAAGCGCTGATGGACAAAATGACCAGCGGCGAAGGCCATTTATTCGATCCAAAAAGCAAATCCTGGTACTACTACTACTCCTTCACCAACCCGGACTGGTTTGTTATTTATCGGGTATCCGACGCCACGCTTACCGCCATTACCCGCCACGAAACCGTTGTTGTCAGTTGGGGATTTGCACTCGCAGCCATTATCATCATTCTGTTTGGTTTGTACCTGCGCCATGCTTCCCGTACTGTGCTGATGAATATTATCAACGCCATCAAAACCGGGGATGTCAGCCAGGCCCCGCGCCTTGAGGCGATGCTCAGCCATACCATTCAGTCTAACAAAGAGCGTGAACAAGCCTATGTGCGTCAGGCAACCCATGATGCATTAACAGGCTGTAAAAACCGCCGCGCTTTCGACAACGATGTGGATGAACTGCTGAACGCCCATCAGCCTTTCGCGCTGGCCCTGATCGATATCGATAACTTCAAATCCATTAATGACACCTGGGGACACCTGAGCGGCGATATTGTTTTGCGTAACGTTGCCCGCGAGGGGATCCAGATCATGCAGCCCCATCACATCTCTGTTTACCGCTACGGCGGCGAAGAGTTCGCGGTGATCTTCCATACGGAGCCGATCGCTACCGCTCACGCGCTGCTGGAAGCGTGGCGCACCGCCGTGGAACGGCGCGTCTGGCGTGAGGAAAACCTGCACGTGACGTTCAGTGCGGGCCTGGGGGAATGGCACTTCGAGCCGCTGGAGCACTTTGTAGGCAGCGTCGATGGCGCGCTTTACACGGCAAAACAGCAGGGGAAAAATCGTATCGTTCGTACATCTGACAGCGAGTGACCACAAAATTGTAACCGGTTTCAGAAAAATGCCGATTTCTTTGTGATGCCTGACACACAATCACGGTAAAGCGGTTGTTGAAGCGGTCTGCACGGGATAATTATCAATAAACACATGTAGATCGAGGCTGATTATGAAGAACATCGTTTTATGCTGTGCAGCGGGAATGTCAACCAGCATGCTGGTTCAACGTATGAAAGATGCCGCGCAGAAAAAAGGGGTTGAAGTCACCATTAAAGCCGTTCCGGTCGCGGAGTTTAAAGACAATATCGCGACGGCCGACATCGTATTGCTGGGGCCACAGGTAAAATACGAGCAGGCGAAACTTCAGGCGCAGGCCGACCCGCTGGGCAAAAAAGTCGCGGTGATCGACATGATGGATTACGGCATGATGAAAGGTGATGCCGTACTGGAAAAAGCGCTCAAGCTGCTGGAGTCATAATGGAAGACTTAGAAACCACAATCATGGAACTGCTGGTGAACGCGGGCGCGGCGCGAAGTGCTGCTCTGACCGCACTGCAGATGGCACGTAAAGGCGACTTTGACGAAGCCGAGAAGGCGATGGAAGAGTCGCGCGAATATGTGAAGCATGCGCACACGATCCAGACGCAGCTTATCGGTCTTGACGAAGGGACCGGGAAGCTTCCGGTTAACCTGATCACCGTTCACTCCCAGGATCACCTGATGAACGCGATGGTCATTCAGGATCTGGCGGGCGATATGATTGAACTTTATCGACGGATCCCGTTGGTAAACTAATAACATACAGATGTAAAAAAACCCGCCGAGGCGGGTTTTTTATTGTCGGGTGGCGCTACGCTTACCCGACCTACGAGGCATATGCCCGGTAATGTTTATTACCGGGCATCAACGATTACTCGTTGTCGGAACCGCCCAGACCTGCGTTCAGCAGTTCTGCCAGGCTCGCGGATGCATCTTCTGCAGTGACCTGCGGTGCAGCTGGCAGTTCGCCTGCAGCACGACGACGCATACGATCCTGGTGGTACGCATAACCGGTACCTGCCGGGATCAGACGACCCACGATAACGTTCTCTTTCAGACCGCGCAGTTCATCACGCTTACCAGCAACAGCCGCTTCGGTCAGGACACGCGTGGTCTCCTGGAACGATGCTGCAGAGATGAAGGACTCGGTTGCCAGAGACGCTTTGGTGATACCCAGCAGATCGCGTGCGAAGGTCGCACCGATTTTGCCGTTCGCTTCCAGATCGCGGTTAGCAATCTTAACGCGAGAGTATTCAACCTGTTCGCCTTCCAGGAACTCGGAGCTGCCTGCGTTTTCGATGGTTGCTTTACGCAGCATCTGACGAACGATAACTTCGATGTGCTTATCGTTAATCTTAACGCCCTGCAGACGGTAAACGTCCTGTACTTCGTTGGTGATGTAACGCGTTACCGCGTGTACGCCACGAAGACGCAGAATGTCGTGCGGAGCTTCTGGACCATCGGAAACCACGTCACCACGTTCTACACGTTCACCTTCGAACACGTTGAGCTGACGCCACTTAGGAATCATCTCTTCGTACGGCTCGCTGCCATCTACTGGGGTGATAACCAGACGGCGTTTACCTTTGGTCTCTTTACCGAAGGAAATGATACCGCTGATTTCAGCCAGGATTGCAGGCTCTTTCGGACGACGTGCTTCAAACAGGTCCGCAACGCGTGGCAGACCACCGGTGATGTCCTTGGTACCGCTGGATTCCTGAGGAATACGCGCCAGAGCATCACCCGCACCGATCTGAATGCCATCTTCCAGCTGTACGATCGCTTTACCCGGCAGGAAGTACTGCGCAGGCATGTCGGTACCAGGGATCAGAACGTCGTTACCCTGACCATCAACGATTTTCAGTGCAGGACGCAGATCTTTACCACCGGCAGTACGTTCAGCAGAATCCAGAACCACCAGAGAAGACAGACCGGTCAGCTCGTCGGTCTGACGAGTAATGGTCTGGCCGTCGATCATGTCAGTGAAGCGGATGAAACCACTTACTTCGGTGATAACCGGCATGGTGTGTGGATCCCAGTTTGCAACAGTTTCACCGCCGGCAACCTGCTCGCCATCACCTTTCGCCATAACCGCACCGTAAGGCACTTTATAGCTCTCTTTGGTACGACCGAATTCGTCGATCAGCTTCAGCTCGGTGTTACGAGAGGTCACAACCAGCTTGCCTGCGGAGTTAACAACAGACTTCGCGTTGCTGAGCTTGATGCTACCTTTGTTTTTCACCTGGATGCTGGATTCAGCAGCCGCACGAGATGCCGCACCACCGATGTGGAACGTACGCATCGTCAGCTGTGTACCCGGCTCACCGATGGACTGTGCCGCGATAACGCCGATTGCTTCACCTTTGTTGATGATGTGGCCACGCGCCAGGTCACGACCGTAGCAGTGCGCACATACACCAAAGTCGGTGTCACAAGATACAACGGAACGCACTTTCACTGAGTCAACAGAGTTCGCTTCCAGCAGGTCACACCAGTGCTCATGCAGCAGCGTGTTGCGTGGAACCAGAATGTCTGCAGTGCCCGGCTTCAGAATGTCTTCCGCGGTCACACGACCCAGCACGCGATCGCGCAGTGGCTCTTTAACATCACCACCCTCGATAACCGGGGTCATGGTGATACCTTCGAGGGTGCCACAATCGTCTTCGGTCACAACCAGATCCTGCGCAACGTCAACCAGACGACGCGTCAGATAACCGGAGTTTGCTGTTTTCAGTGCGGTATCCGCCAGACCCTTACGAGCACCGTGCGTGGAGATGAAGTACTGGAGTACGTTCAGACCTTCACGGAAGTTCGCGGTGATTGGCGTTTCGATGATGGAGCCATCTGGCTTCGCCATCAGACCACGCATACCTGCCAGCTGACGAATCTGTGCTGCGGAACCACGCGCACCGGAGTCGGCCATCATGTAGATGCTGTTGAAGGAAACCTGCTGCTCTTCTACGCCGTCACGGTTAATCACGGTTTCGGTCTGCAGGTTATCCATCATCGCTTTGGATACACGATCGTTCGCCGCTGCCCAGATATCGATAACTTTGTTATAGCGTTCGCCTGCGGTTACCAGACCAGACTGGAATTGCTCCTGGATCTCAGCAACTTCGGCTTCCGCTTCAGAGATGATCTCGTGTTTCTTCTCTGGGATGACCATGTCATCGATACCAACAGATGCACCTGAACGCGCTGCATAAGCAAAGCCGGTGTACATTGTCTGGTCAGCGAAGATTACGGTCGGCTTCAGACCCAGAATGCGGTAACAGGTGTTCAGCATTTTGGAGATCGCTTTCTTGCCCAGCGCCTGGTTGACGATGGAGAAAGGCAGACCTTTCGGTACGATCATCCACAGAATGGCACGGCCAACGGTCGTGTCTTTCAGGCTGGTTTTCGCAACGAATTCGCCGTTGTCATCTTTTTCGTATTCGGTGATACGCACTTTAACGCGCGCATGCAGAGAGGCCAGGCCAGCGCGATAAATACGCTCAGCTTCTTTCGGGCCAGTCAGCACCATGCCTTCGCCTTTGGCGTTAACACAGTCACGGGTCATGTAGTACAGACCCAGTACAACGTCCTGAGAAGGAACGATAATTGGTTCACCGTTCGCTGGAGACAGGATGTTGTTGGTAGACATCATCAGCGCACGCGCTTCGAGCTGGGCTTCCAGCGTCAGCGGTACGTGAACAGCCATCTGGTCACCATCGAAGTCGGCGTTATAAGCCGCACAAACCAGCGGGTGCAGCTGGATAGCTTTACCTTCGATCAGGACTGGCTCAAATGCCTGGATACCCAGACGGTGCAGTGTTGGTGCACGGTTCAGCAGTACCGGGTGTTCGCGGATCACTTCGTCCAGGATATCCCAAACGACAGCTTCTTCACGCTCAACCATTTTCTTAGCGGCTTTGATGGTGGTGGCGAGGCCACGCAGTTCCAGCTTGCCGTAGATGAACGGTTTGAACAGCTCCAGTGCCATTTTCTTCGGCAGACCGCACTGATGCAGACGCAGGTATGGACCTACGGTGATAACAGAACGACCGGAGTAGTCAACACGCTTACCGAGCAGGTTCTGACGGAAACGACCCTGTTTACCTTTGATCATGTCTGCCAAAGATTTCAGAGGACGTTTGTTAGAACCGGTGATCGCACGACCGCGACGACCGTTATCCAGCAGGGCATCGACCGCTTCCTGCAGCATACGTTTTTCGTTGCGTACGATGATGTCCGGCGCAGCCAGATCCAGCAGACGTTTCAGACGGTTGTTACGGTTGATAACGCGACGATACAGATCGTTCAGATCGGACGTTGCGAAACGACCACCATCCAGCGGTACCAGTGGACGCAGATCTGGCGGCAGAACCGGCAGAACGGTCAGGATCATCCACTCTGGCTTGTTGCCAGACTGAACGAACGCTTCCAGCAGTTTGATACGCTTGGTCAGCTTTTTACGCTTGGTTTCGGAGTTAGTTTCGTTCAGCTCTTCACGCAGCTGCTCGCACTCTTGCTCCAGATCCATGCTCTTCAGCAGGGCCTGGATAGCTTCCGCACCCATCTTCGCGTCGAATTCGTCACCGAACTCTTCCAGCGCGTCCAGATACTGTTCTTCGGTCAGAATCTGGTTACGTTCCAGGTTCGTCATACCGCCTTCGATCACAACATAAGATTCGAAGTACAGAACACGTTCGATATCGCGCAGCGGCATATCCAGCAGCAGGCCGATACGGGACGGCAGAGATTTCAGGAACCAGATGTGAGCAGTCGGAGACGCCAGCTCGATGTGGCCCATACGCTCACGGCGTACTTTGGTCTGGGTCACCTCAACGCCGCATTTCTCACAGATCACACCACGGTGTTTCAGGCGCTTGTACTTACCGCACAGGCACTCGTAGTCTTTTACTGGCCCGAAAATACGCGCACAGAAAAGGCCGTCACGCTCAGGTTTGAACGTACGGTAGTTGATGGTTTCCGGCTTTTTAACTTCACCAAAAGACCATGAACGGATCATGTCTGGCGAAGCCAGAGCAATTTTGATCGCATCAAACTCTTCGGTTTTAGTCTGCGCTTTCAGAAACTTTAATAAATCTTTCACGGATTTGCTCCCGTCGGAGTTAGCACAATCTGGTGTCGGGGGTTAACCCGACACCAGTGACCTGTTTGAGCGAGAATTACTCGTCTTCCAGTTCGATGTTGATACCCAGCGAACGAATCTCTTTCAACAGTACGTTGAAGGATTCTGGCATGCCCGGCTCCATCTGATGGTTGCCGTCCACGATGTTCTTATACATCTTGGTACGACCGTTCACGTCATCAGACTTAACGGTGAGCATTTCCTGCAGGGTGTATGCTGCGCCGTATGCTTCCAGCGCCCACACTTCCATCTCCCCGAAGCGCTGACCACCGAACTGAGCCTTACCACCCAGCGGCTGCTGAGTAACCAGGCTGTAAGAACCGGTAGAACGAGCGTGCATCTTGTCGTCGACCAGGTGGTTCAGTTTCAGCATGTACATGTAACCTACGGTTACTGGACGCTCGAACTGTTCACCGGTACGGCCGTCAAACAGCGTAATCTGACCAGACGTTGGCAGACCACCCAGTTGCAGCAGCTCTTTAATTTCAGCTTCTTTTGCACCGTCGAATACCGGCGTTGCAATTGGCATACCCTTACGCAGGTTTTCCGCCAGACGCAGAACTTCATCATCGCTGAAGGTGTTCAGGTCGACTTTCTGACGCACGTCGGTACCCAAATCGTAGGCACGCTGGATGAATTCGCGCAGTTTCGCGACTTCTTCCTGCTGCTTCAGCATGGCGTTAATCTTGTCGCCGATACCTTTCGCAGCCATACCCAGGTGGGTTTCCAGGATCTGACCGATGTTCATACGAGACGGTACGCCCAGTGGGTTCAGTACGATATCTACCGGCGTACCGTTAGCATCGTGCGGCATATCTTCGATCGGGTTGATCTTAGAGATAACACCCTTGTTACCGTGACGACCTGCCATCTTGTCACCAGGCTGGATCTGACGTTTAACGGCCAGATACACCTTAACAATCTTCAGCACGCCTGGTGCCAGATCGTCGCCCTGAGTGATTTTACGGCGTTTCGCTTCGAGTTTTTTCTCGAACTCGTGTTTCAGTTCGTCATACTGCTCAGCCAGCTGTTCCAGCTGATTTTGTTTCTCTTCATCGGTCAGGCCCAGTTCCAGCCAGCGATCGCGTGGCAGTTTGTCGAGCTTCTCAGCTTCAACGCCACCGGCAACCAGCACCGCATAGATACGGCTGAACAGACCCGCTTCGAGGATCTGCAGTTCTTCAGACAGGTCTTTCTTAGCCTGTTTGAGCTGCATCTCTTCGATTTCCAGCGCACGCTTATCTTTCTCAACGCCGTCACGGGTGAAGACCTGAACATCGATAACCGTACCGGAAACACCGTTTGGTACGCGCAGAGAAGAATCTTTAACGTCAGACGCTTTCTCACCGAAGATTGCACGCAGCAGTTTCTCTTCTGGCGTCAGCTGGGTTTCACCTTTAGGCGTAACCTTACCAACCAGAATGTCGCCGCCGGTCACTTCCGCACCGATGTAAACGATACCGGATTCATCCAGTTTGGAGAGCGCAGCTTCACCCACGTTAGGGATGTCAGCGGTGATCTCTTCTGGCCCCAGCTTGGTGTCACGGGACACGCATGCCAGTTCCTGAATGTGGATGGTGGTGAAACGATCTTCCTGAACCACACGCTCGGAGACGAGGATGGAGTCTTCGAAGTTGTAACCGTTCCACGGCATGAACGCTACGCGCATGTTCTGACCGAGCGCCAGTTCACCGAGGTCGGTGGACGGACCGTCTGCCAGCACGTCGCCGCGCTCAACTGGCTCACCCAGAGATACGCAAGGCATCTGGTTGATACAGGTGTTCTGGTTAGAACGGGTGTATTTGGTCAGGTTATAAATGTCGATACCCGCTTCGCCCGGATACATCTCGTCTTCGTTAACTTTGATAACGATACGGGATGCGTCGACGTACTGAACGGTACCGCCACGCTTAGCAACTGCAGTAACACCGGAGTCAACGGCAACAGCACGTTCCATACCGGTACCAACCAGCGGCTTATCAGCACGCAGAGTTGGAACGGCCTGACGTTGCATGTTCGCACCCATCAATGCACGGTTGGCGTCATCGTGTTCCAGGAAGGGGATCAGGGACGCACCGACGGATACCACCTGCTGGGTGGATACGTCCATGTAGTCAACCTGGTCGCGGCTGAACAAGCTGGATTCGCCTTTGCTACGGCAGGTAACCAGATCTTCTACAAAGTGGCCTTCGTCATCCAGGTTGGAGTTCGCCTGAGCGATAACGTAGTTGCCTTCTTCGATAGCAGACAGGTAATGAATTTCGTCGGTAACAACACCGTCGGTCACTTTACGGTACGGAGTCTCGAGGAAACCGTATTCGTTAGTCTGTGCGTACACGGACAGGGAGTTGATCAGACCGATGTTTGGACCTTCAGGCGTTTCGATTGGACACACGCGACCGTAGTGGGTCGGGTGTACGTCTCGAACTTCAAAGCCTGCGCGCTCACGGGTCAGACCGCCCGGGCCGAGTGCAGAGATACGACGTTTGTGCGTAATCTCAGACAGCGGGTTGTTCTGGTCCATGAACTGAGACAGCTGGCTTGAACCGAAGAACTCTTTCACTGCTGCAGAAATCGGCTTGGCGTTGATCATATCCTGAGGCATCAGGGTATCCAGATCGCCCAGAGACAGACGCTCTTTCACCGCACGCTCAACACGCACCAGGCCAACGCGGAACTGGTTTTCCGCCATTTCGCCTACGGAACGGATACGACGGTTGCCGAGGTGGTCGATATCATCCACTTCGCCTTTACCGTTACGGATATCGATGAGCTTCTTCATCACTTCGATGATGTCGTCTTTGCTCAGGATACCGGAACCTTCGATCTCATCACGCAGCAGAGAACGGTTGAACTTCATACGACCAACCGCGGACAGATCGTAGCGGTCTTCGGAGAAGAACAGGTTCTCGAACAGGCTTTCCGCCGCTTCGCGAGTTGGTGGCTCACCAGGACGCATCATGCGGTAGATTTCTACCAGCGCGCTCAGACGATCGGTGGTTGGGTCGACACGGATAGTTTCAGAAATATACGCGCCGTGGTCCAGATCGTTGGTGAACAGCGTTTCGATACGTTTGTGGCCAGACTGGCTCAGCTTAGCCAGCAGATCCAGGCTCAGCTCCATGTTCGCTGGGCAGATCAGCTCACCCGTTGACTCGTCAACGTAATCTTTCGCGGCTACTTTTCCTGCAATGTACTCAACCGGAACTTCGATGAGTTTGATATCATCTTTTTCCAGCTGGCGGATATGGCGCGCGGTGATACGGCGACCTTTTTCCACATACACTTTGCCGTCGGCTTCGATGTCGAACGACGCGGTCTCACCACGCAGACGTTCCGGCACCAGCTCCATCTGCAGCTTGTTGTCGCGGATTTCAAAGATCACTTTCTCAAAGAACAGGTCCAGGATCTGCTCAGTGGTGTATTGCAGCGCACGCAGAATGATGGTTGCAGGCAGCTTACGACGACGGTCGATACGGACAAACAGGTTGTCTTTCGGATCGAACTCGAAGTCCAGCCATGAACCACGGTAAGGAATGATGCGTGCGTTATACAGTACTTTACCGGAAGAGTGTGTTTTACCTTTATCGCTGTCGAAGAAGACGCCCGGGCTACGATGCAGCTGGGAAACGATAACACGCTCAGTACCGTTGATAACGAAAGTACCGTTGTCTGTCATGAGTGGAATTTCACCCATGTAGACTTCTTGTTCTTTAATGTCTTTAACGGTGCCTTCCGGCGCTTCGCGCTCGTAGATCACCAGACGCAGTTTTACGCGCAGCGGTGCGGAATAGGTCACGCCACGGATCTGACATTCCTGAACGTCAAACACCGGTTCGCCAAGGCGGTAGCTGACGTACTGCAGCTCGGAGTTACCGCTGTAGCTCTGAATCGGGAACACGGAGCGGAAGGCTGCTTCCAGACCGTACTGCCCTTCAGGATCTTGCTCGATAAACTTCTGGAACGAGTCAAGCTGGATAGAAAGGAGATATGGAATGTCCAGAACTTGTGGACGTTTACCAAAATCCTTACGAATACGTTTTTTCTCGGTATAGGAGTAAACCATAGGGTTCCTCAGCTCGCTGACAAGTCGACCCATCTGTCCGACGAAGGGACAGTTTGTGCAACACCATTTTGTGGACCGGAAAATTGAATACTTTCCGCAATACCTGTTGCTATCACGCTTAAATCATTTCGTCGCGATTTACACAGAGCGAGCACCCTGTCGCAATATATTAAGTCGTCGATAGAAACATGCATTGTCAGGACAACCAGCAGTCAAACAGTGTGAAATGCTACTGATGCCTTACAGCGCAAAAAGGCTGGTGACTAAAAAGTCACCAGCCATCAGCCTAATGACTTAGGCTGCAACCAGAAAAGTTGGCTTATTTAACTTCAACTTCAGCGCCAGCTTCTTCCAGAGATTTTTTCAGTGCTTCTGCGTCGTCTTTGCTCACGCCTTCTTTCAGCGCAGCTGGAGCAGATTCTACCAGGTCTTTAGCTTCTTTCAGACCCAGGCCAGTTGCGCCACGTACTGCTTTGATAACAGCAACTTTGTTAGCGCCAGCAGCTTTCAGAATTACGTCGAATTCAGTTTTTTCTTCAGCAGCTTCAGCCGGGCCCGCAGCTACAGCTACAGCAGCAGCAGCAGAAACACCGAATTTTTCTTCCATTGCAGAAATCAGTTCTACAACGTCCATTACGGACATAGCTGCAACTGCTTCAATGATTTGATCTTTAGTGATAGACATTTAAATTGTTCCTGAAAATCAGAATAAGTTTATACGTAAGCAAATGCTTTATAAAGATAACTGCGATTAAGCAGCTTCTTTCGCATCGCGAACAGCAGCCAGAGTGCGAACCAGTTTGCCAGCCGAAGCTTCTTTCATGGTTGCCATCAGGCGTGCAATTGCTTCTTCGTAGGTCGGCAGGGTTGCCAGGCGATCGATTTGCGATGCCGGGATCAACTCACCTTCAAAGGCTGCAGCTTTGACCTCAAATTTTGCATTCGCTTTCGCGAACTCTTTGAACAGACGAGCAGCAGCGCCCGGGTGTTCCATAGAGTATGCAATAAGGGTCGGACCAACAAACGTGTCTTTCAGGCACTCGAACTGAGTACCTTCAACTACGCGACGCAGCAGGGTGTTACGAACAACACGCATGTATACGCCAGCTTCACGACCTGCTTTACGCAGTTCAGTCATTTTGTCTACAGTAACGCCACGGGAATCCGCAACTACTGCAGACAGCGCGCCTTTGGCTACTTCGCTGACTTCAGCAACAATCGCTTGTTTGTCTTGAAGATTTAAAGCCATTAGCTTTGCTCCTGGATGTTTGCCGGAACTCATGTCCCGGAACTCACTTCACTCTCCCCAACGAGGAGAGCGTCTTAATACGGTGAGCAGAAACAAGCCAGAGTATTCAAAAATAATCTTAGCGTTCTGTCACCGTCTACGCAGGGGATTAAGTCTCTTGCGAAACACCTGCGGTCTTCGACGGAGGCCTGGATTAGGCCAGGCTCCAACGAACAATTCTGTTAGCCGCTAACTTTCGTTAGCAAACGTGGGGGTAAGATTGTAGACAAAATCACCGCCCACGTAAAGGCATTAGTTTGCAGCAGCGCTCAGGCCAGCTTGGTCAACTGCAACACCTGCACCCATGGTGGTGGAGATGCTAACTTTCTTGATGTACACGCCTTTAGCCTGAGTTGGTTTTGCTTTTTTCAGCGCAACCAGCAGAGATTCCAGGTTTTCTTTCAGTTTGTCAGCGTCAAAGTCCACTTTACCGATGGTGGTGTGGATGATGCCGTTTTTGTCATTACGATAACGAACCTGACCTGCTTTAGCGTTCTTAACCGCTTCAGCAACGTTAGGCGTTACAGTACCGACTTTCGGGTTTGGCATCAGGCCGCGTGGACCCAGAACCTGGCCCAGCTGGCCAACAACGCGCATTGCATCTGGAGAAGCAATAACAACGTCAAAGTTCATTTCGCCTTTCTTGATCTGATCAGCCAGATCTTCCATACCTACCAGTTCAGCGCCGGCAGCTTTAGCAGCTTCAGCGTTTGCACCCTGAGCAAATACAGCTACGCGAACGGAACGGCCAGTACCGTGTGGCAGTACAGTTGCGCCACGAACGTTCTGATCGGATTTACGAGCGTCGATGCCCAGGTTAACGGCAACGTCAACGCTTTCAACGAACTTAGCAGTTGCCAGTTCTTTCAGCAGAGCGATAGCTTCGTTGATGTCGTACTGTTTGGTCGCATCAACTTTGTCACGGATCACGGACATGCGCTTGGTCAGTTTAGCCATTTCTTAGTCCTCCACTACCAGGCCCATGGAACGTGCAGTACCTTCGATTGAGCGAGTCATCGCTTCAATGTCGGCACCAGTCATGTCGGCAGCTTTGGTCTGCGCGATTTCCTGCAGCTGAGCGCGGGAAATTTTACCCACTTTGTCTTTGTTCGGTTTACCGGAACCAGACTTGATACCAGCCGCTTTCTTCAGCAGAACTGCTGCTGGAGGGGTTTTGGTAACGAAAGTGAAAGAACGGTCAGCGTAAACAGTGATTACGACTGGGATTGGCAGACCTTTTTCCAGGGATTCAGTTTTTGCGTTGAACGCTTTACAGAATTCCATGATGTTCACACCCTGCTGACCCAGAGCTGGACCAACTGGTGGACTTGGGTTCGCCATACCAGCTGCAACCTGCAGCTTGACGTAGGCTTGTACTTTCTTAGCCATTCTAAAATCCTCTGATTGGGTAATAGCGCCTCAGAGAGGCTCCCCGTGAATAAAATTCGTTTTACGGGCCGTAACCCATAAAAACAAAAGGCGCGAAATTGTATTCCAATCTCGCGCCTTGTGCAACGATTAAATCGTTGCTTTTTTGATCGCTGCTTAGGCTTTTTCGACCTGTGCAAAGTCCAGCTCTACCGGGGTCGCACGACCGAAGATAGAAACAGACACTTTCAGGCGGGACTTCTCGTAGTCCACTTCTTCAACGACGCCGTTAAAGTCAGCAAACGGACCGTCATTAACACGAACCATCTCACCCGGTTCAAACAGCGTTTTCGGACGCGGCTTATCACCCACCTGCTGCAGGCGGTTCATAATCGCATCAACTTCTTTATCGCTGATTGGCGCCGGACGGTCAGACGTGCCGCCGATAAAGCCCATCACGCGCGGTACGCTGCGCACCAGGTGCCAGCTCGCGTCGTTCATCACCATCTGAACCAGCACGTAACCCGGGAAGAATTTACGCTCGCTTTTGCGACGTTGGCCGCCACGGATTTCGACCACTTCTTCGGTCGGAACCATAACTTCGCCAAATAACTCTTCCATGTTGTGTAATTTGATATGCTCACGCAGCGACGTAGCTACGCGGCCTTCAAAACCGGAAAACGCCTGAACGACGTACCAACGCTTTTTAGGGGCTTCAGACATCTTAGAACCTCAGGCCAGTGATAAAGGAAACCAGGCGAACCAGAATACCATCCAGTCCCCACAGGATCAGTGACATTACAGCGGTAACCGCCGCTACGATCAGCGTGGTGTGCAATGTTTCCTGGCGAGTCGGCCAAATGACCTTGCGGACTTCGGTACGTGCTTCGCGAGCGAAAGCGACAGTCGCTTTGCCTTTTGTCGTCAACAGCGCGACACCACCCGCTGCAGCAATCAGAATCACCACTGCAAGCGCGCGTAGCGGCAGCATCATGTCACGATAAAGATAGTTGCCAACAATTGCCACGATCAGCAGCACGGCTACAACTACCCATTTCATCGCTTCCAGGCCGCGCCCGCTCCCTTGAGCTTCGGTATTCGCACTCATAAACCAACCTGTCAGAAGTATTCTACAAACATTTTCACCCCGCGATTGCGAGGCAAACCAAATCGAAATGCTTATTCGCTTTTCGGATTATACGCTCTCTGCAGAGCCTGTCTCAGCAATGATTATGACAAAAATAATCACTGATGAGCCAGGTTCTGATGTGAAAGCGTGCAAAAAGGGCATCAAATGATGCCCTTTTATTGCGCATTGCGTCAAATGTTATCAGCGATTAGCCGAGAACTTTAGCAACAACGCCCGCGCCAACGGTACGGCCGCCTTCACGGATTGCGAAACGCAGACCATCGTCCATCGCGATTGGGTGGATCAGAGTCACAACCATCTTGATGTTGTCGCCTGGCATTACCATCTCAACGCCTTCTGGCAGTTCGATGGTACCGGTCACGTCAGTTGTACGGAAGTAGAACTGTGGACGGTAGCCTTTGAAGAACGGAGTATGACGGCCGCCTTCGTCTTTGGACAGGATGTACACTTCAGATTCGAACTTGGTGTGTGGCTTGATTGAGCCTGGCTTCGCCAGAACCTGACCACGTTCGATTTCTTCACGTTTGATACCACGCAGCAGAACACCAACGTTCTCACCAGCACGGCCTTCGTCCAGCAGTTTGCGGAACATTTCAACGCCAGTACAGGTAGACTTAGCAGTCTCTTTGATACCAACGATTTCAACTTCTTCGCCAACTTTGATGATACCGCGCTCTACACGACCGGTAACAACGGTACCACGACCGGAGATGGAGAATACGTCTTCGATTGGCAGCAGGAATGGCTTGTCAATCGCACGCTCTGGTTCTGGGATGTAAGAATCCAGGTAGCCAGCCAGTTCGATGATTTTTGCTTCCCACTCTGCTTCGCCTTCCAGCGCTTTCAGCGCGGAACCACGAACGATTGGAGTGTCGTCGCCTGGGAAATCGTACTGAGACAGCAGTTCACGAACTTCCATCTCTACCAGTTCCAGCAGCTCTTCGTCATCAACCATGTCGCATTTGTTCAGGAACACGATGATGAAAGGAACGCCTACCTGACGACCCAGCAGGATGTGCTCACGAGTCTGAGGCATTGGGCCGTCAGTCGCAGCAACAACCAGGATCGCGCCGTCCATCTGCGCAGCACCGGTGATCATGTTTTTAACATAGTCGGCGTGGCCTGGGCAGTCTACGTGTGCGTAGTGGCGAGTCGGGGTGTCGTATTCAACGTG
>NZ_JBQEOB010000014.1:0-75792 GCF_052045065.1 Enterobacter sp. 22452 | reverse complement strand
GTGTGCATATTACGCTTTCCCGCTTCAGAGTCAAGCGTTTATTTTCGCTTTTCTCTGCTGACCCGGCGGCGTGTGTGCCGTTGTTCCGTGTCAGTGGAGGCGCATTATAGGGAGTTATTCTGAAGTGACAAGCACAAAATACAAAAAACTTTTCGTTCGCTCACTTTTCAAACTTAACGCTTATTTAAGTCGCGAATCGCCCGTTATATGCGCGATTTCCCGCGCAAAACTGGCAACCTGCGACCAGTCGGTGTACACCACTTCTTTATGCGTATCGGTTTCACCGCCCGTCATCTTCATAATCAAACGGATCATAAAGCGGTCGTACCAGCGGTAGCGCGGATAGCGCAGCGCCCCGGCAAAGACCGCGCAAAGTGTTGGCTGCCACGGAGAATTAAGTAAAAACTTGCGCGTATAGCTGTTCGTTTGCGGCGTGCGCTTTTCTGCTTTACGGGCAACCAGATTGACCGAGTAGAAGGCACTGGGCAGCTTATTGAGCACGTCCTTATGTTTCTTCACAAAACGATCCAGCGCGGGATGGAAATGCCCGTAACGAATAGACGCCCCAATCACCACACGATCGTACTCCTGCCACGCGATGTGTTCCGCACGGTTCAGGTTCACTACATCCGCGTAAATGCCCAGCTCTTTTAATTCAGAAGCCAGATAAGCGGCAATCTCGCGCGTTTGTCCGTCTCGCGTAGAGAAAAGAACTAATGTTTTCATTAATGACTCCTTACTCGCGCCAGAATGTTGGGGTAAACAGCACCAGCAGCGTAAAGACCTCAAGACGCCCAAACAGCATGTTAGCGATAAGGATCCACTTCGCCACCGGATTCATACTGGCAAAGTTATCCGCCACCACGCCCAGCCCAGGCCCGAGGTTATTAAGCGTCGCCACAACAGAGGCGAATGCGGAGAAATCATCCACGCCGGTAGCAATAATAGCCAGCATACTGACGATAAAGACCAACGCATAAGCAGAGAAGAAACCCCACACCGCTTCGAGAATACGTTCCGGCAGCGCACGATTCCCCAGCTTGATGCTATAAACCGCATTCGGGTGAACAAGACGCTTCAGCTCGCGGTTGCCCTGTTTGAACAGCAGCAGTATACGAATGACCTTCAGGCCACCGCCCGTAGACCCCGCACAGCCCCCGATAAAGGCCGAGCAAAGCAAAAGCACCGGCAGGAACAGCGGCCAGCGCGCAATGCTATCCGTGGTAAAGCCCGCCGTTGTCGCCATCGACACCACCTGGAAAAAGGCCTGGTTTAGCGTGGTCATGGCCGAGTTATAAACATCGTGGAACCAAAGCACCAGCGTACAGATGATCACCAGCGTCAACTGGACGCCAATAAACATGCGGAACTCCGGGTCGCGCCAGTACACCTTCAGGCTTCGCCCACTCAGTAAAGAGAAGTGCAGCCCATAGTTACAACCGGAGATCAGCAGGAAGATAGCAATAATAGTGTTAATCGTCGGGCTGTCGAAGTAGCCCACGCTGGCATCGTGCGTGGAGAACCCACCGATAGCGATAGTCGCAAAGCTGTGCCCGATGGCATCGAAAGCGGGCATTCCTGCAAACCACAGCGCCAGGGCGCAGGCGACCGTCAGCAAGACATAGATCAGCCACAGGGTTTTTGCCGTCTCCGCAATACGCGGACGCATTTTGTTATCTTTTAGCGGGCCGGGCATTTCAGCCCGATAAAGCTGCATCCCACCGACGCCCAGAATGGGCAGGATAGCCACCGCCAGGACGATGATCCCCATACCGCCGAACCACTGCAGCATCTGGCGATAAAAAAGAATGGCATGTGGGAGAGAATCCAGCCCCACCAGCGTCGTCGCTCCGGTAGTTGTTAAACCAGAGAACGATTCAAAGAATGCATCCGTGATGCTCAAATTGGGCTGTTCAGAGAAGATAAACGGGAGCGAACCGACGCTTCCCAGCACCGTCCAGAACAGCACGACGATCAGAAACCCTTCCCGAGATTTCAGCTCGCCTTTCTCACGACGGTTTGGCCACCAGAGCAGCGAGCCAATCGCCAGCGCGACAAAAAAGGTCTGGGTAAACGCACGCCCCGCGCCGTCCCGGTAGATAAGTGCCACCAGTCCTGGGAGAATCATCGTCCCGG
Organism: Enterobacter sp. 22452; assembly: GCF_052045065.1. Taxonomy (NCBI): domain Bacteria; kingdom Pseudomonadati; phylum Pseudomonadota; class Gammaproteobacteria; order Enterobacterales; family Enterobacteriaceae; genus Enterobacter; species Enterobacter sp. 22452. The sequence continues at coordinate 73,656 of NZ_JBQEOB010000014.1, read as the reverse complement.
AAAAGAGTATGACCAGCAGTCCAACGATTCGGGTTATGGCACGAAAATGCATCTCTGCCGCTTCCTTTGGTATTCAAAAAGTGAGGTGGGGATTATTCTTCAATCGGCAGCAATTGCAACGAACCACGACTAAAATCAGCGAGTTTTGCTGAAAAAGAAGCCAGTTCCGCCTGAGGAAGCGCCACGCGTAATTGCACCATCGCCTGATAATCACTGTGCACAATCACACCGTTAACGTGCTTCAGTAACGCTTCAATGCCCGAAAGCTGCGAGTACTCGCATACCAGAGTATATTCGGTAAGTGGCGTTTTGCGGGTGGTTATCAGCAGATTAAGTGCCTGCTGGACACCCCCACCGTAGGCTTTAACCAGCCCACCCGTGCCTAATAAAATGCCGCCGTAGTAGCGAACCACTACGGCGGTGATCTCGCCCACGCCGCTGCCCATCAGCTGCGAAAGCATAGGTTTACCGGCCGTGCCAGCCGGTTCACCGTCGTCAGAAAACCCCAGCTGTTGCGAATCGTCCGGCGGACCTGCCACCCACGCCACGCAGTGGTGGCGTGCATCAGGATGCTCCGCGCGAACGGACTCGACAAACGCCTTTGCCGCCTCTGCGCCGTCGGTGTGCGCCAGCAGCGTAATAAAGCGGCTTTTCTTGATTTCCTCAACAAAGGTGACCGGTTCAGCCGGTATCAGCCAGCTTTCCATCAGGCCAGCTTCAGGTCTCGCGTCATGTTCTCGACACCGTTCTCATGAATAACCACGTTATCTTCGATACGAATGCCGCCAAACGGTTTCAACGCGTCAATTTTTTCCCAGTTGAAGTGCTTGCTGAACTGTCCTTCACGCCACGGCGCCAGCAGGGATTCAATAAAGTAGATCCCCGGCTCGATGGTCAAGACCATGCGCGGCTCAAGAATACGGGTGCAGCGCAGGTAAGGATATTTAGACGGTGCCGCCAGGTGCGTGCCGGTATCATCCTGCATGAAGCCCGCAACATCGTGAACCTGCAGGCCCAGCGGGTGACCGATACCGTGCGGCATAAATGGCCCGGTCAGATCGTTTTCGACCATCGCCTCTTCGCTCATGTCTTTCACAATCTGATGCTTACGCAGCAGTTTGGCGATGCGCTGATGGAACTGGATGTGATAATCCACATAGCTGGTTCCGGCCTTCATGGTGCCAATCAGCGCCAGCTGTTCATCGTTCACGTCTTTAATCAGCTGCGCGAAATCGGTATCCCCATTCGCCGCCCAGGTACGGGTCAGATCGGCCGCGTAGCCGTTATACTCTGCCCCTGCATCCAGCAGGAAGCTGCGCATTTCCGACGGAACCTGGTGATCAAGTTTGGTGTAGTGAAGCACAGACGCGTGCTCGTTCAGCGCGACGATGTTGCTGTACGGTACGTCGGTGTCGCGGTGACCGGTTGCGGTCAGGTAGGCAAGATTGATGTCGAACTCGCTCATGCCCGACTGGAACGCTTCGTGCGCGGCACGGTGGCCATTCACCGCCGTTTTTTGCGCTTCACGCATGCAGTAAAGTTCGTAGTCGGTTTTATACGCGCGGTAATAGTGGAGATAATCCAGCACCCCTTTCGGGTTGAGTTTATCCGCCGGAATATCCAGACCCAGCGCACGCTCTGGAACAGGGCCAATATAGCCAATGTTGCCACGCGCCGCAGGCAGCTGGCTGCCAATACCGTCCGCTTTTGGCAGGGCAATCACATCAATTTCTTCGGTCCAGAAAGAAGTCGGCAGCGGTTCCACGTTGTGCCAGTAATCCACCGGCAGATAGAACCACAGTTTCGGCTTGTTCACGCCATCCACCAGCAGCCAGCAATTTGGCACCTGTGTCACCGGCACCCAGGCTTTAAACTGCGGGTTGACCTTAAACGGATAAGCATGGTCATCAAGAAACGTGTTCATCAGTTCGCCGGAGTGGATTAACAGGGCATCCAGCTTGAAGCGCGCCAGTACATCGCGGGTACGTTCCTGTAGGGTAACGATATGATTTTTATAAAGCGAAGCCAGTGAGTCCATCATTCTTCCTTTCGTTTTTTTGACCTCAAGTCATCGCATCTTAGCACACCTCACTCCGGCTGCGTGATTTCCACCGACCGTGATCAATGCAGCAATTTCTTAATGAGAAATTTGCATTTTATTAACATAAATTCCACACTCCGTCTCATCTGGTATGACCAGATCCACTTGCTGGATTCAGGAGACTGACATGCTTTACAAAGGCGACACCCTGTACCTCAACTGGCTGGAAGATGGCATTGCCGAACTGGTGTTCGATGCCCCCGGCTCAGTGAATAAGCTTGATACCGCGACGGTGGCCAGTCTTGGCCAGGCGCTGGATGTTCTTGAAAAACAACCTGAATTAAAAGGGCTGCTGCTGCGTTCGAACAAAGCGGCCTTTATTGTCGGTGCCGATATCACCGAATTTCTCTCGCTTTTCCTGGTACCTGAAGAGCAGCTGAGCCAGTGGCTGCACTTTGCCAACAGCGTCTTTAATCGTCTGGAAGATCTGCCTGTCCCAACGATCTCCGCCGTGAACGGCTACGCGCTGGGCGGCGGCTGTGAATGTGTATTAGCCACCGATTACCGTCTCGCCACTCCGGATCTGCGCATCGGCCTGCCGGAAACCAAGCTGGGCATCATGCCGGGCTTTGGCGGCTCCGTGCGTATGCCGCGCATGCTGGGTGCCGACAGCGCGCTGGAGATCATTGCCGCGGGTAAAGATGTCGGCGCAGAACAGGCGCAGAAAATCGGCCTGGTGGACGGCGTGGTTAAGCCTGAAAAACTGATTGAGGGTGCTATCGCCATCCTCCGTCAGGCCATCAATGGCGACCTCGACTGGAAAGCCAAACGCCAGCCGAAGCTGGAGCCGTTAAAGCTCAGCAAAATTGAAGCCACCATGAGCTTCACCATCGCTAAAGGCATGGTGATGCAGACGGCGGGTAAACACTACCCGGCGCCGATCACGGCGGTGAAAACCATTGAAGCCGCGGCCCGCTTTGGCCGCGACGAAGCCCTGAAGCTTGAAAATCAGAGCTTTGTCCCGCTGGCGCACACCAATGAAGCCCGCGCGCTGGTCGGTATCTTCCTTAACGATCAGTTCGTGAAAGGTAAAGCCAAACAGCTGACCAAAAACGTTGAGACGCCAAAACATGCGGCGGTACTCGGCGCTGGCATTATGGGTGGCGGCATCGCTTACCAGTCGGCCTGGAAAGGCGTGCCGGTAGTGATGAAAGACATCAGTGAGAAATCCCTGACGCTCGGCATGACCGAAGCGGCCAAGCTGTTGAATAAACAGCTGGAGCGCGGAAAAATTGACGGGCTGAAGCTCGCAGGCGTGATCTCCACCATTCAGCCGGTGCTGGAGTACAGCGGTTTTGACCGTGTGGACGTGGTGGTTGAAGCGGTCGTTGAGAACCCGAAAGTCAAAAAAGCGGTGCTGGCCGAAACGGAAGACAAGGTTCGTCCAGGCACCGTGCTGGCCTCTAACACCTCCACTATTCCGATTGGCGAACTGGCGAGCGTGCTGAAGCGCCCGGAAAACTTCTGCGGCATGCACTTCTTCAACCCGGTACACCGTATGCCGCTGGTCGAAGTGATCCGTGGGGAAAAAACCTCTGACGAAACCATCGCCAAAGTGGTGGCGTGGGCAAGCAAGATGGGCAAAACCCCGATCGTGGTGAACGACTGCCCGGGCTTCTTCGTTAACCGCGTACTGTTCCCGTACTTTGCAGGCTTCAGCCAGCTGCTGCGCGACGGAGCGGACTTCCGCAAAATCGACAAAGTGATGGAAAAACAGTTCGGCTGGCCGATGGGACCGGCGTATCTGTTGGACGTGGTCGGTATTGATACCGCCCACCACGCTCAGGCAGTCATGGCGGCAGGCTTCCCGCAGCGCATGCAGAAAGACTATCGCGACGCCATTGACGCGCTGTTTGACGCCAACCGCTTCGGTCAGAAAAACGGCCTGGGCTTCTGGCGCTATAAAGAAGACAGCAAAGGCAAACCGAAAAAAGAAGAAGATGCCGCGGTGGATGGTCTGCTGGCCGACGTATGCCCGCCGAAACGCGATTTCACCGACGACGAGATCGTCGCCCGCATGATGATCCCGATGATCAACGAAGTGGTGCGTTGCCTGGAAGAAGGCATCATCGCCAGCCCGGCAGAAGCGGATATGGCGCTGGTGTACGGCCTTGGCTTCCCTCCGTTCCACGGCGGTGCGTTCCGCTGGCTGGATACGCTCGGCAGCGCCCGCTATCTCGATATGGTTCAGCAGTACCAGCACCTTGGCCCGCTTTATGAGGTGCCGGAAGGTCTGCGTAACAAAGCGCGCCATAACGAACCCTACTACCCAGCAGTTGAGCCAGCCCGTCCGGTTGGCGAGCTGAAAACGGCTTAAGGAGTCACAATGGAAAAGGTTGTCATTGTTGATGCGATTCGCACCCCGATGGGCCGTTCAAAAGGCGGCGCGTTCCGTAACGTGCGTGCGGAAGATCTCTCCGCGCACCTGATGCGTAGCCTGCTGGCGCGTAACCCGGCACTGGACCCAACAGCGCTGGACGATATCTACTGGGGCTGCGTGCAGCAGACCCTGGAGCAGGGCTTCAACATCGCCCGTAACGCGTCCCTGCTGGCGGAGATCCCGCACTCGGTTCCGGCTGTCACCGTCAACCGTCTGTGTGGTTCGTCCATGCAGGCGCTGCACGACGCGGCGCGCATGATCATGACCGGCGATGCGCAGGCCTGTCTGGTGGGCGGCGTTGAGCACATGGGCCACGTGCCGATGAGCCACGGGGTTGATTTCCACCCAGGCATGAGTCGTAACGTGGCGAAAGCCGCGGGGATGATGGGCCTGACCGCCGAGATGCTCTCCCGCCTCCATGGCATCAGCCGTGAAATGCAGGATGCCTTTGCCGCGCGCTCTCACGCTCGCGCCTGGGCCGCCACGCAGTCCGGTGCCTTTAAGAATGAGATCATCCCGACCGGCGGTCACGACGCAGACGGCGTACTGAAGCAGTTCAGCTACGACGAAGTCATCCGCCCGGAAACCACGGTCGAAGCGCTGTCTACCCTGCGCCCGGCATTCGATCCGGTCACCGGCACGGTAACGGCGGGAACGTCGTCCGCACTGTCCGACGGTGCCGCCGCGATGCTGGTGATGAGCGAAAGCCGCGCCCGCGAACTAGGCCTGACGCCACGCGCTCGCGTGCGTTCGATGGCGGTCGTCGGCTGCGACCCTTCCATCATGGGTTACGGCCCGGTTCCGGCCTCGAAGCTGGCACTGAAAAAAGCGGGCTTAACCGCCAGCGACATCGATCTGTTCGAGATGAACGAAGCCTTCGCCGCGCAGATCCTGCCGTGCATTAAAGATCTGGGGCTGATGGATCAGATCGACGAGAAGATTAACCTCAACGGCGGCGCGATCGCCCTTGGTCACCCGCTGGGCTGTTCCGGCGCGCGCATCAGCACGACGCTTATCAACCTGATGGAACGCAAAGATGCTCAGTTTGGTCTGGCAACAATGTGTATCGGGCTGGGTCAGGGTATCGCGACGGTATTTGAGAGAGTGTAATAAAAAAGCCGGGCTGCTTTTGCAGCCCGGCATGAGTTTAGTTGCCGTTCTTCCCGCCTGTCAGGGGCGGGTTTTTTGCATTACTGCAGCAGCGAAATATCCGCCACGCGCAGGAACAGCTCACGCAGTTTCTCGAGCATCGAGAGACGGTTAATACGCAGATCTTTATCTTCCACGTTCACCATCACTTTCTCGAAGAAGGCGTCGATAACGTCACGCAGTTCCGCCAGCTCCACCAGCGCTTCCTGGTAGCGACCTTCCGCAAAGTACGGCTCGAGCTTGTCGCGCAGCACCACAACCTGCATCGCCAGGGCAATCTCTTCCGGCTCTTTCAGGGTTGCAGCGTTAACACGCTCGTTCAGCGTCTCGTCGGATTTCGCCAGGATATTGGATACACGCTTGTTGGCCGCAGCCAGGGCTGATGCCGCTTCCAGGGTACGGAAGTGGGACACCGCCTTCATACGCGCATCGAAATCAGCCGGACGGGTCGGACGACGCGCCAGCACCGCCTGAATGGTGTCAACGGTGTAGCCTTCGTCCTGATACCAGGCACGGAAACGACCGAGCATGAAGTCGATGACGTCATCCACGACCTTCGCGTTGGTCAGCTTGTCGCCGTACAGACGCACCGCTTCTTCGGTCAGGGTCTGCAGATCGAGGTTCAGGTTCTTCTCAACGATGATACGCAGCACGCCCAGCGCGGCACGACGCAGCGCGAACGGGTCCTTGTCGCCTTTCGGGTGCTGACCGATACCAAAGATACCCGCCAGGGTGTCCATCTTATCGGCAATCGCCACGGCGCAGGCAACCGGGTTGGACGGCAGATCGTCACCCGCAAAGCGCGGCTGATACTGCTCGTTCAGAGCCACAGCCACGTCTTCCGCTTCGCCATCATGACGTGCGTAGTGCATGCCCATCACGCCCTGGGTGTCGGTAAATTCGAACACCATGTTGGTCATCAGGTCGCACTTGGACAGCAGGCCCGCGCGAGTCGCGTGGTTAACGTCGGCACCGATTTCACGGGCGATCCAGCCGGACAGCTCCGCGATACGGTCGGTTTTGTCGCGCAGCGTACCCAGCTGCTGCTGGAACAGCACGGTCTGCAGGCGCGGCAGGTTATCTTCCAGACGCTTTTTACGGTCGGTGTTGAAGAAGAACTCCGCATCCGCCAGACGTGGGCGCACCACTTTCTCGTTACCGGAGATAATCTGGATCGGATCTTTCGATTCGATGTTCGCCACGAAGATGAAGTTTGGCAGCAGCTTGCCGTCGTTGGCGTATACCGGGAAGTACTTCTGGTCACCCTTCATGGTGTAGACCAGCGCTTCTGCCGGAACGGCCAGGAATTTCTCTTCGAACTTAGCGGTCAGCACAACTGGCCATTCCACCAGAGAGGTGACTTCTTCCAGCAGGCTTTCGCTCAGGTCAGCGTTACCGCCAATCTGGCGTGCCGCTTCTTCGGCGTCCGCTTTGATTTTGGCTTTACGCTGTTCGTAGTCGGCAATGACTTTACCGCGCTCCAGCAGGATCTGTGGGTACTGGTCGGCATTGTCGATGGTGAACTCCGGCTCGCCCATAAAGCGGTGGCCGCGGATCACGCGATCGGACGCCACGCCCAGAATGGTGGCAGGAATAACGGCATCGCCCAGCAGCAGGGTCACGGTGTGAACCGGACGCACGAAGTGCACGTCGGACGCGCCCCAGCGCATCAGCTTAGGAATTGGCAGCTTAGCCAGTGAGGTCGCGATCATGTCCGGCAGCAGCGCTGCCGCGCTTTCGCCTTTCACATGTGCACGATACAGCAGCCACTCGCCTTTGTCGGTGGTCAGACGCTCGGCCTGGTCAACGGTGATACCGCAACCACGCGCCCAACCTTCTGCCGCCTTGCTCGGTTTGCCTTCCGCGTCGAACGCCTGAGCAATGGCCGGGCCACGTTTTTCCACTTCACGATCCGGCTGAGACGCCGCCAGATTTGCCACTTTCAGCGCCAGACGACGCGGTGCAGCAAACCATTCAATTTTACCGTGTGCCAGGCCAGCGTTATCCAGCTCGGCGGTCACGTTCGCAGCAAAAGATTCAGCCAGGCTGCGCAGGGCTTTTGGTGGCAGCTCTTCGGTGCCGATTTCCACCAGGAAAGTTTTTTCAGACATGGCCGCCTCTTATTTGTTTCGGTTGCACATCGGGAAGCCAAGGGCTTCACGGGACGCATAGTAAGCTTCTGCAACGGCTTTGGTCAGGGTACGAATACGCAGAATGTAGCGCTGACGTTCAGTCACGGAGATGGCTTTGCGGGCGTCCAGCAGGTTGAAGCTGTGGGCGGCCTTCAGAATACGCTCGTAGGCAGGCAGCGGCAGCGGAGTCTCCAGCGCCAGCAACTGCTGCGCTTCTTTCTCGTACTGCTCGAAGCAGGTGAACAGGAAGTCCACGTCCGCGTATTCGAAGTTATAGGTGGATTGCTCCACTTCGTTCTGATGGAACACGTCGCCGTAGGTGGTTTTACCCAGCGGGCCGTCGCTCCAGACCAGGTCGTAAACGCTGTCTACGCCCTGAATGTACATGGCCAGACGTTCCAGACCGTAGGTGATTTCACCGGTGATTGGTTTACATTCCAGACCGCCAACCTGCTGGAAGTAAGTGAACTGCGTCACTTCCATGCCGTTCAGCCACACTTCCCAGCCCAGACCCCAGGCACCCAGCGTTGGGTTTTCCCAGTTATCTTCCACGAAACGAATGTCGTGAATGGTCGGGTCCATACCCAGCTCTTTCAGCGACCCGAGGTACAGTTCCTGAATGTTGTCTGGTGATGGCTTAATCACCACCTGGAACTGATAGTAGTGCTGCAGACGGTTCGGGTTTTCGCCGTAACGGCCATCGGTAGGACGACGGGAAGGCTGCACATACGCGGTCGCCATTGGCTCCGGCCCCAACGCGCGTAAGCTGGTCATTGGGTGCGAGGTGCCTGCGCCAACTTCCATGTCCAAAGGTTGAACAATGGTGCAGCCCTGACGAGCCCAGTAATCCTGTAAGGTCAGGATCAGGCCCTGGAAGGTCTTGGTATCAAACTTTTGCATAGTATTTCGTGCTGGATACGTGTGGTTTTAAATGGAAGGGATCAGTATACCCGCTGGCTGCAAGATATACAGTACGAAACGGGGTTGTTTAAGATAAATTGGGGAATAAGGCGCACAGCCAGAACGCCAGGGCATTGTGGCTGCTGATTATACGAGCAGATTAGCGCATCGAGAGATGTAAAAACTGGCCGTCCGCGTCAAAAGAACAGACAAAGCCTTCTTTACGCGCAGTATAGCCTTTTAGCTCATAGCTCCCCTGAAAGCGCTCAAATCCGTTAACCGTAATTTTCTGCACCTCGGAATTATAGCGGTGAGCCGCCTGGTCTTTGCAGAGCTGCTCCATATTCAGCGAACGTTCAGGGCTGATTTTCCCCTGCTGTGCTTTTTGTTCAGGCACGTCCTGCGAGGCGCTGCACCCCGCCAGTATGAGTAGCAGAAAGAGTGACGCCACACGCTTCATCATCATTTTTATTACCGCCCTGGTCAGTGGCTGTTATTTTTAATATCAATGCTTTTATAGATTATGGTGCGTCATTCTGCGAATCTCGCGCTCCTCGTACAAGTTACGCGAGTTAAACTCAGAATTTTCCAAGGGAAGACTTTACCCTAATCGCAGTCACACTCTATTTACAGGGAATAAGAGGAACTGATGTCGTCAAAAATTAACTGGATTGATAACCTGCGAGGAATAGCCTGTCTGATGGTGGTGATGATCCACACGACGACCTGGTACGTCACGAACGCGCACAGCATCAGCCACGTTAACTGGGATATCGCTAATATACTTAACTCCGCTTCCCGCGTGAGTGTACCGCTGTTCTTTATGATTTCCGGCTTTCTCTTTTTTGGCGAACGCAGTGCGCAACCGAGGCATTTTATCCGCATCGCGTCATGCCTGGGTTTCTACAGCGTCGTAGCGCTGCTCTATATCACGCTTTTCACCTCAATTAACGGCGAACTTTCGCTGAAAAACGTGCTGCAAAAACCGATCTTCTATCACCTGTGGTTCTTCTTCGCCATTATCGTTATCTACCTGGTTTCCCCGCTGATACAGGTGAAGAACGTCAGCGGGAAAATGCTCCTGGCCCTGATGGTGGTGATTGGCGTGGTGGCAAACCCCAATACCGTCTCGCAGAAAATTGACGGATTTGAGTGGTTGCCGGTGAACCTCTATATCAACGGCGATACCTTCTACTACGTGCTTTACGGCATGCTGGGGCGCGCCATTGGCATGATGGATACACAAAAACGGAGTATGAACTGGCTTTGTGGAGCGCTATTTATCATCGGTGTGATCGTGATTTCGCGCGGTACGCTTTATGAGCTGAAGTGGCGCGGGAATTTTGCCGATACCTGGTATCTGTACTGCGGCCCGATGGTCTTTATCTGCGCCATATCCCTGCTGATACTCGTCAAAAATACGCTGAATGAACGCCCGCTTCCCGTGGTGGGATTTATTTCGCGCCACTCGCTGGGGATTTATGGTTTTCACGCGCTGGTGATCCACGCGCTTCGCACGCGTGGGATTGAGCTCAAAAGCTGGCCGCTGCTGGATATTATCTGGATTTTTGCCGCCACGCTGGTCGTGAGCTTATTGCTGTCGATGCTGTTGCAAAAAATAGATACCCGTCGCTTCGTTAGTTAGCGATTCGCTGCCGGGCACGGTGGAACTGGCGCGGGGAGGAAAACCCTGCCGCCAGCGACGCCTGCTCCACCCCACGCCCCTGCAATAACCACTGTTCGGCCACGGCCAGACGCAATTGCTCAAGGTAATCCCGAACGCTTATACCTAAATGTTCCTGAAAAAGCCGGGTCAGATGGCGTGGGCTGACGTGCGCCTGCGCAGCGATATCCGGTATCTGCCACGCTTTTTGCGGCTCAGCGGTAAGGGCGTCCTGCGCGCGGTGGATCGCCGGGTGAAGATGATTGCGGTAGCGTAACCAGGGTGAAAGCTGAGGATCGTCCCCGGAGCGGCGGAACCAGACCACCATCTCACGCGCGACGGCCAGGGCTTTTTCTGGCCCACAAAGGCGGTTAATCATATGCAGCGCCAGATCGATACCCGACGTGATCCCTGCGCTGGTCCAGATATTCTCGTCCTGCACGAAAATCCGGTTCTCTTTAATCGTCGCCGTGGGGGCTGCGGCGCGTAAGCGGCTAATGACGTCATGATGCGTTGTGCACTGCCGGTTATTCAACAAGCCCGACTTTGCCGCCAGCAACGCGCCAGAACAGACGCACATCACGGCGATATCCTGGCGCTGGATCTGCGGCTGCAGGCGCATCAGCCAGTGCTGAATCTGCTGCGCCAGAGGGGTTGAGAACTGAACGAGGGAGTCGCTGACTCCCGGCAGCACAAGCAAACTCCCTTCTGGCAGACGTTCCGGCAGCGGCTGAATACCGCTCATCGTCAGGCCAATCGACGTCTGAACATCAGGCTGCGGGCCAATGTAATGCAGGCGAAACGCGTCGCCCGCCAGCACAAAGGTTTCTGCCGGGCCGGTCATGTCTAATGACAGCACCCCGGGCAACATAACGAACCAGACGTCGATGCTCATTACAGTGACTCCAGCGTCTCCGCTACCGTTTTAATCTCGGCAAAACGCCCGGCCAGTACCGTCTCGGTACGATGACGCAGTTCGTCAGCGCTGAGGGTAATTCCTTTGTACGTCATCGGGAACGTCAGCGTGGCCTCGCTCACAAAGGTCACAGCATAGCCCAGATCGGAGGCCACACGTGCGGTAGTTTCACAACATTGTTCAGTGCGAATGCCGCAGATAATCAGTCGGTTGATATCACGCTCGCGCAGCCAGCGGTCGAGCCCGGTGTCCGTGAAGGCATTATGGACGTGTTTCTGGAAAACCACATCCGGCTGATGACGTAAAAAGGCCATCGGTTTGACATAGCCGCTTTCCAGAGTGAAGGGACCGTCTTCATCTACATGAAAAATATCAACGACCGGAATATTGCGCGACTGGCAGCCTTCAATCAGCCCCAGCATGGCCTGCTGAAAAGCAGGAATATCGCCCTCCTGCCAGTACATGCGATGATGAAATGACTGCTGAGTATCAATATTGATTAATGCGGTGCGGGACATGATGGAACTCCTCGTCAGTGGGTATGACCTTATCCTGACGAGGAAACGCAGGCACGAACAGACCAAAAAAGGACATCGTCATGCCTCTATCAGACAATCGTTTTATGACATCAACGGCAGCAGCTGCTGGTAGATCCTGCGGAACACATCACGCCTTTCCGCGTAGCGCGAATGACGTGCTGCGTCAGGAAGATGCGTTTGCTCAAGCGCCAGCTGTGGCAGCAACTGTGCGAGCGGTTTGTCAGGGTTCGCGGCTATCTGTGCCAGCCGCGCTGCGCCAAGCGCAGGCCCGACGTCGCCCCCGGTGCGATAATCAAGCTGCAGCCCGCTAATGTCAGACAGCATCTGCCGCCAGTAACTGCTGCGCGCGCCGCCGCCAATGAGCGTAATGCTTGATGGCTTCAGCCCACAATCATGTACGACGTCCATCCCATCCGCCAGCGCATACCCGACGCCCTCCAGTACCGCACGCGCCAGTTCAGCCGGGCCATGTTGATGAGTTAAACCGAAAAACACCCCTTTCGCTTCCGGGTTGTTGTGCGGCGTACGCTCGCCGGAAAGATAGGGTAAAAACCAGACGGCACCGGTATTTTCATCCGCCTGCTGCGCGGCTTCGATAAACGCAGGGACATCCGCTATTCCGGTCAGCTTCGCTGCCCAATCGAGGCAGGATGCCGCACTCAGCATCACCGACATCAAATGCCATTTCCCAGGCAGGGCATGACAGAAACTGTGGACCGCGCTTTCAGGGTTGCTGCGATAACCGTCGCTGACGGCAAAATAGACGCCGGAGGTTCCCAGCGAGAGCATCGCCTGTCCTGCCTCCACCATCCCGACACCGACAGCGCCCGCCGCGTTGTCGCCGCCGCCAGCTACCACCGGTACGGCAGGCATCTTCCAGCGTTCAGCAATGGAGGACTGCAATGTGCCGGTGACCTCGCTGCCTTCGAAGAGCGCAGGCATATGGTCACGAGTCAGATGGCAGGCATCCAGCATCGCCTCGCTCCAGTCGCGTTTCGCCACATCGAGCCACATCGTGCCCGCCGCGTCAGACATATCACTGGCGAAATCACCCGTCATGCGAAAACGCAGATAATCTTTCGGCAGCAGAACTTTCGCTACCTGACGGAAAATCTCAGGTTCATGGCGCTGTACCCACAAGAGTTTTGGTGCGGTGAAGCCTGGCATCATCAGGTTGCCGGTGATGTCACGAGAGGTCGGTACGCGTTCTTCAAGAAGCGCGCACTCTTCTGCACAGCGACCGTCGTTCCAGAGTATCGCTGGACGCAACACGCGGTGCTGGCTGTCCAGCAGCGTTGCGCCGTGCATTTGTCCGGCAATCCCCAGCGCTTTTACGTCACGGAGACTGTGCTGCGCGCCTAAGGCTGTGATTGCGCGATCCGTCGCCTGCCACCACTGCTCCGGGTCCTGTTCAGACCACAGCGGATGCGGACGTGAAACCTGCAGTTTTTCCGTCTGCGTGGCTAACACGTCGCCCTGTTCGCTTAACAGGATGGCTTTCACACCCGATGTGCCAAGATCGATCCCGATATACATTGTGGTGACTCCTTTGACAGAAATGCCCGGTGGCGCTGCGCTTACCGGGCCTACATGCTGTTACTTATCAAACAGGTAATGATTGACCAGGTTTTCCAGCAGTTCCTGGTGTCCGCTCTGATGCTGTGGTGCCAGTTGATGCTGTTCAGCGTACTTCGCGATCTCACCAAGCGATAACTGGCCTTTCAAAATTTGCTGACCTAGCTCACTGTTCCAGCCGCTATAACGCTTCGCCACGCGTTTATCCAGCTCACCGTCTTCAATCATTCGGGCGGCGATTTTCAGCGCCAGCGCCATGGTGTCCATCGCGCCAATATGGCCGTAGAACAGATCATACTTATCGGTGCTTTGGCGACGCACTTTGGCGTCAAAATTCAGACCGCCGGTGGTGAAGCCCCCCGCTTTGATGATTTCGTACATCACCAGCGCATTCTCTTCCACGCTGTTCGGGAACTGGTCGGTGTCCCAGCCCAGCTGTGCATCACCACGGTTTGCATCCACAGAACCAAAGATGCCCAGCGCAATGGCGGACGCAATTTCGTGATGGAAAGAGTGGCCCGCAAGCGTAGCGTGGTTAGCCTCAATGTTCACTTTGATCTCTTTTTCCAGACCAAATTGTTTCAGGAAGCCGTACACGGTTGCGACGTCATAATCGTACTGATGCTTGGTCGGCTCTTGCGGCTTAGGTTCAATCAGCAGCGTACCGCGGAAACCAATTTTGTGTTTATGCTCGACAACCATCTGCATAAAGCGACCAATCTGCTCACGCTCCTGACGCAGATCGGTATTCAGCAGGGTTTCGTACCCTTCACGGCCGCCCCACAGCACATAGTTCTCGCCGCCCAACTGATGCGTGGCGTTCATCGCCGTCACCACCTGTGTGGCCGCCCAACTGAACACTTCGGGATCCGGATTCGTTGCCGCGCCCGCGCCATAGCGAGGGTTAGTAAAGCAGTTTGCCGTGCCCCACAGCAGCTTCACGCCGCTCTGCTGCTGTTTTGCCGCCAGCACGTCCACCATCTGCGCGAAGTTGTTCAGATACTCTTTCAGCGACGCGCCTTCCGGAGAGACATCCACATCGTGGAAGCAGTAGTACGGCACGTTCAGCTTGTGGAAGAATTCAAACGCGACATCCGCTTTACGCTTCGCCAGTTCGATGGCTTCGCCAGGCTGTTGCCATGGACGGTCAAAAGAACCCACACCGAACATATCGGCACCATTCCAGCAGAACGTATGCCAGTAACAGGCGGCAAAGCGCAGATGATCTTCCATGCGCTTACCCAGCACCAGCTCGTCCGGGTTGTAGTGACGAAATGCTAAAGGATTGGTCGTTTTCGTGCCTTCGTAACGAACGCGATCGAGTTGGTCGAAATAAGCTTGCATATTGAGCTCCATAATCAGGGTATGCGGCGAGTCGTAGATACAGGAGTAATAGTGAATACACATTCCGGCTTGCTCAATTACGTTATTTCACACTGCTATTGAGAGAATGCACAACTGTGCGCTGGCTCGCAAAATAATGCGCAGACAAACTATTTTTCGGTGCAGATTCCAGAATCAAATGTAATTAATAAGTTACGTATTTTAAAATCCGATCGCGGTCATAAATTCAGAAATAAACCAAATATCATAATGAGAAGATAAAAATCTGTAATTGCCAGCGGGCCTTTCCACGTTAAAAATTTGCTGCGTCTCAGCAGTGAATGTTTCTTTTATCTCAGCGACACATCCCCTACAAAAAGGCCTAATAATTATGAAGATAAAGAACCTGTCCCTTACACTCTGTACTACTCTCCTGCTTGCAAGCTTTGCCGGGCATGCCAAAGAGGTGAAAATCGGCATGGCCATTGACGACCTGCGCCTGGAGCGCTGGCAAAAAGATCGCGATATTTTTGTAAAAAAAGCAGAATCCCTCGGCGCAAGCGTGTTTGTTCAGTCGGCTAACGGCAACGAAGAAACGCAAATGTCGCAAATTGAGAATATGATCAACCGTGGCGTCGATGTCCTGGTCATTATCCCGTATAACGGCCAGGTATTAAGTAACGTGGTGAAAGAAGCCAAACAAGAAGGCATAAAAGTATTGGCCTATGACCGCATGATTAATAACGCGGACATTGATTATTATATTTCGTTCGACAACGAAAAAGTGGGTGAATTACAAGCCAAAAGCCTGGTCGATAAAGTGCCTCAAGGGAATTATTTCCTGATGGGTGGTTCGCCAGTGGATAACAACGCCAAACTGTTTCGCGAAGGGCAAATGAAAGTCCTTAAACCGTACATCGACAACGGGAAAATTAAAGTGGTTGGCGATCAGTGGACTGATGGTTGGCTCCCTGAAAACGCGCTAAAAATCATGGAAAACGCGCTGACGGCCAACAACAACAAAATTGATGCAGTCGTGGCCTCTAACGATGCCACCGCTGGCGGCGCGATTCAGGCCCTGAGCGCCCAAGGGCTGGCTGGCAAAGTCGCTATCTCCGGACAGGATGCCGATCTCGCCGGGGTAAAACGCATCATTGCTGGCACCCAAACCATGACGGTTTACAAGCCCATCACAGAACTTGCAAATACGGCGGCTGAAATTGCCGTTGAGCTGGGTCAGGGTCAACAACCTAAATCTGACGCGACGTTAAACAACGGACTCAAAGATGTTCCGGCTCGTCTGCTCACCCCGATTGAAGTCAATAAAGAGAATATTGACGCCACTGTCATTAAAGACGGTTTCCACAAGAAGAGTGAACTGTAATCCCGCGCTGCCCCTGCCCGGCAGGGGCGCACCGGTCTGTCCTGTTCTCCCTCAGGTCACGTGGAGCAGTTATGTCTTATTTACTAGAAATGAAGAGCATCACCAAAGCCTTTGGCGCGGTGAAAGCGGTCGATAACGTGAGCCTGCGGCTAAACCCTGGCGAAGTGGTCTCGCTGTGCGGTGAAAACGGTTCAGGCAAGTCGACGCTGATGAAAGTGCTGTGCGGGATCTATCCACATGGCAGCTATGAGGGTGAAATCGTCTTTGCCGGTGAGGTCATTCAGGCCACACACATTCGCGATACTGAACGTAAAGGTATCGCCATTATTCATCAGGAACTGGCACTGGTGAAGCACCTCACCGTGCTGGAAAATATCTTCCTGGGGGCAGAAATCTCACGTCACGGCGTGCTGGATTACGACACCATGACGCTGCGCTGTGAAAAGCTGCTGGCGCAGGTGAGCCTCAGCATTTCACCGGATACCCGCGTGGGGGATCTTGGTCTGGGGCAGCAGCAGTTGGTCGAAATCGCCAAAGCCCTGAACAAGCAGGTAAGACTGCTGATCCTCGATGAGCCAACGGCCTCGCTCACTGAACAGGAAACCGCTGTTCTGCTCAATATCATCCGCGATCTGCAAAACCACGGTATCGCCTGCATCTATATTTCGCACAAGCTTAATGAGGTGAAAGCCATTTCGGACACCATCTGCGTGATCCGCGACGGGCAACACATCGGCACGCGTGAAGCGGAGGGCATGAGTGAAGATGACATCATCACCATGATGGTAGGGCGCGAACTCACTGCGCTCTATCCGAACGAACCCCACGCCGTGGGAGACGAAATCCTGCGCGTGGAAAATCTCACTGCATGGCATCCCGTGAATCGCCATATCAGGCGAGTTAACGACGTCTCTTTTTCCCTTCACCGCGGTGAAATCCTTGGCATTGCGGGTTTAGTGGGCGCAGGTCGAACCGAAGCCGTGCAGTGCCTGTTTGGCGTGTGGCCCGGACGCTGGGAAGGCAGCATTTACATCGATGGTCAGCCGGTAAAAATCGACAACTGCCAGCAGGCGATTGCCCATGGCATTGCCATGGTGCCAGAAGATCGCAAAAAAGACGGCATCGTGCCGGTAATGGCTGTCGGGAAAAACATCACGCTGGCGGCGCTAAACCAGTTCTCTGGCGCCCTGACGAGCCTGGACGACGCTGCCGAGCAGCAGTGTATTCTTCAGTCACTTGCCAGGCTCAAGGTCAAAACCTCCTCCCCGGAACTGGCCATTGGACGCCTCAGCGGGGGGAACCAGCAAAAGGCGATTCTGGCGCGCTGCCTCCTTCTCAACCCGCGAATTTTAATCCTGGATGAACCGACTCGCGGGATTGATATCGGCGCGAAGTATGAAATCTACAAGCTGATTAATCAGCTTGTGCAGCAAGGCATTGCCGTCATTGTCATCTCGTCTGAATTACCTGAAGTGCTCGGCCTGAGCGACCGCGTGTTGGTTATGCACGAGGGGAAACTGAAAGCCAATCTGATTAACCAGAACCTGACGCAGGAGCAGGTGATGGAAGCCGCCCTAAGGAGCGAACGTCATGTCGAAAAGCAATCCGTCTGATATCAAAGTCGCTGTGCCGACACCCGGCGCGTTCGCAGGGCTGAAAGCGCTAAACCTGCAGGTCTTCGTGATGATCGCGGCGATTATCGCCATCATGCTGTTCTTTACCTGGATGACCGATGGCTCCTATTTAAGTGCCCGTAATATCTCTAACCTGCTGCGCCAGACTGCCATCACCGGCATTCTGGCCGTGGGGATGGTGTTTGTGATTATCTCAGCGGAGATTGACCTGTCGGTCGGGTCGATGATGGGCCTGCTCGGCGGCGTGGCGGCGATATTTGATGTCTGGCTCGGCTGGCCGCTGCCGCTCACCATTGTCGTGACGCTGGCGCTGGGTCTGGTACTGGGGGCGTGGAACGGGTGGTGGGTTGCCTACCGTAAGGTGCCGTCATTCATCGTCACCCTGGCCGGGATGCTGGCCTTCCGTGGGATTCTGATTGGCATCACCAACGGCACTACCGTCTCTCCCACCAGCGCGTCTATGTCGCAGATTGGGCAGAGCTACCTCTCTGATGGCATCGGTTTTACGATCGGCGTGGTGGGCATGATGGCCTTCATCGCATGGCAGTGGCGTGGCCGTATGCGCCGTCAGGCGCTGGGGCTGGCTTCTCCGGCATCGACCTCCGTGGTCGGTCGTCAGGCGCTCACCGCCGTGATTGTGCTGGGTGCCATCTGGCTGCTGAACGATTACCGCGGTGTCCCGACGCCCGTTCTGCTGCTGGCGCTCTTGCTGCTGGGCGGCATGTTTATGGCTACGCGCACCGCGTTTGGTCGTCGTATTTATGCCATTGGCGGTAATCTTGAGGCGGCACGTCTGTCAGGGATCAACGTCGAACGCACCAAACTCGCTGTCTTTGCCATCAACGGCCTGATGGTGGCGATTGCAGGGCTGATCCTCAGCTCACGTCTGGGGGCCGGTTCACCGTCGGCAGGAAACATTGCCGAGTTGGATGCCATCGCTGCGTGTGTCATCGGCGGGACCAGTCTCGCAGGCGGTGTCGGCAGCGTGGCAGGTGCGGTGATGGGCGCATTTATTATGGCTTCGCTGGATAACGGGATGAGCATGATGGACGTCCCAACGTTTTGGCAGTATATCGTGAAGGGAGCGATTCTTTTGCTGGCAGTCTGGATGGACTCTGCAACCAAGCGACGTGCCTGAGAACAGTATTGTTACTTATTTGGGAAAGTGAGCCATGTTTGAAAAGCGTCACCGCATTACGTTGTTATTCAATGCCAACAAAGCCTACGACCGTCAGGTGGTTGAAGGGGTTGGTGAATATTTGCAGGCGTCGCAATCCGAGTGGGATATTTTCATTGAAGAAGATTTCCGCACCCGTCTGGAGAACATCAAAGACTGGCTGGGCGATGGCGTGATCGCTGACTATGACGATCCCGTCATTGAGCAATTGCTAACAGACGTCGACGTTCCCATTGTGGGCGTCGGCGGCTCGTATCATTCGCCCGATCACTATCCACCAGTCCACTACATCGCAACCGATAACCATGCGCTGGTCGAGGCCGCTTTTCTCCATTTAAAAGAGAAAGGCGTGCATCGCTTTGCCTTTTACGGGTTGCCCTCTTCAAGCGGCAAACGGTGGGCGGTAGAGCGCGAGCATGCGTTCTGCCAGCTGGTCGCAAAGGAGAAATATCGTGGTGTGGTGTATCAGGGGCTGGAAACCGCACCTGAAAACTGGCAGCACGCGCAAAACCGCCTGGCGGACTGGCTGCAAACGCTGCCGCCCCAGACAGGGATTATTGCGGTAACAGATGCTCGTGCGCGCCACGTGCTGCAGGTCTGCGAACATTTGCATATTCCGGTGCCTGAAAAGCTGTGCGTAATTGGTATTGATAACGAAGAGTTAACCCGCTATTTGTCTCGCGTGGCGCTCTCCTCTGTCGCGCAGGGAACCCGTCAAATGGGCTATCAGGCCGCAAAGCTCCTGCACCGCCTGCTGGACAACGAAGCCTTGCCGCTTCAGCGCCTGCTGGTTCCGCCTGTGCGTGTCGTCGAACGCCGCTCAACCGATTATCGCTCCTTAAGCGACCCGGCCGTCATTCAGGCAATGCACTACATTCGCAACCACGCCTGCAAAGGCATTAAGGTGGATCAGGTGCTGGATTCGGTCGGCATTTCTCGCTCAAACCTGGAAAAACGCTTTAAAGAGGAAGTGGGTGAAACTATTCACGCCGTTATTCATGCGGAAAAACTGGAGAAAGCGCGCAGCCTGCTGATCTCCACGTCGCTTTCCATCAATGAAATTTCACAAATGTGCGGCTACCCGTCGCTGCAGTATTTCTACTCGGTTTTCAGAAAGGAGTATGAGACCACGCCGAAAGAGTACCGGGAACGGTATAGCGAAGTACTGATATAAAAAGAAAAACGCCTTCCGATGGAAGGCGTTTTTTGGGGATTACATATGCGCGGCAATTAAGCGCTGGTTATCCTGGTACATCGCAAACAGATAGTTGTTATAGCGCTGCCCTTGGGTGGAATAACCTTTCAGCTTGTGGATCATCGTACTGGCCGTCACTTCCTGATCCGCTTTACGCAGCTGGGCGCGAGACTTACGGAAGGATGAGTAGGCTGGATGCGTGTTCAGATTCACGACATAGGCATTCACGGAATCTTTGACCGATTCAAACTGCGAGTAGCCTTTCACTTTACCGGGAGCATTGTTACAACGCCCTTTCACGCATTTCATGCCGAAAAGATTGTTGTTATTGCGCGCCAGCTTCGAGGTACCCCAACCGCTTTCAGCGGCGGCCATCGTTGCCACCATGCTGCCCGGAATGATGTCTACACGCTCCAGAAGTGAATTCCACGGCACACGACGCGTGTTGCCATTCCATTTCACCTTGTAGCGTTTTGAAATTTCTTTCAGGCGCGTGCGCTCAGACGGCGACCAGCGGCTATCGTACTGTTTTGAGATCAGCCAGTTACGATCCGCAGTAATCGCGGCATTTTGACTCGTGATGTAAGGCATTACCGTCCGGAGAAACGCTTTTTTCCTTGGTGTTCCGGAAGGGTATTTTCGCAAATCAGGAAGTGAACTACTCTTTGCACTATTGCGAGAATACTCTTGTTTACTGCTAACCTTACTACTTGTCGTCTTTATTACGTGGGCTTTCTTACTCGTTGTATCCGTGTGCGTCTTCGCAAGCACCTCACCCGAAAATGCCATGGTGAGTAACATGAGTATCGCAGCCCCATATCGTCGAATGGGAGTCGATATCATTAGGTCTCCTGGTCGGATGTAATCATCCCAACACCTTATTTTTTTCACAAATTTGAGAGCGGAATCTCAAATCATATCAAAAATAGTCTTCCAGAGCACGTATAGAAATAGTCCAAATCCGAAACTATGTCACCTGAAACATGCTCACTAAAGCATCAATTCTGAAAAAATGTGTGCGATATCGCAGATAACTGCCTAATTTTGCGCGGGATCACTCATCCCTTCGCGTCCTCCTGGCAGAAACCGTCGGAGGAGGAGTTTTTCCTCAGTACCCGGTGGCACACTGGTCAAAAAATCCGCGACAGGAAAATGGAATGAAACGCACCGCATTGGCTCTCCTGATGTTACCCGCACTGGCACATGCAGACTGGTCATCGCCGGGATTTAGCGCTTTTCGCGCGGAAGGAACCGGGGTCTTCACCAGCCAGGCAAAGCTCGCGAAGGGTACCCGTCCTTTAACAGTGAGTTTTGACAACACGTGCTGGCAGCCTACGGGCTCCATAAAACTCAATGAGATGCTGTCGCTCAAGCACTGTGAGGGCACACCGCCCCAGTGGCGGCTATTCCGTGACGGTGATTATCAGATGCGCGTCGATACCCGCTCCGGGACACCAACCCTGATGCTGACCATTCAGAGTACAACGGAGCAACCTGTCGCGAACGTCGCCCGTCAGTGTCCAAAGTGGGACGGCAAACCTTTGACGCTGGAGGTAAGCAGTACCTTCCCTGAAGGCACAGTGGTGCGTGATTTCTACAGCAAACAGACGGCGACGGTGCAGAACGGCAAAATCACCCTACAGCCTGCCGCCAACAGCAACGGCCTGCTGCTGCTTGAGCGTGCCGAAACCGACCAGCCCGCGCCCTTCAGCTGGCAAAACGCCACCGTCTATTTCGTGCTGACCGACCGCTTTGTGAATGGCGACCCGAGCAACGACAACAGCTATGGCCGTCATAAAGACGGCATGCAGGAGATCGGCACCTTCCACGGCGGCGATCTCAAGGGGCTTACCGGCAAGCTCGACTACCTGCAGCAACTGGGCGTCAACGCGCTGTGGATAAGCTCCCCGCTGGAGCAAATCCACGGCTGGGTGGGCGGTGGAACCAAAGGTGATTTCCCTCACTACGCCTATCACGGTTACTACACGCAGGACTGGACGAAGCTCGATGCCAACATGGGCACCGAAGATGACCTGCGCCAGCTTGTTGACGAAGCGCACAAGCGCGGTATCCGTATTCTGTTTGATATCGTCATGAACCACGTTGGCTACGCGACCCTTGCGGACATGCAGGAGTACCAGTTTGGCGCGCTGTATCTGCAGGGCGATGAGCTGAAGAAAACGCTGGGTGAACGCTGGACGGACTGGAAACCCGGCGCGGGCCAAAGCTGGCACAGCTTTAACGACTACATCAACTTTAGCGACAAAGCCGCATGGGAAAAATGGTGGGGCAAGAAATGGATCCGCACCGACATTGGTGATTACGACAACCCCGGCTTCGACGATTTGACCATGTCGCTGGCCTTCCTGCCGGATCTGAAAACGGAATCGACTACCCCGTCAGGTTTGCCGAACTTTTATCAACACAAGCCCGACACCGGCGCGAAAGCGATGACGAATTTCACGCCCCGGGATTACCTGACCCACTGGCTCAGCCAGTGGGTTCGTGACTACGGTATCGACGGCTTCCGGGTTGATACCGCAAAGCACGTTGAACTCGACGCATGGCAGCAGCTGAAAGATCAGGCAGGCCAGGCACTGGCAGCGTGGAAAGCGGCGAACCCCGATAAAAAACTCGACAATGCGCCCTTCTGGATGACCGGTGAAGCATGGGGCCACGGCGTGATGCAGAGCGATTATTACCGCCACGGTTTCGACGCAATGATCAACTTTGACTATCAGGAGCAGGCGGCGAAAGCGGTGGACTGTCTGGCTGATATCGATATGACGTGGCAGCAGATGGCGGAGAAACTGCAAAGCTTCAATGTGCTGAGCTATCTCTCGTCACACGATACGCGACTGTTCCGAGAAGGAGGCCAGCGCGCGGCGGAGCTGCTCATGCTGGCGCCGGGCAGCGTGCAGATTTACTACGGCGATGAATCTGAACGTCCGTTCGGCCCAACAGGCTCCGACCCGCTTCAGGGCACACGCTCGGACATGAACTGGCAGGACGTGACGGGCAAACAGGCCTTAACCGTCGCTCACTGGCAAACTCTGGGTCAGTTCCGCGCCCGTCACCCGGCGACTGGTGAAGGCAAGCAAACCACGCTGTCACTGAAGGAAGGCTACGGCTTCGTGCGCGAGCACAAGGGCGATAAAGTGATGGTGGTATGGGCGGGTAATCAATAAACGGCCCCTCACCCTAACCCTCTCCCCACAGGGGAGAGGGCCGGGGTGAGGGGGAAACAAACCAGAACGATTCACTACAAAAATCCAAACCCACCCTATAAAACAACAAATCCGACCACATCACCTGATTTGCACCAGCACGGTGCTAGCGTTATGGTTACCCCCTTTCATAATAAGCCCGACAGATCACCTGCTATGACGTTTTCACTTTTCGGCGACAAATTTACCCGCCATTCAGGCATTACCCGCCTGATGGAGGACCTCAACGACGGGCTGCGCACACCGGGCGCAATCATGCTCGGCGGCGGAAACCCGGCTCAAATCCCGGAGATGACTACCTATTTCCAGAGCCTGCTCGCTCAGATGCTGGAAAGCGGCAAAGCAACCGATGCACTTTGCAACTATGACGGCCCTCAGGGTAAAACCGAACTGCTGAAACTCCTCGCCGATATGCTGCGTGAAGAGCTGGGTTGGGATATTGAGCCACAGAATATTGCACTGACAAACGGCAGCCAGAGCGCGTTTTTCTACTTGTTTAACCTGTTCGCAGGACGTCGCGCCGACGGCACGACCAAAAAAGTGCTGTTCCCGCTGGCACCGGAGTATATCGGCTATGCCGATTCCGGCCTCGAAGAAGACCTGTTTGTCTCCGCGCGCCCGAACATCGAACTGCTGCCAGAAGGCCAGTTCAAATATCACGTCGATTTTGAACACCTGCATATTGGTGAAGAGACGGGCATGATCTGCGTATCACGTCCTACCAACCCAACGGGCAACGTGATTACCGATGACGAGCTGATGAAACTGGACGCGCTGGCCAATCAGCACGGCATCCCTTTTGTGATCGATAACGCCTACGGCGTGCCGTTCCCGGGGATAATCTTCAGCGAAGCCCGCCCGCTGTGGAACCCAAACATCGTTCTGTGCATGAGCCTGTCTAAACTGGGCCTGCCGGGCAGCCGCTGTGGCATCATCATTGCCAATGAAAAAATCATCACCGCCATTACCAACATGAACGGCATTATCAGCCTTTCACCCGGCGGCATCGGCCCGGCGATGATGTGCGAAATGATTAAGCGCAACGACCTGCTGCGCCTGTCGAATGACGTGATTAAGCCGTTCTATTACCAGCGCGTTCAGGAAACGATTGCGACAATTCGCCGCTATTTGCCGGAAGAACGCTGCCTGATCCACAAACCAGAAGGCGCGATTTTCCTCTGGCTGTGGTTCAAGGATCTGCCGATTACGACGGAACTTCTCTACCAGCGACTTAAAAAGCGTGGTGTGCTGATGGTGCCGGGCGATTACTTCTTCCCGGGGCTGGATAAACCGTGGCCGCACACGCACCAGTGCATGCGCATGAACTATGTGCCTGATCCAGAAAAAATCGAAGCGGGTGTGAAAATTCTCGCGGAAGAGATTGAGAACGCCTGGCGCGAAAACGGTCAGTAAGTTCTTACGCCAGATGATGCAGCCGTTCGGTGCGTAATCTGGCGGGATCGACACAGCTTAACGCGTGGGTCGGGCAAGCCTCAACGCAGGCAGGTCCGCCCTCGCGATGCGCGCATAAATCACATTTCAGCGCCTGCACATGATCCCCCACCCTCTGTACCTGCATCGCCCCAAACGGGCACGCCACCATACAGCTTTTGCACCCGATGCAGCGCGCCTGCTCAACGAGCCAGGCTCCGGCTGAGCGTCGGATTGCCCCGGTGGGGCACACATTTGCACAGGGCGCATCCTCGCACTGATGACACCCGACCGCAGTGGTATAAGAACCCCCTTTCACCACCCGAATGCGGGGCATGAAATCATTTGCGATGACGAATTCCTGATGCGAAACCGCACAGGCCACTTCGCAAGTGCGGCACCCAATGCATTTTTCCGAATCCGCCATGATAAATCGGTTCATCTGTTACGCCTCGCGCACGTTAAAACCCAGTTCTTTTGAGATAGCCTCTGCCGTTTCGCGCAGCGGCTTGAGCAAGTTCTTCTCACCCACCTGCTTCATGCGCGACGTCGACAGCGAAATGGAGATCGCATACGGCACGCGCCCGTGGATATCAAAGACCGGCACGGCAATGCAGGAAACCCCCAGCTCGTTCTCTTCTTTATCCATCGCCATGCTGCGATCGCGAATTTCCGCCAGCTCATCATACATCGCACTCAGCTCGGTAATGGTGTTGCGGGTCAAGGGTTGGATCTGTTCCTGATGGCTTTCCCAGTAGCTCGCCACGTAATCCTGATGACCAAACGCCATGTAGATTTTGCCCATTGCGGAGCAGTAGAGCGGCATATGCTGGCCAATATAGGCACGCGTGCGCAGCATACCGGTTGTCGGTTCGAGCTTATAAATCAGGATCGCGTGGTCGTCTTCCCGGCTGGAGAAGTTCACCGTTTCGCCGGTGGCAATGTTCAGCGCCTCAAGGTGCGGAGCGGCCACGTGAATGATATTCAGCGACGACAGGGCCTTTTGCCCGACGGCGATAAATTTGGTGGTCAGGCGATAGCTGCCCGCCGCGGGTGCAGGGGTCACGTACCCGCACGACTGTAGCCCCTGCAGCAAGCGGTGCACGGTGCTCTTATTCAGCCCCGCCAGTTCAGATAAGTGCGCAAGCGGACACCCGTTCGGATAGTTGCTGAGGATCTCAATCAGCATCAGGCCGCGAAACAAGCTCTGGCTACCTGCTGGCCTCTCTTTTTCTTGCGTCATTTCGCTCTCTTTCGTGCTCATCAAATGGCTCCTTTTTGTCGCGCCCTGATGGTAGCGCAAAGTGTGGTTCAGTTCACGATCTCAACAGAAAAAACACAACCAATTGATTTTAATCGCTTTTGAAAAACATGAATGTCGTTGATCTGACAAAATTTGATCGCTATATTTGAAATCAGATTTCGCATAGTGAAATTTAGCGATAAAAAAGCACTCGCACTTGCCCCGAAAAAGAACAGGAGAACAGGGATGAAAGTGACCTTTGAAGAGTTAAAAGCGGCGTTTAATCGGGTTCTGCTCGATCGCGGCGTGAAAGCGGAAACCGCAGACGCCTGCGCCGAGATGTTCGCCCGCACCACGGAATCCGGCGTTTATTCGCACGGCGTTAACCGTTTTCCGCGTTTCATTCAGCAGCTTGATGCAGGCGATATCATTCCCGACGCTCAGCCAAAACGGGTAATGACGCTGGGTGCCATCGAACAGTGGGATGCCCAGCGCTCTATCGGCAACCTGACGGCGAAAAAGATGATGGATCGCGCCACCGAGCTGGCGTCCGACCACGGTATTGGTCTGGTGGCACTGCGTAACGCGAACCACTGGATGCGCGGCGGCAGTTACGGCTGGCAGGCGGCGGAGAAGGGCTATATCGGCATATGCTGGACCAACTCTATTGCCGTCATGCCCGCATGGGGATCAAAAGAGTGCTGCATCGGCACCAACCCGCTGATCGTGGCGATTCCCTCTAACCCAATCACCATGGTCGATATGTCGATGTCGATGTTCTCCTACGGCATGCTGGAGGTGAATCGCCTGGCCGGGCGCGAGCTGCCGGTCGATGGCGGCTTTGACGACGAGGGTAATCTCACCCGAGAGCCAGGCGTGATTGAGAAAAACCGCCGCATTCTGCCGATGGGCTACTGGAAAGGGTCTGGCTTATCCATCGTGCTCGACATGATCGCCACCCTGCTCTCCAACGGATCCTCCGTCGCGGAAGTGACCCAGGACAACAGCGACGAGTATGGCGTGTCGCAGATCTTTATCGCCATCGAGGTTGATCGCCTGATCGACGGCCCAACCCGCGATGCGAAGCTGCAGCGCATTATGGACTTCATCACCACCGCGCAGCGGTCTGATGAAAACGTTGCCGTCCGCCTTCCGGGCCATGAATTCACGCGCCTGCTGGAAGAGAACCGCCGCGACGGCATCACCATCGACGACAGCGTGTGGGCGAAAATCCAGTCTCTGTAAGGAGTGGACCATGATATTCGGACATATTTCCCAGCCCAATCCGTGCCGTCTGCCGCGGGCGATTGAAAAAGCGCTTCATTTTTTACGTGCTACGGATTTCACCACCCTGCCGCCAGGCGTGGTGGAAATTGAAGGTCGCACTATTTTTGCCCAGGTTCTCGACCTGACGACAAAGGAGCCGCACGAGAACCGCCCGGAAGTGCACCGCCGTTATCTGGATATTCAGTTTTTAGCATGGGGTGAAGAAAAAATCGGTATTGCCATTGATACCGGTAATAACGAAATAAGCGAATCATTACTGGAACAGCGGGATATTATTTTTTATCACGACAGCGAAAATGAATCCTTTATCGAAATGACACCCGGCAGCTATGCCATATTTTTCCCGCAGGATGTGCATCGTCCTGCCTGTATTAAGAACAAGGAAGCCGCAATTCGTAAAATTGTGGTGAAAGTGGCCGTCAGCGAATTAGATTAATTTACTGATAAATACAGGAACGCGAAATGACCAACACCGGTTTTATTATTGGTGCGTACCCCTGCGCACCCTCGTTTCACCAGAAAGGGGAACAAGAAGAACAAACATTCTGGCGGGAACTTTCCGACACGCCGAACATTCGCGGGCTGGAACAGCCGTGCCTTGAAGATCTCCATCCGTTTGGTGATGAATGGCTGTTCCGTCATACGCCGGGCGACTGGCAAATCGTCGTCACAGCAGTCATGGAAACCATGCGCCGCCGCGGCAGCAACGGCGCGTTTGGCCTGGCCTCAGCCGACGAAGCGCAGCGTAAAGCATGCGTAGACTTTTACCGGCATCTGCACAAGAAAGTTAACGCCGTGAACGCCCGTTTTCCAGGCAAAGTGATTGCTCTGGAGATGCAGGCGGCTCCACAGGCGGGCAATGCTTCCGTCGAGCAGGCTACCGAGGCGTTTTCCCGCTCGATCCAGGAAATCGCAGGCTGGGACTGGGACTGCGATCTCGTGCTGGAACACTGCGATGCCATGACCGGCCTGGCACCGCGCAAGGGCTTCTTGCCTTTAGCGCAGGTGCTGGAGGTGGTGAAAGACACCGATATCAGCGTCTGTATCAACTGGGCGCGCTCGGCTATCGAGGGCCGAAATACGACGCTCCCGCTGGAACATGTTCAGGCCGCACTCCGTGCCGGAAAGCTGGGTGCACTGATGTTTTCGGGCACGACTACCCGCGGGGAATACGGTGAATGGCAGGATCTGCACGCGCCGTTTTCTTCATTCTGCGCCGACAGTTTGATGTCTACTGAAGACGCAAAATCACTCTTTACTGCGGCGAGCGCCGCAACGTTGAAATTCTCCGGTATTAAATTACTGGAAATAAATGCTAATGCTGACGTCAGCCATCGCATCGCTATTTTGCGCGACGGCATTAGCGAAATGAATAAAGCAACACAATAACAATAAAAAAATATCCCTATTCCGGTTACATTGACTGAGACAGTAAATATGAACACTTACTCGAATACTCTACAAGCGGACATTCCGCGCCAGCGCTGGCTAAGAATCATTCCTCCTATTCTTATCGCCTGCATCATTTCGTATATGGATCGCGTAAATATCGCCTTTGCCATGCCCGGTGGTATGGATGAAGAGCTGGGTATTACCGCCACTATGGCGGGCCTGGCAGGTGGGATCTTCTTTATCGGCTATCTGTTCCTGCAGGTTCCCGGCGGCAAGATTGCCGTCCACGGCAGCGGCAAGAAGTTTATCGGCTGGTCGCTGGTTGCCTGGGCGGTGATCTCTGTGCTCACGGGCCTGGTGACGAATCAGTATCAGCTGCTGGTGCTGCGCTTCTTACTCGGCGTGGCGGAAGGCGGGATGCTGCCCGTCGTGCTCACCATGATCAGCAACTGGTTCCCGGATGCCGAACGCGGTCGCGCCAATGCCATTGTAATTATGTTTGTCCCCATCGCCGGGATTATCACCGCCCCGCTTTCGGGCTGGATCATCACCGCACTCGACTGGCGCTGGCTGTTCATCATTGAAGGTTTGATGTCCGTCGTTGTGCTGGTGCTGTGGGCGTTCACCGTTTACGACCGACCGCAGGAAGCCCGCTGGATTTCAGAAGCGGAGAAAAACTATCTGGTGCAAACGCTGGCGGCTGAACAACAGGCCATCGCTGGCAAAGAGGTGAAAAACGCGTCACTCGGCGCAGTGCTTTCCGACAAAACCATGTGGCAGCTGATCGCTTTGAACTTCTTTTACCAGACCGGGATTTACGGCTACACGCTCTGGCTGCCGACCATCCTGAAGGAGCTGACGCACACCAGCATCGGTCAGGTGGGCATGCTCGCCATCCTGCCTTACATCGGGGCCATTGCGGGGATGTTCCTGTTCTCAACGCTTTCTGACCGCACCGGCAAGCGCAAGCTGTTTGTCTCCCTGCCGTTGATTGGCTTTGCGCTCTGCATGTTCCTCTCCGTGGCGCTGAAAGATAGTACCTGGCTGGCGTATTCCGCACTGGTGGGCTGCGGGTTCTTCCTGCAATCCGCAGCGGGCGTGTTCTGGACTATCCCGGCGCGTCTGTTCAGCGCAGAGATGGCGGGCGGCGCGCGCGGCGTGATCAACGCCCTGGGCAACCTCGGTGGCTTCTGCGGCCCGTATGCGGTTGGGGTGCTGATCACCCTGTACAGCAAAGACGCGGGCGTTTACTGCCTGGCGGTTTCTCTGGCGCTGGCGTCGCTGCTGGCCCTGCTGTTACCGGCGAAATGCGATGCCGGTGCAGAGCCTAATCCCACGGTGAATCCACATAAACGTGCGGCCTGATGCCCTCACCCCAGCCCTCTCCCACGGGGAGAGGGAGAAAACCGAATCGTAGGCCGGGTAAGCGAAGCGCCACCCGGCAATTAAGTGAGATGAAGATGAGTGAAAAAGAGCTCTTCTGGCTGGGTATCGATTGTGGCGGTACTTATCTGAAAGCCGGGTTATACAACAGCCAGGGCAAGGAAATCTGCATCGAGCGCCGCTCCGTTGCCACGCTCAGCCCGCGCGCAGGTTACGCGGAGCGGGATATGCCTCAACTCTGGCAGCACTGCTACGCTACCGTCGCCACGCTGCTCAAACATTCAGGCATCGACGGAGAGCAGATCAAAGGCGTCGGCATTTCTGCTCAGGGCAAGGGACTGTTTCTGCTCGATAAACAAGACCAACCGCTGGGCAACGCCATGCTCTCCTCAGACCGCCGGGCGCTGGAGATCGTGCAGCGCTGGCAGCAGGACGGCATTCCCGAAAAGCTCTATCCGCATACGCGCCAGACCCTGTGGACAGGGCACCCAGCCTCACTCCTGCGCTGGGTGAAAGAGAACGAGCCGCAGCGGTATCAGCAGATCGGCTGCGTGATGATGGCGCACGACTATCTACGCTGGTGTCTGACCGGCGTGAAGGGCTGCGAGGAGAGCAACATCTCCGAGTCCAACCTCTACAACATGAATACCGGGCAGTACGATCCCCAGCTCACGCGCTGGCTCGGTATCAGCGAAATTGACGGCGCCCTGCCGCCGATTGTCGGTTCAGCAGAAATTTGCGGGGAAATCACCCCTCAGGCAGCCGCGCTTACCGGTCTCGCGGCGGGCACGCCCGTCGTTGGTGGACTGTTTGATGTGGTTTCCACCGCGATCTGCGCCGGGCTGCACGACGAACACACGCTGAATGCCGTCATGGGTACCTGGGCCGTCACCAGCGGGATCGCCAATGCGCTTCGCGATAACGAGCCGTTCCCCTATGTGTATGGCCGTTACGTCCACCCGCAGCAGTACATCGTTCATGAAGCCAGCCCGACGTCATCCGGCAATCTTGAGTGGCTCACTGCCCAATGGGGCGACATGTCATTCGATGAGATCAACCATGCCGTCGCCAGCCTGCCGAAAGCGGAAAGCGAGGTGTTCTTCCTGCCGTTCCTCTACGGCAGCAACGCCGGGCTGGAGATGACCAGTGGGTTTTACGGCATGCAGGCGCTGCATACCCGCGCGCATCTTCTGCAGGCCGTTTACGAGGGCGTGGTGTTCAGCCACATGACCCACCTCAACCGCATGCTTGAGCGCTTTACCCAGGTGCAGGCGCTGCGCGTCACGGGTGGCCCGACCCATTCGGACGTGTGGATGCAAATGCTCGCCGACGTCAGCGGGCTGGCGATTGAGCTGCCGCAGGTGGAAGAGACCGGCTGCTCCGGCGCGGCGCTGGCGGCGCTGGTAGGCACCGGCGTCTACCCCGATTTCCATGCTGCGCAGCGCACCCTCAAACACGACATTCGGGTGATTGAACCCGACATGCGCGCCCATGCGGCCTACCAGCGCAAATATCACCGTTACCAGTTACTGATTTCAGCACTTCAGGACTATCACGCCCGTATTAAGGAGTACGACCTATGAGCCGACCATTACTGCAGCTGGCGCTCGACCATACCTCACTTCAGGCCGCCCAGCGCGACGTCGCGGCGCTTTCAGATCACGTTGATATCGTCGAAGCGGGCACCATTTTGTGCCTGACCGAAGGGCTGAGCGCCGTACGCGCCCTGCGCGAACAGTGCACGGATAAAATCATCGTGGCGGACTGGAAAGTCGCCGATGCCGGAGAAACGCTGGCTGAGCAGGCGTTTGGCGCGGGCGCGAACTGGATGACCATCATCTGCGCCGCCCCGCTGGCAACCGTTGAGCGAGGCCACGAGGTCGCACTGCGCTGCGGGGGAGAAATCCAGATGGAGCTGTTTGGCAACTGGACGCTGGACGACGCGCGCGCGTGGCATCGCGTCGGCGTGAAGCAGGCTATCTACCACCGCGGGCGCGACGCGCAGGCCAGCGGTCAGCAGTGGGGCGAAGCGGATCTCGCGAAAATGGGGGCGCTCTCCGATATCGGTTTGCAGCTTTCGATTACCGGCGGTATCACCCCTGCCGACCTGCCGCTGTTTAAGCAGATCAACGTAAAAGCCTTTATTGCCGGACGCGCGCTGGCAGGCGCCGCTAATCCGCCGCAGGTGGCACAGGCATTCCATTCGCAAATCCGCGACATCTGGGGAGCGTAACCATGCGTCAACATCCGTTAGGTATTTACGAAAAAGCGCTGTCGAAAGATCTCTCCTGGCCCGAGCGCCTGGTGCTGGCGAAAAGCTGCGGGTTCGATTTTGTTGAGATGTCCGTCGACGAGACCGACGAGCGTTTGTCACGCCTCGAGTGGAGCACCACACAGCGCGCTTCGCTGGTTGAAGCGATGCTGGAAACCGGCGTGGCGATCCCGTCGATGTGTCTTTCTGCCCACCGTCGCTTCCCATTTGGCAGCCGGGATGAAACCGTGCGCCAACGCGCCCGCGAGATCATGACCAAAGCCATCAGGCTGGCGCGTGACTTAGGCATTCGCACCATCCAGCTCGCGGGTTATGACGTGTATTACGAAGAGCATGATGAAGGCACGCAGCAGCGCTTTGCCGAAGGGCTGGCGTGGGCCGTCGAGCAGGCCGCCGCCGCGCAGGTGATGCTGGCGGTGGAGATCATGGACACCGCGTTTATGAACTCCATCAGCAAGTGGAAAAAGTGGGACGACATGCTCGCCTCGCCGTGGTTCAGCGTTTACCCGGATGTCGGCAACCTGAGCGCGTGGGGCAACGACGTCACCGCCGAGCTGACGCTGGGCATTGACCGCATTGCGGCAATTCACCTGAAGGACACCCAGCCCGTCACCGCACAAAGTCCCGGACAGTTCCGCGACGTGCCGTTTGGAGAAGGCTGCGTCGATTTCGTTGGCGTGTTTAACACGCTGAATAAGCTGAACTATCGCGGCGCGTTTCTGATTGAAATGTGGACTGAAAAAGCAAAAGAGCCGGTGCTGGAAATCATCCAGGCGCGCCGCTGGATTGAAGCCCGTATGCAGGAAGGAGGCATGACATGTTAGAACAACTCAAAGCAGAGGTGCTGGCGGCAAACCTGGCGCTGCCCGCCCACCAGCTGGTGACCTTCACCTGGGGCAACGTCAGCGCGGTGGATCGCGAAAGCGGCATGATGGTGATCAAGCCGTCCGGCGTGGAGTACGACGTCATGACGGTGGAGGATATGGTGGTGGTGAATATCGCCACCGGCCAGGTGGTTGAAGGCAGCAAAAAGCCCTCTTCAGACACGCCGACCCACCTCGCGCTGTACCGCCGTTACCCGGAGATTGGCGGCATCGTGCATACCCACTCCCGCCACGCTACCATCTGGTCGCAGGCGGGCCAGGATTTACCGGCGTGGGGCACAACGCACGCAGACTATTTCTACGGGGCGATCCCCTGCACGCGACGGATGACCACGGCTGAAATCGCGGGCGAGTACGAATACCAGACGGGTGAAGTGATCATTAACACCTTCGAGGAGCGCGACTTAAGCCCGATGCAGATCCCGGCAGTATTGGTGCACTCCCACGGTCCGTTCGCCTGGGGCAAAGACGCTGCCGATGCGGTCCACAATGCCGTGGTACTGGAAGAGTGCGCCTATATGGGCCTGTTCTCACGCCAGCTTGCGCCGCAGTTACCGGTTATGCAGCAGGAATTGCTGGATAAACATTATCTGCGCAAGCACGGGGCGAATGCCTATTACGGCCAGTGATCAGCCGGAATTAATATGCTCTTTACAGTACCGCCGTTTCCAGACGGCGGGGGTTAATCCCGTATGTTTTGAAAATATCTGCCGAAAATAGCCCACGTCATTAAAGCCGCAGCGGGTTGCCACTTCGGTGAGGGAGGCAGAGCCATCCAGCAACAGCTTTTCCGCTGCCCTGACGCGCTGGCGATGTATCGCCTCCGTCAGGGTTAAATGGAAAGTCCGGCGAAACACCCGCCCGAGATAATCGGCATTGCAGTGCAATGCTTTTGCCAGCTGCGACGTAGAAAGCGGTAAATGAAACTGCGTGCGAATAAGCTGCTTCGCCTTCCACGCCATCGCCGCACCGGCTTCATCTGCACTGTCCTCATAGCCTGAAGAATGGGATACTTGTTGCAAAATAAGTAATAAAATCATCTCCAGCGCCACGCTTCGCTGTAATTTCTCCTGCTCGCTGAGAAACTGCCGAAATAGCGCAATGACATATTGCGCATCCCTTACGCGACAGTGTTGTTCTATTGCCAGAGGGGCGGCATTGGGTAACGTTGCATCTGGCGTTTCAACCTCGAAATGGAGCCAATAAAAGCGCAGGTCAGCCGGGAAATCCTCCACGCCGACATGCCGACGGCCCGGCCAGAGAAGTAAACTTTCTCCCGCGTGAACCTCAAAAATACGCTGTTCCTCCTGAATCGTTAATGTCCCTTTTTCGACAAATATAATCTCCCATGATGTTAATTTTCGCGCAGGATGGCGGCCCACGCCCCGGGAGATAAATAACCCGCCATTTTGGACCTTAATCGGAAACGCTATGGATAATTCAAGCATGGATATTCACCATTCCGCTTTTATTGCCGTTGATATTCAACTTACGCTTTGATTATTAATCAATATTCGAATAACTGTCCGATCGGAATCACATTTTTATCATTAGGTCGGAATCGTCATCTTTTTATACTTTTCCCTTCCCTTGTTGGCCTTTCCGTTCGGTGCAGAATAAATGAGTACCTTGCACAAATACGATAATAAATTCGATTACTGAGGAGTTACTTCATGACTTCCACACCGATTACAGAGTCAGACGTGACACAAGGGGCAACAGATAGCCACTTGTCCGTCCGCGAAAAAATTGGCTACGGCCTGGGTGATGCGGGCGGTACGGTGATTACCTGCCTGATCATGAATTTTCTGACCTTCTTCTATACCGATATTTTTGGTCTGACGCCTGCGCTCGTTGGCACGCTCTTTATTGCCTTGCGCGTATTTGACGCCATTTCCGATCCGGTAATGGGCATTATTGCCGACCGCACGCAAAGCCGCTGGGGACGTTTTCGCCCGTGGCAGCTGTGGGTCGCCTTCCCGATTGGGATTATCGGCGTACTGACGTTCACCGTTCCGGAAGCCAGCATGGGGGTGAAAATCGCCTGGGCGTTCGGCACCTATTTGCTGCTGTCCGTTGGTTATACCGCCATCAACGTTCCATACTGCGCGCTGATCAACACCATGACGACCCGTCACAATGAGGTGATCTCCTGCCAGTCATGGCGCTTTGTACTCTGCGGCGTTGCGGGCTTCCTGGTCTCGGTCGGTCTGCCGTGGCTGGTCGCGGAGCTGGGCCAGGGCAATGCCGCAAAAGGTTACCAGCTTGGCGTTGGGGTGCTGTGCGCTGTCGCCGTGGTGATGTTCCTGTGCTGCTTCTTCTGGGTACGCGAGCGCGTCCCGCTGGCGCTGATGGGCAAATTCACCCTGCGTGAGCATCTGGCCGGTTTGCGTAAAAACGATCAGCTGCTGCTGATGCTGGTGATGTCGTTCCTGCTGATCAATGTCTTCAATATTCGAGGCGGCGGGTATATGTACTTCATCACCTACGTGCTGCAGGGCAGTACCACGTATACCTCGCTGTTTTTCACCATGGTGACCTTTGCCGCCATTCTGGGCGCGGTGATCGTCAGCCCGCTGTCGCGCCGTATTGATACCGTCAAACTCTACTATTACACCAACCTGGTCCTCGCCGCGCTCGCGGCGGGAATGTGGTTCCTGCCTGGCGGCCCGGCGTACCAGACCCTCTGGCTGATCGTCATTTTGAGCAACGGCGTCATCCTCGGGTTTACCCTGCCGCTGCACTTCTCGCTGATGGCGTTTGCCGACGACTACGGCGAGTGGAAAACCGGCGTGCGTTCGTCGGGGATGAACTTCGCCTTCAACCTGTTTTTCATCAAGCTTGCGTGGGCGTCCAGCGCCGGGATCATCAGCCTGGTGTTTATCGCCGTCGCCTACCAGCCAGGCGCGGGCAATCAGACGCCTGCTTCACTGCAGGGCATCACCGCCATGGAGACGCTGCTGCCTGCCCTTTTTCATCTGCTGCTGGCCGTCTCTATCCGCTGGTGCAGACTCAACAATCCTATGATGTCGCGCATTGCAACCGACCTGCGCCAGCGTCACATACCCTCCTGAGGAGAACACGATGTCCATAATGGAAGCCGACCTGCATAAACTGAAAATTAACGACCCGTTTCTCGGGCAGTATCAACGGCTGGTGCGTGAGGTGGTGATCCCCTACCAGTGGGATGCGCTAAACGATCGCGTGACGGAAGCCGAACCCAGCCACGCCATCACCAACTTCCGCATTGCGGCGGGCCTGGAGCAAGGCGATTTCTACGGCATGGTATTTCAGGACAGCGACGTCGCGAAATGGCTCGAAGCCGTGGCGTGGTCGCTGTGCCAGAAACCGGATGCTGAACTGGAAAAAACCGCCGACGAGGTGATTGCGCTGGTCGCGGCGGCGCAATGTGACGATGGTTATCTCAACACGTACTTTACGGTGAAAGCGCCCAACGAGCGCTGGACGAATCTGGCCGAATGCCACGAGCTGTACTGCGCCGGGCATATGATTGAAGCGGGCGTGGCGTATTTCCAGGGCACAGGAAAACGCCATCTGCTGGATGTTGTCTGCAGACTAGCAGACCATATTGACAGCGTGTTTGGTCCCGGTGAAAACCAGCTACACGGTTATCCGGGCCACCCGGAAATCGAGCTGGCGCTGATGAGGCTTTACGACATCACGCAGGAGCCCCGCTATCTCACTCTGGTGAAATATTTCATCGAACAACGCGGTGTGCAGCCTCACTTTTATGATATCGAATACGAGAAACGCGGCAGAACATCATACTGGAACACCTATGGCCCAGCCTGGATGGTCAAGGACAAAGCCTACAGCCAGGCGCATCAGCCGCTTTCTGAACAACAAACGGCCATTGGCCACGCGGTGCGTTTTGTCTACCTGATGGCGGGCATGGCGCATCTGGCGCGCCTGAGCCATGACGAGGGTAAACGGCAGGACTGTCTGCGGCTGTGGAAAAATATGGCGCAGCGCCAGCTGTACATTACCGGTGGAATCGGCTCGCAAAGCAGCGGCGAGGCGTTCAGCAGCGATTACGATCTGCCCAACGATACGGTTTATGCCGAAAGCTGTGCCTCCATCGGTCTGATGATGTTTGCCCGCAGGATGCTGGAGATGGAGGCCGACGGCCACTACGCCGACGTGATGGAGCGCGCGTTATACAACACGGTACTGGGCGGAATGGCGCTGGACGGAAAACACTTCTTCTATGTGAACCCGCTGGAAGTGCACCCGAAAACGCTGGCGTTCAACCATATCTTCGATCACGTGAAACCCGTCCGCCAGCGCTGGTTTGGCTGCGCCTGTTGCCCGCCGAATATCGCCCGCGTGCTGACCTCGCTGGGGCATTACATTTATACCGTCCGCCAGGATGCACTTTTTATTAACCTTTACGTGGGCAACGATGTCACCATTCCGGTTGGCGACGAAACCCTGGCG
Source organism: Enterobacter sp. 22452 (assembly GCF_052045065.1). Classification (NCBI taxonomy): domain Bacteria; kingdom Pseudomonadati; phylum Pseudomonadota; class Gammaproteobacteria; order Enterobacterales; family Enterobacteriaceae; genus Enterobacter; species Enterobacter sp. 22452. Next base: position 36,011 of record NZ_JBQEOB010000014.1, on the reverse strand, counting down.
CTGCGAATTAGCGGTAACTATCCGTGGCATGAACAGGTAAAAATCGACATTACCTCGCCTGCTCCCGTCACGCATACGCTCGCCCTGCGGCTGCCGGACTGGTGTGCCGCGCCTGACGTTTTATTTAATGGTGAAGCGGTAACGGGCGAGATCTCCCGTGGATACCTTTATCTGACCCGCAGCTGGCAGGAGGGTGACGTCATAACGCTAACGTTACCTATGCCGGTTCGCCGAGTGTATGGCAACCCACAGGTCCGCCAGCAGGCGGGGAAAGTCGCCCTGCAGCGCGGACCGCTGGTCTACTGTCTGGAAGAGGCCGATAACGGTGCCAATCTTCATCACCTTTCTCTGCCTGAAAACAGCGAATTCAGAGTCTTTGAAGGGAAAGGGATGTTCGCGCACAAGATGCTGATACAGGCAGAGGGGATTGGGTGTCACGTGAAGGACACGGATGCGCTGTGGCAGTACGATCGCTCGCCGGTACAACGTCAGCCCCAGACGCTGACCTTTATTCCCTGGTTTAGCTGGGCTAACCGGGGAGAAGGGGAAATGCGGATATGGGTGGATGAAGCATAAACAAGAATAATGCCACCTTTATTAATATAAAATATTTTTATGGAGCTCGGTGATGTCGAGCTCACTGATTATCATCTATTGAAAGACAATGTGATCTAACCCTCGGTATTGTTTTTTTGCGGACGTTCAACTCAGACATACCATTGTCTGACATGCGTTTTAGTGTTATTCCATACAGACACACAGCTAAAAATAAGGATATCCCATGGAATTCACTGAAAGATTAAATGCCTTATCAAATAAAATAAAACAACAACTTGATGTGATTAATACTGAAGAAGCAACAAAAACTGCATTTGTAATGCCATTCATTCATAACGTTCTGGGTTATGATGTTTTTGATCCTTCAGAAGTGACACCTGAATTTGTCTGTGATGTTGGTACAAAAAAAGGTGAGAAAATCGATTATGCTATAATGAAAAACAATGATGTACAGATACTTATTGAATGTAAGAAAATTGGCGAGCCATTAAATATAAATCATGCCTCGCAGTTATTCAGGTATTTCCATGTAACAAATGCCAGAATCTCAATCCTCACCAATGGACAAAATTATAAATTCTTTACCGACCTGGATGCTCCTAATAAAATGGATGAAAAACCATTTTTGGAAGTAGACCTTCTTGATATTGACGAGAATATAATACCTGAGTTAAAAAAATTAACTAAGTCTTCGTTTGATTTGGAATCAATTATCAATGCTGCTGGTGAATTAAAATATGTCAGCCAAATCAAAAAAATACTGCATACTCAGCTAAATAACCCTGAAGATGACTTTGTGAAATTTTTTGCATCCCGAGTTTATGATGGGATTCTGACCCAAAAAGTTAGAGAGTCTTTTTTAAATTTGACTAAAAAAGCTGCAGGCCAGTACATAAATGATCAGGTAAATGAGCGCCTCAAGTCAGCCATTACGGGCATAAATCCAGCGATCATCGAAACCCCAAATGAGTCCTCATATATTGAGGAAGACGAACATAAAGACGAAAGCGATGTGGTAACAACGCTAGAGGAGCTCGAGGGATATCATATTGTTAAAGCAATCACCAGAGCGGTACTGGAGGCACCCCGTATAACTCACAGAGATACCAAAAGCTACTTTGGTATTCTTGTAGATGACAACAACCGCAAACCCCTTTGCCGATTACATTTTAATCGCACGCAAAAATACATCGGTCTTTTCGATATAGAAAAAAATGAAACGCGTCATCCCATAGCGACGGTAGATGATATCTATTCCTTTGCTGATATCCTGAAAGCAACCGCAGCTCTCTATAATTAATCTTTACCCAGGCAGCACGCGACGTGCTGCCTCAGCCAGAAATGCGCTTCGATTACCGAACTGAGGATGCTCGCTGACATAGGAATCAATCTTTACCAGCAAACGTCGAGGCATCGTGATGTTGATACGCTCGGCCCTGCCGTCGAACTGTTTCATATTGATATCCACCAACAGCCATTGCCCGCCGGTGAAATCCTCAGGACGACTTTCCAGATGCGCTTCCACATTACCCGGAAGAGGCAGTGCATCATCCATTTCAAACAGCGCTTCGAAGTGCGCGGTGAGCGCATCACGTGCATCCTGAAAAGCCTCGTCCAGGGAATCACCTGCAAAAAAGCAGCCTGGAACGTCAGGGAAAAAGCCGCTGGCGCTACCGTCGGAGTCAGAATGAATGTAAGCCGGATAAAACATAACTACTCCTGATATCAGTGTTTAATTCCCGCCTGCCGCCAGATCTGGGCGAGAGTGCCCGGTTTAATATCCTTCTTAGGATGTGGGACAGTAACCAGCCCTTTCTGTTCGGGATGGCGAAACTGGTGATGACTTCCTTTCGTTCTGACACATTTCCAGCCATGGCTGATCAGAACAGTAATGACATCCGCACTTTTCACATCCCAATCCTTCCATGATTATACACATGATACACACCATCGCTATCGGATTGAATCACATTAGCGCATAAGGAACATCAGTGCAGCCGTGTTTTGGCGGAACAGGAAGAAGCATCGAGAAATGAAAAAGGAATACGTTGTATTGCCGATAAAAATGCAGGCACGATCGTAGGCCGGGTAAGGCGAAGCCGCCACCCGGCTTTACCGCATCAGAAACGCCAGGTCAGGCCGGTCATCAGCGCGAAGCTGTCGTCACGGTCAATCATCGGACTGTTCTTCACGTCGTCAGGCAACACGGTGTAGACCGCGCTGGCATTCAGGTACAGGTTCTGGGTTAATTGATATTTTGCTGCCAGGCCAACGTATGGCGTCCAGCTGTCGCCTGCGGTGTATTCATTCAGACCTGAGCGGCGAGACTCGCTGCCAGACACGCCGTAGTAGTAGTCGTTATAGCTTTCATCGCTGTAGAAAATGCCCACAGAAGGCGTCAGCGTCAGGCGTTCCATGCGGATTGGGCGGAAGTAAGAAATTTCACCCACCACCCCGCCGCTTTCATCCATCGCGTCACCGGAAACGGCAAATTTCAGGGAACCCCATTTTTCATGGCGGTAGTACGCGCCGCCGAGGAATGCCGAAGCTTTACGCTCATCAAGATGCTTCATCTGATGATCGTCATTGTCATCCGGGTCGAAATGCAGTGGCATCCAGGATGCGGTCAGGCTGAATTCATTCTTACTGTCTTTCCACAGGATCCATCCTCCCGTGGTTTGACGCACATAGAAGTTATCGCCTTCGTAGCTAACTAACGGTACAGCGGTGGTATTTTCGTTATACCCTTTGTAAGGCGACTCGTTAAATACCGCCCCCGCCCCTAGTGAAAAGTCGCCAGCCATTACCGATGATGTCGAAAATAATGCGGCAGCGATGAGTAAATTATATTTAACAGTCATTCTATGCAATCCATTTAAACGCCGAACAAGCGAGGCGCATAATAATGGTTACAAATTTGCCAAAGCAACGCTGCCGTTTATATAATACTATATATAAAATCATATAGATGGGCGTGCATGATGAATAGCTTGCAGTTGAAACCACGTGAATTAAAAATTATTTCCGTCATCGCCGCCACCCACAGTATTGGCGATGCCGCTGCCCTGCTGGGGATGGCGCAGGCCAATGTCAGCAAATATTTATCCGATTTTGAAACCCGCGTTGGACTCAAGGTGTTTGAACGTACGACACGCCAGCTGGCGCTGACGCAATTCGGTGAGGCGTTGCTGCCTTATGTGAATGCCACACTGGATAAAAATAGCCAACTTATTAATTTTATTGCCGATTATAAACATGAAAAACGCGGCAAAGTGACGATTTATGCCCCGACAGGTATCGTGACCTATCTGGCGCGTCATGTGATCCATAAGATAGAAGAGATTGGTGATATTCGCCTGTCGTTAAAAACCTATAACCTCGATCGGAACGAGTTTTCCGACGGTGTGACGTTTCCGGACGATTGCGACATTCTCATTACTTACGCCCAGCCAAAAGATGAAAACCTGGTCGCCAGCGTGCTGACAAAATATTCCGTCACCGCATTTGCCAGCAAAGAGTATTTAACTCAACACCCCATTAAAGGGCCGGAAGACTTAATAAATCATTCGTGTATATTAATAGACTCGATGTTAGTAGATGATGCCAACATTTGGCGCTTCCGAGTACACGGCAGTGAAGAGGCGCAAGACTATAAAGTGACCGGGAATTATATTTGTGATAATACGCAGACGGCACTTGAACTGGCTCGAAATAATCTTGGTATTGTCTTCGCGCCAAAAGAAAGTCTAAAAAAAGAACTGACGCATGGCATGCTGGTCCCCTGTTTCCCACATCAGGAAGAGTGGTGGCTCGATCTGACAGCAATATTCCGCAAGCGCGAATATCAACCCTGGCGCGTGCAGTATGTTCTGGACGGTGTACTGAACTGCCTGCGCCAGCAAATCAATCAGGCCGTCCAGGGACGGCCTGATTTAGGTACCTAAAACAGGCCCAGCGGTTTATCGGAATAGCTGACCAGCAGACATTTTGTCTGTTGATAATGTTCCAGCATCATTTTGTGGGTTTCACGCCCAATACCCGACTGCTTGTAACCACCAAATGCCGCATGCGCCGGATAGGCGTGATAGCAGTTGGTCCAAACGCGTCCGGCCTGAATACCGCGCCCCATTTTGTAAGCCAGATTTCCGTTGCGGCTCCAGACGCCCGCCCCCAGGCCATACGGCGTATCGTTAGCAATCTCCAGCGCCTCCTCCATGGTTTTGAAGGTTGTTACGGCCAGCACAGGTCCGAAAATTTCCTCCTGGAAGACGCGCATGTTGTTTTGACCGGACAGGATTGTCGGTTCAAGGTAGTAACCCTCCTGCAGATCCCCCCCCAGCACCTTACGGCGGCCACCGGTCAGGATCTCTGCGCCCTCTTTCTTACCTATATCTATGTAATTAAGAATGGTTTCCAGCTGCCCGTGCGACACCTGCGCGCCCATCTGCGTGACGTTATCGAGCGGGTTACCGCTACGAATCGACTCCACGCGACGGATTGCCCGCTCCATAAAGCGCTCATAAATGGACTCCTGCACCAGCGCGCGGCTTGGACAGGTGCACACTTCCCCCTGGTTGAAGGCAAACAGCGCAAACCCTTCCAGCGCTTTATCAAAGAACGCATCCTCTTCATCCATAACGTCAGCGAAGAAGATGTTCGGTGATTTTCCGCCCAACTCCAGCGTCACCGGGATGATGTTCTGGGTCGCATACTGCATGATTTGCTGGCCCACTTCCGTCGACCCGGTAAACGCCACCTTAGCGATACGTTTTGAGGTGGCGAGATATTCCCCAATCTCGCCCCCGGCGCCGTTGACGACGTTAATGACGCCTGGCGGCAGCAGGTCTCCAATCACCTCCATCAACAGCAGCACCGACAACGGGGTTAAACGCGCCGGTTTGAGCACAATGCAGTTCCCGGCCGCCAGCGCGGGCGCCATTTTCCAGCTCGCCATCAGCAGCGGGAAGTTCCACGGGATGATTTGCCCCACCACACCCAGCGGCTCGTGGAAATGGTACGCCACGGTGTCTTTATCAACTTCACTTATTCCCCCCTCCTGAGCACGAATACAGGAGGCAAAATAACGGAAATGGTCAATCGCCAGCGGCACATCTGCCGCCATGGTTTCACGGATCGGTTTGCCGTTGTCCCAGGTTTCAGCCGTGGCTAACAGCTCCAGATTCTGCTCCATCCGGTCGGCGATTTTGAACAACATCGCGGCTCTGTCCTGAACGGAAGTCTGCCCCCATTTATCTTTAGCTCTGTGCGCAGCATCCAGCGCCAGGTCGATATCGCGCTTGCCGGAGCTGGCTATCTCGCACAGCGGCTGGCCAGTGACGGGCGTGAGGTTGGAATAGTATTCACCGTCGACGGGCGCTACCCAGTCGCCGCCAATAAAGTTGTCATAACGGGGCTTCAGCTTGAGGGGAAAACCATACTCGCCAGGCTGGATACGTGATGAGGGAGGATTGTTTGTCATGACCATCTCCTTGCTGTTGGTGTACAACAAGGGTAGCTCCCGCTGGCGATTTTCTCGCCAACCGGTGACGGGTTTACGAGGCGTATCACGGATTACCGTACTTTACGTTTCGTTTCTGCCGCTGAGCCATACTTAACAGCTCAAGGGCTCATGAGGAACGATGCGATGCAGCTATTTATCGGCTTTGACGTGGGCGGAACCCACATCAAACACGGCGTGATTGATGAAAACGGCAAGGAACTCACGTCCGATGAGTACGATACCCCTGAGGATACAACCTCATTCAAAGAGAAATGGAAAAGCGTTGTCGAAGAGTACCGGAAGGAAAATGACATTGTCGGCATTGGCGTCAGTTTTCCCGGCCATATTAACCACCATACCGGCGAAGCGGCAAAAGCGGGGGCACTTGAGTATCTTGATGGTGAAAACCTTTGCGAGCTGTTTGCCGGGCTGACCGATCTTCCCGTTACCGTGGAAAATGACGCTAACTGTGCGGCACTGGGCGAACGCTGGCAGGGCGCAGGCAAGGACTACGAACATTTCGTCTGCATCACCATCGGCACGGGCATTGGCGGCGGGATTGTGATGGAAGGCGATCTCTATCGCGGGTCGCATTACCGTGCGGGTGAATTTGGCGTGCTGCCCGTAGGGGACAAGGGCGAACCGATGCATGAGGTGGCCTCTGCCAGTGGCCTGATGAAAGCCTGCAGCCGTGCGCTGGCGCTGTCGGAAGACGAAATGCCCCACGGGGAAGAGCTGTTTAAACGTATGGAAAGTGACGTGCATCTGCGCGAAGCCATTGAAGCCTGGGCGCATTTTCTGTCGCGCGGCGTTTACAGCGTGATCTCGATGTTCGATCCCCAGGCAGTGCTGATTGGCGGCGGGATAAGCGAGCAGGAAAAAATTTATCTCCTGCTCGATAAGTACCTACAGCGATTCGAGGAGTGGGAGGCGCTTAAGGTGCCCATTCTGCCCTGTGAACTGGGTAACCAGGCAGGACGACTGGGCGCGGTATGGCTGGCGAAGCAGAAACTCGCTCGTCATGCGTAACGCTTAAGGGAACAGCTGCGCGTCGCGAAGCAGATGGTCATTACCCCGACGACGCGTAAACCCAATACGGTTGAAATATTCCAGGATCTGAATCGCCAGCTTGCGGCCCACGTTCAGCTGGTCACGGAAATCTGCCGCACAGGTTGATCCGCGAGCCTGATCCAACTCGCGGATCAGATTCGCGAACGCCACGATCCGATCGTTACGGTAATAGCGATCTTTAACGATCGCCACAATCAGCCCCTGTTGCGCGGCATGACGCAATACCTGCCGCATCAGCTGCTCATCGGTATGGGTTTCACGCGCGAGATCGCGGACCCACCAGGGTTCATCGCCAAACAGCGGTGCCGTTTTTTGCCAGACCGCCTCTTGCTCGGCGGTAAAACCAGCCTTGTGATCCGGCAAATGCAGCCAGCCGTGATGGCTTTTAATCACCCCGCTTTCCCGCATGTTTTCAATCAGCAGCAGTACCAGCGCATCGTCTTCCATCGGCAATGCCATGCGTCGCAGACGTTCACGCCCCGGACCGGGTTCATCCTGATGCTGTTCATGGTAGATAGCGAGCGTACTCAGTATCTTGCGCTGCCAGTGTGCGGCAACCGGCGCGTTCAGCATGTTGTTACCGGCCTGAATAAAGCCAGGCTCCTGGGTTAACTGGCGCAACCCTTCAACGCTCAGCTGGCGCGCCCAGGCAAAATCAGCGAGATTCACCGCACCACGCTCCAGATGGATCCGCAGTGCGGCCTTATCATCGCTGGCCTGCGCCAGTGCCGCCAGCCACTGCAGGTACTCCGGCTTACGCTTGCCACGACGTGGCGGATTGAGCGTCACCACGCGCGCCCCGGCCAACGTCTCCCGCGCCGAGATATCGCGCAGCACCAGCCGGTCGTTATCCGCAAGCCAGAGCGGCGCATCAAACACCAGCTCGGCGAGATCGTTTTCCAGCAACGATACGCGCCCGGTGATATGGCTGGCTGCATGGTGTATATGCAGCGGCTGCCATTGGGTCAGCGGCGCATGGGTCTGGAGAGAAACAATCACCCGTCCGGAGGGCTCAGGCGGGGCGTCAGCCAGCAGCCAGTCACCACGGTTGATGGCATCTTTTTCCGCATCCCCGGCGATGTTCAACGCAATACGCTGCCCGGCATGGGCATGCTCAGTGGGTTGATTTTGCGCATGCAACCCACGCACGCGCATTGGTTTATTCACTCCCGTCAGCCAGAGCGTATCACCTACGTTTACTTCACCGCTCAGCGCGGTGCCGGTCACCACCAGTCCCGCACCTTTTACGGTAAACGCCCGGTCGATAGCCAGACGGAAGCGGTGATGGCTGGGGTGTTCACGTGACGTAAGCTGCTGCAAACGATCGCGAAGTTCGTCAATACCACGCCCTTCTGTCGCCACGGTGACAAACAACGGTACATCAGCAAAACCATATTCACGCAGGGTCGCCTGTACTTCATCGCGCACCTCATTCAGGCGCGCCTCATCTACGCGATCGGCTTTCGTGAGTGCGACGGTTAACTGCGGGTTGCCCGTCAGCTGCAGGATCGCAAGATGTTCACGCGTTTGCGCCATCACGCCGTCATCGCAGGCGACCACCAGCAGGGCATGGTCAATCCCCCCCACCCCTGCGAGCATGTTGGAGAGAAATTTTTCATGTCCCGGTACATCAATGAAGCCCAGCACGCGGCCATCGGGCTGCGGCCAGTAGGCATAACCCAGATCGATGGTCATGCCGCGCTTTTTCTCTTCCGGCAGGCGATCGGCGTTAATGCCGGTAATGGCCTGCAACAGCGTAGTTTTTCCGTGGTCGACGTGACCGGCGGTGGCAATAATCATTTCAACAGCATCTCCAGAAATCGCGCTTCATCTTCAAGACAGCGTAAATCCAGCCACATTCGGCCATCGTAAATACGGCCAATCACGGGCGTTGGCAGCGCACGCCAGCGCGCCGACAGCGCCTCAAGGTGGCTACCGCGTCCATCACGCGGCGTGAAGGTCAGCGCTTCGCTCGGCAGCCGGTCTACCGGTAGCGATCCGCTGCCAATCTGCGACTGACAGGGCTCAATGCGCACGGCAAAATCGGGGTAATGCGGCGCAACCTGCGGCAACAGTAATTCAGCCTGCGCGCGAATCGAGGCGGCGTCACGGCCCAGCAGGCGCAGCGTAGGCAGGCGCTCGGCCAGCTTCTCCGGGTGCAGGTAGAGCCGCAGGGTCGCTTCCAGCGCGGCGAGCGTCATTTTATCGGCGCGTAACGCGCGCTTCAGCGGATGTTGCTGCAGCTGGGCTATCAGCTCGCGCTTGCCGACGATAATCCCCGCCTGCGGCCCGCCCAGCAGTTTATCGCCGGAAAAGCTCACCAGGCTCACGCCAGCGGCAATCATCTGCTGCGGCATGGGCTCTTTTGGCAGACCGTACTGGCTTAAATCCACCAGCGAACCGCTGCCGAGATCGGCAATCACCGGGACATTCAGCTCGTGACCCATCGCCGCCAGTTCCGCTTCATCAACGGTTTTGGTAAAACCTTCTATATGGTAATTGCTGGTGTGGACCTTCATCAGCAGCGCGGTATTTTCATTCACCGCCGCGCGGTAGTCTTTCGCATGCGTGCGGTTGGTCGTGCCGACCTCATGCAGCGTACAGCCCGCCTGGCGCATCACGTCCGGAATGCGAAACGCTCCGCCAATCTCCACCAGCTCGCCGCGGGAAACCACCACCTCTTTGCCGCTGGCGGTCGCCGCCAGCATCAGCAGTACCGCTGCCGCGTTGTTATTTACAATGCAGGCATCTTCCGCCCCGGTCAGCTGGCATAGCAGCTCCGCCAGCGCCCGGTCGCGGTGACCGCGCCCAGCGCCGTCCAGATCGTACTCCAGCGTCACCGGCGAGCGCATAGCCTGCACCACCGCCGCGACCGCCTCTTCAGCCTGTTGCGCGCGCCCCAGGTTGGTATGCAGCACGGTCCCCGTCAGGTTGATGACCGGCCGTAACGCGCTTTGCGTTTTCTCTCCCAGCCTTCTCTGCGCTTCCTCCCCCCACTGCTCACACCAGGCGGGCAGCGCATTTTCAGCCTGAATATGACGTCGGGCTTCGTCCTGAAGCTGGCGTAGCATGTCGACCGTGGCGGTATGACCGAACTGTTCCAGAGCGGTTTGAATACGCGGTTCGCGAAGTAGACGATCGGTGGCAGGAATCTGGCTGTAGAGGGAATGATGAGTAGTCATAATGCGCCCGGCGAGTAAATATCTTCCCCCCTCCCGACGGGAGAGGGAGTTAACATGTGGCGGGATTGTACCGCCTCCTGGCGGGAAGTGTTATATCCCGCGTCAAGCCTTTGGCGGTTCGGTACGGGCAAAGCTCTCGCGCTGACAAAGCGTTTCCGCGAGCTTAACCAGCAACGGACGGTTGACGCACCATCCCGGGGAAACGTGGCGGAAGTTGAGATATCCAATAGCACAGACGATGGCAATGGTTGCCAGATCCACGCTATCGACCTGAATTTTTCCTTCCCGAATGAGCTGCTCGCATCTGTCCAGGCTGCGGTTGATTTTTTCACGCTGGCGCAGCAGCTCCGTTGCCGACTGCTGGGCGACAGGCCGTGCCAGCTCCCGCACGGAGGTTAACGCCGCATCCATGATGCCATCTGCCAGCGCTTCGATTTGCTTCATGGCCAGCGCCGCTTTTGGATCGGCCGGCAGCATGGCTGGCGCAACGCCGAGTTGTTCGACGTATTCCGCAATTATCGGCGAATCAAACCAGCATTCACCCTCATCGGTCACCAGGGCAGGGACTTTGCCCAACGGATTGTACTGCGCAACGCCATTTTCGGCGCTGTAGGGCTGTTCATTGACGAATTCAAATTCAATCCCTTTCTCCAGCAGGAGAATCGAGATTTTACGCACGAAGGGACTGGTATAGCTGCCGATGAGTTTCATTGCCTGCTCCTGAATGCTCACAAAGAGGTCAGTATGGATCAAGCAGCGAAAAAAGGCAGGTATGCATATCGCATTCCTGCCTCGGGAGAGATTAGTGATCGAGGTAGAGGTAGTGCATCCAGCTGGTCATACGTAACAAGACCTTACGCATCACCGAGACGTGGGCGAAGTGGTCGGAATAGACCGCCACCTGGGCGTAGATACCGTCAGGCAGCGCATCAACGTCCGCGTTTGGCTCCAGTTCGATAAGCGCCTGCACGCCATCGGTGCCCGGTACAACCGTCAGCGCCTGCAGCGCGCCCTGCGCCTGGTAAGTCCCTCCCGGCACCACCGGCAGGACGCTGGTAAGTTTACCGGTGAACACCTGGCCCGGCAGTGCGTTAAACACCACTTCCGCTTCGTCGCCCGGTTTCAAACGCAGTAACGAGTTCTGGCGGAACTGCGCCACGATTTGGCGTTTCTGTTCAGGAATGAAGACCATTACCGGACGCAGCGGCAGCGCGGCGGCATAGGTACCCGGACGGATCAGCACCTGGGTGATATACCCATTGCTTGGCGCACGCACCACGGTCTGATCGAGGTTATAGGTGGCTTCCGCCAGCTGGGCGCGAAGAGAAGCAATCTGCGACTGTTCGCCATTTACCATGCTGTCTAACTGGCTTTGAATCTGCGTTTGTTCGGCAACGGAGCCTTTCACCATCGCATCCTGTGCCAGGTAGTTCTGACGCGCGTTGTCAATATCGCTTTCAGAGAACGGATTCACCTTCGCCTGGCTGCCTTTCAGGTAGCGCTGATAATCTTTAAACAGACGATCGCGTTCAGCGGACACGCGTGTCGTATTCGCGACCGCTTCCGAGAGCTGTGCTTTCAGATTGTCGATATTGTGCGTGGCAGTCACCAGGTCTGCCTTCAGCCGGTCGACGCGTGCCTGATAGCGGCCCGGATCTAGTTTAAATAACACTTCGCCTTTTTTAATAAGCTGGTTATTTTTATCGGTCACTTCCGTGACTATTCCCGTCACCTGCGGCGTGATCGGAATGGAAATAACCGCCTTTTGCGCCGTAAAGGTATACGGGTGGTTATAATTCATTAATAAGATAAGGCCCGCGACAATAAATACCCCACCCAGGGTTGCGGTGGCGAGCGTCCATTGGTTGACCGGAATACGAAATATTTTAAAGATGGCCCATGCAAAGGCCACATAGGTCAGAATAATCAACAAATCCATGATCAGCGCTCCAGCGTATTTTTATCGGCAGCGGGTTGCACTGCGGCCAGTTTTTGCTCGAGTTCGGCTACGCGTTGGGTCAGAGCATCCATACCCGGCACCTCATCCGGTTTTGAGATATGGTTCTGCATACCCCAGCCGCGATCTTCCCGATACAACGTGGCCCATATCCACAGAAACGGCCAAATGGCATGGAGCGTAAACAGGCTTATCCACCCCGCCGTATGGATAGCATCGGCATGGGGATGGTTACGTTTTTTCGCCATATTATAAGGGATGTCATGAATAGCGATGATTCCGTAAAACAGAACCAGGAACACAAAAATCAATACACCCAGCGCAAAATAGTTGAGAAACATATTCTCCTCACTTAAACAACGTCAACTCATTAAATTAATAAAACAGTGCGCGGCCTAATTAGTTTATTTTTAAACAAAAGAGCAATGCTTGTTATTTCAAAGGCGGGGAGTATCGGTTTTTATAATATCTCCATGCAAGTTTATAAGCGTGTCAAAATATATCCTGAATAATAATATACTTAACCTTACATTATGAGCGTAATCTACCTTTTCCTTTTTCGCCATACCACATCTTAAAAGTGGTTTTTTAGCTTTCCGTGTTGCTTTCTTTCATCCTGGCGTCGAATGGCAAAGCAAAGTTTGCCAGGGATCACATGCAGACAAATCTGCATAAAAATATTTTGTGAATCCAGTCACATCTCAGAAACAAACAGGCGGCGACAAAATGTGATGCCAATCACAAAACAAGAGTGGTTTTGCTTCTTTTCTACGCGTTGTATTTATTTTACACACTGATTTTGTGATGGAGATCACTTCATTATTCGCCTCACCCCCTACATTTACGTGACTGAGATCACACAAATTTTCGCTGTCTGGACAGTTGAACGATTCAGTGCCAGATTTCACAGCATCAGAACAGGGCCCGGCTACCTCTGCCGCCGCACATTAACGATAAACCTCGGGCCGCAAGCCTAAGCGTAAACATAAGAAGGGGTGTTTTATGTCATCCGATTTCAAGATCAAAGTTCAAAGCTTTGGTCGTTTCCTCAGCAACATGGTGATGCCAAACATCGGCGCGTTTATCGCGTGGGGTATCATCACTGCATTGTTCATTCCGACAGGGTGGTTGCCTAACGAAACGCTGGCGAAGCTTGTTGGTCCAATGATTACCTATCTGCTGCCGCTGCTCATCGGTTTCACCGGTGGTCGTCTGGTCGGCGGTGACCGTGGTGGCGTCGTGGGTGCCATCACGACCATGGGTGTTATCGTCGGTGCGGATATGCCGATGTTCCTCGGCGCCATGATTGCCGGTCCTCTGGGCGGCTGGGCGATTAAGAAATTCGACGTCTGGGTTGATGGCAAAATCAAATCCGGCTTCGAAATGCTGGTGAACAACTTCTCAGCGGGCATCATCGGGATGATCCTCGCGATTCTGGCGTTCATGGGCATTGGCCCTGCGGTTGAAGTGCTGTCCAAAATTCTGGCAGCAGGCGTTAACTTCATGGTTGCGCACGACATGCTGCCGCTGGCGTCTATCTTTGTTGAACCGGCGAAAATCCTGTTCCTCAACAACGCCATCAACCACGGTATCTTCTCACCGCTGGGTATTCAGCAGTCCCATGACCTCGGCAAGTCCATCTTCTTCCTGATTGAAGCGAACCCGGGTCCGGGTATGGGCGTTCTGCTGGCGTACATGTTCTTTGGTCGCGGCAGCGCTAAGCAGTCTGCGGGCGGCGCGGCTATCATTCACTTCCTGGGCGGTATCCACGAAATTTACTTCCCGTACGTGCTGATGAACCCACGTCTGATCCTGGCCGTTATCCTCGGCGGTATGACGGGTGTGTTCACGCTGAGCGTGCTGGGCGGTGGTCTGGTTTCTCCAGCGTCTCCGGGCTCTATCCTGGCGGTACTGGCGATGACGCCAAAAGGGGCTTACTTCGCTAACATCGCGGCGATCTGTGCGGCTATGGCGGTCTCCTTCGTGGTGGCGTCTATCCTGCTGAAAACCAGCAAAGTGAAAGAAGACGACGATATCGAAGCGGCAACCCGTCGTATGCATGACATGAAAGCGGAGTCCAAAGGCGCTACCCCGCTGGCCGCTGGCGATGTCTCTAACGACCTGAGCCACGTGCGTAAAATCATCGTTGCCTGTGACGCCGGTATGGGCTCCAGCGCAATGGGTGCAGGCGTGCTGCGTAAGAAAGTACAGGATGCGGGTCTGACCAATATCTCTGTCACTAACAGCGCGATTAACAGCCTGCCACCGGACGTTGACCTGGTGATCACGCACCGCGATCTGACCGAACGCGCCATGCGTCAGGTGCCTCAGGCGCAGCACATTTCGCTGACTAACTTCCTCGATAGCGGCCTGTACACCAGCCTGACAGAGCGTCTGGTTGCGGCACAGCGTCACGAAGACAATGAAGTCAAAGTGCGTAGCAGCCTGCAGGACAGCTTCGACGAGAGCAATGCTCACCTGTTCAAACTGGGTGCGGAAAACATCTTCCTCGGTCGTACCGCGACCAACAAAGAAGAAGCGATTCGCTTTGCCGGTGAGCAGCTGGTGAAAGGCGGCTACGTTCAGCCAGAATACGTTGACGCAATGCTGGAACGTGAAAAACTGACCCCAACCTACCTGGGTGAATCCATCGCGGTTCCGCACGGTACGGTTGAAGCAAAAGACCGCGTGCTGAAAACGGGCGTGGTGTTCTGTCAGTACCCTGACGGCGTGCGCTTCGGCGAAGAAGAAGATGACATCGCCCGTCTGGTGATTGGTATTGCCGCACGCAACAACGAGCACATTCAGGTGATTACCAGCCTGACCAACGCGCTGGACGATGAGTCTGTTATCGAGCGCCTGGCACAGACTGAAAGCGTTGAAGAAGTTCTGGCACTGCTGAACAAGTAAGTTCCAACTATTCCCTCTCCCTTTGGGAGAGGGTTAGGGTGAGGGAAAAGCCTCACCCCAGCCCTCTCGGGTAAAAACATTAATGAAGGTTAATACTATGAAAGCATTACATTTTGGCGCAGGTAACATTGGCCGTGGTTTTATCGGCAAACTGCTGGCAGACGCGGGCATTACGCTGACGTTTGCCGATGTGAATCAGGTGGTCCTGGATGCCCTGAATGCCCGTCATAGCTATCAGGTCCGCGTAGTGGGTGAAAACGAGCAGGTTGAAACCGTGTCGGGCGTGAATGCGGTAAGCAGCATTGGCGACGACGTTATCGACCTGATTGCCAGCGTTGATCTGGTCACCACGGCGGTAGGTCCGGTGGTGCTTGAGCGTATCGCGCCTGCGGTGGCAAAAGGTCTTGCGAAACGTAAAGCACAGGGCAACGACGCTCCGCTGAACATCATCGCCTGCGAAAACATGGTGCGCGGCACCACGCAGCTGAAAGGCCACGTTCTGGCGGCTGTCGCTGACGAAGACAAAGCATGGGTTGAAACGCACGTCGGCTTTGTCGACTCCGCCGTTGACCGTATCGTACCGCCATCAGAATCTGCAACCAACGACCCGCTGGAAGTGACTGTTGAAACCTTCAGCGAGTGGATCGTCGATAAAACCCAGTTTAAAGGCACCCTGCCTACCATCCCGGGGATGGAATTAACTGATAACCTGATGGCATTTGTCGAACGTAAACTCTTCACGCTGAACACGGGTCATGCTATAACCGCGTACCTCGGAAAATTGGCCGGTCATCAGACCATTCGTGACGCGATCCTCGATGAGAAGATCCGCGCGGTGGTGAAAGGGGCAATGGAAGAGAGCGGCGCGGTGCTGATCAAACGCTACGGTTTTGATGCTGATAAACACGCAGCATACATCCAGAAAATTCTCGGTCGTTTTGAAAACCCGTATCTGAAAGATGACGTTGAGCGCGTGGGTCGTCAGCCGCTGCGTAAACTGAGCGCGGGCGATCGCCTGATTAAGCCGCTGCTGGGCACGCTGGAATACGGTCTGCCGCACGCCAACCTGGTGAAAGGGATCGCGGCCGCAATGCACTACCGCAGCGAGCAGGATCCGCAGGCGATTGAGCTGGCTCAGCTGATTGATGACAACGGCGCGCAGGCTGCGCTGGCGCAGATTTCCGGTCTGGACGCCAACAGCGACGTGGTGGCGGAGGCGGTAAGCGCATATAACGCAACCAAATGATACAGAGTCCGGCGCAGGTTAACCTGCGCCCGAATAACAGATTGTCAGATATGCAGGCAATAATGGAACAAACCCAGGCCTTTGAAAACCGTGTGCTTGAGCGTCTGAATGCTGGCAAAACCGTACGAAGTTTCCTGATTGCCGCCGTCGAGCTGTTAACTGAGGCGGTCAATATCCTGGTGCTTCAGGTGTTTCGCAAAGACGACTACGCGGTAAAATATGCTGTAGAACCGTTACTGGACGGAGACGGACCGCTGGGCGATCTTTCAGTGCGTCTGAAGCTGATTTACGGCCTTGGCGTGCTAAGCAGGCCAGAGTATGAAGACGCTGAATTGCTGATGGCATTACGCGAAGAGTTAAATCATGACGGTAATGAGTACACCTTTACTGATGATGAAATTCTTGGGCCTTTCGGCGAATTACACTGCGTCACCGCATTGCCCCCTGCACCCCATTTTGATAACAGCGACCCTGAGCTGTACGCGATGCAAAAGCTGCGTTATCAACAGGTTGTCCGTTCCACCATGGTCCTTTCCCTGACTGAGCTGATTTCCCGAATCAGCTTAAAAAAAGCGTTTCAGAAGTAAGCCTGCGCACATTGGTGTATCCTTCCTGTAAATTCCCCCGATTTAGAGTCATTTGTCATGAAAGAAGTCGAAAAGAACGAAATTAAACGCCTGAGCGACCGTCTGGATCTCATCCGTCACCAGATGGCTGGCCTCTCCCTGGTGGATTCCGCTGAGAAGTACGCCGAGCTGGAGAAAGAAGCTGCCACGCTGGAAACAGAAATCGAGCGTCTGCGCGAAGTGAAGGGCCAGAAGCTGAGCA
Organism: Enterobacter sp. 22452; assembly: GCF_052045065.1. Taxonomy (NCBI): domain Bacteria; kingdom Pseudomonadati; phylum Pseudomonadota; class Gammaproteobacteria; order Enterobacterales; family Enterobacteriaceae; genus Enterobacter; species Enterobacter sp. 22452. The sequence goes on along the minus strand of NZ_JBQEOB010000014.1, from coordinate 18,759 downwards.
AAGAAGCGCAAAAGCTGATGAACATGCCACACCGCCGTGCGATCACCAAAAAAGAGCAGGCCGACATGGGCAAGCTGAAAAAAAGCGTCCGTGGCCTGGTGGTGGTGCACCCGATGACCGAGCTTGGCCGCGAAATGGGCCTGAAAGAGATGACGGGCTTTTGTAAGACCGCGTTCTGATAATTCTCCCTCTCCCTGTGGGAGAGGGCCGGGGTGAGGGCATCAGATCCCACCCCGCTTCAAATTGGCCCAACCAATTCCCCTTTTCTTCCTTCCCTGGTTCACAATTCCATTATTTTCGCTCACAAACCCATTGCCCACCCATAACATTTGGTTAACCATTCATTGTCATTAACCCTACAACACAACATTGGCAGGACCACTTTTACACAGATTGTGACGCAGAGATGAGCGGAGACTCACCCGCAACGCTAACTGTGTGGTCCCCAGGAGACCTGCATGAGCCTCTGGCAACAAAACTACGATCCGGCCGGGAATATCTGGCTGTCGAGCCTGATCGCATCGCTTCCGATTCTGTTCTTCTTCTTTGCGCTGATTAAGCTCAAGCTGAAGGGCTACCTCGCCGCGACGTATACCGTTGCCATCGCCCTGATGGTGGCGTTGTTCTTCTACAAAATGCCGGTCGATCGCGCGCTGGCCTCCGTCGTCTATGGCTTCTTCTACGGACTCTGGCCGATTGCGTGGATCATCATCGCCGCCGTTTTTGTCTACAAAATCTCGGTAAAAACCGGGCAGTTCGACATCATTCGCTCGTCTATTCTCTCCATCACGCCGGACCAGCGTTTGCAGATGCTGATCGTCGGCTTCTCCTTCGGAGCGTTTCTGGAAGGGGCAGCAGGATTTGGCGCACCGGTGGCGATCACCGCGGCGCTGCTGGTGGGTCTGGGCTTTAACCCGCTGTATGCCGCGGGCCTGTGCCTGATTGTGAATACCGCGCCGGTAGCCTTCGGCGCGATGGGGATCCCGATTCTGGTGGCCGGACAGGTGACCGGGCTGGACAGCTTTGAGATCGGCCAGATGGTGGGCCGCCAGTTGCCGTTCCTGACCATCATCGTGCTGTTCTGGATCATGGCGATTATGGACGGCTGGCGCGGCGTGAAAGAGACCTGGCCCGCGGTGATGGTGGCGGGCGGTTCGTTCGCGATTGCCCAGTATCTCAGTTCCAACTTCCTCGGCCCTGAACTGCCAGACATTATCTCTTCCCTGGTGTCGCTGGTCTGTCTGACGCTGTTCCTGAAACGCTGGCAGCCGGTGCGCATCTTCCGCTTTGCCGATATGGGTGCCTCACATGTGGACCAGACTTTGGCCCGCACGGGCTATACGGCCGGGCAGATCGTCCGCGCCTGGTCACCGTTTCTGTTCCTGACCGCCACCGTGACGCTGTGGAGCGTTCCACCGTTTAAAGCGCTGTTCGCTCCTGGCGGCGCGCTGTACGACATGGTGATTAACATCTCCGTGCCGTTCCTCGACAAGATGGTCGCGCGTATGCCGCCGGTGGTGCACGACGCCACGCCGTACGCTGCGGTGTTCAAATTTGACTGGTTCTCCGCTACCGGCACGGCCATTCTGTTTGCCGCTATCCTTTCCGTGGTGTGGCTGCGCATGAAGCCTGCCGCCGCAGTGCAGACCTTTGCGGCAACGATTAAAGAGCTGATGCTGCCGATCTACTCCATCGGCATGGTGCTGGCGTTCGCGTTTATCTCGAACTACTCCGGCCTGTCTTCGACGCTGGCGTTAGCCCTGGCGCATACCGGCCACGCGTTTACCTTCTTCTCGCCGTTCCTCGGCTGGCTGGGCGTGTTCCTGACCGGTTCAGATACCTCATCAAACGCCCTGTTTGCCGCCCTGCAGGCGACGGCAGCGCAGCAGATTGGCGTGTCGGACGTGCTGCTGGTCGCCGCTAACACCACCGGCGGCGTGACCGGGAAGATGATTTCCCCGCAGTCCATCGCCATTGCCTGTGCCGCGGTGGGACTGGTGGGTAAAGAGTCGGATCTGTTCCGCTTTACCGTTAAACACAGCCTGATATTTACCTGCATGGTGGGCGTTATTACCACGCTGCAGGCCTATGTCTTAACCTGGATGATTCCATGATAGTGATGCCCAGACGCCTCTCCGACGAGATTGCCACTCGCGTGCGGGCGCTGATTGAAGAACAACATCTGGAAGCGGGCATGAAATTGCCCGCCGAACGCCAGCTTGCCGCCCAGCTTGGCGTGTCGCGCAATTCACTGCGCGAGGCGCTGGCGACGCTGGTTAACGAAGGGGTGCTGCTGAGCCGTCGCGGCGGCGGTACTTTCGTGCGCTGGCAGCATGATGACTGGTCCGAGCAAAATATCGTCCAGCCGCTGAAAACGCTGATGGAAAACGACCCGGACTACAGCTTTGACATCCTTGAAGCGCGTCACGCCATCGAAACCAGCACCGCGTGGCACGCGGCAATGCGGGCAACCGAGGCCGACAAAGAGAAGCTCAAAGCCTGTTTCGAAGCCACGCAAAGCAGCGATCCGGACATCGCCTCGCAGGCGGACGTGCGGTTTCACCTGGCGATTGCCGAGGCGTCGCACAACGTGGTTCTGCTGCAGACCATGCGCGGGTTCTTCGACCTGCTGCAGTCCTCCGTAAAGCAGAGCCGCCAGCGTATGTATCTGGTCCCGCCGGTTTTTGCTCAGCTAACCGAACAGCACGAGGCGGTGCTCAACGCCATTCTGGCGGGCGATGCCGAGGCCGCGCGCAAGGCGATGATGGCGCATCTCGGCTTCGTGCACACCACCATTAAACGATTCGATGAAGATCAGGCCCGACAGGCGCGCATTACCCGTCTGCCTGGCGACAACGATATTTCCAGGGAGAACAAAGCATGATTATTTCAGCAGCCAGTGACTATCGCGCCGCGGCGCAGCGCATTTTGCCCCCTTTCCTGTTCCACTACATCGACGGCGGGGCGTATGCCGAATACACCCTGCGCCGCAACGTGGAGGATCTGTCAGAAGTGGCCCTGCGCCAGCGCGTGCTGAAAAATATGTCTGACCTGAGCCTTGAGACAAGGCTATTCAACGAGACGCTTTCCATGCCGGTGGCGCTCGCGCCCGTAGGCCTGTGCGGTATGTACGCCCGTCGTGGCGAAGTGCTGGCCGCCGCCGCCGCGGATGCGAAAGGCATTCCGTTTACGCTTTCCACCGTGTCCGTCTGCCCGATTGAAGAGGTCGCCCCGACCATCAAGCGCCCGATGTGGTTCCAGCTGTACGTCCTGCGCGATCGCGGCTTTATGCGTAACGCGCTGGAGCGCGCGAAAGCGGCGGGTTGCTCCACGCTGGTGTTTACCGTCGATATGCCGACGCCTGGCGCGCGCTACCGTGATGCGCACTCCGGCATGAGCGGCCCAAACGCCGCGCTGCGCCGCTACTGGCAGGCCGTCACCCACCCGCAGTGGGCGTGGGATGTGGGTCTGAACGGACGTCCACACGATCTGGGAAATATTTCGACCTATCTCGGTAAACCAACCGGACTGGAAGATTACATCGGCTGGCTGGCAAATAACTTCGATCCGTCCATCTCGTGGAAAGACCTGGAGTGGATCCGCGAATTCTGGGACGGCCCGATGGTGATCAAAGGGATCCTCGATCCGGAAGATGCCCGCGACGCAGTGCGCTTCGGCGCGGACGGGATCGTGGTCTCTAACCACGGCGGACGCCAACTCGACGGCGTGCTCTCTTCTGCCCGCGCGCTGCCCGCCATCGCCGATGCGGTGAAAGGGGACATCGCGATTCTGGCCGACAGCGGCATTCGTAACGGGCTGGACGTGGTACGCATGATTGCACTGGGGGCAGACAGCGTGCTGCTGGGTCGTGCGTACCTTTACGCGCTGGCCACCAGCGGTCAGGCGGGCGTGGCGAACCTGCTGAACCTGATCGAGAAAGAGATGAAGGTGGCGATGACGCTGACCGGTGCGAAGACGATTAGCGAAATTAGCAAGGATTCGCTGGTGCAGGAACTCAGTAAACTGCCTGCTGCGCTGGCCCCGCTTTCTCAAGGAAACGCGGCCTGATCTTCTCCTGTTAACCTTTGTTTTTCATGCGTCCGATTTCCCCCTCGGGCGCTTTTTTTGTCGAAAATAACATCCAGTTAACATATTAGATAAGAAAATTTGACACAACCCGCCCCTCCGCAATTGTATAGACAAGCAAATACAAGAGCACAAAAACAACATCACTTCAGAGGGGATCGTATGACGTATTCAGGTCGGGTGGATATTCAGCAGGTGATCGATGAAAGTCGCTTTTCAGGGTTTCACTGGCTTCTGATTGTGCTGGGCTTTCTGGTTTTGGCGATCGATGGTTTCGATACCGCCGCGATGGGTTACATTGCACCGACGCTGTCGGCCGAATGGGGAATACATAAACAGGATCTGGGGCCGGTACTGAGTGCGGCGCTGCTGGGGCTGTCGCTGGGGGCGCTTATTGCTGGCCCGGTGTCCGACAAAGTGGGACGCAAACGCGTGCTGGTCTTTTCGTGTCTGTTCTTCGGCCTGGCGAGTCTGGGCACGGCCTGGGCACAAAGCCTGAATACCCTGACGCTATGGCGTTTTCTGACAGGCCTGGGGCTCGGTGCCGCGATGCCGAACGCCATCACGCTGATCTCCGAGTTTGCCCCTCAGCGCTGCCGCGCCATGGCCATTAATACCATGTACTGCGGCTTTCCTCTGGGTGCGGCAGGCGGCGGCGCGATCTCTTCCTGGCTTATTCCTCACCATGGCTGGCGAAGCGTGCTGCTGACCGGTGCGATTGCGCCGCTCATTTTAACGCTGCTGCTGGCGCTGCTTTTACCGGAGTCGGTGAAGTTTCTGGTGCAGCGCGGGAAAGACGTCATGCAGATTCGCCGCATCGCTAGCCGGTTCGCGCGCAGCACGCTGGATGGCGTCACGGGCTTTTTCCTCGCGGAAGAGAAGGTCGTCTCTAAGAAAGGGAGCGTAGCGCAGCTTTTCTCCCAACCCTGGTTACCCGGCACCCTGATGCTGTGGGTGACCTACTTTATGGGACTGGTTATTTACTACGTCCTGCTGAGCTGGATGCCGACGCTGATGCAGGGCATGGGCTATGCACTGGCGGAATCGGCCTGGCTCACCTCGCTGTTCACCTTCGGCGGTACCGCAGGTATTCTGCTTGCGGGCTGGATGATGGACCGCTGGGAAGCGCACAAGGTAGTCGCGGGCGGCTTCGTGCTGACAATGGGCCTCATTCTTTTGCTGGGCATTGAGCATAACCATATCGTTCTGTTTGGCGGGTTAATTTTCCTGATGGGCATCGCAATGAATGGCGCACAGTCCGGAATGCAAACCCTGGCGGCCACCTTTTATCCTACCGAGTGCCGCGCCACGGGTATCGCCTGGATGCAGGGGATCGGCCGCTTTGGCGGCGTGGCGGGAACCATGACCAGCGCCCAGCTTCTTTCTATGCAGTGGCAGGCAGACAGTATTTTAATGATCCTCAGCGTGCCCGCCCTGGTGGCCGCTGCGGCAACCTGCTACAAAATGCTGCGCTGCCGCGCGCAGGAAACCAGCGTCGCGTAGTCCCGCTCTTTTCTGCTATTCTGCCCCCGCAATTAAGGGGGCAGCATGCTTAACATCGTTTTATTCGAACCAGAAATTCCACCCAATACCGGCAACATCATCCGACTGTGCGCCAACACCGGTTTTCGCCTGCATATCATTGAGCCGATGGGCTTCACGTGGGACGACAAGCGCCTGCGTCGCGCGGGGCTGGATTACCATGAATTTACTGCCGTCGTTCGCCATCACGATTACGCCACGTTTCTGGAAGCCGAAAAACCGCAGCGCATGTTCGCCCTGACCACCAAAGGCACCCCAGCGCACAGCGCCGTTAGCTATCAGGCCGGGGATTATCTGATGTTTGGCCCGGAAACGCGCGGCCTGCCAGCCACCATTCTTGATGCCTTGCCAGCCGAGCAAAAAATTCGTATTCCTATGATGCCGGACAGCCGCAGCATGAATCTGTCGAATGCGGTGTCGGTGGTGGTGTATGAGGCGTGGCGCCAGCTGGGATACCCCGGCGCAGTACTGCGTAGCTGAAACATGTCGGGTGGCTTTCGCCACCCGATTCGTCGATTTAGCCTGCTACCGCGATACGCTTCATATCGGTCATGTAGCCGCGCAGTTTCTGGCCCACTTTCTCGATTTCGTGGCTGCGGATCGCGTCGTTTACGTCACGCAGCTGCGCGTTGTCAACCGCACCTTCTGGAATCGCTTTGCCCAGATCGCCTGCCTGCAGAGTGGTCATAAACTCTTTCAGCAGCGGTACGCAAGCGTAAGAGAACAGGTAGTTACCGTATTCTGCGGTATCAGAGATAACCACGTTCATTTCATACAGGCGCTTACGGGCGATGGTGTTCGCGATCAGCGGCAGCTCGTGCAGTGATTCATAGTACGCAGACTCTTCGATGATGCCGGAGTCCACCATGGTTTCGAATGCCAGCTCAACGCCTGCTTTCACCATCGCGATCATCAGTACGCCTTTATCGAAGTACTCCTGCTCGCTGATTTTGCCGTCGAACTGTGCAGCGTTTTCAAACGCGGTTTTACCGGTCTCTTCGCGCCAGGTCAGCAGGTTTTTATCGTCGTTCGCCCAGTCCGCCATCATGCCGGAAGAGAATTCGCCGGAGATGATGTCATCCATGTGTTTCTGGAACAGCGGTGCCATGATGGTTTTCAGCTGCTCAGACAGCGCGTAAGCACGCAGTTTTGCCGGGTTGGACAGACGGTCCATCATCAGCGTAATACCACCTTGCTTCAGCGCTTCGGTGATGGTTTCCCAGCCGAACTGAATCAGTTTTTCCGCGTAGGCCGGGTCGGTACCCTCTTCCACCAGCTTGTCGAAGCACAGCAGAGAACCGGCCTGCAGCATGCCGCACAGAATGGTCTGCTCGCCCATCAGGTCAGATTTCACTTCAGCAACGAAGGACGATTCCAGAACGCCCGCACGGTGGCCGCCAGTTGCCGCTGCCCATGCCTTGGCAATCGCCATGCCTTCGCCTTTCGGATCGTTTTCCGGGTGAACCGCGATCAGGGTCGGCACGCCGAAGCCACGTTTGTACTCTTCACGCACTTCGGTACCCGGGCACTTCGGTGCCACCATCACTACGGTGATGTCTTTACGGATCTGCTCGCCCACTTCAACGATGTTGAAGCCGTGGGAGTAACCCAGCGCCGCGCCGTCTTTCATCAGCGGCTGTACGGAACGCACAACGTCTGAGTGCTGCTTGTCTGGCGTCAGGTTAACCACCAGATCCGCCTGCGGGATCAGCTCTTCGTAGGTACCCACTTTGAAGCCGTTTTCGGTCGCTTTACGCCAGGAAGCACGCTTTTCGGCAATCGCTTCTTTACGCAGGGCGTAAGAGATATCCAGCCCGGAGTCACGCATGTTCAGGCCCTGGTTCAGACCCTGTGCGCCACAGCCGACGATGACCACTTTTTTACCCTGAAGGTAGCTCGCGCCATCGGCAAATTCGTCGCGCGCCATGAAGCGGCATTTGCCCAGCTGCGCCAGCTGCTGGCGCAAGTTCAGTGTATTAAAGTAGTTAGCCATGGGTGATACCTCGTGATGTTGTGTGTCTTATTGTTCGGTTCGCGTTTCAGCGAGAATGTACCCACATTACAACAGGAAATTTATTGCGGAAATTGATATATTCACAACGTCATGTTGCAGTTTTTGCAATGTAAAAAGAGGGAGTGGAATCGGTGGATTTACGCGATCTGAAAATGTTCCTGCACCTGGCGGAAAGCCGTCACTTTGGCCGCAGCGCCCGGGCGATGCACGTCAGCCCCTCCACGCTTTCGCGCCAGATCCAGCGCCTTGAGGAAGACCTCGGCCAGCCGCTGTTCGTGCGCGATAACCGCACCGTCACGCTGACGGAAGCCGGTGAAGAACTGCGCGTCTTTGCCCAGCAGACCTTGTTGCAGTACCAGCAGCTGCGACACACCATCGACCAGCAAGGGCCGTCGCTTTCCGGCGAGCTGCATATTTTCTGCTCCGTGACCGCCGCCTATAGCCATCTGCCGCCCATTCTCGACCGCTTCCGCGCGGCGCATCCGTCGGTCGAAATTAAGCTCACCACCGGCGATGCCGCCGACGCAATGGAAAAAGTGGTGACGGGCGAAGCAGATCTCGCCATTGCCGGGAAACCCGAAACCCTGCCGGGCGCGGTGGCGTTCTCCATGCTGGAAAATCTGGCGGTGGTGTTGATTGCCCCGGCGCTGCCCTGCCCGGTGCGTAATCAGGTGTCGGTGGAAAAACCGGACTGGTCCACGGTGCCGTTTATCATGGCCGATCAGGGCCCGGTTCGCCGCCGCATTGAGCTGTGGTTCCGTCGTCAGAAGATCAGCAACCCATCGATATACGCCACGGTCGGCGGCCATGAGGCAATGGTGTCGATGGTGGCGCTGGGCTGCGGCGTGGCGCTGCTGCCGGAAGTGGTGCTGGACAACAGCCCGGAGCCGGTGCGCAATCGCGTGATGATTTTAGAGCGCAGCGACGAGAAAACGCCGTTTGAGCTTGGCGTGTGCGCACAAAAAAAGCGGCTGCATGAGCCGCTTATTGATGCGTTCTGGAAGATATTGCCGAACCACTAAAGCCGGGTGGCGCTGCGCTTACCCAGCCTACACGCAGCTCAACCCTTAGCCCGCGAGGAAGAAGCGGAACGCCGGGTTGTGGGTTTCGTCATGGCACTCGTAGCCCAGCTCGTTCAACCGCGTTTCGAAATCCGGCTCGTGCTCGCCCAGTTCAAATGCCGCCAGCACGCGGCCGTAGTCGGTGCCGTGGCTGCGGTAGTGGAACAAAGAGATGTTCCAGTGTGTTCCAAGAGTATGCAGGAACTTGAGCAGCGCGCCCGGCGATTCCGGGAACTCAAAGCTGAACAGGCGTTCCTTGAGCGGCTTCGATGGACGCCCGCCGACCATGTAGCGCACGTGCAGCTTTGCCATCTCGTCGTCAGAGAGATCGACCACGCTGTAGCCTCCCTCATGCAGCAGGTTGAGGATCTCTTTGCGCTCCTCCACGCCGCGACTCAGACGCACGCCGACAAAAATGCAGGCGTCTTTTGCATCGGCAAAACGGTAGTTAAACTCCGTCACCGAACGGCCGCCCAGCAGCTGGCAGAACTTCAGGAAGCTGCCCTTCTCTTCCGGAATGGTCACCGCCAGCAGCGCCTCACGCTGTTCACCCAGCTCGCAGCGCTCGGAAACGTAGCGCAGGCCGTGGAAGTTCACGTTTGCACCAGACAGCACGTGCGCCAGACGCTCGCCGCGAATATTATGCTGCGCGATGTATTTTTTCATGCCCGCCAGCGCCAGCGCGCCGGAAGGTTCCGCCACCGCACGCACATCCTCGAACAGATCTTTCATCGCCGCGCAGATGGCGTCGCTATCGACGGTGATGATGTCGTCGAGATATTCCTGGCACAGGCGGAAGGTTTCATCCCCAATGCGCTTCACCGCCACGCCCTCGGCAAACAGCCCGACGCGCGGCAGGTCTACCGGATGACCCGCATCCAGCGCCGCCTTAAGGCAGGCAGAGTCTTCCGCTTCAACGGCGATGACTTTGATCTGCGGCATCAGCTGTTTGATCAGCACCGCGACGCCCGCCGCGAGGCCGCCACCGCCGACCGGCACAAACACGCGGTCGAGATGGGCATCCTGCTGCAGCAGTTCCAGCGCCAGCGTGCCCTGCCCGGCAATCACCATCGGGTGGTCGAACGGCGGCACCCAGGTGAAACCCTGCTGCTGCGCCAGCTCAATCGCTTTGGCTTTTGCTTCGTCGAAGTTAGCCCCGTGGAGCAGCACTTCACCACCGAAACCGCGGACCGCATCAACTTTGATGTCTGCGGTAGCGACCGGCATCACGATCAGCGCTTTCAGCCCCAGACGGGCAGACGAGAACGCCACGCCCTGGGCGTGGTTGCCCGCCGAGGCGGTAATCACGCCGCGCGCTTTCTGCTCGTCGGTCAGCCCGGCCATCATCGCGTAGGCGCCGCGCAGCTTGAAGCTGTGCACCGGCTGACGGTCTTCGCGCTTCACCAGAATGACATTGTCGAGGCGCGACGAGAGTTTTTCCATTTTCTGCAGGGGCGTGACCTGCACGGCTTCATAGACCGGCGCGCGTAGCACCGCTCTCAGATATTCCGCCCCCTCGGGAGCGGCGGATAAGGGTTGTGACTCGGCCATCATTAGCCCCCAAGTTTAGATTTATCGCGCACCGCGCCTTTATCTGCACTGGTGGCAAGGCTCGCATAGGCGCGCAGGGCGAAGGAGACTTCACGCTGGCGGTCTTTCGGCGTCCAGGCTTTGTCGCCGCGGGCTTCCTGCGCTTCACGACGGGCCGCAATTTCCCGATCGCTCAGCTTGAGCTGAATGCCGCGATTCGGAATGTCGATTTCGATAAGATCGCCGTCTTCGATGATCGCAATGTTGCCGCCGCTTGCCGCTTCCGGCGAAACGTGGCCGATAGAGAGGCCGGAGGTGCCGCCGGAGAAACGTCCGTCGGTGATCAGCGCGCAGGCTTTACCGAGGCCCATGGATTTCAGGAAGGTGGTTGGGTAGAGCATCTCCTGCATGCCCGGACCGCCTTTCGGCCCTTCGTAGCGAATGACGACCACGTCGCCTGCCACCACTTTACCGCCGAGGATAGCGTCTACTGCTTCATCCTGACTTTCGTACACTTTCGCCGGACCGGTAAATTTCAGGATGCTGTCGTCCACACCTGCGGTTTTCACGATGCAGCCGTTTTCCGCAAAGTTACCGTACAGCACGGCCAAACCGCCGTCTTTGCTGTAGGCGTGCTCCAGCGAGCGGATACAGCCTTCAGCGCGGTCATCATCCAGGGTGTCCCAGCGACAGTCCTGGGAGAACGCCTGGGTGGTGCGAATACCGGCAGGACCCGCGCGGAACATTTTTTTCACCGCGTCGTCTTTGGTCAGCATCACGTCGTACTGGTCCAGCGACTCCGGCAGCGTCAGGCCGAGCACGTTTTTCACTTCACGGTTCATCAGGCCCGCACGATCCAGCTCGCCCAGAATGCCCAGCACGCCGCCCGCGCGGTGTACGTCTTCCATATGATATTTCTGGGTACTCGGCGCGACTTTACACAGCTGCGGCACTTTACGGGACAGCTTGTCGATGTCGCTCATGGTGAAGTCGATTTCGGCTTCCTGCGCGGCGGCCAGCAGATGCAGAACGGTGTTGGTGGAACCGCCCATGGCGATATCCAGCGTCATGGCGTTTTCAAACGCGGCTTTGCTGGCGATGTTGCGCGGCAGCGCGCTGGCATCGTCCTGCTCGTAGTAGCGTTTAGTCAATTCAACGATGCGCTTACCGGCGTTAAGGAACAGCTGTTTGCGGTCGGCGTGGGTCGCCAGCAGCGAGCCGTTACCCGGCTGAGAAAGACCCAGCGCTTCGGTCAGGCAGTTCATGGAGTTGGCGGTAAACATACCGGAACAGGAGCCGCAGGTCGGACACGCGGAGCGCTCAACCTGGTCGCTCTGCTCGTCTGAGACTTTCGGGTCCGCACCCTGGATCATCGCATCGACCAGGTCGAGCTTGATGATTTTGTCGGAGAGCTTGGTTTTCCCCGCTTCCATTGGACCGCCGGAGACGAAGATCACCGGAATATTCAGGCGCAGGGAGGCCATCAGCATCCCCGGGGTGATTTTGTCGCAGTTGGAGATGCAGACCATCGCATCGGCGCAGTGGGCGTTAACCATGTACTCAACCGAGTCGGCGATCAGCTCACGCGACGGCAGTGAATAGAGCATGCCCCCGTGACCCATCGCGATACCGTCATCCACCGCAATGGTGTTGAACTCTTTCGCCACGCCGCCGGAGGCTTCGATTTGCTCGGCAACCAGCTTGCCGAGATCGCGCAGGTGCACGTGGCCCGGTACGAACTGGGTGAAGGAGTTCACCACGGCGATAATCGGCTTGCCGAAATCGGCGTCGGTCATTCCGGTGGCGCGCCACAGTGCGCGGGCACCCGCCATATTACGGCCGTGGGTGGTGGTGGCTGAACGATACTTAGGCATGCTTTATTTACTCCCGTCTGACTATTTAATGGGACGGTGCGTGCCGTCCCAAATTTATACTTAGTGATTAACCTGATCCAACCAGCCGTATTTATCTTCTGTTTCGCCGGTGAAGAGGCCAAAGAACGCTTGCTGAATACGTTTGGTGACCGGGCCACAGCGGCCTTCGCCCACCTGGATACCGTCTACGCTGCGCACTGGCGTGATTTCAGCCGCGGTACCGGACATGAACACTTCATCGGCCAGATACAGCGATTCGCGGGACAGCACCTGCTCGCGCACTTCGATACCCAGATCTTTCGCCAGCTTGATGATGGCGTCACGGGTGATGCCCGGCAGCGCGGACGAGGTGAACGGCGGCGTGAACAGGATGCCGTCTTTTACTTCAAACAGGTTTTCACCCGCGCCTTCAGAGATGTAGCCGTTCACGTCCAGGGCGATACCTTCCTGATAGCCGTGGCGGCGCGCTTCGCTACCGACCAGCAGGGAAGAAAGGTAGTTGCCGCCCGCTTTCGCGGCTGTCGGGATGGTGTTTGGCGCCACGCGGTTCCAGGAAGAGACCATTGCGTCGATCCCCTGCTCCAGGGCTTCAGCACCCAGGTAGGCACCCCATGGGAACGCGGCAATGATCACATCGGTGTTGTAACCGGCTGGCGGGTTCACGCCCATGCCGACGTCGCCCACGAAGACCAGCGGACGAATATAGGCGCTGGTCAGGTTGTTTTTACGGATCACTTCGCGACAGGCTTCCATCAGCTCATCAACGCTTTGAGAAACCGGGAAACGATAAATTTTGGCTGAGTCATGCAGACGCTGCATGTGTTCGCGATGGCGGAACACCACTGGTCCTTTGTGAGAGTCGTAGCAACGGATGCCTTCAAACACGGAGGTACCGTAGTGCAGCGCGTGGGACATCACGTGGACCTTCGCGTCCTCCCAGCGAACCATCTCACCGTTGAACCAAATGTAATCAGCTTTTTTTGTCGTCATTTTTTCGTCCTGTCACGCTTAAGCGCGGATTTGTTGTGATGTGGTTGTGCTCTGGCAGATGGCAACATGGGCAACGTCTACCAGTTTTGATAATTGGCTAAACAGTAAGTCGACCGACCGCGGGCTGGCAACGGTTAATTCGATACTGATGTTCTGGGCGTCTGTGGCCGTTTCCATATTCATAGAGCAAATCTGAAAACCACGATGACGCACCACGCGCAAAACGCGCTCTAAGGTTTCTGGGTTGAAGCGAGCCTGTACGGCGACCTGATGCTGCATCATGATAATTTCTCCATCATTTGTGAGTTACTGGCACCAGGCGGTACCAACGGCCAGACGTTCTCGAGTTCGTCGATTGAGACATGAAGCAGGTAAGGCCCATCGCTGTTCAGCATGGTGTCGAGCGCCGCTTCAACCTGATCTTTACGGGTGATGTGCTGGCCAGGGATGCCAAAGGCGCTGGCCAGGGTGAGGAAATCGGGGTTATCGGTGAGAGTCGTTTCGCTGTAACGCTCCTGGAAGAACAGCTGCTGCCACTGGCGAACCATCCCTAAACGCTGGTTGTCGAGCAAGACGATTTTCAGCGGCAACTGCTTACGCTTAACGGTGCCGAGCTCCTGAACGTTCATCATGAAGGAGCCGTCACCGGAGATACAGATAACGGTATCGTTCGGGCGGGCAACCTGCGCGCCAACGGCTGCTGGCAGACCGAAGCCCATCGTCCCTAACCCGCTGGAGGTGATGAAGTTTTCCGGGCGGGTGTAGGTCATGTGCTGCGCGGACCACATCTGGTGCTGGCCTACGTCAGTTGTGACGACGCTGTCAGCCGGTTTACGGTCGGACAGCTGCTTCAACAGCAGCGGCGCGTAGATGTCCTCACCGGGATGGTCGTAACGCCAGGCGTGCTCAGTGCGCATGTCTGCGGTGTGCTGACGCCACGCGTTGATATCCAGCGGCTGCTGCAGTGCCGGTAACAGCGCGTTGAGATCGCCCTGCAGCGCGACGTGCGCCTGACGCAGCTTGTTCATCTCCGCCGGGTCGATATCCATATGGATGACTTTGGCGTTCGGCGCAAAGGTATTCAGCTTGCCGGTGACGCGGTCGTCAAAACGGGCGCCTACGGCGATGAGCAGATCGCACTCCTGCACCGCCAGGTTTGCCGCTTTGGTGCCGTGCATCCCCAGCATGCCCAGATAGTATGGGTAGTTCGCGTCTACGGCACCCAGACCTTTCAACGTGCAGGTCGCTGGCATCTGCGTTGTTGCGATAAATTCGCGCAGGGCTGGAACGGCCTGTGCCATGCCGACGCCACCGCCGACGTACAGCATCGGCTGTTTCGCCTGCGCCAGCATCTGACGGGCCTCTTCAACTTCCGCATCCGGAAACGCATTGTCGCTTTCAACGGTAGAGAAGTGGGGTTCCAGATCGCCAGGTGCCACCTGGATATCTTTCGGGATATCGACCAGAACCGGACCAGGACGACCAGAATTCGCGACTTCAAATGCTTCAGCCATTACGCGCGGCAGCTCTTCCAGAGACTGGACGAGGAAGCTGTGTTTGGTGCAGGCCAGCGATAAACCAAGGACGTCGACTTCCTGGAAAGCATCGGTACCGATGAACGGAGACGCCACCTGCCCGGTGATGGCGACAACGGGAACGGAATCCAGCAGGGCATCCGCAAGACCGGTGATTAAGTTAGTTGCGCCTGGGCCTGAAGTGGCCATGCAGACACCGGTTTTGCCTGTGGCACGGGCGTAACCAATGGCCGCCATCGCTGCACCCTGCTCGTGTCGGCACAACAGGTGTTCCACGCCGCCGTCATACAGTGCATCGTAAATCGGCATAATTGCGCCACCCGGATAACCGAATACGGTTTCTACTCCCTGCGCGCGCAACGCATGTACAACCCATTGTGCCCCATTCATAGTTAGTTCCCCGTCATAAATCTGGAGAAACAGAATTTTGTGCTAGTCGTCATACTCTGCTCCTCGTTTACGTTTTTTAGTCATAAAAAAACCCCCGGACCTTTCGGTGCGGGGGTCTTAGTTCGTTAAGGCTTGATTTCTAAGCCTTTCCTCGTCCAAGTGCAGCCCCGCACGGTGGGATAATAATCACCACCACGCTAATCACGACCAGGCTAATCACTCGTAGAAGGGCTGTCATTTTCAGTTCTTTCTGCATCTTGTTCGAAGGAATACCTAAAGAGTTATCACAGAATTCAAAACAAACACAAGATTTATTTATGGCTCACTTGATTAGCCAGCAAATCATATTTCTTAAAATCGTTGTTTTATATGAGGAAAATAGAAAATGAATATTTTTCATTTTTTTCACGGCGGACTACAGCGTCAAAACGCGGTTTTTCACGTTCTGCGAGAAGGCTTCCATGATTATGCAATGGTATGAATACGGCGTGAAAATACCTGAACAGGTGCCTTAAATTCACAAAATGACGCTAAAAAGACAATACATGCGCTGACATAGTCACACCAGGAGGTAGTGCAAATGTCACTGTCAGTTGTTTATACGCGTGCGGCTCTCGGGGTGAAGGCACCGCTGATTTCCGTAGAGGTTCATTTGAGTAATGGGCTGCCGGGACTCACGCTTGTCGGGCTACCGGAAACGACGGTTAAAGAGGCGAGGGATCGCGTTCGCAGCGCAATAATAAATAGCGGTTATACCTTCCCCGCGAAGAAGATCACCATCAACCTTGCCCCCGCCGATCTACCCAAAGAGGGGGGACGATACGATTTACCTATCGCGATTGCGCTTCTCGCGGCTTCTGAGCAGCTTAATACAACCAGGCTAGGCTCGTACGAGTTCGTGGGCGAACTCGCGCTCACAGGCGCGTTAAGAGGCGTTCCCGGTGCAATATCCGGAGCGCTGGAGGCAATCCGTGCAGGGCGGCAAATCATTGTCGCCAATGAAAACGCATCAGAAGTGAGTCTTATTGCAGAAAAGGGATGCCTTATAGCGGGGCATCTTCAGGAAGTGTGTGCCTGGCTGGAAGGGCGACATGAGCTGTCCGAACCGGAAGAGTGTGACGATGAGGTAACGGATGTACCAGAGGATATCAGCGAGATCATGGGACAGGAGCAAGGGAAACGGGCGCTGGAGATCACGGCAGCGGGTGGACACAATCTTCTGCTGATTGGCCCACCGGGTACGGGTAAAACCATGCTGGCGAGCAGGTTGAGTGGGTTGCTCCCACCGCTTAATAATCATGAAGCGCTGGAAAGCGCCGCCATATATAGCCTGATCGGTTCTACGTCGCTGCAAAAACAGTGGCGCCGACGTCCTTTTCGTTCCCCGCATCATAGCGCTTCACTGACGGCAATGGTCGGCGGTGGGTCTATTCCGGGGCCGGGTGAGATCTCACTGGCGCACAATGGCATTCTGTTTCTCGATGAGCTGCCTGAATTTGAGCGCCGCGTGCTGGATGCACTGAGGGAACCCATTGAATCCGGCGAGATACATATCTCACGCACGCGTGCCAAACTAAGCTATCCCGCCAGGTTTCAGCTCGTCGCGGCGATGAACCCCAGCCCCACGGGACACTATCAGGGGAATCATAACCGCTGCACGCCAGAGCAGACGCTGCGCTATCTGGGAAAGCTGTCCGGCCCGTTCCTCGATCGTTTCGATTTATCACTGGAAATCCCGCTTCCACCGCCTGGCATACTCAGGCAGACGGGTATACAGAGTGAAAGCTCTGCGAATGTTCGCGAGCGGGTTATCGCGGCGCAGGCGCGACAGTATGCTCGTCAGAACAGACTGAATGCGCGGCTGGATAATGCCGGGATCCGACAGTTTTGTTCACTTAACGGTGAGGATGCGGGGTGGCTGGAAGAGACGTTGACGCGGTTTGGGCTGTCCATACGCGCGTGGCAGCGTCTGTTGAAAGTGGCCAGAACCATTGCTGACGTGGAGGGCTGTACTGACATTGAAAGGAAACATTTGCAGGAAGCGCTGAGCTATCGCGCTATCGACCGCTTGCTGCTGCATCTACAGAAGTTGCTGGCATAAAAAAGGGGCCGTAGCCCCTTCTCACCATCTTAGTCGTCAGACTCGGTGTAGTCTTCTGCACCTTCCATCTGCGGCTTACCGCCAGACAGCGTATGGAAGCGCTTTGGACGCTTAATGCGTGCCATATACTTGATCCATACACGTTCTGCTTCAGACTGCGGCTCACGCTCACCACGGCACACAGAAACAAACTGTTTTTCGTCTTCGGTAGCAGGTTCACGCTTACCCAGATCCAGCTCGTTAAAGGCATAACCATGGCGCTCAAGCAGTTGAGCTTCTTTGATGGTGAAATCGCCGTGACGAGAGAACCCGCGCGGATAATGTTTATTGTCGAAAAAACGATTAGTCGTCGTAAAGCTTTCCGCCATCCTACACGCTCCTAATTCTTTGGCCGAGCTATTTATGGCGCGGAGTATTAGTTACGCTTGACAGAGTGTAAAACAAAACATTTAAATCATAACGACAAATAATTTTGTGGAGAAAGATGTGGATACGGAATTGCTAAAAACTTTCCTTGAAGTGAGCAGAACGCGTCACTTCGGGCGAGCCGCTGAAGCCCTTTACCTGACGCAGTCAGCAGTCAGTTTTCGTATTCGACAGCTGGAAAATCAACTGGGTGTGAATCTTTTTACCCGCCATCGCAACAATATCCGCCTCACGCCTGCCGGTGAAAAACTGCTTCCGTATGCGGAGACATTGATGAACACCTGGCAAGCGGCGCGTAAAGAGGTTGCGCATACCTCAAGACACAATGAATTCTCAATTGGGGCCAGCGCATCCCTGTGGGAATGCATGCTCAGTCAATGGTTGAGTCGGTTGTATCATTCACACGGGCATCTGCAATTTGAGGCCAGAATTGCGCAACGTCAGTCGCTGGTTAAGCAACTCCATGAGCGCCAACTGGATCTTCTGATCACGACCGAAGCCCCCAAGATGGACGAATTTAGCAGCCAGATCGTAGGGCAGTTTGGTCTTGCGCTTTATGCTTCTGAGCCATCAATGATGAAAGCCGACCTGAATTATCTGCGTCTGGAATGGGGCCCGGATTTTCAGCAACATGAGTCTGGGTTGATTGCCAGCGATGATGTCCCCCAGTTAACAACAAGCTCTGCGGAGATTGCCTGCCAGCAGCTGCCTTTATTAAAGGGCTGCACCTGGCTACCTACTCGCTGGGCAGACAGCAGACCGGGTCTGCATACCGTCGCAGATTCCACGACGCTTTCCAGACCGTTATATGCTATTTGGCTGCAGAACAGCGATAAGCAGTCGCAGATTAAAGATCTTCTAAAAATCAATATCATGGACTAACGCAAAAAGCCTGCAGAGATGCAGGCTTCTTTATTAGAAGAGGTATTTGTCGTATTACAGGCAAAAAAAATCCTTTGCCGAAGCAAAGGATTCTATATGGCAGGGGCGGAGAGACTCGAACTCGCGACACCCGGTTTTGGAGACCGGTGCTCTACCAACTGAGCTACGCCCCTAAAGTTTCTTACCATCAAGCCTGCCTAAAAGGCAGGCTTGATGTCTTAATAAGTGGCGGAACGGACGGGACTCGAACCCGCGACCCCCTGCGTGACAGGCAGGTATTCTAACCGACTGAACTACCGCTCCACCGAAGACTGCTTGTAACCACCGG
>NZ_JBQEOB010000013.1:0-81311 GCF_052045065.1 Enterobacter sp. 22452 | reverse complement strand
GTCTGATAAATTGTTAAAGAGCAGTGCAACGCGGCTTTCGCTCACCGTTGCGAGGTGGCGTATATTACGCTTTCCTCTTTCAGAGTCAACCCGTTATTTCAGGATTTTTTTCTCTTCAACCGACCGGGTTGTTTGTGAAGTGATTCACATCTGCCGTGTCGATGGAGGCGCATTATAGGGAGCCGCCGAGGAATGACAAGCGGAAATATGCATTTTTATTTCGACCGCTCACCTTTTCACCAAAAAGGCTATTTTTGGTGCTTTTTAATCTCTTCAGGCAGGTCTGCCAGACTATTAATTACCCAATCTGCTGCATTCTCTGCTTCTGGCGTCACTGGCTTACCGGTGCGAACTAATATTTTGGTCCCAACACCCGCAGCTGTTGCTGCCTGCATATCTTCCAGTTTATCGCCCACCATATAAGAGGCAGCCATATCAATGTGCAGAAATTCCTGCGCAGAAATGAACATCCCCGGATGCGGTTTACGGCAATCACAGGTCTGGCGATACTCTTCTAGCGTTCCCTGCGGGTGATGCGGACAATAATAGATGCCGTCGAGATCCACACCGCGATCGGCCAGCGACCAGTCCATCCATTCCGTCAGCGTCTCGAACTGCGCTTCGGTGAATTTACCGCGTGCAATACCGGACTGGTTAGTCACAACCACCAGCGCATAACCCATCTCTTTCAGCTGGCGCATGGCATCTATTGCGCCCTCGATAAACTCGAACTCATCAATCTCATGGACGTAACCATGATCCACATTAATAGTGCCATCACGATCGAGAAAAATTGCGGGTACTGATTTTGCCACCGGTTTGCTCCTGAAAAAGGCATGTTCCGCTAGTATCTCATGAATCGCAGCGCAATAAAGTGCTCATCGCACAGAGTTGGATTGATTTAGACGTCTGGATGCCTTAACATCCGTTTTGTTTACGGTCATCACCCGTATCTGGCAGAACAAAATGCCACGGCTAACTTACATATGATAAAAATAATCTAATGATTAAACTTTCCAATATCACCAAAGTGTTCCAGCAGGGGAACCGAACCATTCAGGCGTTGAACAATGTCAGCCTGCATGTTCCTGCTGGTCAAATTTATGGCGTCATTGGCGCATCGGGTGCAGGTAAAAGTACGCTGATCCGTTGTGTTAACCTGCTTGAGCGTCCAACCCAGGGCAGCGTTGAAGTTGGCGGGCAAGAGCTTACCGCCCTCTCAGAGAAAGAACTCACTAAAGCACGCCGCCAGATTGGCATGATTTTCCAGCACTTCAACCTGCTGGCTTCCCGTACCGTTTTCGGTAACGTCGCATTACCGCTGGAGCTGGACAACACGCCTAAAGAAGAAGTGAAGCGTCGCGTCACCGAACTGCTCGACCTCGTGGGTCTGGGCGATAAACATGATAGCTACCCGGCGAACCTGTCCGGTGGGCAGAAACAGCGTGTGGCCATTGCCCGCGCGCTGGCAAGTAATCCTAAGGTGCTGCTGTGCGATGAAGCGACCAGCGCACTGGACCCGGCGACCACGCGTTCGATTCTGGAACTGCTGAAAGATATTAATCGTCGCCTGGGCCTGACGATCCTCCTTATTACGCACGAAATGGATGTGGTGAAACGCATCTGTGACTGCGTGGCGGTCATCAGTAACGGTGAACTGATCGAGCAGGACACGGTAAGTGAAGTGTTCTCGCATCCGAAAACTCCGCTGGCGCAGCAGTTTATTCAGTCCACGCTGCATCTGGATATTCCGGAAGATTATCTGGAACGTCTGAAAACAGAAGCAACGGCAGACAGCGTCCCAATGCTGCGTATGGAATTCACCGGTCAGTCCGTTGACGCTCCACTGCTTTCCGAAACTGCACGTCGCTTTAACGTGAACAACAACATCATTAGCGCGCAGATGGATTACGCCGGTGGCGTGAAGTTCGGCATCATGCTGACGGAAATGCACGGGACACAAGAAGAAACCCAGGCGGCGATTGCCTGGCTGCAAGAACACCATGTAAAAGTAGAGGTACTGGGTTATGTCTGAGCCGATGATGTGGCTGCTGGTTCGCGGCGTTTGGGAAACGCTGGCAATGACCTTTGTATCGGGCTTCTTTGGTTTTGTGATTGGTCTGCCGGTCGGCGTCCTGCTGTACGTGACGCGTCCGGGGCAAATCATTGAGAACGCGAAGCTATATCGCACCCTCTCTGCGCTGGTGAATATCTTCCGTTCCATCCCGTTCATTATTCTGCTGGTATGGATGATTCCGTTTACCCGCGTGATCGTCGGAACGTCTATCGGTCTGCAGGCGGCCATCGTTCCGCTAACCGTAGGTGCAGCGCCGTTTATCGCCCGTATGGTGGAAAACGCCCTGCTGGAGATCCCAACCGGTCTGATTGAAGCCTCCCGCGCAATGGGCGCAACACCGATGCAGATCGTACGCAAAGTGCTGCTGCCTGAAGCGTTGCCTGGCCTGGTGAACGCAGCGACCATTACGCTTATTACGCTGGTCGGCTATTCCGCGATGGGTGGCGCAGTGGGTGCTGGCGGTTTAGGCCAGATCGGCTATCAATATGGCTATATTGGTTATAACGCTACCGTAATGAATACCGTTCTGGTATTGCTGGTTGTGCTGGTTTACTTAATCCAATTCTCTGGCGATCGCATCGTCCGGGCTGTTACTCACAAATAACGTTACACACAACACAAACTCGACGAGTTAAGGATAAAACATGGCGTTCAAATTAAAGACCCTTGCAGCGGTAGGCGCGCTGATCGGCTCTCTGGCACTGGTGGGTTGCGGTCAGGACGAAAAAGATCCAAACCACATTAAAGTGGGCGTTATCGTGGGTGCTGAGCAGCAGGTTGCTGAAGTTGCGCAGAAAGTGGCGAAAGAAAAATATGGTCTGGACGTTGAGCTGGTAACCTTCAACGATTACGTGCTGCCGAACGAAGCGCTGAGCAAAGGCGATATTGACGCCAACGCCTTCCAGCACAAACCATACCTGGATCAGCAGATCAAAGATCGCGGCTACAAGCTCGTTGCGGCCGGTAACACCTTCGTTTACCCAATTGCCGGTTACTCGAAAAAAATCAAATCGCTTGATGAACTGCAGCCTGGCTCCCAGGTCGCGATCCCTAACGACCCAACAAACCTCGGTCGCTCCCTGCTGCTGCTACAGAAAGTGGGCCTGATTAAACTGAAAGACGGCGTGGGTTTGCTGCCGACTGCACTGGACGTTATCGAGAATCCGAAAAATCTGAAACTGGTTGAGTTGGAAGCACCACAGTTACCACGTTCACTTGACGATGCACAGATCGCACTGGCGGTGATCAACACTACTTACGCCAGCCAAATCGGCCTGACCCCTGCGAAAGACGGCATCTTCGTTGAAGATAAAGACTCCCCATACGTCAACCTGATCGTGACTCGCGAAGACAACAAAGACGCGGAAAACGTGAAGAAATTTGTTCAGGCTTATCAGTCTGACGAAGTTTACCAGGAAGCCAACAAGGTGTTTAACGGCGGTGCTGTTAAAGGCTGGTAATCTCCTCTCAGTGTAATATCATCAGGACGGGCTTATGCCCGTCTTGTCATTTATGCAGGCAACTGATTCAATATCCGTTGTTTTGATTATCCATTGAGGAACTATTATGCGTGCTTTACCGATCTGTCTCTTAGCACTCATGCTGAGCGGCTGTTCTATGCTAAGCAGATCTCCTGTTGAACCTGTTCAAAGCACAGCAACCCCGCCTAAAGCGGAGCCAGCAAAACCGAAAGCGCCTCGCCCTGCACCGGTACGCATTATCACTAAAGCCGACGATCTCGTGGGCAAGCCATTCCGTGAACTGGGTGAAGTGAGCGGCGAATCCTGCCAGGCAACTAATCAGGACTCTCCTCCAAACATTCCAACGGCCCGCAAGCGTATGCAGATTAACGCGTCAAAAATGAAAGCCAACGCGGTGCTGCTGCACAGCTGTGAAGTGACCAGCGGTACGCCAGGATGTTATCGTCAGGCTGTTTGTATCGGTTCTGCACTAAACATTACGGCGAAATGAGTGCATTTCAGTTTGAGCAAATAGGCGTTATCCACTCTCCTTATAAAGAGAAATTCGCCGTACCGCGCCAGCCCGGTCTGGTCACACGGGGCGGCGGCGAGCTTCATCTGATCGCGCCCTACAATCAGGCCGATGCGGTACGCGGGCTCGACGCCTTCAGCCACCTGTGGGTTGTCTTTGTGTTTCACCAGACCATGGAAGGTGGCTGGCGGCCAACGGTGCGCCCTCCCCGTCTGGGAGGAAATGCAAGAATGGGCGTTTTCGCCACCCGTTCGACCTTTCGCCCCAACCCCATCGGCATGTCGCTGGTTGAACTGAAAGGTATACGCTGTCAGAAGGATCAGGTGATCCTTGAGTTAGGCAGTCTTGACCTGGTGGATGGCACGCCGGTTATCGACATCAAGCCGTATTTGCCTTTCGCTGAAGCGCTACCGGACGCCCGGGCAAGTTATGCTCAGGACGCCCCACAGGCCGATATGCCGGTACACTTCACGCCTGAGCTCACCGTCCAGATACATCAGCTCGAAAAGCGTTATCCCCATCTTCGGGACTTTATCGTTGAAGTACTGGCGCAGGACCCTCGTCCCGCCTACCGAAAAGAAGAGGAAGCCGGTAAAACCTATGCCGTCTGGCTACTGGATTTTAACGTGCGCTGGCGCGTTACCGGGGCAGGTTTTGAAGTGTTTGCCCTGGAACCCAGGTAATTTTAACCTCCTCTCTTTTGGCATCTTTGCCACACTGGTAAACTAAACCACTTTTTTTGTGTCAGGTTGGCCTTTCAGCCAGCCCTACTCGTCGAAACGGAACCGTAACAACATGCGTACTAGCCAATATCTGCTCTCCACTTTAAAGGAGACACCTGCCGACGCCGAAGTGATCAGCCATCAGCTGATGCTGCGCGCCGGGATGATCCGCAAGCTGGCCTCCGGGTTATACACCTGGCTGCCGACCGGCGTGCGCGTCCTGAAAAAAGTCGAAAACATCGTGCGTGAAGAGATGAACAACGCCGGTGCTATCGAGGTGTTAATGCCGGTCGTTCAGCCCTCTGAACTGTGGCAGGAGAGCGGTCGCTGGGAGCAATACGGTCCGGAACTGCTGCGTATTGCCGATCGCGGCGATCGTCCGTTTGTCCTCGGTCCAACGCATGAAGAAGTCATTACCGATCTGATTCGTAATGAGCTGAGCTCATACAAACAGTTGCCGCTGAACTTCTTCCAGATCCAGACCAAATTCCGTGACGAAGTGCGTCCACGCTTTGGCGTCATGCGCTCTCGCGAATTCCTGATGAAAGACGCCTACTCTTTCCATACTTCTCAGGAATCGCTGCAAGAGACTTACGACGCCATGTACGCTGCGTACAGCAAAATCTTCTCCCGCATGGGTCTGGATTTCCGTGCGGTGCAGGCTGATACGGGTTCTATTGGCGGCAGCGCATCGCATGAGTTCCAGGTACTGGCACAGAGTGGTGAAGACGATGTGATCTTCTCTGACTCCTCTGATTACGCGGCGAACATCGAGTTTGCTGAAGCACTGGCACCAAAAACGCCACGCGCTGCTGCCACCGAAGAGATGAAGCTGGTTGATACGCCAAACGCGAAAACCATTGCTGAGCTGGTTGAACAGTTCAACCTGCCGATTGAGAAAACGGTAAAAACCTTGCTGGTGAAATCCACCGAGGGTAGCGCATACCCGCTGGTTGCCCTGCTGGTCCGTGGCGATCACGAGCTGAACGAAGTGAAAGCCGAGAAGCTGCCGCAGGTTGCCAGCCCGCTGACCTTCGCCACGGAAGCGGAAATCCGCGCCGTTGTGAATGCGGGTCCAGGTTCACTGGGTCCAGTCAATCTGCCGGTTCCGGTTGTTATTGACCGCACGGTTGCCGCAATGAGCGACTTCTCTGCGGGTGCAAACATCGACGGTAAACACTACTTCGGCATCAACTGGGATCGCGACGTGGCGACGCCAGAAGTGGCTGACATCCGTAACGTGGTCGCAGGCGATCCAAGCCCGGACGGCCAGGGTACGCTGATGATCAAGCGCGGTATCGAAGTGGGTCATATCTTCCAGTTAGGCGATAAGTACTCCCGCGCGATGAACGCTGCCGTTCAGGGCGAAGATGGCCGTAACCAGGTTCTGACAATGGGCTGCTACGGTATCGGGGTAACGCGCGTTGTTGCTGCGGCTATCGAGCAAAACTACGACGAGCGCGGCATCGTTTGGCCGGACAACATCGCGCCGTTCCAGGTTGCGATTCTGCCAATGAACATGCATAAGTCTTACCGCGTACAGGAACTGGCGGAAAAACTTTACGCTGAGCTGCGCGCCAAGGGCATCGACGTGCTGATGGATGACCGTAAAGAGCGTCCTGGCGTAATGTTTGCTGATATGGAACTGATCGGTATTCCGCACACCGTTGTCATCGGAGACCGTAACCTCGACAGCGACGAGATTGAATACAAATACCGTCGCAGCGGCGAGAAACAGATGATCAAGACTGGCGACATTCTTGATTACCTGGTGAAAGCCATTAAAGGTTAAGAAACAAAAAACCCCGCTCCGGCGGGGTTTTTTAATGGCGTGGCGTCAGCTTATTTACTGTCGCAGCTTTTACCTGCAACAAATTTCGCGTCTTTATCGGCCACCAGTGTTTTAACCATCTCACCGCTGTCCGGGTTCGGCTCCAGGGTAAAGTGACCATCCACCGTCAGCAGAACCGGCTTGCTGTCATTGCCGCGCGCCACGGCATAATCACGCTCCAGCTGAGCATTGTTTGCCACGCTGACTTTCTTACCGGTGACGCAATCGGTGAAGATTGCCGCATCTGCCATGTAGAAATACATACCTCGCATCGCCATTGGCGTGGCAGGCAGTGCCGCTTTTACCGGGGCGAGCGTGTAGTTGAACTGAGACTCAATAGGATTGCCTTCACGGTCAAGCATCTCCATGCTGTCACCTTTAGGGCGGAACCAGGTTTTCTCCCCGGTCGTATCCGTCAGGACCAGCTTCTCAGCCGTGCGTGCCCAGGTTCCGTAAGTCCCAAACGAAGAAGGCTCTTTCGCGCCCTGATAGCGCTGGTTCATTACCCATGTGCCGTCTTTTTGCAGGAACAGGGATGTTTCGATGCCCTCGCAGTCCGCACAAGGCAATACGCCACGCCAGCTCTGCTGCATCGGCTTTAATTCTTCCGTTTGCGTAGGCTGTAATACCTGCGTTTCCGAACGGTTGTTACACCCAAAAAGCGCAAACAGCGTACTCACTGCCAGCGCTGACCATAATACTTTTTTCACAATGAATTCCTTATGAAAAGTGTGTTCCCTTTCGTCACTCTGTAGGGCGACGAACTTTACCGCGTAGTGCTTTCACTGTGGATTTCTGCGCCTTTGACGACAGCCGGCGCTCTTTCGATGCACGTGTGGGCCGCGTTGCCCGACGGCTTTTCTGCACTGTCGTTAATTCTTTAATCATCGCCACCAGCCTCGCAATCGCCGCTTCCCGGTTTAACTCCTGGCTGCGGTACTCCTGCGCTTTAATCACAATGACGCCATCGCTGGTGATCAGATGATGGCTGGCGGCAAGCAGACTTTCTTTATAATACTCTGGCAGGCTGGAGGCCCGAATGTCAAAGCGCAAATGGATAGCCGTTGAGGCCTTGTTAACGTGCTGACCGCCCGCGCCCTGCGCCCGGATGGCAGTGATCTCCAGCTCGTTATCCGGAATGCTGACGTTTCGGGACAAAACAATCATGGCGCCGGTTGCCATGCCGTTAAATGGATTTCCAGATTATTCTGAGAATCAGAAAGCCAGATTGCACCGTCCTGAATCGTCGCCTGCAGGACCATCGTTCGGCCAGCAAATTCGCTCAGTTGCGCCAGCTGCTCATCATCCAGATACCAGACGGTGAGATTTTTAAACTGTCCGCACTTGCTCTTGTTTTGCTGCCACCAGATCTCCGCAGCGCGTTGATTATACGCGAATAACGCCACGTCAGCGGACTGGGTGCACGCCTTTTTAATCCTGCGCTCATCCGGCAGGCCAAGCTCAATCCACAAATCGATACCGAGATGATCGTTGCGCAGCCAGGCTTCGGGTTCATCTTCCGCACTCAAACCACGCGTAAATTGCAAACGCTCGTCGGCGTATTTAATCCACGCCAGCAGGCGCAGCATCATGCGTTCCTGGGTTTCAGAGGGGTGACGCGCCAGCGTCAATGACGCATCAAGGAACTGGTTGCGGTCAAGATCCGCCACATTGACCACAGCTTTATAAATTGTCGCTTTCAGCGCCATCAGAGAACTCCTTTCGATTCAGGCGGACATTGTAGCGAAAACAAAAGCAAAACGCTGTTACGAGGTGATGAATAGTGCGCTATCAAGGCGCTGATATTGCTTAAATGAGTATGGTATAGTCACCTTGCTAAACCGAGTTTATCTTCGTAGGCTTAATGATATCTCACAGTAAGTCAGTGCGCTGGCGGGAGGGGATGTGAATAATTATTGTGAGTTAATTCGCAAACGGTATGCGGAAATCGCCAGCGGCGATCTGGGGTATGTCCCGGACGCGTTGGGCTGTGTATTGAAGGTGCTTAATGAAGTGGCCTCTGATGAGAGCCTTTCAGAGTCGGTCAGGGAAAAAGCAGCGTATGCTGCGGCGAATTTACTGGTGAGCGATTATGTCGATGAATGATACTTATCAACCCATCAATTGTGATGACTATGAAAACCTCGAACTCGCCTGCCAGCATCATTTAATACTGACGCTGGAGCTAAAAGATGGCGAAGTGTTGAAGGCGAAAGCCAGCGATTTGGTTTCACGTAAGAATGTGGAATATCTGATAGTGGAAGATGCCGGCGCGACGCGCGAGCTTCGTCTGGACAAAATTGCCAGCTTCAGCCACCCGGAAATCGGTACCGTTGTGGTAAGCGAATCCTGATGACACTCACGGGCAGCCCGGCTGCCCGTTACGCATTCCACTCAAACGAAACGCCCTTTTCTGTCCATCCCTCTTCCGTGATAAACACGCCCGCAGCGGCGATAAGCGTCTCACCATAAAACAGCAGCGGCGTGGTATCGCGCAGCCAGGGCGGCACATTGTTCTCCTGCCAGATTTTCTTCAGCTTTCGTCCGCCATTACGCCCGACGATATGCAGCAAACCACCGGCTTTAAAACGCACCGTAACGGGCTCATCCACTTCAGGCAGACGCACGTGACCGGCATTCGTCAGGGATACGCTACCCGCGCCAGCGGGTAATGTCAGCGCTTCCACCACGCAGGGCCAATCGAGAACAACATCAGAAAGAGAAGAGCGAGATTTTACCCACCACAGTTTGCCCTGATAGCGCCTGACCTCGAAGCCGTTCAGGTAAACGCTCGGTGTGGCATCTTCTCGCGCCTGCGCCACTTCATCCCATATTCTGCCGAGCATTGCTCGCGACGGCATGACGGCATGATGAGAGGCCAACCAGCGGCGTAAAACTGCAGCACGGCGTACCGCACTCATCGCTTCCAGCGGCGCAATTGCCAGCGCACCCTCAGATGAAATCAGCCCGGCCAACTCATCACTCAGCAACTCATCCAGCAGGCTCTCCTGCTCGGCACAAAGCGTGGCGCTCCTGGCCGTCGCTTCAGCAAAGTGCTCCCAGCGTTCGGTCAGTAACGGTATGACGCGCAGACGCAGGAAGTTACGATCGTAGCTGTCGTCCTGATTGCTTTCGTCCTCAATCCAGCTCAGCTGATATTCATGCGCCCAGGATTCAAGAGAAGCACGTTTTTCACCCAGCAGCGGGCGGATTAATTCGGTTTCGGCAAAACGCGCGCGCTCAGGCATGGCGGATAACCCCGCCGGACCACTGCCCCGCTTTAGCGCAAGTAAAAAAGTTTCGCACTGATCGTCAAGATGCTGCGCCGTAACGAGTGCTTCACCGGGCCGTAAGGCGCGAGCAAAAGCGGCATAGCGGGCCTTGCGCGCCTGCGCCTCAGTGCCCAGCCCTTCCTCGTGGAGCATAACGCGTTCAACCATCAACGGAATGCTCCACGCCTCACAGAGGGCTTCACAGTGCGCTCCCCATGCATCAGCATGAGGACTTAACCCGTGATGGATATGTATCGCCCGGAGCTGGACGTCAGACGCCTGGTCACGCCAGAGCTTAAGACGATGGAGCAAAACGGTGGAATCCAGCCCACCGCTAAACCCCACCAGCAGCTGGCGGTACGGTGAAACGGCTTGTGCGATAGCGGGTGAGGTCATAGGAAATTACACATAAAAAATGCCCGGACTAAGCGGGCATTATCACACATGACGGCGATTACTGCTGGTAAAGCTCCAGCGGCAGGCCATCGGGGTCGCTGAAAAAGGTAAAACGCTTGTCGGTGAACGGATCGACGCGTATCGCTTCGCACATCACGCCGTGCGATTCCAGATGCTTGACCGCGCTATTCAGGTCATCAACGCTAAAGGCCAGATGACGCAGGCCGCAGGCTTCCGGGCGGGAAGGACGCGCAGGCGGAAAAGGAAATGAGAACAGCTCAATCACATATTGCCCGTTTAACGCCAGATCGCCCTTCCAGGAGTCGCGCTCCTCGCGGTAAGCCTCACTGAGCAGCGTAAAGCCAAGGATATCGCAATAGAAGGACTTACTTTTCGCGTAATCGGTCGCAATAATCGCAATATGATGAACAGCTTTTAAACCCAGCATATCTTCTCCTTTTTATGATGCCTGAACGTTACAACCGAAAACCCGCACCTTGCAAGCGGTCACCTTTATTTTAGGACTCGCACCCAGTACACGCCCTGCTCATCGCGCTTCGCACCGTGGATATCGGTCTCAAAGCCCGGATAATGGCGTCCGACAGAGCAGAGCATCAACAAGAAATCGAGCACCGCCCGACTCTCTTCGGTGATCATCTCACCGGGCATTAAAAGCGGAACACCCGGCGGATAAGGCAGGATCATGTTGGCCGACACCCGCCCGACCAAACTTTCCAGCTCGATGGTTTCCACCTCGCCTTTCACCTGCCGCTGCCACGCTTTGTGTGGCGTGAGTTTCATTTCCGGTAGGACATCAAACGCCTGCAGCATCAGACGCGGCAGGTCGTGCTGGCGGATCAGTTTGTGGATCCCCTGAGCCAGATCCTGAATGCGCATACTACGATAGAAGTCAGGATCCTCCGCGTAGAGATCCGGCAGCATGTTCTTCACCCGCAGGTTGAGATCGTAGGCGCGCTTAAACTCCATCAGGCCGCGCAACAACCCCATCGCGCGGGTTTTGTCGATCCCAATGCTGAACAGGAACAGTAGGTTATACGGCCCGGTTTTCTCCACCACCACGCCGCGCTCGTCCAGGAACTTCGCCACCAGCGCGGCGGGGATCCCTTCATCACCCATGATGCCCTGCTCGTCCATGCCCGGCGTCAGGATCGTCACTTTGACCGGATCGAGGAACATATGGTCGGCATCAGCATCCCGGAAACCATGCCAGTCTTCGCCGGGCGAGACGGGCCAGCATTCTGCTTCATCAATCTCTTCCGGCTGCCAGATATCAAAGAACCAGCCGTCGGCTTCATCTTTCAGCCGCTGAACTTCTTTGCGGAAATGCAGCGCGCGCTCCACCGAGCGGTTGATCAGGCGTTTGCCCGGATTGCCGCGCAACATCGCCGCGGCCGTTTCAATCGAGGCCACCAGCGGATAGCTCGGCGAGGTAGTGGTGTGCATCATAAAGGCTTCGTTAAACGTATCTTCGTCGTACTCACCTTTGATGTGAATTAACGAAGCCTGCGAAAACGCAGCCAGCATTTTATGCGTCGACTGCGTTTCGAAGAACACTTTGCCCGGCACACGCTCGCCGCTCATACCGCTTTTACCGGCGTAAATCGGGTGGAAATTGGTGTACGGCACCCACGCAGAATCAAAGTGGATCGACGGCACATCCAGCGTCTGCTTGATCCAGTTGGTGTTGTACAGCAGGCCGTCGTAGGTGGAGTTAGTGATCACCGCGTGAACAGGCCAGCTCGCGCCGGGGATCGCCGCGACCTTACCTTCTATGGCGTCATGCGTAAACTCACGACGCGGGATGCCGCCAAGAATACCGAGCGCGTTGCGCGTGGGTGACAGCCAGAGCGGCACGACGTCGCTCATCATCAGCAGATGCGCCAGCGATTTATGACAGTTGCGGTCAATCAGCAAGGTACTGCCTGCAGGGGCAGCGTACATCCCGACGATTTTGTTCGAGGTCGAGGTGCCGTTGGTCACCATATAGCTCTGTTCAGCACCAAAGGTGCGGGCGATATATTCTTCGGCCTCCAGATGCGGGCCGGTGTGATCCAAAAGAGAGCCTAATTCGGTGACTGAAATCGACACGTCTGCTTTTAGCGTGTTGCCACCGAAGAAATCATAGAACAGGCAGCCCACCGGGCTTTTTTGATAGGCCGTTCCCGCCATATGGCCTGGCGTACAGAAGGTATATTTGCCTTCCTTCACGTAGGTGAAAAGCGCGCGGGTAAACGGCGGCGTGATGTTATCGAGATATTCGCCGGTATATTGCTGAATGCGGGTCGCAATATCCTCCGCCACGCCGAGCGAATATTCAAAGAACCACAGCGCCATTCGCATATCATTGGCGCTGACGTCCATGGTTGAGTGGGTATTGATAAACGCGTACAGCGGGAGATATTCGTTCAGCTTGT
Source organism: Enterobacter sp. 22452 (assembly GCF_052045065.1). NCBI lineage: Bacteria > Pseudomonadati > Pseudomonadota > Gammaproteobacteria > Enterobacterales > Enterobacteriaceae > Enterobacter > Enterobacter sp. 22452. Next base: position 68,586 of record NZ_JBQEOB010000013.1, on the reverse strand, counting down.
TGATATCGCTGCACAGTTCGAGGTCATATTCATCCCAGTCGAAGATCACGCCGCAGATACGCGGGTTATGCTCGATGAACTTCAGCAGGTCGGCGCTGTTGTGCGGCCAGATCAGCTGATACCCGCGCGACTGCAGGGCTTGCTCCAGCTCCTTAATCGGCTCATCTTTATAAAAGACGCCGTGTGGCCCCATAATGGCAATGATATTCATGGGCTTCCTCCTTAAAAAACATTAGCTAAGCATAGCCCGGCTAAACCGCAGGTATAAAAAAAGCCGCAACAGTGTGCGGCTTTTCAGATAATTATGAAGCTTACGCGTAACCGTAGGTCATCAGACGCTGGTAGCGACGGTTGAGCAGATCGTCTTTGCTCAGCACGTCCAGATCCGCCAGGTCAGCCAGCAGCTGTGCTTTCAGGGAAGCGGCCATCACTTCCGGCTTACGATGCGCACCACCCAGCGGTTCCGGGATGATGGAGTCGATCAGCTTAAGCTCTTTCAGGCGCGGCGCAATGATGCCCATTGCTTCTGCAGCCAGCGGCGCTTTGTCGGCGCTTTTCCACAGAATGGACGCACAGCCTTCCGGGGAGATAACGGAATAGGTGCTGTACTGCAGCATATTCACTTTATCACCCACCCCAATGGCCAGCGCACCACCGGAACCGCCTTCACCGATAACGGTACAGATGACCGGCACCTTCAGACGAGACATCTCGCGCAGGTTGCGCGCGATAGCTTCAGACTGACCGCGCTCTTCCGCGCCCACGCCAGGGTAAGCACCCGGGGTGTCGATGAAAGTGATGATAGGCATGTTGAACCGTTCAGCCATCTCCATCAGACGCAGGGCCTTACGGTAGCCTTCTGGTGCTGGCATACCGAAGTTACGACGGATTTTCTCTTTGGTTTCACGACCTTTCTGATGACCAATGATCATCACCGGGCGTCCGTCCAGACGCGCGATACCGCCAACGATAGCTTTATCGTCAGCGTATGCGCGATCGCCTGCCAGTTCGTCAAATTCGTCAAACGCCAGGCGGACATAATCCAGGGTGTACGGACGCTGTGGATGGCGTGCCAGCTGGGCCACCTGCCATGCGCCGAGATCGGCAAAGATTTTGCGCGTCAGTTCTACGCTTTTCTCGCGCAGACGATGCACTTCTTCGTCGATGTTAATATCCAGTTTTTCATCCTGACGGCTTACCGCTGTCAGAGAATCGATTTTCGCTTCCAGCTCAGCAATCGGCTGTTCGAAATCAAGGAAATTCAGACTCATAGTATTCCTGTATTAGTCAAACTCCAGTTCCACCTGCTCCGAACCAATGAGGCCACGGAGATCGTTGAGTAAACGATCGCTCGGAGAGACACGCCACGTTGCACCAAAGCGCAACCGCGCACGTGCATCCGCCCTCTGATAGTAGAGATGTACTGGAATGGTCCCCGAGCGGTGGGGTTCCAGAGACTGACGGAGTCGGTTTAAAAGCTGGTCATCAATTTGCCTGTCCGTCAGCGAGATAGCAAGCCCGCGAGCATATTTTTCCCGGGCTTCGTCAATGTCCATCACTTCGCGGGCGGTCATTTTAAGCCCCCCACTGAAGTCATCAAAGCTGACCTGTCCGCTGACGATAAGTATGCGGTCTTTTTCCAGCAAGTGCTGGTATTTATCCAGCGCGTCGGTGAACAACATCACCTCCAGACGCCCGGAACGGTCATCCAACGTACAGATGCCGATACGATTGCCGCGCTTGGTGACCATAACCCTTGCAGCAATCACGAGCCCCGCAGCCGTGGTGATTTTACCACGATCTGTCGGATGCATGTCTTTTAGCCTGTGGCCGCCGACATAGCGCTCAATTTCTTTGATGTACTGGTTGATCGGGTGCCCCGTCAGGTACAAGCCTAACGTTTCACGCTCCCCATCCAGTACGACCTGTTCTGGCCACGGCTGGCAGTTGGAGTATGACTGTTCAATCTGCTCTGGCTCTTCCGCCAGCACGCCAAACATATCCGCCTGACCAATCGCTTCCGCTTTTGCATGCTGATCTGCCGCTTTCAGGGCGTCGCCCAGCGAGTTCATCAGCGCGGCGCGGTGCGGTCCCAGCCTGTCAAACGCGCCGGACATGATCAGTTTTTCCAGCACGCGGCGGTTCAGTTTTTTGGTATCGGTACGGGCGCAAAGATCGAACAACTCGCGGAAATACCCGCCGTTGTTACGCGCTTCGATGATCGCCTCGATCGGGCCTTCACCCACGCCTTTGATCGCGCCGATCCCGTAAACGATCTCCCCGTCGTCGTTGACGTGGAAGTGGTAGAGACCCGAGTTAATGTCCGGCGGCAGGATCTTGAGCCCCATGCGCCAGCACTCGTCCACCAGGCCAACCACCTTCTCGGTGTTGTCCATATCGGCCGTCATTACCGCCGCCATAAATTCAGCAGGATAGTGCGCTTTCAGCCACAGCGTTTGATACGACACCAAAGCATAGGCGGCTGAGTGGGATTTGTTAAATCCGTACCCGGCGAATTTCTCCACCAGGTCAAAGATCTTAATCGCCAGTTCACCATCAACGCCGTTTTTTCTCGCGCCTTCTTCGAAAGTGCCTCGCTGCTTGGCCATCTCTTCCGGCTTTTTCTTACCCATTGCACGACGCAGCATGTCCGCGCCGCCGAGGGTATAGCCGGAAAGCACCTGGGCAATCTGCATCACCTGTTCCTGATACAGAATGATGCCGTAGGTTGGCTCAAGCACCGGCTTCAGGCTTTCGTGCTGCCACTGAACGTCCGGATAGGAAATCTCTTCGCGCCCGTGCTTACGGTCGATAAAGTTATCTACCATCCCCGACTGCAGCGGGCCCGGACGGAACAGGGCCACCAGTGCGATCATATCTTCGAAGCAGTCAGGCTGCAGACGCTTAATCAGATCTTTCATGCCGCGGGATTCAAGCTGGAAGACAGCGGTAGTCTCCGAGCGCTGCAGCATGTCGAAACTTTTTTTGTCATCCAGCGGGATGGCAGCGATGTCTATTGGCTCAAGACCCTGCTTTTCCCGGCGCGGGTTGATCATCTTCAGCGCCCAGTCGATGATCGTCAGTGTTCGCAGGCCAAGGAAGTCGAACTTCACCAGCCCGGCGTATTCTACGTCGTTCTTATCGAACTGGGTAACCGGGTGCTGGCCCGCTTCATCGCAGTATAGCGGCGCGAAGTCGGTGATTTTGGTCGGAGCGATAACCACGCCCCCCGCATGCTTACCGGCGTTACGCGTGACGCCTTCCAGCTTGCGCGCCATGTCGATCAGCGCTTTAACTTCTTCGTCGGCTTCGTAGATTTCCGGCAGCTGAGGTTCGGCTTCAAACGCTTTTGCCAGCGTCATGCCCGGATCGGGCGGCACCAGCTTAGAAATACGATCGACAAACCCGTACGGGTGACCCAGCACGCGGCCGACGTCACGGATAACCGCTTTCGCCGCCATCGTACCGAACGTAATAATCTGCGATACCGCATCACGGCCGTACATATCGGCGACGTGCTCGATCACCTGGTCGCGTTTCTCCATGCAGAAGTCGACGTCAAAGTCGGGCATGGAAACACGTTCCGGGTTAAGGAAACGTTCGAACAGCAGGTCAAACTCCAGCGGGTCGAGATCGGTAATTTTAAGCGCATAGGCCACAAGCGATCCTGCTCCAGAGCCACGCCCCGGTCCGACCGGCACGCCGTTATCTTTCGACCACTGGATAAACTCCATAACGATCAGGAAGTAGCCGGGGAAGCCCATCTGGTTGATCACCTGGAGTTCAATATCCAGACGTTCATCGTACGGAGGTCGTTTCTCTTTGCGAACGGCTTCATCCGGGAACAGGAACTCCAGACGCTCTTCCAGGCCTTCCTTCGATTTTACGACCAGGAAATCTTCCGTGGTCATGTCACCTGTCGGGAACTGCGGCAGGAAATACTCGCCGAGACGCACGGTGACGTTACAGCGTTTTGCTATTTCAACACTGTTTTCCAGCGCTTCCGGGATGTCCGAGAAGAGCTCACACATCTCCTCTTCGTTGCGCATATACTGCTGAGAGGAGTAGTTACGTGGGCGTTTAGGATCGTCGAGGGTGAAGCCGTCATGGATCGCCACACGAATTTCATGTGCGTCAAAATCGCCCGCTTCGAGGAAACGGACATCGTTGGTGGCCACCACAGGCAGACCGCGCTCTTCGGCGAGTGCCACGGCGGCATGCAGATAGCTCTCTTCGTCCGCACGCCCGGTGCGGATCAGCTCAAGATAGTAGCGATCCGGGAAATACTCTTCGTAGAACGAGACGCACTGATCCACCAGCGCACTGTTGCCACGCAGCAGACACTTGCCGACATCGCCCATGCGACCGCCGGAAATCAGCAGCAGGCCTTCGTTCAGCTCTGCCAGCCAGTCGCGGTCGATCCACGGGCCCATCGCACCATATCCACGCTGATAGGCTTTAGAGATAAGCAGAGTAAGGTTCTGATAACCGGTGTTATTCATCGCCAACACGGAGATCTGCGTCATTTCATCGCCGAGCACCTCGCTCTGGACATGAAAATCCGCGCCGACAATTGGCTTTAACCCGGCACCATGCGCGGTTCCGTAGAACTTCACCAGGCCACACAGGTTGGTAAAATCGGTGATCGCCAGCGCAGGCATGCCAAGCGCGGCCGCCTTTTTTACCAGCGGTCCGGTCTTTGCCAGCCCATCGATCATGGAGTAGTCGCTATGCACCCGCAGGTGTACGAAACGTGGTTCAGCCATCTTCAGATTCCGCGTTACTTAATTACTTGCGTATTGATTCAGGACACCCGTCCCAGCGCGCGCTTCACCGGGCCAAAGCTGCGACGGTGGTGTTCGGTTGCGCCATGTTCAGCCAGCCTTTCCAGATGGAAAGGTGTGGGATACCCCTTATGCTGGGCGAAACCATACTGAGGGTAAGTGAGGTCCAGCGCGGCCATTTCGGCGTCGCGCGTCACTTTGGCAATAATAGAAGCTGCGCTAATTTCTGCGACCCGGCTATCGCCTTTGACGACCGCCATTGAAGGCATAGGCAATGCCGGACAGCGGTTTCCGTCAATCAGGACATATTCAGGAGAAATTTTCAAACCCGCTACCGCACGCTGCATCGCCAGCATCGTAGCATGCAAAATATTCAGCTCGTCTATTTCGTGCGGTTCAGCGCGCCCCAGGCTCCAGGCCAGCGCCTTCTCCTGAATCTCACTAAACAACGCCAGCCGGCGCTTTTCAGACAATTTTTTAGAGTCGTTCAGCCCGATAATGGGACGAGCCGGATCGAGGATCACCGCCGCGGTGACCACTGCGCCTACCAACGGGCCGCGTCCTACTTCGTCCACGCCCGCCACAAGATGGGTGTGAGGATAAACAAATTCCATCATTTTGCTAGCTCCAGCACCGCATCAGCCGCTTGCTCATCAGCATTACAGCGGATCAGTTGATGCAGTTCACGGAAGGTATCGTGCATCTGGTGGCTGGTCTTGCCGTTTGCCAGCAGCGGCAGCAGTGCATCCGCGAGCGCCTGCGGCTGGCACTCATCCTGCAACAGCTCTTTCACCAGCTCGCGCCCGGCAAGCAGGTTTGGCAGGGAGACATAATCCGTTTTCACCAGACGTTTTGCCAGCCAGAAGGTGAACGGCTTCATGCGATAACCGACCACCATCGGGCATTTCGCCAGCATACACTCCAGCGCCGCCGTGCCGGAGGCAAGCAGCGCGGCATCGCTCGCATACATCGCTTCCCGCCCTTTTCCGTCCAGCAGACGGACGTGGAGATCCGGGGCGACTTCCGCTTTGATACGCTCAAACTGCTCGCGGCGTTTGGCATTCACCAGCGGTACGACCACTTCAAGGTCGGGATAGGTCTGGCGAAGAATTTGCGCTGTTTTGAGGAAATCGGCGCTCAGCATTTCAACTTCAGCACCGCGGCTGCCCGGCAGCAGTGCCAGACAGTGAACGTCATGGGGAATACCCAGTGCATCGCGCGCCGCGTTTTTATCCGGATCCAATGGCATCGCATCCGCCATGGTATGACCGATAAAACGGCACGGAACATTAAATCTGTCGTAAAACGCTTTTTCGAAAGGCAGGAAAGCCAGCACCAGATCGGTGGATCTCCCGATTTTGAAAACGCGTTTCTGTCGCCACGCCCAGACGGACGGACTGACGTAATGAATGGTTTTGATCCCCTGCTTTTTCAAATTCCCTTCGAGGGTAATGTTGAAATCAGGCGCATCGATACCGACAAACACATCAGGTTTGAGGTCGGTAAAACGGCGGGTGAGATCGGCACGAATATGAAGTAAGCGACGCAGACGCCCCAGCACCTCAACAATGCCCATCACGGCCAGCTCTTCCATCTCATACCAGGCTTCGCAACCTTCAGCCTGCATCAGCGGGCCAGCAACACCCACAAAGCGAGCATTAGGTACGCGAGCTTTTAGCGCGCGGATGAGACCAGCACCAAGAATATCGCCGGAGGTTTCTCCGGCGACCAGGGCTATCGTAAGCGGACGACTGTCGACCATTAACGAATCAGACCCCTTGTTGAACGGTCAAAGAACTCCATGAACGCGTTCACTTCAGGGTGTTTGTTCGCCAGCTCGGCAATTTCCGGCTTCGCCTCTTCCAGCGTTTTCCCGCTACGGTACAGCAGTTTGTACGCGTTGCGGATGGCTGTAATCGCTTCGCGGCTAAAGCCACGGCGCTTGAGGCCTTCGATGTTCACGCCAAATGGCGTGGCATGGTTACCCTGCGCAATAACGTAAGGTGGAACGTCTTGCGCCACACCTGAGCAGCCGCCGACCATCACGTGTGCACCAATGATGCAGAACTGATGAACTGCGGTCATGCCACCGATAATTGCGAAATCATCTACCGATACGTGCCCCGCCAGCGTTGCGTTGTTGGCGAGGATACAGCGGTCACCCACGGTACAGTCATGCGCGATATGCGCATTAACCATAAACAGGTTGTCGCTGCCTACCTTCGTCAACCCACCGCCCTGTACTGTTCCACGATGAATGGTGACGCTTTCACGAATACGGTTACGATCGCCAATTTCCAGACGGGTAGCTTCACCAGCATATTTCAGATCCTGGTTAACTTCACCGATGGAAGCGAACTGATAAATCTCGTTATTACAGCCAATGGTCGTGTGACCATTCACCACAACGTGAGATTTCAGTACTGTACCCTCACCAATTTCGACATGGGGTCCAACAATACAGAACGGGCCAACGTGGACGTTAGCACCAATGATGGCACCGGTTTCCACGATGGCAGTAGGATGAATAAAGGCAGATTTATCAATCACGTATCAGGACTCCCGGCTACGAGCACACATCATCGTCGCTTCGCAAACAACTTTGCCGTCAACCAGAGCTACGCCTTTGAAGCGAGTCAGGCCGCGACGCGTTTTTTCAAAAGTGACTTCCATGATCATCTGATCACCAGGCACAACTGGACGCTTAAAGCGCGCCTCATCGATACCTGCGAAGTAATAGAGTTCACCCGGCTCCAGTTTACCTACGCTTTTAAACGCCAGAATACCGGTTGCCTGTGCCATTGCTTCCAGGATCAACACACCCGGGAAGATCGGCTTACCAGGGAAGTGTCCCTGGAAGAAAGGCTCGTTAACGGAGACATTTTTCACTGCGCGCAGAAAACGACCTTCTTCAAAATCCAGCACACGGTCTACCAGCAAAAACGGGTAGCGGTGCGGCAGAAGTTCTAAAATCTCTTCAATATGCAGAGTATGAGTGTCAGTAGTCAAAATACTCTTCCTGTCAAATGTACTAAGTAGCAATAATAACACGGCCTGCCGGTTTATAAAAAAGCCGACAGGCCGGGAAAATTAGCGTTAAACGGATGAACGCTTAGTCTTGTTGATCGATTTTGCGCTCAATCGCTTTGAGACGCTTGCTCATATCATCAATATTCATCACCAGAGCAGCTGTTTTACGCCAGACCTTGTTCGGTTGCAGCGGAATGCCTGAGGAATAGACGCCAGGTTCAGTGATAGGACGCATTACCATGCCCATACCTGTCACCGTCACTTTGTCGCATATTTCCATATGGCCGTTGATCACGCTGGCACCGCCAATCATGCAGTAACGGCCAATTTTGAGGCTGCCTGCCATGATCACGCCGCCCGCAACTGCGGTATTGTCGCCAATCACAACGTTATGTGCAATCTGGCACTGGTTATCAATGATAACACCATTGCCAATAATGGTGTCGTCAAGCGCACCGCGGTCAATAGTGGTACAGGCACCGATCTCAACACGATCGCCGATAATCACGCGACCCAACTGTGGGATCTTAACCCAGTTACCCCGATCGTTGGCGTAACCGAAACCGTCAGAACCAATCACCGTGCTGGATTGAATGAGGCAATTTTCGCCAATCTCAACCTCGTGGTAGACAGATACATTGGCCCACAAGCGGGACCCTGCACCAATCTTCGTATTTTTACCAACAAAGCAACCTGGACCAATCACCACGTTGTCACCCAGCACAACGCCGGATTCAATGACAGCGTTTGGGCCAACTGCAACGTTGTTACCCAGCTGAGCCGTAGGATCAATTGAGGCACTAGCCGCAATGTTCTGCGCCGGCTGCGGCGTGGTATCAAGAATTTGGGCCATGCGTGCATACGTCAGGTAGGGATTTGTCACTACCAGAGCAGCGCCTGTGGCAAACGGAAGATCGTCCTGCGTCAGAACAACGGCAGACGCCTGGCATTGAGCCAGGTGTTCACGGTACTTAGGACTTACCATGAAAGTGATGTTGCCAGCTTTAGCAGATTGCATGGACGCAACAGCGGTGATGACGATATCGCCATCACCGTGTAATTCTGCATCCAACTGCTGAGCTAAATCAGCCAGTCGAATTGAAGGCATTACTTATTTAACCTGTTTCAGAACATCAGCGGTGATGTCTTTAACATCGCTGCTGTTGAAAGCAACGGCATTCGCATCAACAACCAGATCGATGCTCTGATCGGCAGCAACAGCTTTAACTGCAGACTGAATGCGAGTAACCAGTTTACCGCGCTCTTCGTTAGAACGACGCTGACGATCCTGCTCGAAAGCCTGCGCTTTCTGGGAGAAGGTCTGGCGCTGAGCCATTACGTCTTTTTCCAGCTTGCTGCGATCGCTTGCTTTCATGGTAGAACCATCGCGCTGCAGACGCTGCATTTTAGTCTGGAGGTCGCCTTCCATACGTTGCAGTTCGCTAGCACGGCCTTTGAATTCGTTTTCCAGCGTCGCAGAAACGCCCGTTTTCTGTGCAACTTGCTGGAACAAATTACCCATGTTGACGATTGCGATTTTGTCCGCTGCCTGAGCAGAAGTTGCCATCGCTAAACCGAGACCTGCAGCTAATAACCACTTTTTCACAATTAACTCCTTACCATCCCATTGGCACCTGAAGGTACCGTTCTTTGCGTGGCAAGGCGATCGTGTTACCGATCGCCAGTTGTCAGCGCTACACTGCCAACGCATTCCTTTGCAGCGAATTATTACCAGGTTTTACCAATGTTAAACTGGAATTGCTCCGCTTTGTCTCCATCGTATTTCTTAAACGGCTGGGCGTAAGAGAAGACCAACGGCCCCAGCGGTGACATCCATTGTAATGCGATACCTGCGGACATGCGAATGTTGCCCGGATCGCTGTAGTCTGGAACACCTGCCGCACGCATCTGGGCGGTATTCTCCCAGTTGGTATCCCACACCGTACCCGCATCCATAAAGAAGGAGGTACGGACAGAGTTCGCGTACTTGTCGCTGATAAACGGCGTAGGCGTGATGAACTCAAGGCTCGCCACGGCCATAGCGTTACCGCCGACTGCATCATCAGAGCTACACACTTGTTTTGGATCACGGCTTGCGCAGTTATCTTCGTCATTACCGCCGTAGTAGACCGCTTTCGGACCAATGTTATTGGACTGGAAGCCACGAACGGTGCTGGAACCGCCCGCATAGAAGTTCTCATAGAACGGCAACTCTTTACTGCCAATCCCGTCACCGTAGCCCCAACGAGTACGACCCAGGACAACCCACTTGTGGTCATCATCAATCGGGAAGTAAGACGCCGTGTCCAGCGTCAACTTGTAGAACTCGTTATCAGAGCCAGGAATGGTCACTTTACCGTTCAGATTGACGCGAGAACCTTCAGTAGGGAAGTAGCCACGGTCAAGGCGGTTATATGTCCAGCCGTAGTTGAAGGTGAAGTCATCCGCCGCGAAACCGTTGTCATCGCTGGACGTACTTGCCGACTGGCCAATGGAATCCAGATAACGCCACATCGCCACCTGAGGCTGCATGTTGGACAGGTCGTTATGCACATAACCTAAGCCCGCACGCAGAGTGTTGTATTCGTTCACCGGGAAGCCGAGCGTACCGTCTACACCGTAACTCTTGTTGGTATAGGAGGACAGATCCGCGTCGTCTGCTTTAAAGTCGTTATAGAAGATACGACCACCCAGGCTCACACCGTCAACGGTGAAGTATGGGTTTGTGACAGAAAACTCAGAGTAGGTCTGGTAGTCGTTTTTGGTACCGTTGATACCAACAGAGTACCCCGTACCCAGCCAGTTATCCTGCTGAACACCGACCTGGAAGCTCACTCCGCTTTCAGTACCGTAGCCCACACCGAAGTTGAAGCTACCGGTGTTACGCTCTTTTACTTTATAGACAACATCAACCTGATCCGGGCTGCCTGGTACACGCTGGGTATCAGTATCAACCGTCTCGAAGTAACCCAGACGATTCAGACGTTCTTTACCCTGGTCAACCAGGTCGCTACCCAACCACGCCCCTTCCATCTGGCGCATTTCGCGGCGCAGAACGGAATCTTTAGACGTATCGTTACCTTCGAAGCGGATCTTACGCACGTAGAAACGGTTACCCGCATCAACGTTCACGTGCAGCTTAACGGTTTTCTCTGCGTCGTTGATTTCCGGCTGAGTTTGTACGCGCGGATAGGCGTAACCATAGCGGCCGAGCAGCTTTTTAATACTGTCTTCCATTTTGGTGACTTTAGAACCGCTATACAGATCGCCTGGCTGAATTTTGGTCAGCGACTCAATCTCAGCAGAATGCCCCGCCAGGTTTCCACTTACTTCAACGCCAGAAAGCTTGTACTGATCGCCTTCTGTGATGTTAACCGTAATGTAGATCCCTTTCTTGTCCGGAGTCAGACTGACCTGAGTTGAATCAATGTTGAAACGGGCATAACCGCGATCCAGATAATAGCTGCGCAGGGTTTCAAGGTCGCCTGCCAATTTCTGTTTCTGGTATTTACGATCGCCCACCACGTTCCACCACGGCACTTCGTCACGCAGCTGGAACGTTGAGATCAGCTCGTCGGTGCTGAACGCGTGGTTACCCACAATGTTGATCTGTTGGATCTTCGCAGAAACACCTTCCTGGAAGACCAGTTTCAGGTCAACACGGTTACGCGGCAGCGGCGTCACTACCGCTTTCACGCTGGCGCTGTATTTACCGACGCTGTAATAGAAGTCTTCCAGACCTTTTTCAATGTCTGCAAGGGTTGTGCGGTCCAGGGACTCCCCCACACGAACACCGGATGCTTCAAGGTTTTGCTTGAGCATGTCATCTTTCACCGACTTGTTGCCGGAGAAGGTGATACTGGCGATCGTTGGACGTTCTTTTACCTGAACCAGCAGCGTATCACCATCGCGCAGGACGCGGACGTCCTCAAAGTTGCCAGTGGCAAACAGAGCGCGGATGGTGTTACTGATGTCTTCATCATTAACCGTATCGCCGGGGCGCACAGGCATACTGAGGAGGGCCGCACCAACGGCGACACGCTGAAGGCCTTCGAAATGAATATCTTTCACTACGAACCCGTCAGCACCGTATACGGTGGCGCTGCTAAACAGCAGCGACGCTATGAGCAACTTTTTCATCGCCATCGTTATTATGCGTTCTTCCTAACTAACTCTCTTACAACCGAGAGAAATCATTGAAAAGTGCAAGCCCCATTAACAGCACCAGCAAAATCGAGCCAATGCGATAACTAAAGTCTTGAACTCGCTCGGATACCGGTCCGCCTTTTAGCTTTTCAATGGCTAAAAACAGCAGATGGCCCCCGTCTAATACGGGAAGCGGGAACAGGTTGATTATCCCGAGGTTCACGCTAATGAGCGCGAGAAACATGAGATAGTAAATCACCCCGAACTCCGCTGACATCCCAGCCCCCTGAGCAATCGAAATAGGCCCACTGAGGTTGTTCAGTTTCACATCACCGGTTATCAATTTCCCCAACATGTTTACCGTCAGCTTCATCAGTTGCCATGTTTTATCCGTGGCTTCAAGGATGGCGCTGAACGGCCCATACTGGCGTATTGTCTTGTACTCATCTGGCAGTGGGATCACTTTCGGCACTACGCCTGCAAACCCTTCTGCCTTTCCGCTGCTCGATTTGGTATCCGGAATCAGCGTCAGTGAGAGCGGACTCCCCTGTCTTTCCACTTCCAGCGCGAGCGATGTACCCGGATTATCGCGTACCAGATTAACAAAGGTCATCCATTGTGTTAATGGTTGACCATCGACTTTAACGATCCTGTCGCCCGCTTGCAAACCCGCTTTACTCGCTGCGGAGTTAGCCTGTACTTCGGCTAATACCGGTTCGATTTGCGCGCTGCGCGGCCGAATCCCCAGAGCGGAAACGGGATCTTCTTTGTCGGGTTCGAAACTCCAGTGGCGTAAATCCAGCACTTTTTCCTGCCGCTGGTCTGATCCAAAAGGCGACACGCTGACAGTCGTCTTCTCATCACCAATTTTCGCAACCAGCTGCAATCGCACGGCATCCCAATCAGGGGTTTCGATGCCATCAATCGCTTTAAGTTCCATCCCAGGTGCAATTTGCCCACTCGCTGCAATAGAGCCAGGGGCAATTTCACCGACAACCGGACGCACGCCAGGGACACCGATGATAAACACCAGCCAGTATGCGAAGATAGCAAAGATGAAATTGGCTACCGGACCGGCAGCAATGATGGCAGCACGTTGCCCAACGGTTTTGTTGTTAAACGCGCTGTGTCTCAGTTCTGGCGCAACAGGCTCGACGCGCTCGTCGAGCATTTTGACATAGCCACCCAGCGGAATAAGGGCGATGACAAACTCGGTGCCATGGCGATCGGTACGCTTCCAGAGCGATTTACCAAACCCGATGGAGAATCTCTCCACCCGCACGCCACAGCGTCGAGCAACCCAGAAATGGCCAAATTCATGCACGGTAATCAGTACACCCAGTGCAACAATGAACGCCGCCAGATTCCAGAGAATGCTCAGCATAAAACCTTCCGTTAAATCGTCCCGAATACCAGTAAAAGCAAGCAAGCAAACACTGGAACAGCCGCCGTCAGGCTGTCAATACGATCCAGTATCCCGCCATGGCCTGGAATCAAGTGACCACTGTCTTTAATCCCTGCTTCACGCTTGAACATACTTTCGGTGAGATCACCCAGCACCGAGGCCAGCGCAGCGAAAATTGAGCACACCAGCAATGTTGACGGTGCAACCTCCAGATTCGCCCAGAGGCCATAACCCCAGGAGATGATCGCCGCCGTAAACAGGCCACCAATAAATCCTTGCCAGGTTTTACCCGGGGAAACCTTCGGCGCCAGTTTATGTTTGCCGAACAGTTTACCAAACATATAGGCTCCAGAGTCAGCCCCCCAGACGAGAATCATCACATAAAGCAGCCAGAGGGCACCGCTATAGTGGTTTTCGTCATAGTGCCAGGCACGCAGCGCGACCATACCCCAGAAAAATGGAACAATTGTGAGCAGACCAAAAATAAGGCGCAACACTTTAGAATTTCGCCACAGCGCCGCAGAGCCTGGATAAAAAAGCACCAACACAAGCGCAGCAACCCACCATGCCAGCGATATCCATAAGGATCCGGCAACCAGCGGTTGGTGAATATCGTGATGATATTCAGGCAACGTGAACAGCATTAGGGCCAGGATAAAGCCACAAAGCACCGCCAGCCATACCCGCTGTGTGCGCGAGGTAAAGCCGCTAAACTGTCCCCATTCCCAGGCGGCAAGCATGCACACCACCAGCGTAACAATCGCGAATCCCACTGGGGGCAGTAAAAACAGCGCCGCAATGACAATGGGTATTAATACAAAAGCGGAAATCAGGCGATACTTCAGCAAAAGCTACCCCCATCAGGCTTTGTCGCCACCAGGCTCGGTGCCGCCGAAACGACGCTCTCGATTGGCAAAGGCATGCAGCGCACCTTCAAAGTCTTGTTCATCAAAATCGGGCCAAAGAACATCAGTAAAGTAAAGTTCGGCGTAGGCGATTTGCCAAAGCAAAAAGTTACTTATGCGGTGTTCTCCCCCTGTCCTTATTACCAAATCCACAGGCGCCAGTTCATTCATGCAGATTTGCCGACTGAGCGCCTCTTCATCAATTTGGTCGGGTCTCAACAGCCCTTCCTGAACCTGCTCGGCAAGATGCCGAACGCCCTGAATAATATCCCAGCGTCCGCCGTAATTCGCCGCGATATTGAGCGTCAGGCCGGTATTATTTTCCGTCAGCGCTTCTGCTTTGCGAATCCGTTCCTGCAAACGTGAGTTAAAACGACTGGTTTCGCCAATAATACGCAGGCGGACGTTGTGGCGGTGCAGGCTTTTTACTTCGCTATCGAGCGCCCACACAAACAGTTCCATCAACGCAGTCACTTCCTGCGGTGGTCGATTCCAGTTCTCACTGCTAAAAGCATAGAGCGTTAACGCATCAATGCCGTTATTGGCGGCAAAAGAAACGGCGCGGCGAACGGACTTCGCCCCCGCTTTATGCCCAAAGGCTCGTATCTTCCCTTGTCTTTTCGCCCAGCGGCCGTTGCCATCCATGATGATTGCTACATGACGACAGCCATGCGCTGGCAAGTTTTCGCTCATTGGTTGATTCGCAGACAACATAACGCGTTTTTAGTCCCTGAAAAGGATTTAACGGTACACAGGAATACTGAAGCCTATACATAAAAAAGCCGTGTCAAACCACGGCTTACCTGACCACATAAAGTCAAATACCTGCGATCAGGTGGCGCAGACTATATCACTGAAGCACAACGCTAACAAATAGCACGACGACTAGTGGCTGCTTTATCACCAGCTTGCGAGACGTGTCACCAGTTTACGCGCAACAATGCGAGCCTCTGCATCGACCGCCAGCACCTCTTCCACGCTTTGTGGCTCGCGCAAATCCATCAATTCAAGCACTGAAAGATTCATTGCTGCGATATCGGTAAAGCGGATCTGCTGATTCAGAAATGCCTCAACGGTCTCTTCATTCGCTGCATTCAGTGCCGTCGTCGCCGCCTGCCCTTGGTCAAAGGCCGTCATCGCAAGCTTCAGGCACGGGTAACGGTCGTAATCAGGCTCGCTAAAGGTCAGTGAACTCAGCTTGCAGAAATCGAGCGGTTTTGCCCCGGATGTCACACGGTTTGGCCACGCCATGGCGTGAGCAATAGGCGTGCGCATATCCGGTTCGCCCAACTGAGCAAGCACGCTGCCATCCTGATAGCGCACCATAGAGTGAATCACCGATTGCGGGTGGATCAGCACTTCCATCTGTTTCGCTGACGCATTAAACAGCCAGCGCGCTTCAATGTATTCCAGACCTTTATTCATCATGGTGGCTGAATCAACGGAGATCTTACGACCCATCGACCAGTTCGGATGACGGCACGCCTGATCCGGCGTCATTGCGCTCAGTTCTGACAGTGGCGTTTCACGGAACGGGCCACCAGACCCGGTGAGCAGAATCGACACGACGCCATTCTGCTCCAGGTCAGCGTACCCCAGGTTCTGTTGAAAAGGTTGCGGCAAACTCTGAAAAATGGCGTTGTGTTCGCTATCAACCGGTAAAAGACGCGCGCCGCGCTGTTTGACGGCCTCCATAAAGAGGCGTCCGCAGGTCACCAGCGACTCTTTATTCGCCAGCAGAACATCTTTACCGGCATCAATAGCGGCAAGCGTCGGCAGAAGCCCAGCCGCCCCAACGATGGCGGCCATCACCTGATCGACCTCATCCAGCGCCGCCATTTCGCATGCCGCCTGCTGACCGCTGAGCACCTCGGTGCGGCTGCCCTTTTCCTGCAGCTGCGCTTTCACCTGGCGAGCACTCTCTTCGTCATCCATCACCGCAAAGCGGGGCGTAAACTCCAGACACTGCTCCACCATGCGCTGCACGTTTTTACCGGCCACAAGGGCGGTCACGGTGTAGCTTTCAGGATTATGGCGAACCACGTCAAGAGTGCTGCAACCGATAGAGCCAGTTGAGCCAAGGAGTGTTAAATGCTTCATGAGATGCCCGGAAAAAAGTTAGACCAGATAAAAGCAAAACGCCGCCAGTAAGACACAACGTCCCCTGAACGGCGTTTATCAGTGTACGACAGAAATCAGAACTGCATCAGTTCCGCTTCTTTATCTGCCAGCGCCGCATCAATTTTCTTGATAGCCGCGTCAGTCATCTTCTGCACGTCATCCTGGGAACGACGGTCATCATCTTCGCTGATCTCTTTTTCTTTCAGCAGCGCTTTCACTTTATCGTTCGCGTCGCGGCGTACGTTACGTACGGAAACACGACCTTGCTCAGCTTCACCGCGCACCACTTTGATCAGGTCTTTACGACGTTCTTCGGTCAGCGCAGGCAGCGGAACGCGAATGTCAGCACCCGCAGAGCTTGGGTTCAAACCGAGGTCAGACGCCATGATCGCTTTCTCAATAGCCGGGCTCATTGAACGATCGAATACGTTGATTTTCAGCGTACGGGTATCTTCTACGGTAACGCTCGCCAGCTGACGCAGTGGAGTTGGCGTACCGTAGTATTCTACGATGATGCCATCCAGCAGGCTTGGAGAAGCACGGCCAGTACGGATTTTGCTGATTTGGTTTTTGAAGGCTTCTACGCATTTATCCATGCGTACTTCAGCATCTTTTCTGATGTCGTTAATCACGTTACGGATCCTTGAAAACTTGTCTCAGGCAGACTAACCGCCAGCACAGCGCTACAGGTGTGCTAAGTATAGTCGCGTTTAATTCATGACAACGCCAAAGGCGCGTCCGGGTAAGATACCACTACAAAGTAAAGCGGAATCTTACCTGTATTTATCGCCGACGGAAATTATTCCGTGATCAAAGTGCCTTCTTTTTCGCCCATTACAACGCGGCGCAGTGCGCCCGGTTTGTTCATGTTGAAGACACGGATCGGCAGTTTGTGGTCACGAGCCAGCGTGAAGGCGGCAAGATCCATTACTTTCAGCTCTTTATCCAGCACTTCGCTGTAGCTCAGCTGATCGTACATGGTCGCAGACGGATCTTTTGCCGGATCGGCAGTAAACACGCCATCCACTTTGGTCGCTTTCAGCACCACATCGGCTTCGATTTCGATACCGCGCAGGCAGGCAGCGGAATCGGTGGTAAAGAACGGGTTACCCGTACCGGCGGAGAGGATCACCACGCGGTTGTTGCGCAGCAGGCTGATGGCTTCTGCCCAGCTGTAGTTATCGCACACGCCGTTCAGAGGAATAGCGGACATCAGGCGGGCGTTCACATAGGCGCGATGGAGCGCATCACGCATGGCCAGGCCATTCATCACGGTTGCCAGCATACCCATGTGGTCGCCCACAACGCGGTTCATCCCCGCTTTCGCCAGACCAGCACCACGGAAAAGGTTGCCACCGCCAATGACCACGCCAACCTGAATACCCAGTTCGACCAGTTCTTTGATTTCCTGTGCCATGCGGTCAAGGATGCTTGCGTCAATACCGAAGCCTTCCGTTCCCTGCAGCGCTTCGCCACTCAGCTTAAGCAGAATGCGTTTGTACACGGGTTTTGCATTGGTAGCCATGTTTCTTTCCTGAGACTGTCAACGATTAAGATGGGGTTAATTCTGGCGACATGTTATGCCGCAAACCAGCGCAGGGATACAGTAACCTGTCTGATTTTGTATGACGGGTGACAAAAAGAAGCCGCCCTCAGGCGGCTCCTTTTCAATCATTAAGACTGCTTGGACATTGCAGCAACTTCTGCTGCGAAGTCAGTCTCAACTTTCTCGATGCCTTCGCCCACTTCGAAGCGGATGAAGCCAGTTACGTCAGCGTTGTGCTCTTTCAGCAGCTGAGCAACAGACTTGCTTGGATCCATAACGAAAGGCTGGCCAGTCAGAGAAACTTCGCCGGTGAATTTCTTCATGCGGCCTTCAACCATTTTCTCTGCGATTTCTTTAGGCTTACCAGACTGCATCGCGATGTCCAGCTGAACCTGGTACTCTTTCTCTACCACTTCAGCAGACACGTCTTCTGGCTTAACGAATTCTGGCTTGCTTGCAGCGATGTGCATTGCCAGCTGTTTAACCAGCTCTTCATCAGCGCCTTTAGCCGCAACCAGAACACCGATACGTGCGCCGTGCTGGTAAGAACCCAGAACGTCGCCTTCCAGGGAAGATACGCGACGGATGTTGATGTTCTCACCGATTTTAGCAACCAGCGCAACACGCTCTTCTTCGAACTGTGCTTTCAGAACTTCAACGTCAGTGATTTTGCCAGCAACAGCTGCGTCCAGTACTTTGTTCGCAAATGCCTGGAAACCGCCATCTTTAGCAACGAAGTCAGTCTGGCAGTTAACTTCCAGAATGATACCGTAGGTGCCGTCGATTTTAGTGATGATCACGCCGTCAGCAGCAACGTTGCCTGCTTTCTTAGCTGCTTTGATCGCACCGGATTTACGCATGTTTTCGATTGCCAGCTCGATGTCGCCGTTCGCTTCAGTCAGCGCTTTTTTGCAATCCATCATGCCTGCGCCAGTACGCTCGCGCAGCTCTTTTACCAGGGATGCGGTAATTTCAGCCATTCTTAAATCCTCGGGAGATGTGAACTGCCCGGCCATAAGCCAAACAGTATAAATTGAAAAAAGGGGCCGATAATTGGCCCCTATTCATACACGGTACTAATAAGGGGTAAAACCTTATTATTCAGCTTCTACGAAGCTTTCTTCCGCCTGAGAAGCCAGATCCTGGGAACGGCCTTCACGAACGGTAGCAGCTACAGCGCTCAGGTACAGGCTAACAGCACGGATTGCGTCGTCGTTACCCGGGATAACGAAGTCAACACCGTCCGGATCGGAGTTGGTATCAACGATAGCGAATACCGGGATACCCAGGTTGTTAGCTTCTTTGATTGCGATGTGCTCGTGGTCTGCATCGATTACGAACAGCGCGTCTGGCAGGCCGCCCATATCTTTGATACCGCCCAGGCTGTTTTCCAGCTTGTCCAGTTCACGAGTACGCATCAGCGCTTCTTTCTTAGTCAGCTTATCGAAAGTACCGTCCTGAGACTGGGTTTCCAGATCTTTCAGGCGTTTGATGGACTGACGAACAGTTTTCCAGTTGGTCAGCATGCCGCCCAACCAGCGATGGTTCACGAAGAACTGGTCGCAGCTGTTAGCAGCATCTTTCACAGCTTCGCTTGCAGCGCGCTTAGTACCAACGAACAGAATCTTACCTTTACGGGAAGAGATCTTGTTCAGCTCAGCCAGGGCTTCGTTGAACATTGGTACAGTTTTCTCAAGGTTGATGATGTGAACTTTGTTACGTGCGCCGAAGATGAAAGGCTTCATTTTCGGGTTCCAGTAACGGGTCTGGTGACCAAAGTGAACACCAGCCTTGAGCATGTCGCGCATGGAAACAGTTGCCATGTTTAAAACCTCTATAGTAAAAGTTGGGGTTATGCCTCCACGTATCCCATATTACCGACCCCAAAGGGCACCCCGGAATATGTGCCGATACGTGTGTGTTGTTACACAAAGTGAGATTTGTCGCTTCCGTCCAGCCTGTGTATCTGAAATGGATCGGAAGTCCGGCGCGCTTTATACCACAAAACACGGCCAGAAACCAATAATTGTTGACGGTGTGTGCTGTTAATGATTCTCAATTTGGCAGTGGGTGCGCCAGACTGTTACCATTGACGACACTTGAACTAGTATTGTCGAAAAAATCGACACCGATGGACAGATTACATGGCTATCTCTATTAAGACTCCTGAAGAAATTGAAAAGATGCGCGTCGCCGGTCGTCTGGCCGCTGAAGTGCTGGAAATGATCGAGCCGTTCGTGAAGCCGGGCGTCAGCACCGGCGAGCTGGATCGCATCTGTAATGACTACATCGTCAACGAGCAGCACGCGGTCTCCGCCTGCCTCGGCTACCACGGTTTTCCAAAATCCGTGTGCATCTCTATAAATGAAGTGGTTTGTCACGGTATTCCGGACGACGCAAAACTGCTGAAAGATGGCGACATCGTTAACATCGACGTGACCGTCATTAAAGACGAATACCACGGCGACACCTCTAAGATGTTCATCGTAGGCAAACCGACCATCCTCGGCGAGCGCCTGTGTAAAGTGACGCAAGAGAGCCTCTACCTGGCACTGAAGATGGTGAAGCCAGGCATCCGTCTGCGCACTATCGGTGCGGCTATCCAGAAGTTCGTGGAAGCAGAAGGTTTCTCCGTGGTGCGCGAGTACTGCGGGCACGGCATTGGTCGCGTCTTCCACGAAGAGCCGCAGGTTCTGCACTACGATGCGGATGACGGCGGCGTGGTGCTGCAGAAAGGCATGACCTTCACCATTGAGCCAATGGTCAACTCTGGCGATTACCGCATCCGCACCATGAAAGACGGCTGGACGGTGAAAACCAAAGACAGAAGCTTGTCTGCACAGTACGAGCATACTATTGTGGTAACAGACAACGGCTGCGAAATTATGACGTTGCGCAAGGATGACACCATCCCGGCGATACTGACGAACATTGAGTGATAAAAGAGCCGGCGAATGCCGGCTTTTTTAATGGCGATAGCTTTTTCTTATGGGTGGCGCACGATGAGTAATCTTTTACCCGAACAGTATGCTAACACAGCCCTTCCCACCCTTCCTGACCAGCCCGACAACCCGGGCGTCTGGCCGCCGCATGAGCTGAAGTGTGCCGATATCAAAGCACATATGGATGTCTTCCAGCGCTGGCTCAGTAGCGCGTTTGACGCAGGCATTTCCGCCGAGCAGCTCATCGAAGCGCGCACCGAGTTTATCGACCAACTGCTGCAACGCCTGTGGATCGATTACGGCTTCGGGCAGATTAGCGACGTAGCGCTGGTTGCCGTCGGGGGCTATGGTCGCGGTGAACTGCATCCGCTTTCCGATATCGACCTGCTGATCTTAAGCCGCAAAAAGCTGCCGGACGAACAGGCGCAAAAAATTGGCGAACTGCTGACCCTGCTCTGGGACGTGAAGCTGGAAGTGGGCCACAGCGTGCGCACCCTGGAAGAGTGTCTGCTGGAGGGGCTATCTGACCTGACCGTCGCCACCAACCTGATTGAAACCCGCCTGCTGATTGGTGACGTCGCGCTGTTCCTGGAGCTACAGAAACACATCTTCAGCGACGGCTTCTGGCCGTCAGAAAAGTTCTTCGCCGCGAAGGTCGAGGAGCAAAACCAGCGCCACCAGCGTTACCACGGCACCAGCTATAATCTTGAACCCGATATTAAAAGCAGCCCCGGCGGCCTGCGCGACATTCATACCCTGCAGTGGGTCGCCCGTCGCCACTTTGGCGCGACGTCAATGGATGAGATGGTCGGCTTCGGCTTCCTCACCGAGGCCGAGCGTAACGAGCTAAACGAGTGCCTGCACCTGCTGTGGCGCATCCGGTTTGCCCTGCATCTGGAAGTCACCCGCTACGATAACCGCCTGCTGTTTGATCGCCAGCTCAGCGTGGCTCAGCGCCTGAATTACCAGGGCGAAGGCAACGAGCCGGTTGAGCACATGATGAAGGATTTCTTCCGCGTCACCCGTCGGGTGACCGAGCTGAACCAGATGCTGCTGCAGCTGTTCGACGAGGCCATTCTGGCCCTGACGGCAGACGAAAAACCGCGCCCGATTGATGATGAGTTCCAGCTGCGCGGGACGCTTATCGACCTGCGCGACGAAACGCTGTTTATCCGCGAGCCGGAAGCGATTCTGCGGATGTTCTATACCATGGTGCGCAACAGCACCATCACCGGGATCTACTCCACCACCCTGCGTCATCTGCGCCATGCGCGCCGCCACCTGACTCAGCCTTTGTGCTATATCCCGGAAGCGCGCGCCCTGTTCCTGAGCATGCTGCGCCACCCGGGCGCCGTCAGCCGCGGCCTGCTGCCGATGCACCGCCACAGCGTGCTGTGGGCGTATATGCCCCAGTGGTCGCATATTGTTGGTCAGATGCAGTTCGATCTTTTCCACGCTTACACCGTGGATGAACACACCATCCGCGTCATGCTTAAGCTGGAAAGCTTTGCGAAAGAAGAGACGCGATCCCGCCACCCGCTGTGTGTTGAACTGTGGCCACGCCTCTCCCATCCTGAACTGATCCTGATCGCCGCCCTGTTCCACGATATCGCCAAAGGTCGCGGCGGCGACCACTCGGTGCTGGGGGCACAGGACGTGCTGAAATTTGCTGAGCTGCACGGGCTGAACTCACGCGAAACGCAGCTGGTGGCCTGGCTGGTCCGTCATCACCTGCTGATGTCGGTTACCGCACAGCGTCGTGACATTCAGGATCCTGAAGTCATTAAGCAATTCGCCGAAGAGGTGCAAACGGAAAACCGCCTGCGCTATCTGGTCTGCCTGACGGTGGCGGATATTTGCGCCACCAACGAAACCCTGTGGAACAGCTGGAAGCAGAGCCTGCTGCGCGAACTGTACTTTGCTACCGAAAAACAGCTGCGTCGGGGTATGCAAAACACCCCGGACATGCGCGAGCGCGTGCGCCACCATCAGCTGCAGGCGCTGGCGCTGCTGCGGATGGATAATATTGATGAAGAGGCGCTGCATCAGATCTGGGCGCGCTGTCGCGCCAACTACTTTGTGCGCCACAGCCCAAACCAGCTTGCCTGGCACGCGCGGCATCTGCTGAAGCACGATTTGTCGAAGCCGATGATCCTGCTGAGCCCACAGGCCACGCGCGGGGGCACGGAGATCTTCATCTGGAGCCCGGACCGACCCTATCTGTTTGCCGCCGTCTGCGCCGAACTGGACAGGCGTAATCTGAGCGTTCACGACGCGCAGATTTTTACCACCCGCGACGGCATGGCAATGGACACCTTTATTGTGCTGGAGCCGGACGGCAGCCCGCTGTCGTCGGACAGGCATGAAGGGATTCGTTTTGGTCTGGAGCAGGCCATTACCCAGCGCAGTTGGCAACCGCCGCAGCCGCGTCGCCAGCCTGCAAAATTGCGTCATTTTACCGTCGATACCGAGGTCAATTTCCTGCCGACCCACACCGACCGTAAATCGTTCCTGGAGCTGATTGCGCTCGATCAGCCAGGGCTACTTGCCCGCGTCGGCCAGGTTTTTGCCGATCTGGGAATTTCGCTTCATGGCGCCCGAATTACAACCATTGGTGAGCGAGTAGAAGATTTATTTATAATCGCCACAGCGGACCGACGTGCCCTTAATAATGACCTGCAGCTTGAAGTGCAACAACGGTTGACAGCAGCCCTCAATCCAAACGATAAAGGGTGACGTGTTTTTTAGTGAAATGGAAAGAGTAAACAATGCAGCAGTTACAGAACGTTATTGAGTCCGCTTTTGAGCGTCGCGCCGAGATCACTCCGGCAAATGTGGATACCGTGACCCGTGAAGCGGTAAACCAGGTTATTTCCCTGCTGGATTCCGGCGCATTACGCGTGGCAGAAAAAATCGACGGTCAGTGGGTCACTCATCAATGGCTGAAGAAAGCCGTGCTGCTCTCTTTCCGTATCAACGATAACCAGGTTATCGACGGAGCAGAAAGCCGCTACTTCGATAAAGTGCCAATGAAATTCGCTGACTACGACGAAGCGCGCTTCCAGAAAGAAGGCTTCCGCGTGGTACCACCTGCGGCAGTACGTCAGGGCGCGTTCATCGCACGCAATACCGTGCTGATGCCATCTTACGTAAACATCGGTGCTTACGTTGACGAAGGCTCCATGGTGGATACCTGGGCAACAGTCGGCTCTTGCGCGCAAATCGGTAAAAACGTTCACCTGTCCGGCGGCGTCGGCATCGGTGGCGTACTGGAGCCACTGCAGGCTAACCCAACCATCATCGAAGACAACTGCTTCATCGGCGCACGTTCCGAAGTGGTTGAAGGCGTGATCGTGGAAGAAGGCTCCGTGATCTCCATGGGCGTTTACATCGGCCAGAGCACCCGTATTTATGACCGCGAGACCGGTGAAGTTCACTACGGTCGCGTTCCAGCGGGTTCTGTGGTGGTTTCCGGCAACCTGCCGTCTAAAGACGGTAAATACAGCCTGTACTGCGCGGTTATCGTGAAGAAAGTGGATGCAAAAACCCGCGGTAAAGTGGGCATCAACGAGTTGCTGCGCACCATCGATTAATCGGGTATAACAAAAAGCGGGGGCAACCCCGCTTTTTTTGTATCTGAGGGTGGCGAAAATAGATTTTTTCGTTAATTATTCAAAGGTTATGTTGAGATCAAGGGTACCGCTATGTACGATAATCTGAAAAGTCTGGGCATTACCAATCCTGATGAAATTGATCGTTACAGCCTCCGTCAGGAAGCCAATAACGATATTCTTAAAATCTATTTTCACAAGGACAAAGGTGAGTTTTTCGCCAAAAGCGTGAAGTTTAAATATCCACGCCAGCGCAAAACCGTGGTGGCTGACGGCATCGGTCAGGGTTACAAAGAAGTACAGGAAATCAGCCCTAACCTGCGCTATGTGATCGATGAACTCGATCAGATCTGCCAGCGCGACCGTACTGAAGTCGATCTCAAGCGTAAGATCCTTGACGATCTGCGTCACCTTGAAAGCGTTGTGACGAATAAGATCAGCGAGATTGAAGCAGATCTTGAGAAGTTAACTCGCAACAAATAAGTTGGGTGCGGCCTGATGCCCTCACCCCGGCCCTCTCCCACAGGGAGAGGGAGAAAACCATCATGTGGGCCGGGTAAGGCGAAGCCGCCACCCGGCAAACAACATCATCGCTGCTCATCCAGCTGCAGCGCTACATACAGCAGCAGCCTGTCGTCAAAATTCCCCAGATCCAGCCCCGTCAGCTCCGAAATCCGGTTTAACCGATACTCCAGGGTATTGCGGTGAATAAACAGCGCCTTCGAGGTCGCCAGCGGCTGCACGTTGTGACGGAACCAGGCCTGCAATGTGCGGCGCAGCAGGCCGTTGTTGTCCATGGCTTTCAGGCGCACTAATGGCCGCGCCAGCTCATTGGCCTGCCACCCGCCGCGCAGGCTGTCGAGCAGCACCGGCAACATCAAATCCTGATAGAAATAACTGCGGCTTTCCGGCATACGCTGTTTACCCACCATCATGGTGGTGCGTGCGGTCCGCCAGGAGCGGGCGATACTGCCCGGCCCGGTAAAGTAATTGCCCAGCGCAACGCGAAAACGCAGTTGGCCGTTCTCCTGCATGCGTGCAATCAGCTGATCCACACGGCGGCGATGGTCTTCTGCATCCCAGCGGCCAAACTGATTGAGCGCGGGTTTAAGCACCACCATTTCAGTCAGAGACACAATCGCCACCAGGTTATTGCGTTCCGGCGTCGCCAGCGCGTTTTGCAGCTGCTGCAGCTCTGCCATGGCGCTGTCCACGCCAAGCTGGCCGCTATCGACCTCAATCACCGCCACCACGCGCGGCTGGTTCAGATCGATCCCCAACCGCTGTGCCCATTCGCTGAGTGCAGGCGTATGCTCATCCGCCTGTATAAGGTTCATGACCAGCTCTTCGCGCAGGCGGCTGTCTTGGGCGAGAAGGTGCATCAGGCGCGACTGCTCCAGCATCATCTCCGCCGTCATACAGACCAGCTCGCCGTATTTACGCAGCGACTCCGGCTCGCCGGTCAGACCGATTACCCCCACAATCTCACCTTCGAGGCGCAGCGGCAAATTGATGCCCTGACGTACACCATGCAGATGTTTTGCTACCGCATCGTCGATATCTACCACGCGGCCCTGGGAGAGCACCAGCAATGCACCTTCGTGCAATTCCCCAATACGCTCGCGATCGCCGCTGCCGATAATGCGCCCGCGAGCATCCATCACGTTGATATTGGTATCAATGATGCGCATGGTGCGCGCCACGATATCCTGCGCCATTTTGGTATCAAGATGCCAGCCAGCCATGTAACCCTCCTGTGAGCAGAGCTCAAGCATAGGGAAGTTCAGCGACGGCTGCATTGTGCGAATGCACAAAGAGAGAGGGAGAAGTATGGAGTTGTGGTAACAGTCACAGAAACGAGAAAGCCCCTGCGAACAGGGGCTTGAGAGAATTACTGCATCAGCAGATAAAGCGAGGTATCACCACGCTGGATATTCAGCGCCAGCACGGAAGGCTTGCTGTCGAGAATTTTGCGCAGTTCAGCGATGTTTTTCACCGGCTGCTGGTTAGCGCCCATGATCACATCCCCTTTTTTCAGGCCGATACGGGCTGCCGGTGAATTCGCTTTCACGTTGTTCACCACCACGCCTTTGTCTGCGCCTTTATTGCTCATCTCGGCACCTTCAATCCCGCTGAAGATGGTGCTGGAATCCACCTGATTCTGGCTGCTCTGCTGCAGCTCCAGGCTCACGTTAACCGGCTTACCGTCGCGCAGCAGGCCGAGGGTGACTTTGCTGCCAATCGGCATCGAGCCCACTTCGGCACGCAGGGCGGCAAAGCTGCTGATCGGTTTACCGTTCAGGGAGGTGATTACATCACCCGCTTTAATGCCCGCCTTCGCCGCAGAGGAATTCGGCATCACCTGGCTGACGAATGCCCCGCGCTGAGCGTCGACTTTCATTGCCTTAGCCAGCTCGGAGTTCAGTTCCGTACCGAGGATGCCCAGCTCGCCGCGTTTCACCTGGCCATACTGCACCATCTGCGCGGTCAGGTTTTTCACCATGTTGCTCGGGATAGCAAAGCCGATCCCGATGTTGCCGCCGTCCGGTGCCAGGATGGCGGTGTTGATACCGATCAGCTCACCGTTCAGGTTCACCAGCGCACCGCCGGAGTTACCGCGGTTGATCGCCGCATCCGTCTGGATGAAGTTTTCGTAGTTTTCTGCGTTCAGGCCGCTACGACCCAGCGCAGAGACGATACCTGAAGTCACGGTTTCGCCCAGACCAAACGGATTACCGATTGCCACGGTGTAGTCACCCACGCGCAGCGCGTCGGAATCGGCAAGCTTAATCGCCGTCAGGTTTTTCGGATCCTGAATCTGGATCAGCGCGATATCGGAGCGCGGATCTTTACCCACGACTTTGGCATCGAACTTACGACCGTCGCTCAGCTGAACTTTAATGGTGCTGGCGTTATCCACAACGTGGTTGTTCGTCACCACGTAGCCTTTTGCGGCGTCAATGATGACACCCGAACCAAGCGCCATGAATTTCTGCTGCTGGCCGCCGCCCTGGCTGTCATCTCCTGCCCCACCGCCCTGACAGAACGGGGAACTCTGGAATGGCGAACCGTCCTGGCAGAACGGCGAGTTGTCGCCGAAGAACTGCTGGAAGTTACGCGGCATACGCGGCGTATTGACGGTCGTGCTGCCCTCAACGTTAATACTCACCACCGATGGCATCACTTTTTCGAGCATCGGTGCCAGGCTTGGCATCTGCTGCGCGGTTGCTGCTGACGACGCGGTCTCGGCTGCAGTAGCAGTCAGAGGAGACAGCGCTAAACCTAAACTCAGAGCCAGTGCACTCATTGCTAATGTGGTTTTTTTCATGTTTCTCAATCTCGATTTACCAGATAACGCAAAATTGCTGTGTAACTCAGATTCGTTTTATACCGCTTAGTTCCGGGATTAAGTTTATGGAAAAAGTAAAAATTTATTGGTCGTCTTTACAAAACTCAGCGCTTATTCCACGGCCATGAGCTTGCGGTATTCATCCCAGGCATACAAATCTGTCATGCCGCTGATATAGTCCTGGATAAGGCGACAGCGATAATAATATTCCATTACCGGCCATTCAGGAGAGTGGCGCTCCAGCTTACCAATCGCTTCGACATACGCCAGACGATGGCGGGTAGAAAGTTTCTGATACAGCCGGGATTCGATAGGTATTCGCCGCACGCGCTCGTGTTCCACCAGCTCGCTGAATTCATCGACCGATAAGTGAAGCAACGGGGAATAAATTTCCAGTAACCCACTGATCACCCGGTATCCCTGAAGCTCTAATTGCTCCACGTCCGGATGGCTGAACACATGGCGCATCGCCACATGTTTATAAAGCTCAAGGAGTTGACTGAAACTGCTGTCATCTTCCAGCAGCGCGTGATTGAATTCCCCGCTGAAAATCAGCGGTAAATTATCAATAAAGCGCGACGCCGCGTAAGGCACCAGCTTATTTAATGTATTGACCCGCAAATACATAAAGAATTGATCTTCGGTGCTGCGGCTGAGGGAATTCGAGCGCGATTTTTCCCAGGCATTTTCGACGACCTGAGAAAACAGCGACCCTTTTTCATGTTTACCCCAGGCATCATAAAGATGCTGATAAAGCTCCTCGACGCTGAATATTCTTTTCTCAACGGCGTCTTCCAGGTCGGCCACGCAATAGGAAATGTCATCGGCGGCTTCCATAATCCACGTCAATGGGAAACGCCCCTTTGACGTTAATGAAAGTTCTTTACGCAGCCGCTCAATATAGGCCTCTTCGGAGAGATAGTAGCCCGGCTTTTTCATCAGGTAGCTGTGCGTGGCAGGCGTTTCTCCCATCCACCAGGCCGGGCGCGTGTATTTGAGTATGCAGCCCACCTGTGCCCACGTCAGGTTCATGCGCATCAGGGAGTGCACCAGGCGGATCCCCTGCGCGTTACCTTCAAAATGGCAGAGATCCTGACGGACTTTGCGACGCAGATCGTTAAGACTCTCTTCACCCTCACGCAGGCGTAAATCCCTCACCACGCAGCGATCGTCGCTCAGGGGCTGGCTTTTCGCGTCCAAAGGGAAAAGCCGCTGCTTAAACCAGTCGTTGATCGCCGCCTCGCCGAAATGCCCGAAGGGCGGGTTGCCGATGTCATGCATCAGGCAGGCCATCTCAACGATGCTTTCAAACGGCCCGGTCAGTTCATCCAGACCATAAGTTTCCAGCAGCCGTTGCTCTTTCAGGCGGCTCAAAATCTCTTTGGCAATGTAGCGCCCAACCTGCTGAACTTCCATGGAGTGGGTTAAGCGCGTGCGCACCGCGGCGTTACGCTCCAGCGGAAACACCTGGGTCTTTTGCTGCAAGCGCCGGATAGCGGGCGAGTTAATGATCCTCCCGCGATCGCTCTCGAAGATACGCAGGATCTCATGTTCGCTCTTTTCGCCCTGCGGCGAACGGAAACGTCGGTGCCAGTTAATTTTGGTGCGAAAATCGATTGGTGCCATGTGCTCCCCCGCGTGAGAATGCGTTTCCCCTTAACCGCATGATAGACTATGCATCTCAACAAGGCACATCGCGAGTAAATCTATGAAAATCGGCATTATTGGTGCAATGGAAGAAGAAGTTACGCTGCTGCGTGACAAAATTGAGAACCGTCAGACTCTCTCTCTGGGTGGTTGTGAAATCTACACCGGCCAGCTGAACGGTGTTGACGTGGCTCTGCTGAAATCTGGCATCGGTAAAGTTGCGGCTGCGCTGGGTGCGACCCTGCTGCTCGAACGCTGCAAGCCGGACGTGATCGTTAACACTGGCTCTGCGGGCGGTCTGGCGCCGACGCTGAAAGTGGGTGATATCGTCGTTTCCGACGAAGCACGTTACCACGATGCCGACGTGACCGCCTTCGGCTACGAATATGGTCAGCTTCCGGGTTGCCCGGCCGGGTTTAAAGCCGACGACAACCTGATTGCCGCGGCAGAAAGCTGCATCGCAGAACTGAACCTCAACGCGGTACGCGGCCTGATTGTCAGCGGTGATGCGTTCATTAACGGCTCCGTGGGCCTGGCGAAAATCCGCCATAACTTCCCGCAGGCGGTTGCCGTTGAGATGGAAGCAACCGCGATTGCTCATGTTTGCCATAACTTTAGCGTACCGTTTGTGGTGGTTCGCGCCATCTCTGACGTGGCAGACCAGCAGTCCCACATTAGCTTTGACGAGTTCCTTGTTGTGGCGGCAAAACAGTCCACCGTGATGGTGGAGCGTCTGGTGCAGAAACTGGCTCGTGGCTAAACGTACCGTCAGGGCGCTGGCCGCCCTGCTTCTTATCGCACCGGCATGGCTTTTCGCCCTGCCGCGTGTGATTACTCTCTCCCCCGCGAATACCGAACTGGCCTTTGCTGCCGGGATCACCCCTGTGGGCGTGAGTAGCTTTTCGAATTATCCCCCCCAGGCCGCCAGCATTGAGCAGGTCGCGACCTGGCAAGGAATGAATCTCGAGCGCATTGTGGCGCTTAAGCCTGACCTCGTGCTGGCCTGGCGTGGCGGCAATGCCGAGCGGCAGGTCAACCAACTGACCTCACTGGGTATTAAGGTCATGTGGGTGGACGCAGTCAGTATTGAGCAAATCGCCCAGACGCTGCGCGAACTGGCCCCTTTCAGCCCCACGCCCAAAAAAGCCGAGGACGCTGCGAAACAGATGCTCAGCGACTATGCGGCGCTGAAATCCCGGTACAACACCCCCGCCAAAAAACGCATCTTTCTGCAATTTGGTAGCCAGCCGTTGTTCACCACCGGAAAAGGTTCGATTCAGAATCAGGTGCTGGAAATCTGCGGCGGCGAAAATATCTTTGCAGCCAGCCGGGTACCGTGGCCTCAGGTCAGCCGTGAACAGGTGCTTGCACGCCAGCCGCAGGCCATCGTCGTGGTCGGAAATGCGAGCGATATTCCTAAAGTTGAACAATTCTGGCAAAGCCAGCTTAAAATTCCGGTGATCCCGCTTAACGGTGACTGGTTTGAACGCGCCAGCCCGCGTATTATCCTCGCCGCAAAACAACTCTGTGCCGCGCTGGCAGAGAGTCACTAACATAGATAAATACTTTTCGAGGATTTAACGATGCTCGTATATTGGCTGGATATTCTTGGCACAGCCGTTTTTGCAATATCCGGCGTTTTACTCGCCGGAAAACTGCGTATGGATCCGTTTGGCGTGCTGGTGCTGGGCGTTGTGACCGCCGTGGGTGGCGGAACAATCCGCGATATGGCGCTGGCAAATGGCCCGGTATTTTGGGTAAAAGATCCCACCGACCTGGTGGTGGCGATGGTCACCTGCATGTTGACCATTGTACTGGTTCGTCAACCCCGCAGATTACCCAAATGGATATTGCCGGTGCTGGATGCCGTCGGCCTCGCCGTGTTTGTCGGTATTGGCGTTAATAAGGCGTTTAATGCGGGAACCGGTCCGATGGTGGCGATCTGCATGGGTGTATTAACCGGCGTGGGCGGCGGGATCATTCGTGACATTCTGGCGCGTGAAGTGCCGATGATCCTGCGTACTGAAATTTACGCGACGGCCTGTATTGTAGGTGGAATTGTTCACGCCACCGCGTATTACACCTTTGCGGTCCCGCTGGAAAATGCCGCGATGCTGGGGATGGTCGTGACGCTGGTGATACGTTTAGCGGCGATACGCTGGCACCTGAAACTGCCGACGTTTGCGCTGGATGACAGGTAAACGCAAAACGGTAACCGCAAGGTTACCGTTTTTAGTCTTTTCTCCCTCTCCCTGTGGGAGAGGGCCGGGATGAGGGCATCAGCTCGCACCCTCTTAAATACTGAACGACGAACCACACCCACAGGTGCTTGTTGCGTTCGGGTTGGTCACCACAAAGCGCGAACCTTCCAGACCTTCGGTGTAATCAACCGAACCACCGACCAGGTATTGCAGGCTCATCGGGTCAACCACCAGCGCGACGCCCTGCTTCTCGATGGTCATATCGCCCTCGTTTACCTGGTCGTCAAAGGTAAAACCATACTGGAAGCCGCTGCAGCCACCACCGGTAATATAAACACGGAGTTTCAGTTCCGGATTGTCTTCGTCGGCAATCAGGACTTTCACTTTTTTGGCTGCTGCTTCGGTAAATTCGAGCGGTACAGCTACTACGTCATCACTCATCTTATGCTCCCATGAATACTGCATACTGCTATTGGGTAAAAATCACCCAATTCTTTTTTTCATTATCTAATACCCTGGTAATTCATTCAAGTATTCTGCGTTGAGGCCCGTTCAGCCTCCTGTTTCGCCAGGGTCCGTGCAAGAATGGTGGAGTATAGCGGTTTTCCACCCAGGAATTGGGCTAATAGTGTCGCGCCGAGACAGGTAATGATCATTGGCAAAATGAGCTGGTAATTGTCCGTCATCTCAAGCACCAGCACGATCCCGGTCAAGGGTGCACGCAGGGACGCGGCGAGCAGCGCCCCCATTCCGGCGACGGCAAACGTCCCGGCTTCTAGATGATAGGCCGGGAAACCCACAGCCGCCGCCATGCCAAAAGCGGTTCCCAGCAGCGTGCCCAGCGCCAGCATCGGGGCAAAAATGCCGCCAGGCGCGCCGGAGGAGAAGCAGAGTACGGTAGTGATCACCCGCGAGATGAACATGAACAGCAAAAGACCAATACTGAAATTTCCCGCCGCCGCAATGGGGATAAGCCCAAAACCGCCACCTGCCGCATTGGGTTCGATAAAGCCCAGAACCCCGCACGCGCCGCCGAGCAGCCCCCCCACCAGCACCCATTTGGTCGTGTTGCCGCCGTGGATCCGCTGGAACATGTCCTGTGCACGTAAAATAAGGCTGTTAAACAGCGGGCCAACAATGCCAAAAATCATGCCGAGGATCAGATACAGCCACAGCGTATTGACCGGTGCATTGGTGAGTTTCCCGACTTCGATGACCGCCCCTTCGCCATTGAAAAGGCGAAAGACGATACTCGACATGATCACCCCGGTAAACACCGCTTTTATCGAGATCAGGTTATAGCGAAACTGAGCGCGCATCTCTTCGATAATAAACAGGATCCCCGCCAGCGGAGCATTAAACGCGGCGGAAAGCCCTGCGGCGGCACCAGTTGCCAGCAGCGTATGGCGGGCTTCAGCACTGCGCATCCTGAACAGATCGCTGACCATACGGCCAACATTACCGCCCAGTTGTACGGTCGGCCCTTCGCGCCCGAGCACCATTCCCGCACCCAGCGTGCCTAACCCACCGATAAACTTCACGGGAAGCACGCGCCACCAGCGGACCGGACGCAGCTCTTCGAGTGCCCCTTCTATTTCCGGGATCCCTGAACCGCCCGCTTCCGGGGCAAATTTCCGCACCAGAAAATAGCCCACCATGGCGAGCAGTGCAGATAAACCAAACGCCAGGATCCAGACCAGCCATTCGCGATCGGCGTAACCCGCAACGGTGCCAATACGCCAGTTAAGCACGCCATTGACGGCCTTTTCGAACGCGACGCCCACCAGCCCCGCCAGCGTTCCCACCACGGCAGCGCCCAGCAGAATCGCCAGGGGCGTCTTGTCGCGGTTGAGCAGTCGTCGGATGCTGATACGGTGTCGCGCGCGCGCAAACTGTTGTTCTTCAAATGAGGGTGAGTCTGATTTCATTGCCTGTTCTTTTCGTCATACAAATCGCCGTCAGGATTTTACCAGAGACCGCCCCACCGTCTCCTGAAAATTACTTAACAAATCTTAAAGCATTGCCAGGGTAAAAATTTCATAACCATCCCCGAATCACTTAGAATAGTGTGCTTAATCATTTTATACGAACCAGGAACGACGCCATGAGCAAGTCTGAAAACCTCTACAGTGCAGCCCGCGAGCTTATTCCGGGTGGCGTGAACTCACCTGTGCGCGCCTTTACCGGCGTGGGCGGCACGCCGCTGTTTATCGAACGTGCTGACGGCGCGTATCTGTATGATGTCGATGGCAAAGCCTATATCGATTATGTCGGCTCCTGGGGCCCGATGGTGCTGGGGCACAACCACCCAACCATTCGTAACGCTGTGATTGAAGCGGCTCAGCGCGGCCTGAGCTTTGGTGCGCCAACCGAAATGGAAGTCAAAATGGCGGAGCTGGTGACCGAACTGGTGCCCACCATGGACATGGTACGTATGGTGAATTCCGGTACCGAAGCCACCATGAGCGCCATTCGTCTGGCGCGAGGTTTTACCGGTCGCGATAAAATCATCAAATTCGAAGGTTGCTACCACGGCCACGCCGACTGTCTGCTGGTGAAAGCGGGCTCTGGCGCGCTGACGCTCGGCCAGCCAAACTCGCCGGGCGTACCGGCCGATTCCGCTAAGCATACCCTGACCTGTACCTACAACGATCTGGACACCGTTCGCGCGGCGTTCGAGCAGTATCCGCAGGAGATCGCCTGCATCATCGTTGAGCCGGTTGCGGGCAACATGAACTGCATCCCACCGCAGCCTGACTTCCTGCCAGGCCTGCGCGCCCTGTGCGACGAGTTCGGTGCGCTGCTGATCATCGATGAAGTGATGACCGGCTTCCGCGTGGCGCTGGCGGGTGCCCAGTCTTACTACGGCGTTGAGCCAGACCTCACCTGCCTCGGCAAAATCATCGGCGGCGGCATGCCGGTCGGGGCATTCGGTGGTCGTAAAGACGTCATGGAAGCGCTGGCACCAACCGGTCCGGTTTACCAGGCGGGAACGCTCTCGGGCAACCCCATTGCGATGGCAGCGGGTTTCGCCTGCCTGACCGAAGTGGCTCAGCCTGGCATTCACGAAACCCTGACCGACCTGACCACGCAGCTGGCAAACGGTCTGCTGGAAGCGGCAGAAGAGGCCGGTATTCCTCTGGTGGTCAACCACGTGGGCGGGATGTTCGGGATTTTCTTCACCGAGGCGAAAACCGTGACCTGCTATCAGGACGTGGTGAAGTGCGACGTTGAACGCTTCAAGCGCTTCTTCCACCTGATGCTGGACGAAGGCGTGTACCTGGCACCGTCAGCGTTCGAAGCGGGCTTTATGTCCGTGGCGCACAGTGAAGAAGATATCAATAACACCATCGACGCGGCGCGTAAGGTGTTTGCGAAGCTTTAAGGGCATTGCCGGGTGGCGCTAACGCTTACCCGGCCTACGAAGTTCTCCCTCTCCCCATGGGAGAGGGCCGGGGTGAGGGCATCAGGCCACACCTGACTACCGGCTCTGCTTTCTCAACAGATAAATAAAGTACGGCGCACCGATAAAGGTCGACAGCAGACCCGCAGGGATCTGATACGGGAACAGCACCATTCTTCCACACCAGTCCGCGAACACCAGCATCACCCCGCCCGTCAGGGCCGACATCACGATATGCGGCATCGTCCGGCGGAAGCCCATCATTCTGGCAATATGTGGCGCCATTAACCCCACAAAACTCAGCGGCCCAATCGTCATGGTTGCCGTCGCCGTCAGGCACGCAGCCAGCAGCAGCAGCGCCACGCGCGCTGGCGTCAGCGCCATCCCCACCGCACGCGCGGTTTCACCGCCAAGCGGCAGGATGGTCATCCAGCGACGGCACAGCGGCACAATCGCCAGTAACGCGATCATGACGATCCCTGACCAGACAACCTGACTGCCGGTGGCATTGTAGGTTGAGCCAGAAATCCAGGTCAGGATCTTCGCCATACGCGGATCGCCGCTGGCCTGCAGCATCATCAGCAGCATCGTGAAGGCGGTGCTCAGCGCCATCCCGGCCAGCAGCATACGGTGAGGTGAAAATCCTCCGCGACCGGCAGCAATCAGGATAATCATCAGCGTGACCGCCGCACCGATACTTCCGGCAGGCAGTAGCCAGCCAAACGCATTGCCCGGCACGAAGAACAGCATAAGGACCACGCCAAACGCCGCGCCAGAACTGATACCCAAGACTTCCGGGCTTGCCATCGGGTTGCCGGTGAGACGTTGAATAATGCACCCCGCTACCGCCAGCATCACGCCTGCGATCAGCGCAGCGAAGATACGTGGCCAGCGCCACTGCAGCAGTTCATTGAGTAAATCACCCGTTGCCCAGTGCCAGCCCGAGGCATCGCGTCCGAAGGAGAGTGCCGCGAACGAGGCAATGATCAGCACCGCCAGTCCCGCCAGGCTAAACCACAGGATCGACTGCCGTTCAGCATGGACCTTATCACCCGCATCCATGGCTGGCGCGCTCATGCTGCGCAGGCGCGGCAGCAGCCACAGCAGCAGCGGCGCACCGACGAGTGCGGTCACCGACCCGGTAGAAACTTCCATCCAGACTCGCGCCAGCCAGAGAATGATTTGATCGGAAAGCCAGAGGATCAGCGCCCCAATCAGTGGCGCCAGCATTAGACGCGTCAACAAACGACGCGCCCCGAGCATTTTCGCCAGCAGCGGCGCAAACAGGCCGATAAACCCGATGATGCCGACCGCGTTTACCAGCAAAGCACTTAGCACAATCGCCAGCGCCAGCGCGCCCAGACGCGCCAGCGACAGGGCAAGACCCAGATTGCGCGCCACGCCGTCGTCCAGCCCCATTAGGGTCAGCGGACGCAGCAGCAGCAGCGTCAGCACCACGCCGCCAATCAACTGTGGCCACAGGCGCTGCACGATGCTCCAGTCGGTCTGGGTGAGCGTCCCGGTACTCCACATGAACATGCTTTGCAGCTGGTCGTGATGGAACAGCACCAGCAGCTGGTTGATCGCCCCGCAGTAGAGGCTGACCACCAGACCCGCGAGGATCAGCGTGACCGGTGAAAGACGTTTACCCCACGCCACGCCAAAGACCAGCGCGCCCACCACGCATGCCCCCGCAAGTGCTGCAAACTGCGAGGTTAATGCTCCCGGTAGCGCCCACAGCGTGGTAATGGTGATCCCAAGCTGTGCGCCGGTTGCAACCCCCAGCGTGGTCGGTTCGGCCAGCGGGTTACGTAAAACCTGCTGGAACAGCACGCCCACCAGCCCTAAACCAGCGCCGACTAAAAGGGAGATCGCCAGACGCGGCAGCAGGCTGTAGTGGAACAGCATTTGCTGAATATTGTCGATATCCGGCGCGGTAAAGGCAGCGTCCCACTGTTCGCGCGGTAACGCGGTCGAGAGGTTGAACCAGGTTAACGCCATCGCGACGAGACAAAGCAGCGCCAGAAGAAGCGCCGGGAAACGGGCAATACGCGTACTCATGCCTTGCCTCCCATCGCGTTGTCCAGCACGCGGGCAAAATGCATCGCCGACAGCGTCGCGCCGTAGAACCACACCGCTGGCGCGCGCAGGAAACGTTTCTCGCGTACGAACGGCATCGCCTGCCAGAGCGGGGTCGCCATCAGGGTTTGCATTTCGCGCTCGTTGCCGTGATCGAAGCACAGCACATCCACATCGCGAAATGCCGCAAGGCGATCAATTCCGACGGCGGTGCTTCCCCAGAAGGTCATCTCCCCTTCCCAGGCGTTGCGAATACCGAAGCTGTCGAGCACTTCCTGGAACAGGCAGTTATTACCGAAGACCAGCATATGCCGGGCATCCAGCAGCGTCACCATCAGTAAAGGACGGTCGCCCCGGTGAGCAAAGCGCGGCTTCAGGGAGTCAATCAGGGCATCAAATTCGTCGAGGTGTTTTTTGGCCTCCGCCTCGCGATTGAGGAAATGCGCCATCTCGTTAATGGAATTTTTTGCCATAGCCAGCGGTTTTTTACCGTCGCTGAAAGAGAACCCGCGTCCTGGCGCAATGCGCGCCATGGTCTCTTCTGACGGACCGTAGCCCGCTGACCAGAACAGAAACGACGGTTTCATCTGGGTAAGCAGTTCGAGGTTTGGCTCCGTTCGCAGGCCGATGTCGATGACGGAATCCGGCAGCTTCGGCTCGTTCACCCAGAGGTTATAGTTAGGAATGTCCGCCACACCGTACGGCGTGACGCCGAGCGCCATCATCAGCTCGACCGGCAGCCATTCCAGCGCCACAATCCGATGTGGATCTATCGCGGCGGCACGGGCGGTATTCATTTTTAACAGCAGCGGTGACAGCGCCATCGCCATCAGCAGGCGACGACGGCTCATTGAGATTGAATCCAGCATCAGTAGACGAAGCTCACCGGTGCAGCCCCGGCTGGGTGAGGCAAAATCCCCATCGGAATACCGTAAATGGTTTCCAGCGTTTCGCTACACATCAGCTCAGACGGCATTCCCTGAGCGATCATCTCTCCGCCGCGTAAGGCCACAAGGTAATCGCAGTAGCGCGCTGCCATGTTGATATCATGCAGTACCGCAATCACCGTCAGCCCACGCTGCTGGCTTAAACGATGCACCAGCGCCAGAACGTCGACCTGGTGGGCAATATCCAGTGCAGAGGTCGGTTCATCGAGCAGCAGGCAACGGCTGTCCTGCGCCACCAGCATCGCAATCCATGCGCGCTGACGCTCACCGCCGGACAGGCTATCCACCAGACGGTGCGCCAGCGGCTTTAATCCTACCAGCGCAATCGCCTCTTCCACTTTCTCTCTGTCGGCCACGCCGAAGCGACCAAGCGCCCCGTGCCACGGATAACGACCAATCGCCACCAGCTCACGCACCGTCATCCCTTCTGCCTGCGGTAACTGCTGCGGCAGATACGCCACCTTGCGGGCAAAGGCCTTGCTGTTCCAGCTCTCCAGCGGCTGACCGTCCAGCAGAATATCGCCTTCCGACGGCGACTGGTGGCGTCCAAGCATCTTAAGTAACGTGGACTTACCGGAGCCATTGTGACCAATCAGGCCAGTGACTTTACCAGCGGGAAAGGTCAGTGAGAGCGGGTGCAGCAGGGTGCGCCCGGGTACGCGAAAAGAGAGATTACTGAGCGAAAAGGTGGTGTCGGATTGCGTTTGATTATCCTGCATATCAGCCAACTTAAATAAAAAGGGCACGGCGAACCGTGCCCGAAGAGAGATTAGAAGCGGAAGGTCGCGGTGGCAACAACCTGACGTCCTGCTCCCCAGTAGCATGCATATTCGCTGTAGCAGCTGGAAACATACTCGCGGTCAAAGATGTTGTTCACGTTGACGCCGACTGAAGAGCCCGGCATTCCGAAGCGCGCCAGATCGTATTTCACCGTCGCATCCGCCAGCGCGTAACCCGCAACGTTAAACGACTCGTAGGCTTTCGGTGAGGCGGCGGAGTAGTAGGACACGGTATTGCCGATATAACGGGTACCCGCACCGACAGTCAGACCGCTCAGCGCCGTTTCGTGGAAGGTATAATCCGCCCACAGAGAGGCCATATTACGTGGTACTTCCGCCGGGCGACGTCCTTCGTACCAGGTATCGTGCGTATATTCCGCATCGGTGTAGCTGTAGGATGCCGTCACGTTCACGTTGGCAGACACGGCCGCTTTCGCTTCCAGTTCGAAGCCACGGGAACGGATTTCTCCGCCCTGCACGCTAAAGCCGCTGGTCGGGTTCGCAGGATCGGCGGTCAGGTTGTTATTCTTGGTCAGCTGGTACACTGCTGCAGTGACAACAACAGGCAGATCTTTCGGGACATACTTCACGCCCGCTTCGTACTGCTTGCCGCGAGCCGGATCGAACGGCTTACCGTCCTGGGTCGTCCCCGAAATCGGTTCGAAAGATTCGCTATAGCTAAAGTACGGCGTGATACCGTTGTCGAACAGGTAGTTGATTCCCCCGCGCCAGGTGAATGCCTGGTCGTTAATTTCCGCGGTGGTTCCGCTAGCGCGATTCAGGGCTGACGTTTTTGCAAAGTCATAGCGGCCACCCATCGTGAGCACCCACTTATCCCATTCAGCCTGGTCCTGAGCGTACAGGCCCGTTTGCTCCTGACGGTTAAGCATCTGATACAGGTAGTAAACATCGACATTCGGATTACCGTACTCAGGCTTCGTCATGCTGATAGGATCAGCGGTGCCATAATCAGCGTTAATGTCATTACGCATGCGGAGGTAATCGACACCTGTTAACAGGGTATGATCAACTGCGCCGGTCGCAAATTTAGACTGAAGCTGGGTATCAACCGTGAAAGAGTTCAGATTTTCATCAGAACGGACATAGGCGCGGCTGATTTGTGCCGGGGCGATATAGCCATTGCCGTAGACAGAGCGGTAAAGGGTATTGATTTTGCTGTAGCGCAGATTTTGACGCACGGTGAAGGTATCGTCGAATTGATGCGAGAAGCTATACCCCACCATCTTCTGACGACGGGAGATCTTGTTATCTTCCTCGCCTTCATTGAAATCAGTCGGCAGTTTATGCGCGTTGCCGTTGGCGTCGTAGTAAGGCACAACGGTGCCTTCCCGCGGCAGCCAGCCGTAATAGCCCGCATCCGGATCGCTCTGGAAGTTGCTCAGGAAAGTAAAATCGGTTTTATCATCAGGACGCCAGCTGAAGGAAGGCGCAATCGCGTAGCGGGTAGACTTCACCATTTCCTGCTGCGCATTTTCACTGCGCCCCAGACCGGTCAGACGGTATGCCCACACGCCGTCATCGTCAATGGCATCGCTGAAATCAAACCCGGTTTGCCACAGGTTATCGGTGCCCATTTTGAACTGAATTTCTTTCAGCGGCTCGGTGGTCGGGCGCTTGCTGACCATGCTGACGACGCCGCCCGGGTGGCTTTTGCCGTACAGGACGGAAGTAGGACCACGCAGCAGCTCAACGCGTTCAAGGAAATACGGATCCATGGACGCTTCAGAATAGTTATCCCCCTGCAGCTTCATACCGTCCAGATACTGGTTGGTGTTCACAGTACTGGAGGTCGTAAAACCACGAATAGAAACCACGTCATAGGTGGTAGACGCACCGCGTGTCGCAAAAACGCTTGGCGTGTAGGCCAGGGCTTGTTTAACCGTGCCCGGCTGCTTCATGTTCATCTCTTCACGCGTCACCACGGAAATAGACTGCGGGGTCTTCTCAATCGGCGTATCGGTTTTGGTTGCCGTTGCGGTGCGTTTTGCCGCAATCGTCGGCGCGGGGCCCCACGGGCTCTCCTGTGCAGCCGGTGCGGCGGTGACGGTGATGGTTTCTTCTTTTTTCGGTGTTTCGGCCGCATGTGCGTATGTAGACATGCCGGCAACCGCTGTGGCTACGACGACTGCGATTTTACGCAGCGACGTGTTAATTGGCTGAGCAGTATTGGAAAGCGCCATGTTTATCTCTGATGAAAAAGGTGAATGATAACGTAAACGAGAATTATTATTATGACCGCAGAATAATATGCGAAACGCTGGCTGCATAGCAAGCAGTACGCGCCCCTACGCATATTAAGGGTTTAAGAAATCAGCAAGAGAAAACGTAGCGTTAAACAGAATGAAAGCGCGGGTTAAGAAAATGGAGGATGCAGGTAAAAAAATCCCCCCTTACGGGGGGATCTTACGTGGTTAGTTTCCGCCGAACATATCTTTAATCCAGCCTGCGACACCGTCGCTGTCCTTCTTCTCATTCTGCTGCTGCGGCTGTTGCTGCTGCGGCTGCTGCGGTTGAGAAGATTGATCAAACGGGTTGCCCGTCGGCTGTTCTGGCTGGCTCTGCTGGCACAGCGAGTCTGGATTGGTTGTCCAGACCGGCAGCGTACGCATTCCACCACCGCAGATAAAGTTACCGGATCCATCAACGCCCATATCAACGATATCTTCCGGTGCAACAAGGTTCAGCGGCACCGGAGACTGATTTGCCAGATAACGCTGGTAAATCGACATCGCCCCGCTCGCACCGTACAGTTTGGTCGGCTGGTTGTTATCGCGGCCTACCCAGGTGATCACCACTTCACGGCCATCAATACCAGCAAACCAGGTATCGACGTTGTTGTTGGTAGTACCTGTTTTACCCGCCAGATGCAGACCCGGATATTTTGCTCCCAGCTGACGCCCGGTACCGCGCTGCACAACCTGCTGCATGGTCCACAGCGTCATATACGCTGCCTGCGCCGGAACAGCACGCTCCGCCTGTGGGAAGCTTTGATAGAGCACGGAACCGTCTTCGGCAATGACCGAGCGCAGCGCAGAAAGCTGTGCACGATTACCGCCGCTGGCGATGGTCTGGAACGCCTGCGCCACTTCGATTGGCGTCAGGTTAAGCGCACCCAGAATCATCGCCGGGACCGGATGCAGCTGATCTTTCGGCACGCCCAGCTTCTGCCAGGTATCGGTGATAGCAGGCAGGCCCAACG
Source organism: Enterobacter sp. 22452 (assembly GCF_052045065.1). Lineage (NCBI taxonomy): Bacteria > Pseudomonadati > Pseudomonadota > Gammaproteobacteria > Enterobacterales > Enterobacteriaceae > Enterobacter > Enterobacter sp. 22452. The sequence continues at coordinate 26,471 of NZ_JBQEOB010000013.1, read as the reverse complement.
CCATACCGAGGTTAACGGTTGGTACGTTCATGGAACGCGTTAACGCATCCACCAACATTACCTGACCGCTGAACTGTTTATCATCGTTCTGCGGAGACCACACCTGACCGTTTGGCTGACGCAGGGAGATCGGTGCATCGGCGATCCAGGTGTTCAGACGATACTGGTTCGGCTGGCTCAGCGCGGTAAGGTAGGTCGCCGGTTTTGCCAGAGAACCAATTGAACGACGCGCCTGCATTGCACGGTTATAACCCGCAAACTGCGGCTCAGCGCCGCCCACCATGGCGCGCACTTCACCGGTGTTACGGTCAACCACCACCATCGCGGTTTCCAGATCGCTCAGCTTGCGCTGTTTCTTCAGCGCTGGAATGCCCTCAACGGCCGCTTTTTCTGCCGCGTCCTGCGCCACGGAGTCGAAGGTGGTAAAGATCTTCACGCCGGAGAGATCTTTCACCTTATCACCGAGCTTAGACTGCAGCTCCTGACGCACCATCTGCATAAATGCAGGCTGCGGGGAGATTACGCCGCCGCGCGGCTGAACGCCGAGTGGACGCGCGCTCAGCATGTCGTAGAGTTCCTGGTCAATCACCTGCTGTTGTTGCAGCAGACGCAGCACCAGGTTACGACGCTCCAGCGCCAGTTTCGGGTTACGCCACGGGTTATAGATGGACGCCCCTTTCACCATGCCCACCAGCAGCGCCTGCTGGTCAAGGCTCAGCTCTTCCACCGGCCGGCCAAAGTAGTACAGGCTCGCCAGCGGGAAGCCGCGGATTTCGTTATCACCGCTCTGACCGAGGTACACCTCGTTCATGTACAGCTCAAGGATACGATCCTTGCTGTAACGGGCATCCATCAGCACCGCCATATACGCTTCGTTGGCTTTACGCCAGTAGGAGCGTTCGCTGGAAAGGAACAGGTTCTTCACCAGCTGCTGGGTCAGGGTACTTGCCCCCTGCACGGTACGTCCGGCGGTCAGGTTCGCCAGCACCGCACGACCAATCGAGTAAAGGCTAATACCGTCGTGCTCGTAGAAGTGACGGTCTTCGGTTGCCAGCAGGGTATCCACCAGCAGGTCCGGGAAGCCGTTACGCGCCACGAACAGACGCTGCTCGCCGTTGGCCGACGAAAGCATGGTGATCAAACGTGGATCGAGACGGAAGAAACCGAACTGGCGGTCGTTATCCATGTTCTCGATCGTTTCCAGGCGATCGCCGTCGAAGGTGAGACGCGCGCGCACCTGCCCTTCTTTGCTGTCCGGGAAGTCGAACGGACGACGGATCATCTCAATGCTTTTCGCCTGAACGGTAAACTCGCCCGGGCGGGTCATTTTCGTGACCTGACGATACTGTGTCGCCTGCAGCAGTTTGACCATCTCGTTCTTGCTAATGGACATATCCGGCTCAAGGTTCACCATACGGCCATAGACTGCCGCCGGTAACTGCCAGACTTTCCCGTCAATACGGCTGCGGATCTTCTGATCCAGATACACGCCGTAGATCGCGATCAGCACCACAAAAACAATAAACAGCTTCAGCAGCAGCCAGAACCAGCCGCGCTTACCACGAGGCTTCCGCCCTTTGCCTTTCCCTTTACGCGGCATTGGCTCATCATCCTCATAATCGTCTTCGTAGTCATCGTCATACTCCTCATCTCTGAGGCGACGACGGCTCACCTTTTCTTTCGCCGGACGCGTTGGCTTTCCCTTACGTCCTATTGGCTCGCGGTCATTCCCCGCCATGCTTTTTCTCCGCAACATTCAGGCGCAAAGGCCAGATTTTCTTATCTTTCACAGGTCTATGAAAGAAGAAATCTCTCAAAATGGGTTTTCTCCCTCTCCCTGTGGGAGAGGGCCGGGGTGAGGGTATCAGGCCGCACAGTCCAGGCCGCACTCCCCTCTTTCACCTTACTCACGAATACTTCTTCGTCCGCCTCGTCGGCGCCGTATTTGCCGGGTCGTCCGGCCAGACGTGTTTGGGATACCGCCCCTTCATCTCTTTTTGCACTTCACGGTAGCTCCCCGCCCAAAACGCCCCCAGGTCGCGAGTGATCTGCAGCGGGCGATGCGCCGGGGACAGCAGTTCGAGCACCAGAGAAACGCGCCCTTCCGCGATGGACGGCGTGGTGGCCTCCCCAAACATCTCCTGCATCCTTACCGCCAGCGCCGGAGGATTATCCTCGTGATATCGAATGGCAATCCGGCTTCCGGTCGGCACAGTGTAATGCCCAGGCAGTTCACTATCCAGACGTTGACGTAATGACCAGTCCAGTAAATTCTGTAACGCGGCCTTAACATCGAGCGCTTTCAGCGCCCTGAGCGAATGTACGCCGCTCATTTGCGGCAGCAGCCAATCTTCCAGGGAAGCCAGCAGCGTCTCATCATCAACCGTCGGCCAGCCATACTCCGGCAGCCAGCGCGCGGCACAGTGCAGCCGAATACGGTACTGCTCGGCCTCTGGCGTCCAGTTCAATACGCTCAGCCCTTTTTCGCGAATGCCGTTCAGCATGGCCTGGTGGAGTTCTTCTTCCGACGGCTTCGCCAGCGGCTTTGTACCTAACGTCAGCTTACCGATCTGGCTACGACGAAACGCCTTAAGCGTGCCCTGGTTATCATCCCACTCAACGATATCGGATTGCTGGAGCAATTGCGGGCAGCTGCGCGTCAGGGCGTCAATATCAACGGCAATTGCCTGTAAAATACGCGCGTCCGGGGAATGGCTGCCCTGCAGTAATAGCGGTGCAATCAGCCATTCATGGCGCGTCAGGGCGTCATCGCTGTCCAGCATCGCCCCCATGCCGTTTGCCAGCTGATAACGTCCGTCCAGCCCGCGACGGCGGGCGATCCGGTCCGGGAAGGCCTGTGCCAGCAGGAAGCCAACACTCGCGCTGTCAGGCGAACCACCGCGGCTGTTCAGGCGTTTGCACAGCTGCTGCGCCCGCTGCTGCCAGTTCCCCTGATTGCGCGAAAACGCCTGCCCCAGATCGCTGCTGCCACCGCGAGGCGGCTCCTCAAGAATAGCCGCCAGTTTTGCCGCCGTAGCAATTTCGTCGTCGCCCTGCGCTGACACCAGCATCGCGGCCAGACGCGGCTCGTTGCCCAGTGTCGCCATTTTCTGGCCGCGCGCCGTCAGGCGCTCGCCTTCGAGCGCACCAAGCTGCGTCAGCAGGTTGCGCGCAGCGGTGAGGTTCACGACAGGCGGAGGATTAAGCCAGGTGAGCTGTTCAGGGTTCAGGCAGCCCCACAGCAGCAGATCCAGGACCAGGCCAGACAAATCACTTTGTAAAATTTCCGGCGTGCTTTGCTGCGCCGCGCGTTCCGCCTGCTCTGTGCCCGTCAAATGCAGGCAGATGCCCGGCTCAAGACGCCCTGCACGGCCCGCACGCTGCACCATCGATGCCTGGCTGATGCGCTGCGTAAGCAGTTTGGTTAGCCCGGTGCGCGGGTCAAAACTTGCCACCCTCTCCTGTGCGCTATCCACCACCAGACGAATGCCTTCAATGGTCAAACTGGTTTCAGCAATGTTGGTTGCCAGCACCACCTTACGCTGCCCCGCCGGGGCCGGAAGAATGGCTTTACGCTGATCCTGTAGCGACAATGCGCCGTAGAGGGGGCAAAGCAGCACATCGTCGCCTACGCGGGAGGAAAGCTGCTCCTGAACGCGCTGGATTTCACCGACACCCGGCAAAAACAGCAGCAGCGAACCGGGTTCCTGGCGCAGCAGTTCTGCCGTCACAATAGCGACGGCCTCATCAAAACGCTGATGGGCGGGAAGCGCCTGATAGCGGCGTTCAACCGGAAATGCGCGTCCTTCTGAGCTGATGACAGGGGCGTCGGGCAATGCCTGCTGCAGCCGCTCGTTATCCAGCGTTGCGGACATAATCAGCAGCCGGAGATCGTCGCGCAGCCCCTCCTGCACGTCCAGCAGCAGCGCCAACGCTAAATCCGCCTGCAGGCTGCGTTCGTGGAATTCATCCAGGATCACCAGCCCGATCCCCGTCAGCTCAGGATCGTTTTGCAGCATACGGGTGAGGATGCCCTCGGTCACCACTTCAAGGCGCGTTGCGGTGCCGACGCAGGTTTCTGCACGCATCCGGTAACCTACCGTCTCGCCCGGTTTTTCATTAAGCAGTTCGGCCAGGCGCTGCGCCAGGTTACGCGCCGCCAGCCTGCGCGGCTCCAGCAGGATTATTTTCCCGCGAATATTCCCCTCTTTGAGGATTTGCAGCGGCAGCCAGGTGGATTTACCCGCCCCCGTTGGGGCATTCAGCAAAACCTGCGGGGCATCGTTTAGGGCAGCGAGAAGCTCAGGAAGGACGGCGGCGACCGGCAATGAGGACACTAACAGCTCCAGAGGGTTAACATTAGTCGGCGTACATTGTAGCATCGGCGCATATCATTACCGAGTCCTCCGTATGTCTGAGTCGAAACGACTGTTTTTCGCCATTGAACTTCCCGCCACGCTTCAGCGGCAAATCGTCCGCTGGCGCGCGGAACACTTCCCTTCGGAGGCGGGTCGTCCTGTTGCGGCGGCGAATATACACCTGACGCTGGCCTTTCTGGGTGAGGTAAGCGCGGATAAACAGCGCGCGTTAGCCGCGATGGCCGGACGCATTTCCCAGCCGGGGTTTACGCTGCACCTTGACGATGCCGGTCAGTGGCTACGCTCACGCGTGGTCTGGCTGGGCACGCGCCAGCCGCCGCGCGGGTTGTTACAGCTGGCAAATATGCTGCGCGCCCAGGCGGCACGTAGCGGCTGTTACCAAAGCCCGCAGCCGTTTCATCCACATATCACGTTGCTGCGCGATGCCGGTCAGGCCGTTGCCATTCCGCCACCGGGCTTTCACTGGGCCTTTCCGGTGACCGAATTTGCGCTTTATGAATCTGTCTTTGCACAAGGACGCACCCGCTACATGCCGCTACAGCGCTGGTCGTTGGGTGACGCACTAAGGAAATCCGATGAAGTTTAGTCCTGCTCTACAGCACGCCACGCTGATCCAGCGCTACAAACGCTTTCTCGCCGATGTGATCACACCCGAAGGTGAACAGCTCACCCTGCACTGCCCCAACACCGGTGCGATGACCGGTTGTGCGACGCCCGGTGACAGGGTCTGGTATTCCACATCAGAAAATACTAAACGCAAGTATCCCCATACCTGGGAAATGACCGAGACGCAAAACGGGGCGTTTATATGTGTCAATACATTGCGTGCAAACCAATTAGTGAAGGAAGCGCTGACAAATAATGCTCTCCCTGAACTGACAGGCTATAGCCTGCAAAAAAGCGAAGTGAAGTATGGCGATGAAGGCAGCAGAATTGACTTTATGCTCCAGGCGGAAGAACGGCCTGAGTGCTATATTGAAGTAAAATCAGTGACGTTAGCGGAACAGGAAAATGGCTACTTTCCGGATGCGGTAACGCTGCGTGGCCAGAAGCATCTGCGAGAGCTAATGAGTGTAGCGGCGGCGGGCAAACGCGCCGTGTTGCTGTTTGCGGTTTTGCATTCAGCCATTGAACGATTCTCCCCCGCCCGCCATATCGATCCTAAATACGCGCAATTGTTGAATGAGGCACAAAAGCAGGGGGTGGAGGTTTTCGCTTATAAAGCGGAACTTTCTGCCGATAATATGACTCTGAGATCCTCTCTTCCCATTGTCTTATAAGGGAATAGACGATTGACTATTATGTGTTCTGGCCGCGTGCGCAAATACGCTTTTCCTCACAGGCTTGTCAAGTGTTACGTTTAGATAATTGCCATACGGAAAAGCATCTGCTATTTATAGCGACCTGATTTTTCCCCCAACACGGGGATCGATAGTGCGTGTTAAGGAGAAGCAACATGCAAGAAGGGCAAAACCGTAAAACATCGTCCCTGAGTATTCTCGCCATCGCTGGGGTGGAGCCGTATCAAGAGAAACCGGGCGAAGAGTATATGAACGAAGCCCAGCTGTCGCACTTCAAGCGTATTCTTGAAGCATGGCGTAATCAACTCAGGGATGAAGTCGATCGCACCGTTACACATATGCAGGATGAAGCTGCAAACTTCCCGGATCCGGTAGACCGTGCCGCTCAGGAAGAAGAGTTCAGCCTCGAACTGCGTAACCGTGACCGCGAACGCAAACTGATCAAAAAGATCGAGAAAACGCTGAAAAAAGTCGAAGACGAAGATTTTGGCTACTGCGAATCCTGCGGTGTTGAAATCGGCATTCGTCGCCTGGAAGCGCGTCCAACCGCCGATCTGTGTATCGACTGTAAAACGCTGGCCGAAATCCGCGAAAAACAGATGGCTGGCTAATGCCAACCCTCTAACTACTGCAAAGGCGGGAGTCTCTCCCGCCTTGTTACTGTTGATATGTCTGAATCACACTATATTGGGCGCTTCGCGCCATCTCCTTCCGGCGAATTACACTTCGGCTCATTAATTGCCGCGCTCGGCAGCTACCTGCAAGCTCGTGCCCGCCAGGGCAAATGGCTCGTCCGCATTGAAGATATTGATCCTCCGCGTGAAGTTCCCGGTGCAGCAGAAACGATTCTGCGTCAGCTGGAACATTACGGTCTTCACTGGGACGACGATGTACTGTGGCAGTCACAACGCCATGATGCCTATCAGGAACGTCTGGCGTGGCTCTATGAACAAGGGCTGTCCTATTACTGCACCTGCACCCGCGCGCGTATTCAAAGCGTGGGTGGCGTCTATGACGGTCACTGTCGCACGTTGAACAACGGTCCTGAAAATGCCGCCGTGCGTATACGGCAGCGTTCCCCGGTGACGCACTTTACCGATTTACTCTCCGGCGAAATCTACGCCAACAAACGTCTTGCCTGTGAAGATTTCATCATCCACCGCCGCGACGGCCTGTTCGCCTATAACCTGGCGGTGGTGGTGGACGATCATTTCCAGGGCGTGACGGAAATTGTGCGCGGGGCGGATCTGGTTGAACCGACGGTGCGGCAAATATCGCTTTATCATCAGTTTGGCTGGACAGCGCCGGATTACATCCACCTGCCGCTGGCGGTCAATGCGCGGGGCGTTAAGCTCTCCAAGCAGAACCACGCGCCCGCTCTGCCAGGCGGCGATCCGCGCCCTGTTTTGATCGACGCGCTGCGGTTTCTCAACCAAAATGTAACCCACGAATGGCAGGATTTGCGTATAGACGAACTGCTGGATCTGGCCGTCGCCCACTGGACGCTCGAGGCCGTGCCAAAAATCCAGCATTCTCAAATGCGTTGCGCTGAGCTATGATTAGCCGCTTTTTTCATAACAAAACACACTACGAGGTGTACTATTTTTACCCGAGTCGCTAATTTTTGCCGTAAAGTGCTAAGCCGCGAAGAGAGCATGGCTAACGACGCTATTGCGCAAAACCGCATGTCGGTTATTCCGCGTGAGCAGCACACTATTTCCCGCAAAGATATCAGTGAAAATGCCCTCAAGGTGCTCTATCGTCTGAATAAAGCAGGCTACGAGGCCTATCTCGTTGGCGGTGGGGTGCGTGATTTACTGCTGGGCAAAAAACCAAAAGATTTCGACGTGACGACCAGCGCCACGCCAGAACAGGTACGCAAATTATTCCGTAACTGCCGTCTTGTTGGCCGCCGTTTCCGCCTTGCGCACGTCATGTTTGGTCCGGAAATCATCGAAGTGGCGACGTTCCGTGGCCATCACGAAGCGGGCGTATCCGATCGTACGACGTCCCAGCAGGGCCAGAACGGCATGCTGCTGCGTGATAACATCTTCGGATCCATTGAAGAAGATGCCCAGCGCCGCGATTTCACCATCAACAGCCTTTACTACAGCGTGGCGGATTTCACCGTACGGGATTACGTTGGCGGTATGCAGGACCTGAAAGAAGGCCTGATTCGCCTGATCGGCACGCCGGAAACCCGTTACCGCGAAGACCCAGTGCGTATGCTGCGCGCCGTGCGTTTTGCGGCCAAATTAAACATGCGCATCAGTCCTGAGACCGGTGAACCGATCCCGCGTCTGGCAACACTGATTAACGACGTGCCGCCAGCGCGTCTGTTTGAAGAAGCGCTGAAGCTGTTGCAGGCGGGTTACGGGTTTGAAACCTACAATCTGCTGCGCGAATACAGCCTGTTCCAGCCCCTGTTCCCAACCATCACGCGCTGCTTTACCGAAAACGGTGACAGCCCGATGGAACGCATCATTGCGCAGGTGCTGAAAAATACCGACACGCGCATCCAGAATGACATGCGTGTGAACCCGGCATTCCTGTTTGCCGCAATGTTCTGGTACCCCCTGCTGGAAGCAGCACAGAGAATTGCGCAGGAAAGCGGTCTGGCCTATTACGATGCCTTTGCGCTGGCGGCAAACGACGTGCTGGATGAAGCCTGTCGTACGCTCGCGATCCCAAAACGTATCACCACGCTGGTGCGCGACATCTGGCAGCTTCAGCTGCGCATGTCCCGTCGCCAGGGCAAACGCGCCTGGAAGCTGATGGAGCATCCTAAATTCCGCGCCGCGTTCGACCTGCTGGCACTGCGTGCTGAAATTGAAAAGAACCAGGAGCTGCAGCGTCTGGCGCAGTGGTGGGGCGAATTCCAGGTCTCTGCACCACCCGAGCAAAAAGGGATGCTGACCAATCTGGATGAAGAGCCAGAACCGCGTCGTCGCCACCGTCGCCCGCGCAAACGCGCACCGCGTCGCGAAGGCTCAGCGTGACCCTCGCCTACATCGCCATCGGCAGCAATCTTGCCTCTCCGCTGGAGCAGGTTAACGCTGCCGTTCAGGCGCTCGGGGAGATCCCGCAAAGCCGGATTGTTGCGGTCTCCTCTTTTTATCGCACGCCGCCGCTGGGCCCGCAGGATCAGCCTGATTACCTGAACGCCGCCGTCGTGCTCGACACGGCTCTGGATGCCGAAACGCTGCTGGATAATACCCAGCGTATTGAGCTGCAACAGGGTCGCGTACGCAAAGCCGAACGCTGGGGGCCGCGCACACTCGACCTCGACCTGATGCTGTTTGGCAACGAGATAATCAATACCGAACGCCTCACCGTTCCGCATTACGACATGAAAAACCGCGGTTTTATGCTCTGGCCGCTGTTTGAAGTTGCCCCCGATCTTATCTTCCCCGACGGCCTCTCTCTGAAGGCCTTGCTGGAAAGCCTCCGCGCGGAAAAACCCGCCTGCTGGTAAACCTGTTTTATTGCTGATTAACCATTAAATAATTATGGTTAATCGGTTACCTAAAATCATTGTTCCCTCCAATGTTACTGTTAGAATGCGCAAAGATTCGTTTTTGGGTTACCAGGAAACAGTATGAAACCAACCACCATCTCCTTACTGCAGAAATGCAAACAGGAAAAAAGACGCTTCGCCACCATCACCGCGTATGACTACAGCTTCGCCAAACTCTTTGCCGAAGAGGGTATCAACGTCATGCTGGTCGGAGATTCGTTAGGGATGACGGTACAAGGACATGATTCCACGCTGCCAGTGACGGTCGACGATATTGCCTACCACACCCGCGCCGTGCGCCGGGGCGCGCCAGCCTGCTTGCTGCTTTCCGATCTGCCGTTTATGGCTTACGCCACCCCCGAGCAAGCCTTCGAAAATGCAGCGGCGGTGATGCGTGCCGGGGCCAATATGGTGAAAATTGAAGGCGGTGCCTGGCTGGTTGAGACGGTGAAAATGCTCACCGAGCGCGCCGTGCCGGTGTGTGGCCATTTGGGCCTGACGCCGCAGTCCGTCAACATCTTTGGCGGGTATAAGGTACAGGGCCGTGGTGACGCAGCCCAGACGCTGTTTGATGATGCCCTGGCACTGGAAGCCGCAGGCGCGCAGTTACTGGTGCTGGAGTGCGTTCCGGTTGAACTGGCGAAACGCATCACCGACGCGCTGCCGATTCCGGTGATTGGCATTGGTGCTGGCAATGTGACCGACGGTCAGATTCTGGTGATGCACGACGCCTTTGGCATCACCGGCGGGCATATCCCGAAGTTTGCCAAAAATTTCCTCACTGAAGCGGGCGACATGCGCGCCGCGGTCAGGCAGTATATTGCCGACGTTGAATCCGGTGTTTACCCGGGTGAAGAACACAGTTTCCATTAAGGAGTCTCGTTGTGCTTATCATTGAAACCCTGCCGCTGCTTCGCCAGCATATCCGTCGCGCGCGTCAGGAAGGTAAACGTATTGCACTCGTCCCGACCATGGGCAACCTGCATGACGGCCATATGAAGCTGGTTGACGAAGCGAAAGCCCGTGCGGATATCGTGGTGGTCAGTATCTTCGTTAACCCCATGCAGTTTGACCGCGCCGATGACCTGGCGCGCTATCCGCGCACTCTGCAGGAAGATTGCGAAAAGCTGAAAAAACGCCATGCGGACATCGTCTTCTCTCCGGCACCGGCGGACGTGTACCCTCAGGGTACGGAAGAGGCAACCTACGTTGACGTACCGGGCATCTCCACCATGCTCGAAGGCGCCAGCCGCCCGGGACACTTCCGTGGCGTATCCACCATCGTCAGCAAGCTGTTCAACCTGGTACAGCCTGACGTCGCGTGCTTTGGTGAGAAAGATTTCCAGCAGCTGGCGCTGATCCGCAAGATGGTGGCGGATATGGGTTACGATATTGAGATCGTTGGCGTACCGATTGTACGCGCCAAAGATGGTCTGGCGCTCAGCTCCCGTAATGGCTATCTGACCGCGGACCAGCGAAAAATCGCCCCGGGCTTAAGCAAGGTCATGAATATGATGGCGGAACAGGTTCTGGCCAAAGAGCTGACCGCCGAAGAGATCGTCGCCCTCGCCGAACAGGCGCTGAACGATAAAGGCCTTCGCGCTGACGACGTACAAATTCGTGATGCTGATACGCTACTGGAACTCACTGAATCCAGCAAACGTGCAGTGATCCTGGTAGCGGCATGGCTTGGCCAGGCTCGTCTGATTGATAATAAAGTGGTTGAGCTGGCGTAGTTCTCGCCTCTGATAATTAAAGGTAAACGTAATGATTCGCAAAATGCTGCAAGGTAAGCTTCACCGTGTGAAAGTCACTCAGGCCGACCTGCACTATGAAGGTTCCTGCGCCATTGATCAGGATTTCCTTGATGCTGCGGGCATCCTTGAAAACGAAGCGATTGATATCTGGAACGTCAACAACGGCAAACGTTTCTCAACCTACGCCATTGCTGCCGAGCGCGGGTCTAAAATCATTTCCGTTAACGGCGCGGCTGCACACTGCGCGGACGTGGGCGACATCGTAATTATCGCCAGCTTCGTGATGATGTCTGATGAAGAAGCGCGCCGCTGGCAGCCTAAAGTCGCCTACTTTGAAGGCGACAACGACATGAAACGTACCGCGAAGGCGATCCCGGTGCAGGTCGCCTGATTCCGGTGAGGAGCGGGCCTGCAGGGTCCGCTTCTTTAATGATAAATACTCCTTCTCTTTCCATTGTGAATAGATTGTTCGCGCATTTCTTTATCCTTTCCCCTCTTTTACTGAGAGCCTTTTTTGAAAAAAGCATTTTCATGAATGATATTATTCAGGGAATGATCTTTGCCATTTATAATTTAACCCCGCAAAAAATATTTCGGCACATTAACTAACTTTGACACCCTGCTCCCTTAACAGATTTTTAAGATCATTTTTCAATAACTTATCTCAAATTCATTTTTTCTAATGAAGTGTTTTAGCAATTTTAAATACCCAACCTATTCATAGATCCCTATCATCATTTTGCTTGAATTAAATCATTAAAATGTATTTAAAATGGAATTTTAATCATGTTAAAAAAAACGTTGCTAGCTTCAGCCGTAACATTATTTGCAATGGGGTCTTTTTCTGCAGTCGCTGATACCGATTTGGGGTTAATCACCTTTGATGGTGCAGTCACTGACACAACATGTAATATCTCCACCGCTAACGGTGAAGCGCAAAATAATATTACCATCACCTTACCGGTAGTTAAAAAATCTGAGGTGGAATCAACAACTGTTGATGCCGGCGTCGGCTCCAAGAATTTTGAGTTGCTGCTGACAAACTGTCCTGGTTCATTAAAGAGCGCCTCAGCGAGCTTCATGTCCAAAAATATGGGTGCCATTGCAAACGGTACCATCGAGCCTGATGCCAGTGTAGCAGGCGCAGCAACAAACGTTGCACTTGCCCTGTTCAACAATGCCCCAACTGTCTCTTCTCGTATTATGGTAGGCCAGCCTGACAATAATACGCAGAAAGCCGATCTGAACGCCGGTTCCGGTAAACTGTTCTACCGTGTTGCTTATGTGCCAGGTTCTAACTGGGTAAAAGACACCAGCCCTGTACAGTCAGGTAAAGTCAGCGCCAACGCTTACTTCACCATGAGCTACGAATAAGTTTTATCCGTCCAGTTAATGTGCCCTGTTGGGCACATTTTTCTTATTATATGAGACTATCCATGCACTTACTCAATATAAAGAGCGGATTAAAAACCCTGCTACTGGCTTCAGTGAGCATTTTTTCTTTTAACGCCAGTGCAGATATTGTGATATCCGGTACCCGCGTCATTTATCCTGAATCAGCAAAAGACGTAACGGTGTCGATGGACAACCGTGGCACCCGGCCATTACTGGTTCAAACCTGGCTCGACGACGGAAGAGATACCACCAATCCTCAAGAGCTGAAACTGCCTTTTATCGTTACGCCCCCCGTTTCCCGTGTTGAACCACAAAAAGGGCAAACCGTCAGAATCACCTGGCTTGGTCAGGCTTTGCCAAAAGATAAAGAATCCCTGTTCTGGTTCAACGTGCTGGAAGTACCACCTAAGGCTAAGGATAGCGATAATCAAAGCATGCTTCAGCTTGCTTTCCGTACGCGCATTAAACTGTTTTTCCGGCCTACAGGGTTGAAAGGAGAACCGACCGACGCGGCCAAAAATCTTAAATGGTCTCAAACCCGACAAGGCCAAAAAATCATTTTAAGTGCGAAAAACGACTCTCCTTATTATGTTTCACTGGCAAGCGCGACGCTAATTTCAGGCGGTAAAAGTTACGATATCGAAACGCATTATATTGAACCATTCTCAAGCCAGACAATGAACGTAAAAAGTTACACCGCATCTGGAAACAGCAAAATAACATGGCAAGCCATCAATGATTTCGGTGGAATTGATAAGTATGAGTTTATACAGAACTGATTCTGTATCAGCTCACAATCATTCGTAAGAACTATATTTGGACTTGCTCTGGGACAGAGTTGATCATGCACTTTAGACGTTCGCTACTATGTTTATCAATAAGTGCGGTATTGCCGCTATGTGCATTTGCTGCTGAAAATAATAACGAAGAAGACGTACAGTTTAACGATCAGTTCCTTTATAACACGGGGACAACAATTGACGTTAGCCGCTTTTCACAAGGCAACCCCGTAATTCCTGGAACGTATAAAGTGAAGGTGATTATTAACGGAAAACCTTCCGTTACAACGGATCTTCTCTTTAAGGATAATGGCACACCGCGTGCTACTCCCTGTATCACTCGTAAACTGCTCACCCAGACAAATGTAACAACCGAGCAACTTAAGGATGAGTCCGACACCACATGCGTTTCTTTGTCGAGCGCCTATCCAGGCTCACGCGTGGCTTACGATCCTTCAACACAAGAACTAGATCTCTCCATTCCTCAGGCTTTCGTCATTCAGCGTCCGGCGGGATATGTTGATCCTTCACTGTGGGAAGACGGGATCCCAGCGGCAATGCTCTCCTGGGATCTTAATGGCTGGCACGCAGACACGCCTGACTCCAGCACTGATACGGCCTATGCAGGTCTGCGTTATGGGGCAAATCTGGGGCCGTGGCGGCTCCGGGCACGAGGCAACCTGAACTGGGATCGGGACGACGGTACCCATTACGCCAGTCAGGACATTTATCTTCAGCGTGATATCGCGCCGCTGAAAGCGCAGTTTATTGCCGGAGACTCCTACACCCGTGGTGACGCCTTCGACTCCATCAGCCTGCGCGGAGCACGTTTATATAACGATGACCGTATGCTTCCCAACGGTATCTCCACCTATGCGCCGGTGATCAGGGGGGTCGCCAACAGCAACGCCAAAGTCACGATCGCCCAAAGTGGAAATACGATTTACGAAACGTCCGTACCGCCGGGTCCTTTTGAAATCACGGATCTCAGTACAACAGGTTACGGGAGCGATCTCATCGTCACTGTCGAAGAAACGGATGGTAGCAAACGTTCCTTCTCGGTCGCGTATTCTTCCGTGGCACAAATGCTTCGTCCTGGCTACTCCAGATGGGATGTCGGCGTGGGTGAACTGCGTGACGACAGCCTGCGCGACACACCAAAGGTGGGATATGCCACGGGCTATTATGGCTTAACCAATACCTTCACCGGATATGCGGGCCTGGAATACACCGATAGCGATTTTTACGCCGCATTGTTGGGTATTGCCATGAACACCGGAATGGGTGCATTCGCCTTTGATGTCACGCATTCTGATGCCCGGATCGACGGCTTACGACATCTCACCGGTGAAAGTTATCGTATTTCCTACAGCAAACTCATGGAAGCCACGAATACCTCTTTCAACGTCGCAGCCTATCGATTTTCAACATCTGACTATCTCAGCCTGAGCGATGCGGCCTCGTTAACGAATGAGATCAAATACCGTGACAGGGAGCGTAACCCTAATCGCAATAACAGCGATGTGTATCAAACCTTCCAGCGCATGAAAAATCAGATCCAGGTGAATATCAGCCAACCGTTGAAAATGGGCGACCTTGATTTGGGATCGCTGTATGTCAACTCAACCTGGCAGGACTACTGGAATGAAAGTAGTTCGTCAGCGCAATACTCCGTCGGTCACAGTCATTCATTAAGCTGGGGAAGTTATAGTCTCTCCGTGCAGCGTACCTACGACGAGTTCGGGGAAAAAGATGACAGTGTCTATCTGAACCTCACGATTCCATTCGACACGCTGATGGGTAGCGGTAAGCGTGCAGGTGGGTTCTCATCGCTCAACATGGGCATCGGCAGCGATTTAAAAGGTGGCGGGAGTTTGAACGCCAGCGCCAACGGCAACACCGAAGATAATCGCTTCAGTTACAGCATTACTGAGAGCACCACGCGTAACGACGACACGTTAAACCAGCTAAGTGGTTACGGCAGTTACAACGGCCCACACGGACCGCTGAGCCTTTCCGTCTCAGCATCAGATGACGATACGCGACAATATTCTGCCAGCTACAGCGGCGGGATGATTCTGCACGCGGGCGGCGTAACCCTCGCGCCTGGCAGCATCAGCGAAAGCGATACGCTAGCGTTGATTAAGGCAGAGGGGGCAGAAGGTGCCCGCGTCTCTATCGGTAACGGTGAAATCGGCTCCTCAGGCTATGCCCTGATGCCCTATCTGTCAGCCTACCGTGAAAACAGCGTCGGTCTGGATATCAGTGATATGCGCTCTGATGTTGAAGTGAAAAATACCCGTTCCACCACGGTTCCCCGCAGCGGTGCCGTTGTACTGGTCAACTTTGAGACCGATCAAGGGCGTTCGGTGTTAATGGAACTCGCACGTGACGATAACGGGTTTATTCCGCTGGGTGCAGATGTTCAAACCGAGAAAGGCGTATCCGTAGGTAGCGTCGGCCAGGCTGGACAAGCCTGGATCCGCGGAATTGAAGATAAAGGAATGCTAAACATTATCTGGGGAAGTGGGCCTGGCACATCCTGCACCGTCTCCTACCAGATCACACCTGATGCGAAAAAGATTGGGCCGACGACACTGTTGACAGGCCAGACCTGCCGCATCACAGCATTATAAAAGGAGTTAAAACATGCTTATTGAAGCTGGGAAAAAAATAGGATTACTTATTTTAAGTTCAGGGCTGATGGCGCTGTCCCTGGGCACATACGCTGATAACCTCGATATTACCTTTACCGCTAATATTCGTGACACTACCTGCGATATGAAAATTGAAGGCGGCACCGGCGATGGCATCAGCAATGTTATCCCCATCGGCGCTAACGGTAAGGTACGCCTGGATTACATCATTTTGAAAAATGCGAAAGCGACGACCAGTTTTAAGCTCAAAATGGTCTCTTGCCCTTCCAGCCTCGCGGCGCTGAAAACGACCATTAGCGGCAACGCCAGTCCTGTAGTGACGGCCATTGAGAACTCACTCTCTGGCGAGGGCAGCGCGGAGCATATTGGGGTCGCGATTTCCCGCACTGCCACCCCGGATGCCCCATTTACCATCAACTCCACAACCGATAGTCAGCGTCTCACCTGGTCGAGCGGAGAGATAAGTTCTGGAGAGGTTTCGCTCCTGGCGACGCTGGTTGAAACCGCAAGCGGGCAAGGTACGACCGGCAACTTTAGCGGTATCGCTACGTTTAATTTCACCTATGAATAACTGGCAGTAATACGGAGCGTTGATATGAAAATGAAAATGACATTACTGGTGCTTGCGATAACTGCCACCCTGCCTTCCGTTACGTTAAGCGCCATTACGGGTACGACGAGCGTTCAGGCAACCTTTACCTCCGCCATTGAGGCGGGAACCTGTAACGCGGAAATTCAGAATGCCAGCGGGGCCCCGATTAGCATTCTGCCGTTTGGCGATGTGTTTAAGTCTGACCTGGTTAGCCAGAGCCGGGAAGAAGCATTCAAAATTGCCTTCACCAACTGTGCCGGGGTAAAAAATGCCACCATCCAGGCCACGCCGGGTGCTGGCGGTTCGTGTACCGGAAATGCCAAAAATGGTACTTCGTATGCAGCCGGGCATAACGTAGGTTTTGAAATCTGGAAAGGTTCTGTCGACTCAGGTTCTATTATGAACTGCGGCACCGCCCCCAGTTCTGTCCTCAATCTGTCTAACGGGGCAGGTGATTTTGAAATGGATGCACGCATCGTCATCGCCAAAGATAAAACGATTTCTGACGTGACCACGGGTTCAGTCAGTGCGCCAGTGACGTTTATCGTGACCTATCAATAATGTTTTTTCAGACAGGTAGCTTATACAGGATGTTCCAGCCCCGCTTACTCTTAAAAAATGCGATGTCATGGCTCGCCTTCTGCCTGGGTTTTCCCACTTCGGGTATTGCCTCAAGCCTGGAAATGAATATGACGGCAAACATTATCAATAATACGTGCCAGGTGAGCATTCCGAATGATGGGAAAGTCAATTTACCGGTTGTTGGCACCAGTTGGTTTTATAACTCAGATGGTAGCCCGCGATTACACCCCGAAGACGCAGTCGGAGGAACACGCTTCGTAGTACAGGTGAAAAGCTGTGCGGAAAGTGAGTCTGGACGGGCAAAAACCCTGCATTTTGAATTTAAACCACAAAGTGGAAATTTTTCCGGAAGTAGTCAGCAAGTGTTCGCCAATGACATTCCCGCCTCAGCAGGCGGGGCAGAAAATGTCGGCATTGTCATTTTCTCAGAACAAAGCAATACCAATGTGATAAATACAACGGGAACGTCAGATGTTATTTTTGATATATCCGACCAAAATAGCAATGAATATTTAACAAATTATAACTTCTATGCCCGTTATCAAAACACAGGAACCGTAAGAGTTGGAAAGGTTACCACAAGCGCGCTGATCAGCGTTGTTTATAATTAATATTATATCAACTGTCGGATATAAGGACTTATCAATGTTTTATATAGCAGGGGCCAGGCAAAAAAAAATTTTCACAAAAGGCGCAGGCCTTGCTTTGTCAATTCTTGCAATAAGTTTTTCCGCATCAGCGGATTTGTATGAATGTAAATTTAATGCATTTTCTGTTCAGCCTATATCAGATGTCAGCGGTGTGAAGCCCAAACTTGTTCCTCTGGATAGCGTCAGCGTACCGACAAAGATAAGTAGTCTTATTAATTTGCAGGTCAGTCCGGGTCTGTTCTCCTGGTGTACAACAGGTAATGACGGAGAGCGCGTCTATCAGAAAACGGACAGTACACTGGTCATCGGTAGCGTGGACGGAAAAGCACTCTTTAAAACTAACGTCACGGGGATTGCCTACACACTGGCCATGTACCCCAGCAGCAACGCCTTTAATGCTTTTTTCCCCGCAAAGACTGGAAGATATGAAGAAACGGCCAATCAGGCAGATAACTCAGACGTGGTTAAAGCAAAATGGTGGTATGCCCGCATGGAGTTTTATCAATTACCTTCCTATGCTGGCATACCCGAAAGCGTCACAATGATTGGTCCGGTAGCTGGAAATATTGGCAATATTGTAGTGGGTGACCCCTATACCTCAGATGAAAGCGACCACCCGCGTCCGTTAATCACGGTACCCAATATGGGCTTCAATGTTCCTGTTGAAAAACCAACCTGCACCCTTACGGCACCCAAAACCGTTGATTTGGGGGATTACGGTGTATCCGATCTCGAAAACGATAACACGCAAAATGTATTTGTGCAGGTGTCCGGGAATTGCACCAACACACGTAAAATCACCATGAAGTTGACCACCAGTAAGACAACCGGGACTGATAGCACATTACTCGCCAACACTGCATCCTCGAATGCGGCAAAAGGCGTGGGCGTGTTACTGAAGTGGCCGGACAACAGCCAGGTGGTACCTAACTCAACGAACAGCTATAGCACGAGCGAGAACACCACTATTTTGTTATTCAGCCGGTTACTTACGGCGCAGCTGGTTAAGTCTGACACAGAAAAAGTCACCTCCGGCACATTCAGCGCCATCGGCACTCTGCAGTTCACCTACGAGTAATTTACCCCTGCGGCTGATTGCTGATCAGCCGCGACATCGTCTCCAGCGAATCCGTTCTTAAGATATACAGGCGTTTCAGTAAGAACGGATTATCCCCCGGCTTCACCTTCCCTTTCACCGTCGTCACCGCCAGATGGAAACCGGCGTCATTCGCCGCCTTTATCGCTTTATTGTCGTAGCCGCCAAACGGATAAGAGACATACAACACGCGCGGGTTGAACTGCGCCAGCGCACGTCGTGAGCGTTCAAAATCAAACAGAGTCACGTGGTAACTGCGGCTCAGTAAAATCGGATGCTTGTTACCATCAACGCGGTGCAGGAAGTGCGTGTGGGACTGAATATCGAACACATCCTGAATGCCTTTAATTTCCTGAACGCTCATAAATTGCAGCGATTTCGGGTCCCACTTCTGCGCATGGCCTTTAATACGTGACGATATGATAAACGCCGTCGCGTTAAAGCCGTACTCTTTCAGAATGGGATACGCATAGCGGCTGACCGATTTCAGGCCATCATCAAAGGTGATCACCACCGCCTTCGCGGGCAGGTTCATCTTGTTACGCACGTACCCTTCCAACTGGTACATCGTCAGCGTGGCATAGCCTTGATCGCGTAGCCAGGCCATCTGGTTGTTGAACGCGCGTACGCTGGTCGTCGTGGATGTATGACGAAAACGCGTGTTCTCTTCATCACGCAAAATATGATGGTAAGTCAGGACCGGAAGGCCGTTATCTTCCTGCGCATCCAGACTGCTGATCCACGCCAGACGATTGCCGATGCGGATCTGGAACCAGGTCTGGTTAAGGCGGTCTTTCAACTTACTGAGGATGGGATACCGGAGGTTGGGGCTCATGGTACCGAAGGGCGCGCTCCCGCTATTGGGGGCGTTATACACCGGCGTGTCTTTCCAGGTGATCAGGTTCTGATTGCTGAGCTGCTTGTTCAAATCGCCAAGGCTGTCCTCAACGCGCTGTTTGCCCTGCACCTCTTCAAGATGCCCTTTATCAATAAACCCCGTGCCAAAACCAAAACGAAATTCGTAATAGTCAGCAGAGGTCGGCACCACGGCAAGAATTTGTCCGGCCCTGACGTTCCCCACGTTGATCACATTACTTCCCACCTGTGCCCAGATGGCCGCATCTTCGGTGGTTTGCATATAGCGGGCCGGAAGCCCTTGCTGGCTAATCAGACTGGCAGAAGTGCCGCCGGAAACCAGCAGCAACAGCAGGAAAATAACGCGCATTAACATGGGATATAAATCGATACGGGAAATCAGTCGCCATTGTAACAAATGCGACATCAATACCAACGTTTAATGCTTATACAGATCGTGAAGCAGAACGAAAGGCGGGTTTTTCTGCTGCTGATGCCACAGGCTACTTACGCCCGGAACCTGCATACCAACGAGGGTATTGCGAAACTCAGCGCTGGTTAAGGTTTCACGTTGAAGATACATCGCTTCCAGCAGCGCATAGTTGATGCCGGAAATAACTTCGCAGTTTTCGTGCTTGTGGCTTAACAGCGCGGCGGAACGATAAGGCGCCGCGCCCGATTTATCGGTGAGAAAGATGACTCCATCGCCGGTGTCGGTTTCATGCAGCGCATCGCACATCATGCGGCTGAGCATGTTGGTGCTCAGGCCACGCCAGTAATTGACTGCACGGCACTGTGCCAGCGGACCAAATTTAGCTTCAAGCTTATCCAGCATATCCTGCGCGTGTTCATCGTGGCAGGTGATAACCCATCCCAGCATACGTCTCTCCTTAGCAGGCGAGTAGTTTAGCGTAGGGAAGGTTTGCTTACGGTGATAACTGTCAAAGAAAAGTGCCCGGCAAACAGAATGTCGCCGGGCCGAAGGTTAGCTACGCAGCCCACGCCCGCGCTGGATCAGATACCAGCACAGCAGGTAGAAGACGATGATGAATACCACCAGCACCGCCACCGTGGTAAACAGCGGCACATCGGTAATGCCGAGGAAGCCAAAGCGGAAGCCGCTGATCATGTAGACAATCGGGTTCAGGTGCGACAGCGCCTGCCAGAACGGTGGCAGCAACGTCAGGGAGTAGAACACCCCACCCAGATAGGTCAGCGGCGTCAGCACGAAGGTCGGGATCAGGCTGATGTCGTCGAACGTTTTGGCAAACACCGCGTTCAGCAGGCCCGCCAGCGAGAACAGGATCGCGGTCAGCAGAAGTGTCAGCGCGACAAACAGCCACGAGTGCACCTGGAACGGCACGAAGAATAGCGAAATCGCCGTCACAAGGATCCCCACGCACAAACCGCGCGCCACGCCGCCACCGACGTAACCGGCAATAATGACGTGCGTCGGCACTGGTGCCACCAGCAGCTCTTCAATGTTGCGCTGGAACTTAGCGCTAAAGAATGAGGATGCCACGTTGGCATAGGCGTTGGTGATCACCGCCATCATGATCAGCCCCGGCACGATAAACTGCATATAGGTAAAGCCGTGCATCTCACCAATCCGGGAACCGATCAGGTTGCCGAAGATGATGAAATAGAGCGTCATGGTGATGACCGGCGGCACCAGGGTTTGCACCCAGATGCGCATAAAGCGGTTGATCTCTTTCGCCCAGATACTTTTCAGCGCGACCCAGTAAAGATGCGTCATGCCTTGTCTCCTTGTTTTTCATGCACCAGAGAGACAAACAGCTCTTCCAGTCGGTTCGCTTTGTTACGCATACTCAATACCTGAATGCCCTGCGCGCTCAACTGTGAGAAGACGCTGTTGATGCCCTGCTCGCGGAGCACTTCCACTTCCAGCGTCGAGGTATCCACCAGACGGTAGTTATACCCTTCGAGCTTCGGCAGCGCGCTTTTCGCCGCCAGATCGAGAATAAAGGTTTCGGATTTCAGCTTAGAGAGCAGATCCTTCATCGACGTGTTTTCCACCAGCTCACCGTGCTGAATAATGCCGATGTTGCGGCACAGCATCTCAGCTTCTTCGAGATAGTGGGTGGTCAGAATAATGGTGGTACCTTTATCATTCAGATCCTTCAGGAAGCCCCACATGGAACGGCGCAGTTCAATATCCACGCCCGCAGTCGGTTCATCGAGGATAAGCAGCTTTGGCTCGTGCATCAGCGCGCGGGCAATCATCAGGCGGCGCTTCATCCCACCGGACAACATGCGCGCACGTTCGTTACGCTTTTCCCACAAATCGAGCTGTTTAAGGTATTTTTCGCTACGCTCAATTGCCTCTTTATACTCAACGCCGTAATAACCCGCCTGCTGAACGACAATCTGCTGTACCGTCTCGAACGGGTTGAAGTTGAACTCCTGCGGCACCAGCCCCAGCTGGCGCTTGGCGTTGACCACATCTTTCTGCAGATCGTAGCCAAAGACGCTCACGCGACCTGAAGTTTTGTTCACCAGCGAACTGATAATGCCGATAGTGGTGGATTTCCCCGCCCCGTTCGGTCCAAGAAGCGCATAGAAATCCCCCGCCTCTACTTTGAGATCTATCCCGCGCAGCGCCTGAACGCCGCCCGGATAGGTTTTTTTAAGCTGCTCAAGCTCCAGTGCAATTGCCATGAATTAAACTTACCTTCAGTTCTTACACACCTTGTGTGGTTTCATTAAAAGTCGGGTTACCCTATAGTAGCGCAACGCAATTACCAGGTTACAGGCCGTTAACGTCCATGAACAACATAGATACACTCATCAGCAACAATGCACTATGGTCAAAGATGCTGGTTGAAGAAGACCCCGGATTTTTCGGGAAGCTGGCGCAAGCGCAAAACCCACGCTTTCTATGGATTGGATGTTCCGACAGCCGCGTCCCGGCAGAACGCCTGACCGGCCTCGAACCAGGCGAACTTTTTGTTCACCGTAACGTAGCCAACCTTGTTATTCATACCGATCTCAACTGCCTTTCTGTCGTTCAGTATGCCGTTGACGTGCTGGAAGTTGAGCACATCATTATTTGCGGCCACTACGGCTGCGGCGGCGTACAGGCGGCGGTTGAAAATACAGAGCTGGGGTTAATCGATAACTGGCTGCTGCACATCCGCGATATCTGGTTCAAACATAGCTCACTGTTAGGTGAAATGCCGCAGGAGCGTCGACTTGATACCCTTTGCGAGCTGAACGTGATGGAGCAGGTCTATAACCTGGGCCACTCAACGATTATGCAATCCGCGTGGAAACGTGGGCAGAAGGTTTCCATCCACGGCTGGGCGTACGGCATTCACGACGGCCTGCTGCGCAATCTGGAAGTGACCGCCACCAACCGCGAAACGCTGGAGCAGCGTTACCGTTCGGGCATTGCCAACCTCAAGCTTAAGCATGTGAACCATAAATAAGTGCACGTTAAAAAGCCGGGTGGCGGCTGCGCCTTACCCGGCCTACATGTGCCCATTCGTAGGCCCGGATCGCTGCGCGCCACCGGGCAACAAACCGCAACTACTCGTCCAGCAATACCACTTTCCCAACATACGGCAGATGGCGATAACGCTGCGCGTAGTCAATGCCGTAACCGACAACGAATTCGTCCGGAATCGAGAAGCCAACGAACTCCACCGGCACCTGCACTTCACGACGATCTGGCTTATCCAGCAGCGTACAAATCGCCAGCGATTTAGGCTGACGTAGGCTCAGGATCTCGCGCACTTTAGAGAGCGTGTTACCAGAGTCAATAATGTCTTCAACGATCAACACATCTTTGCCACGAATATCTTCATCCAGATCTTTCAGGATTTTCACATCACGGGTTGTGGACATGCCGCTGCCGTAGCTGGAGGCGGTCATAAAATCGACCTCATGGGACACCTGCACTTCACGGCACAGGTCTGCCATGAACATGAAAGAGCCACGTAAAAGACCGACCAGCACCATTTCGCTGCCGCTGTCCTTGTAATGTTCGGTGATTTGACGACCCAGTTCGGCGATACGCGCTTTGATCTCGGCTTCCGGGATCATCACTTCAACAGTATGTTTCATATTACTAACCATATGATTTTAATGAAAATCTCTCAATGCAGGTGAATGTATTTCCGGCATCGATACGCAAGCCCGCCATTATACCAGCAAAAGGATAACCCTGGCGGATGAGTTACAAAAAGCAAATATTGTGATTCCGATCACACTTGTTAATACCTATAATTAGTTGCTAGCAAATTATTAACAAAAACTGACGAGTACACTTTCTATGGCTGAAACAAACTCTAAACAGCCGCGTCTACTGGTGACATTAACAGCCGCGTTCGCAGCCTTCTGCGCGCTGTATCTGTTAATCGGTGGCGTCTGGCTGGTCGCTTTAGGCGGCTCCTGGTACTACCCGATTGCGGGTCTGGTTATGGTTGCCGTAACCGTCCTGCTGTTGCGTAGAAAACAATCCGCACTGTGGCTGTATGCCGCACTCCTCCTTGCCACCATGATCTGGGGCGTCTGGGAAGTCGGGTTCGACTTCTGGGCACTGACGCCGCGCAGCGATATCCTGGTCTTCTTTGGTATCTGGCTGATCCTGCCGTTCGTCTGGCGTCGCCTGATTGTTCCTTCAAGCGGTGCTGTGGCGGGCCTGGTTGTTGCCCTGCTGATTACTGGCGGCATTCTGACCTGGGCCGGTTTTAATGACCCACAGGAGATCAACGGTACGCTGAACGCGGAATCCACGCCTGCGGCTGCTATCTCGCAGGTCGCTGACGGAGACTGGCCTGCGTATGGTCGTAACCAGGAAGGTCAACGCTACTCACCGCTGAAGCAGATCAACGCGGACAACGTGAAGAACCTGAAGGAAGCCTGGGTATTCCGTACCGGCGACCTGAAGATGCCGAACGATCCGGGCGAGCTGACCAACGAAGTCACCCCGATCAAAGTGGGCAACATGCTCTACCTGTGTACGGCGCACCAGCGTCTGTTCGCGCTCGACGCGGCCACCGGTAAAGAGAAATGGCACTTCGATCCACAGCTGAACTCTAATCCTTCGTTCCAGCACGTCACCTGTCGTGGCGTCTCTTACCACGAAGCGCGTGCCGATAATGCCAGCCCGGAAGTCATTGCCGACTGTCCGCGCCGCATCATGCTGCCGGTCAACGATGGTCGCCTGTTCGCCATCAATGCCGAAACGGGCAAGCTGTGCGAAACCTTCGCCAACAAAGGCATCCTGAACCTGCAGACCAACATGCCGGACACCACACCGGGTCTGTATGAGCCAACTTCACCGCCAATCATCACCGATAAAACCATCGTGATTGCCGGTTCGGTAACGGATAACTTCTCTACGCGTGAAACCTCCGGCGTCATCCGCGGTTTCGACGTAAACACCGGTAAACTGCTGTGGGCCTTCGACCCGGGCGCGAAAGATCCCAACGCGATCCCATCGGACGAGCACACCTTTACTTTTAACTCGCCAAACTCCTGGGCCCCGGCGGCGTATGACGCGAAGCTGGACCTGGTCTACCTGCCGATGGGTGTCACCACGCCAGATATCTGGGGCGGTAACCGCACGCCGGAGCAGGAACGTTACGCGAGCGCTATCGTGGCGCTGAACGCAACGACCGGTAAACTGGCGTGGAGCTATCAGACCGTTCACCACGATCTGTGGGATATGGATATGCCGTCCCAGCCGACGCTGGCAGACATTACCGTCGATGGTAAAACCGTTCCGGTGATTTACGCTCCGGCCAAGACGGGCAATATCTTCGTCCTGGATCGCAGCAACGGTAAGCTGGTTGTGCCTGCACCGGAAAAACCGGTTCCGCAGGGTGCCGCAAAAGGCGACTACGTCAGCAAAACCCAGCCGTTCTCTGACCTGAGCTTCCGTCCGAAGAAAGACCTCAGCGGTGCAGACATGTGGGGTGCCACCATGTTTGACCAGCTGGTGTGCCGCGTGATGTTCCATCAGCTGCGCTACGAAGGCATCTTCACGCCTCCGTCTGAGCAGGGCACGCTGGTCTTCCCGGGTAACCTGGGGATGTTCGAGTGGGGCGGGATCTCCGTCGACCCGAACCGTCAGGTGGCAATTGCCAACCCAATGGCGCTGCCGTTCGTTTCCCGTCTGATCCCACGCGGTCCGGGCAACCCAATGGAGCAGCCGAAAGACGCGAAAGGCAGCGGAACCGAAGCCGGCATTCAGCCGCAGTACGGTGTACCGTTTGGCGTGACGCTGAACCCGTTCCTGTCTCCGTTTGGTCTGCCGTGTAAACAGCCTGCCTGGGGTTATATCTCCGGTCTGGATCTGAAAACCAACCAGATCGTATGGAAAAAACGTATTGGTACGCCACAGGACAGCATGCCATTCCCGATGCCGGTTCCGGTGCCGTTCAATATGGGTATGCCAATGCTGGGTGGCCCAATCTCCACCGCCGGTAACGTGCTGTTCATCGCGGCAACCGCAGATAACTACCTGCGCGCGTACAACATGACCAACGGTGAAAAACTGTGGCAAGGCCGTCTGCCAGCCGGTGGACAGGCCACACCGATGACCTATGAAGTGAACGGCAAGCAGTACGTTGTCATCTCTGCAGGTGGTCACGGTTCGTTTGGCACGAAGATGGGCGACTACATCGTCGCGTATGCGTTGCCTGACGAAGGCAAATAAAAGCAAAACGGCAACTTCGGTTGCCGTTTTTGTGTTTATTCCCTCTCCCTGTGGGTGTACAGTCCGGGGACATGGTAGACAGGTGTTCGGGGACATGGTGAACACTTTTTAACATTCTTTACCCATGGTGATCGACTTTTTCTTCAGGTCGATCACCCCCACTTTCGTGCTGTACCACCACACCTCGTAGCTGCCGTCTTCCTGCATCTCCTTCAGCCCGACCCGT
>NZ_JBQEOB010000012.1:0-92355 GCF_052045065.1 Enterobacter sp. 22452 | reverse complement strand
GAAACGCCGTAGCGCCGATGGTAGTGTGGGGTCTCCCCATGTGAGAGTAGGGAACTGCCAGGCATCAAATAAGTAGAGAGGCCATCCGCAAGGATGGCCTTTTTGCGTTTCTGGAGCACCGAATGTTGTAGGCCGAGTAAGGCAAAGCCGCCACCCGGCAAGTCAGACTGCACTCCACGCCACAATAAACTCCGCAATCCCATCCACGTCATTTAAGTCCAACACCGGAACCTCAAGCGGCAATACAACATCACTAGCCACCGCAATCACATGCTCATCCAGCGTTAACTCACTAACATCATGCCCGGCATCGCTCCTGAATAGCAGGATCTTCGCCACAGCCTCGTGCTTAAATCCCTCAACCAGCACCAGATCCAGCGTGGAGTGATCCATCCGGCTGACCAGATACGCGAGATCCAACGGCGCCTCATCCGGGGTTTCTGTCATCAATGCCCAGCGCTGAGTGCTTGCCACCATCGTTTGTGTCGCACCCGCTTTACGCAGCTCAAAGCTGTCTTTACCGGGCTTATCGATATCCATATTATGATGCGTGTGCTTAATCAAACCTGGACGAATACCTCTGGCGCACAGTGCCGGTATCAGCTTTTTGAGTAACGTGGTTTTCCCGGTACCACTCCAGGCGGAAATTGCTAAAACAGGTGTCATTTCTTCTCCTGGAGTGCCTGCAAATCTTCTGTCGTATTCACGTTCACAAATGCTGGCTTCAAATCGCTAAAATCAACCGGATGTCCGCCTGCCTGCCGCATAAACACCATCACCCTTCTTTCTCCAGCAGCCAGGTAAGCCTGCAGGTCAGAAACTAACGATATATGAATCAGGGCGATCGTCGGATGGTCGCGCTCACCGTCATGTGCCCAAACCACGGGCGAGTCACCGCGCTGTTGTACCATGCGTTCTACCAGGCGAGCCGGAATAAAGGGTGTATCGCAGGAGCAAAAGAGAAACCACTCTCCCTGAGCCTGCTGCATGACCGAGAGCATCCCAGCCAGTGGCCCCGGATAATCTGCCACGTTATCCTGATAAACGGGGAATCCGCTGCGTTGGTAAATAGCGATGTGACGATTAGCACTGAGTGCGATTGTCGACACCTGATCTGCAAGCCTGTCAGCGACATGCTGCCATAAGGGCTTTCCATTCAGCAGCTGTAGCCCCTTATCTTCACCGCCCATTCGGGTCGCTCTGCCACCGGCCAGAACGACACCGATGATTTTCTGGCATTCATTCACTAATATCGCCTCTTTTATTGTGGGATTGACCCTGCTAACGTGTCTCTCTAAATGAAAGGAGCACCACCATGAAATGTAAACGTCTGAATGAAGTTATTGAACTCCTCCAGCCAGCCTGGCAAAAAGAGCCAGAGCTGAATCTGATGCAATTTTTACAGAAACTGGCGAAAGAGTCAGGTTTTGACGGCGAGCTGACAGACCTTTCTGACGACATCCTGATCTACCACCTTAAAATGCGTGATTCCGCCAAAGATGCTGTTATTCCTGGTATTCAGAAAGATTATGAGGAAGATTTTAAAACCGCATTGCTGCGCGCGCGTGGGGTAATTAAAGAGTAAAAGCTTGTAAGCGGAGCCACCGAAATCGCCACAAGATGATATCCTGAATCATTCGTATAATTTCCGGATGATCGGATGAACGACCAGGCTTTTACTTTCCAGACATTACACCCGGATACCATTATGGACGCCCTGTACGAGCAGGGTATTCGGGTGGATTCTGGGTTAACCCCGTTGAATAGCTACGAAAATCGCGTCTATCAGTTTCAGGATGAGGAGCGCCAGCGCTTCGTTGTAAAGTTCTATCGTCCCAAGCGTTGGTCTGCAGAACAAATTCAGGAAGAGCATCAGTTTGCCCACGATCTGCTGGATGACGATGTTCCCGTTGCTGCGCCCTTGAAATTTAACAACCAAACGCTGCTTACCCACGAAGGTTTTTATTACGCCGTATTCCCAAGCCTGGGCGGGCGTCAGTTTGAAGCTGATAATATCGACCAGATGGAATGGGTTGCCCGCTACCTGGGGCGCATTCATCAGACGGGACGCAAAAAGCCGTTTATTGCCCGCCCGACCATCGGTATTCAGGAATACCTTATCGAGCCACGGCAGGTATTCGAAACCTCGACACTTATTCCTGGTGGATTAAAGGCTAAATTCCTTAGCGCGACCGACAAACTTATTGAGGCGGTGAAAGCCTGTTGGCGTGATGACATCCCCACACTGCGGCTGCATGGAGACTGCCATGCTGGCAATATTCTCTGGCGCGATGGCCCACTGTTTGTCGATCTCGATGATGCTCGCATGGGGCCAGCGGTTCAGGATCTGTGGATGCTGCTCAATGGTGATAAAGCCGAGCAGAGAATGCAGCTTGAAACCATTATTGAAGCGTATGAAGAATTTAGCCCCTTTAATTCAGACGAAATTGCCTTGATAGAGCCTTTACGTGCGATGCGTTTTGTTTATTATCTCGCATGGTTAATCAGGCGTTGGGATGATCCCGCATTTCCCCGAAATTTCCCGTGGCTTACCGGAGAGGATTACTGGCGCAGCCAGATATCCACATTTACTGAGCAGGTTAAGGTTCTGCAAGAACCCCCTCTGCAATTAACGCCGATGTATTAATTGGACACACCCAGGAGAGAGTTGATCATGAAAAAAATTTGGCTGGCGCTGGCAGGTATGATTCTGGCATTTAGCGCTTCTGCTGCACAGTTCACCGATGGTAAGCAGTACATTACGCTGGACAAGCCAGTTGCCGGAGAGCCACAGGTTCTGGAGTTCTTCTCGTTTTATTGCCCACACTGCTATCAGTTCGAGCAGGTGCTGCATGTCTCTGACAACGTGAAGAAAAAGCTGCCGGAAGGCACCAAAATGACGAAATACCACGTTGAGTTCCTGGGCCCGCTGGGCAAAGACCTGACTCAGGCGTGGGCGGTAGCTATCGCACTGGGCGTGGAAGATAAGATCACCGCCCCAATGTTTGAAGCCGTACAGAAAACCCAGACCGTTCAGACCACTGCGGATATCCGTAAAGTATTCGTGGATGCCGGTGTGAAAGGTGAAGAGTACGATGCCGCATGGAACAGTTTCGTTGTGAAATCACTGGTTGCCCAGCAGGAAAAAGCGGCTGCTGACCTCCAGCTTCAGGGCGTTCCAGCGATGTTTGTTAACGGCAAATATCAGCTGAACATGCAGGGCATGGACACCAGCAGCATGGATATCTTCGTACAACAGTACGCTGATACCGTGAAATATCTGGTTGAGAAGAAGTAAGATTGTTGATGTAAAAACGCCGGTCAATGACCGGCGTTTTTGTAAGAAGCTTTAATGTTGTCTATCTGCTCGTCTTTCTCTTTCCAGAGCGTATTAAGCCAAAGCTGGAAACGACGTTTAAAATTCTTATCGTTAACGTAATCACCGTGCAGTTCCGTCTCAACAGGAACCAGATCAACGTGAACCACAATACGCGTCAGTTTGCCGCTGAGCATGTCATAAAATGGCGTCTTATCGTTCTCCGGGTAGCAAAGCGTAACGTTCAATAATTTATCGAACTGCTCGCCCAACACGTTCAATGCCATCGCAATGCCCGCAGCTTTAGGCGGCAGTAAGTGCTGATAAGGGGAGCGAGTCTGACTGCGCTTCTCTTCGGTAAAACGAGAGCCTTCTACAAAGTTAACAATCGTCGTTGGATGTGCACGAAATTTTTCGCAGGAGCGGCGTGTGGTTTCCACATCTTTACCGCGGCGTTCCGGGTGACGAAGTAAATAGCTGCGTGAATAGCGTTTCATAAACGGCATATCCAGCGCCCAGCAGGCCAGGCCAATGAAAGGCACCCAGGCCAGTTGTTGTTTCAGGAAATATTTATTCATCGGGATATGTTTGCGAAACAGCACACATAACACCACGATGTCAGCCCAGCTGTGATGATTGCAGATCAGCAGATACCAGTTCTTTTTGTTGAGTCTTTCCAGACCCTGAACATCCCACTTCAGGTGCGGGTTAAGGTACAGCAGAATCGCCAGCCCTTCGCACCAGCAATACATCATAAAATTACAAAACGCAGAAACGGCTCGCCACACCGAGTGCACAGGCAGCAGCAGCTTAATCATTCCGGCAATAATGATCGGCACTGAACAGGCGATAGTCACCAGAATGGTTAAAATGATGCTTAACAGTAATGTTATTGCAGCGAGCAATCTCGACATAATCAGTATTTTCAGGTGGTTAGCTTAATTAAGCCACCGCATATGCGGCGCAGGGCGCTGAGTTTATCAGAAAACAGACTAAAAAATGGTGCTTTCACACAGCGGGGGAGCGGCTTTTACCTGCTACAGCAGATATGTCTACGATGAAGGAATAAACGAGGCTTATATCCACATAGACTAAATTGTCATCAATTCGCAATATGGATAATGAGCACTAACTTAATATGATGATAATAAACAATAAATTATATAATGGGATAGGGTTTTTATGGCTGTTATTCATATGTAGTGAAAGTATGCACAAACTTATCCACAGTTTTATTTTTGCGAGCGATCCTCTCGATCGCAAAATCTTTTCCTGTATCAGGCGCTAATAACTGATGTTTTCATCCTTCTGTGGCATCCTTTACCCATAAATTGATTAAAGGCACGGACATTATGGTTCAGATCCCAGAAAACCCTCTTATTCTCGTCGACGGCTCTTCTTACCTGTATCGGGCATACCATGCGTTTCCTCCTCTGACCAACAGCGCAGGGGAACCTACCGGCGCAATGTACGGCGTGCTGAACATGCTGCGTAGCCTGATCCTTCAGTATCAGCCAACCCATGCGGCAGTGGTCTTTGATGCAAAAGGTAAAACCTTCCGCGACGAGTTGTTTGAGCATTACAAATCCCATCGTCCGCCGATGCCTGACGATCTGCGAGCACAGATCGAGCCGCTGCACACCATGGTGAAAGCGATGGGGCTGCCGTTGCTGGCCGTTTCTGGCGTTGAGGCCGACGACGTTATCGGCACGCTGGCGCGTGAAGCAGAAAAAATGGGCCGTCCGGTGCTGATCAGTACCGGTGATAAAGACATGGCGCAGCTTGTGACGCCAGGTATCACCCTGATTAACACCATGACCAACACCATTCTGGGGCCTGAAGAAGTCGTCACAAAATATGGCGTGCCGCCTGAGCTTATTATTGATTTCCTCGCGTTGATGGGCGACTCCTCAGATAACATCCCTGGTGTGCCGGGCGTCGGTGAAAAAACCGCGCAGGCGCTGCTTCAGGGGCTGGGTGGGCTGGATACGCTCTACGCAGAATCGGATAAAATCGCCGGGCTCACCTTCCGTGGTGCGAAAACCATGGCGGCGAAGCTGGAAGATAACAAAGAGGTGGCTTATCTCTCTTATAAGCTGGCCACAATCAAAACCGATGTCGAGCTGGAACTGGGCTGTGAGCAGCTGGAAGTGCAACAGCCTTCCGCTGACGATCTGCTGAGCCTGTTTAAGAAATACGAATTTAAGCGCTGGACCACTGACGTGGAAGCCGGTAAATGGCTGCAGGCAAAAGGCGCGAAACCTGCCGTGAAGCCGAAAGAGACGATTGTTGTGGATGCTGAAGAGCAGGCAGACGAAGAGGTCGTCGCGCTCTCCTTCGACAACTACGAAACCCTTCTTGAAGAGTCACAGCTGGTCGCCTGGATCGAGAAGCTGAAAAAAGCGCCGGTCTTTGCCTTTGACACCGAAACTGACAGCCTCGATAACATCTCGGCCAATATGGTGGGCCTGTCATTTGCCACCGAGCCGGGCGTGGCGGCCTATGTCCCTGTTGCACATGATTACCTGGATGCGCCGGATCAGATCTCCCGCGACCGCGTCCTTGAGCTGCTGAAGCCGATTCTCGAAGATGACAAGGCGCTCAAAGTTGGGCAGAACCTGAAATATGATCGCGGCATTCTGCAAAACTACGGTATTGAGCTGCGCGGCATCGCTTTCGACACCATGCTGGAATCCTACATTCTGGACAGCGTGGCAGGCCGTCATGATATGGATTCCTTATCTGACCGCTGGCTCAAGCACAAAACCATTACGTTTGAAGAGATTGCCGGAAAAGGTAAAAACCAGCTCACCTTTAACCAGATTGCGCTGGAAGAGGCGGGTCGTTACGCGGCGGAAGACGCCGATGTGACGCTGCAGCTGCACCTGAAGATGTGGCCAAAGCTGCAAAAGCAGGAAGGCCCGATGAACGTATTCCAGCATATCGAAATGCCACTGGTGCCGGTGCTGTCCCGCATCGAACGCAACGGCGTAAAAATCGATCCAACGGTGCTGCATAACCACTCGGGTGAACTGGCGCAGCGTCTGACCGAGCTTGAGCAAAAAGCCCATGAGTTTGCCGGAGAGCCGTTTAACCTGTCGTCACCTAAACAACTGCAAACTATCCTGTTTGAAAAGCAGGGCATCAAGCCACTGAAGAAAACCCCTGGCGGCGCGCCATCAACCTCTGAAGAGGTGCTGGAAGAGCTGGCGCTGGATTATCCACTGCCAAAAGTTATCCTCGAGTATCGTGGTCTGGCGAAGCTTAAATCGACCTACACCGATAAGCTGCCGTTGATGATTAACCCGAAAACGGGGCGTGTGCATACCTCTTATCATCAGGCGGTTGCTGCAACCGGGCGTCTCTCGTCGACCGATCCCAACCTGCAGAACATTCCTGTGCGCAATGAAGAAGGTCGTCGTATTCGTCAGGCCTTTATTGCGCCAGAAGATTATCTGATTGTCTCTGCGGACTACTCGCAAATTGAGCTGCGCATTATGGCGCACCTGTCGCGTGATAAGGGCTTGCTGACCGCGTTTGCCGAAGGGAAGGATATTCACCGGGCAACGGCCGCTGAAGTCTTTGGCCTGCCGCTGGATAGCGTGACAAACGAACAGCGTCGCAGCGCGAAAGCGATTAACTTCGGTCTGATTTACGGGATGAGCGCCTTTGGCCTGTCACGCCAGCTCAACATTCCGCGTAAAGAGTCGCAGAAGTATATGGATCTCTACTTCGAGCGCTACCCGGGCGTACTGGAGTATATGGAACGCACCCGTGCGCAGGCGAAAGAGAAAGGCTACGTTGAAACGCTGGATGGTCGTCGTCTGTATCTGCCGGACATCACATCCAGCAACGCGGCGCGCCGGGCAGGCGCAGAGCGTGCGGCTATCAACGCCCCAATGCAGGGAACCGCTGCTGACATCATCAAGCGTGCGATGATCGCCGTGGATGCCTGGCTGGAAAAAGATAAACCGCGCGTGAAAATGATCATGCAGGTACACGATGAACTGGTGTTTGAAGTGCACAAAGACGATCTTGAAAAAGTGTCTCAGACGATCCACGAACTGATGGAAAGCAGCATGAAGCTGGACGTTCCGTTGCTGGTGGAAGTGGGGAGTGGCGAAAACTGGGATCAGGCTCACTAAGGGTTCATGGAATAACGCGCGTTTTATGTAAGTTAGCAACATAACGACGTGCGTTTTGTGACAATCATTAGAATTCCCTATGTAAAGAATGAAAAAAAACTACAAAAAGTGCTTTTTCTACAGATAAAAAAGGGGTAGAGTTAACGACGTAGGGTACAGAGGTAAGATGTTCTATCTTTCAGACCTTTTACTTCACGTAATCGGATTTGGCTGAATATTTTAGCCGCCCCAGTCAGTAATGACTGGGGCGTTTTTTATTGCGGCAAAGAAAATGTCAGGCAAAAAAAAGCGCGGACATTGCCGCGCTCATATTTACTCTTCTTCCGCTTCTGTCGCGGGTTCCAGCTCGTTAAACCAACTGTCGAGCTTCTGACGCAGCTTATCCACGCCCTGTTTTTTCAGCGAGGAGAATGGCTCAACCTGCACATCACCGTTAAAGGCCAGCACCGCTTCGCGAACCATGTTCACCTGCGCTTTTCGTGCACCGCTAGCCAGCTTATCGGCTTTGGTCAGCAGAACCAGCACGGCGATATCGCTCTCTACAGCCCAGTCGATCATCTGCTGATCGAGATCTTTCAGCGGATGGCGAATATCCATCAGCACTACCAGACCTTTCAGGCACTGGCGTTTTTCCAGGTACTCACCCAGCGCACGCTGCCATTTGATCTTCATCTCTTCAGGTACTTGCGCATAGCCGTAGCCCGGTAAGTCGACCAGGCGTTTGCCTTCTGCAACTTCAAACAGGTTGATCAGCTGAGTACGGCCAGGTGTTTTTGAGGTGCGCGCCAGGCTCTTCTGATTGGTCAGCGTATTCAGGGCGCTGGATTTTCCCGCATTGGAGCGGCCAGCGAATGCCACTTCAATACCCGTATCGGAAGGCAGGTGGCGAATATCAGGCGCACTGGTGACAAAATGCGTCTGTTGGTAGTTCCAGGTAGTCACGTGGTCGTCTCCAAAAATCGTAATCTGCGGGGGATTATACCTGAATGCGGGCAAAAGGCTTTTCCCATCGTACCAGGCCCGTAAGCGAAAACCCTCTAATGTGTAAGAGATCGGCTACAAACCCTATGAGACATTTAAGAGAAATCGCAGGCGTTTAAAAATGCAAACTATTAAATATCATAGACTTGATAGTGAGTAATAATCCGAAAATCCGTTTTTGTACCCTTTCGTTGCTTGTTAGTTTAAGGGAAAAAGGTAAAGTGTGCGTCAAGGCGAGGATGCCAACAGGATTACGACTTAAGGATAAGGGTCAGGAGCGCCAGGAGGCGAAGACTCAGGATTGTCAGGATGACGGGCGCCTGGAGGCGTTTTTACAGGAAACGGAACCGTATCACGGACGGTATTAGCCAAGGGATAAACAGGGTTTGTTGTTGGCAAACATGGAATGTCTGGCCCGTTAAGGGTTATGAGTCAGGAAAAAAGGCGACAGATTGCTCTGTCGCCTTTTTTCTTTGCTTGCTTTCTGCTAGATTTCGCCGCAATTCTATACTGAATAAAACGGCTTAAAGATAAAACATCATGAAAAAACCGACCACCGCAGCGGGCGCGAAACGCCCAGCAAAAGCACGCCGCAAAACGCGCGAAGAACTGAACCAGGAAGCGCGCGATCGCAAACGCGATAAAAAGCATCGTGGCCATGCTGCGGGTAGCCGTGCAAGCGGTAGCGGTGCAACGGGTGCTTCTGCAAAAGGTAAGGCGCAGAAAGACCCCCGTATCGGCAGTAAAACTCCCATTCCACTGGGCGTGACAGACACCCCGGTCACTAAGCAGCACAAACCAAAGAGCGAGAAACCTATGCTTTCACCGCAGGCTGAGCTGGATTTGCTGGAGAACGATGAGCGCCTGGACGCGCTGCTGGAACGTCTTGAAGAAGGTGAAACCCTGACCGCAGAAGAACAGTCATGGGTTGATGCCAAACTGGATCGCATTGATGAGCTGATGCAGAAGCTGGGCCTGTCATACGACGATGACGAAGATGAAGAAGAAGACGAGAAGCAGGAAGATATGATGCGTCTTCTGAAGGGTGGAAACTAACATTTGCACCCGGCAGGCTCAATAGTCCTGCTTATAACCCTTCCGGTTATATGTTATCTGGTGTGGTTATTCGTTAAACTACGGCGGTTGTCGCGGCGACATCAGTGGCTGCGCACCCGAATGATGGCTCGCAATGGGGCCAGACCGGGCCGCCGTAAACGAACGCGACACCAACGGAAGGAGTGAGCATGTCAGCACCAACTATCGACTGGGATTTGGCCCTAATCCAGAAATATAACTATTCCGGGCCGCGTTATACCTCATACCCCACCGCGCTGGAGTTCTCCGATGCTTTCGGCGAGGCGGATTTTCAGCAGGCCGTCGCGCGCAATCCCGAGCGTCCGCTGTCGCTCTATGTCCATATTCCGTTTTGCCACAAGCTCTGCTACTTCTGCGGCTGCAATAAAATCGTTACCCGCCAGCAGCACAAAGCAGATCAGTATCTTGATGCGCTTGAGCAGGAAATCCTGCACCGCGCGCCGCTGTTTGCCGGTCGTCACGTCAGCCAGCTTCACTGGGGCGGCGGCACGCCAACGTACCTGAATAAAACGCAGATCGGCCGTTTGATGGCGCTGCTGCGCGGCAACTTTAATTTTAACGACGACGCTGAAATCTCGATCGAGGTCGATCCGCGCGAAATCGAGCTGGATGTACTGGATCACTTACGCGCCGAAGGTTTCAACCGCCTGAGCATGGGCGTGCAGGACTTCAACAAAGAGGTGCAGCGTCTGGTCAACCGCGAGCAGGACGAAGAATTTATCTTTGCCTTACTCAACCACGCGCGTGATATCGGCTTTACGTCGACCAATATTGACCTGATTTACGGCCTGCCAAAGCAAACGCCGGAGAGCTTCGCCTTCACGCTGAAGCGCGTGGCTGAACTCAACCCGGACCGTCTGAGCGTCTTTAACTATGCGCACCTGCCGACGCTGTTTGCTGCTCAGCGCAAAATCAAAGATGCCGATCTCCCTTCTGCTCAGCAGAAACTGGATATTTTGCAGGAAACCATCACCTCGCTGACCGAAACCGGTTATCAATTTATCGGGATGGATCACTTTGCCCGTCCGGATGATGAGCTGGCGATTGCCCAGCGCGAAGGCGTTCTGCACCGCAACTTCCAGGGCTACACGACGCAGGGCGATACCGACTTGCTGGGGATGGGCGTCTCGGCCATCAGCATGATTGGCGACTGCTATGCGCAGAACCAGAAAGAGTTAAAACAGTATTATCAGCAGGTTGATGAAACGGGCAACGCGCTGTGGCGCGGCATCGCGCTAACCCGCGACGACTGCATCAGACGCGATGTGATTAAGGCGCTTATCTGCAATTTCCGTCTCGATTTCAGTGACGTGGAAGCACAGTGGAATCTGACCTTCAGCGATTATTTTGCAGAAGATCTGAAGCTGATTGCCCCGCTGGCCAAAGATGGGCTGGTGGATGTTACTGAGGGTGCCATTGAGGTCACGCCTAAAGGGCGTCTGTTGATCCGTAATATCTGCATGTGCTTTGACGCCTATCTGCGTCAGAAAGCGCGCCTGCAGCAGTTCTCGCGGGTTATTTAAGCCGCTTTCGGCTTATGCAACCGCGAAATGGAGGCCGGGTAAGCGAAGCGCCACCCGGCACTGCCAAAATCACTCCATTCCCAGCTCTTTAAGCTTGCGCGTCAGGGTATTACGTCCCCATCCCAACAGGCGAGCGGCCTCCTGCTTATGGCCCTGCGTATGACGAAGCGCGGTGGTTAACAGCGTACGCTCCATCTCAGGCTGAGCTTCAGACAGCAGGTTTTGATGACCGGAACGCAGTGCGCGGTCAGCCCACTGCGCCAGCAGCGTTGCCCAACTGTCCGGCAGCGCGTGACCGGTGCTGCTTTCAGGTGCAGTGGCTTCAAACAGCTCTGCGGGTAAATCCTGAATCAGCACTTCCTGTCCGGCGGCCATCACGGTTAACCAGCGACAGGTGTTTTCCAGCTGGCGCACGTTGCCCGGCCACGCAAGTCGGGTGAGGGCAGCATCGGTTTCCGGGTGAAGCTGCTTGGCCTCAACGCCAAGCTCGCGGGCTGCCACCTGCAGGAAATGACGCGCCAGGCGGGGAATATCTTCCCGGCGCTCGCGCAGCGGCGGCAGGTGAACGCGGATAACGTTCAGGCGGTGGAATAAATCCTCACGGAATTTTCCCTCCTGCACGCGCAGCTCCAGGTTCTGGTGCGTCGCAGCGATAATGCGCACGTCCACCTTCACCGGCGCATAGCCGCCCACGCGGTAAAACTGCCCGTCGGCCAGCACGCGCAGCAGGCGGGTCTGAACGTCCAGCGGCATATCACCGATTTCATCCAGGAAAAGCGTCCCGCCGTCAGCCTGCTCAAAGCGCCCCTGACGAATGGTATTCGCCCCGGTAAATGCGCCTTTTTCGTGGCCGAATAGCTCGGACTCAATCAAATCCTTCGGGATGGCCGCCATATTCAGGGCTATGAAGGGCGCTTTAGCCCGCGGGCTATGGCGATGCAGCGCGTGGGCAACCAGCTCTTTACCGGTACCCGATTCGCCGTTAATCAATACGCTGATGGACGAACGCGACAGACGCCCGATGATGCGAAACACATCCTGCATCGCAGGCGCTTCACCGATGATGTCCGTGGTGGGGCCAAAATCGGGCGCATTACGAGGCTGCTGTTGTTCCTGGTAGTGGCTGATGGCGCGTTCAACCAACGCCACCGCCTCGTCGATATCAAACGGCTTTGGCAGGTAATCAAACGCTCCTTGCTGGTAGGCGCTCACTGCGGCATCCAGGTCGGAGTGCGCCGTCATTATGATGACCGGAAGCATTGGGTGGCGTTGTTTAATTTGTTTTAAAAGCGCCAGCCCGTCCATTCCCGGCATGCGAATATCCGAAAGCAAAACATCTGGCGTTTTGGTGGTGAGTGCGTCTAGCACCTCGCTGCCGCTCTCAAACGTCGTGCAGCTTAACCCCGCCCCAGTGAGCGCGCGTTCCAGCACCCAACGGATGGAGCTATCGTCATCGACTACCCAGACTATCCCTCGTTGCATAAACGTCACCTTTATTTTTTAATCGGCAGGAAAACCGAAAACTCGGTATGTCCCGGCCAACTGGTAAATTCAATTTTGCCAGAGTGTTGGTCGATCAAACTGCGGGCAATGGATAACCCCAGCCCGGTGCCGCCTTCGCGGCCGCTGACCATCGGGTAAAACAGCGTGTCCTGCAGATGCGGCGGGATACCCGGACCGTTATCTTCAACGTCGATGCGTGCCGCCAGACGATAGCGCACGCCGTGCAGCGTAAGCTGGAAGGCGGTGCGGGTACGTAAAATAATCTCGCCCCCTTCCGGTCCCAGCGCCTGTAGCGCGTTACGTACAATGTTCAGCAGAACCTGTTCAATCTGGTCCGGGTCATGCGCCAGTTCCGGCAGGCTTGGGTCGTAATCGCGCACCAGCGTGACGTTCTCTGGCAGTTCCATCGAGACGAGCTTCACCACCCGTTCCGCCACTTTATGAATGCTTTCAGAGACGTGCATGCCCGGCTGCTGCGGCCCAAGAAGACGGTCAACCAGATTACGCAGGCGGTCAGCCTGCTCAATAATAACGTTGGTGTACTCTGCCAGCGCAGGGTCGGGCAACGCCTTGGTCAGCAGCTGTGCTGCACCGCGTAACCCACCCAGCGGGTTTTTTATCTCATGCGCCAGGCCACGCACCAGGTCGCGAGCGGCAATTTGCTGCGCATGCTGAAGCTGCTCCTGGCTGAGCCGACGCTGATTATCCATCGGCGCCATTTCCAGCAGGATCAGTCCTTCGGGAAGACGTTGCGCGGTAAGAGAGAGAATATGTGAACGCCCGTCGATCACCAGTGTCACTTCGTTATCGGTGAAACCCTGTCCGGCCTGCAAACTCTCCTGCATCAGGCCAATATTCAGCGAAAAATAGCTCAACAGTTCAGGAAGCGGGGTACCAAACAGCTTGCGTGAGCTCTGGGCGAGCAATTGCTGCGCCGCCGGGTTGGCGTAATGCACCGCCAGCTCGTCATCGACCAGCAAGATACTGTTAATTAAGGAATTGAGGATCTGCCCAGCATCGGGCAGCGTGCCAGTTGCCATTCAGCAGTCTCCTGGAGTTGGTTGCACTAATTTAGTGCAGTATAGCTTTTTCGGCGTAAAAAGCGCGTCAGATCAGGTTGTTGGTGGAGAAAAAAGCCCATCCGGAGATGGGCTAAAAGTTTCCACGGCAACTACTCCCGACGTTTATCACGCCGGGTAAAACAACTCGATTAAACGCTGTAGTACAGTTCGAACTCAACCGGATGCGGAGTCATACGCACGCGGTCGTTCTCTTCGATACGCAGCGCGATGTAAGCGTCGATAGCTTCATCGGTGAACACGCCGCCAGCCGTCAGGAACTCACGGTCTGCGTCCAGCGCGTTCAGTGCTTCTTCCAGAGAGCCTGCAACCTGTGGGATCTCTTTCGCTTCTTCTGGCGGCAGGTCATACAGGTTTTTGTCCATGGCTTCGCCAGGGTGGATCTTGTTCTTAATACCGTCCAGACCGGCCATCAGCAGTGCTGCGAAGCACAGGTATGGGTTAGCCGCTGGGTCCGGGAAGCGTACTTCGATACGACGTGCTTTCGGAGACGCAACAACCGGGATACGGATAGAAGCAGAACGGTTACGGGCAGAGTACGCCAGCATGACGGGTGCTTCGTAGCCTGGGACCAGACGCTTGTAGGAGTTGGTAGTTGGGTTCGCCAGGGCGTTGATCGCTTTAGCGTGTTTGATAACACCACCGATGTAGTGCAGCGCCTGCTCGGACAGACCCGCGTACTTGTCGCCAGAGAACAGGTTAGTGCCGTTCTTGGACAGGGACATGTGGCAGTGCATACCGGAACCGTTGTCGCCAAACATTGGTTTTGGCATGAAGGTCGCGGTTTTACCGAAACGGTGCGCAACGTTGTGCACAACGTATTTGTAGATCTGAATCTCATCCGCTTTTTTGGTCATGGTGTTGAAGCGGGTAGCGATTTCGTTCTGGCCAGCGGTCGCCACTTCGTGGTGATGCGCTTCCACAACCAGGCCCATCTCTTCCATGATCAGACACATGGTAGAACGGATGTCCTGTGAAGAATCGACCGGAGGAACCGGGAAGTAACCGCCTTTCACGCCAGGACGGTGACCTTTGTTACCACCTTCGTATTTGGTGGAAGAGTTCCATGCGCCTTCGATGTCATCGATAGCCACGTGGGAACCTGAAATTGACGCGCCGAAGCGGATGTCGTCAAACAGGAAGAACTCTGGCTCTGGCCCGAACAGAACGGTGTCTGCGATGCCGGTAGAACGCAGGTACTCTTCAGCGCGTTTCGCGATGGAGCGTGGGTCACGATCGTAGCCCTGCAGCGTGCCTGGCTCGAGGATATCGCAACGGATGATAAGGGTTGGCTCTTCGAAGAACGGGTCAATGAGCGCAGTGGTTGCGTCTGGCATCAGAACCATGTCGGATTCGTTAATGCCTTTCCAGCCACCAATGGAGGAGCCGTCAAACATTTTGCCTTCTTCAAAGAATTCGGCGTTCACCTGATGAGCAGGGATTGTGACGTGCTGTTCTTTACCTTTGGTATCGGTGAAGCGCAGATCAACAAACTTCACTTCATGTTCGTTC
Organism: Enterobacter sp. 22452; assembly: GCF_052045065.1. NCBI lineage: Bacteria > Pseudomonadati > Pseudomonadota > Gammaproteobacteria > Enterobacterales > Enterobacteriaceae > Enterobacter > Enterobacter sp. 22452. The sequence goes on along the minus strand of NZ_JBQEOB010000012.1, from coordinate 77,201 downwards.
AGCATCGTCAAAACGTGTTCAGCGGACATACTTAACTCTCCAGATTGGTCATTGTCGTCGTGGTAACGAGGTCTTCAACTTCTATCAAGGTGGCTGTGATGCCATCTTTTTGCCGTATTTTTATAAAGCGAAATCTGTGCCAACTTTTAAAACACCCCAAAAAGGCGTTATCATGCGCACCATAGTGCAAAAGGGCTGCACCACAATGGATTTGTTGCACCAGTATAGTGCTTCAATGTGAACATTGAGCACCATATTGGTGCAATTTACGTTAAAGTGCCCTTTTACCGCTCCGTGAAAGCGATCACAAAGCATCTCTGCAATACTTGTTTGCGGGGGATGTTTGTGATCCTGTTTTGTAGTGCGATTAATCCGTGTACAATAACGCGCTATTTCTAAATGCCTGAGGCAAAGTTGTGATCGAAAAATTGCGTAACATCGCCATCATCGCGCACGTCGACCATGGTAAAACTACCCTGGTTGATAAGCTGCTGCAGCAGTCCGGTACATTTGATGCTCGTGCCGAAACTCAAGAACGCGTGATGGACTCCAACGATTTGGAGAAAGAGCGTGGGATTACCATCCTCGCCAAAAACACCGCTATCAAATGGAATGACTACCGTATCAACATCGTTGATACCCCAGGGCACGCCGACTTCGGTGGTGAAGTTGAACGTGTAATGTCCATGGTAGACTCCGTTCTGCTGGTCGTTGACGCAATGGATGGCCCAATGCCCCAGACGCGCTTCGTGACCAAAAAAGCGTTTGCTCATGGTCTGAAGCCAATTGTTGTTATCAACAAAGTTGACCGTCCTGGCGCGCGTCCTGACTGGGTTGTTGATCAGGTCTTCGACCTGTTCGTTAACCTCGACGCGACCGACGAGCAGCTGGACTTCCCTATCGTTTACGCTTCTGCGCTGAACGGTATTGCAGGTCTGGACCACGAAGACATGGCTGAAGACATGACCCCGCTGTACCAGGCGATTGTTGACCGTGTTCCTGCACCAAACGTTGATCTCGACGGCACCCTGCAGATGCAGATCTCTCAGCTCGACTACAACAACTACGTTGGCGTAATCGGCATTGGTCGTATCAAGCGCGGTAAAGTTAAGCCTAACCAGCAGGTCACTATCATCGATAGCGAAGGCAAAACCCGTAACGGTAAAGTGGGTAAAGTACTGACTCACCTGGGTCTTGAGCGTATCGAGAGCGACATCGCTGAAGCGGGCGACATCATCGCCATCACCGGTCTGGGTGAACTGAACATCTCCGACACCATTTGCGATCCGCAGAAAGTCGAAGCGCTGCCAGCCCTGTCCGTTGATGAACCAACCGTATCCATGTTCTTCAACGTCAACACCTCTCCATTCTGTGGTAAAGAAGGTAAGTTCGTTACCTCTCGTCAGATCCTTGACCGCCTGAACAAAGAGCTGGTGCACAACGTTGCGCTGCGCGTTGAAGAAACGCCAGACGCTGATGCATTCCGCGTTTCCGGTCGTGGTGAGCTGCACCTGTCAGTTCTGATCGAAAACATGCGTCGTGAAGGTTTCGAGATGGCGGTTTCCCGTCCGAAAGTTATCTTCCGCGAAATCGACGGCCGTAAACAAGAGCCGTTCGAAAACGTCACGCTGGACGTTGAAGAGCAGCATCAGGGTTCTGTGATGCAGGCTCTGGGTGAGCGTAAAGGCGACCTGAAAAACATGAATCCAGATGGCAAAGGCCGCGTACGTCTCGACTACGTGATCCCAAGCCGTGGCCTGATCGGCTTCCGTTCAGAGTTCATGACCATGACTTCTGGTACGGGTCTGCTGTACTCCACCTTCAGCCACTATGACGATGTTCGTCCGGGCGAAGTAGGCCAGCGTAACAACGGCGTTCTGATCTCCAACGGTCAGGGTAAAGCGGTTGCGTTCGCACTGTTCAGCCTGCAGGACCGCGGTAAGCTGTTCCTGGGCCACGGCGCAGAAGTTTACGAAGGCCAGATCATCGGTATTCACAGTCGTTCTAACGACCTGACTGTAAACTGCCTGACCGGTAAGAAACTGACCAACATGCGTGCGTCCGGTACTGACGAAGCAACGGTTCTGGTTCCACCGATCAAGATGACCCTGGAGCAAGCTCTGGAATTCATCGATGACGACGAACTGGTAGAAGTGACTCCACAGTCAATTCGTATCCGTAAACGTCACCTGACCGAGAACGATCGTAAACGTGCAATGCGCGGTGCGAAAGAAGAGTAATACACTCCTCTTTAAGTCTCTAAAACCCCGTCCTTGTGGCGGGGTTTTTCTTTTTCTGCGTTGTGTCCCTCTCCATAGCCAAACCTTATCTTTCCCGCTACAGTTACTTTTCCACGGCGAAAGGAGATAAACATGCTTTATATCTTTGACTTAGGAAATGTAATCGTCGATATCGATTTTAATCGGGTGCTGGGCGCATGGAGCGATTTTAGCCGTGTTCCCCTGGCGACGTTAAAACAGAATTTCGCGATGGGTGAGACCTTCCACCAGCACGAACGCGGTGAAATCAGCGATGAAGAATTCGCAGAGCGTATCTGCCATGAAATGGATCTGCCGTTAAGCTATGAGCAGTTTTCCCATGGCTGGCAGGCCGTCTTTGTCGCGATCCGCCCGGAAGTGACCGACATCATGCATAAACTGCGCGAGCAGGGGCATCGCGTGGTGGTGCTGTCGAATACCAATCGCCTGCATACCACGTTTTGGCCGGATGAATATCCGGAGATCCACGCGGCAGCAGATAAAATTTATCTCTCCCAGGAGATGGGCATGCGCAAGCCTGAAGCGCGTATTTATCAGGCGGTTCTGCAGGAAGAAGGATTCTCCGCGGCTGATGCGGTCTTTTTCGACGACAACGCCGATAATATAGAGGGAGCTAACCAGTTAGGTATAACGTCAATTCTGGTGACCGGAAAAGAGACGATACCGAACTATTTTGCGAAGCAGTTATGCTAAAAACCGTTCATCAAAAAGCCACGCACCATACCCGGCCGCTTCGGGCATGGCTGAAGCTGCTCTGGCACCGCATTGATGAGGACAACATGACAACACTGGCGGGGAATCTCGCCTATGTGTCGTTGCTCTCATTGGTGCCGCTGGTGGCGGTCATCTTTGCCCTGTTTTCCGCGTTTCCGATGTTTGCAGATGTCAGCCTGCAGCTTCGTCATTTTGTTTTTGCAAACTTTATTCCGGCCACCGGCGACGTCATACAGAACTATATTGAGCAGTTTGTCGCCAACTCCAGCAAGATGACGGCGGTGGGGGCCTGCGGCCTCATCGTCACGGCGCTGCTTTTGATGTATTCCATCGACAGTGCCCTCAACACCATCTGGCGAAGTAAAAAAATCCGTCCTAAGGTTTACTCCTTTGCCGTGTACTGGATGATTTTGACCCTCGGTCCGCTGCTGGCGGGGGCGAGCCTGGCGATCAGCTCCTATCTTCTTTCTCTGCGCTGGGCGAGTGACTTAAACAGCGTGATTGATAACGTTCTGCGCATCTTCCCGCTCATTTTATCGTGGCTCTCGTTCTGGCTGCTTTACAGCGTAGTACCGACGACGCGCGTACCTAACCGTGATGCCATCGTTGGGGCGCTGGTCGCAGCCGTGCTCTTCGAGCTGGGCAAGAAAGGTTTTGCGCTTTACATCACCATGTTCCCGTCTTATCAGCTCATTTACGGCGTACTGGCGGTGATCCCCATTTTGTTTGTCTGGGTCTACTGGACCTGGTGTATCGTCTTGCTTGGTGCCGAAATAACTGTCACTCTCGGAATATACCGCGAACTTAAAAAAGCAGCAGAAGCTGAAAAACAACAAGAAGCAGACCAACCATGATTGCATTGATACAGCGCGTAACCCGTGCCAGCGTCACCGTGGAGGCTGAGGTGACGGGTGAAATCGGCCCAGGACTTTTAGTGTTGTTAGGTGTCGAAAAGGATGATGACGAACAAAAAGCCAACCGCCTGTGCGAGCGCGTGCTGGGCTACCGCATCTTTAGCGATGCGGAAGGCAAGATGAACCTCAACGTCCAGCAGGCGGGTGGAAGCGTGCTGGTGGTCTCCCAGTTCACGTTGGCCGCAGATACCGAACGTGGCATGCGGCCTGGTTTTTCTAAAGGTGCTGCGCCAGAACGCGCAGAAGCCCTTTACGAGTACTTTGTTGAGCGCTGCCGTCAGCAGGAAATGAATACGCAAACCGGACGATTCGCTGCAGATATGCAGGTATCGCTGGTGAACGATGGCCCCGTCACATTCTGGCTCCAGGTATGAGCCAACTGGCGGCGTGGCCGCGGGTAACCAGAGAGAGTACAGCTATGTATCACCTTCGAGTACCGCAAACGGAAGAAGAGTTAGAGGTCTACTACCATTTCCGCTGGGAAATGCTGCGCAAACCCTTACATCAACCCAAAGGGTCTGAACGCGACGCCTGGGATGCGATGGCGCACCATCAAATGGTGGTGGATGAAGAGGGTAACCTCGTCGCCGTTGGGCGACTGTATATCAATGCCGACAATGAAGCCTCTATTCGCTTTATGGCGGTTCACCCGTCCGTGCAGGATAAAGGGCTCGGTACCCTGATGGCGATGACGCTGGAGTCCGTCGCCCGTCAGGAAGGCGTTAAGCGCGTCACCTGTAGCGCCCGTGAAGACGCCGTCGAGTTCTTTGCCAAACTCGGTTTTGTTAACCAGGGCGAAATTACTGCCCCGCAGACCACGCCGATTCGCCACTTTTTGATGATCAAACCCATCGCCACGCTGGATGACATTCTGCATCGTGCAGACTGGTGCGGTCAGCTGCAGCAGGCGTGGTATGAGCACATTCCGCTCAGTGAAAAAATGGGCGTGCGCATTCAGCAGTACACAGGGCAGAAATTCATTACCACCATGCCGGAGATCGGCAACCAAAATCCGCACCACACCCTTTTTGCAGGCAGTCTCTTCTCGCTGGCGACCCTTACCGGCTGGGGGCTCATCTGGCTAATGCTGCGCGAGCGTCATCTGGGCGGCACCATTATTCTTGCTGATGCACATATTCGCTACAGCGCCCCCATCAGCGGCAAGCCAAGCGCGGTGGCCGATCTCGGTGCACTGGGTGGCGATCTTGACCGTCTGGCGCGAGGCCGCAAAGCGCGCGTACAGATGCAGGTTGAGCTGTTTGGCGATGAAACGGCTGGCGCGGTGTTTGAAGGAACGTATATCGTCCTCCCGGCGAAGCCCTACGGCGCGTATGAAGAGGGCGGGAACGAGGAGGAGTAGCCTCTCCCCGTTTTATCGCCGGGCGGCACTGATCCGCCAGGCGATATCCCGTATAACGTCTCGCGCTGACTGGCTAATTCCACCAAGCTGGAAAAAACCATGAATTACCCCCAGCCATCGCTGAGCGGTACACGTCACCCCTTGCTCCGTGAGGCGTTGAAGCAGCGCCTCTCCCTCATCGCATAACGGGTCGTATTCAGCGGTAACGATATGGACAGCCGGCAGGCCGCTGAAGTCTTCCCGCCACAGTGGGCTAACTTCAGGATGCTGAAGGTCGGCTCCAGCCAGATATATTTCATAGCCGCTCAGCAGGGTATCGCGAGTAATCACGTAATCCATGCCGTTGAGGGTATAGCTTTCAAAACTGGCCGTGGCGTCGAGCATGGGATAGATAAGAATAAGCTGCGCAGGTTGCCACAGCCCTTTAACCTTAAGTCGCAACGCCGTTACCAGCGCCAGATGACCTCCTGCGCTGTCACCACAGAGGGTGAGCCGGTTCTTATCCACGCCTAATTCGTCTGCATACTGCCAGACCAGATTCGCACCTCTTTCAGCATCGTCATGTGCGGCGGGGAAGGTATGCTCCGGCGCCAGCCTGTACTGAATCGCAATCACCCGGCAATTGCCGTAGCAGGCTAACTGACGGAGCTGGTTGTCATGGGTATCAAAGCCGCCGCTGATAAAACATCCGCCGTGGTAGTAGATGGCAGCAGGCAATATTTCAGGCGCATTGAGAGGTGAAAATACCCGAATGGTATGACCCTCAAGAACAAGCGTCTCCACCTGAACGCGCATTTCGGTCTCACCGGCAAGCTCCGTGCTGGCAATATAGCCTGCTCGTCGTACCTCAATTGTCTGGCGACGCGATGAGGGGCGACCTGCAGCGATAAATCCTTGAACCAGCCGTTCAATACCCTTTTCCAGTGCCATGAAAACACCCCTAAACTGTATGGATGTACAGTTTTATAGCCTGGTTTGATTCAAAAGAAAACAAGAATATTATTGAGGGGAAAAGTCTTGAAAGCTGCTCGCAAAGGCGAGAGCTTTTTTATTATCTGCTTTCGTCACAGACATAAAGTGCGGATGTTGCCTGAGATTTGCCGTGGAAGCGATGCTAAAGCGATAACGCGTCTTTAGACGGATCCTGGACTACGGGCTGAAGAGCATCTGGCATATAAGACGGCAGATATTGCTGTCGAGGTGTAGGCCGGGCAAGCTTGCGCCGCCCGGCACTCTCACAGGAGATTACTCCCCTTCACCCGGGAACAGGAACGGGTTAATCGAGCTGCGGGCAAAGCCCTCCTGCTCCATCTTCGCGTCCAGAATCAGCGAGGCGAGATCGTCAGCGACCGCTTCAACTTTCGGGTCTTTTTCCTGATACAGAATCTTCAGGTAGGTTCCGCAGTCGCCGCAGCTTTCCGCTTTCACCGCCGCTTCTTCGTTTTCCAGTGACCAGTAGTTCAGATCGCGGGTCTGCTCGCAGTTGCTGCACTTGATGCGCACCACGTGCCACTCGGTTTCACACAGGTTGCAGTGCAGGTAGCGCAGCCCCTGAGTGGTACCGATTTGCACCATACTGGAGACCGGCATTGAGCCGCAGACCGGGCAGAACTGACGCGCTTCACCGTATTCGGCGCGGGCTTTGCCCGGGATCAGGCTTGCCATTTGCGCCCAGTAGAGCGACAGCGCGGCCCAGATAAACGGCGCTTTATCGCTGCTGACCAGAGAGAAGTCAGAGGCAAACAGCGCGCTCGCCATCTCTTCCAGCTCCAGGTCAGAGGCTTTTTCCAGATTCTCGATAACCGCCAGCGCGGTACCGCTCATCTCCGGCTTCAGCTCGGCAATCAGCGAATGCAGCAGCTTTTGCCAGTGCTTGTCGCGCGGCAGGACGTGAATGTCCAGCGGCGGCTTGCCCTGCGCGTTGGCTTCTTTGATGCGCGCGGTCAGGTCCATTTGCAGCGGGTGGTCGTACAGCACCACTTCCTGCGCGTGGGCAACCAGCGCAGCAAAGCGCAGAAAATCGCCCAGCGGGTTATTCTCTGCCAGCTCGCGCAGACGCTCTGCGCGGCGGTTGTAGAGGTTCTTGAGTCTGGGGAATAACAACGGCGGAATATAATCCGCCGTGCGTTTCTCGCTCGACCCCAGCTCATCTTGCGGGATTATGCGAATACTCATTCAGATGACTTTTCCTGTTTCTGGCGGACCTCACGGTACCAGCGCGGGTGATGTTTCTTCGCCCACGTACTGGTTACCCATCCTTCCACCATCGCGGTAATGGTGCCTTTCACCCAAAGGGCGGCGTAGATATGCACCATGATAACCACAATTAACGCCACTGCGGCAAATGAATGCAGCATCAGCGCGAATCGGATCACCGGGATTGAGAAAGCAGGCGCAAAGTACGGACGCCAGATGATCACGCCGCTCACCAGCAACAGGACCAGGAAGATAATCGCCGCCCAGAATACGCATTTCTGGCCGAAGTTATAACGCCCGGTATCACCTACTTCCTCGTTGACGACGATCTTACGAATATTCTTCGCCCAAAAGATATCATCCCGATTGATTAGGTTATGGTGCCAGTAGCGGAAAAACATGATGATAAACGAGGCAAACATCACCACACCCACAAACGGGTGAAGGATGCGCGCCAGCTGCGGCGTGCCCAGTACCTGCATCAGCCAGTTGAAGGACGGGAAGAAGAACCCCAGCCCGCTTATCGCCGCCAGCATGAAGCAGAAGGCGGTGACCCAGTGGTTGATGCGTTCCGGCGCGGTGTAGCGCACGATGGTGTCACGTTTTCTCATTTGCGCACCTCGTCTTTCTCTTCATGCAGGTTGTCGTCTTCCTCTTCCGCGCGGTTCGGACCAACGCCGACGTAGTGGAAGATGCTCGCTGCGAAGGTGGCAGCAAAACCTACCGCTGCCAGCGGTTTCCAGATGCCTTTCCAGAACTTCACGGTAGCGCTGATTTCCGGGTTCTCCGGCAGGCCGTGATACAGGTTTGGCTTGTCGGCGTGGTGCAGTACGTACATCACGTGCGTACCGCCTACCCCGGCCGGATCGTACAGGCCCGCGTTGTCGTAACCACGGGTTTTCAGCTCGCCCACGCGCTCTGCCGCCAGCGTTTTCATATCCTCTTTGGAGCCAAAGTGGATAGCGCCGGTTGGGCAGGTCTTCACGCACGCGGGCTCCTGGCCGACGGTGACGCGGTCAACGCACAGCGTGCATTTGTAGACGCGGTTGTCTTCCGGGTTCAGGCGCGGTACGTCGAACGGACAGCCCGCGATGCAGTAGCCGCAGCCAATGCACTGCTCGGACTGGAAGTCGACGATACCGTTGGCATACTGAATGATAGCCCCTTCTGACGGACACGCCTTCAGGCAGCCCGGATCCGCACAGTGCATACAGCCGTCTTTGCGGATAAGCCATTCCAGTTTGTCGTTCTGCTCCACTTCGGAGAAACGCATCACCGTCCAGGACTTTGCGGTCAGGTCCGCCGGGTTGTCGTACACCCCGACGTTGTGACCCACTTCGTCACGGAGATCGTTCCACTCTGAACAGGCCACCTGACAGGCTTTACAGCCGATACAGGTGGTCACGTCGATGAGCTTCGCCACTTCCTGCTGGTGGTCCCGCGCCTGAGGCGCGGGCGTGAAACTGTTTGTCGCGGAACGACGGATAATGTCTTGAGATTGATAAGCCATAAGTCGTCTCCGTTACACCTTTTCCACGTTCACGAGGAAGGCCTTAAACTCCGGCGTCTGCGTGTTCGCATCGCCGACGAACGGCGTCAGGGTATTCGCAATGAACCCTTTCTTCGCCACGCCCTCATAGCCCCAGTGGATCGGAATGCCGATGGTATCTACCTGCTGACCGTGAACGTTCAGCGTGCGAATACGCTTGGTCACCACCGCCTTGGCTTTGATATAGCCGCGGTTAGAGGAGACCTTCACGGTATCGCCATGGGCGATGCCGAGCTTGCCAGCCAGCTTCTCGCCGATCTCCACAAACTGTTCCGGCTGCGCGATGGCGTTAAGCAGCGCGTGCTTGGTCCAGTAATGGAAGTGCTCGGTCAGACGGTAGGTGGTGCCCACGTACGGGAACTTGTCTTTTTTACCCAGCGCGTCGAAATCGCCCTTAAAGATACGGGCTGCCGGGTTAGAGACCACGTTCGGGTGCAGCGGGTTAGTACCCAGCGGCGTTTCAAACGGCTCGTAGTGCTCCGGGAACGGCCCTTCCGCCATTTTATCGATGGCAAACAGGCGTCCCATCCCTTCTGGCTGCATGATAAACGGCCCAACGTCGCTGCCCGGTGCGGCAGTGCTGTAGTCCGGAATATCCACGCCGCCCCATTTCGCGCCGTCCCACTTCAGAAGCTGACGCTTCGGATCCCACGGGTTACCCTGCGGGTCAGCGGATGCGCGGTTATAGAGGATGCGGCGGTTGAGCGGCCACGCCCATGCCCAGCCCAGCGTATTGCCGAGGCCCGACGGGTCGGCGTTATCGCGGTTGGCCATCTGGTTGCCTTTCGGCGTCCAGCTACCGGCAAAGATCCAGCAGCCGCTGGAGGTTGTGCCGTCATCGCGCAGGTGTGCGAAGGTGCTGAGCTGATCGCCTTTCTTCGCCAGCACGGTACCGGTGGCCGGGTCGATAACGTCCGCCAGCGCCTTACCGTTGCTCTCCATCGCCACTTCTTCTGGCGCAGGGTTTTCCGGCGTCGAGTAGTTCCAGCTCATGTTCAGCACCGGTTCCGGGTTCGCGCCGCCTTCTGCCGCATACATCTTACGCAGGCGTAAGAAGATACCGGCCAGGATCTCGCCGTCGTTCATGGCGATGCCCGGGGCGTCCGCGCCTTTCCAGTGCCACTGCAGCCAGCGTCCGGAGTTAACGATAGAACCGTTCTCTTCCGCGAAGCAGGTCGATGGCAGACGGAACACTTCGGTCTGAATCTTCGATGGATCGACGTCGTTCGATTCACCGTGGTTCTGCCAGAAGGTCGAGGTCTCGGTATTGAGCGGGTCAATCGTCACCAGGAACTTCAGCTTTGACAGAGACTCAACAACCTTGTTCTTGTTCGGGAACGAGGCAACCGGGTTAAAGCCCTGGCACAGATAGCCGTTCACTTTGCCCTGGTGCATCATCTCGAAATACTGCAGAACGTCGTAGCCTTTGTCCCACTTCGGCAGCCAGTCAAAGCCCCAGCTGTTTTCAGCCGTCGCTTTGTCGCCGAAGAAGGCTTTCATCATTGAGACGAAGAACTTCGGATAGTTGCCCCAGTAGTTTACCTGGCCTTCGAGCAGCGGTTTAGGCGTGCTGGCCGTCAGGTAGGTTTGCAGGTCGGTCTGTTTCTCGCTTGGCAGGTTCATGTAACCCGGCAGGCTTTGAGACAGCAGGCCGAGGTCGGTCAGACCCTGAATGTTGGAGTGACCGCGCAGGGCGTTCACGCCGCCGCCTGCCATCCCCATGTTGCCGAGCAGGAGCTGAACCATCGCCATGGTACGGATGTTCTGCGCGCCGATGGAGTGCTGCGTCCAGCCGAGGGCGTACAGGAACGATGCGGTTTTGTCTTTCGCGCTGGTTTCGGCGATAAGCTCGCACACCTTCAGGAAGTCCGCCTTCGGCGTACCGCAGATGTTTTCGACAACCTCCGGCGTGTAGCGGGAAACGTGCTCTTTCAGCAGGTTCCACACGCAGCGCGGGTGTTGCAGGGTGGTGTCGCGCTTCGCAAAGCCTTTCTCATCCAGCTCGTAGTTCCAGCTGGTTTTGTCGTATTTGCGTTTTTCTGCGTCGTAACCGCTGAACAGGCCATCTTCGAAGTGGTAATCCTCACGCACGATCAGGCTGGCGTTGGTATAGGCTTCGGTGTATTCGCGGTTATATTTTTCGTTGGTCATCAGGTACAGCAATACGCCTGACAGGAAAGTGATGTCAGTACCTGAACGAATAGGGGTGTAGAAATCCGCCACTGACGCAGTACGCGTAAAGCGGGGATCGATCACAATCAGTTTCGCACCGTTGTGGATTTTGGCTTCCATCGCCCAGCGGAACCCGACAGGGTGCGCTTCAGCGGCGTTACCGCCCATCACCACAATGAGGTTGGCGTTCTTGATGTCGACCCAGTGGTTGGTCATCGCACCGCGACCAAATGTTGGAGCAAGACTTGCTACCGTTGGTCCGTGTCAGACACGCGCCTGGTTGTCGACCGCGAGCATACCGAGTGCGCGCGTAAATTTCTGGGTTAAATAACCGGTTTCGTTGCTGGAAGCAGAGGCACACAGCATCCCGGTGGAGAGCCAGCGGTTGACCGTGACGCCGTCGGCGTTCTTCTCAACAAAGTTGGCATCGCGGTCTTCTTTAATATGTTTTGCGATGCGGTCGAACGCCTCTTCCCAGCTGATTTGCTGCCATTTGTCGGAGCCAGGCGCGCGGTATTCTGGGAATTTGAGGCGGCTTTCGGAGTGGATAAAGTCCACCAGGCCGGCCCCTTTGGGGCACAATGCGCCGCGGTTGACCGGATGATCCGGGTCGCCTTCGATATGGAAAATAGACGCTTTGGCGTTTTTAGCACCGTCGCCGAGGCTATACATCAACAGCCCGCAACCGACAGAGCAGTACGTACAGGTATTACGGGTTTCACGGGTGCGCAGCAGTTTATACTGCCGCGTTTCCGCCAGCGCTACGCCGGGCGCAAAGCCCAGTGCCGCTGCCGTGGTGCCTGCCATACCGCCAGCGCAGATCTTAAAGAACTGCCTTCTGCTGACCTGCATGGGTCACTCCTTGTTTCGACATTGCTTACATATGTAGTTTTAACTTCGCGGTTGAGAATTGACCGCAAAGGAGAAAAATTTGCGTTAATCCCTCAATTCCACGAGGGATATCATCAGAATACCACAATGTCGGTACGACTGTTCCAATGGCGTTAAAACAAAGTGAACGTATTATCACCCTGTTGACTATAAAGTGTGATATCAATCACATTATTAACCCCGCATGTTAAAGGGGTGTAGCAAGCGTTTTGTTGCACCTCTCACAAGTGAGTAGGTAAACTTGATGCTGAAAAGTTGATCCATACTATGCGTAAGCCCTGTTGTTTGTGATGCAATAGCAGGCTCACCTCCGTGGTTGTTCAGGAATACCGTCGTGTCTAAACAAAACCGTGCTACCCACCCGTCGCCACTGCCTGCGGGCGTTGTGGAACGGGTGGTACACAGACCGCCCCACATTACCCATGCCACGCCCGATTTTCTGGCGGAAGAGGTGCCCGTTGCGCTCGTTTACAACGGTATCTCGCACGTGGTGATGATGGCTTCGCCGAAAGATCTTGAGCTGTTCGCCATCGGTTTTTCCCTCTCGGAAGGCATCATCGACCATCCGCAGGAGATCTACGGCATGGACGTGGTGAAGGCGTGTAACGGGCTTGAAGTGCAAATCGAGCTTTCCAGCCGCCGCTTTATGGGGTTAAAAGAGCGTCGACGCGCGCTGGCCGGACGCACCGGCTGCGGCGTGTGTGGTGTTGAGCAGCTCAACGATATCGGCAAGCCCGTTACGCCACTGCCGTTTACCCAGACGTTTAACCTCGCCAACCTCGATAAGGCACTGGAACACCTCAACGATGTACAGCCCATCGGTCAGCTGAGCGGCTGTACGCACGCGGCGGCGTGGGTTCTGCCATCGGGCGACATTATCGGCGGTCACGAAGACGTGGGCCGCCACGTGGCGCTGGATAAGTTGCTCGGTCGCCGCGCGCGTGAAAATGACGTCTGGCAGCGGGGGGCTGCGCTCGTTTCCAGCCGCGCCAGCTACGAGATGGTGCAGAAAGCCGCCATGTGCGGCGTGGAAATTCTGTTTGCGGTCTCAGCGGCAACGACGCTGGCGGTGGAAGTGGCAGAGCGCTGTAACCTGACGCTGGTGGGGTTCTGCAAGCCTGGAAGGGCGACGATTTACACGCACTCACAGCGACTGATTGTTAATCAGTAATTTTGAAAGAGAATGGCAAATCCTTCCGCTTTTAGTTGTTCGCGATGAGGTCTAGTATTTATCTCATCAAGGCACGGTGCCTTACCTAAACAACTTAATGAAAGGGTTTATCTTATGAAAAGCATCAAAACTTTTGTCGCTGTAATCGCTCTGGCTGCTTCTTTCGGTTCTTTCGCTGCGCAGACAGTAACCGCTTCCGCCTCTACGCTGGACGGTGCAGAAGCAAAAATTGCTGCACAGGCTCAGGAAGCAGGTGCATCATCGTACAAAATTACCCAGGCATTCACCGGTAACCGCGTACACATGACCGCTGAACTGACCAAATAAGCGTGTCACACCGTCGAAAGAGCGCCCCCGGGGCGCTTTTTTAGTTTATGCCCGCCAGACGCAGCAGCGCCGTCACCACCGCCGCCGCAACGATCACCACAATTAACGGCATCTTCCTCCAGGCCAAAAACACCGCAAACGCCACGCCCAGCACCCGCGCCATCCCCGCGAAATGTTCGCCTTCATAAAATGTGGTCGCCAGCGCCACCGAAAACAGCAAGACCGTTGCCGCATCTGACAGCAGCGCCTGTGAACGCTCTGACAATGCCAGCCTGCTGCCCAGCTTCGCCCCGCCGAGGCGCATCAGATAGGTTCCTGCAGACAAAATGGCAATACCGAGAATGAAGACCGTCATGTTTCCCATTATTTTTTCCTCGCGGCAAGGCCCAGTAAGGAGAGCAGCACCGGCAGGCCCACCGGGGCAAACGGCACGGCGGCCAGCGACAATACGGCACCGCTGCAGGCGCGGATTAGCGTGGTGCGGTTTTTAAACGCAGGCACCACTAACGCCAGCAAAATGGCGGGAAATACCGCATCCAGCCCAATGGTTTCCGGGTCTGGCAACAGTTTGCCGACCATGGCACCCAGCAGTGCGCCCAGTGGCCAGATGATTGCCACGCCCAAACCGCACAGCCAGTAGGCCGCTTTACGCTGTTCTGGGGTTTTCTGCGACAGGCCGAACACTACGCTTTCATCGTTCATGATGTGGCAGCCCAAAAAGCTCAGGCCGCGCTTGCCTACCAGTTCACGCACCGTCACGCCAAACGGCACGTGGCGGGCGTTCACCAGTAATCCGGCTGCCGCTGCGGCCAGCGGGTTCCCACCGCTCGCCACGATGCCGATAAACATAAATTCCGATGCGCCCGCCAGCACGGTAAGGGAGAGCACAAACGGCACCCACAGCGGGAAACCGTAGGCCATCGCCAGCGAGCCGTAGGACATCCCGACCACGCCCACCGCGAGGCAAACCAGGATGATTGCTTTGATCGTGTCGCCTTTCAGGCAGGAGAGATGATGCTTCATACAATTTTAGCCATATCGAACGTGTATCCATTATAATGAACGCAACAGAACCGTTTTTCAAGACGAACGATTCGTTCGATTTATAGAACAAAAAGGGCCGTTTTATGACGCAGCCAATCAGCGTGATCGCCAAAAGCCTGGTGCGAGAACGCCTGCGAACCGGGCTTTCACTGGCGGAAATTGCCCGTCGTGCCGGGATCGCCAAATCCACGCTTTCCCAACTGGAGTCCGGTAACGGTAACCCGAGCCTGGAGACGCTGTGGTCGCTTTGTGTGGCGCTGGATATCCCTTTCGCCCGCCTGCTGGAACCACAGCAGACGACAACACAGGTCATCCGCCGTGGAGAGGGAACGAAGGTCGTTGCCGGGCAGGCTAACTACGAAGCTATTTTGCTGGCGGCGTGTCCGCCGGGCGCGCGGCGCGACATCTATCTGCTGCTCACCCAGCCGGGCGCAGACCGTATATCCCAGCCGCATCCGCCGGGGTCCGTTGAACATATTATTGTGACGCAGGGGCGCGCGTTAGTCGGCCTGATCGACGCAGCGGAAGAACTCGGCCCGGGGGATTACATCTGTTATCCCGCCGATCTGCCGCATATCTTTAAGGCGCTGGAGCCGGATACGCACGCGCTGCTGGTGGCAGAACAGAACTAACAGAGATACGGAAACTCATGTCGCTTAAAGCCATTGCCAAAGAACTGGGGCTGTCAGTCACTACCGTCAGCCGCGCCCTCAACGGATATGACGACGTCTCCGCCGAGACGCGCGCCCGCGTGGAAGCAGAGGCTCAGCGCCGTGGCTACCGACCTAACACCTTCGCCCGCCGCCTCAAGATGGGCAAAATCGACGCCGTGGGGCTGGTGTTTCCCGTGCATCCCGTTCCGCTCAATAACAGCGTTTTTATGGACATGGTCGGCGAAATTAGCCACGAACTGGCGCGACATGAGATCGATTTACTGCTGATTGCCGATGATGATTTGGCCGATAAGCACAGCTACATGCGCATGGTGCAGAGCCGCCGCGTGGATGCGCTGATCGTAGCGCACACGTTGGACCACGATCCGCGTCTTGAGCAGCTTCAGGCCGCCGGTTTTCCTTTCCTGGCGCTCGGGCGCAGCCACCTCCCGCAGCCGTACGCGTGGTTTGACTTCGACAACTACGCCGGTACGCATCAGGCTACCCGCTGGCTGATCGAGAAAGGCCATCAGCGCATCGCGTTGCTGGGTGAAAGCAATAATCAGGCGTTTATTACCCAGCGTCGTCAGGGCTTTCTCGATGCCCTGCGAGAAGCCGGGCTTTCCAACGAATGGCTGCGCGCCATGCCGCCGTCGCGCCGCGTGGGGTATGCCACCACCAAAGAGCTTCTCGCTCTGCCGCAGCCGCCCACGGCCATCATTACCGACTGCAACACCCACGGCGACGGCGCGGCGATGGCGCTGGCGCAGATGGGGCGCTTATCCGGCGACAACGCCGTCTCGCTGGTGGTCTACGACGGCCTGCCGCAGGACAGCATTGTCGATATCGACGTAGCGTCGGTCATTCAGTCCACCCGTCAGGGCGTCGGAAAACAGATTGCCGATATGGTGCGCCAGCTGATTAACGGCGACAATATCGAGCAGCTTCAGGTGCTCTGGCATCCTGAATTCTCTCCGGGCCAGACGGCCTAAACCCACTAAAATTCCAAACCCGATCACAGATCCGAAACGTTTTGGTTTGTATCCGAAACGTTTCGGATCAACACTCAGTTCATCCCGACGACAGGAGATGTCTGATGCAAGATTCCATTTTTCGACTCGAAAGCAATACGGTAGACGTGGTGGTTAAACCCCACCCGTTCGCCGAAATTCTCTACTGGGGGCCGCACCTTCAGCACTTTTCGCCACACGATGTGCTGAGTATTGCGCGCCCGGTGGCGAACGGCAGGCTGGATGTCGACTCCCCGGTCACGCTGATGGCGGAGCTGGGGCACGGCCTGTTTGGCTCGCCGGGCATTGAGGGGCATCGCCAGGGGCTGGACGGCTCCCCGGTGTTCAAAACCACACAGGTGCAGCAGGAATTAAACACCCTGACGATTACCGCAGAAGATGAACATGCGGGTCTGCGCCTGACCAGCGAGCTGGTGCTGGATGCCAGCGGCGTGCTGGTGGTGCGTCACGGCCTGACCAATCTGAAAGCGCTGCCGTGGCAGGTGGACCGTTTCGCCGTCACGCTGCCGGTGGCCGAGCGCGCGCAGGAGGTGATGGGCTTCCACGGACGCTGGATCAGAGAATTTCAGCCGCACCGCGTCAGGCTTGAACACGACAGCTTCGTGATAGAAAACCGCCGGGGTAAAACCTCCCACGAGCACTTCCCGGCGCTGATTGCCGGTACGTCGTCGTTTAGCGAAATGCAGGGCGATGTCTGGGGCGTGCATCTGGGCTGGAGCGGCAACCACCGCCTGCGCGCGGAAGCGAAAACCGATGGTCGTCGCTACCTGCAGGCCGAAGCGCTCTACCTGCCGGGAGAGATGGCGGTTGAAGAGGGCGACACGCTCTGGACGCCGCGCCTGTATGCCAGCTGCTCCACGCGGGGCCTGAACGGCATGAGCCAGCAGTTCCACCGCTATCTGCGCGACAACGTTATCCGCTTCCCGGAAAACAAACCGCGCCCGGTGCACCTCAATACCTGGGAAGGGATCTACTTCAATCACGACCCCGACTACATCATGCGCATGGCCGACGAGGCCGCGGCGCTTGGGGTGGAACGCTTTATTATCGACGACGGCTGGTTCAAAGGCCGCAACGACGACCATGCCGCGCTGGGCGACTGGTATCTGGACGAGAAAAAATACCCGAACGGCCTGACGCCGGTGATCGACCACGTCAAACGGCTCGGCATGGAGTTTGGCATCTGGGTTGAGCCGGAGATGATCAACCCGAATTCCGATCTGTACCGCGCGCACCCTGACTGGGTGCTGGCGCTGCCGGGCTATGCCCGGGCGACCGGGCGTCATCAGCTGGTGCTCAATCTGAACATCCCGGAAGCCTTTGATTACCTCGTGGAGCGCATGAGCTGGCTGCTGGGCGAGCACGCGGTCGACTACGTGAAGTGGGACATGAACCGCGAGCTGGTGCAGCCGGGACACAAGGGTAAAGCCGCCGCCGACGCGCAGACCCGCCAGTTTTACCGCCTGCTGGACGTGCTGGGCGAGCGCTTTCCGCACATTGAGTTTGAATCCTGCTCGTCGGGCGGCGGGCGTATTGATTACGAAGTGCTGACCCGCAGCCACCGCTTCTGGGCGTCCGACAACAACGACGCGCTGGAGCGCAACACCATCCAGCGCGGCATGAGCTACTTCTTCCCGCCGGAGGTGATGGGCGCGCATATCGGTCATCATAAATGCCACGCGACCTTCCGCCAGCACAGCATCCAGTTTCGCGGGCTGACGGCCCTGTTTGGCCATATGGGCCTGGAGCTGGATCCGCTCACCGTCGATGAAGATGAACGCGAAGGCTATCGGCACTACGCCGCGCTGCACAAGCAGTGGCGCGAGGTGATCCACCATGGTACCCAGTGGCGTATTGATATGCCGGACGCTACCACCCTGGCACAGGGTATTGTGAGCAAAGACAAAGCGCAGGGGCTGTTTATGGTCAGCCAGCTTGCGATGCCGGATTACACCCTGATGATGCCGCTGCGCATGCCGGGGTTAGATGCCAGCGCGCAGTACCGCATCACGCTGCTCGATCACCCGAACATCCAGATTACGGGTGAGGGTGGACACACCATGCGCAAGCTGCCTTCGTGGATGGAAGCGCCGCAAACGGTGGGCGGCGAGTGGCTGATGCAGGCGGGTATTGCGCTGCCGATTCTGGACCCGGAGACCGCCATTTTGATTGGCGTCGAACGCGTGTAAGGTTGAAGGGCCGGGCAGCCGGCCCTCCGTTGAGGATAAAAATAATGAACACAACAACCTGTACCCACAAAGACAACCCTAACTTCTGGATCTTCGGGCTGTTCTTCTTTCTCTACTTCTTCATCATGGCCACCTGCTTTCCGTTCCTGCCGATCTGGCTGTCGGACATCATCGGCCTGAATAAAACCCATACCGGGATTGTCTTCTCCTGCATCTCGCTGTCGGCTATCGCCTTCCAGCCGGTGCTGGGGGTGATTTCGGACAAGCTTGGGCTGAAAAAACACCTGCTGTGGATCATCGCGGTGCTGCTGTTTCTGTTCGCGCCGTTCTTCCTGTACGTCTTCGCGCCGCTGCTGAAAACCAATATCTGGCTGGGCGCGCTAAGCGGCGGGCTGTATATCGGCTTTGTCTTCTCGGCGGGATCGGGGGCAATTGAGGCCTACATTGAGCGCGTGAGCCGCAACAGCTTCTTCGAATACGGCAAGGCGCGCATGTTCGGCTGTCTCGGCTGGGGGCTGTGCGCCTCAACGGGCGGCATTCTTTTTGGCATCGATCCGTCGTACGTTTTCTGGATGGGCTCGGGAGCAGCGCTGTTGCTGATGCTGCTGCTGGTCGTTGCGAAGCCGAAGCCCAACCAGACGGCGCAGGTGATGAACGCCCTGGGCGCCAACCAGCCGCAGATCACTGCCAAAACCGTGTTCAACCTGTTCCGCCAGCGCAGAATGTGGATGTTCATTCTGTACGTGATTGGCGTGGCCTGCGTGTATGACGTTTTCGACCAGCAGTTTGCCACCTTCTTTAAAACCTTCTTCGCCACGCCGCAGGAAGGCACCCGCGCCTTTGGCTTTGCCACCACGGCGGGGGAAATCTGTAACGCCATCATCATGTTCTGCTCGCCGTGGATCATTAACCGCATCGGCGCGAAAAATACGCTGCTGATCGCCGGGGTGATTATGGCGACGCGCATTATCGGCTCGTCGTTTGCCACCACCGCCGTGGAGGTGATTGCCCTCAAGATGCTGCACGCGCTGGAGGTCCCGTTCCTGCTGGTGGGCGCATTCAAATACATTACGGGCGTGTTTGATACGCGGCTTTCGGCCACCATCTACCTGATTGGCTTCCAGTTTGCCAAACAGTCGGCGGCGATTTTTCTCTCCGCCTTTGCCGGGAATATGTATGACCGGATCGGCTTCCAGGAGACGTACCTGATGCTGGGCTGCTTCGTGCTGGCGATTACAGTGGTGTCGGCGTTTACGCTGAGTGGCAGGCGGGAGATTGCTGCCGCCTCGGGGGCAGCAGCGTTAACACATCAGTCCAGGTAAAACACCTCTTCCAGCTCCGTACTCACCGGGCTGTTATCCGGGTTCGACGGCATGACGTCACCCATATGCTTCCACCAGCGCTGGCAGACGTCGGTATTCGCTACCGCGTTCCAGCGCTCCTCCGATTCAATCTCCACGGTTGCAAACAGCAGGTTGCGGGCTTTGTCGAGATAGATGGCGTAGTGGTGCGCGCCGTGGGCTTTCAGCACCGCTTCCAGCTCGGGCCAGATAGGGTTGTGGCGACGCGCGTACTCCTCGTGCGCGTCCGGGTTTACCTGCATCACAAAGGCTTTGCGGATCATAGTGCCTCCAGGTACAGCTCGCGGACCTCATCGCGGCTGGCGGTGCGCGGGTTGCACGGCGCGCACGGGTCGGCGAGGGCTTTATCCAGCCAGCCTTCGATGTCCGCTTTGGTCACGCCGAGCTTGCTGAAGCCGGACGGAATGCCGACGCGAGCGCTCAGGTCGCGAATCGCCTGAATGGCCGACATGCTGGCGGCTTCGTCGCTCATCCCCTGCGTATCGACGCCCATCGCCTGCGCCACGCGGGCGAAACGTGCGACCGCGTGCGGACGGTTAAAGTTTTCGATGATCGGCAGCAGGATGGCGTTGCACACGCCGTGCGGCAGGTTGTGCGTCGCGCCCGGCTGGTGCGCCAAAGCATGCACAAGGCCAAGGCCCGCACTGTTAAACGCCATGCCCGCCAGATACTGACCAAACGCCATCTGCTCACGCGCTTCAAGGTGATGACCGTCCTCGACCGCTTTCGGCAGCCACAGGTTGATCAGGCGAATCGCTTCCAGCGCGTTGGCATCAGTGAGCGGGTGCGCGCCGACGGACACGTAGGCTTCGATGGCGTGGGTTAGCGCATCCATGCCGGTCGCAGCGGTCACGGAGGCGGGAATATCGAGCATCACGCTGGCATCGTCCACGGCGATATCCGGGATGATGTTCGGATCGATGATCACCTCTTTCACCTGCCGCGCGGAGTCGATGATCACCGCGTTGCTGGTCATCTCCGCCGCCGTGCCTGCGGTGGTGTTGATCGCCACCAGCGGCACGCCCGCGTTTTTCACTTTGCCGACGCCGGAGTAATCGGTTGACGGACCGGGATTGGCGGTGAGGATTTTGATCGCCTTGGCGGTATCAATCGGGCTGCCGCCGCCGAAGGCAATCACGTAATCACACTCCGCGTCCTGATATGCCGCATAGCCTTTCTGCACCAGCGCCTCCGTCGGGTTGGGGAACACCTCATCGAACAGGTGATACGACATCTGATGGGCGTCCAGCGCGTTAAACAGGCTGTCGAGCAGGCCGAGTTTTACCAGCTGACCGTCGGTGACAACCAGCGCTTTTCCCCACTGCTTGCACGCCACCAGGTTGACCATATCGCCGATTGCGCCCGCGCCGTGCAGGCTGATTTTTGGAAGCGCCAACATAAAGCTCATGATAATTCTCCTTAATATGATTTTGAGGTAATCCGTTTCCCCCTCACCCCGGCCCTCTCCCCATAGGGGAGAGGGTGAAAGGCCGCACCGAGAAGTCCCCTCTCCCCTATGGGGAGAGGGTTAGGGTGAGGGGCAATTTAATTCCGTCTTCGCTGCATCACCCGGCGGGTAATAATCGGCAGCGAAATCACCACGATCAGCATCGCGCCGATGATCACCGACATCACGATGCCGGGCACGTTGAGCAGGCTCAGGCCAAAGGTCACCAGTCCCATCAGGAAGGCGGCGATAATCACGCCCACCATGCTGCCGGACCCGCCGAGAATATTGACGCCGCCGAGCACCGCCATCGTCACCACTGCCAGCTCCCAGCCCATCGCAATCGTCGGGCGAGTGCTGCCCAGGCGCGAGGTGAGCAGCACCGACGCCAGGCCGGACATTAGCCCCACCAGCGCGAACAAGATCAGGTTGTGGCGCTTAACGTTGATGCCGGAATACCACGCGCCGGTCGGGTTATTGCCGATGGCGTAGGTGCGGCGGCCAAAGTTGGTACGGTGCAGCACAAAGGCAAACACCGCGGCCAGCACGATAAACAGCGCGAACTCAAACGACAGCGCGCCCCAGACGTAGCCCTGGCCGAACCAGGCGAAGCTCTCCGGGTAGCTGTTCAGCGCCTTATCGCCGAGCAGGATGTAGGTGATCCCGCGGTACAGGCTCATGGTGCCGATGGTGATAACGATGGACGACAGGTTGAAGCGCGTCACCAGAATGCCGTTGAACAGTCCGCACAGCAGCCCCACGCCCAGCCCGACGCAGACCAGCAGCGGCGTATCCACGCCCGCCGCCGCGCAGAAGCCCATCACCGTGGAGCTAAGCGCAATGGTGGATGCCACCGACAGGTCAATTTCCCGGGCGATAATCAGCATCGCCATCGGCAACACGATGATCGCTTTTTCGGTGAAGTTGAACGTCGCGTCGGAGAGATTCCAGACGTTGAGGAAGTAGGGTGAGGCCAGCGCGTTCACCACGAACACCGCCAGCGTCACCGCCAGCAGGAAGCCTTCCCAGCACAGCAGGCGCTGGAAAATGCCCGACACAGCAGGCACGTTTTTGATCTCTTCAGAGGCCATCATTTTGCTCATGATTTCACCGCCAGTTTCTGACGTGCCAGCGCCGCGTCGCGCAGAATCAGCCGTCCTTTACGCCTGTTGCTGCGTTCGTTCAGCAGCACCGCAATGACGATCACCGTGCCGGAAATTGCCATTTGCCAGAACGGGGAGACGCCAATCACCGGCAGGGCGTTGTTTATCACGCCGAGGAACAGCGCGCCGAACAGGCAGCCGAGTACGCGCCCGGTGCCGCCCATGGTGCTGATGCCGCCAATCACGCAGGCGGCGACCACCTGCAACTCAAAGCCGTTCGCCACGTCGACATAGGCCACGGCGAAACGGGAAATCCACAGATACCCGCAGAACCCGGCCAACAGCCCGGAGAGGCAGAAGCTGACAAACTGCATTTTCCCGGCGTTGATCCCGGTGTAGTACGCCGCCGTAGCGTTGCCGCCCGCGGTATACAGCGCCCGTCCTGTACGGCTGTAGCGCAGGAAGTAACCCACCAGCAGCAGCGCGGCGACGGCGCACCAGCTCAGCACCGGCAGGCCCAGCACGGAGGCGCGCGGCAGGCTGAGGAAGTCCGCGCCCATCTGGTTGGCGTTCACCCAGCCGCCGCCGGAGAGCAAAAAGATAATCCCGCGGTAGATGCTCATGGTGCCGAGCGTTACCACAATCGCCGGAATGCCCAGCTTCCAGACCAGCAGGCCGTTAATCGCGCCCATCAGCAGCCCGAGCGCGCTGGCGAGGATCAGCAGTGCCCAGACCGGCACGTCCGGGTAATGGAGGTTAATCAGGGCGACAATCATCCCGGTCAGCGCCAGATTGGCCGCCATCGACAGGTCTATACCTTTGGTGAGCAGCACCATCATCTGCCCGAGCGCGAGGACGATCAGAATGGAAGTGTCGTTAAACATCTCAACCAGGTTATCCGGTGTGATAAACGACGGCACGCGGCTGCCGATGGCGATGACCATCAGCACAATCACCGTGCCCAGCAGGGCTTCGCGGTGTTTTAACAGCGAGTTAAGCATTATGCCGCCTCCTGTTTTGCACCGCTGGCGGCGCTGACGATGGTTTCCGCCGTCGCGTCACCCGCCCGGTATTCGGCCACCATCAGCCCTTCGTGCATCACGATAATGCGGTCCGCCATGCCCATCACTTCCGGCAGTTCGGAGGAGACCATAATCACCGCCAGCCCCTGGCCGACCAGCTCGGACATAAATTGATGAACGGCTGCCTTTGAGCCGATATCGATGCCTTTTGTCGGCTCATCGAGGATGATCACGTCAGGATGCGTTGCCAGCCACTTACCGATAACCACCTTTTGCTGGTTGCCGCCGGAGAGGGTATCCACCGCCTGTTTCCAGCTAAAGGCTTTCACCTGCAGGCGTTTGGCGTATTCATCCGCCAGCCGCCATTCGCGGTCGTCGTGCAGCACGCCGTTCGGGTTGAGCTTGCCAAGCTGCGGCAGGCTGATGTTCTGGGCAATCGACAGTTCGATAATCGCGCCCTGCTTCTGCCGCTCTTCCGGCACGCAGACGATACCGGCTTTGATCGCATCCGCAGGCTGGCGGAAGCGCCGGGCCTGACCGTTAAGAATAATTTCGCCAGACGATGGCCGCGTGACGCCGGAAAGCGCTTGCATCAGCTCGGTACGCCCGGCACCCACCAGCCCATAGAAGCCGAGGATTTCCCCTTTACGCAGGGAGAAAGAGATATTGGCGAACTCGGTCGGGTGGCAGAGATTTTTTACCTCCAGCACCGTCTCGCCTTTTTCGCACGCCACCTTCGGAAAGGTCTGGGTGATGGCGCGCCCGACCATCATCGATACCATCCGCTCTTCGGTTATCGCACTCATCGCGCCTTCTCCGACGAACACGCCGTCGCGCAAAATGGTGTAGTGATCTGCAAGTTCGAAGATTTCGTCGAACTTGTGGGAGATAAACAGGATGGCCTTGCCCTCCTGCTTCAGACGTTCAACGATTTGGTAAAACTCGAGGATTTCGTGCTGCGACAGCGCCGCTGTAGGTTCATCAAGAATAACCACCTGCGCCTCAAACGACAGCGCGCGGGCGATGGCGACCATGTGGCGCTGGGCGATGCTCAGGGTTTTCAGCGTCGCGCGCGGGTCGATTTGCACTTCAAGGCGGGTGAGGATCGCCTGCGCCCGGCGGTGCATCTCCGGCCAGTCGAGCGTTTTCAGAAAGCCTTTGTAGAGGTACTGCCCGACAAAGATATTTTCGGTGACCGAGAGCTCATCGAACAGGACAGTTTCCTGATGAATAGCGGTGATGCCGATCTTATGCGCCGAGTCCGGCGTCGGGAGGTGAACGGGGATCGCCTTGTAGAGGATTTCGCCCTCGTCGGGCTGGTAAATGCCGGTCATCACTTTAACCAGCGTCGACTTGCCCGCGCCGTTTTCGCCGATAAGCGCCGTCACTTTGCCGGGCCAGAGCGCAAGCTGCACGTTCTCAAGGGCACGCACGCCGGGGAACACCTTGGTGATGCCAGAAAGCTGTAGCAATGGGGTCATGATAGTTCTCCTGGTCAGGGGAATTTGTAGGGCGGGTAAGCGGCAGCGCCACCCGCCTTTTGCCGGATGGCGCTACGCTTATCCGGCCTACAAATCGCATCAAAAGATCTTCGAGAACTTATCAATATTGCTGGCATCGTAGACGAACGGCTCGGCCATCGCTCCGTTGCCGTCGGCATCCAGCTTCACTTTGCCCAGCTTGCCCATGCTGGCCTCGCCCTTCGTGGCGGTGCCTTTCACCAGATCGTCTGCTAAATAGGTTGCCGCATAGCCCAGGTCAATCGGGTTCCAGATGGCAAAGCTTTTGCTCGCGCCGGATTTCACCGCGCCCGCCATTTCAGACGGCAGGCCTAACCCGGTGACGTACACTTTGCCGATCTTGCCCTGGTCTTTCACCGCCTGCGCCGCAGCGACAATGCCCACGGACGACGGTGAAACGATCACTTTCAAATCAGGGTAGGTTTTCAGAAGGCCGACCGCCTCGCGGTAGCTTTTATCAGAGAGATCGTCCCCGTAGGCCACGGTCACCAGATTGACGGACGGGTACTTCGGCAGCACCTTTTTCATCTCCGCAATCCAGGTGTTCTGGTTTGTTGATGTTGGCGTGGCGCTCAGCACCGCCACGTCGCCTTTTTCCTCGTTCAGCGCCTTCAGCGCGTCGGCGGCGAGCTTGACGTTGGTTTCGCCAATCAGGGCGTTATTGGACGGATTCAGGTGGATCTGACGTCCGGCTTTTGCCACGCCGGAATCCCACGACACAACCTTGATGCCGCGCTGCATCGCTTTTTTCAGTACCGGGACTAAGGCGTCCGGATCGTTCGCGGAAATCGCGATCGCATCCACGCCCTGGGCGATCAGTCCGTTCAGCACCTCGATCTGCGCTTCCGCCGTGGTGGTGGTCGGGCCGGTATAAATCACTTTTACATCGCCTAACTCTTTGGCCGCCTCCTGCGCGCCTACGTTCGCTGCTTCGAAGAATCCATTCCCTAAGGACTTCGCCACCAGGGCGATTTTCACTTCTGCTAAAGCGGAACCGGACAACGCCAGAGCGGCAACGGTGAGGATCAAGCTTGTCTTTATTTTCATTGCTTTTACTCCACTGACTTGAGTTAGTTGTAGGGATTGCAGGTGGTTTTCGCCCCGTCTCGGTGAGCGGGGCGCGATGTTGTTATGGGTACAGATCTAACGCGGACTGCATCGGGGTGACGCCAAAGCGTTTGCCCAGGGCGATCAGCTCTTCCCGGGTGATGGTCTGCTTCATGCCGCCCATGGAATAGACCTTCACCAGCACCTCCGCGGATTTCTCGGCGGTGTCGATCAGGCCAAAGGTTTCATCAAGCGTAGGGCCGCTACCGAAGACGCCGTGGAACGGCCACAGCACCAGAGCGTGTTTTTGCATATCCGTTGCGGTTGCCTGGCCAATTTCGTCGGTACCCGGCACCATCCACGGCAGAATGCCGACGCCGTCCGGGAACACCACCAGACACTCGGTGCTGCCTTCCCACAGCTTGCGGGTAATAAAATCAGCGCTGTTTTCCAGCACGTAGGTCAGGGCGATCAGGTTGGTGGCGTGACAGTGCATGATCACGCGGTCTTTGCCGTTGGTGGCCTTAATGCGCTCGCAGTGGGAGAGGAAGTGCGCCGGCAGTTCAGAGGTTGGCACCGCTTCATCGGTCAGACCCCACAGAATGTGGTAGCCCGCGCCGTCGCTGTCCACCTTCACCACGCCGAGGTTGGCCTGCGGGTCGAGCTGGACGTTACGGAAAAACTTCCCAGAGCCGGTGACGATAAACGGCGTGTTGGCGAGCAGCGGCATCGGCTGGCTCAGCGCGATATAGCGCGGCTTCTGGTGGAAATCGGCCGCGAAGGGTTCGATATCCGCGTCGTCCAGGCGCAGCGTCAGGTTGCCGCCGTTGCGCTCGTCCCAACCCTTCAGCCAGGCGTCAGAGGTGGCTTTGATCATGCCCTGGACGAACCAGGAAGTGGTGATGGTCTGCATAGTTTTCATTTCCAGTTATCGCGGTGAGGTTGAACCCCTCACCCTAACCCTCTCCCCAAAGGGGAGAGGGGATGGTTTGCTCCCTCTCCCCTTTGGGGAGAGGGCAGGGGTGAGGGGGCAGTTACCCGCGCTTACTCAACACGCCTTCCTCATACGCCCGCACGTTGTCCAGCCACTGGCTGCCCGCCGGGGCGTCGTTACGCTGGCAGTACATCTCCCACACCGCCTGCCACGGCAGGGATTTCTGCTCTTCCAGCAGCGCCAGACGCGCGGTGTAGTCACCGTTTGCTTCCAGCTTTTTCAGTTCGGCAGTCGGCTCCAGCAGGGCGCGCAGCAGGGCTTTTTTCATGTTGCGGGTGCCGATAACCCACGCCGCGATGCGGTTGATGGAGGCATCGAAGAAGTCGAGGCCGATGTGGACGCGGTCAAAGAGGTCGTGGCGGATGATTTCGCTGGCAATCGCCTGGGTTTCGTCATCCAGCAGCACCACGTGGTCGCTGTCCCAGCGCACCGGGCGGCTGACGTGCAGCAGCAGGCGCGGCACGTAGAGCATGGCAGCGGAGATTTTGTCGGAGATCACCTCGGTCGGATGGAAGTGACCGGCATCCAGGCACAGCGCGGTCTGGCGGCTGGTGGCGTACCCCATGTAAAACTCGTTCGAGCCGACGGTGTAGCTCTCGGCGCCAATACCGAACAGCTTGCTCTCCACGGCGTCGATGTGGTGCGCCGGGTCCAGCTTCTCGCTGATGGCCTCATCCAGCGCGGCCAGCAGGCGCTGGCGCGGAGCCAGACGGTCGACGGTGATGTCCTTCATGCCGTCCGGGATCCAGATGTTCATCACCGACGGTGTGCCGAGCTGCTCGCCAAAGTACGCAGACACGCGGCGGCTGGCCTTCACGTGGTCGATCCAGAACTGACGGATTTCATCGTCCGCGTGGGCGAGGGTAAAACCGTCCGCGTTCAGCGGATGCGAGAAGCAGGACGGGTTGAAATCCAGGCCCAGCTTATTGGCTTTTGCCCACCCCACCCAGTTCTTAAAGTGTTCCGGTTTGATTTCGTTGCGCGCCACCGGCTCGTCGGATTCGAGGTAAATCGCGTGCAGGTTCAGGCGCTTTGGCCCCGGGATCAGGCTCAGGGCCAGCTCCAGGTCGGCGCGCAGCTCGGTCGCGTTACGCGCTTTGCCCGGATAATTACCCGTGGCCTGAATACCACCCGTCAGGGAACCGCCCGGGTTCTCGAAACCGGCGACGTCATCGCCCTGCCAGCAGTGCATAGAGACGGGCAGACGGTCGAGCTGGCGCAGGGCCTCTTCGACATCCACGCCGACGGCGGCGAAACGTTGTTTAGCCAGGTCCCAGGCTTGTTCTAATTGAGTGGTCATGCGCAAAGCTCCTTAGTCAGTCGTTTTTGCTGAAACTGCGCCCGGTAGCGGGCAATCTCATGGCAGGGATTGGGGGTGAAGGTGGTCAGGCTGGCGTTCGCCGCCACCACCGAACGGAAGTCGTCAACGTTGGAGAGTTCGTCCAGCGTCATCAGCTGAATGCCGATATTGCCGAGCGTGGAAGCCTCTACAGGGCCCGCCACCACAGTGATGCCGCAGGCATCCGCGCAAAGCTGGTTCAGCAGCTGGTTCTGGCAGCCGCCGCCCACGATGTGCAGCTGGCTGAACGGCTTACCGCGCAGATCGGCTAGCTCGCTGAGGATGTCGGCATACAGCAGGGCGAGGCTGTCAAAAATGCAGCGCGCTAGCTCTGCCGGGCTGGACGGCACCGGCTGCCCGGCGGCGAAACAGGCGGCCTGGATTTCGGCGCTCATGTGCGCCGGGTTGATAAAGCGGTTATCGTTCGGGTTGATCAGGAAGGTGCAGGCCTTCAGCTTTTCTGTCTCCGCGATAAGCCCAGGCAGGTCGGTAACGTTTTGCTCTTTCAGCACGCGCTGAAGCAGCCACAGGCCCATGATGTTTTTCAGCACGCGATAACGCCCTTCCGCACCACCTTCGTTAGTGATGTTCGCCGCCATCGCGGCATCGCTGGTGTACGGCGTTTTGCTCTCAAAGCCCATCAGCGACCAGGTGCCGGAAGAAAGGTACGCCGCGTCTTTGCTGGAAAGCGGCGAGGCAATAACCGCGCTGGCGGTATCGTGGCTGGCGACGGCAACGACGGGGATTTCGTTCCCCTGCGGGCAAATCCACTGACCGATCACATTTCCGGGGTGCGTTGGCGTGCCGAACCAGGACGGCGACGCGCCCGTCCACGCCAGCAGGTTTTCATCCCAGTTATCGGTGTTGATGTTCACCAGTTGGGTGGTGGTGGCGTTGGTGTATTCCCAGTTCATATTGCCGGTCAGGCGGTAGCTCAGGTAATCCGGGATCAGCAGCGCGTGGGCCACGTTCGCGACCAGCTCCGGCTGCTGCTCGACGAGAGCGCGCAGCTGGTACAGCGTGTTAAACGGCAGAAACTGAATGCCGCTGCGCCCGTAGATGTTGTCCTTGCCAAGCTGGGCGATGGCGTGCGCCATCAGGCCGTCGGTGCGGCTGTCGCGGTAGGAGACGGGCAGGCCGACGCGCTCGCCGTTACCGTCCAGCAGCACGTAATCCACGCCCCAGGTATCAATACCGATGCTGTCGATACGAATGCCGTCGTTGCAGACGTTGTTCAGCCCGGTGCGGATCTCCGCCTCCAGGGCATCGATATCCCAGGTCTCAACACCGTCCTGCTTTTTCAGGCAGTTGGCGAAACGGTGCATTTCGCGAAGCGAAAGTGTGCGCTGGCTACAGTCCCAGGTGGCGAGCATTACGCGGCCGCTGGATGCGCCTAAATCGACAGCCACACAATGGCGAAAAGTCATGGTCGGATCCTTTCTTAATTCATTAGCGATGAGTGTAAGAAAGGGAAGAAAAAGGCACCTTCTCGCCACTGACAGGCCAAATCCGGCGCTGGCAAGAAAGCAAAGATGAACGTGAGGGAGTTCACAGTTTCCAGTAATTGCGGGGTTTTCAGGCAGTGTGACGCTTACCGCATTTCCCGATCTTTCCTCCGGTTTCTTGAAAAACGGACAGCTTTTGCGAGGTTTGCTGCCGAAAATTTAAGGTGAGGGTGCAAGGCCTTAATTACTATTTTGAGAACATTTCTCATTGGTGGGGGCCGTTATGACCGTACTACACAGCGTGGATTTTTTCCCTGCAGGAGGGTCGCCCGTCGCGATTGAGCCGCGGCTCCCTCAGGCCGCGTTCCCGGAGCATCATCATGATTTCCATGAGATTGTGATTGTTGAGCACGGCACGGGCATTCACGTGTTTAACGGCCAGCCGTACACCATCAGCGGCGGCACCGTGTGCTTCGTGCGGGACCACGACAGGCACCTGTATGAACATACCGACAACCTGTGCCTGACCAACGTGCTCTATCGTTCCCCGGACGCGTTCCAGTTTCTCTCCGGGCTGAATCAGCTGCTGCCGCAGGAGCAGGACGGACACTATCCGTCGCACTGGCGTGTGAACCAGTCCACCTTACAGCAGGTGCGACAGCTGGTGAGCCAGATGGAGCAGAGCGAGGACGGGCAGGAGACGCACGCCATTGCCACGCGCGAGCTGCTGTTCATGCAGCTGCTGGTGCTGCTGCGCCGCAGTAGTCTGGTGGAGGGGCTGGAAAACAACGACGCCCGGCTGAACCATCTGATGGCCTGGCTGGAAGACCATTTCGCCGAAGATGTCTGCTGGGAAACGCTGGCGGATGATTTTTCGCTGTCGCTGCGCACCCTGCATCGCCAGCTGAAGCAGCACACCGGGCTGACGCCCCAGCGCTACCTTAACCGCCTGCGGTTAATCAAAGCGCGTCATCTTTTACGCCATACTGACGAAAGCGTCACGGATATCGCCTATCGCTGCGGTTTCGGGGACAGTAACCACTTTTCGACGCTTTTTCGTCGGGAGTTTAGCTGGTCGCCGCGCGATATTCGTCAGGGAAAAGACGCGTTGCTTCAGTAACGCGAGGGCAGTCACCGTTTTATTGCCGCAATAAAGCTAATAATGTCAGGTTTTTCGGCACAGAGGTCGTGGTGTGGCTGCTCAGTTAATCCTTCGCAAAGATGATTTTTTTGCCTCCGCGAGTCAGGCCGTCGCGGTGGCCGATCGCTACCCGCAAAACGTCTTTGCCGAGCATACCCACGAGTTTTGCGAGCTGGTGCTGGTGTGGCGCGGCAACGGCCTGCACGTCCTCAACGACCGACCCTACCGCATCACGCGCGGGGATCTGTTCTATATCCGCGCCGAAGATAAACACTCCTACGCCTCGGTTAACGACCTGGTGCTGCAGAACGTCATCTACTGCCCGGACAGGCTCAGGCTTAACGTCGACTGGGTGGCCAACATCCCCGGTTTTCTTGATGCTCGAGGAGAACCGCGCTGGCGCTTAAGCAGCGGCGGCATGACCCAGGTTCGGCAGGTTATCTCTCAGCTGGAGCAGGAGAGCCAGAAGAGCGACCCGGTCGCCAACCAGATGGCGGAGCTGCTTTTCGCCCAGCTGGTGATGACGCTGAAACGCCACCGTTACGCCACCGACAACCCCTCTGCCACGACGCAGGAAGCGCTGCTGGATAAGCTCATCACCACGCTTGCGGGCAGCCTGAACAAAAGCTTCGTGCTGGAGAAATTCTGCGAGCAGGAGCAGTGCAGCGAGCGCGCGCTGCGCCAGCAGTTCCGCACCCAGACGGGGATGACGGTCAACCATTACCTGCGCCAGCTGCGCATCTGTCACGCCCAGTATCTGCTGCAGCATACGGAGCTGATGGTGAGTGAAGTGGCGATGCGCTGCGGCTTTGAGGACAGCAACTACTTTTCGGTGGTGTTTAACCGCGAGGTGGGGATGACGCCGGTTCAGTGGCGTCATCGCAGTCGAAAGGCGGCGTAATCAGTTCGCCATGCCGAGGCCAACGATGTTGGCGGCAATGATAATCACCACGCAGCCCAGGCTCAGCACGCCCACCGGACGACGCCCGGCGTTGTTCCACTCCTTCAGCACCAGCCCAACCAGCCCGCCGCACAGCACGTAGAAGCTCATGTGCAGCATCCAGCTCATGTAGTCGTACTGCGCCGGAATGCTGGCGTGGCCCCAGGCGTAGAAGAAGAACTGCAGGTACCACATCAGGCCGCCGAGAGCGGAGAGCAGCACGTTGGTGATGATGAGCGGTTTTGCCAGCGAGAAATCGGCTTTTACCGACAGGTTCTTCACTTTTGCCAGACGAATGAAGCAGAAGCCGAGGTTAACCAGCGCGCCGCCGCCCATGATCACCACGTAGCTTGGCAGGGCAGCGTACAGCGGGTCAACGCCCAGCGCCGCGGCCGCTTCGTGCATCGGTTTGGCGGCGTTCATGGCGAACGACATGCCCGCCGAGAAGATGCCGCACATCACCGCCAGCAGCAGCCCTTTCTTCAGGTTGAAGTCTTCGGCCCTGATGCCCATCTTGCGCTCTTTCAGCTGGCCCGCGCGGGTGACGATACCCACGCCGATCACCGCGACCAGCACGCCCAGCAGCGTCATTCGTCCGCCCTGGGTGTTGATCAGCACGTCGAAGTTGCCGTTGAGGATCGGCGTCATCAGGGTGCCGACGATAAGCGTAATGCCAATCGCGATGCCGATGCCCATCGACATGCCGAGATAGCGCATGGTAAGGCCGTAGTTGATGTTGCCGATGCCCCACATCGCGCCGAACAGAAACACCGGCAGCAGGGTAGAGGCGCTGAAGGAGGAGAAGTAGCCCCAGAAATCCGGGAGCAGCATGGCGCTAATGGTCCACGGCAAAATCAGCCATGACACGGTACCGCCGACGGACCACATGGTTTCCCATGACCAGCCTTTCACTTTTTTAAACGGGGCATAGAAACAGGCAGCACTGGCCGCGCCTATCAAATGCCAGAAGATACCCATCGTAATCGCATGATTCATTTTTACATCCTCATCGTTTTTATAGTCGGTGGCTTCCCGCCGACTTGATGAGTGTAAAAATTAGGCGGTTTGGGAACCTTCAGAAGGTTGCCGCACTTTTGTTCTGGATGGCAATCAGCACGTTAACCGCGTGAGCAGACTCACATTTCCGCCATTAATCGAAAAACGAATAACCTTATAAAAACTACGGCATTGATAATCATTTTCAATATCATTTAATTAACTATAATGAACCAACTGCTTACGCGGCATTAACAGCTGTGCCGCCCGACAATAATGGAGAGGATTATGAGTTATACACTGCCATCCCTGCCGTATGCCTACGACGCACTGGAACCGCATTTCGACAAGCAGACGATGGAAATCCATCACACTAAACACCACCAGACCTATGTGAACAACGCGAACGCCGCGCTGGAAAGCCTGCCAGAGTTCGCGAACCTGTCTGCTGAAGAGCTGATCACCAAGCTGGACCAGCTGCCAGCGGACAAGAAAACCGTTCTGCGTAACAATGCGGGCGGTCACGCTAACCACAGCCTGTTCTGGAAAGGCCTGAAAACCGGTACCACCCTGCAGGGCGACCTGAAAGCGGCTATCGAGCGCGACTTCGGTTCCGTAGACAACTTCAAAGCGGAATTCGAAAAAGCCGCCGCAACCCGTTTCGGCTCTGGCTGGGCGTGGCTGGTTCTGAAAGGCGACAAGCTGGCGGTTGTTTCTACCGCTAACCAGGACTCCCCGCTGATGGGTGAAGCAATTTCTGGCGCATCCGGCTTCCCAATCCTGGGCCTGGACGTGTGGGAACACGCTTACTACCTGAAATTCCAGAACCGTCGCCCGGACTACATCAAAGCCTTCTGGGACGTGGTGAACTGGGACGAAGCAGCAGCGCGTTTCGCCGCTAAAAAATAAGGTTGCATTGACGCCTGTGAGAAGCGAGTCTGATGACTCGCTTTTTTTGTATCTGCAGAAAGGAGCAGCGATGCATTATCCGGTGAACGTGTTTACAGGCAAGGTAAGGGAATACGACGGCAGCCGCCCGAGCGCCATCGCCAAAATTCAGGTCGACGGTGAGCTGACGTTAACTGACCTCGGGTTGGCGGGTGACGAGCAGGCCGAAAAGAAAATTCACGGCGGGCCGGATCGCGCGCTGTGCCACTATCCGCGCGAGCACTATCAGCACTGGAAAGCCGAATTCCCCGAACAGGCGGATCTGTTTGTTGCCCCCGCGTTTGGCGAGAACCTCTCGACCGAAGGGATGACCGAGAAAAACGTCTTTATCGGTGATATTTACCGCTGGGGCGACGCCCTGATTCAGGTGACGCAGCCGCGCTCGCCGTGCTTCAAGCTCAACTTCCATTTCGGCATCAGCGATATGTCCGAGCAGCTGCAAAATGCGGGTAAAACCGGCTGGCTGTACCGCGTGGTGCTGGCCGGGCAGATTTCTGCGGATGCACCGCTGGAGCTGGCGTCGCGGCTGAGCGATGTTTCGGTGTATGACGCCTGCGCCATTGCGTGGCATATGCCGTTTGACGACGAGCAATATCACCGCCTGTTGTCGGCGGCGGGGTTATCGACCAGCTGGACCAGAACGATGCAGAAGCGGCGCGTAAGCGGCAAGATCGAGGATAATTCGCGGAGATTGTGGGGAAAGTAGTCGTCCGTAGAAAGTAGGCCGGGTAAGGCGAAGCCGCCACCCGGCACCACAGCTACGAACGCTTATACAACGGCAGCCACAGCGTTAACCGCAACCCGCCCAGCGGGCTGTCGTCGGCTTTCACCCAGCCTCGGTGCTGCTGCATGGCGGTTTCAACAATCGCCAGTCCCAGCCCCGTGCCGCCTGATTCGCGGTCGCGCGCTTCGTCGGTACGGTAGAACGGACGGAAAATCTGCTCGCGATCTTCCGGGCTCACGCCAGGGCCGTCATCGTCCACGATGATGGTGATCCCGTCTTTATCCACCGAGAACGCCACCTCAATCTTCGTGTGCGAATAGCGCAGGGCGTTACGCACGATATTCTCCAGCGCGCTTTCCAGCGTGTTGGGGTTACCGTACAGCGGCCACGGGCCCGGCGGGAAGTTGACGGTGAAGGATTTACCCATCTGTTCCGCTTCAAACGCCGCGTTGTCCAGCACCTCGTGCCACAGGTGATTGGCTTTGACCGTTTCGCTCACCAGCGCGTTTTTCTGCTGATTGCGCGACATCACCAGCAGGTCGTTAATCATGCTGTCCAGACGGTGAGCTTCCGTCTCAATACGCTCCAGCTCTTTGCTCTCACCGCTGCGGCGTCGCAGCAGGGCGGTGCCAAGCTGCAAGCGCGTGAGCGGGGTACGCAGCTCATGCGAGATATCCGACAGCAGACGCTGCTGGGCGGTCATCATGCGATCCAGCGCGCTCACCATCTGGTTGAAGCTGGTGCCGGCGGCCAGAAACTCCTGCGGCCCGGCTTCCAGCTCCGGATGCTGCCTCAGGTTGCCCTGCGCCACTTCATCCGCCGCATTTTTCAGCTTACGCGCCGGTTTTGCCAGGCTCCACGCCAGCCATAACAGCAGCGGGGAACTGACCAGCATGGTGACAATCAGCAGCAGCAGCGGGCGGTCAAACAGCAGGTTGATGAAATCGGACTGGGAGTTGCTCGCAGGGCGAATCAGGTAAAGCTGATAGTTATCTTCCCCATCCCGTACCGAGAAAGGGCCAACCATCTCTACCCGACCATATTTCTTCTTCTGTGG
This sequence comes from Enterobacter sp. 22452, assembly GCF_052045065.1. NCBI lineage: Bacteria > Pseudomonadati > Pseudomonadota > Gammaproteobacteria > Enterobacterales > Enterobacteriaceae > Enterobacter > Enterobacter sp. 22452. The sequence goes on along the minus strand of NZ_JBQEOB010000012.1, from coordinate 41,627 downwards.
GTGATCGGCGTTATCCGCCTGGCCAATGAAGTTACGGATAATCTGCATTTCATTGCGATCGGCCCCAATGACGCGGCCTTCGCTGGTGACCAGCAGCAGGCGTTGTCCGGGCGGCGCCCACTTGTCGATAGCGCGAAATAATCTGCGCCACCACATTAAATCGTTCGGCGGATCGTTTGCCAGCTCGGCTTCCACGTGCTGCTCGATCATCACGCCCTGACGTTGCTCGCTGTCGAGAAGCTCCGTCATCTGGCGTGAGTCGAGTTTTGGCAACATCAAAACGAGCATTAAAACCAATGCCAGCGTCAGCCAGAAGATGGCGAAGATGCGGGCGGTTAAGCTTCCTATCATGAAGCGGAAACCATCAAGTAACCGCGACCACGCAGGGTTTTAAACCATGGGTGACCGTCTTTACGCTCCGGCAGCTTGCGGCGCAGGTTAGAGATGTGCATGTCGATGGCGCGGTCAAACGGGGTAAGGCGTTTGCCCAGCACTTCCTGACTTAAATGTTCACGCGATACCACCTGGCCGAGATGCTGCGCCAGCAGGTAAAGCAGGGTGAACTCGGTGCCGGTCAGTTCCAGCGTTTCACCGTCGAAGCTCGCTTCCTGACGGCCCGGGTTCAGGCTCAGGGAGTCCACTTCAAGCGTTGGTGAGCTGTTGTCGGTATTCTGCTGCTGCTCGCTCCAGTGGGAACGACGCAGGATCGCGCGAATACGGGCCACCAGTTCACGGTCGTTGAACGGCTTCGGTAAATAGTCATCCGCGCCCAGCTCAAGGCCGAGTACACGGTCAAGTTCGCTGCCGCGTGCGGTCAGCATGATAACGGGGGTCTGGTGTGTCTGGCGAAGCTCTTTCAACGTATCAATGCCGTTTTTCTTCGGCATCATCACGTCGAGCAAAAGTAAATCGATGCTGTCGTCAAGGAGACTCAGCGCCTGCTCGCCATCATGGGCAACCAGGACGTTGAAACCTTCCATGTCGAGCAACTCCTTTAAAAGAGATGTGAGCTCTCGGTCATCATCAACTAACAGGATTTTATTCATTGTTTAAATACCTCCGAGGCAGAAATTACGACATCAAGGCTATCTAATCCATGACTTTACGTTGTTTTACACCCCCTGACGCATGTTTGCAGCCTGAATCGTAGACTGTCTCTCGTTGAATCGCGACACGAAAGATTTTGGGAGCAAGTGATGCGCAAAGTTACCGCTGCCGTCATGGCCTCAACGCTGGCGTTCAGTGCGTTTAGCCAGGCTGCTGTAGCTATCATCGGCGATAACAGTTCCTCGCAAGAGGGTACAACGCAGCACAGCGGCCAAAGCCATATGTTTGACGGCATAAGTTTAACCGAACATCAGCGTCAACAGATGCGAGATCTGATGCAGAGGGCAAGACACGACCAGCCCCCTGTTAATGTTAGCGAAATGGAGACAATGCATCGCCTTGTCACCGCAGAAAATTTTGACGAAAGCGCTGTACGCGCTCAGGCAGAAAAAATGGCACAGGAACAGGTTGCCCGCCAGGTAGAGATGGCGAAGGTCCGCAACCAGATGTTCCATCTGCTATCGCCCGAGCAGCAAGCGGTTTTGAACGACAAACATCAGCAACGCATGGACCAGTTGCGTAAGGTTGCACGGATGCAGCGAAGCTCAGAAACGACGCTTTTCAGTAGCAATAGCAGTACCCGTAGTAACCAGTAAACCATGTTTTCCTTGCCATAGACACCATCCCTGTCTTCCCCCACATGATGTGGGGGTTTTTTTTGCCCGTCATTCTCTTTTGTTAACCGTTTATTCATCCTTTGACTCCGCAACCATCCGTTATACTAGCGCCATGGCATGACAGGAGTGTTTATGAATCAATCCTATGGACGGCTGGTAAGCCGGGCCGCAATCGCCGCGACGATAATGGCGTCGTGTTTGCTGGTGATCAAAATTTTCGCGTGGTGGTACACCGGCTCGGTCAGTATTCTGGCGGCGCTGGTGGATTCTTTAGTGGATATCGCCGCCTCGCTGACCAACCTGCTGGTGGTGCGCTATTCGCTGCAACCGGCGGATGAAGAGCACACATTTGGACACGGAAAAGCAGAATCGCTCGCGGCGCTGGCGCAAAGCATGTTTATTTCTGGCTCCGCGCTGTTCCTGTTTTTGACCGGTATTCAGCATCTCATTTCACCCTCACCGATGAACGATCCCGGTGTCGGCGTGATCGTCACGGTCATTGCACTTATTAGCACACTTGTTCTGGTAACGTTCCAGCGCTGGGTCGTGCGTAAAACTCAAAGCCAGGCTGTACGGGCGGATATGCTTCATTATCAGTCTGATGTTATGATGAATGGGGCTATTCTTATTGCGCTCGGTCTGGCCTGGTATGGCTGGCATCGGGCCGATGCATTGTTTGCGTTAGGGATAGGGGTCTATATCTTATATAGCGCCTTACGGATGGGATATGAAGCGGTGCAATCGCTTCTTGACCGTGCGCTCCCTGATGCAGAACGTGATGAAATTTTTGCCATTGTGACCCACTGGCCCGGCGTCAGTGGTGCCCACGATCTTCGTACGCGGCAGTCAGGGCCGACCCGCTTTATACAGATCCACATTGAAATGGAAGACAACCTGCCGTTGGTTCAGGCTCACGTTATAGCTGAGCAGGTCGAGCAGGCGATTTTGCAGCGTTTTCCTGGTTCGGACGTCATCATTCACCAGGATCCCTGCTCGGTTGTACCCGGACATGTTGAGCTTTCGTAATTCGTTGTAAAAAAGTGAGCCAGGCCAGCATTTTGTGTATAAATTACCGCCATTTGGTCTGACCTGAATCAATTCAGCTGGAAGCGATTGATATACTATTTGCAGTATTCGTTGGTCGAACAGTTTCTTCCGGCAACAGATTTCAATTTTGCATTCCTAAGTTCAGAGGTAGTCATGATTAAGAAAATCGGTGTGTTGACAAGCGGCGGTGATGCGCCGGGCATGAACGCGGCAATTCGTGGTGTTGTCCGTGCAGCACTGACGGAAGGTCTGGAAGTGTTTGGCGTTTATGACGGTTACCTGGGTCTGTACGAAGACCGCATGGTTCAACTGGACCGCTACAGCGTGTCTGACATGATCAACCGTGGCGGTACCTTCCTCGGTTCTGCGCGCTTCCCGGAATTCCGTGATGAACACGTTCGCGAAGTGGCTATCGAAAACATGAAGAAACGTGGCCTGGACGCACTGGTTGTTATCGGTGGTGACGGCTCTTATATGGGTGCAAAACGTCTGACCGAAATGGGTTTCCCGTGCATCGGTCTGCCTGGCACCATCGACAACGACATCAAAGGCACTGACTACACCATCGGTTACTTCACTGCGCTGGGTACCGTTGTTGAAGCGATTGACCGCCTGCGTGACACCTCTTCTTCTCACCAGCGTATCTCCATCGTTGAAGTGATGGGCCGTTACTGCGGCGATCTGACGCTGGCGGCCGCTATCGCCGGTGGCTGTGAGTTCGTGGTGGTACCGGAAGTGGAATTCAGCCGTGAAGATCTGGTGAACGAAATCAAAGCCGGTATCGCGAAAGGTAAAAAACACGCCATCGTCGCCATCACTGAGCACATCTGTGACGTTGACGAGCTGGCGAAGTACATCGAAACCGAAACCAAACGCGAAACCCGTGCGACCGTTCTGGGCCACATCCAGCGTGGCGGTTCCCCTGGCCCGTACGACCGTATTCTGGCCTCCCGTATGGGTGCGTATGCTATCGAACTGCTGCTGCAGGGGCATGGCGGTCGTTGCGTCGGTATTCAGAACGAACAACTGGTACACCATGACATCATCGACGCGATTGAAAACATGAAGCGTCCGTTCAAAGGTGACTGGCTGGACTGCGCGAAAAAACTGTATTGATCGGCGTCTGTTGCCCGGTGGCGCTGCGCTTACCGGGCCTACAAAAGCACAACTCGTAGGCCGGGTAAGGCGTAGCCGCCACCCGGCTTTTTCATGCGTGCTCGCTTTTTTATTCCACTACGTTATAGCCAATCTTTTTTTATTCTTTAATCATCGATTCGCTTTCTGGCACGCTGCATTCATCAAAACACTACACAAGAGAGCTGGGCGATGAATAAATGGGGCGTGGGTTTAACATTATTGCTGGCATCGACCAGCGTTCTGGCAAAGGACATCCAGTTACTGAACGTGTCGTACGACCCGACGCGTGAGCTGTACGATCAATACAACAAAGCCTTCGCGGCGCACTACAAGCAGGAAACCGGCGATAACGTGGTGATTCGCCAGTCTCACGGCGGCTCGGGCAAACAGGCAACGTCTGTGATTAACGGCATTGAAGCCGACGTGGTGACCCTGGCGCTGGCCTACGACGTGGACGCAATCGCGGAACGTGGCCGTATTGATAAAAACTGGATCAAACGTCTGCCGGATAACTCCGCGCCATACACCTCGACCATCGTTTTCCTGGTGCGTAAAGGCAACCCGAAACAAATTAAGGACTGGAACGACCTGATCAAACCGGGCGTTTCCGTGATTACCCCGAACCCGAAAAGCTCCGGCGGCGCGCGCTGGAACTACCTGGCGGCCTGGGGCTACGCGCTGCACCACAACAACGGTGACCAGGCTAAAGCGCAGGAATTCGTGAAAGCCCTGTTTAAAAACGTCGAAGTGCTGGATTCCGGCGCGCGCGGCGCAACCAACACCTTCGTTGAGCGCGGCATCGGCGATGTGCTGATTGCGTGGGAAAACGAAGCCCTGCTGGCGACCAACGAGCTGGGTAAAGACAAGTTCGAGATCGTCACCCCAAGCGAATCTATTCTCGCCGAGCCGACCGTCTCCGTGGTCGACAAAGTCGTTGAGAAGAAAGACACCAAAGCGGTGGCGGAAGCCTACCTGAAGTATCTCTACTCACCGGAAGGTCAGGAAATTGCGGCGAAGAACTTCTATCGCCCGCGTGACCCGGATGTGGCGAAGAAATACGACAGCGAATTCCCGAAACTGAAGCTCTTCACCATTGACGATGTTTTCGGCGGCTGGACCAAAGCGCAGAAAGAGCACTTCTCTAACGGCGGTACCTTCGACCAGATCAGTAAACGCTAAGCGCGACACAACGAACGACACGGTGACCCGGTGTGAGAAATCCGCCGGGTTTTTTATTTGGTCATCATTTTGCGTTACTCTTTCGCCTCTATCGAAAACAGGGAACGCGTTGTGAAAAAAATTATCGTATTGATCCTGATTGTCATCGCCCTGGCCGCTGGCGGCGCGTACTGGATGAAGGCGGGTAATCCGAACGCGTTGCGGCATATCGTTCTCGACCAGTGCGTGCCGAATCAGATCCAACACCGTAACCCCGCGCCGTGCGCGCAGGTGAAAACGGATGCAGGCTATGCGGTGTTTAAAGACCGCAACGGTCCGCTGCAGTATCTGCTGATGCCCACGTACCGCATCAACGGCACCGAAAGTCCCCTTTTGACCGAGCCTCACACGCCGAACTTTTTCTGGCTGGCGTGGCAGTCCCGCAGCTTTATGACGCTGAAGCGCGGTTCAGAGGTGCCTGACAGCGCCATTTCGCTGACGATCAACTCCCCAACTGGCCGCACGCAAAACCATTTACATATTCATATCTCCTGCCTGCGCCCGGACGTGCGCGAGAAGCTCAATGCCGCTCAGGGGCAAATTAGCACCCAGTGGTTACCGTTCCCGGGCAGGCTGGAAGGGCATGAATATCTTGCCCGTCGGGTGACGGAGAATGAGCTGGTCCAGCGCAGCCCGTTTATGATGCTGGCAGAAGAGCTGCCGGAAGCGCGCGACCATATGGGGCGCTTCGCGCTGGCGATGGCGCAGCAGTCGGACGGTTCGTTTGTTTTGCTGGCGACCGGGCGTAATCTGCTGATGCTTAACCGCGCGTCGGCGGAGGAACTTCAGGATCATCAATGCGATATCCTGAAGTGACCCCACTATAAATGGCGTTTACTCGTCCTGCCTGTCGCCGTAGACTTGCTGAAAAATTCTACAGGAGACAGGTATGTCGCTCTGGTTAACGCATCCTCTGCTGCTGCCCTCACTGATTGTTGGCGTCACCATCGTGCTGTGGGCGACGTCGCTGCTGCCGGAATTTCTCACCGCGCTGCTGTTTTTCACGGCGGCGATGATCGCCAAAATTGCCCCGCCGGAAGTGATTTTTGGCGGTTTTGCTTCGTCGGCTTTCTGGCTGGTATTTAGCGGTTTTGTCCTTGGCGTGGCGATCCGTAAAACCGGCCTGGCGGACAGGGCCGCCCGGGCGCTCTCCGCAAAGCTTACCGACTCCTGGCCGCTGATGGTGGCAAGCGTGGTGCTGCTGAGCTATGCGCTGGCGTTTGTGATGCCGTCGAACATGGGACGTATTGCGCTGCTGATGCCGATTGTCGCGGCGATGGCAAAACGCGCCGGTATAGCCGACGGCTCCCGCGCCTGGTTCGGTCTGGCGCTGGCCGTCGGGTTTGGCACCTTCCAGCTCTCAGCCACTATCCTGCCTGCTAACGTCCCCAATCTGGTGATGAGCGGTGCGGCGGAGGGCTCGTACGGTATTCACCTGAACTATGTCCCGTATCTGCTGCTGCACACGCCGGTGCTCGGTATCCTCAAAGGCCTGATCCTGATTGGCCTGATCTGCTGGCTATTTCCCGGCAGCCCGAAACCGCCGAAGGATCTGACGCCCTCTGAGCCCATGGGGCGGGACGAAAAGCGTCTCGCCTGGCTGCTGGCGGTGGTGTTGGGAATGTGGGTGACGGAGAGCTGGCACGGCGTGGGGCCTGCGTGGGCAGGACTGGCGGCAGCGGTCATCGTTATGCTGCCGCGCATCGGTTTTATCACCGGAGAGGAGTTTTCTGCGGGGGTGAATATGCGAACCTGTATTTACGTCGCGGGTATTCTCGGTCTGGCAATCGTGGTGACGCAAACCGGCATTGGAACGGCTGTGGGCGAGGCATTGCTTCGCATCATGCCGCTGAATGCAGACAGACCGTTCACCAGTTTCCTCGCGTTGACCGGGATTACCACGGCGCTCAACTTCATTATGACCGCCAACGGCGTTCCTGCACTCTATACCACGCTGGCGCAAAGCTTCTCGGACGCGACCGGTTTCCCGCTGCTGTCGGTGATCATGATTCAGGTGCTGGGCTACTCCACGCCGCTGCTGCCGTATCAGGCGTCGCCGATTGTGGTGGCGATGGGCTTAGGAAAGGTGCCTGCAAGGGCGGGGATGGTGCTCTGTCTGGCGCTGGCCATTGCAACGTATCTTGTGCTACTGCCGCTGGATTATCTGTGGTTTAACCTACTGGGACAGCTGTAAAAAAGCCCGGTGGCGCTGACACTTACCGGGCCTACAGAACCGTAGGGCGAGTTAGCGAAGCGCCACCCACCACAAAGGCAATTACGCCTGTTTAGCCGCTTCTGCCGCTTTAACGATCACCGCGAAAGCGTCAGCTTTCAGGGATGCACCGCCAACCAGCGCGCCATCGATGTCTGGCTGGGTGAACAGCTCAGCAGCGTTGGCTGCGTTTACGGAACCACCGTACTGGATGATCACTTGCTCAGCCACTTTCGCGTCGGCTTTAGCAATGTGGTCACGGATGAATTTGTGAACCGCCTGAGCCTGTGCAGGGGTTGCAGATTTGCCGGTACCGATCGCCCAGACTGGCTCGTAAGCAATGACCGCGCCTTCGAACGCTGCTGCGCCCTGGGTTTTCAGCACGGCGTCGATCTGGCGTGCGCACACTTCTTCAGTTTTGCCCGCTTCGTTTTCCGCTTCGGTTTCACCGATACACAGAACCGGGATCAGGCCCTGCTCTTTCAGCACGGCGAATTTCTTCGCGATGAACTCATCAGATTCTTTGTGGTAGGTGCGACGCTCAGAGTGGCCGATGATGATGTATTTCGCGCCGATATCTTTCAGCATTTCAGCAGAGGTTTCACCGGTGAATGCGCCAGACAGGTTAACGTCAACGTTCTGCGCACCCAGCACGATGTGGCTGCCGTCAGCGGCGTGTTTAGCCAGGTCCAGGTACATATCCGGCGGAGCGATAGCAACCGCGCAGCCCGTTACGCCAGCCAGCTCTTTACGCAGGTTCGCAACCAGCTCGTTTACCATGTGGCGGCTGCCGTTCAGTTTCCAGTTACCCATCACTAAAGGATGTCGCATTTCAATTCTCCACGCTAAATAAGCGAATTAAGGAATATGGCCGCCCTTATGGGCAGCATGGTCTGTGAATCAGTATAGAGATTTTCCCCTGAAAGGCTTTGCTTTTTGTCATTAATTCGCCCCTCCGAGTGAGTCTGATAGCGCCAGCTTAATCGGTTCAACAGCGAAGGTCAGGCCTTTTTCGCCGTTATCCGCCACCACATAGCGAATGGCGCCTTCCGTATCGGCGTAGTAACGCTTGTTTTTACCTGCCGTCAGCAATTTTTGCAGCTTTTGCTGGCTTTGCGTTTTCGTTAGCGCCGGGGTGAAGGCATGCAAAATGGCGCTCATATACTCCAGCGCTTTCGCCCTGGCCGCTTTCTGTTCCGGCCCCTGGATTGGCAGCCAGGTGATCTGCATGCTTTTAATTTTTAGCGTGCCGCGTTCCAGCGCTGTCGATGCGTATAAATTCTCGTTAATTTTGCTCGCTGCACGGGTCAGGGTTGGGGTATCTCGGGCGCTATCAATGGCGCGAAATTCGTCCAGCGGCAGCTTTGGGTTGGCCTGATTAAAGGCTTCACGAAACTGGCTGATGGATTGGTCGAAGGAGGGCGCGCCCGCCAGGAGATACGGCGCTGTTGTTGGAGCGGTGGTTTCAGCGGCATGCAGAGAGCTGCCTGCGCTCAGCATCGCTAAACACAGGAATAGAGAGTGTGCCGTTAATTTCATCAATATTGCCCCTGGCCGTAAGTGCTCATGATTAAAACGATATCTGGTCGGCTTGTCAAAAGGTCACAACTCCAGGGTAAAATGCGCGCTATACGATAATAAGGAACCTTACATGACCATACAGCAGTGGCTGTTTTCATTCAAAGGGCGTATTGGACGCCGTGATTTCTGGGTTTGGATGGTGACGTGGGTTGTCGCCATGCTGCTTCTGTTTTTTGTTGCTTATAACGCGTGGCTGAGCACGCAAACGGCGGCGTTTGCGCTGGTCTGCCTGCTGTGGCCAACGGCCGCCGTGGTGGTGAAACGTCTGCACGATCGCGGCCGTTCCGGCGCATGGGCTTTTCTGATTATTCTGGCGTGGATGCTGGTGGCAGGAAACTGGTCAGTGCTGCCGTCTATCCTGCCGTGGGTCGTGGGCAGGATGGTGCCGAGCATTATCTTCGTGATGATGGTTGTCGATCTGGGCGCGTTTATCGGCACCCAGAGCGAAAACAAATACGGTAAAGATACCCTTGAGGTGAAGTACCGCTGATCACCAGTAGTGTTCAGCCGTCATATGGCCCGGCCGGCGACGAAGGTGTTTCGTCATCTGCCGGGTATCCTTCAGAAGCTGCTGCGTGTCACGAACCATCTGCGGGTTACCGCACAGCATCACATGGCTGGTTTCGATATTCATTGGCAAGCCAACCGCCTCCTCCAGCGCACCGCTCTCAATCAACGCCGGAACACGTCCGGTCAGTGAGCCTGACGCCGTTTCACGGCTGACCACGGTTTGAATTTTCAGTTTCCCGCCGTACTGCTGTTCCAGCGCCTGCATTTGCGGCAGGTAGCTCAGGTCTGCGGCGTAGCGCGCGGCATGAACCAGCACGATGTTTTTGAAACGTTCCAGATCTTTGCCGTACTGCAAAATAGAGAGATAAGGGCCGATGGCGGTGCCGGTTGCCAGCATCCACAGGGTGTCACAGTCTGGAATTTCGTCGAGCACGAAGAAACCGGCCGCTTCTGCCACAATCTGCACATCATCGCCAGGCTTCAGCGCCGCGAGGCGTGGGCTGAGTTTGCCGTCCGGGACGGTGACCAGATAGAACTCGAGATCCGGGTTATCAGGCGCGTTAACGTAAGAGTAGGCGCGCTGCACGCGTTCGCCGTCAACATCCAGCCCCAGCTTCGCAAATTGCCCAGCTGTGAACGGGTGGACGGGAGCATGCAGGGTGAGACTAAATAGCGCATCGGTCCAGAACTGTACCTTTGTGACTTTACCTGTTACCCAGTCCGCCATGATCTTCTCCTGTGCTGTTTCTCTGTTCTATCTTCCGTACTTAGCGGGGAGATTTCCAGCCCATTTGGGCCGGAAAGCTCAATCGATCAAACGGTTTTACAGAATGTGCGTCTGCACGTCCGGGTCTTTGCGGTCGAGATAGTGGATAGACTGAATGCGGCGAATGGTGCGCGATTTACCGCGGATCAGCAGCGTTTCGGTGGTCGCCATGTTGCCCTTGCGGGTGATGCCGTCCAGCAGATCGCCTTTGGTGATGCCGGTCGCGGAGAAGACAACGTTGTCGCTGCGCGCCATCTCGTCCAGAGCCAGCACTTTATTGGCCTCGATGCCCATCGCTTCGCAGCGTGCCAGCTCGTTTTCCCCGATACGGCGGTTCTCGTCGCTGTCGCCTTTCACCTCATGACGTGGCAGCAGACGCGCCTGCATATCGCCGTCCAGCGCGCGGATTACCGCTGCAGAGACCACGCCTTCCGGCGCGCCGCCGATACCGTACAGCACGTCTACTTCACTGTCCGGCATGCAGGTCAGGATCGAGGCGGCAACATCACCGTCAGGGATAGCAAACACGCGCACGCCGAGCTTTTGCATCTGTGCGATGGTGGCGTCGTGGCGCGGTTTCGCCAGAATCGTCACGGTCAGCTCGCTGAGCGGTTTGCCCAGGGCTTTGGCGATATTGCGCAGGTTCTCTTCCAGCGGCAGGCTGAGGTCGATTGCGCCCTTCGCGCCAGGACCGACAATCAGCTTTTCCATGTACATATCCGGCGCGTTGAGGAAGCAGCCCTTATCGCCCACGGCCAGCACTGCCAGCGCGTTGGCCTGGCCCATCGCCGTCATTCGGGTGCCTTCGATCGGGTCGACGGCGATATCCACGGCGTCGCCTTTGCCGGTACCGACTTTTTCACCGATATAGAGCATCGGCGCTTCGTCGATCTCGCCTTCGCCGATCACGATGGTGCCGTCGATGTTGACCTGGTTAAGTACAATGCGCATGGCGTGGACGGCGGCGCCGTCGGCGGTATTTTTGTCGCCACGACCCAGCCATTTATAGCCTGCAAGTGCGGCCGCTTCGGTGACGCGGGAAAACTCGATAGCAAGTTCACGTTTCATGAGGTACTCGTGCAATCAAAAGGAATTGCACGAAGTTTATCACAGAGTGGGGAGGGGTGAGGGGTGGTGCGGTCTGAGCCCCTCACCCCGGCCCTCTCCCCAAAGGGGAGAGGGTGTTTTAAGTCCCCTCGCCCCTTTGGGGAGAGGGTTAGGGTGAGGGGTGAGTCTGTCTTATTCTTCGTGCTCTTCCCACGCCAGAGCGCGTTTCACCGCTTTTTTCCAGCCGCTGTAGCGGAAGTTACGCTCGGTGGTTTCGATGCCCGGGCGGAATTCGCGTTCGATAACCGCTTTTTCCTGCAGCTCGTCCAGGTTCTGCCAGAAGCCTACCGCCAGACCGGCAAGGTACGCCGCACCCAGCGCCGTCACTTCGCGCACTTCAGGGCGCTCAACGCGGGTGCCCAGAATGTCGGACTGGAACTGCATCAGGAAGTTATTCGCTACCGCACCGCCGTCCACGCGCAGGGCGTGCAGACGAATGCCGGAGTCAGCCTGCATCGCCTCCAGCACGTCGCGCGTCTGGTAGGCGATGGATTCCAGGGTGGCGCGAATAATGTGGTTAGAGTTCACACCGCGCGTCAGACCGAAAATCGCGCCGCGTGCATACGGATCCCAGTACGGTGCGCCCAGACCGGTGAACGCAGGCACCACGTACACGCCGTTGGTGTCTTTCACTTTGGTCGCGAAGTACTCGGAATCGAACGCATCGCTGATCAGCTTCATCTCGTCGCGCAGCCACTGAATGGACGCACCGGCCATAAACACCGCACCTTCCAGCGCATAGTTCACTTCGCCGCGCGGGCCGCAGGCGATGGTGGTCAGCAGGCCGTTTTCTGATTTCACCGCTTTCTCACCAGTGTTCATCAGCATAAAGCAGCCGGTGCCATAGGTATTCTTCGCCATCCCTTCCTTGACGCACAGTTGGCCGAACAGCGCCGCCTGCTGGTCACCGGCGATACCGGCGATAGGAATACGGGTGCCGCCTTTACCACCGATGTTGGTCTGGCCGTACACTTCTGAAGACTTACGCACTTCAGGCAGCATCGCGCGCGGGATGTCCAGCGCGTCCAGCATCTTGTCATCCCACTCCAGGGTGTTGATGTTGAACAGCATGGTACGCGAGGCGTTGGTATAGTCGGTGACGTGAACGCGTCCCTGGGTCATTTTCCAGATAAGCCAGGTATCAACGGTACCGAACAGCAGCTCGCCGCGTTTAGCACGCTCGCGTGAGCCTTCCACGTGGTCGAGGATCCACTTCACCTTGGTGCCGGAGAAATACGGGTCAACCACCAGGCCGGTAGCGCTACGAACGTACTCTTCCATACCGTCGCGCTTTAGCTTCTCACAGATTTCTGAGGTACGACGGCACTGCCAGACGATGGCGTTGTAAATTGGCTTACCGGTTTCGCGCTCCCAGACCACGGTGGTTTCACGCTGGTTGGTGATACCGATGGCGGCAATTTCGTCGGAGCTGATGTCGGCTTTCGCCAGCACTTCGACCAGCGTGGAGCTTTGTGACGCCCAAATCTCCATTGGGTCATGCTCTACCCAGCCTGGACGAGGATAAATTTGCTCGAATTCGCGCTGTGACACGCTGACGATGTTCGCGTCATGATCCATTACGACAGCGCGGGAGCTGGTAGTGCCCTGGTCGAGCGCAACAATATATTTTTTTTCGGTCATGTTAGGTGTCCCGTAGTCAGATTACAGCGAAGCTTTTTGTTGTGCGGTAGACGTTGTTTCTTTCTCTTCTTCCACACAGGTGTCGCACGGTAAGTGGCGACCAATTAATTTGCGATAGCCGAATGCACCCAGCGCCGCCCCTACGATTGGCCCGAACAGCGGAACCAGGAAGTAAGGAATATCTTTGCCACCGGTGAAGGCGACGTCGCCCCATCCAGCGAAGAAGGCGAAGGTTTTTGGCCCCAGGTCACGCGCCGGGTTCATCGCGAAGCCGGTCAGTGGACCCATTGATGCGCCGATAACCGCAATCAGCAGGCCAATCAGCAGCGGGGCCAGCGGGCCGCGCGGAATGCCGTTGCCGTCATCGCCCAGCGCCATAATGACGCCCATCAGAATAGCGGTAATCACCATTTCAACTGCGAACGCCTGCACAAAATTGATATGCGGGTTCGGATAGGTTGAGAAGATGCCAGCCAGATCCAGACTTTCGACACTGCCGCGCACCATATGATGCGTCTGTTCGAAGTCGATGAAAAGATTGTAATAAAGCCCGTAAACTAACGCCGCTGCGCAAAAGGCGCCGGCAAACTGAGAAATGATGAAAGGAACAACTTTGCGTCCATCGAAGCACGCGAACAGCCACAGCGCGATGGTCACCGCCGGGTTAAGATGTGCACCGGAAACCCCTGCAGTCAGGTAGATGGCCATCGCCACGCCCAGACCCCAGATGATACTGATTTCCCACTGACCAAAACTGGCACCCGCCACTTTCAGTGCAGCGACACAGCCCACTCCGAAGAATATCAACAACCCGGTACCAAGGAACTCGGCAATGCACTGGCCTTTTAAGGTTGATGTCTGACTCATAATCGGAATCCTGAAGAGATGAATGTTTATTGTTAGCATGGCCGCCCGTGACAGCCACGATGTCCTGTAGACATAGTGTTAATTTATCGTTAACGAGCAAAAACGAGAAATATCGAAATCAAAATGTGTGGTCTGCGTCAATAAAATGAGCGTTTTCGCGCCATAAAGCACATTTTTGCATCAGCCTCAGAATGTGAGCTGAATCATTTCATTAACGAATGAGTTAACAATTTAGGGGGATATGACGCGAACGCACCAGGACCAGACCTAAAAGTGTTGCAAACCGCGATCTGCGCGGAGTGTCGCTGGACACAGAGCGCCGCGCTCCATACAATCGACGGTATATGTCGTGCGCGTTTACGTTAAAGCGTCGCCTTGCAATTCAGGAGAGGTAGCATCATGTCTTTAGAAGTGTTTGAGAAACTGGAATCGAAAGTACAGCAGGCGATTGACACCATCACCCTGCTGCAGATGGAAATTGAAGAGCTGAAAGAGAAGAACAACAGCCTGGCGCAGGAAGTTCAGAACGCTCAGCACGGCCGCGAAGAGCTGGAGCGCGAAAACAACCAGCTGCGCGAACAGCAGAACGGCTGGCAGGATCGCCTGCAGGCGCTGCTGGGACGTATGGAAGAAGTCTGATTCCCTTAGGGATGACTGACCAGGCCGGGTAAGGCGAAGCCGCCACCCGGCTTTTTTATGGTTATTGCTCACGGATTTCAACCATAAAAAAGGCCGCCGGAGGCGGCCTTAACGCTACTTGTCCTGCGCTGTCATAGCATAAGCAACAAACCCACTCGGTTCATCACTCTTTACCACGAGTACGCTGGCGACAATGAACGCGATACATAAATAGCGTTTCATTATGCGGTCCCTGCTGCTAACCGCTCCACCGTTCACCACCGGTGATAAGTCGGTGGACACAAGCCCGGTTAAAGGTTGCTTTACGGTGGTGAATACACCTTTCCCTGGACCGATGCCCATTTGCGAGATGGCGGAAAGGGACGCAGCATGATAGTTAGCAACAGCAGCGGAGTTAAGGTTTTTATAAATAATTAGGAATTTATAAAGGGTCGATGGGGTTACCTGAGGTTTGAACCAGGGTAAGATAAAAATCCTGGTTAAAGGTTGCTAGACTTCCCAACGGACCGCGAATCCCGAGGGACAAAAAAACCGCCACATTGCTGTTGGCGGTTTTTTTATGGTTCACGCTGACTGTTCTATTACTCGATATCCAGCGGATCTTCGGAAAGGATAATGCCGGTGTTATCGGCGTAGAGATGGTCGCCGGAGAAGAAGGTCACGCCGCCGAAATTGACGCGCACGTCACTTTCGCCGATGCCGTCGCCCGCTGCGCCTACCGGTATGGCCGCGATGGCCTGAATCCCGATATCCAGGTCTTCGAGATCGTCCACCTGACGCACGGAGCCGTACACCACAATGCCTTCCCACTCGTTCTGGACGGCAATTCCCGCCAGTTCAGCATCAATCAATGCTCGGCGCACGGAACCGCCGCCGTCGACCACCAGAACGCGGCCACGACCATTCTGTTCGAGCAGATCGTACAGCAACCCGTTATCCTCGAAACATTTCACCGTGATGATTTGCCCGCCAAACGACGACCGCCCACCAAAGTTGGAGAACAGCGGTTCAACGACGTTAACATCTTCCTGGTAGATGTCACAAAGCTCGGAGGTATCGTATTTCATAGGTTTAACGCTCAGTTGCTGCGAATGTGTTCAGTATATCGTGCGAAATGCGTTGTTGGCAAAATCATCAATTGTTAATTGATATTTGTCAGCTAACTGAGCGTCTGGCTTAACACAATCCCGATGACGAACAACAGGTTAGTCAACAGCGCGCCTTTTACCGTACGTTCCAGCATTGGCGGCATAGCGGACGGACTGAGCTCACGCATCACAAAGCGGGCCTGCTTAACCAGCAACGGCGCGGCAAGCACAAACAGCCAGCCCCACAAGCTCTGCAAGGAAATCAGGTTAAACAACGCCAGACAGACCAGAGCACCCAACAGCAGGCAGGCATGGTAGCGACGCGCATTAACCGGCCCCAGACGCACGGCCAGGGTGTTTTTGCCGTTCTCGCGATCGCTGTCGATATCGCGCAGGTTGTTGATGTTGAGCACCGCCGTCGCCAGCAGGCCGCAGGCGGTTGCGGGCAGGAACAGGGCAGGGATGACCGTATGCGCCTGCAGATACCAGCTCCCCATCACGCTCAGCCAGCCGAAGAACACCAGCACGGAGATATCACCCAGCCCAATATAACCGTAAGGGCGCGTGCCAACGGTGTAGGTAATGGCTGCGATAATCGCGAGCAGACCCAGCACCAGGAAACCGATGAAATCGCTGGTGGTCTTAGACGCGACCGTCACCAGCGCCAGGCCGGACAAGCAAATCAGCACCACGGTGATAATCAGCGCGCGTTTCATCTGTGCCTGGGTAATGACCCCTTTCTGCATCCCGCGCAGCGGCCCGATGCGATCGGGCTTGTCGCTGCCTTTCACCGCATCGCCGTAGTCGTTGGCAAGATTGGAAAGAATTTGCAGCAGGCCGGCGGTAATCAATGCCAGCGCGGCGACCAGCGGATCAAAATAACCTTGCCACCAGGCAAGCGCAGTACCGACGATAATCGCGGCAAAGGCCAGAGGAAGCGTTTTAGGGCGCAAACTTTCGAGCCACGCCTGAGTACGGCTGATGTCAGTCATAAGTATTTAGCCAATAAAAATGGGGGCATTAGCCCCCATTAAACGTGATGAGAATGCAGTAACCGCGATTATAGGATAAAACGGCTCAGATCTTCATCTGCCACTAACGCATCCAGATGTTTACTCACATATTCTGCGTCAATGGTAACGGTTTGACCGTTAAGGTCGCTCGCATCATAAGAGATATCTTCCACCAGGCGTTCCAGTACGGTGTGCAGACGACGCGCACCGATGTTCTCGGTGGTTTCGTTCACCTGCCATGCGGCCTGGGCGATACGTTTGATACCGTCTTCGGTGAACTCGAGGTTCACACCTTCGGTTGCCATCAGCGCTTTGTACTGCACGGTGGCAGAGGCGTTTGGCTCGGTCAGGATACGTTCGAAATCTTCGGTGGTCAGCGCCTGCAGCTCAACGCGGATAGGCAGACGGCCCTGCAGTTCCGGGATCAGATCCGACGGGCTGGCAACCTGGAACGCACCGGAAGCGATAAACAGGATGTGGTCCGTTTTCACCATGCCGTGCTTCGTGGAGACGGTGCAGCCTTCAACCAGCGGCAGCAGGTCGCGCTGAACGCCTTCGCGGGATACATCCGGGCCGGAGCTGTTGCCGCCGCGCTTACAAATTTTGTCGATTTCGTCGATAAACACGATGCCGTGCTGCTCAACCGCGTCGATAGCGTCCTGCTTCAGCTCTTCCGGGTTCACCAGCTTCGCCGCTTCTTCTTCAATCAGCAGCTTCATCGCGTCTTTGATTTTCAGCTTACGTGCTTTCTGCTTCTGGCCGCCCAGGTTCTGGAACATGGACTGCAGCTGGCTGGTCATCTCTTCCATGCCCGGAGGCGCCATGATTTCCACACCCATCGGCGCGGCAGCGAGATCGATCTCAATCTCTTTGTCGTCCAACTGGCCTTCACGCAGTTTCTTGCGGAATGCCTGGCGCGCTGCGGACGGTTCCGCCTGCTGCTCTGCCTGGCCCCAGTTGTTTTTAGCCGGTGGGATCAGCACGTCGAGAATGCGCTCTTCGGCCATCTCTTCTGCGCGATAGCGGTTTTTCTCGATAGCCTGGACGCGCACCATCTTGATTGCCGAGTCGGTCAGATCGCGGATGATGGAGTCCACTTCTTTACCTACGTAGCCCACTTCGGTGAACTTAGTGGCTTCCACTTTGATGAACGGCGCGTTAGCGAGTTTCGCCAGGCGACGAGCGATTTCGGTTTTACCAACGCCGGTCGGCCCGATCATCAGAATGTTTTTCGGGGTTACTTCGTGGCGCAGCTCTTCGTCAAGCTGCATACGACGCCAGCGGTTACGCAGGGCAATCGCCACGGAACGCTTGGCGTTATCCTGGCCGATAATGTGTTTGTTCAGTTCGCTGACAATTTCGCGTGGGGTCATTTCAGACATGGGAGATCCTTACGCTTTGGAGGTCAATTCTTCGATGGTGTGGTTGTGGTTGGTATAAATGCAGATATCACCTGCAATATCCAACGCTTTCACCGCGATATCACGCGCGTTCATGTCGGTATTTTCCAACAGAGCGCGGGCTGCAGCCTGGGCGTACGGGCCGCCGGAGCCGATGGCAATCAGGTCATTTTCCGGCTGAATCACGTCACCGTTACCGGTGATGATTAGCGAGGCGGTTTCATCGGCCACGGCCAGCAGCGCTTCGAGCTTGCGCAGCATGCGGTCGGTACGCCAGTCTTTCGCCAGCTCAACGGCGGCTTTCACCAGATGACCCTGGTGCATTTCCAGTTTGCGTTCAAACAGTTCAAACAGCGTGAAGGCATCCGCCGTGCCGCCTGCAAAACCGGCGATCACTTTGTCGTTGTAGAGACGACGCACTTTCTTCACGTTGCCTTTCATGACGGTATTACCCAGCGTGGCCTGGCCATCACCGGCGATTACCACATGGCCGTTACGGCGTACACTTACTATTGTTGTCACGAGCAGACCCCCTGGTTACAGATTCGGGAAACAGAAGCCCTGAGCCAGTGCTCAGGGCTGAATTAAATGATAGATGGGGGGGATTTTGGGGGTTTCAACCCCCGGAGGCGAGTCGAATGCAGTTTGTGTGACCGGCTACTTTCAAACGAGAGATAGTGCCATCGGCATTTTCTTTGCCTTTGACCGGGCCAATCACCACGCGGTTCCAGCCGTTGTTGGTGGTAATGCGTGAGTCAAATCCTTCGAACGCGAGCTGAGCACGCACGGTTTCGGCCTGCTCGGCGCCTTTAAACGAGCCGCACTGCACCATCCAGCGGCGTTCGTCTTTTTTCTCTGCCGTTTGCTTCGGTGCTTCGGTCTCTTTGGTCACCGGCGCGGTCTGCTGCGTTTTCGGCTGCTGCGCCGTGGTATGCGCTGGCGTCTGGAGCAGATCCTGATACGGCTGCGCCGCCTGCTTTTGCGGCTGCGCTTTTGGCTGTTGCTGAACAGGCTGCGTTTGTACCGTACGCGTCTGCTGCTGTGGCTGCTGGTATGGCTGGGCCTTCGGCTGTTGTACCGGCTGGGTTTGCGTCCACTGCTGCTGTTGCTGCTGCTGAATTTGTGCCTGGCGCTGACGCTGCATCTGCAACGTTTGCTGACGCTGCGCAGGCGTTTGTTCGTTCCACGGCACTTCATTCAGCTGCGTAGGCTGCTGACGCATATCGGCCTGCATCTGTGCCAGCAGCTGGCGCTGTTCGTTCGTCAGCTGATCGGCATTTTTCACTTCGCCACCGGCAGACGGCTCGGTAGGCGCACGCACGCCAGGCTGGCGGCTTTCCAGCTCTTTAATATAGCGCCAGCGCTCCTCAGGCTTCGGCGGAAGGCCATTACCGGCCACTTTGTTGCCCTGAAGCGCTTCAGATTCTTCTTTTTTATGGTGCGTAATGAAGTACAGGCCGCCAATGAAGGCCACCAGTACAGCCGCAGCAATAGCGACCATTGCTGGCGAGACGGCAGGCATGTTCCGCTGCTTGCTTTTTGAACTACTCTTTTTGCGTCGCGAAGGTGCCGGCTGGCCGCGACGTACATAATCTCGTTGTGCCACTATCGTTTCGCTGTATTTATTCGTTCGTCAGCCCGCCATGTTACTTAAGCGGCGGGGCTTTGACCAGATAAGGGTGTCCGAAAGGCATTTACTTTAAGTCAATGCCTGGGTAGAGCCGCGAACAATCAGCTCGCAGTCGAGTAACCGCGAGCCGCTGCTAACCGTTTGACCCTGCAGCTGATCCAGCAAAAGCAGCATCGCTTCGCGGCCAATCTGATAGCGCGGTTGAGAAACGGTTGAGAGCGGCGGATCGCAAAACTCTGAAAGCGAAATATTATCGAAGCCGATAATCGACAGGTCTTTTGGCACGCGTAACCCACGACGTTTGGCGTGTGACAGCGCGCCCAGTGCCATCACGTCGCTGTGGCAGAACACCGCCGTTGGCGGTTGCGGCAGTGCCAGCAGTTTCTCCAGCGCTTGTCCGCCCGCTTCAAAGGTAAAATCACCGCGCGCAATATAGTGCGGATCAACGATGGCTCCGGTACGACGCAGCGCCTGAACATAGCCCTGCAGGCGGTAGTGGCAAAGCGGCATCTCTTCCGGTCCGGCAATACAGCCAATACGCTTATGCCCCAGTTCCTGAAGATAGTTCACCGCATTGAACGCGGCCGTCAGGTTATCAATATGCACCGTCGGCAGTTCCAGCTCTGGCGCGAACTCGTTGGCCATCACCATCGGCGGTAAATTGCGTTGTTCTTCAATGCTGGCATCAAACGGCAGGCGGGAGCCAAGCAGCAACATGCCGTCAATCTGCTTGGTGATAATGAGATCGATAAAGGTTTTTTCCTGCTGATTCTGGTGGGCGCAGTCGCCAATCAGCACCAGATAGCCTTGTTCAGCCGCCGTCACTTCGATACCGCGAATGATCTCGCTAAAGAAGGGGTCGCAGATGTCCGGCACAATCACCAGAATAGTCCGCGATTCGTTGCGCTTTACGTTGCGCCCCATCGCCTGCGGGAAATAGCCCACTTCCAGCGCCGCCTGTTCAACCTTGTTACGGGTCGCCTGGGAGACTTTATCCGGGTTCATTAATGCGCGGGACACGGTTGCCGTTGAGACTTGTGCTTTCTCGGCAACGTCTTTCATGGTCGCCGTAGTGACCTCTTTCCTGGACTTCAACGTCTTCTCCTCGCCTGAACACCGAACTGCGGACATCACCATTTTTACAGATAGTTAATGGAATCGGTTACAGAATTTTCATAAAAAGTGTGAGGCGCGTTAAATTTTTCGATCCGTCTTCAGCCTTCGATGGGATCGACGTCCAGAACCCACTTCACTTTGCGCGCTTCCGGCAGGGTGTTGATCAGCGCCAGCGTGCCGCTGACGATATGCTGCAGGCGGATACGTGACGGGTGCTGAAGTAAGATTTGCCAGCGGAAACGTCCGCCGCGTTTCGGGGCCAGCGCTGGAACCGGACCCAAAATCCACAGCTGACTATCCACCAGCGGGCTGGCCTGCAGGAGGTTTCTCAGCTGTTGCAGGAAAAGCGGCGCCTGCTGGTTGTTATGGTCTTCCGCGCGGATGATGACGTGGCTGGTCCACGGCGGCAGCTGCATGGTCTGGCGTTCGGCCAGCGCCTGTTCGGCAAAGGCGTCATAGCCTTTATGCAGCAACGTTTGCAGCAGCGGGTGCTCAGGGTGGTGCGTTTGCAGCACCACTTCGCCTTGCTTTCCTGCGCGTCCGGCACGCCCCGCCACCTGCGTATAAAGCTGGGCGAAGCGCTCGGCGGAGCGGAAATCTGCCGAAAACAGCGCGCCGTCAACGTCCAGCAGGGCGACCAGCGTGACGTCCGGGAAGTGATGCCCTTTTGCCAGCATCTGGGTGCCAATCAATATGCGTGCCCCACCGCGATGCACTTCCGCCAGCTGTTGTTCCAGGGCGCCTTTGCGGCTGGTGGTGTCCCGATCGATACGCGAAATCGGCACGTCCGGGAAGAAGGGGCCAAGGGCCTGTTCAAGCTGTTCCGTGCCCAGACCGACCGGCACGATATGTGTTGAGCCACACGATGGACACTGGCGCGGCACCGGGCGCTGGCTGTCGCAGTGGTGGCAGCGTAAATGACGCTGGGCCTGATGGAAGGTGTAGTAGTGGTCGCAGCGCGGGCATTCCGCTATCCAGCCGCAGTCGTGGCACAGCAGGGCGGGCGCGAAGCCGCGTCGGTTAAGGAACAGGATCACCTGGTTGCCCGCCTGCAAGTGCTGTCGCATTCGGGTAATCAATGCTGGCGCGAGCCCGGCCTGAACCTGCTGACCTTTCAGATCCAGCACGTGCTGAATCGCCGGACGGGCATTACCCGCGCGACGCGTCAGGCGCAGCATATGGTATTTACGCTGGCGCACGTTGTGCAGCGTTTCGAGCGCAGGCGTGGCGGAGCCGAGAATAATGGGAATTTGCTCGCTGTGCGCGCGGTATACCGCTAAGTCACGGGCGTGATAGCGCCAGCCTTCCTGCTGTTTATAGGAGCTGTCGTGCTCTTCATCTATTACGATAACGCCGAGATTTTTAAACGGTGTAAACAGCGACGAGCGGGTGCCGATCACAATCGCCGCTTCGCCGTTTTTCGCTTTCAGCCAGGCGCTGAGGCGCTCGCTGTCGTTAAGCCCTGAGTGCAGCACCTCAACCGGCGCGTTAAAGCGTTCGCGGAATCGGGCGATGGTTTGGGGCGTCAGGCCGATTTCCGGCACCATCACCAGCGCCTGTTTGCCCTGTGCGAGCACGTTTTCCAGCACGCTCAAATACACTTCGGTCTTGCCGGACCCCGTCACGCCCGCCAGCAGCCAGGCAGAGAAATGGTCCGAGGCACTGTGAATCGCCCCCACGGCGGTGGCCTGCTCGGTGTTCAGACGCAGGCGATCGCCGGAGACGGAGAAGCCGTCGCGCCAGTCGTGAAGGGCGGGCGCTTCGCTTGCCAGTTCGCTCAGCCCTTTCTTTCTTAATGCCTGGAGCGCGGTTTCGCTGACCTCAAGCTCGTCGACCTGATGCCGCCAGATTTTTCCCTGACGCAGCGCCGCCAGCGCCTGCTGCTGTTTCTGCGAACGCTTCAGGCTGTTGATATCCACTGCCTGACCCTGCTCGGTAGCAAACCAGTACCACATTGGCGCATGGCTGGCGCTTTTGCCCTGGCGCAGCATGATTGGCAGCGCGTGGAACAGGACGTCGCCAATCGGATGGTGATAGTAATCCGCCGCCCACAGCAGCAGTCGCCAGGTGCTGGTGGAGTAAACCGGCTCGCTGTCCAGTACCTCAACAACCGATTTCAGTTCATTAAGCGGCAGCTCGCTTTTTTCACTCACGGAAACCACGATCCCCACGCGCTGCTGTTTGCCAAACGGCACGGTCACGCGACAGCCCGCTTTGGCGCTCATGCTGTCGGGCAGCAGGTAGTCAAAGGTGCGGGGAAGCGGAACGGGCAGGGCAACGTGAGCGACGGGCATCGAATCTTCCTGACTTGAAAAGTGGCGCGTTAGTATACACATTAGTGAAAGCGGCGTGCGGATCAGTTTGCATACGCTGGTCAAATTCTGTATGATTCGCCGCCTTTGGTGTATATTACGCCAAAGAAATTACATTCAACATCGCGTGGTGTCTGGCGTTAGGGCTGGAAGAGCGACGCGGCCTTAACTGAGGTTCTCCCATGAAAAAAGATATTCACCCGAAATACGAAATGATTACTGCAAACTGCTCTTGCGGTAACTCTATCCAGATCCGCTCCACCGTGGGTCACGATCTGAACCTGGACGTGTGCGGCAAATGCCACCCGTTCTACACTGGTAAGCAGCGTGATGTTGCAACCGGTGGCCGTGTTGACCGCTTCAACAAGCGTTTCAGCATCCCGGGCGCTAAATAAGTATCCCGAAAGAAAAGGCACCGCAAGGTGCCTTTTTTGTATCTGCTTCTCAGTATTCCCACGTATCCGGGTCAATGCCCAGTTCACGCATGATGATTTTCGCCTCTTCCGGGATTTCATCACTGCGCTCTTTGCGCAAATCGTCATCGTTCGGCAACGGTTGGCCGGTAAACGCATGCAGGAACGCTTCGCACAGCAGTTCGCTGTTGGTCGCGTGGCGCAGGTTGTTCACCTGACGACGCGTACGTTCATCGGTGAGGATCTTCAACACCTTCAGAGGAATGGAAACCGTAATTTTCTTTACTTGCTCACTCTTCTTACCGTGCTCAGCGTATGGGCTGATATATTCGCCGCTCCATTCAGCCATGAGATACCTTTAATCCTCTCAGTCATTAATCTAAAGGTGCAGAACCGATAACCGCCGGTTTTGAACCGTAATCTTGCCTAGTTTACCGTAGAGACGATACCGTGGCACGGATATTGCCGCTGCAGCGTGCACTAAAGCATATAATTTTAACGGCTATTTGCGCATTGCTCAATCTATACGCAAAGAAGTTTAGATGTCCAGATGTATTGACGTCCATACTTTCAATGTTTACTCTGGTGCCTGACTTTTCACCTATTAAGCCAGGAAGCCCTCACCATGACGCGTAAACAGGCCACCATCGCAGTGCGTAGCGGATTGAATGATGACGAGCAGTACGGCTGCGTTGTCCCGCCGATTCATCTTTCCAGTACCTATAATTTCACCGGATTTAATGAACCCCGTACGCATGACTATTCCCGTCGTGGCAACCCTACGCGTGACGTTACCCAGCGTGCCCTTGCAGAGCTGGAAGGGGGAGCGGGTGCGGTATTAACCAATACGGGGATGTCCGCAATCCACCTGGTGACGACGGTGTTCCTGAAGCCCGGCGACCTGCTGGTTGCTCCGCACGACTGCTACGGCGGCAGCTATCGCCTGTTTGACAGCCTGGCAAAACGCGGCTGCTACCGCGTGCTGTTTGTCGATCAAAACGACGAACAGGCGCTGAAGCAGGCGCTGGCAGAGCAGCCGAAGCTGGTTCTGGTGGAAAGTCCAAGCAACCCATTGTTGCGCGTTGTCGATATTGCGAAAATTTGTCAGCTCGCAAGGGATGCGGGAGCGATAAGTGTAGTGGATAATACGTTCCTCAGTCCGGCCCTTCAGAACCCGTTAGCACTGGGTGCCGATCTGGTGTTGCATTCATGCACTAAATATCTGAACGGTCATTCTGATGTGGTGGCAGGCGTGGTGATTGCAAAAGATCCCGACGTTGTCACCGAACTGGCATGGTGGGCCAATAATATTGGCGTCACCGCGAGCGCCTTCGACAGCTACCTGCTGTTACGCGGCATTCGCACCCTGTCGCCACGCATGGAAGTGGCGCAGCGCAATGCCCAGGCGATCGTCGATTTCCTGAAAACCCAGCCGCTGGTGAAGAAACTCTATCACCCGTCGCTGCCGGAAAATCAGGGGCACGAGATTGCCGCGCGCCAGCAGAAGGGATTTGGCGCCATGTTAAGTTTTGAACTGGACGGTGACGAGCAAACGCTGCGTCGCTTCCTGAGCGGGCTGTCATTGTTTACGCTGGCGGAATCATTAGGTGGGGTTGAAAGCTTAATCTCCCACGCCGCGACCATGACGCACGCAGGTATGGCACCGGAAGCACGTGCCGCCGCCGGGATCTCTGAGACGCTGCTGCGTATCTCAACCGGCATTGAAGATTCTGAAGATTTAATTGCCGATCTGGAAAATGGCTTCCAGGTCGCAGCCAAGGGGTAATCATGAGTGTGATAGCGCAGGCAGGGGCGAAGGGTCGTCAACTGCACAAGTTTGGTGGTAGTAGTCTTGCTGATGTGAAGTGTTACCTGCGCGTTGCAGGGATCATGACCGAGTATTCACAGCCGGGTGACATGATGGTTGTCTCGGCGGCGGGCAGCACCACCAACCAGTTGATTAGCTGGCTGAAACTGAGCCAGACCGATCGCCTTTCTGCGCATCAGGTACAACAGTCTTTACGCCGTTACCAGAGCGAGCTGATTGCCGGCCTGCTGCCTGCGGACGTGGCGGATGGACTGATCAGCGCCTTTACCCATGACCTTGAGCGTCTGGCTGCCCTGCTGGACAGCGGTATTACCGACGCGGTCTATGCCGAAGTGGTGGGCCACGGTGAAGTGTGGTCCGCACGTCTGATGGCCGCCGTTCTGCAACACCTGGGGGTCGACGCTGCCTGGCTCGACGCGCGTGATTTCCTGCGCGCCGAACGCGCCGCGCAGCCGCAGGTGGATGAAGGCTTGTCCTACCCGCTGCTGCAACAGCTGCTGGTGCAGCATCCGGGCAAACGTATCGTCGTGACAGGCTTTATCAGCCGCAGCAACGCGGGCGAAACCGTGCTGCTGGGCCGTAACGGCTCGGACTACTCGGCAACGCAAATTGGTGCCCTGGCGGGCGTGTCCCGCGTCACCATCTGGAGCGACGTGGCCGGTGTCTACAGCGCGGACCCGCGTAAGGTGAAAGATGCCTGCCTGCTGCCGCTGCTGCGTCTCGACGAAGCCAGCGAGCTGGCGCGCCTGGCCGCGCCGGTACTGCACGCCCGTACGCTGCAGCCGGTTTCCGGTAGCGATATCGACCTGCAGCTGCGCTGCAGCTATACCCCGGATCAAGGCTCTACCCGTATCGAACGCGTACTGGCCTCCGGTACGGGCGCGCGTATTGTCACCAGCCACGACGACATCTGCCTGATTGAGTTCCAGGTGCCTGCGGGCCAGGACTTCAGGCTGGCGCATAAAGATATCGACCTGATCCTCAAACGTGCTCAGGTGCGCCCGCTGGCCGTCGGCGTTCACAACGACCGCCAGCTGCTGCAGTTCTGCTATACCGCAGAAGTGGCGGACAGCGCGCTGAAAATCCTTGATGAAGCGGGCCTGCCGGGCGAGCTTCGCCTGCGTCAGGGTCTGGCGCTGGTGGCGATGGTGGGCGCGGGCGTCACCCGTAACCCGCTGCACTGCCACCGCTTCTGGCAGCAGCTGAAAGGCCAGCCGGTGGAGTTCACCTGGCAGTCGGAAGAGGGAATCAGCCTGGTGGCCGTGCTGCGTAAAGGGCCAACCGAGAGCCTGATTCAGGGTCTGCATACCTCCCTGTTCCGCGCGGAAAAACGCATCGGCCTGGTGCTGTTCGGGAAAGGGAACATCGGTTCCCGCTGGCTGGAACTGTTCGCCCGTGAGCAGGAAACGCTCTCCGCGCGTACCGGATTTGAATTTATTCTCGCGGGCGTGGTGGACAGTCGCCGTAGCCTGTTGAATTACGAAGGGCTGGACGCCAGCCGCGCGCTTGCCTTCTTTAATGATGAAGCCGTTGAGCAGGATGAAGAGTCCCTGTTCCTGTGGATGCGCGCGCACCCTTACGATGACCTGGTCGTGCTGGACGTGACCGCCAGCGAGCAGCTTGCGGATCAGTATCTGGATTTCGCCAGCCACGGCTTCCACGTCATCAGCGCCAACAAGCTGGCGGGGGCGAGCAGCACCGATAAATACCGTCAGATCCACGACGCGTTTGAAAAAACCGGTCGTCACTGGCTGTACAACGCCACCGTTGGCGCGGGGCTGCCGGTTAACCATACCGTGCGCGACCTGATTGAAAGCGGCGACAGCATTCTGGCGCTGAGCGGTATCTTCTCCGGTACGCTCTCCTGGCTGTTCCTGCAGTTCGACGGCACCGTACCCTTCACCGACCTGGTGGATCAGGCATGGCAGCAGGGCTTAACCGAGCCCGATCCGCGCGTGGACCTTGCCGGGAAAGACGTGATGCGTAAGCTGGTGATCCTGGCGCGTGAAGCGGGCTACGACATCGAACCGGGTCAGGTGCGTGTTGAATCGCTGGTGCCTGCGGGCTGTGAGGAAGGGTCTGTGGATCACTTCTTCGAAAACGGCGACGAGCTGAACGAGCAGATGGTACAGCGTCTGGAAGCCGCCAACGAGATGGGCCTGGTGCTGCGCTACGTGGCGCGTTTCGAGGCGAACGGTAAAGCGCGCGTAGGCGTGGAGGCGGTGCGTCCTGAACACCCGCTGGCGGCGCTGCTGCCGTGCGATAACGTCTTCGCTATCGAAAGCCGCTGGTACCGCGATAACCCGCTGGTGATCCGCGGTCCGGGCGCGGGGCGCGATGTCACCGCCGGGGCGATCCAATCTGACATTAACCGTCTGGCTAAGCTACTATAACCCCTCACCCTAACCCTCTCCCCTTAGGGGAGAGGGGACTGCTCGGTGCGGTCTTTCCCCCCTCGCCCCTTTGGGGAGAGGGCTGGGGTGAGGGGCCTTCTCACCCCCCATCATGAATCCCCTTCATCTTCCCTGAACAAACCTCACCGTTATTGTTGATTATTTATGTTGACGTCACTCCGCTTTTCCGTCATTTTTACATCTGGACGTCTAAACGTATAGAAGTTCACAACACAACAGACAACGACACGCGATAGATAGAGGTAAGGTATGAGCTTTTTTCACGCCAACCAGCGGGAAGCCCTGAATCAGAGCCTGGCCGAAGTAAACGGCCAGATTAACGTCTCTTTTGAATTTTTCCCGCCGCGCACCAGTGAAATGGAGCAAACCCTGTGGAGCTCTATCGATCGCCTGAGCAGCCTGAAACCGAAGTTTGTTTCCGTGACTTATGGTGCTAACTCCGGCGAGCGTGACCGTACGCACAGCATCATTAAAGGCATCAAAGATCGTACCGGTCTGGAAGCGGCACCGCACCTTACCTGTATCGACGCCACCCGCGACGAGCTGCGGGCTATCGCCCAGGATTACTGGAATAACGGCATTCGTCATATCGTTGCCCTGCGCGGTGACCTGCCGCCGGGGAGCGGCAAGCCGGACATGTATGCCGCCGATCTGGTTGCGCTGCTGAAAGACGTGGCTGACTTTGATATCTCCGTTGCTGCTTATCCTGAAGTGCATCCGGAAGCGAAAAGCGCCCAGGCGGACCTGCTCAACCTGAAACGCAAAGTCGACGCTGGCGCGAACCGCGCGATAACGCAATTCTTCTTCGATGTTGAAAGCTACCTGCGCTTCCGTGACCGCTGCGTTTCTGCGGGTATCGACGTCGAAATTATTCCAGGCATTCTGCCGGTCTCTAATTTCAAACAGGCGAAGAAATTTGCCGATATGACCAATGTGCGCATTCCGCTTTGGATGTCTAAAATGTACGAGGGGCTGGACGATGACCCGGAAACACGCAAGCTGGTGGGCGCAAATATCGCGATGGACATGGTGAAGATCTTGAGTCGTGAAGGGGTGAAGGATTTCCACTTCTACACGCTGAACCGTGCAGAGATGAGTTACGCCATATGCCACACGCTCGGCGTTAGACCAGGCGTGTAACAAAAAAGAGCCCTCTTCGGAGGGTTTTTTGATTTATAAGGGTTTTATTTTCCTGCCATAACAGCGATGCTGCCTTTGACGTACAAAACTCATGTATTTTCCATGGGAAATTAAACGGATTTAACTATCGAATCTGTGGGTTATCTCAACTATACCTTATCAACAAGGGCGTATATCGTAACGGTAACACTGTAAAAGGGAGCAAAGCGATGAGCACGTCAGACGAGACCAATAAAGCGGCATCAGTCGGCAAATGCCCGTTCCATCAGGGCGGCGTCGATCACAGCGCGGGCGCAGGTACAGGCAGCCGCGACTGGTGGCCAAAACAACTCCGCATCGATCTTCTTAACCAACATTCCAATCGTTCGAACCCACTGGGTGAAGACTTCGACTACCGCAAAGAATTTAGCAAGCTTGATTACTCCGCCCTTAAAGGCGATCTCAAAACACTTTTAACCGACTCTCAACCGTGGTGGCCTGCCGACTGGGGCAGCTATGCGGGCCTGTTTATCCGTATGGCCTGGCACGGGGCAGGTACCTATCGCTCCGTTGACGGACGCGGCGGTGCCGGACGCGGTCAACAACGCTTTGCACCGCTGAACTCCTGGCCTGATAACGTGAGCCTGGATAAGGCGCGCCGCCTGCTGTGGCCTATCAAACAAAAATACGGACAAAAAATTTCCTGGGCTGACCTGTTTATCCTCGCGGGTAACGTGGCGCTGGAGAACTCCGGCTTCCGCACCTTTGGTTTTGGCGCCGGGCGTGAAGACGTCTGGGAGCCGGATCTGGACGTGAACTGGGGCGATGAAAAGGCCTGGCTGACCCACCGTGACCCGGAAGCGCTGGCGAAGCGTCCTCTCGCCGCCACCGAAATGGGCCTGATTTACGTCAACCCGGAAGGGCCAAACGCCAGCGGTGAACCCCTGTCTGCTGCGGCGGCCATTCGCGCGACCTTCGGCAACATGGGCATGAACGACGAAGAGACCGTTGCGCTGATCGCGGGCGGCCACACTCTCGGCAAAACCCACGGCGCGGGTGAAGCCACGCACGTGGGCACCGACCCGGAAGCCTCGCCGATTGAAGCGCAGGGCCTGGGCTGGGCGAGCACGCACGGCACGGGGATTGGCGCAGATGCCATTACCTCCGGTCTGGAAGTTATATGGTCGCAAACCCCGACTCAGTGGAGCAACTACTTCTTCGAGAACCTGTTCAAATACGAATGGGTGCAGACCCGCAGCCCGGCAGGTGCGATTCAGTTTGAAGCCGTGGATGCACCGGAAATCATGCCTGACCCGTTCGACCCGTCGAAAAAACGTAAGCCAACCATGCTGGTCACCGACCTGACGCTGCGTTTTGACCCGGAGTTCGAGAAAATTTCCCGCCGCTTCCTGAACGATCCGCAGGCCTTCAACGAAGCCTTCGCGCGTGCCTGGTTCAAGCTGACCCACCGCGATATGGGGCCAAAAGCGCGTTACATCGGCCCGGAAGTGCCGAAAGAAGATCTGATTTGGCAGGATCCACTGCCGCAGGCGGTGTTCAATCCTTCGAAAGAAGACATTGAAAGCCTGAAAGCGGAAATTGTGGCATCCGGTCTGTCCGTGAGCGAACTGGTTTCGGTTGCCTGGGCGTCAGCTTCAACCTTCCGCGGTGGCGATAAGCGCGGCGGTGCCAACGGCGCGCGTCTGGCACTGGCACCTCAGCGCGATTGGGATGTGAACGCCGCGGCGGTTCGCGCGTTACCGGCTCTGGAAGCTATCCAGCGCACCACCAACAAAGCCTCACTGGCCGATATCATCGTGCTGGCGGGCGTCGTGGGCGTTGAGCAGGCTGCGAAAGCCGCAGGTGTTTACGTCAACGTACCGTTCACGCCGGGCCGCGTCGATGCGCGTCAGGACCAAACGGATATCGAGATGTTTACTCTGCTCGAACCGATTGCCGACGGCTTCCGCAACTACCGTGCGCAGGTGGATGTATCCACCACCGAGTCACTGTTGATCGACAAAGCCCAGCAGCTGACGCTGACCGCGCCAGAGCTGACGGTGCTGATCGGTGGCCTGCGCGTTCTGGGTGCCAACTTCGATGGCAGCAAGAATGGTGTATTCACCAACCGTGAAGGCGTGCTGAGCAACGATTTCTTCGTGAACCTGCTGGATATGAACACCCAGTGGAAAGCGACCGACGACTCAAACGAACTGTTTGCCGGTAGCGACCGCACCAGCGGTGAAGTGAAATACACCGCTACCCGTGCCGACCTTGTCTTCGGTTCCAACGCTGTCCTGCGCGCGCTGGCTGAGGTTTACGCCAGCAGCGATGCCAGCGAGAAGTTCGTTCGTGACTTCGTAGCGGCATGGGCGAAGGTGATGGATCTGGATCGGTTTGACCTGCAGTAACCCTTGTGCCGGGTGGCGCTAACGCTTACCCGGCCTACGGGCAAAAAAATCCCCGCTGATGCGGGGATTTTTATTCACGCTATTTACTCCCACTCCTGCAGGAAACGCTGCCCATACTGGTCGGCAACCAGCAGCGCCGCGTAAACCTGATCCGGTGACACGCCACCCGGCATGTTGTGAATGGTTTCACCTTCTGCGCAAGATGCTTCCGCAATCAGACGCATTTTCGCCGGAATGTCTTCTTTGATATTCAACTGCGCCAACGTGATCGGCAGCCCCACGCTGTGACAAAGTGCCGCGACGGTTTCGATCTCCTCTACCGGCGCGTTTTCCAGCACCAGTTGAGTCAGCGTGCCAAACGCCACTTTTTCGCCGTGGTAGAAGTGATGCGCATCCGGTACCGCCGTCATACCGTTATGAATAGCGTGTGCCGCTGCCAGACCACCGCTTTCAAAACCTACGCCGCTGAGATAGGTGTTGGCTTCGATAATGCGTTCAAGAGCAGGCGTCACCACGTGCTGTTCCGCTGCCAGCATCGCCTTCTCACCCTCTTCAACCAGCGTGTTGTAGCACAGTTCGGCCAGCGCTAACGCCGCCTGTGTGCACTTTCCGCCGGCCATAGTGGTTGCCCCGCTGCGCGAGCAGGCGCGTGCTTCAAACCAGGTTGCCAGTGCATCGCCAATCCCGGCGGCCAGCAGCCGCGCCGGTGCGCCCGCCACCACTTTGGTGTCGACAATGACCATGTTCGGGTTATGCGGCAGCATCAGATAGCGGTCGAACTCACCGCTGTCGGTATAAATCACGGAAAGGGCGCTGCACGGCGCATCGGTGGATGCGATGGTTGGCGCAATGGCGACCGGCACGTCCATAAAGTGGGCAAGCGCTTTGGCGGTATCCAGCGTTTTACCGCCGCCAATGCCCAGCACTGCCATGCAGTCGGCGCTGTCGGCCAGCTTTTTCAGGCGATCGATTTCATTTTGTGAACATTCGCCACCAAACGGCGCGATTTCGGCATGCAGTTCGGCTTTTTTAAAACTCTGACGCAGGGTTTCTTCGGCAAAACCCAGCACAAATTTATCGCCGACAACCAGCCAACGCTGTGCCAGCGGTTTCAGATAGTCGCCGAGACGGGTAAGCACATCAGCACCCTGGATGTATTTCCCAGGTGATTGAATGATACGGTCCATAACAGTTCTCCCTTAGAGGTTGAGGTTACCAAACGCGTTTTTCCAGTCCTGCTCGAACTTCTCTATGGCTGACTCTACCGCCGGGGTGCCGAGCATTTGTTGCGCTACATCTAAAGGAAGCGTGATTGCTTCACATCCGGTGAGAAGGCAGTCCAACGCCTGGCGCGGCGTTTTGAAGCTGGCGGCGAGCACCCTGCTTTCCGGCGCGTGCAGTTCCAGCAGGGATTGCAGCTCCTGGACCGTGCGAATGCCGTCACCACCCTGAGCATCAACGCGGTTTACATAGGGAGCGACATATTTCGCTCCCGCCAGCGCGGCGAGCAAACCCTGTGCGGCGCTATAAACGGCAGTACCCAGCGTGGTAATGCCCTCTTTTTTCAGCGCCTTGATCGCGGTAAGCCCCTCCGCCGTGACCGGGATTTTTACCACGATGTCCGGGATGGCATTACTCAGGCGTTTAGCTTCCGCCACCATGCCTTCTGCGTCGCGGCTCAGGGTTTGGGCAAACAGCGTGCCGTCCGGGCCGATAGCCTGTTGCAGGCGCGGCAGCACGTCCCAGATGGATTCGCCGCTGGCGGCAATGATGCTTGGGTTGGTGGTGACGCCCGCGATGGGGAAGATGCGCGCCAGGCGTTCAACGTCCGCCACGCTGGCGGTATCCAGGTACAGTTCCATTATTTTTCCTTAAGTCAGAAAGGTTGAATAAAGGATACGGCGCACCCAGGCGCGGCGAATACAGGTCAATTTTGCCAAATACTGGACAAATGTATTCTGCTTAATGAAGTGCGATGCCGATCACAGTGCTACTTTTTGGCGATTAGCTGGCTGTGATACTGGCGTCGATATTCGGAAGGGGAACGTTCGGTGTGCTTGCGAAAGAGGCGGCAGAAGTAGTTGCTGTCCGTAAACCCACAGCTGGCGGCGATATCTTTGATTTTAAACTCGTAGCCTTTAAGAAGCTGACGCGCGTGCTCGAGGCGTGTTTGCGTAAGATATTCGTTGAAGCCCACGCTGCCTGTTTTTTGAAAAAGATGAGAAAGGTAGTTCGGTGAAATATAAAACGCCTGCGCCACCGATTCACGGGTCAGTGCAGAGGCGTGATGTTCTTCGATGTAGTGACGAATCGCTTCAAATAATGCACGGCTGCGGCTGGCGGTATGGATATCGCTGCCCAGCAGATCGCGACAGTGGCTGAGCAAACTTAATACCACCAGTCTGGCCGTTTCCCGATCGTCTGGCTGCATTTGCAATTCAGCGAGCGTCTGCAAAAGGAATGCGCCCACTCGCGGCCCGCGTCTGGCAACCTGTTGCTGTTGCAAAAGCGTGTTGTCGCGCTCGAGCTGAAGAGTCAGTTGCTGCTTGCCGAAGCTGATGTTGAGCGAAAAGGCGGGTTGAAGCGGAATATTACCGGATGAAAAAAATAACGCTTCGCAGGCCGTATCAAAGCTAAGCACGAGGCAAGGTGACGTTCGGGGGAGCGGTTTAGCCGAAGGGGGGAAATGCACCTGACGCAGCGGCAAGGTGCCGTTGATCAGGTCATTCAGGATGTGGGGGATATCGTGGTGCATGGTGTGGATACCAGGGTATTGCCCGGCGGCGCTGGCGCTTGCCGGGCCTACGAAAAGCATATTGTAGGCCGGGTAAGCGTAAGCGCCACCCGGCAAAACCGATTAACCAGTGTTACGCATACCTGCCGCAACGCCTGCAATCGTCACCATTAACGCCTGTTCGACGCGTGGATCCGGCTCTTTACCTTCCTCTTCTGCCAGACGCGAACGGTGCAGCAGCTCTGCCTGCAGGACGTTCAGCGGGTCGGTATAGATATTACGCAGCTGGATAGATTCGGCAATCCACGGCAGGTCTTCCATCAGGTGTGAGTCGTTGGCGATATCCAGCACCACTTTGATGTCGCCTTCCAGCAGTTCGCGCAGCTCTTTACCCAGCGCCCACAGCTCAGGTTTCACCAGACGCTGATCGTAGTATTCCGCCAGCCACAGGTCAGCTTTCGAGAAGACCATCTCAAGCATGCCCAGGCGGGTAGAGAAGAACGGCCAGTCGCGGCACATGGTTTCCAGTTCATTTTGCTTGCCGTCTTCCACCACTTTCTGCAGTGCGGCACCGGCACCCAGCCAGGCGGGCAGCATCAGACGGTTTTGTGTCCAGGCGAAGATCCACGGAATTGCACGCAGAGACTCGACGCCACCGGTTGGGCGACGTTTGGCCGGACGCGAGCCCAGCGGCAGTTTACCCAGCTCCTGCTCAGGCGTGGCTGAACGGAAGTAAGGCACGAAATCTTTGTTTTCACGCACGTAGCCGCGGTACAGATCGCAGGAGATATCTGACAGCTCGTCCATGATGCGACACCAGGATTCTTTTGGCTCCGGCGGAGGCAGCAGGTTCGCTTCCAGAATGGCGCTGGTGTAGAGCGACAGGCTGCTGATGGTCACTTCCGGCAGGCCGTACTTGAAGCGGATCATCTCGCCTTGCTCGGTGACGCGCAGGCCGCCTTTCAGGCTTCCCGGTGGTTGTGACAGCAGTGCCGCGTGAGCAGGCGCGCCGCCACGGCCGATTGAGCCACCGCGTCCGTGGAACAGGGTCAGTTCAATACCGGCTTTCTCGCAGGTTTTGATCAGTGCGTCCTGCGCCTGATACTGCGCCCAGGATGCCGCCATCACGCCCGCGTCTTTTGCAGAGTCGGAATAGCCGATCATCACCATCTGCTTACCCTGAATAAAGCCGCGATACCAGTCGATGTTCAGCAACTGCGTCATCACGTCGTTGGCGTTGTTCAGGTCGTCGAGGGTTTCAAAGAGTGGCGCGACCGGCAGAGCGTAGTCGATACCGGCTTCTTTCAGCAGAAGGTGAACGCCCAGCACGTCGGATGGGGTCTTCGCCATGGAGATCACATAGGCGGCCACCGATCCTTTCGGCGCATCCACGATCGCCTTACAGGTATTGAGCACTTCGCGGGTGTCGTTGCTTGGCTCCCAGTTGCGCGGCAGGAGAGGGCGCTTGGAATTCAGTTCGCGGATCAGGAAGGCCTGCTTGTCGGCTTCGGACCAGCTCTCATAATCGCCGATGCCGAGGTAGCGGGTCAGTTCACCCAGCGCTTCAGTATGACGGGTACTTTCCTGACGCACATCGATACGCACCAGCGGCACACCGAAACACTTCACGCGGCGCAGGGTGTCGAGCAGTTCGCCGTTAGCGATGATGCCCATGCCACAGGCCTGAAGCGACTGGTAACAGGCGTACAGCGGCTCCCAGAGTTGCTCGTTCTGGCTGAGCAGACCTTCGGGTTTCGGCAGGCGCTGACCTTTGAGGCGTGCTTCCAGCCAGGCCTGAGTCGCCATCAGCTGACCACGCAGTTTTTTCATCAGGAAACGGTACGGCTCGCTGGCGCCTTCTTCTCCGGCCAGCGCGCGCAGTTCCGGTGTTGCTTCAACCATCGACAGCTCGGAGATCAGCACCTGAATATCTTTCAGGAACAGATCGGTCGCTTTCCAGCGGCTCAGCAGCAGGACGTGACGGGTGATTTCCGCGGTCACGTTCGGGTTACCGTCGCGGTCGCCGCCCATCCAGGAGGTGAAGCGCACCGGAACAAAGTCGACCGGCAGGCGGTAGCCCAGGTTCTCTTCCAGCTGTTCGTTCAGCTCGCGCAGGTAGTTTGGTATCCCTTCCCACAGGCTGTTTTCCACCACCGCAAAGCCCCATTTGGCCTCGTCGACCGGGCTTGGGCGGTGCTTACGAATTTCATCGGTGTGCCAGGACTGAGCAATCAGCTGGCGCAGACGGCGCATTAGCTGGTTGCGTTCGTAGTCGGCAATGTCTTTATTATCCAACTGCTTGAGGCAGTTATTCACTTCCACCATTTTATGGATCAGGGTGCGACGGGTGATCTCGGTTGGGTGAGCAGTGAGTACCAGCTCCAGCGAAAGAGACTCCACCGCTTTTTTGATGGTGGCTTCGTTGAGGTCTGGCTGGTCTTTCAGTTTACGAAGGGTGCGGGCAATGACTTCCGGGTTGCTGGCCGCTTCGCCGTTTGGCGAAATGCTGTGGTATTGCTCAGCGGTATTTGCCAGGTTCAGGAACTGGCTGAATGCGCGTGCAACGGGCAGCAGCTCATCATTTGACAGGTTCTGCAAGGTGGTGAGCAGCTCCTGACGATTGGCTTCGTTACCGGCACGGGAAGATTTAGACAGCTTGCGGATGGTTTCAACGCGGTCGAGGATGTTTTCCCCCAACGCATCTTTGATGGTATCTCCAAGCACTTTGCCGAGCATACTGACATTACTACGCAACGCGGAATATTGTTCGTTCATAAAAACCCAGTCACCCCATCATTTTTGTTTATGCCCAATCGAAAATCTTTTGGACATTATTTTGTCATCTCCCTTTATAAAGCCACGTAAAACCCCCGTCGTCAATTGCTGCGAAAACGGTTCAGCAAACGAATAAATGTGGGCAATTTACGAAATTTAATTCGCTTTGCGTCAGATAAGAGATGCTTATGGGAATGTGACGGAGATCATGCGATTTGTTGCCCTCACCCTAACCCTCTCCCACAGGGAGAGGGGACTCTTCGGTGCGGTTTTAATGCCAGCAGAAGTGGTGCACAACCTGAGTAATCAGTTCGCGGGTGGGCTTGATGAAGCGGGTTTCCAGATATTCATCCGGCTGGTGGGCCTGGTTGATGGAGCCCGGGCCGAGCACCAGCGTCGGGCACAGGGTCTGAATAAACGGCGCTTCGGTGCAGTAGTTCACCACGTCGGTTTTTTCGCCGAGCAGTTTTTCCACCACCTGGACCAACTGGTGATCCGGCGGGCATTCATAGCCCGGGATCGGCGGATGCAATTCCGAGACCGTCAGGCGGCCCGGCCAGCGTTCGCTCACCGGGGCCAGCGCTTCATTCAGCAGGCCGTCGAGATCGCTCAGGGTCATGCCCGGCAGCGGGCGGATGTCCATGTGCAGTTCACAGCAGGCGCAGATGCGGTTCGAGGCATCACCACCGTGCAGGCTGCCGAGGTTCAGCGTCGGATACGGCACGGTGAACGCCTCGTAGTGATAGCGCTCTTTCAGGTCGTCGCGCAGGGTCATGATGCGGCCGATGGCGTCATGCATCAGTTCGATGGCGTTCACGCCGCGCGCCGGATCGCTGGAGTGGCCGGACTGGCCCAGCACGCGCACGGCGGTAGAGATATGGCCTTTATGCGCGCGAATCGGCTGCAGTGAAGTCGGCTCGCCGATGATCGCGCAATCCGGGCGAATCGACGTGTTTTCAGAGAAGTAGCGCGCGCCCGCCATGCTGGTCTCTTCATCGGCGGTCGCCAGAATGTAGAGCGGTTTTTTCAGCTTCGTCACGTCCACGTCACGCAGCGCGTCGAGGATAAAGGCGAAGAAGCCTTTCATGTCGGCGGTACCCAGCCCGTAGAGCTTGTTATCGTGCTCGGTCAGGGTGAACGGGTCGCGCGTCCAGCGGCCATCGTCAAACGGCACGGTGTCGGTATGACCGGCCAGCAGCAGGCCGCCCGCACCGGTACCGGTGCTGGCGAGCAGGTTGAATTTGTGGCGTGTTCCGGGGACGGGCTGAACCTCAACGTTAAACCCAAGATCGCTAAACCACCCCGCCAGCAGATTGATTAAAGACTCATTGCTCTGATCCAGCGCTTCTTCCGTTGCGCTGATGGACGGAGTGGCAATCAGGGCGCGGTAGATCTCGATAAATGGCGGTAAGTTCATTTTCATTGTTGACACACCTTAGGTCGTGATAGTATCAATATTCATGCAATAAATGTGAATAAAAATACATTAACGTTGAGCATAAAGGAACCCGATGTTGAATACGCTGATTGTAGGCGCTAGCGGTTATGCGGGCGCAGAGCTTGTAAGCTACGTGAATCGCCATCCACATATGACCATAACCGCTTTGACCGTGTCAGCGCAAAGCAATGATGCAGGAAAGTTAATTTCCGATTTGCATCCGCAGCTTAGGGGCATTGTCGATCTGCCGCTGCAGCCAATGTCTGACATCAGCGAGTTTACCGACGGCGTCGACGTGGTGTTTTTAGCCACCGCGCACGAGGTCAGCCACGACCTGGCGCCGCAGTTCCTGGCGGCTGGCTGCGTAGTCTTCGACCTCTCCGGCGCGTTCCGCGTTAACGACGGCGCGTTTTACGAAAAATATTACGGTTTCACCCATCAGCACCCGGATCTGCTTGAAAAAGCGGTGTACGGCCTGGCGGAGTGGAGCGCAGACAAGCTGAAAGAAGCGAACCTGATTGCCGTGCCGGGCTGCTACCCGACGGCGGCGCAGCTTTCCCTGAAGCCGCTGATCGACGCGGGCCTGCTGGATCTCAACCAGTGGCCGGTGATCAACGCCACCAGCGGCGTGAGCGGAGCAGGGCGCAAGGCCGCTATCTCCAACAGCTTCTGCGAAGTGAGCCTTCAGCCGTATGGCGTGTTTAATCACCGTCATCACCCTGAAATCACGACGCATCTGGGCGCGGACGTGATTTTCACGCCGCACCTGGGCAGCTTCCCGCGTGGGATCCTCGAAACCATTACCTGCCGCCTGAAACCTGGCGTAACCAAAGAGCAGGTGAGCGAGGCCTTCACGCAGGCGTACGCGGATAAACCGCTGGTGCGTCTGTACGACAAAGGCGTGCCGGCGCTGAAAAACGTGGTCGGCCTGCCATTCTGCGATATCGGTTTTGCCGTGCAGGGCGAGCACCTGATTGTGGTGGCCGCAGAAGATAACTTACTCAAAGGCGCTGCCGCGCAGGCAATGCAGTGTGCAAATATTCGTTTCGGTTTCCCGGAAACGCAGGCTCTTATTTAAGGTGTGATGATGAACCCATTAATTATCAAACTCGGTGGTGTACTGCTGGACAGCGAAGAAGCGCTGGAGCGTCTGTTTACCGCGCTGGTGAACTATCGTGAATCACACCAACGTCCGCTGGTGATTGTGCACGGCGGCGGCTGCGTGGTGGACGAGCTGATGAAAGGGCTCAACCTGCCGGTGAAAAAGAAGAACGGCCTGCGCGTCACGCCTGCTGACCAGATCGACATCATTACCGGTGCGCTGGCGGGTACGGCGAACAAAACGCTGCTGGCGTGGGCGAAGAAACACCACATTGCCTCCGTTGGCCTCTATCTGGGCGATGGCGACAGCGTAAAAGTGACCCAGCTCGACGAAGCGCTCGGCCACGTTGGACTGGCACAGCCGGGTTCGCCTAAGCTGATTAACACGCTGCTGGAAGGGGGGTTCCTGCCGGTGGTGAGCTCTATCGGCGTGACCGAAGAGGGCGAGCTGATGAACGTCAACGCGGACCAGGCGGCAACGGCACTGGCGGCAACGCTGGGCGCGGATTTGATCCTGCTCTCCGACGTGAGCGGCATTCTGGACGGCAAAGGCCAGCGCATTGCGGAAATGACCGCCGCCAAAGCCGAGCAGCTGATCGAACAGGGCATTATTACCGACGGCATGATCGTTAAAGTGAACGCCGCGCTGGATGCGGCGCGCACGCTGGGCCGCCCTGTGGATATCGCCTCCTGGCGTCACGCGGAGCAGCTCCCGGCGCTGTTCAACGGCACGCCGATTGGCACGCGTATTCTGGCTTAAGACTCTGTGCCGGATGGCGCTTCGCTTATCCGGCCTACGTGAATTTTGTAGGCCCGGTAAGCGTAGCGCCACCGGGCAAAAATATCATCATTAAGGAAATTCGTTATGGCACTTTGGGGTGGGCG
This sequence comes from Enterobacter sp. 22452, assembly GCF_052045065.1. Classification (NCBI taxonomy): domain Bacteria; kingdom Pseudomonadati; phylum Pseudomonadota; class Gammaproteobacteria; order Enterobacterales; family Enterobacteriaceae; genus Enterobacter; species Enterobacter sp. 22452. The sequence continues at coordinate 1,501 of NZ_JBQEOB010000012.1, read as the reverse complement.
TTTTACACAGGCAGCGGATCAGCGGTTCAAACAGTTCAACGACTCTTTGCGCTTCGACTACCGCCTGGCCGAACAGGATATTGTCGGCTCTGTGGCCTGGTCCAAAGCGCTGGTGACGGTGGGCGTACTGACCGCAGACGAACAATTACAGCTGGAAGACGCGCTGAACAATCTGCTGGAAGAGGTGCGTCTTAACCCGCAGCAGATCCTCGAAAGCGATGCTGAAGATATTCACAGCTGGGTGGAAGGCAAACTGATCGACAAAGTCGGCCAACTGGGAAAAAAGCTGCACACCGGGCGCAGCCGTAACGATCAGGTCGCCACCGACCTGAAGCTGTGGTGTAAAGATACCGTTGGCGAACTGCTGGCGGCCAACCGTCAGCTGCAGAGTGCGCTGGTGGAGACCGCGCAGAACAACCAGGACGCGGTAATGCCGGGTTATACCCACCTGCAGCGCGCCCAGCCAGTGACCTTTGCGCACTGGTGTCTGGCCTACGTTGAGATGTTGGCGCGTGATGAAAGCCGTCTGCAGGATACCCTGAAGCGTCTGGACGTGAGCCCACTGGGCAGCGGTGCGCTGGCCGGTACGGCGTATGAAATCGACCGTGAACAGCTGGCAGGCTGGCTGGGCTTTGCCTCCGCCACCCGTAACAGCCTGGACAGCGTCTCTGACCGCGACCACGTGCTGGAGCTGCTCTCCAATGCCTCTATCGGGATGGTGCACCTGTCGCGCTTTGCCGAAGACCTGATCTTCTTTAACTCTGGCGAAGCGGGCTTCGTCGAGCTGTCCGACCGCGTGACCTCAGGCTCATCCCTGATGCCGCAGAAGAAAAACCCGGACGCGCTGGAGCTGATCCGCGGCAAGTGTGGCCGCGTGCAGGGTGCGCTGACCGGCATGATGATGACCCTGAAAGGGCTGCCGCTGGCGTACAACAAAGATATGCAGGAAGACAAAGAAGGGCTGTTCGACGCGCTCGACACCTGGCTGGACTGTCTGCATATGGGCGCGCTGGTGTTGGACGGCATTCAGGTGAAACGTCCGCGCTGCCAGGAAGCGGCGCAGCAGGGCTATGCGAACTCTACCGAACTGGCAGATTATCTGGTAGCGAAAGGCGTACCGTTCCGTGAAGCGCACCATATTGTGGGTGAAGCGGTAGTGGAAGCCATTCGCCAGGGTAAACCGCTGGAAGATCTGACGCTGGCCGACCTGCAGAAATTCAGCGCGGTGATTGGAGACGATGTGTATCCGATTCTGGCGCTGCAGTCTTGTCTGGATAAGCGTGCGGCGAAAGGCGGCGTGTCGCCGAAGCAGGTGGCGCAGGCGATTGCGGATGCGAAAAACCGGTTGGTTTGATTTGGTTTGAACAGTGCGGGCTGGTGCCCTCACCCCGGCCCTCTCCCACTGTACGGTCCGGGGACATAGTGAACACTTGTTCGGGGACATGGTAGACACTTACAACTAAGGCATAAGAACCCGTTTATGGAGTCGCTTATGCCCTGG
>NZ_JBQEOB010000011.1:0-104619 GCF_052045065.1 Enterobacter sp. 22452 | reverse complement strand
TAAAGAGCAGTGCAACGCGGCTTTCGCTCACCGTTGCGAGGTGGCGTATATTACGCTTTCCTCTTTCAGAGTCAACCCGTTATTTCAGGATTTTTTCTCTTCAACCGACCCGGTTGTTTGTGAAGTGATTCACATCTGCCGTGTCGATGGAGGCGCATTATAGGGAGTTCTCCGCAGGCCGCAACCGCTAAATGACAGAAAAATGACTGACTGCTGCATTACACAGCAAAACCCCGCCTTATACCTTTTTACACACAGACTTATCCACAGCCGCCCCTTAAATCCTCTATACTAGCGACAAATATTCCCCCTGCAGGCTCCTCCCATGACCACACAACGTCTCACCCGTGACTGGCGCATCCCCACAGCAGGACTGATGATGCTGGTACTTCTCTTTGCAGGTTTTACGCTCCATACGCACTGGAATGCCTTTATTCAGTGGTGCCTCGCCACCCAGATCACCTTACATCGCTATCTGGTGATGTACTTGCTCCAGCTGAATAACCATCAGTACAGCGGCGGTCTGTGGCTACTCACCGGTGCCTTCCTTTATGGTGTACTTCACGCCATCGGACCGGGGCATGGCAAATTCATTGTCACCACCTATCTCAGTACAAATAAAGAAAGCGAATTGGCCGCCCGGGTTGTGCCGTTTCTCGGCAGCCTGATGCAGGGCGCCAGCGCCATACTCTTTGTCTTTATACTGGCGATAGGGTTTAACCTCGCCTCGGGGGATATCAGCACCAGCCGATGGTATGTAGAGAAGATCAGCGCCGTCCTTATTGGCGCATTCGGCGCATATATGATTTATCAGGCACTGAAAAGCCTGCGTCCGCGTCGAATGACAATCTCCTCGATCAAGCCCTTCCACCAGCATGATGAGCATTGCGGTTGTGGTCATCATGGCGTAGGAAGCGATCTGACAAAAGGCGACTGGAAAACGCGTCTGGGCGTGGTGATGGCGATTGGCGCGCGACCGTGCAGCGGCGCGATCATGATCCTGATGTTCTCGAATGCGCTCGGCATTGTCACCTGGGGGATCGCCGCAGTGATGACCATGTCACTGGGTACAGCGCTTTCTATTATGGGACTCTCGCTGGCGGTACGCTATGCCCGTGAACGCACGGTGGCGTATTTCGGCGGCGGGTCATCGCTGAGCTGGCTGGTCCCGGTCGTGAAAATTGCGGGAGGGATCGTGCTGATTCTGTTCGCCACCGTCCTGTTCCTGACGGTGATCCCCATCAGCGCCAACGGCGACTACATTGCCGCCGGATGCTAATAAAAGAAAACCCGCCAGCGGCGGGTTTCATTATTACTCGTTAATCCGTGGATGTTGATCAACAAGGCGAGAGCGTTTCTTCTGCAGCTCTTCAATCTCTGCGTCAATATCCTCTATCTTCTGCTCTACGTTATCGTAGTGCTCACGCAGGATCTCTTTCGCTTCCTGAATATCGGATGCCGCAGGCGTCGCCCCTTTCAGAGGACGGTTCGCCGTCTCCTTCATGGTAAGACCGGTTGCCAGACCAATGACTGCAATAACCATCAGATAATAAGCAGGCATCATCAGGTTCTGCGTGCTTTCCACCAGAGAGGCGGCAAGCGTCGGCGTCAGGCCCGCAATCAGAACCGAGATGTTGAACGCCGCCGCCAGTGCACTATAACGAATGTGCGTCGGGAACATCGCAGGCAATGTTGACGCCATCACCCCGATAAAGCAGTTCAGGATCACCGCCAGCATCAGCAGGCCCGCGAAAATCAGACCCAGCACATTACTGTTAATGAGAATAAAGGCCGGGATCGCCAGCGCAAACAGCGCCACACTGCCGAGGATGATGAACGGTCGACGGCCAAAGCGGTCACTCAGCAGCCCCATAATCGGCTGCACAAACAGCATACCCACCATGATCGCGATAATAATCAGCACACCGTGATCTTCCGAGTAGTGCAGGTTATGCGACAGGTAGCTCGGCATGTAGGTCAACAGCATGTAGTAGGTCACGTTGGTGGAAATCACCAGACCGATACAGGTCAGCAGGCTGCGCCAGTGTTTGGTGGCAATCTCTTTGAACGATACTTTCGGGCCTTCCTGCAGCCCTTCGCGGTCTCCCTGCTCAAGCTTTTCAACGTGCTGCTGGAACGCTGGCGTCTCTTCCAGCGCATGACGCAGGTAAAGACCGATGATGCCCAGCGGCAGCGCGATAAAGAACGGAATACGCCAACCCCATTCGAGGAAGTTCTCTTCACCCACCACGGTTGAAATCAGCACCACGACGCCTGCGCCCATCACAAACCCGGCAATCGAACCGAAGTCCAGCCAGCTGCCCATAAAGCCACGCTTACGGTCAGGTGAATACTCCGCAACGAAGATCGACGCACCGGTATACTCACCCCCGACGGAGAAGCCCTGCGCCATTTTACAGAGCAGCAGCAAAATCGGTGCCCAGATGCCTATGGTGGCGTAGGACGGTATCAGGCCGATACAGAATGTACTGATCGACATAATAACAATGGTGATAGCGAGTATTTTCTGGCGACCGTATTTGTCACCGAGCATACCGAAGAACAGACCACCCAGAGGGCGAATCAGGAAGGGAACGGAGAACGTACCCAGCGCGGCAATCATCTGCAGGCTTGGGTCGGCACCGGGGAAGAACACTTTACCTAATGCATAGGCAACAAAACCGTAGACACCAAAATCGAACCATTCCATCGCATTACCGAGCGAGGCGGCGGTGATCGCTTTACGCAGTTTTGCGTCATCGATAATCGTGACATCGCGAAGCGTAATGGGTTTAACCTTTTTCCTTCTTAGCATAGCTTTCCTCGTAGACTCAGCCCTGTCCGTTCCACAGCTAACTGGCGTTCTGTGAACCTGGGATTCGCTCCATGCGAATCGCCTTATTCAAGCGTAGCAGGTTTACTTACATTGACGTTTCATGTCGATACAACCGAACCTGTTGACGCCTGCCTGGGCAGTTAATGACCTTTTTACCCTACCAGTGTTTATATATGTGATCAACTTCACATATCTTTTTCCTGTTCGTCAAATGACGTCAGACTTTGTCAATTCCTGCGAATGCGTACTTACTCAAGCGGCCGAAAAAATATGCTTACGTACGTTATTATTCGGGTCTCAGCAAAAGATTAAGCCACAATCCTTCACATCAGATTTACATAAATTTTAATAATAAAATGCCGCATCCTTTGTTTACATTCATTATGTGATCGAGATAACTAAAACACTGTTTTATTTTCATTGAATCGCAATTCCAAAGATCGCATCATAAATCCGCAAACATCATCTCCAGTGCTTTCTAACCAAAGAAACGGAAGACACTCATTTAATTTTATTGCATGGATAACGAATTAGCCCCTCAAAAAGGCACTTAATCCATTGAATTTGTTTATTTATTTTTTTGAAGCTTTCCGCCAGATACGCGGGGCGAGATGCGAGGGTTAAACATGAAGATTAAAGCCACAATAGAACGTATCCCCGGCGGAATGATGTTGGTTCCGCTGGTACTTGGTGCGATCTTAAATACACTGGCACCGAATACCGGTGCTTATTTTGGTGGATTCACAAAAGGCATGATTAGCGGAACGGTACCGATTCTGGCGGTATGGTTCTTTTGTATCGGCGCATCCATAAATTTACGTGCCACGGGTACGGTATTACGCAAATCAGGCACACTGGTTATCACAAAAATTGCCGTCGCCTGGGTTGTTGCAATGATCTGTGCGATGTTCATTCCGGAGAACGGCATTCAGACCGGATTCTTTGCCGGATTATCCGTGCTCGCCATCGTGTCAGCGATGGATATGACCAACGGTGGCCTGTATGCCAGCCTGATGAATCAGTACGGCACCAAGGAAGAATCCGGTGCGTTCGTACTGATGTCGCTGGAGTCCGGCCCGCTGATGACCATGTTGATCCTGGGCTCTGCCGGTCTTGCCTCCTTTGAACCTCACCACTTTGTCGGTGCGATCCTGCCATTCCTGATCGGTTTTGCACTGGGTAATCTGGATCACGATTTACGCGACTTCTTCAGCAAAGCTACGCCGGTGCTGATCCCGTTCTTTGGCTTCGCACTGGGTAACACTATCAACCTGAACGTGATCCTGGATACCGGCCTGCTGGGTATTGTGCTGGGTGTTGCCGTCATCATCATCACCGGTATTCCGCTGATTATTGCTGACCGCGTGATTGGGGGCGGAAATGGAACCGCGGGTGTCGCCGCGTCTTCGGCCGCCGGGGCTGCCGTCGCAAACCCGGTGATTATTGCCCAAATTAACCCAGCCTTCGAACCGGTCGCCGCGTCAGCCACAGCGCTGGTTGCCGCCAGCGTGATCGTCACCGCGATTCTGGTCCCCATCATCACGGCGCTGTATGCGAAACGCTACGGAAATGTGCAAGAGACCCAGCCTGAACCAAAACCAGTAGAAATGAATCATTAACACACCACACCAAGCCCTCTCCCCTGCGGGGAGAGGGTTAGGGTGAGGGGGAAGGGATCAGCCAAAAATCTCTTCCACCATCCCATCCACCAGCCGTTTTGCCGAACAGAGCCTTGGCATGCCCAGCGCGACAGTCTGCCAGCTCTGCGTCACCGACCAGCACACCGGATGTTTATCCGCCAGGCACCAGTCCCCCAACCAGCCCAGCATATCCTTGTAATCCATCAGACCGGGGGAGGCGGATGTTGTCAGCCATTGAGGGTAAAAGTGTCGGGTAGTGGGAGAGGCATTAATACCCTGAGCAAGATAATTCGCCGCCATGCTGCGCAGGTTATCCTTGAGCATGGCCGCCACATCGTCATTTGCCAGCCGGCACGCATCACCAAACGGCCCCCAGCGCAGCTCTTCCAGAACAACGTAACAGCGGCCAGCCAAAGACCAACTGTCGTATTGACCGGCACGCCAGCGGGTAAAAATCTGCTCGCTATGCTCACCCGCCTGAACCGTGAGCCCACGCTGCGTCAGCGCTTTCTCTTTATAAGCAGCACGCTGGCTAAAGTGAGCGGTGAGTTCTTCATACTGCTGTATCAGACCCGGAGGCTGAGCGGTGCGCGGGTTCGTCTGCTGCCGAAGCGCCAGCAATTTATCGGACATACGGGTCAGCGCCAGATGACCCGGATCGAGCATTCCGGCCAGCTTCTCCGCCAGCCCCAGCCGCAATGCCGTATTTTCGGTGAACATTCCCGACATCGCCCACGGCCGTAGCCGGGTGTGCGTCATGATTTCCTGCGTCAAACGTTCACGAAACTGCAGCTGCTGCGGCCCCAGATGGGGATGACGCGCAGCGTCCACGCCCTGAACCAGATCGACCATAAATTTGGGATGAATACACTCCAGCGTCCGCCCGGGACCGTCCAGTAGCTGTGTTGTCATGGTTGCTCTGCCGCGAATAGGGTTTGAATATCATCGCGTAACAGTCGGGTATCTTCCTGAATCCACGTTGCAGTCGTAAGACTTTGCTTCAGCATCTGGCTGAGCGCTCGTGTCGAATGCTCATTTTGCTGACGCACTGCGAGGCTATCACGCAAGCTTTCCTGTAACCCGGTCAGGCATAATGAAAATTCCGCAAAGAATGTTGCCATACCTGCCGTAACAGAAACATCGACCTGCGCGGCCAAAGCTTTACCTATTTGTTCACAAAACTGGTCGATATGTTGCTTAAATTTGTCATGAAGCTGCGCGATATCGATGACGTATCGTGTACGCGTCGCGACAGCATCCTCCCAGCCCCAGCCCGGATTGTTCAACCAGCGCGAGACGGTTTCACGCATGCTGCCCGTCCCCGATGTTCGCCCTGCCGGACGGCTATCCATCGCAATGGCATCGTTAAACAGCGCACGCGTGTTGAAGTTCAGCTGATTAGACTGAAACGCAGGGAAACTGATCCGCGCCCGAAAACCCGCATGGCTCAGCTGCGCTTTAATCCGCGTCTCTATGGGGCGCATGGCCTCATTCAGCGAGCGTGCCAGCGTGGATTCCAGCTGATCGAAGCGCAACGCCAGCTCTCGACAGATCTTATCCTGCGCATCCAGCATAATCAGTTCACAAGAGGAGCTGATCTTACTCAGTACAACCTGCGCCTGTCCTTCGTCATCCAGCACCAGATGATGTGCCTCTTCCACTGCGTCGTTTCGCTCATTCAGCGAATCGATACCGGCGACACCCATAATATTGCCGTGACTAAAGACCTGCCCAATCGCCTGTTGCAGCGCGTGCTTTTGCCGCGCCATGAACTCATCTGTTGCGCTAAGCGCCTCTTCAACTTCGTGTTGCACTTCATCGCTGACCACACTCTGACGCGTTTTTATTAGCGCCATGTCGTCCTCAAGCCGGGCAATATTCAACTCCAGCTCGTCGAAGGCCACGGTCAGCCCCTGATAGCGAAAATCGAGATACTCACGGGTATTCTGCGCATAGTTGAGCAGCTTGTGGGACGCCGAACGCAGGGCAAACAGCGAGGCGTTGGCATACGCGGCGTAAATCAGCTTACGGATGGGTTGTTCAAACAACGAGTCTTCCCACAGCAGGTCCGCGGCGTGACGGATATGGTCGATATCGTCCAGATCGGCTGTTCGCCAGCGACGTCCCAGCGCCGCCTCGGCAAAATCCTGCACCCAGCGCTGCGCCTGATGGTCAGGGAGCCGTCCGTTAGCGGCCATCTCATAGCGGGCACGATTGGCCAGGTAGGCCCACATCGAGGAAACCGGGTAAATCTGCCCAGGCGAAATATTCCCCTTCATTAATGTGCCGGAAATCAACGCCCGGACCTGTTCCTCGTCATCGCTGTTACGGTCTTTCTGATCGAACTTATTGACCAGCGCATACAGGGGGACCGATTTACCCGCCACCGAGATCGCCTGACGGACCTCTTCATCGGAAATCGATTTGAGCTGGGTGTAGTCCATCACCGCCAGGACAGCCGAGGCGCGAGCCAACTGCTCGCTGAGCATTTTTTGCAGATGCGGCTGCCCGGCTTCATTTGGCCCCGGCGTATCGAGTAACGTCAGTTGGCCCAGATGGGCATCCAGCCCTGCGAGATGGACAAACTCCACCTCAATCACCGGAATATGTTCAATTGCCGTGTATTCGGAAAACGGAAAATCCACGCCCAGCGCCAGAGAAAGGCGCACCAGGTCGTTAAGGCTTTTCAGACAATGGAATATCGGCTCTGCGCCCAGATGATGTTTTTCAAATGGCTCACCTTTTTCGATACGCTCCAGCAGGGTATTCATGTCTTTATCTATTTCCAGACGCTGGGCCAGCTTACCGCGATCGTCATCGCAGAGCTTTTTCTGCAATTGCAGAATCAACGCATCAATAGGAGAGACATGCGAGAAATGAAGTACAGGCTCCTTTTGACCCGGCGTATGGCGGATCAGCGTCGGGAGCGCGGTCATTGGCCGATTGCGGTTCGGCAATACCTCGGTACCCACAATCGCATTAATGGTGGTTGATTTACCCGCCTTCATGGTCCCGACAATGGCCAATACCATTTCGAGACGGGTTATTTTGCGCAATTCATTATTTAGCATCGCCTGCTGAGCATCGACGCCACGGGCGCTGAAATGTAAAGGCAATACATTATTATTACCGCCTCTCAATGCGGCCGTCGCGCTATCCAGCATCGTACCTGGCATTGATTTCAACGTCTCAAGATTCTGTAGCGCGAGCTGTAACAGACGCTCAGCTTCCTGGCTTAATTCAAAAATGGTCTGTGTGTGCATGATAAAAGCCTTTCCTTAACGCAAATTTATTACTTTTATTAAGCCACTTTGTTTTGATTATGCTGTTTCGGCTTATATGATCACGTATGGAAAACATGTTCGCAAAATATAACCAATTGATGGCAATAAGAAATAAATAACCATCCTTGCAAGGCGTGTAAAACGGCCCCCTTGGCGGAAAGCCAAAAGATAAAAAGCGTAGCTCATTTTCAGGAAACATCAGGATATATCATTGCTATTTACCCACCTAAAAAGAGAGGTAATTCCCCGCCACCATGGGATGAATGGCGTTGGTGAACGTGGATAAATAACAACTTGTTGCTTAACCTTATCCGAAATGGAAGAGCGTAGCAATTTGATGCAATAAAATATTCGATATATTTAGCATCATTTCTTTCCATCGTCTTAATGCGTCAAGCATCGCTTAACTGACTGACAGCAAGTGTCACTCGCCACACAATTTTTGCATTTTTTTTATTATGCAATAGCACCGACAACAGTGTGGATTTGCGTTATACTTGCCGCCTTTTTCGGCACTCTGCCGTCATTTAGCTGGCACTTTCCAGCGTGTTAACACTTTTTTGAGGATACCGACATGCAACTCCCACACTGCCCGAAATGCAATTCTGAATACACTTACGAAGATAATGGCATGTTCATCTGCCCGGAATGCGCACATGAATGGAATGACGCAGAGCCGTCGCAGGACAGCGATACCCTCATCGTAAAAGATGCGAACGGCAACCTTCTGGCCGACGGCGACAGCGTCACCGTGGTGAAAGATCTTAAGGTGAAAGGCAGCTCTTCCATGCTGAAGATCGGCACCAAAGTGAAGAATATCCGTCTGGTTGAAGGCGATCACAACATCGATTGCAAAATTGACGGTTTCGGTCCAATGAAACTGAAATCTGAGTTCGTGAAAAAGAACTGATTTATCCGCCCGGTGGCGCTTCGCTTACCGGGCCTGCAACAACTAAACTTAATGGGCTTCTCTTACCTGAGGTAATGATTATGCCGTTAAGTCCCTACATCTCTTTCGCCGGTAACTGTGCTGAAGCCACCGCCTTCTATCAGCAGGCCGTCGGCGCAGAACTCCTCTATAAAATCACCTTCGGCGAAATGCCAAAAGACGAAAACAGCGAAGAAGGCTGTCCGTCCGGCATGCAGTTTCCGGATTCCGCCATCGCTCACTCCAACGTGCGCATTGCGGGCAGCGATATCATGATGAGCGACGGGTTGCCGCCCGGCAGCAGCGCGCAGTACGCCGGGTTCACGCTGGTGCTCGACACCCAGGACGTGGCAGAAGGTAAGCGCTGGTTCGACAGTCTTGCCGCGGGCGGAAATGTCGAAATGGCCTGGCAGGAAACCTTCTGGGCGCACGGCTTCGGTAAGGTCACCGATAAATACGGTGTGCCGTGGATGATTAACGTCGTTAAATCGTAGGTCGGATAAGCGCAGCGCATCCGGCAACAGCGCCCGGTGGCGCTGCGCTTACCGGGCCTACAGTGATTGTCATCAAACTCCCCTCAACTCTTCAAATTCCCGCAACCCAGACTTAACCCAAATGTCATATTGATGCGCCAGCATGAGGCCACATTTATTGTGAGGCCCAGCCCATGCAAACCGTCATCCGCGTCGAGAAACTGAGCAAGACCTTCCATCACAACAAGGCGCTGCATGCCGTTGATCTGACCGTCCAGCAGGGCGACATGGTGGCGCTTCTCGGGCCTTCTGGCTCAGGCAAATCCACCCTTCTGCGCCATTTAAGCGGCCTCATTACCTGCGATAAAACCCCGGAAAGTCACGTCGAACTGCTGGGTAACACCGTGCAGCGTGCAGGCCGTCTGGCGAGCGATATTCGCAAAAGCCGCGCCCAGACGGGCTACATCTTCCAGCAGTTCAATCTGGTTAACCGCCTGACGGTGCTGGAGAACGTGCTGATTGGCGCACTCGGCAGCACCCCGTTCTGGCGTACCTGCCTGCGCTGGTTCTCCCCCTCTCAGAAACAAGAAGCGCTACAGGCGCTAACGCGCGTCGGTATGGCGCATTTTGCCCACCAGCGCGTCTCCACCCTGTCCGGTGGACAACAACAGCGCGTCGCCATCGCCCGCGCGTTGATGCAGAAAGCAAAAATCATTCTTGCCGATGAACCCATCGCCTCGCTGGACCCGGAATCGGCGCGCATCGTGATGGAAACCCTGCGCGACATTAACCAGCACGACGGCATCACCGTGGTGGTGACGCTGCATCAGGTGGATTACGCACTGCGCTACTGCGAGCGCATCGTCGCCCTGCGTCAGGGGCACGTGTTCTTTGATGGAGCTAGCCATCAGTTTGATAACGAACGTTTTGACCATCTCTACCGCAGCATTAATCGCGTCGAAGAGAACGCGCAGGCTGCTTAACGTCCCCATAATGAGGAATGGAAATGAGCTATAAAACGGTTGCCGCGCTGGCCTTCACCAGCATGTTCAGCATTAGCACCCTGTTAAGCCCGGCCTACGCCGAGGAGCAGGAAAAAGCGCTGAACTTTGGCATCATTTCGACGGAATCACAGCAGAACCTGAAACCCCAGTGGGAACCGTTCCTGAAAGATATGGAAACCAAGCTGGGGATCAAAGTGAACGCCTTCTTCGCCCCGGACTACGCGGGCATCATCCAGGGGATGCGCTTTAATAAAGTGGACATCGCCTGGTACGGCAACCTCTCCGCCATGGAGGCAGTAGACCGCGCGAACGGACAGGTCTTCGCCCAGACCGTCGCAGCAGACGGTTCGCCGGGCTACTGGAGCGTGCTGATCGTGAACAAAGACAGCCCGATCAACAACCTCAACGACCTGCTCGCCAAACGCAAAGAGCTGACCTTCGGCAATGGCGATCCAAACTCCACCTCCGGCTTCCTCGTCCCTGGCTACTACGTCTTCGCCAAAAACAACGCCTCCGCCAGCGACTTCAAGCGCACGGTCAACGCCAGCCATGAAACCAACGCCCTGGCCGTGGCCAACAAGCAGGTGGACGTTGCCACTAACAACACCGAAAACCTCGACAAGCTGAAGACCTCCGCGCCGGACAAGCTGAAAGAGCTGAAGGTTATCTGGAAATCGCCGCTGATCCCGGGCGACCCGATCGTGTGGCGTAAAAACCTCACCGAAAGCACCAAGGAGAAGGTGTATGACTTCTTTATGAACTACGGCAAAACGCCGGAAGAGAAAGCGGTTCTTGAACATCTGGGCTGGGCACCGTTCCGCGCGTCAAGCGACCTGCAGCTGGTTCCGATTCGCCAGCTGGCGCTGTTCAAGCAGATGCAGAGCGTGAAGGACAACAAAGGCCTTAAGGAAGACGAGAAGACCAGCAAAGTCTCTGACATTCAGGCCCAGCTGGACGATCTCGACCGCCTCACCGCCGCGCTCGGTGCAATGACAAGCGTGAATAAAGCGGTGCAGTAACACAAGTCCCCTCTCCCTTGAGGGAGAGGGTTAGGGTGAGGGGGAAATGCGCACGCTGATGCCCTCACCCCGGCCCTCTCCCACAGGGAGAGGGAGAACAGATTAAGGAGCCAACATGCAAACCATCACCCTCCCACCGCCAAAGCGCAGCTGGTTCTCGCTCATAAGCTGGGCCATCCTGCTGGCAGTGCTGGTTATCTCCTGGAAGGGCGCGGAAATGGATCCGCTGCTGCTCTTCAAAGATTCCGGCAACATGGCGACCTTCGCCGCCGACTTCTTCCCGCCGGACTTCAGCCAGTGGCAGGACTACCTTGGCGAAATGGCGATCACCCTGCAAATCGCCGTCTGGGGCACCGCCCTTGCCGTCGTTATCTCCATTCCGTTTGGCCTGATGAGCGCCGAAAACATCGTGCCGTGGTGGATATACCAGCCGATGCGTCGCCTGATGGATGCCTGCCGCGCCATTAACGAAATGGTGTTCGCCATGCTGTTCGTGGTCGCCGTCGGCCTGGGTCCGTTCGCGGGCGTGATGGCGCTGTTCATCCACACCACAGGCGTACTCTCCAAGCTGCTCTCCGAAGCGGTCGAAGCCATCGAGCCCGGCCCGGTAGAAGGCATTCGCGCAACGGGCGCCAACAAAATCGAAGAGATCCTTTACGGCGTCCTGCCTCAGGTGATGCCGCTGCTGATCTCCTACTCCCTGTACCGATTTGAGTCCAACGTCCGCTCCGCCACCGTCGTCGGCATGGTGGGCGCAGGCGGGATTGGCGTCACCCTGTGGGAAGCCATTCGCGGTTTCCAGTTCCAGCAAACCTGCGCCCTGATGGTGCTCATCATCGTCACCGTTAGCCTGCTGGATTTCCTCTCTCAACGTTTGCGTAAGCACTTCATCTGAGAAGCGAGGCTTTGTTTTCTATGCACTTATCCAGACATCCGACCAGTTACCCCACCCGCTGGCAAGAGATTGCGGCAAAGCTCGAAGTGGAGTTGCGCACGCACTACCGCTGCGGAGACTACCTGCCCGCCGAACAGCAGCTTGCCGACCGCTATGAGGTGAACCGACACACCCTGCGCCGCGCCATTGACCAGCTGGTCGAGCGCGGCTGGGTCCAGCGCCGTCAGGGCGTGGGCGTGCTGGTGCTGATGCGCCCGTTCGACTACCCGCTAAACGCCCAGGCGCGCTTTAGCCAGAACCTGCTGGATCAGGGCAGCCACCCTACCAGCGAAAAGCTGCTCTCGGTATTGCGCCCGGCCTCCAGCCACGTGGCGGACGCGCTGGGCATTCAGGAGGGCGAAAACGTCATCCACCTGCGCACGTTGCGCCGGGTGAACGGCGTGGCGGTGTGCCAGATAGACCACTACTTCGCGGACCTCGCTCTCTGGCCCGTGCTCCAGCGTTTCTCCAGCGGCTCGCTGCATGATTTTCTTCAGGATGCGACAGGCATTGCGCTCAAGCGCACCCAGACACGCATCAGCGCCCGTCGCGCGCAGGCGAAAGAGAGCAAGGTTCTCGAAATTCCCAACATGGCTCCGCTGCTCTGCGTACGCACCCTCAACCACCGTGACGGCGAGATCAACGCGACGGAATACTCCGTCAGCCTGACCCGCGCCGACATGATCGAATTCACCATGGAGCACTGAATGCACTTCGACATCGCCACCCGACAGCGCTGGATGCGCGTGCTGGCCCACAGCCAGCCTGCTGCGCTCTCTGCCCGCATGAGCGCCCTTAGCCTGGCGCCCGATTACGACACCCTCCGCGCACCGGAGATTGGCCTGGTACAAATCCAGGCGCGCATGGGCGGCACCGGCGAGCGCTTCTTCGCCGGAGACGCCACCCTCACCCGCGCAGCAATCCGTCTGAACAGCGGCACGCTGGGCTACAGCTACGTGCTGGGGCGCGACAAAGCCCACGCCGAGCGCTGCGCGGTGATCGACGCGCTTTTACAGGAACAGCCGCATTTCCAGACGTTAATGGAAACCCTTATTGCCCCGCTGGAAGCCGACCGCGCCGCGCGCATTGCCGCACGTCAGGCCGAAGTGAACACCAGCCGGGTCGACTTCTTTACGCTCGTTCGCGGAGACAACGCATGACGCTTCAACCTGCATTTACCCTGGCCGTCCAGGATGCCCAACACAGTTTTCGTCGCCTGCTGAAGGCGATGAGCGAGCCGGGCGTGATCGTCTCGCTGCACCAGCTTTCACAGGGCTGGCTGCCGCTGAACCTGGCGACCACCAGCGTGCTGCTGACCCTTGCCGACAACGACACGCCTGTTTGGCTTTCAGGCGCATTATCCAACGACATCGCCAGCCAGAACCTGCGCTTTCACACCAGCGCCCCGCTGGTCGATCAGCCCCAGCAGGCAATCTTTGCCGTGGCCGATGAGCAAATCAGCCATGAGCAGCTTAACGCCCTGAGTGAAGGCAGCGCCGTCGCCCCGGAGACCAGCGCCACGCTGATCCTGCAGGTTTCCAGCCTGAGCGGCGGCCGCATGCTGCGCCTGACGGGCGCAGGCATCGCCGAAGAACGCATGGTCGCGCCGCAGCTGCCGGAGTGCATCATTCACGAGCTGACCGAGCGCCCGCACCCGTTCCCGCTGGGCATTGACCTGATCCTGACCTGCGGCGAGCGCCTGCTGGCGATCCCGCGGACCACCCACGTGGAGGTGTGCTGATGTACGTTGCCGTCAAAGGGGGCGAAAAAGCGATCGCCGCCGCCCATGCGCTGCAGGCGCACAGACGACGGGGCGATGAACGGCTTCCTGAGCTGAGCGTCGCCCAGATTGAGCAGCAGTTAAACCTCGCCGTTGACCGCGTGATGACCGAGGGCGGCATCGCCGACCGTGAACTGGCGGCGCTGGCCCTGAAGCAGGCCAGCGGCGATAACGTCGAAGCCATCTTCCTGCTGCGTGCCTACCGCACCACGCTTGCCAAACTGGCGGTGAGCGAGCCGGTCAACACGGCACAGATGCGCCTGGAGCGCCGCATTTCTGCCGTTTATAAAGACATTCCCGGCGGCCAGTTGCTTGGCCCTACCTACGACTACACCCATCGCCTGCTGGATTTTACCCTGCTGGCGAACGGCGAAGCACCGCAGCTCAGCACCTCTGACGCCGAACAAGAACCGTCTCCGCACGTCTTCAGCCTGCTGGCGAAACAGGGTCTGGCGAAGGCGGAAGAAGATTCTGGCGCGCAGCCGGATGACATCACCCGCACGCCGCCGGTTTACCCGTGCTCGCGTTCGTCCCGCCTGCAGCAGCTGATGCGCGGCGACGAAGGCTATCTGCTGGCGCTGGCCTACTCCACCCAGCGCGGCTACGGGCGCAACCACCCGTTTGCGGCCGAGATCCGCAGCGGCTACATCGACGTCGAAATCGTGCCGGAAGAGCTGGGTTTTGCGGTGAATGTCGGCGAACTGCTGCTGACCGAGTGTGAAATGGTGAACGGTTTTGTCGCGCCCGAAAATGAAGACCCTCACTTTACCCGCGGCTACGGGCTGGTGTTCGGCCTCGGCGAGCGCAAAGCCATGGCAATGGCGCTGGTCGACCGCGCACTCCAGGCACCGGACTACGGCGAGCACATTGCAGGCCCGGCGCAGGACGAAGAGTTCGTGCTGGCCCACGCGGATAACGTTGAGGCCGCCGGTTTTGTCTCGCACCTCAAGCTGCCGCACTACGTCGATTTCCAGGCTGAACTGGAACTGCTGAAACGCCTGCAACGGGAGCGCGCCAATGGCTAACTTAAGCGGCTACAACTTTGCCTATCTGGACGAGCAAACCAAGCGCATGATCCGCCGCGCGATACTTAAAGCGGTGGCCATTCCGGGCTATCAGGTGCCGTTCGGCGGCCGCGAAATGCCGATGCCCTACGGCTGGGGCACGGGCGGTATTCAGATCACCGCCAGCGTGATCGGCGAGTCTGACGTGCTGAAGGTTATCGACCAGGGCGCCGACGACACCACCAACGCCGTGTCGATCCGCAGCTTCTTCCAGCGCGTAACCGGGGTAAACACCACTGAAAAAACCGAAGACGCGACGCTGATCCAGACCCGTCACCGCATCCCCGAAACCCCGCTGACGGAAGATCAGATTTTGATTTTCCAGGTGCCGATCCCGGAGCCGCTGCGCTTTATCGAGCCGCGCGAAACGGAAACCCGCACCATGCACGCGCTGGAAGAGTACGGGGTAATGCAGGTGAAGCTGTATGAGGATATCGCCCGCTTCGGCCATATCGCCACTACCTACGCCTACCCGGTGAAGGTCAACGGGCGCTACGTCATGGATCCGTCGCCGATCCCGAAATTCGATAACCCGAAGATGGACATGATGCCCGCCCTGCAGCTGTTCGGCGCCGGGCGTGAAAAACGCATCTACGCCGTCCCGCCTTACACGCGTGTCGAAAGCCTGGATTTCGACGATCACCCGTTTACGGTGCAGGAGTGGGACGAGCCGTGCGCCATCTGCGGCTCCAAACACAGCTATCTGGACGAAGTGGTGCTGGACGACACGGGCAAACGGATGTTTGTCTGCTCCGACACCGATTACTGCCGCCAACAGAGCGAGGCGAACGGCCAATGAAACCGCTGCTTTCGGTTAATCACCTGACTCACCTTTATGCGCCGGGCAAAGGCTTCAGCGACGTCTCGTTCGAGCTGTGGCCGGGCGAAGTGCTGGGGATCGTCGGCGAGTCCGGCTCCGGCAAAACGACTCTGCTGAAGTCCATCTCCGCGCGCCTCGCGCCGCAACACGGTGAGATCCTGTATCAGGGACACTCCCTCTACGGCATAAGCGAGGCCGAGCGCCGCCGCCTGCTGCGCACCGAGTGGGGCGTGGTGCATCAGCACCCGATGGATGGCCTGCGCCGTCAGGTCTCGGCGGGAGGCAACATCGGCGAGCGGCTGATGGCCACCGGCGCGCGCCATTACGGCAACATCCGCACCACCGCCCAGCACTGGCTGGAGGAGGTGGAAATCCCCGCCTCGCGCATCGACGACCTGCCGACAACCTTCTCCGGTGGGATGCAGCAGCGTCTGCAGATCGCCCGCAACCTGGTCACCCACCCGAAGCTGGTGTTTATGGATGAACCCACCGGCGGGCTGGACGTCTCCGTGCAGGCCCGCCTGCTCGACCTGCTGCGCGGTCTGGTGGTGGAGCTGAACCTGGCGGTGGTGATTGTCACCCACGATTTAGGCGTTGCGCGCCTGCTGGCGGACCGTCTGCTGGTGATGAAGCAGGGCCAAGTGGTGGAAAGTGGGTTAACCGACCGCGTGCTCGACGATCCGCACCATCCGTACACCCAGCTGCTGGTGTCGTCCGTGTTGCAGAACTGAGGTCGCGGTTGCCGGGTGGCGCTGCGCTTACCCGGCCTACGAACACCGCACCTGTAGGCCGGGCAAGGCGAAGCCGCCACCCGGCAAAACGAATCGCGAGGTCAAAATGATTCACGTTGAAAATGTCAGTAAAACCTTTGTGCTCCACCAGCAAAACGGCGTGCGCCTGCCGGTGCTGCAAAACGCCTCGTTAGAGGTCAGCAAGGGCGAATGCGTAGTGCTGCACGGGCACTCCGGCAGCGGAAAATCCACCCTGCTGCGCTCCCTGTACGCCAACTACCTGCCGGACGAAGGCCACATTCGCATTCGCCACAACGATGAGTGGGTCGACCTGGTGCAGGCCCCCGCGCGTAAGGTGCTGGACGTGCGCCGCACGACGATCGGCTGGGTCAGCCAGTTTCTGCGGGTGATCCCGCGGATCTCCGCCCTGGACGTGGTGATGCAGCCGCTGCTGGATCTCGGCGTGCCGCGCGAAACCTGCGCCGCCAAAGCCGCCAGCCTGCTGACGCGCCTCAACGTGCCGGAGCGCCTGTGGCACCTTGCCCCGTCGACCTTTTCCGGCGGCGAGCAGCAGCGCGTTAACATCGCGCGCGGGTTTATTGTCGACTACCCGATTCTGCTGCTGGATGAACCCACCGCCTCGCTCGACGATAAAAACAGCGCGGCCGTGGTTGAGCTGATCGAACAGGCCAAAGCGCGCGGCGCGGCGATCGTCGGGATCTTCCACGACGAAACCGTTCGCAGCCGCGTCGCAGACAGATTGCACCCGATGGGGACAAACTCATGATTATCAATAACGTCAGGCTGGTACTGGAAAATGAAGTGGTTAGCGGCTCAATCGAGATCCAGGACGGCGTTATTCGCGCCTTTGCCGAAACCCAGAGCCGTACCCCTGAAGCGATGGACGGCGAAGGCGGCTGGCTGCTGCCGGGGCTGATTGAGCTGCATACCGATAATCTGGACAAATTCTTCACCCCGCGCCCGAAGGTGGACTGGCCCGCCCATTCGGCGATGAGCAGCCACGACGCGCTGATGGTCGCCAGCGGCATCACCACCGTGCTCGACGCGGTGGCCATTGGCGACGTGCGCGACGGCGGCGATCGCCTGGAAAATCTGGAGAAGATGATCAACGCCGTGGAGGAGACGCAAAAACGCGGCCTCAACCGCGCCGAGCACCGTCTGCACCTGCGCTGCGAGCTGCCGCATCACACTACCCTGCCGCTGTTTGAAAAGCTGGTCGGGCGTGAGCCGGTCTCGCTGGTCTCCCTGATGGACCACTCGCCGGGGCAGCGCCAGTTCGCCAACATTGAAAAGTATCGCGAATACTATCAGGGCAAATATTCTCTCAACGATGCGGAGATGGCCCGCTACGAGGAAGAGCAGCTGGCACTTGCGGCACAGTGGTCGCAGCCTAACCGCCTTAAGATTGCCGCCATGTGCCGTGACCGCAACATCGCGCTGGCCAGCCATGACGACGCCACGCACGATCACGTGCGCGAATCCCATCGACTTGGCAGCGTGATCGCTGAATTTCCCACCACGTTCGAAGCGGCGGAAGCCTCACGCAGGCACGGTATGAACGTGCTGATGGGCGCGCCTAACATCGTGCGCGGCGGATCGCACTCCGGTAACGTGGCGGCAAGCAGGCTCGCCTCCCTCGGCCTGCTGGATATTCTCTCGTCCGACTACTACCCCGCCAGCCTGCTGGATGCGGCGTTCCGGGTGGCAGACGACGAAGGCAACAGCTTTACGCTGCCGCAGGCGATTCGCCTGGTGACGAAAAACCCGGCCACCGCGCTCAATCTTCACGATCGCGGGGAAATCGCCGAAGGTAAACGCGCGGATCTGGTGCTCGCCCACCGCAAGGGCGAACACGTTCATATCGACCACGTCTGGCGTCAGGGAAAAAGGGTGTTCTGATGGGAAGACTCATCTGGTTAATGGGGCCGTCCGGCTCCGGGAAAGACAGCCTGCTGTCGGCGCTGCGACAGCAGGAACACGCGCGACTGTTGGTCGCGCACAGGTACATCACCCGCGCGGCCAACGCCGGAAGCGAAAACCATATCGCCCTGAGCGAGCAGGAATTTTTTACCCGCGCCGGGCAAAATCTGCTGGCGCTGAGCTGGCACGCCAACGGTTTTTACTATGGCGTGGGCATCGAAATCGACCTCTGGCTGCACGCGGGTTTTGACGTGCTGGTTAACGGCTCGCGCGCGCATCTACCGCAGGCGCGTTCCCGATATGAAGCGGCCCTGCTGCCGGTCTGTTTAGAGGTGTCGCCGGAGATCTTGCGTAACCGCCTGCAAAATCGTGGCCGCGAAAGCGCAAAAGAGATAGACCAGCGCCTGGAGCGTGCGGCGCGCTACACCCCGTCGGGCTGTCACGTCCTCAATAACGACGGAAGTTTGCTACAGTCAGTCGAGACCTTTTTAACGCTGATCCGCCAGAAGGAGAAACAGCATGCCTGACTGCCAGCTTCGCCCCGCCACCGCCGACGATGCGCAGAGTGTTTACGCCCTCATCTGCGAACTTAAGCAGGCAGAATTCGATCATCAGGCGTTTCACGCGGGCTACCTTGCCAACCTGCAGGATCACAACATGCGCTACCAGCTTGCCGAATTGGACGGGCAGGTCATCGGCATGATCGGTCTGCACATGCAGTTTCACCTGCACCATGCGCGTTGGATCGGCGAGATCCAGGAGCTGGTGGTGATGCCGCAGGCGCGTGGGCACAAAGTGGGCAGCCAGCTTCTGGCATGGGCGGAAGCGATCGCTCGCCAGGCGGGTGCTGAGCTAACGGAGCTTTCCACCAGCGTAAAGCGCACTGATGCCCACCGTTTTTACGTGCGTGAAGGGTATACGCAGAGTCATTTCCGATTCACCAAACCGCTATAGAGGTGCGTTATGAGTCTGACAATCACGCTGACGGGGACGGGTAGCGCCCAGCTGGTGCCGGTCTTTGGCTGCGACTGCGCGGCCTGCCGCCGGGCGCGCCTGCAGGACAACTATCGCCGTCGCCCCTGCAGCGCGGTGGTCAAATTCAACGATGCGGTGACGCTGCTAGACGCGGGAATTCCGCACCTGATGGACGACTGGCCCGCGGGCAGCTTTCAGCAGTTTTTGCTCACGCACTACCATATGGATCACGTTCAGGGGCTGTTCCCCCTGCGCTGGGGCGTGGGCGCGACGATTCCGGTTTACGGTCCGCCGGACGAAGCGGGATGCGACGACCTGTTTAAACATCCGGGGATTCTGGATTTCAGCCACACGCTGGAGCCGTTTGTGATGTTTGAACTCCAGGGGCTGCGGGTCACGCCGCTGCCGCTTAACCATTCCAGACTGACCTTCGGCTATCTGCTTGAATCGGCTCACAGCCGGGTGGCCTGGCTTTCCGACACCGCCGGACTGCCGGAGAAAACGGTGAAGTTCCTGCTCAACAACCCGCCGCAGGCGATGATTATTGACTGCAGCCATGAACCGCGCGAGGAAACGCCGCGCAACCATTGCGACTTAACTACCGTGATTGCGCTAAACGAGGTCATTGGCTGCCCGCAGGTGATCCTGACGCATATCAGCCATCAGTTTGACGTGTGGATGATGGATAACCCGCTGCCGGAGGGGATTGAGGCGGGGTATGACGGGATGGTGCTGGTGCTCGACTGAGTTTTGCCGGGTGGCGGCTGCGCCTTACCCGGCCGGCCCAGAGTTTTGTAGGCCTGCGTAAGCGAAGCGCCACCAGGCTTTATCCTCGATCGTAATCGTCTTCTAACCTGCGCTCATCTTCTTCTAACCGACGGCGATCGTCATCCAACTGGCGCTGGCGCTCATCTAAGCGCTGGCGTCTGTCCTCAAGCTGTCGACGGCGATCGTCGTACTGACGGCTGTCGGTCTGGCGGCTGCGATCGTAACGATCGTCGTCGTCATCGCTGCTGCGACTGCTGCTGGGGTTATAAGCATCGTTGATCGCCTGTTGAATGTTGCCAATAGCATCATCAACAATATCGGCATGAGCCAGCTGGCTGGTGAGTGACAGCAGACCAAATAACAGAGCAGTTGAGTAACGTTTCATAAGGTCAGACTCGCAGGTGAACTGGCCTTACGATAATGAACGGCGGGGAGCCGGGGTAGCGGAGGAATCTCAAATTACCATGACCTTCCGCAGCGCCTGCGCCAGCTGCACACGTGTAAACGGCTTACGCAGTAACTGAACGTCGGGCAGCTGCGGATTATGCGTTGGTCGCAAATCCTGACCGCTGATCAGCAGAACCGGAAGCTGCGGATAATGGCTGCGCACCTGGTTAATCACCTCCGCGCCGCTCAGGCTTCCCGGCAACATCAGGTCGCTGATAAACATGCCAATATCCGGTGACGCCGCCAGCATGTTCAGCGCCTGCTCGCCGTTGTCCGCTTCGAGCGTCAGATAGCCGAGCTGATGCAGCTGCTCGCACAGGGTCTGGCGGACATCGGCTTCGTCCTCCAGCACCAGTACCAGCCGCTCGTTCTCAACGGTAGCGGTGGTTGAGAGCGCTTCATCTTCGGAAGCGGCGGGAAGCGTCGATCGCGGAAGGTGAAGCCGCACGGTGGTGCCCTGTCCCGGCGCGCTTTCAATCTCCACGCGACCGCCGGACTGACGCACAAACCCATAGACCATCGACAGGCCTAACCCGCTCCCGCTTCCGGTCTGCTTGGTGGTGAAGAACGGTTCAAAGACCCGGGATTTCACCTCCTGCGACATGCCGCTGCCGTGGTCAATGACCTCCAGCGCCACCATGTCCTGCCTGCGTCCGTCGCTGCGGGTCACGCGCTGGTTCCAGGTGCGAATTTTTATCACCCCGCTTTGCCCTTCCATCGCATCACGCGCGTTCATCACCAGGTTGATAATGGCGTTTTCAAGCTGGCTGACGTCTATCCACGCGGGCCATGCCGGGGTTTGTGCTTCAATCTCCAGGGTCAGGGTGGCAGGCAGTGAGTGACGCATCAGTTCCCGGAGATTCTCCAGCAGCGGCAGCATCTCTACAACATGCGGCGTCAGGGATTGCTTGCGGGAAAACGCCAGCAGGCGCTGGGTCAGCAGCGCGCCGCGTTCGGCCGCCTTCAGCGCCCGGGTAATGCGCGGCGCGTCTTTTGATTCGGTGTCGGTGAGCTCAAGGCTGCCGATGATCACCGCCAGCAGGTTGTTAAAATCATGCGCCAGCCCGCCGGTCAGCTGCCCGACCGCCTTCATCTTCTGGCTGTGCAGCAGCGCCTCTTCCAGCCCCTGACGCTCGATGCGGTCAATCTCCATCTGCGTGGTTTTCTCTTTCAGCAGGCGCGTGGTGTGCTCAAGCGAGGCGGTGTTGCGGGCAAAAACGTTAAACGCGCGCGCCAGCTCGCCCAGCTCATCGCGCCGCTGCAGCGCGGGCACCGAAACATCCTGCTCGCCGTGCGCAAGGCGCGACATCGCTCTGGAGATAGCCGTCAGGTTAGAGCCCAGATTGCGGTAGATATACCAGCAGGCGCACCCGGTGATGATCAGCGCCAGCACGGCGAAAATGCTGATAAACACGCTGATCGATCGCAGCTCCTGATGGCTCTGAGCGGTACGAAGCGTGGAGGCGTTCGCCACCTGTTCTACGTACTGATTGATGTCGCTGTTGAGGATCGCCACCAGCGCCTTGATGTGGAACATATACCAGCTGATCGCCAGATCGCTCTCTTCCAGCTGCTTCGACAGAGGGGCGAGTTTATGCAGCTCGACGTTAAAATCAGGCAGAACCCTGTTCACGACAGGCTGGATGGCGCGCCGGGGAAGGGTTGCCGTCACGGCGTCAAGCTGCTGAACGGTCGCGCGCGGCGAAGGGGTGTCGATGGCGGCAGCGATCAGCCTGTCCATTTCCATCAGCTGCTGCGCGTCCGGTACGTTGCTGCTGTAGCGGCGGTTGATGTCCTGCAGATGACGCAGATAGCTCTGGCTTTGATATAGCGAGCTGAGCAGCGCGTTACGCTCCAGATGGCGTCGCTGCCCGCGCTCAAGCATCTCCGTCACGCTCTGCTGTAATTCATTGCTTCTTTGAATAATACGCGCCACCAGCGCCGGTTCCTGCTGCGCCAGCGGCGCTTCCGCAAGCTGCTCCAGCGAGTGGCGCAGCGCCATCTGGGTCTGCTTCAGCCGCTCGGCTTCGCTTTTGTACTCCAGCGCCCCGACGACCTGGGAGAGCCGCACCGCCGCGGTCGCCACGTTAGCGGTATCACGGGCCAGGTTCATGCTACCGGTCATGTCATCCAGCGTTTGCTGCTGCACCTGCTCCTGGATCTGGCTGGCGTGACGAAAGCCAAGTACCGCCACGCCGCTCACCATCAGCGTAACGGCGACCACCAGCAGATTGAAAATCAGCAGGCGTCCGCGGGCGCTGGCGAAAAACGGGGGGCGTGATGGCATGGATTTGGGCTCCTCTGCGATTTGGTGTCCCCTCACCCTAACCCTCTCCCACAGGGAGAGGGAAAAGAGAAATGTGACGGCGATTAGCTATTCATAACTATGACAAATATGAACAGCTTCTGACATTTTGCATTTACGCACCTGTGATGAAGTGCAGATATCGACATTCGCAGGAGATCCGCCATGAGCAGAACCCCGGTTTTAGAGATGCGCAATATTGCCAAGACGTTTGGTAATTTCCACGCGCTCAAGGGTGTGGATTTGACGGTTTTCCCCGGTGAGATCCACGCGCTGATGGGAGAAAACGGCGCGGGAAAAAGCACGCTGATGAAAATCCTCGCGGGAGCCTATTCCGCCACCAGCGGCGAAATCCTGATCGACGGCCAACCGTTTCATATCAAAGGCCCAAAAGATGCGCTGGCCGCAGGCATTACCCTGATTTATCAGGAGATGCAGCTCGCGCCCAATCTGACCGTTGCCGAAAATATCTTTCTCGGCAGCGAGCTGTCGCGCGGCGGGATGGTGCAGCGCAAAGAGATGGCCGCCCAGGCGCAGGCGGTGATTGACCGTCTCGGCGCGCAGTTCAGCGCCACCGACCTGGTGATGAAGCTGACCATCGCCGAGCAGCAGCAGGTGGAAATCGCCCGCGCGCTGCACCGCAACAGCCGCATTCTGGTGATGGACGAACCCACCGCCGCCCTCTCTTCGCGGGAAACGCACCGCCTGTTCGAACTGATTTTACGCCTGCGCGATGAAGGGATGGCGATTATCTACATCAGCCACCGCATGGCGGAAGTGTATGAACTCTCTGACCGCGTCAGCGTCCTGCGCGACGGGCAGTACGTCGGCAGCCTGACGCGCGACAAGCTGAACGCCTCTGAGCTGGTGCGCATGATGGTCGGTCGTCCGTTAAGCGACCTGTTCAACAAAGAGCGCGACATCCCGCTCGGCAGCCCGCGTCTCAACGTGCATCACCTGACTGACGGCAAAAAAGTGCTTCCCTGCAGCCTGCAGGTGCGTTCCGGCGAAATCGTCGGGCTGGCGGGCCTGGTCGGGGCCGGACGCTCCGAACTGGCGCAGCTCATCTTCGGCGTGCGTAAAGCCACCGGCGGCATGATCGAGGTGGACGGCGAGCCGGTGGTGATCCACTCCCCGCGCGCGGCCATTGATAACGGCATCGGTTTTCTCACCGAAAACCGCAAGGAGCAGGGGCTGTTTCTGGAGCTGGCGGCCCAGGAAAACATCACCATGGCGACGCTGGAGCGCGACGCCACCTTCGGCATGCTAAACCGTAAAAAAGCCCAGTCAATTTCCGATGACGCTATCGCGCTGCTCAACATCCGCGTGCCGCATTCTCAGGTGCGAGCGGGCGGGCTCTCCGGCGGCAACCAGCAAAAGCTGCTGATCTCCCGCTGGGTGGCCATCGGCCCGCGCATTCTGATTCTGGACGAACCCACGCGCGGCGTGGACGTCGGCGCGAAAAGCGAGATCTACCGCATCATGAACCAGATGGCGCGCAAAGGGGTGGCGATTTTGATGATCTCCAGCGAGCTGCCGGAAGTGGTGGGGATGAGCGACCGGGTGTACGTGATGCGCGAAGGCAGCATCGCGGGTGAACTACACGGGCGCGACATCTCTCAGGAAAACATTATGACGCTGGCAACCGGCGTGAACGACACTCATCATCAGGCGGTGCAATCATGACAACTCCAACCCATCCGCAGCAGGTGGCGAAATCCGCCTCCGCCAAAAAAATGCTGATGAGCGATCTGATGCAAACGGTCGGTATCCTGCCGATTCTTATCCTGATTGTGGCGGTATTTGGCTTTATCGCCCCTAACTTCTTCACCGAGAGCAACCTGCTCAATATTACCCGCCAGGCGTCGATCAACATCGTGCTGGCGGCGGGAATGACCTTCATCATTTTAACCGGCGGGATTGACCTCTCCGTGGGCTCGATTCTGGGCACCACGGCGGTTGCAGCGATGGTGGTCTCGCTTATCCCTGAATTTGCGATGCTCTCCATTCCGGCCGCGCTGATGCTCGGCATGGTGTTGGGCTTGTTCAACGGCGCGCTGGTGGCCTTTGCCGGACTGCCGCCCTTTATCGTGACGCTCGGCACCTATACGGCACTGCGCGGCGCTGCCTATCTGCTGGCGGACGGCACGACGGTGATTAACTCCAACATCAGCTTCGAGTGGATCGGCAATAACTACCTCGGCCCCATTCCGTGGCTGGTGGTGATCGCCCTGGCGGTCATTGCTATCTGCTGGTTCATCCTGCGCCGCACCACGCTTGGCGTTCACATCTACGCGGTGGGCGGCAACATGCAGGCGGCGCGCCTGACCGGCATCAAGGTCTGGCTGGTGCTGCTGTTCGTTTACGGCATGAGCGGCCTGCTCTCCGGGCTTGGCGGGGTGATGAGCGCCTCGCGCCTCTACAGCGCCAACGGCAACCTCGGTATGGGCTATGAGCTTGACGCGATTGCGGCGGTGATCCTCGGCGGCACCAGCTTCGTCGGCGGGATCGGCACGATCACCGGCACGCTGGTCGGCGCCCTGATCATCGCCACCCTTAACAACGGCATGACGCTGATGGGCGTCTCCTACTTCTGGCAACTGGTGATCAAAGGGGCGGTGATCATCATAGCGGTGCTGATCGACAAATACCGTACCCGACACCATCAAAGTGCATAACAACAACACCCTACAGCTTCGAGGAAAACCATATGCGTTTGAAACCCTTAGTGACCGCGCTCTGTGCTGGCGCACTGCTTGCCGCAACACCGTTTGCGCAGGCGAAAGATCTGAAGTCCATCGGCGTGACGGTGGGCGACCTGGCTAACCCGTTCTTCGTGCAGATCACCAAAGGTGCCGAGCTGGAAGCACGCAAGCTGGCTGGCGATAACGTCAAGGTGACGCTGGTTTCCAGCGGTTACGATCTGGGCCAGCAGGTGGCGCAGATCGATAACTTCATCGCCGCGAAGGTGGACATGATCATTCTCAATGCTGCGGATTCCAAAGGGATCGGCCCGGCGGTGAAGCGCGCGAAGGACGCCGGGATCGTGGTCGTTGCGGTTGACGTGGCGGCGGAAGGGGCTGATGCCACCATCACCTCCGATAACACCCAGGCAGGCGAAATGGCCTGTAAGTACATTACCGACCGCCTGAAAGGCAAAGGCAACGTGGTGATCATCAACGGACCACCGGTCTCTGCGGTGCAAAACCGCGTGGAAGGTTGCCAGACGGAATTCAAAAAACATCCGGATATCAAGGTGCTCTCGGATAACCAAAACGCCAAGGGCAGTCGTGAAGGCGGTCTGGAAGTGATGACCTCTTTGCTGGCGGCGAATCCGAAGATCGACGGCGTTTTCGCCATTAACGATCCGACCGCGATCGGTGCCGATCTGGCGGCGAAACAGGCGCAGCGCAATGAGTTCTTTATCGTCGGCGTGGATGGATCACCGGACGGTGAGGAAGCCCTGAAGCGTGAAAACTCCCTGTTTGTGGCGACCCCGGCGCAGGATCCGCAGGTGATGGCGGCAAAAGCGGTGGAGATCGGCTATGACATTCTACAGGGCAAACCTGCGCCGAAAGCGCCTGTGCTGATCCCGGTGACGATGATCGATAAAAAGAACGTCGGGACCTATAAGGGTTGGACGGTTAAGTAACCTCGTTGCGGCCTGATGCCCTCACCCTAACCCTCTCCCACGGGGAGAGGGAACTTATTCCCCCTCTCCCTTGAGGGAGAGGGCCGGGGTGAGGGGGTGGCATAAAACTCCAGGAGTTCCCATGAAACGCTCCGACATCAATGAAATCCTCGGTCACACGCGACAGTTTTTTTCTATGCACGACGTGCATCTCCCGCCGTTTGCCAGCTTTCCACCCACAAAATGGCAGCAGCTTGACCAGGCCGCATGGCAGGAAGTGTTCGATCTCAAACTCGGCTGGGACGTGACGGCGTTTGGTGGCAACAACTTTGCCGCCGAGGGTCTGACGCTGTTTACCCTGCGCAACGGCTCGCCGAACGGCATGCCGTATGAAAAATGCTATGCCGAAAAAATTATGCACGTGCGGGACGGTCAGCTGACGCCGATGCATTTTCACTGGCGTAAACGAGAGGACATTATCAACCGGGGCGGCGGGAATCTGATTATTGAGTTATGGAATGCGGGCGCGCATGAAGAAACCGAAAACACGGATGTGACCGTCACGATAGACGGCTGCCGTCAGACCCACGCGCCCGGCAGCCAGCTGCGCCTCACACCAGGGGAAAGCATCTGTCTGACACCCGGCCTGTACCACAGTTTCTGGGGCGAACGCGGCTTTGGCGACGTGCTGGTGGGCGAAGTCTCATCGGTCAATGACGACGAGCACGATAACCACTTTTTGCAGCCCGTTGCCCGCTATAACAACATTGAAGAAGACGAACCGGCAGTGCTGGTGCTGTGCAACGAATACAACCTGTTTCGGATATAAGGGGTGAATGATGCCATTGATTTCTCTTGCCGACGGTCTTGAGCACGCCCGGAAACATCGCTACGCGCTGGGCGCGTTCAACGTGCTCGACTCCCACTTCCTGCGCGCGCTGTTCGCCGCCGCGAAGCAGGAACGCTCGCCGTTTATCATCAACATCGCCGAAGTGCATTTTAAGTACGTGTCTCTGGATTCGCTTGTCGAGGCGGTTAAGTTCGAAGCCGCCCGTCACGACATTCCCGTGGTGCTTAACCTCGACCACGGGCTGCATTTTGAGGCCGTCGTACGCGCCCTGCGCTTAGGGTTCAGCTCGGTGATGTTCGACGGCTCGACGCTAAGCTACGAGGAAAACATTCGCCAGACGCGGGAAGTGGTGAAGATGTGCCACGCGGTGGGCGTGTCGGTGGAGGCGGAGCTGGGCGCGGTCGGGGGTGATGAAGGCGGCGCGCTTTACGGGCACGCGGACGAAGCGTTCTTTACCGACCCGCAGCTGGCGCGCGAATTTGTCGATTCAACCGGCATTGACGCGCTGGCGGTTGCTATCGGCAACGCGCACGGCAAATACAAAGGCGAGCCGAAACTCGATTTCCCACGCCTGGACGCCATTCGCCAGCAGACGGGGCTGCCGCTGGTTTTACACGGCGGCTCAGGGATTAGCGATGCCGATTTTCGCCGCGCGATTGAGCTGGGCATTCATAAAATCAATTTCTACACCGGCATGTCGCAGGCCGCGCTTGCCGCCGTTGAGCAGCGCATGGCAAACCGCCAGCCGCTGTACGATGAATTTGCCGAGCTGCTGCTGGGGATAGAAGAGGCAATTACGGATACGGTCGCCGAACAGATGCGCATCTTCGGCAGCGCGGGGCAGGCATAATGGAACGTAAAGGCATTATCGCCGCTGGCAATATGCTGGTGGATCATGTCCACCAGATCGTGCAGTGGCCGGAGCGCGGCTGGCTGGCGGAAATCACCCACAGCGAACGCTCCACCGGCGGCGCGCCGCTCAACGTGCTGCTGACGCTGGCGAAAATGCATGTTGGCCTGCCGCTGCAGGCGGTAGGGCTGATTGGCGAAGACGGCGACGGGGATTACATTCTGGCGATGCTCGACCAGTACCACGTCAACCGCCAGCGCGTGCAGCGCACCACCTTTGCCCCGACCTCCATGTCCCAGGTCATGACCGATCCCAGCGGACAGCGCACCTTCTTCCACTCGCCGGGGGCCAACCGCCTGCTGGATCTGCCCGCTTTTGACCGTCTCGACGGGTCGATGAAAATTTTCCATCTCGGCTACCTTTTGCTTCTCGACAGCCTGGATATGCCCGATGACGAATTTGGCACCCGCAGCGCGCGGCTGCTGGCGCAGATGCGCGACCAGGGGTATGAAACCTCGCTCGACCTGGTGTCCCGCAAGGGCGACCCACGCTATCAGCCGCTGGTGCTCCCTGCCCTGCGCCATCTCGACTATCTGGTGATTAATGAGCTGGAAGCCGGGGAGTTTAGCGGGCTGGAGATGCGTGACGGCAGCGACGCGCTGAACACAGCCCATATTGCTGAAGCCGCGGCGCAGCTGCTGGCGGCAGGCGTTCGTCAGCGGGTGGTGATCCACTGCCCGGAAGGGGCATGGGGGGAAGCACGCGGTGAGCAAGGCCGCTGGATCCCGTCGTGGATGCTGGAGCAGGAGGAGATTATCGGCAGCGTCGGCGCGGGCGATGCGTTTTGCGCAGGCTTTTTATATGGCTGCCATGAATCGCTGTCGCTTGCCGAGAGTATTTATCTGGCGCACGCCTGCGCGCGGGCAAGCCTGCTGGCCGCCAACGCAATTGACGGTGCGAAAACGCTGGCCGAGCTGCAGCTGTTTATCAAAGAGAATACTTAGGCCGCTTTCTCGCAATGCGACACATCGGTGGCAAACACGTAACCTAACCCACGGATGGTTTTGATGAGCGCTGGCTGATGCGGGTTAACCTCGATCTTCCGGCGCAGACGCATGATCAACACGTCGATAGTGCGATCGAACACCTCGGCGCTTTCGCTGTGGGTCAGCTCAAGCAGCCGATCGCGGCTGAGCACACGGCGGGCATTTTGCGTGAGCGCCAGCAACAAGCCGTACTCGCCCTGGGTTAATGTCACGGTATTGCGGTTCGGATCTCTTAGCTCGCAGCGGGTGGTATCGAGCGTCCATCCATTAAAAGCAATGCCCGCGACGGGCGCCGCGGGAGTTTCTGCTGCCAGCACGCCCGTCCGGCGCAGTACCGCTTTCACGCGGGCAACCACCACGCGCGGGTTAAATGGTTTGCCAATGTAATCATCGGCGCCCATCTCCAGACCCACGACCACGTCTGATTCACTGCCCAGCCCCGTCAACATGACCACCGGTAGTTCTGGCCGCTGCTTTTGCAACTGGAGTAAGACCTGCAGGCCGTTGATATCCGGCAGCATCATGTCCAGCAGCACGAGTGCGATACCCGGTTCCTGATGTACCCGGTTCAGCGCGTCCTGTCCGTTATGGCAGACGAGCACGGTAAAGACGTGCTCGCTGAGCACGTCCTGCAGCAATTCACACACTGCCGTATCGTCATCAACCACCAGAATCGCCGGTTTCATCGTATGCTTCCGTCAGGGGATTATGTTAAGTCTGAACCATTCTGCCGTCGGCTCCAGCCAAATTGTTTTTTACGTGACGGAATTTCAACCCATGTCACATCCGCTGCCCTTTCGACACGTCAATTTTGACGATTGCCTGTTTTTCGTCAGGGTTTTGCGCGCATTTCAGCCGTACAGTCTGGAGATACCCACATTAAAAACATGGCATAGAAGCTGCATAGTGGGTGCGAAAGATTCGATTAACTGGAGCAGACTGATGAAAAAAGTCGTCACGGTTTGTCCTTATTGTGCCTCAGGTTGCAAGATCCACCTGGTGGTCGATAACGGCAAAATCGTCCGGGCAGAGGCCGCGCAGGGGAAAACCAACCAGGGCACGCTGTGCCTGAAAGGTTACTACGGCTGGGATTTTATTAACGATACCCAGATCCTCACCCCGCGCCTGAAAACCCCTATGATCCGCCGCGAGCGCGGCGGCAAGCTGGAAGCCGTCATCTGGAGCGAGGCGCTCGATTACGTCGCCACGCGCCTCAGCGCCATCAAGGCCAAGTATGGCCCGGATGCGATTCAGACCACCGGCTCCTCACGCGGGACGGGGAATGAAACCAACTATGTGATGCAAAAATTCGCGCGCGCCGTTATTGGTACCAATAACGTCGACTGCTGCGCTCGCGTCTGACACGGCCCATCGGTTGCAGGTCTGCACCAGTCGGTCGGTAACGGCGCAATGAGTAATGCCATCAACGAGATAGATAATACCGATCTCGTGTTTATTTTCGGCTATAACCCGGCGGATTCTCACCCTATCGTCGCGAACCACGTAATTCGCGCTAAACAGAATGGGGCGAAAATCATCGTCTGCGATCCGCGCAAAATTGAAACCGCGCGCATTGCGGATATGCACATCGCGTTAAAAAACGGCTCGAACATCGCGCTGCTGAACGCAATGGGGCACGTCATTATTGAGGAGAACCTGTACGACCAGGCGTTTGTCGCAAGCCGTACGGAAGGCTTTGAAGAGTATCGGAAAATTGTCGAAGGCTATACGCCAGAGTCGGTTGAAACGATAACCGGCGTCAGCGCGCAGGAGATCCGCCAGGCGGCACGCATGTACGCGGCAGCGAAAACCGCCGCCATCCTGTGGGGCATGGGCGTCACCCAGTTCTACCAGGGCGTGGAAACCGTGCGTTCCCTGACCAGCCTCGCGATGCTGACGGGCAATCTGGGTAAAGCGCACGTCGGCGTGAACCCGGTGCGCGGTCAGAATAACGTCCAGGGTGCCTGCGACATGGGCGCGCTGCCGGATACCTATCCTGGCTACCAGTACGTGAAATTCCCGGAGAACCGCGCGAAGTTTGCGAAGGCCTGGGGCGTGGAAAGTCTGCCTGAGCACACCGGGTATCGCATCAGCGAGCTGCCGCACCGTGCGGCGCATGGCGAAGTGCGTGCGGCCTACATCATGGGTGAAGATCCGCTTCAGACCGACGCCGAGCTGTCTGCGGTGCGCAAAGGGTTTGAGGATCTGGAACTGGTGATTGTCCAGGATATCTTCATGACCAAAACCGCGGCGGCGGCGGATGTGATTTTACCGTCGACCTCCTGGGGCGAGCATGAGGGCGTCTACACGGCGGCGGACCGCGGCTTCCAGCGCTTCTTTAAAGCGGTCGAACCGAAGTGGGATCTCAAAACCGACTGGCAGATTATCAGTGAAATTGCCACCCGCATGGGCTACCCGATGCACTACAACAACACTCAGGAGATCTGGGACGAGTTGCGCAGTCTGTGTCCGGACTTTTATGGGGCAACCTATGAAAAAATGGGTGAGCTGGGGTACATCCAGTGGCCGTGTCGCGATGAGTCCGAAGCCGACCAGGGAACGTCGTACCTCTTCAAAGAGAAATTCGACACCCCGAACGGACTGGCGCAGTTTTTCACCTGCGACTGGGTCGCGCCGATCGATAAACTCACCGATGAGTATCCGATGGTGCTCTCCACCGTGCGTGAAGTGGGTCACTACTCCTGCCGTTCGATGACCGGCAACTGTGCCGCGCTGGCGGCGCTGGCGGACGAACCGGGATACGCACAAATCAACACCGCCGACGCGGAGCGTCTCGGCATTGAGGACGAAGCGCTGGTGTGGGTAAACTCGCGTAAGGGCCGCATCATCACCCGCGCGCAGGTCAGCGACCGTCCGAATAAAGGCGCAGTCTATATGACCTACCAGTGGTGGATTGGTGCCTGTAACGAGCTGGTGACGGAGAACTTAAGTCCGATAACCAAAACGCCGGAGTATAAATACTGCGCCGTAAACGTGGAGCCGATCTCAGATCAACACGCTGCGGAACAGTATGTGATCGACGAATATAAGAAGCTGAAAGCCCGACTGCGTGAAAGCGCAATGGGTTGATGACGTTAATTAAACGATGAATAAAGGGAGTGAGATATTCACTCCCTTTTTATTTCCGCTTAACACATTAAAAATATTAATTGTTATTCTGGATAGCGGCTCGCAGAAATAATGTAATTCCAGCGAAAAAGAATTACATCTTTGCATTTTAATTCAGAGGGATAAGATGTGCGGCGGGTGCTTAAGACTTTCTGTCTTGAGCATTGTTGAGGGACAGAAAGTAGGAAGCCCCGGGAAATTTTCATTTACCCGAGGCTACTCCCTCAACTCCCAACAAGTTGAGAGTAGCCTCTTATTCTTTTTTACACAAGGAGTAAAAGGCATGACGCCATTAAAAACTGCGTTAGGCATCGTCTTTATTATTTGCCTGACGATAGTGATCTTTACCTTTATTACTCGCGGCAGGCTCTGCGAGTTTTCAATAAAGAGTGAACATCAGGAGGTGGCGGCGAAATTAGCCTGCAACGCAGGCTAACCTCTGCGGGCGGAACGACGGTTCCGCCCGGCTTGTAGGATGCTGAGGTCTTAATGCACCCATTTTTTTCTTCTGTCGCCGCGATTATACTGCGCGGCATGTACCCAGATGATAAGAACCCATGAAACATATTTTTCTGTTGTTGTTACTTTTTACATCGCTTGTCCGTGCCGATGAGATTGGCAGCCAGTACAAGGAACAGGCTGAAGCGGGTGACGCCCGTGCCCAGTATTATTTGGCCGATACGTACTTTAGCTCCGGCGACAGCAAACAAGCGGCGCTGTGGGCCGAGAAAGCCGCAAAAGGTGGCGATGTTGACGCCATGGGGCTGCTCTCGCAAATTCTCTTTACCCAGGGAAATTATGCGCAAGCCAAGGCACTGGCACAGCAGGCAACCATCGCGGGCAGCAAGCGTGGCGCAATCATGCTGGCGCGCGTGCTGGTGAACACCCAGGCGGGGAAAACTGACTATCCGCAGGCGATCAAACTACTGCAAACGGCTACCGAGGATATCGACAACGACTCCGCGGTTGATGCGCAACTGCTGCTGGGGCTGATTTATGCCAACGGCGTGGAAGTGGTGCAGGATGACGCTCAGGCAGCAGCGTGGTTTAAGCGCAGTTCGTCTCTTTCACGTACGGGCTACGCAGAATACTGGGCTGGTATGCTGTTCCAGCAGGGCGAGAAAGGCTTTATCACGCCAAATAAACAGAAAGCGCTCTACTGGTTGAACCTGAGCTGTACGGAAGGGTTTGATACGGGATGTGAAGAGTTTGATGCGTTAAGCGGAGAATAAAGTGCCGGGTGGCGGCTTCGCCTTACCCGGCCTACAAAACCCGTAGGCCCGGTAAGCGCAGCGCCACCGGGCTTAGGATGTTACTGATCAGCCGTCTTATCAAAACGACCCAGCACCTCGCGTTCATACGCCAGCGCTTTTTTGCGGTCGAATTTGTGTTCCCACTTGGCGATAACCAGCACCGCCAGGGCATTCCCCACCACGTTCAGCGCGGTACGCGCCATGTCGAGGATACGGTCAACACCGGCGATAAACGCCAGACCTTCCAGCGGGATCCCGACGCTGCCGAGCGTCGCCAGCAGAACCACGAAGGAGACGCCCGGAACGCCTGCAATACCTTTGGACGTCACCATCAGCGTCAGCACCAGCACGATCTCCTGCCACAGCGACAGGTCAATGCCGTACAGCTGCGCAATAAAGATAGCAGCGATACTCTGGTACAACGTTGAACCGTCCAGGTTAAAGGAGTAGCCGGTTGGTACCACGAAGCTGGTAATAGAGGCTGGCGCGCCGTAGGCTTCCATCTTCTCAATGATACGCGGCAGCACGCTCTCAGAGCTTGCCGTGGAGTACGCCAGAATCAATTCATCCTTCAGGATACGGATCAGGATCCAGATGCTCAGCCCGCACAGGCGCGCCACAATGCCCAGCACCACCAGCGCGAAGAACAGGATGGCGAAGTGCACCAGGATCACCAGCTTCGCCAGCGGCCACAGGGAGGCAAAACCGAAGTTCGCCACGGTGACGGCAATAAGCGCGAACACCCCGACCGGCGCGTAACGCATCACCATGTGGGTCACTTTAAACATGGTTTCAGAGATAGAACGGAACACGGTGACCAGCGGCTCACGGTGCGTCGCCGGCAGGGAAGAAAGCCCCAGACCAAACAGCACTGAGAAGAAGATGATCGGCAGCATCTCGCCCTTCGCCATTGATGCCACGATGTTGGTCGGCACCAGCGAAAGAATAGTACCCATCAGGCCGTGCGCGTGGCTCTGGACGTCAGCGGTCGTGCTTTGGTATTTCGAAATATCCACCGTCGCCAGCTGCGACATATCGATCCCGGAACCCGGCTGGAACACGTTCGCCAGCGTAATGCCGAGGATAATCGCAACCGTAGTGATCACTTCGAAATAAAGAATGGTCTTCGCACCGATGCGGCCTAACTGCTTCGCATCACCGACACCCGCAATACCGACCACCAGCGTCGAGATCACAATCGGTACCACAATCATCTTAATCAGATGAATAAAGATATCCCCTGCAGGTGAAAGCAGGTTCGCAATCAGCCATTCGCGGCTGTCGCTATGATAATGCAGGTAACTGCCCAGCAAGATGCCCAGCACAAGGGCGATTAAGATCTGCCAGGCAAGGCTGACTTTAACGTTTTTCATAGAAACTGACTTCCTCAATGAAGCGCCTTATTCACTCAAACTGCATGAATATGGGGACATACTGAAAGGGTATGAATTGTGTTGCGTTGGTTTATGGGATTTTTTAACGCGGCGTATGAGTATCATTTGCGCGGCCTGTTGCGCAAGCCTTAAAGAACGACGCATTTCACTCGAAAAAGCGGGGATGACGGGAGTTTGTCCTAATTCTGATAAATAACCTTTTGTTATAAAAAAGCTTTTTTAAACATAAATGTGAATAATCGTTAGCGTAAATTATTTCCCTTCAAAGTTTCATTCGCTCATTTTTCAGCCTATTCAAACAATGCGTGATCTGCCGCCCAAATACTAAACAAAGCTTGTAAAGCCCCTACAATTAACGTTTTTGCGACATATTATTAACATCTTACACGGAGAAAAAAAGCCATGAGCCAAATCCATAAACACGACATTCCCGCAAATATTGCGGACCGTTGCCTGATAAACCCGGAGCAGTACCACGAGAAGTATCAGCAATCCATCTCTAGCCCTGACCTCTTCTGGGGTGAGCAGGGCCATATCCTTGACTGGATCAAACCGTATCAGAAGGTGAAGAACACCTCCTTTGCACCGGGTAACGTCTCCATTAAATGGTATGAAGACGGCACGCTGAACCTGGCGGCGAACTGCCTTGACCGCCACCTCGCCGAGCGCGGCAACGAAACGGCCATTATCTGGGAAGGCGATGATGCCTCGCAGAGTAAACATATCACCTATAACGAACTCCATCGCGATGTCTGCCGCTTCGCCAACGTATTGCTGGAACAGGGTATTAAAAAAGGCGACGTTGTTGCTATTTATATGCCGATGGTACCGGAAGCGGCGGTTGCCATGCTGGCCTGCGCGCGCATCGGTGCGATTCACTCCGTTATTTTCGGCGGCTTCTCACCGGAGGCGGTTGCCGGGCGTATCGTTGACTCTAACTCGAAGCTGGTGATCACCGCTGACGAAGGCGTGCGCGCCGGTCGCGGTATCCCCCTGAAGAAAAACGTCGACGAAGCGCTGAAAAACCCCAATGTGAAAACCATCAGCAACGTCATCGTGCTCAAGCGTACCGGCGGCAAGATCGACTGGAATGAAGGGCGCGACCTCTGGTGGAGCGACCTGATTGAAAAAGCGAGCGACCAGCATCAGCCGGAAGAGATGAATGCGGAAGACCCGCTGTTTATCCTTTACACCTCCGGCTCAACCGGCAAACCGAAAGGCGTGCTGCACACCACCGGTGGCTATCTGGTCTATGCGGCCACCACCTTCAAATACGTCTTCGACTACCATCCGGGCGACATCTACTGGTGTACCGCCGACGTGGGCTGGGTCACCGGCCATAGCTACCTGCTGTACGGCCCGCTGGCCTGCGGCGCAACGACGCTGATGTTTGAAGGCGTCCCGAACTGGCCGACCCCGGCGCGCATGTGTCAGGTGGTCGACAAGCACCAGGTCAACATTCTCTACACCGCGCCAACGGCGATCCGCGCGTTAATGGCGGAAGGCGACAAAGCCATTGAGGGCACCGACCGCTCATCATTGCGCATCCTCGGTTCCGTGGGTGAGCCCATCAACCCGGAAGCCTGGGAGTGGTACTGGAAGAAAATTGGCAACGAGAAATGCCCGGTGATGGACACCTGGTGGCAGACCGAAACCGGCGGTTTTATGATCACCCCAATGCCGGGCGCCACCCAGCTGAAAGCGGGTTCCGCAACCCGTCCGTTCTTCGGCGTGCAGCCTGCGCTGGTGGATAACGAAGGCAATCCGCAGGAAGGGGCCACCGAGGGCAACCTGGTGATCGTCGACTCCTGGCCGGGTCAGGCGCGCACGCTGTTTGGCGACCACGAGCGCTTCGAGCAGACCTACTTCTCGACCTTTAAAAACATGTACTTCAGCGGCGACGGCGCGCGTCGTGATGAAGACGGCTATTACTGGATAACCGGACGCGTGGACGACGTGCTGAACGTCTCCGGCCACCGTCTGGGCACGGCGGAGATTGAGTCGGCGCTGGTGTCGCATCCGAAGATTGCCGAAGCCGCCGTTGTCGGTATTCCGCACAACATCAAAGGCCAGGCGATCTACGCCTACGTCACCCTGAACCACGGCGAAGAGCCGTCGCCAGAGCTGTATACCGAGGTGCGCAACTGGGTGCGTAAAGAGATTGGCCCGCTGGCGACGCCGGACGTGCTGCACTGGACCGACTCGCTGCCGAAAACACGCTCCGGGAAAATTATGCGCCGTATATTGCGCAAAATCGCCGCAGGGGACACCAGCAACCTCGGTGATACCTCAACGCTCGCGGATCCTGGCGTGGTGGACAAACTGCTCGAAGAGAAGCAGGCCATCGCGATGCCTTCCTAGCGTTTTCTCCCTCTCCCCGTGGGAGAGGGCCGGGGTGAGGGCATCAGACCGCACCTTTCTCCCCTCACCCTATCCCTCTCCCCATAGGGGAGAGGGGATAAAAACAAACCAACCTTACCTTTGGAGACTCTGTGATGAATAACGATATTTGTCAGCAGATAGAGAATAGTGCGCACTACAGGGAGCTCGTCGATAAACGGCAACGGTTTGCCTTCTTACTTTCCATCATCATGCTGGTTATTTACGTCGGCTTTATTCTGCTCATCGCCTTCGCCCCGCACTGGCTGGGTACCCCGCTACACGCGGGTACCAGCGTCACGCGCGGTATTCCCATCGGCATCGGCGTGATTGTGATTTCGTTTGTGCTGACCGGCGTATACGTCTGGCGTGCGAACGGTGAATTCGATCGTCTTAATAAAGCGGTTCTGCATGAGGTAAAAGCATCATGAAGCGAGTCCTGACGGCGCTTGCCGCCACACTTCCCTTTGCTGCCCATGCGGCAGATGCCATTACCGGCGAGGTCCAGCGTCAGCCAACCAACTGGCAGGCGATTGTGATGTTCCTGATTTTCGTCCTGTTGACGCTGTATATCACCTACTGGGCGTCAAAACGCGTGCGTTCCCGTAACGATTACTACACGGCGGGCGGTAACATTACCGGCTTCCAGAACGGGCTGGCGATTGCGGGTGACTTTATGTCCGCCGCCTCGTTCCTCGGGATCTCCGCGCTGGTGTACACCTCCGGCTATGACGGCCTGATCTACTCCCTCGGCTTCCTCGTCGGCTGGCCGATCATTCTGTTCCTGATTGCCGAACGCTTGCGCAACCTGGGACGTTACACCTTCGCTGACGTGGCATCCTATCGCCTGAAGCAGGGGCCGATTCGTACCCTCTCCGCCTGCGGCTCGCTGGTGGTGGTGGCGCTGTATCTGATCGCCCAGATGGTGGGCGCGGGCAAGCTTATCGAACTGCTGTTTGGCCTGAACTACCACGTCGCGGTGGTGCTGGTCGGCGTGCTGATGGTGATGTACGTCCTGTTCGGCGGCATGCTGGCGACCACCTGGGTGCAGATCATCAAAGCCGTCCTGCTGCTGTTCGGCGCCAGCTTTATGGCCTTTATGGTGATGAAGCACGTCGGCTTCAGCTTCAATAACCTGTTTACCGAAGCGATGGCGGTCCACCCGAAAGGGGAAGCGATCATGAGCCCGGGCGGACTGGTGAAAGATCCGATATCTGCGCTCTCACTCGGTCTCGGCCTGATGTTCGGCACCGCGGGTTTACCGCATATCCTGATGCGCTTCTTTACCGTGAGCGATGCGCGTGAAGCACGTAAAAGCGTCTTCTATGCCACCGGCTTTATGGGTTACTTCTACATTCTGACCTTTATCATCGGCTTTGGCGCGATCATGCTGGTGGGGGCGAACCCGGCGTTTAAAGACGCGGCGGGCGCGTTGATTGGCGGTAACAACATGGCGGCGGTGCACCTGGCCGACGCGGTTGGCGGTAACCTGTTCCTCGGCTTTATCTCCGCCGTGGCCTTCGCCACCATCCTCGCGGTGGTTGCAGGGCTGACGCTGGCAGGCGCGTCTGCGGTGTCGCATGACCTCTACGCCAACGTCATCCGCAAAGGCGCGAGCGAGCGCGATGAGCTGAAGGTCTCGAAAATCACCGTGCTGGTGCTGGGCGTGGTGGCGATACTGCTGGGTATCCTGTTCGAGAAGCAGAACATCGCCTTTATGGTGGGGTTGGCCTTCTCGATTGCGGCAAGCTGTAACTTCCCGATCATCCTGCTCTCCATGTACTGGTCAAAACTGACCACCCGTGGGGCGATGATTGGCGGCTGGCTGGGTCTGCTGACGGCGGTGATCCTGATGGTTCTCGGTCCAACCATCTGGGTGCAGATCCTCGGTCACGCAAGCGCCATCTTCCCGTATGAATACCCGGCGCTGTTCTCCATTGCCGTGGCGTTTATCGGGATCTGGTTCTTCTCAGCCACCGACAATTCGCCGGAGGGTAACCTGGAGCGTGAGAAATTCCGCGCCCAGTTTATCCGCTCACAAACCGGTCTCGGCGTCGAGCAGGGCCGCGCGCACTAAGCCTTTCTCCCCGGTCATTCTGGCCGGGGAGCTTAAAACATCGCCCACGCCACCAGCGGCGCAATCAGTACCATTACCACGCCCGACAGCATCATCACCAGGCTCGCGACCACGCCCTCCTGCTGACCCAGCTCATACGAACGCGCCGTTCCCGCGCCGTGCGACGCCGCGCCGAACCCTGCCCCTTTCGCCATGCCTTCGCGAATGGAAAGCCGCAGGAACAGCACATCGCCCACCGCCATGCCAAACACGCCCGTCACCACCACAAACAGCGCCACCAGATCCGGCTGCCCGCCGAGCGGTTTGGCCGCCGCCAGTGCAAAGGGTGTGGTCACCGAGCGCACGGCGAGGCTGCGCTGAATTTCATCGGACAGGGTAAACAGCCGCGCCAGCCAGACAGAGCTGCACACTGCGACCACCGTGGCGGTGATCACACCTGCGCTGAGCGACATCCAGTGGCGTTTGATAATCGCCAGGTTGTCGTAAACGGGGACGGCAAAAGCGATGGTCGCCGGGCCAAGCAGCCACAACAGCCAGTGGGATTCACCAATGTAGTTCTGCCAGGAGATATGGCCGAAGACCAGCATCAGCACCAGCAGGATCGGCGTGAAGACCAGCGGCATCAGCGGCAGGGTGTGAAAGCGGCGGTACAGTCGCTTATTGGCAAAGTAGATAATTAGCGTGGCAACCAGGCACAGCACGCTAATCTGAAAGTTAGTCATGCTTCTGCCTGCTGATTTCAAAGCGATACACTTTATCCACCACCCAGGCGGTCGCCCCCAGCACCATCAGCGTGCTTAACGCGATGACCGCAAAGATGCGCCAACCGTCGACCATCAGCAGCTGCGCGTAGTTCACTACCGCTACTACGGCAGGGACAAAGAACAGCAGCATCTCCGCCAGCAGCCAGCGCGCCCCGGCGCGTACCCAGTTAAGAGGAATAACGCGACAGAGGATGAGCGTCAGCATCAGCAGCATCCCCACCAGGTTGGCGGGCAGCGGCAGATGGAGCCAGCCGACAAGATATTCAGCAAAAACAAACAGTCCCGCGTAGAGCAGTACCTGAACCGGTACCTGGAGTCGTTGCACAACGGCAGGCGTAACACGGCTTAACGCCACGGCCATGGAAGGTTTCCTCAAAAATGAGACGAGGCGCCAGTATAGAGACCGCACGGTGTGGACTGAAATGAATTAAAATCATCGAAGGTATAGTTTCGAGGAATAATCATGGACATAAGAACGCTGCGCTATTTTGTCGAAGTGGTTCGCCAGCAAAGTTTTACTCGCGCAGCGGAGAAGTTGTTCGTTACCCAACCTACTATCAGCAAAATGCTGAAAAACCTCGAAGACGAGCTGAACTGTACTCTGCTGATCCGCGACGGGCGCAAGCTGTTGCTGACCGACACCGGACGCGTGGTGTTCGAGCGCGGGCTGGCGATTCTGGCGGAGTTCCGCCAGCTGGAGGCGGAGCTGGGCGACATAAACCACCTGACGAAAGGGGTGCTGCGCCTCGGCATTCCACCGATGGTGGGGATGATGATGGCCGGGCCGATTAGCCTGTTCCGCCAGCGTTACCCCGGCGTTGAGCTGAAAATTTCAGAATTTGGCGGCTTAACCGTCCAGCAGGCGGTCACCAACGGCGATTTGGACGTGGCGATGACCGCCCTTCCCGTTGAGGAGGAGAGCGGACTGGCGACGCTGCCGCTCTTTAGCCACCCGCTGTGCGTGCTGGTTCCCCGCTCCGGTGAATGGCTGAAGATAGACTCGGTGAAGCCCGAACTGCTCGGCGAGCACCCTCTGCTGATTTATAACGAAGATTTCGCCCTCAGCCGCCAGCTGATGGCGCTGTTTAATCAACACAACGTCAAGCCCCGCATTGCGGTGCGCAGCGGCCAGTGGGATTTCCTGGCGGCGATGGTACAGGCAGGCGTGGGGATTGCCATTCTGCCGCAGCCTATCTGCGAGCGGCTGGATAAAAACACGCTACGCTGGATCCCGCTGGAGAGCGACCTGCACTGGCAGCTAGGGATGATCTGGCGTGAAGGGGTGTATCTGTCGCACAGCGCGCAGGCGTGGCTGCAGTGTTGTGAGGGGTTTTGGGTGCCATCACCCCAACCCCTCTCCCCATAGGGGCGAGGGGCTCGATCGGTTCCCTCTCCCCTATGGGGAGAGGGTTAGGGTGAGGGGAAAAACAGCGCTACTGATTCTCTATCAACAGCGCTTCCAGCAGGTCCAGATCGTGCAGCAGTTTTTGCAGCGTCTCGTTGCTGATCTGGCGCGTGGCACGAAGGTGATACAGCTCGGCACGCTCGGAGCGCAGCGCCGCCAGACGGAACCGGCGTTCAAGGTTCTCCTCCTGCAGCGAGCTTTCCACGTCGTTACGCCCGTCGGCCCGACGACGCAGGTTACCAATCACGCGGGAACTCACTTCCGTCAGCAGCTGATTATCGATGTTCTCTTCCGCATCCGCGGCCAGGCGTTCTTCCATTTTCTGGATGGCGACAATTGCCACTTCAGCGGTAGCCGCCCGCGCAATACGTTCTTCTTTATGCTGCTGGGTCGAATCACCGACATCAATATGCTGGAGTAAAATCGGCAGCATAATCACGCCGACAAACAGCGAGAACAGAATGACGCCTGCCGCCAGGAATACCAGCTCGTAGCGTGCCGGGAAAACATCTCCCGTCGGTAACAGCAGTGGAATAGAGAGCACACCAGCAAGGGTGATCGCCCCGCGCACGCCCGCAAAGGAGGCAATCAGCAGCTCACGCGTTGACCATGAACCGAACTCCATCGGTTTTTTGGTCAGGAAGCGCACGCTGAACTTCTTCATCGTCCACAGCCAGCCAAAACGCACCAGCATCAGCGCCATATAGATCAGCACGATATCGGTGAACAGCAGCCAGGTTTCAACGTTCGGATCGGCCTCAGCCGCCACCAGCGAGGTCTCCAGAATGCCGGGCAACTGCAGGCCCAACAGCAGAAATACCATGCCGTTAAACACGAATTCGAGCATCGCCCAGGTGCTGTTGGCACGCAGGCGCATCGCCAGCGGCGCGCGGCGCATCACGCCGGAGCGAGTGATGGTCATCCCTGCCGCCACCGCCGCCAGAATGCCCGACACGCCGATGTGTTCAGCAATCAGGTAGGAAGCAAACGGCAGCAGGAACAGCAGAACGATTTGCGTTGCAGGTTCATCACCGCCCCAGCGGCTGAGGAAGCGTAAGGAGCGACCGTACAGCCAGCTCACCACGAAACCAGCCAGAATGCCGCCAATCGCCACCTTAAAGAACTCCAGGGTCGCACCGCCAACGGTAAAGACCATGGTGCCCATGGCTACCGCCACGGCAAACTTCAGGGCCACCAGGCCGGAGGCGTCGTTCATCAGCGCCTCGCCCTGCAAAATGCCCATGATTTTCTTCGGAATACGGCCTTCGCCCACAATGCCGGAAAGCGCCACGGCATCGGTTGGCGACAGCACGGCGGCCAGCGCAAAGGCAGGGATTAACGGAATGCCCGGCACCATCCAGTAGATCAGGAAACCAATCCCGACCACGGTAACGACTACCAGCGCCAGCGCCAGACCGAAGATCTCTCGCCCGTGTTCGAGGAATTCGCGCGTGGGGGTTTTCCAGCCATCGGCAAACAGCAGCGGCGGGATAAACAGCACGAGGAACAGTTCCGGATCGAACTCAACGTGCAGGCCAAACGTCGGCCACGCCAGCAGCGCACCGATGGCAATTTGCATTAATGGCAGGGGAATTTGAAAGGGTAGTACGCGTGTAACCACCCCGGATAGCGAGACCACAAGGGTCATGATGAG
Source organism: Enterobacter sp. 22452 (assembly GCF_052045065.1). NCBI lineage: Bacteria > Pseudomonadati > Pseudomonadota > Gammaproteobacteria > Enterobacterales > Enterobacteriaceae > Enterobacter > Enterobacter sp. 22452. The sequence goes on along the minus strand of NZ_JBQEOB010000011.1, from coordinate 61,238 downwards.
TATTGTGAAGAAGATTTCCATGCGTTCCCTGTTTGCTGTGTTGCTTATAAGCCAAACCTAAGGCGTCGTGCCTTTTATTCTATCTTCTCCAGAGTAACGCAAAAGGCAACGGGATGAGTCCTGAAAATAAAAACGGGCGGCCTGAGCCACCCGTTTTCGCATCAATGGATAACTTAGATTGCCCAGCCGCCCGCGTAGAACGCCACCAGTGCGATAGCGATAACGACGGTGCCGATGTTCAGCTTGCGCCATTCACCTGAGACCAGACGACCAATCACCAGCGAGGCGAAACCGATCATAATGCCGGTCACGATGTTGCAGGTCAGCACGATAAAGACTGCGGTGATCAGGCCGGACATCGCGTCCACGAAGTCCGCAAAATCGATTTTCGCCACGTTGCTCAGCATCAGCAGGCCGACGTACATCAGCGCAGGTGCGGTCGCATAAGCCGGGACCAGATAAGAGAGCGGAGAGAGGAACAGGATCAGCAGGAACAGCACGCCGACGGTGATTGCCGTCAGACCGGTTTTACCGCCTGCTGCCGTACCCGCTGCGGATTCGATGTACACCGCCGCAGGTGCCGCACCCACCAGACCAGAGAAAACGCTGCTCAGGGAGTCGGTCGTCAGCGCTTTGCCACCGTCGATAATCTGACCGTCTTTATCCAGCAGGTTTGCCTGACCGGCCACCGCGCGGATGGTACCGGTCGCGTCAAACACGGCGGTCATCACCAGCGCCAGCACGCTTGGCAGGATCACCGGGTTCAGCGCGCCGACAATATCCAGGCTGCCAATCAGGGAGTTGCCTTTGTCATCGCTCAGGGACGGCATGGCGAAGATACCGGAGAAGTGCACGGTCGGGTCGAAGATCAGACCAACAATAGAAACGCCGATAATGGTCAGCAGAATGCCGCCCGGCACTTTCAATTTTTCCAGACCAATAATTACCGCCAGACCAATCAGGGACATGATCACCGGGAAGCTGGCGAAGTGACCCAGCGCCACCGGCAGGCCGTCCAGCGGGTTCTTGATCACCAGGCCCACGCCGTTCGCGGCGATCAGCAGCAGGAACAGGCCGATACCGATACCCGTACCGTGCGCCACGCCCTGCGGCAGGTTGCGCAAAATCCAGCTACGGATGCCGGTTGCGGAAATCACGGTAAACAGCACGCCCATCAGGAACACGGCACCGAGCGCAACGGGCACGCTGATGTGCTGACCCAGCACCAGGCTGAACGCGGTAAACGCGGTCAGAGAGATGGCACAGCCGATTGCCAGCGGCAGGTTCGCCCACAGGCCCATCACGATAGAGCCAACACCGGCCACGAGACAGGTGGCAACAAAGACAGCCGCAGGCGGGAAGCCCGCTTTGCCCAACATGCCCGGTACAACGATGACGGAGTACACCATCGCCAGAAACGTCGTCAGACCCGCAACGACTTCCTGGCGCACGGTGCTGCCGCGAGCAGAAATTTTAAAGATGGCGTCAAGCGAACCGCCGGTACGCGCAGATGGCGTAGACATAGAAAACATCCCCTGAGAGTTTTTATAGAACGTCCATAAGCGTGGTGGAGACGCCACTGCCAGCTATAACGTCAAATCCATATCTTGCGTTTGCGACAAAAGGGGCGTCACAAAAAAAGCAAACGTTTAGCTCCGCGCTTACGAAACGGGTGGTCAAATTAAGGCAAACGATTATCTAGCCTAATCCCCGCCCTTTTCAACTGAACTTTCTCGTTTTTCGCTAAAATTCCCTTATGACGATGAAGAAATAAACAGACGATGCGCAAACGTTATCGTCTATGCGCAATTTAGTTACATTTCACCCTTCGCCAGGGATAGTGAGCGGCCCGCCCTGTTCCAGTGTTTTTTGCCAGCCGGGCCGATTTTCGACCTTTTTCTTCCAGGCATGGGTATGTGGGAGGTTGTCGACGCCACCGCGCGCCAGCAGGGCAAAGATCGGGAAACTCATCTGAATATCGGCCATGCTGAGCGTGTCACCGGCAAACCAACTGTTCTCTGAAAGGTGCGATTCGATATAACGCGCATGGGTTTCCAGCTGGCGGTTGAGGTAAGCTTTTTGTACTCCCTGCCCCAGCGCTTTCCCCAGCGTGCGCATCCCAAACGGCACGGGGGGTTTGCCCAGGCTGTTAAAAACCAGCTTCATTAACAGCAATGGCATAAGCGAACCTTCTGCGTAGTGCAGCCAGAAACGATATTGCACCTTGTGGGCAGGATCCCGCGGTTTAAGGTGCGATTCTGCGTCGTAGGTTTCCTGGAGATACTCCAGAATGGCACCGGACTCGGCAAGGATCAGCCCGTTGTCTTCAATGACCGGTGATTTGCCCAGCGGATGCACTTTTTTGAGAGACTCAGGCGCCAGCATAGTTTTTTCACGCTGGTAATGAACGATCTCATAAGGCAGGGCAAGTTCTTCCAGCGCCCAGATCACGCGGTGCGAGCGTGACTGGTTAAGGTGATGTACCGTGAGCATGATTGTCTCCTGTAATTCATACTTTCTAACTATAGAAAATCGAACAACATCGCGAAAAAATTTTGGCTAAAAAGAAACCCTCCACGCTGGCGAAAATCGGGGTCTTGCATAGAATTAAAGTGTCAGCACAAACCGGAACCTCCCCAACTTGCTCGACATGAGGGGTGCTGATGTCGGGGGAAACCCTCCCGTGAACCAGCGGGATAGAGAGAAAGACAAAGACCGGGAAAAACTAAAGCGCCCTTTGTGGCGCTTTAGTTCTTTATTATGCTTTTTGCCGGGTGACGCTCCGCTTACCCGGCCTACGTTATAGGTTTTGTAGGTCGGGTAAGGCGCAGCCGCCACCCGGCAAACCGGCCGCACATACTCAATCCTCCTCCAGCAACCGCGCGCCCGTTCCCTGCTCGCCCAGCCTGTCGCCGGGGTTACGCAACGGGCAGTCGCTGCGGGATAAACACCCACAGCCAATACAGCCATCCAGTTCGTCACGCAGCACGACCAGTGTGTGAATGCGTCGGTCCAGCTCTTCACGCCACTGGGACGACAGCTCTTTCCACTCTTTCGGGCTGAGCGTGTGTCCTTCCGGCAGCACGCCGAACGCATCGCCGATGGTGGCCAGGGGGATTCCGATTCGTTGCGCAATTTTGATAATCGCCACGTAGCGGAGCACGTCGCGGGTGTAACGCCGCTGGTTTCCGGCATTACGGATACTCTTAATTAACCCTTTGCTTTCATAGAAGTGGAGCGCCGACACCGCAACGCCGCTGCGCTTTGCCACTTCACCGGGGGTTAAGAGCGCTTTAATTCGCGGCAATCTCTTTTCCATAAAACCTCTTTACCTCAAGTTAACTTGAGGAATTATACTCCCCCGCAGAGAAAACGACGAATCCACCAGGATAGATGTATCTACAGAGGGGCAACCTTATGTCGCATCAGCAAATTATTCAGACGCTTATTGAATGGATTGATGAACATATCGACCAACCGTTGAACATTGATGTGGTCGCTAAAAAATCGGGCTATTCGAAATGGTATTTACAGAGGATGTTCCGCACCGTCATGCATCAGACGCTGGGTGAGTACATTCGCCAGCGCAGACTGCTGCTGGCAGCGCAGGCGCTACGTTCGACGCAGCGGCCTATTTTTGATATCGCGATGGATCTGGGTTATGTCTCGCAACAAACCTTTTCCCGCGTATTTCGCCGCGAATTTGACCGCACGCCGAGCGATTACCGCCACCAGTTGAATTAATGTGTATCAGTGCAAAGGTTGCTGCTGCCAGGCCATAAATTCCTGGGGCGGCATCGCTTTCGCGAAGTGCCATCCCTGACAATACTGCACGCCACGCTTCAACAGCCAGCTGACCTGCTCTGCCGTTTCCACACCTTCCGCAATCGTTTTAAGACGCAAACTTTGCGCCATCTCGATGATGTGCTCGGCAATCAGGTGGCTGGTGCTGTTGGTGGTTAAGGTATCGATAAAGGATTTATCGATTTTCAGGATATCGACGTTCAGCGAATAAAGGTTATGCAGGTTGGAGTAACCGGTCCCGAAATCATCGATGGCCACTTCATAGCCCGCCTGACGGAAAGCCTGAATAACGGGTGTGGTTTTAGGAACATCGATAAATCCGCGTTCCGTCACTTCAATCTTTATCTGCTGCGCGCGCACGGCATAGTGTCTGGCCTTGTCTGAGATCATCGCGATCAGGCGCGAAGAGTGGAAATCAGTCGCCGACAGGTTAATGGAAATATAGAGATCGGGATGCGTCGCCAGGAAATGCCCCAGATCGCTGAACACCTCTTCGACGACGTAATCCGTAATACGTTCGCTCATACCCTCTTTTTCCGCCAGCGGGATAAATTCCACCGGACTCATCACCTGTCCGTTAAAGCCAGGCCAGCGCAGTAACGCTTCTGCCCCCACGCACCGATTATTTTTAATATCAATAATTGGCTGATAATGGACGCAAAGCTGGCGCTTATTCAGCGCACGGTGCAGCAAACGGCCTGGGGAGTTGAGTTCACGGTGGGTGCGTGACCACACCAGCAGAATAATAATGCTGCAGATCATCCCCAGCGGCAGCGTCAGTGTGGCCTGATGATAAAGCGTTTCATAAAAGCGTGTATTCGATGTGGAAACGATGGCCGCGATGGGGCGTTTATCGGATTTAACGATGGTATAAAAACGGTCATCTTTTTGAAATGTCGATTCCTTATCCCGGATTAGCGCATTCAATAATGTAATATTGGCCTGCTGGCTGACGGAAAAGAATGCATTAGTTACCGTGTCGTATACCCCCCACGACAGAGAATGATCGGCTGACATCACTTCACTGTATGAAAGCGGATTGACCACCACAACATAATTTCCGCGCTGCATATATGTCATTTTATAGCCAGTAAAAAATGGCGTATCGCGATAATAATAGATGGCAATGTCGGGTTTACGTTTGTAATTGGCGACAGAAATCAGATAGGGCTGTTCGGGGGTAAAAACGGTTGAACAAAGAAAACGTTGGCCTTGTGCATAAATTAAATCGGCGACGAAAAGACGACCACGAACCACATTCAACATATATTGCCGGTGCTCAGGTGTACACAGTTTACCCTGATATTGTTCAGCGCCATCGCGTGCTAAATCAACCTGTTGAATGACAAGTTCTGTTTTGTCTAACGCAAGTCCAGCAAATGTGCGTAGTTGGGCGCTTGTTTCCGACACGGCTCTGAGCTGGGCAAACCATAGCGCAAGCATCACCGGTAGCATAACTACCATGATGATCCCTACCACCCTGAGCATCTTGCGCCGCGCGCTACGATTCATTTCCCGCCCTATATCCCTGCATGTTGTACGCCTGTAGTAATGAAGGCCGGATGCTTTGATAAACAGATGATTACGTTGCATGAATCATGCGAAGTTAGCAACCGACTTTTAGTATTAAAAATCTTAAAATTGCTTATGACGATAATATTTTCCCGTAAGCTAAACTGAAAGTATTCGTTCCGTTTCAATTAAGGAAAATAATTATCCAGTACAGGCGGGTGGTTTTAGATAGCACAACAGCGGATCGTTGATTAAACCAAAATTCTGGCCGCATGAAAAAAGAACAAGATGAACATGAAATTTCGTGATAATTGTTCCCCTCTGCTTTGTCGTTTGATTTATTAATAATCAAACGCAACCAGCATATTTTTATGAAGGGCGTAAAAATAACGCTTCACTTCGCCAGTAAAATGGCTGACCAGACATGTCTCTTGCCCGAGCCACGCTCTCGCCGCACTTGCCCAGGCAGGCGTTGCGTTGAGGCATCAGCCTCGCTTACAGAGATATATTCTCCATGGTGATAAATCGCCCATTTTTCCACGCTGTGAGACTGGCGAATAAAACAGCAAATGTGATATAGTTCACACATCTTGTGTAACGAGAAACATTGTTTCATTTCAGTTCGTCTGTTTTGTCGAGGATGGGTTTATGGCGACCATTACCACCAGCATGGTTCTCCTTCGCTGGCCATTGTTAAGTGCGGTTTTGATGTTTTTAGCCAGCACGCTGAACATTCAGTTTCGTAAATCTGACTACGCTGGCCTTGCGGTGATCAGCACCCTGCTGGGGCTGGGCGCAGCCTGCTGGTTTGCAACGGGCCTGCTTGGCATTACCCTGGTGGATATCGCTGCCGTTTGGGAAAATATAAAAGTGGTGATGGTGGAAGCCATGAGCCACACGCCGCCAGACTGGCCGATGGTGATTACCTGATCCCTTCATCAATAAAAAAACCCAGACGATGTCTGGGTTTTTTGTTTTCGCATCCGTTGATCAGAACGGAATGTCGTCGTCGAAATCCATTGGCGGTTCGTTAGACGGGGCCGGAGCAGACTGCTGCTGCGGACGGGACTGGGCGCCGCCGCTGAACTGGTTGCCGCCCTGCGGCTGCTGAGGCTGACCCCAACCGCCCTGCTGCTGGCTCTGACCGCCACCTGCCGGTGCGCCACCGCCCTGACGGCCACCCAGCATCTGCATGGTGCCGCCCACGTTAACCACGACTTCCGTGGTGTACTTCTCAGCGCCGGACTGATCGGTCCATTTGCGGGTACGCAGCTGGCCTTCGATATAGACCTGAGAACCTTTACGCAGATACTCACCGGCCACTTCGGCCAGTTTGCCAAACAGCACAACGCGGTGCCATTCGGTCTGCTCTTTCATCTCACCGGTCGCTTTATCACGCCAGGATTCGGAAGTAGCCAGCGTAATGTTGGCAACTGCGCCACCACTCGGCATGTAGCGTACTTCCGGGTCCTGGCCCAGATTACCGACGAGAATCACCTTGTTTACGCCTCTGCTGGCCATGTTCGTGTCTCCTGAATACGTTTCTTAATAGTGTAAACGCGCGAGTGTACCATTTCCACGCCACAATTTGCATAGTTGCGTAGTCGGTTCAGAAATCTCTCGCGAACTCGACATTGTTACACAGCCAATCAGAAAATGCATTCCAATACTGTATATTCAAACAGGTTAAATTGTGTCATAATTAGCCGTTTCTGACAGCCGTTTGTCCTTCAAACAAATCAGGCAATCCGTGTTCCAACCGGGAAAGGTGAATGGATAAGATCGAAGTTCGGGGCGCCCGCACCCACAATCTCAAGAATATCAACCTCATAATCCCTCGCGACAAACTCATCGTCGTGACCGGGCTTTCGGGGTCTGGCAAATCCTCACTGGCTTTCGACACTTTGTATGCCGAAGGACAGCGTCGTTACGTTGAATCACTCTCCGCGTACGCGCGTCAGTTCCTGTCGCTGATGGAAAAACCGGATGTCGACCATATTGAAGGGTTGTCCCCTGCGATCTCTATTGAGCAGAAGTCCACCTCGCATAACCCGCGTTCTACGGTCGGTACCATTACCGAAATTCACGACTACCTGCGTCTGCTGTATGCCCGCGTGGGCGAGCCGCGCTGCCCGGACCACGACGTCCCGCTGGCGGCCCAGACCGTAAGCCAGATGGTGGATAACGTGCTGTCGCAGCCGGAAGGCAAACGCCTGATGCTGCTGGCACCGATCATTAAAGAGCGTAAGGGCGAGCACACCAAAACGCTGGAAAACCTGGCAAGCCAGGGCTATATCCGCGCCCGTATTGACGGCGAAGTGTGTGACCTGTCGGATCCGCCAAAGCTGGAGCTGCAGAAGAAGCACACCATCGAAGTGGTCATTGATCGCTTTAAGGTGCGTGACGATCTCGCCACGCGTCTCGCGGAGTCCTTTGAAACGGCGCTGGAACTCTCTGGCGGCACGGCCGTGGTCTCCGACATGGACGACCCGAAAGCGGAAGAGCTGCTCTTCTCCGCCAACTTTGCCTGCCCGATTTGCGGCTACAGCATGCGCGAGCTGGAACCGCGTCTGTTCTCCTTCAACAACCCGGCCGGAGCCTGCCCGACGTGTGACGGTCTGGGCGTTCAACAATATTTCGACCCGGACCGCGTGATCCAAAACCCGGAGCTGTCGCTGGCGGGCGGTGCCATTCGCGGCTGGGACAAGCGTAACTTCTACTACTTCCAGATGCTGAAATCGCTGGCAGAACACTACAAGTTCGACGTTGAAGCGCCGTGGGCGAGCCTGAGCCCAAACGTGCACAAAGTGATCCTGTTCGGTTCCGGTAAAGAGAACATCGAGTTCAAGTACATGAACGATCGCGGCGATACCTCCGTGCGTCGCCACCCGTTCGAAGGGGTGCTGCACAATATGGAGCGCCGCTACAAAGAGACCGAATCCAGCGCGGTACGTGAAGAGCTGGCGAAGTTCATCAGCAACCGCTCCTGCGCCACCTGTGAGGGCACGCGTCTGCGTCGCGAAGCACGCCACGTGTTTGTGGAAAACACGGCGCTGCCGACCATCTCAGACATGAGCATCGGCCACGCGATGGACTTCTTCAACAACCTGAAGCTCTCCGGTCAGCGCGCGAAAATCGCCGAAAAAGTGCTGAAAGAGATTGGCGATCGCCTGAAGTTCCTGGTGAACGTCGGCCTGAACTACCTGACGCTTTCCCGCTCAGCAGAAACGCTCTCCGGCGGTGAAGCCCAGCGTATCCGTCTGGCGAGCCAGATTGGCGCCGGTCTGGTAGGCGTGATGTACGTGCTTGATGAGCCGTCCATCGGCCTTCACCAGCGCGACAACGAGCGTCTGCTCGGCACGCTGGTTCACCTGCGCAACCTCGGCAACACGGTCATCGTGGTCGAGCACGACGAGGATGCGATCCGCGCCGCTGACCACGTGATTGACATCGGTCCGGGTGCTGGCGTGCACGGCGGCCAGGTGGTTGCGGAAGGTACGCTGAAAGACATCATGGCGGTGCCTGAGTCGCTGACTGGCCAGTTCATGAGCGGCAAACGCAAAATTGAAGTGCCGAAACAGCGCGTAGCGGCAGATCCGGAAAAAGTGCTGAAGCTGACCGGCGCACGCGGTAACAACCTGAAAGACGTCACTCTGACGCTGCCGGTTGGCCTGTTTACCTGTATCACCGGCGTGTCCGGTTCCGGTAAATCGACGCTGATCAACGATACGCTGTTCCCAATTGCGCAGACGGCGCTGAACGGCGCGACGCTGGCCGAGCCTGCGCCGTACCGCGACATTCAAGGGCTGGAGCATTTCGATAAGGTTATCGACATCGACCAGAGCCCGATTGGCCGTACGCCGCGCTCTAACCCGGCGACCTATACCGGCGTCTTCACGCCCGTACGTGAACTCTTTGCGGGCGTACCGGAATCACGTTCGCGCGGGTATACGCCAGGACGTTTCAGCTTTAACGTACGCGGGGGTCGTTGTGAAGCGTGCCAGGGCGATGGCGTGATCAAGGTTGAGATGCACTTCCTGCCGGATATTTACGTGCCGTGCGACCAGTGCAAAGGCAAGCGCTATAACCGCGAAACGCTGGAGATTAAGTACAAAGGCAAGACCATTCACGAAGTGCTGGACATGACCATCGAAGAGGCGCGCGAGTTCTTTGACGCCGTCCCTGCGCTGGCGCGTAAGCTGCAAACGCTGATGGACGTGGGCCTGACCTACATTCGTCTGGGACAGTCCGCCACCACGCTGTCTGGCGGTGAAGCGCAGCGCGTGAAGCTGGCGCGTGAGCTATCAAAACGCGGCACCGGTCAGACGCTGTACATTCTTGATGAACCGACGACCGGTCTGCACTTTGCCGACATCCAGCAGCTGCTCGAGGTGCTGCATCAGTTGCGCGATCAGGGCAACACTATCGTGGTGATTGAGCACAACCTGGACGTGATTAAAACCGCGGACTGGATTGTCGATCTCGGCCCGGAAGGCGGCAGCGGCGGCGGTGAAATCCTCGTCTCCGGCACGCCAGAGACCGTTGCAGAGTGCGAAGCCTCGCACACCGCGCGCTTCCTTAAACCATTGCTGTAATCGTCACACGGAGAGTTGCTGTCGGGTCGTTTCCGGCAGCAGCTCAACCGCCTGCTGATAGGACGCGTCCACCAGGTAGTAAATTTGCGACCCGGGAATGGAACCGTCGAGATACACAGTGCTCCAGTGCGCTTTATTCAGATGCTTGCTTGGTCTGACATCATCGTGCTGCTGACGCAATAAATCGGCCAGCTCCGGGCTGGTTTTTAGTGACGCCGCCGGACGGCCTTCCACCTCTTTCACCATCGCAAACAGCACATCACCCACCTTAATCTGCGTGGCTTTCCAGTCGCTGTGGACGCTTTGCTCCGCGCCCGGCTTGCTCATGCAGTACTGAAGTATCTCCGAAATTGTCATCTTTATTCCCCTTGTAGCGTGGCGATAATTTTACGCGAACCACCGTGAATGCGATGCTCTCCCAGCCAGATCCCCTGCCACGTTCCCAATACCAGCCGTCCATTGTGAACCGGCAGCATCAACGATACGCCCAGCAAAGAAGATTTAATATGCGAAGGCATGTCGTCAGCCCCCTCATAGTCATGCTCATAAGGCGCGTTGTCCGGGACGCTCTTCAGAAAATGGTGCTCCATGTCGGACCGGACGGTGGGATCGCAATTTTCATTAAGCGTGAGAGAGGCGGACGTGTGCTGAAGCAACAGATGCAGCAAACCCGTTCTGACGCGCGACAGATCGCGGAGTTGCCCGATGACTTCATCCGTCACCAGGTGAAATCCGCGTGATTTAGCGCTTAAGGTCAGGGTCTGTTGATACCACATGTGCTGCTCCGTGATGAAAGATGAATCTTTCTAAGTGTGCAGCAAGAAGACGAAAGGTAAAACCCGAAGCAGCGAGATTTGATTAAAAAAGAGTCAAACTCGCTGCCGTGTACTTAATACTCCGAGTTGACGATCACCTCTTCGCCAAACTTTCCGGCCATCGGCAGCGGGCGATACGTCGAGTTAGAGGCGCGTAATACCCTGATCCCTCTGGCTCCTGCGTCGTGCGCGGCGGTGATGTCATTATCAGAATCACCATAAAACACTTTGATATTTTTCTGTTCCAGCCACTGGGTTTTGGTGTTTTGCCCTTCTTTATCACCCGCAAAAATAACCGGGTTCATGCTGGCAGCCGGGATCAGGAAATCATCCTGGAGCGTCTTTGAAACGGTTTCCGTTTTGGTCTGGCTCCGTCCGGTGACAAAGTAAATGCTGTCGCCGCGCTTAACGTGCATGGCGATCAGCGCGCGGGCCACCTCTTTCGGGATGCTGAATTCGTCCCAGCCGTTGTTCATTTTTTCCCAGAACTCCGGGTTCTTCAGATACGCTTCGCTGTCTGGCGACCAGGTTTTTTTGCCTCGCCAGAAGCCCGGACTCGAGAACAGGACGGTATCGTCAATGTCGAAGCCAACGGCCATCGGCGGACGGCCTACCAGACTGTTTTCGATTTGTGCCACAGAGACCCAGTGAATGGGTGCCTGCTCGGCAAGAATGGCGGCGGTGGTACCGGTGTAAAGTGGCGTCGGTGCAGAAGCACGCGCGACGACGGCGCTATTAAGCGAGAACAATAAGCAGGCGGCGCTGAGCGCCAGTGTGATCTTGCGCATATTTTCCCCTGAATATTCAGTCTGTTATCGTTTTAATTTGAGCGAATGGTCAAAAAACTATCCGACCATAACCCCAGCGGGAGGTGAAGGGAAGGAGTTTTTGCTTATGGAGCTGAATAAAAAGAAGACGATCACAGAGCGTGACATAGACCTGAGCAGCCTGATGCCCTCACCCCAACCCTCTCCCACAGGGAGAGGGAGAACACCCAGCCCGTAGGCCCGGTAAGCAAAGCGCCACCGGGCAAGATTCCTGAGCGGCCTGATGCCCTCACCCCGGCCCTCTCCCACGGGTGAGGGAGTAAGTGAGTACTTACATTACAGCGGCAAACGCCTGCGCTACGCGCTGGACGTTGCTGGCATTCAGACCCGCCACGCACATACGACCGCTGGCGATCAGGTAGACGCCGAACTCTTCGCGCAGGCGATCGACCTGCGCCGCGCTCAGTCCGGTGTAGCTGAACATTCCGCGCTGCTTGAGCAGATAGTCGAAGTTATGTCCCAGCACGGCCTCTTTCAGGACGTTAACCAGCTCCTGACGCATCGACAGAATGCGCTTACGCATTGCTTCCACTTCAGCAAGCCAGGACGCTTTCAGCTTTTCGTCACCGAGAACCGTCGCCACCACCTGCGCACCAAAGTTTGGCGGGCTGGAGTAGATGCGGCGCACCGTTGCTTTGAGCTGACCCAGCACGCGACCCGCCGCTTCGGCGTCTTCACACACCACGGACAGACCGCCCACGCGCTCGCCGTAAAGCGAGAAGATCTTGGAGAAGGAGTTGCTAACCAGCGCTGGCAGCCCGGCGCTGGCCACGGCGCGGATGGCGTAAGCATCGTCTTCCATGCCCGCACCAAAGCCCTGATAGGCAATGTCGAGGAACGGGATCAGGTTGCGGGCTTTCAGTACCTCAATCACGGCATCCCACTGGGCATTGGTGAGATCCGCACCGGTCGGGTTATGGCAGCACGGATGCAGCAGCACAATGCTGCGCTCAGGCAGCGTGTTCAGTTTTTCCAGCAGCGCTTCAACGCGCACGCCGTTGGTTTCGCTGTCGAACCATGGATAGGTCGCCACTTTGAAGCCTGCGCCCTCGAAGATCGCGACGTGGTTTTCCCACGTCGGGTCACTGACCCATACGCCTGAATCCGGAAAATATTTTTTCAGGAAGTCGGCCCCCACTTTCAGCGCACCCGAGCCGCCCAGCGTCTGGATGGTCGCCACGCGTTTTTGCGCGAGCACCGCGTGATCGGCACCAAACAGCAGCGGCGCGATGGTATTGCGGTAGGCATTTAGTCCTTCCATCGGTAGATAAAGAGAGGCACCGTGCGGAACAGCGTTCAGACGCGCTTCCGCTTCAGCAACGGCCTTCAACTGAGGGATAATGCCATCCTCGTTGTAATACAGACCAATACTGAGGTTCACTTTGTCGCTGCGAGGATCTTCTTTGAAACGCTCCATTAAGGAGAGAATAGGGTCGCCGGCATAGGCGTCAACTTTCTGAAACACGCGATGGTTCTCCGGAATTCGATGAGGCAGGGATTTCAACAATAAACCGGAAGTGGGAGAAGGTCGAGAGCGATATCAGCCCGGCCACGGGATATGTTGGCAAATTTGAGCGATGCGCTCCGACAACGAGCCCCGTACGCGCAAAAACGGTATCTTTCGCTGTGTTAGCTCTGCTTCATACCATGCCTGTTGTCGACGGCGAAACGCCTCGCCTTGCCGGGTGCCATCCTGCACAAAAGGAAACTCATCGCCACAGAGTACGACCAGAGCATAGTCTCGTTCTGCTAACGCCATGAGCTCCTGCGGCGCGCTGCCGAACTGGTCGAGCATATAGAACAGGGTGGTTAAAGGCGAGGTATCACACACCAGGTACGGAGCTGTGCAGGCTAATTCCTCTCTGCGCACCTGCTCCCGGGCAATATGCAGCAGATCGTCCTTCTCCAGCACGCCGTTCTTTGCCTCCCAGTGTTCGCGACCAAACTCTGCTACATACGGGGCGTTTAAGGTTTGCGAGAGCGCCTGAGAAAGCGTGCTTTTACCCGTCGATTCGCCGCCTAATAAGCAGATACGAAAAACAAAGCTGCGATAAACCTCAGGGGACATCATCTGACGGTAGCGGTGAACATCAGAGCGTATGCGTGTTCCCGACGGGGCTTCCGGCCCCTGTGGCCGCTGAAGACGTATGTGTGTAACCGGCTGACCGAAACGCTGGCTTAACACAACGGCAAAGCCATCACCGTAGTCTTCGGCGGTGAATACCACCTGTGGCTGACAGTGCAGAACGTCTTCACACAGCGTGGCAACGTAATGACGATGGAGGTCGTCGCCAGCGTCATTCGGTGGCGGTGGCGCAATATCGTGGGTCGCCATCACCTGCTGAGACAGCACAAGGTGGCGGCATTGAGGAAAAAGCGTTTGTAACCAGTGAAGTCGCTTTTCTGGCTCGTAGCCCGGTATTTCCGGCGATGAATAGCTGATGATAACGACCGTCTCGCACTGCGCAAGCGCTGCATGAATAAGCGCTTCATGACCTAAATGTAAAGGTGCAAATTTGCCCACGACCAGGCCGGTTGCGTAACGCTTCATTGCGTCCGTATTTCCTTACGCCATTGATACAGCCCGTGCCAGGCATTACACCAAAACACCAGGTATAAACCGGCCGTCAGATACAGCTCTCTTGTCGCATACAGCGGAACTGCCAGCGTGTTTACTGCCAGCCACACGTACCAATTTTCCAGACGCCGTCCCATCAACATGAACTGCGCAAGAATGCTGAATGTTAAAATAAGGGAGTCCAGCCAAGGCGCCCAGGCATTGGTGTAGAGATGCAATATCAGTCCGTACCCCGCCGCCACGATTGTGGCGCAGGCAAGCAAAATAACAATATGCCCGGGCCTGGTTCGGCGAACAGGTAATACATCCCCACGGTGCCCTTTAAGCCAGTGTATCCACCCCGTTATGCTCGTGATGATGAAGTAAAACTGGAGGGAAACGTCCGCATAAAGCTGCACAGAATAAAAGACCCAGGCGTAAAGCCCGCTGCCTATGATGCCAATCCACCACGTATGGATGTTATTTCTGGCAGCCAGCCAAACGGAGAGCGCGTAAGCCAGACATGCAGCGATTTCTGAAGGGGACATTGTCCTTCCCTGGTAAGAGGTGTTAGTCGATGTACTTCATTGCCACCCGCGAGGTCAGGCGTGTAATAAGTTCGTAAGCACTCACTTTCGTTAATTCAGCAATGCGTTCAACGGGCAAACCTTCCCCCCACATCACCACTGCATCGCCTGCTTTGTCCTGCGCTTCCGGCCCGAGGTCAACACAGATCATGTCCATCGCGACGCGACCAACAATTTTCACTTCACGACCATTGACCAGAACCGGCGTACCCGTCGGTGCGGCACGCGGATAACCGTCACCATACCCCATCGCCACTACGCCCAGGCGCGTATCGCGTTCACTGGTCCATGTGCCGCCGTAACCCACCGGCTCACCGGCTTTATGCTCGCGCACGGCGATCAGGTTAGAGACAAGGGACATCACCGGCTGGAAACCGAAATCTGGCCCCCAGGGTTTGCCCTCCAGCGGCGACACGCCGTAAAGGATAATGCCCGGGCGAGCCCAGTCGAAGTGCGACTGCGGCCACAGCAGAATGCCGCCGGAAGCCGCAATGGAACGCATCCCCGGCTTGCCTTCGCAGAAGGTGTTGAAGATATCGAGCTGCTTCTCTGTCGCACCACACTCCGGTTCATCGGCGCGAGCAAAATGGCTGACGATATTCACCGGCTGGCGCACGTTTTTGCACTGACACAGGCGATGATAAAACGCTTCTGCGTTTTCCGGGCGCACGCCCAGACGGTGCATGCCCGTGTCGAGCTTCATCCACACGGTCACCGGCTCGCTCAGCTCGGCGGTTTCGAGTGCCGCAAGCTGTTCTTCATTGTGTACCGCCGTGTGCAGATGCTGATCGGCAATGGTTGGCAGGTCCGACGCTTCAAAAAAACCTTCAAGGAGCAGAATCGGTTGGGTAATGCCGCCCGCGCGCAGGCGGAGAGCTTCTTCAAGACGGGCGACGCCAAAGGCGTCGGCATCGGGGAGCGTTCGCGCGGTCTCGAGAAGACCGTGTCCGTAAGCGTTCGCTTTCACGACTGCAACGAGCTTGCTGGCGGGTGCCAGTTCGCGCAGACGTTGCAGGTTGTGTCGCAGAGCGCGGCGGTTAATCACTACAGTTGCCGCTTGCATGTAAAATCCTTATTCGTCGTCGTACTGCGGTCCCGCATAGTTATCAAAGCGCGACCATTGTCCGTTAAAGGTCAGACGTACCGTACCGATGGGGCCGTTACGTTGCTTACCAATAATAATTTCAGCAATCCCTTTCAGGTCGCTGTTCTCGTGATAAACCTCATCACGGTAGATGAACATGATTAAGTCGGCATCCTGCTCGATGGAGCCGGATTCACGCAGGTCGGAGTTGACCGGGCGCTTGTCGGCACGTTGTTCCAGCGAGCGGTTAAGCTGCGACAGCGCCACCACCGGCACGTGCAGCTCTTTGGCTAACGCCTTGAGCGAGCGGGAAATCTCTGCAATTTCCAGCGTACGGTTGTCGGAGAGCGACGGGACGCGCATCAGCTGAAGGTAGTCGATCATGATAAGGCCGATGCCGCCGTGTTCGCGGGCAATACGACGGGCGCGGGAGCGCACTTCCGTCGGCGTCAGGCCGGAGGAATCATCGATATAGATGTTCCGTTTTTCCAGCAGAATACCCATGGTGCCGGAAATACGCGCCCAGTCCTCATCGTCGAGCTGACCGGTACGAATGCGGGTCTGATCCACGCGCGACAGCGACGCCAGGGAACGCATCATGATCTGTTCGGAGGGCATCTCAAGACTGAAGATCAGCACCGGCTTATCCTGCAACATCGCCGCGTTTTCAACGAGGTTCATTGCAAAAGTGGTTTTACCCATCGACGGACGCGCGGCGACGATAATCAAATCCGACGGCTGCAGACCGGCGGTTTTCTTATTGAGGTCGTCATAGCCGGTGTTTACGCCGGTTACACCATCGTGCGGTTGCTGGAACAGCTGTTCGATACGCGCAACGGTAGCGTCGAGCACATCGGCAATGTTTTTTGGGCCTTCGTCTTTATTTGCACGGCTTTCGGCAATTTTAAAGACGCGGGATTCGGCAAGATCGAGCAGATCTTCGCTGGAGCGGCCCTGCGGATCAAAACCGGCTTCGGCAATTTCGTTCGCTACCGAGATCATTTCGCGCACAACGGCACGTTCACGCACGATGTCGGCGTAAGCGCTAATGTTCGCGGCACTTGGCGTATTTTTTGACAGTTCTGCCAGGTAGGCGAACCCGCCACAGCTATCAAGCTGTCCCAGTCGCTCAAGCGATTCTGCGAGCGTGATCAGGTCGATCGGGCTACCCGACTCCTGCAGGCGAGCCATTTCGGTAAAAATATGGCGGTGCGGACGGGTGTAGAAATCTTCCGCCACGACGCGCTCGGCGACGTCGTCCCAGCGTTCGTTATCCAGCATTAAACCGCCCAACACCGACTGTTCCGCTTCAATCGAGTGCGGCGGGACTTTTAACCCGGCGACCTGGAAATCACGTTCGCGGGGTTCAGTCTGTTTGTTGAAGGGTTTGTTTCCTGCCATAGTGAATGGAGTTACCGAGATAAAGAGTGGGTCGAAAGATTACCATATTTTTCTTACGGAGGGAGCATGGCAACGCGCATTGAATTCCAGAAACACGGTGGACCAGAGGTGCTTAAAGCGGTGGAGTTTACCCCCGCCGCACCTGGCGAAAATGAAATCCAGGTTGAAAACAAAGCGATTGGCATTAACTACATCGACACCTACATTCGCGGCGGTCTCTACCCACCTCCGTCGATGCCAAGCGGGCTGGGAACGGAGGCGGCTGGCGTGGTCATCAAAATTGGCAGCGCCGTTAAACATATCAAAGAGGGCGACCGCGTGGTGTATGCGCAGTCTGCCCTGGGGGCTTACAGCTCCGTTCATAACGTCCCGGCGGACAAAGCCGCCCTTCTGCCTAATGCCATCTCTTTTGAACAGGCTGCCGCCTCATTCCTGAAAGGACTGACCGTCTTTTACCTGCTGCGCAAAACCTATGAAATCAAACCCGACGAGCAGTTCCTGTTCCATGCCGCTGCGGGTGGCGTAGGGCTGATCGCCTGCCAGTGGGCGAAGGCGCTGGGCGCGAAGCTTATCGGCACCGTCGGCAGCGCCCAGAAAGCACAGCGTGCGCTGCAGGCCGGTGCATGGCAGGTAATCAACTACCGTGAAGAGAGCATTGCTGAACGGCTAAAAGAGATCACGCACGGTCAAAAAGTGCGGGTCGTGTATGACTCGGTGGGGAAAGATACCTGGGAAGCCTCGCTGGACTGCCTGCAGCGCCGTGGTCTGATGGTGAGCTTCGGGAATGCGTCAGGCGCGGTAACCGGCGTTAATCTGGGCATTCTGAACCAGAAGGGTTCTCTGTATGTGACTCGCCCTTCCCTGCAAGGATACATCACCAACCGGGAAGAACTGGAGGAAGCCAGCAACGAACTGTTCTCGCTGATCGCCAGCGGTGTGATCAAGGTGGACGTGGCGGATGCGCAGAAATACGCCCTGACCGATGCGCAGCGCGCGCATGAGGTGCTGGAAAGCCGGGCGACGCAGGGCTCAAGCCTGCTGATCCCCTAGGCCCTAAAAAGAAATTGGGCTTCCCGTGGGAAGCCCTTTCTTTTTTTAGTTCGGCTGTATGTAGGGTACAGCTCGATGAATTCTTTAGCGGCAGTCATAGTGACAGATTCGATAAGTAAATCCTATTCTGTTCTAAGGCATGCTGCCGGAAAAGTTACAAGTATGTGACGAACCCCTCAATACCTTAGTAACGGAAGCGGTTATTGCGCTGATAACTGGGCACTTTTGGCGATTTAATCGCCCGTATCACCCATACCACCGCGACAGCCAGCAGCAACCACGGTAACAGTTTGAGCGTCAACGCAAATAACCCGCCGATAAACATCACCACCGTCGCCACAACGATCGCCGCGAGAATGCCGAGCAGCGAAATGCCCGTCACCATCAGCATCACAAAAAAGCCAATCACAAAAAGTAGTTCCAGCATGGTGTTCTCCCACGAGCCCCGAATGATGCAGAAAGCATTACAAGAATCATGCCAAACGTAACGTATTGTTCTGAAAGCAAAACGCCCCGCAACGTTGGGCGGGGCGTGGTGAATTTGACGATCTTTTAGTGAAATTTATCGCTTATCTGCCACCAGGCGCAGCGCATGCTCGAGCACGTCAATATCGGCTCCGGCTTTGTGCGCGTTCTCGCTCAGGTAACGACGCCACTGGCGTGCGCCCGGAATACCCTGGAACAGGCCAAGCATATGGCGGGTGATATGGCCAAGATAGGTGCCATTGCTCAGCTCACGCTCAATATACGGATACATGGCACGCACGACCGCCACCGGATCGGTATCTGCATCTTTAACACCAAAGATCTCACGATCGACCGTCGCCAGGATACCGGGGTTCTGATACGCCTCACGCCCGACCATCACGCCATCCATATGCGCCAGATGCGTTTTCGCTTCTTCCAGAGACTTGATGCCGCCGTTAATCGACATCGTCAGGTGCGGGAAATCGCGCTTCAGCTGGTATACGCGCGGGTAGTCCAGCGGCGGGATTTCGCGATTCTCTTTCGGGCTGAGGCCGGAAAGCCAGGCTTTACGCGCGTGGATGATGAACATCTCGCACTCGCCCTTTCCGGCAACGGTATTGATGAAATCGCACAGGAATTCGTAGCTGTCCTGGTCATCAATGCCGATACGGGTTTTGACCGTCACCGGGATAGAGACGACGTCACGCATGGCTTTGATGCAGTCCGCCACCAGCTGCGCGTTGCCCATCAGGCACGCGCCGAACATGCCGTTCTGCACGCGATCGGACGGGCAACCCACGTTCAGGTTTATTTCGTCATAGCCGCGTTCTTCGGCCAGCTTCGCGCACTGCGCCAGCGCGGCCGGATCGCTGCCGCCCAGCTGCAGCGCAACCGGATGCTCTTCTTCGCTATAGGCCAGATAGTCGCCCTTACCGTGAATAATTGCCCCGGTGGTCACCATTTCGGTATACAGCAGCGTATGGCGGGAGAGCTGACGCAGGAAGTAACGGCAGTGTCTGTCCGTCCAGTCGAGCATCGGCGCAATGGAGAAACGGTGTGCGGGGAAAGCAGTCTGTAGTTCTGACGACATGGCGAAGTTTTAAGCATCTGGTGGAAAAGGGGCGCTACTATAGCACAAAGAAAAGCCGGAGGCGCAGCGCCTCCGGTTCACGTTAAAACGTCATGCTCAGCTGTGCTCCTGCGCCCCAGGTTTCGTCCTCGCCGTACAGGCCCATCAGGTCAACGTGGACGGTGTTAAATGGCGCAAAGCCAACACCGCCGGTAAAGACATTGCTGTCGTTGCCTTTCATATCCGCCCGATAACCGGCACGCACGGCGAGCCAACTGAGCGGCGTCACTTCCGCACCCACGCCAACATACTGCGAGGTATCTTCGCTTTTAAAGCCTTTGGTTTCAGTTAGATCGCCATCGGCGGTCAGGGTCACCAGATCGTTGTGCCAGGCGGCACCGGCCGTCACCAGCGGACGGATTTGATAGGTGTCTTTATAGCTCACCACTTCCCCCGTGCGCCCGTTGCGGATGCGAATGTCTTTGGTGTCGATATCGCGCGACATCAGGTTTTGCCCGCTCACCCCGACCGTCCAGTGCTCGCCGAAATCGGCCGCGATACCGGCATCCACGTTAAAGCCGGTATCGTCTTTCCGGTAGCGACTGTCGTTCCACTTGTTACTGTCGTAATCGTAAATTGAGGTGGTGTAGTTATAGATCCAGGTTTTCTGCAGTTTTGGCGTGACGCCAAGGGAAACCGGGACGCCCCCCAGATCGAACTGACGGGCAATGGCAACACCATAATCGGAGACAATTGCCGCCCGGCCAGACGCTGTAGAGTTAAGGTTTTTCGTAATTTGATCGGTACCGTTTAGCGCCGCATCCAGTGCCACGCCCGCCGCCACCGCATCGCTGGTTTGGATACTACGCAGGTAATCAATATCTTGCTGATCGATAGAAGAGCTCACGCGCCCGTGGGCATAGCCTTTCGCCATAAAGGCCACGGAGAGCATATCGTTAGGGATACTCACCGCAATCCCCGCGCCTGCCGAAGCGCGTGCGGTTTTGCCTTTGAGATAGTCCAGTTCATCGGCAAGATCTTTTGCCGCTCCCTGGAACTGATCGATTGAGCCCAGCGGGTTGGTAATCACTTCGATGGGGGTAAGGCTATCAACCACATCCTTATAGTGATTGATTTTATCGTTGATGGTATCAATCTCATCCTGGAGATTGTCTTCATCCGTCACCTGCACGCCAACGGACGGTAAAATAACCGTCACATCATCGTCCGGTTTCGCCTTTGCCAACAACGCGGGGTTGATTAACGCCCCGCTGCCATAGCTGCCCGAAGCGACGCCCGTGCCACCCATTGCGTCGCTACGTGATTCTGTCCAGGTATTGGCTGCTCCCGCCTGATTTGCCATAAAAAAGGAGACAGCAATGCTAACCACCGAAAATTTAAAATATTTTTTCACAGTATGCCCGTTATAGTCTGTTATGAAATAACTCCTGTCTGTTATCACCCAAACAGGAACGAACTATTGCTGTGAATAAGAAGTAAAAGACCCGCTATTTCTTTCCCTAAGTAAAATTCCCTTACGGCCTGTTGTAATTTGTGACGGCCCTCAATATTTATAGAAGAGGAAAATTATTTCCGCTCGGGTTTTCCATTGTGCGGCCCAAAAAATTGAGGAGGATGATCTACCCAGCGGTCCTCACGCGTCGCGGCATAAACCGGGTTTAGCGGATAGTAGATACGGTTTTGCTTTTTGTTGGCCTCGCCGACAACCAGCAACCGCACCTCTTCGTCAGTGTTGTTTATAAAGGTATGGCAAACGCCCGTCCCGGCGGGGAACCCCACGCTGTCTCCTGGCTCAAGCTTCCACAGGTAGCCGTTTATCCAGGCCTCCGGATGCCCTTCAAGCACATAAATAAACTCTTCTTCGTCGCTTTCCGCATGCGGATAAGACGTACGACGCCCTGGCGGCAAGCGCTCATGATGAATACCGATGCGGCTTAAGCCCAGCCTGCGAGCGAGGGGCGCGCCGATGGAAAAGAGTTCGTTACTGTCGGGATAGGTCGAATCGTCAGCACCTTCCACATCTTGCCAGTGCTTAATACAGTCAGGTCTTTTCATGGTTAATTCCCCGAATTGCGATGCGTCAGGTATAGCACAGCCTGGTGGATCTCGGTGTTTTTACCAGAACATGATAAAGTGAGGGTTTTCCATCCTATACATCCGAGGTGCTAAATGGATAAGTCCACAAAAGAGCTGTTAGCGCAGGCCGAAAAGCTGTGTGCGCAACGCAATGTGCGCCTGACTCCGCAGCGCCTCGAGGTATTGCGCCTGATGAGCCTGCAACAGGGTGCCATCAGCGCATATGACCTGCTGGATTTGCTGCGTGCAAGCGAGCCGCAGGCAAAACCGCCTACGGTTTATCGTGCGCTGGATTTCCTGCTGGAACAAGGGTTTGTGCACAAAGTTGAATCGACCAACAGCTATGTACTGTGCCATCTGTTCGATCAGCCAACCCATACCTCAGCCATGTTTATCTGCGACCGCTGCGGCGCGGTAAAGGAAGAGTGTGCGGAAGGCGTGGAAGATATTATGCATACGCTGGCGGCTAAAATGGGCTTCGCCCTGCGTCATAACGTGATTGAAGCGCACGGACTGTGCTCGGCGTGCGTGGAGGTGGAATCCTGTCGTCATCAGGATGAATGCCAACACGATCACTCTATTCTCGTGAAGAAAAAGCCGCGTTAACGGCAAAAGAAAAGGCGGCTCAGGGCCGCCCTCAGGGCGTACTTCCTTGTACTTTCGGGTATAGCCCGGTTACCAGCGGTAGTCGTTGCGTGTTTCCCAGTCGCCCACTTCTTTTTCCGCCTGGTCTTTTGCGTAGCCGTAACGTTCCTGAATTTTACCGACAAGCTGATCGCGTTTACCTTCAATGACGGTCATATCGTCATCCGTCAGCTTACCCCACTGTTCTTTCGCTTTACCTTTAAACTGCTTCCAGTTGCCGCCGATTTCGTCTTTATTCATCATCGTGTCCTCTTAGTTAAGCGTTGGGTCGTAACGTCCGTTACGTTCTTTTCTGCTGGACGTGATAATTATTGTAGTTAAGGATTCGGCGGTTGATTTCATATTCGGAATCTTTAACCGTCACGATATATCGTGACGGGAAGGGAGCCAGGTATTGTTTTGCCAGTGGCGATGCCAGATGAACGCCAGCGACAATCCGCGCAGCGACAGGAAAACCGCCAATGCCAGCCATAAACCGTGATTGCCCAAATACGGTAAGGTCAGCAGCGTGAGGCCAAAACCTGCAGCCGCGACCGCCATGCTGTTACGCATCTCCGCGCCGCGCGTTGCGCCAATAAACATGCCATCCAGCAGATAACACCAGACGCCCACCACAGGCAAGATCACCTGCCAGATGAGATAGTGGCCTGCCAGTTCGCGTAATGCCGGTAACGACGTGAGTAACGCGATAATGTCGCTGCCGAAACAGGCATAAATCAGTGCGAACGCCAGCGCGACCAGACCTGATTGACGGCAAGCTGCCCGCCACACCTCGCGGAGCTGACCACTTTCACGCGCACCGTATGCCTGCCCGGAGTGCGCCTCCACGGCGTAAGCAAAGCCATCCAGCGCATACGCGGTAAAGGTCAGCAATGTCATCAGCACCGCATTTACCGCAACGATCTCAGGCCCAAGACGGGCACCAAAAACCGTTAACGCACCAAAACAGAGTTGCAGCAGGAGCGAGCGCAGCATGATATCCCGGTTCAGCGCCAGCAGCTTGCGGATGTTGCCGCGCCACGCGCTTTTCAGCATGACGAGGGAAATTCCACGCATGGCCAGTACGCGCCAGACCATCCACAGTCCGATGAGAAACGTGCCGTATTCTGCGACTGCGGTTGCCAGCGCCGCGCCCCGTACGTTCATGTGCAGGCCCATCACCAGCCAGAGGTCGAGCAGGATGTTCAAAAGGTTTCCCACCACCAGCAGGATGACCGGCGCACGAGCGTACTGCACGCCCAGCAGCCAGCCCAGCAGAACCAGGTTTGCCAGCGATGCGGGCGCGCTGAGCCAGCGGATTTCAAGGAAGCGCCTGGCCTGCTCCAGCACCGCCTCGCTGCCGCCCACAATGTGCAGCGCCAGATCAATCAGCGGCGTGCGAAAGAGAACGATTAAGGCACCTGCCCCAAGCGCCAGAATGAGTGGCTGAACCAGCGCGCGTGCCAGTCGCAGCGGATCTTTCGCGCCATAGGCTTGTGCCGTAAGCCCCGTGGTACTCATGCGTAAGAAGAGCAGGAGCATAAAGAGAAAACTGGTCGCCGTTGCGCCAATCGCCACGCCGCCCAGATAAACGGGAGAATCCAGATGACCAATCACCGCGGTGTCCACCAGGCCAAGCAGGGGAACGGTAATATTGGAAAAAATCATCGGCAGTGCAAGACGCCACAATGCCTTATCAGAAGCCGTCAGCAGTGACATGAAAAATACCGGGAATGGGAAATGATCCAGGCTACGGAGACCCGTAGCCTGTCAGGAAGAAGTTACAGCCATTCACCGTTGCGGATAACACCAACGGCCAGACCTTCAATGGAGAAGTTCTGTTCGCGCAGATCCACCACAATCGGGGAGAATTCGTTATTTTCGGGCAGCAGCTGTACGGTGTTGCCCTGTTTTTTCAGTCGCTTGACGGTCACTTCATCATCAATACGCGCGACCACAACCTGACCGTTACGTACATCCTGCGTTTTGTGAACGGCCAGCAGATCGCCGTCAAGAATGCCGATATCTTTCATGGACATCCCGCTGACGCGCAGCAGGAAATCCGCACTCGGCTTGAACATACCAGGATCGACCTGATAGTGACCTTCAATATGCTGCTGGGCCAACAGAGGTTCACCTGCGGCGACACGACCAATCAGCGGAATACCTGTCTCCTCTTCCACCAGCAGACGAATGCCGCGAGACGCGCCAGACACAATTTCAATCACACCTTTGCGCGCCAGCGCTTTCAGGTGTTCCTCGGCCGCATTTGGAGAACGGAAGCCCAGACGCTGAGCGATTTCCGCACGCGTGGGTGGCATACCCGTCTGGCCGATATGATCCCGGATGAGGTCAAACACCTCTTGCTGCCTGGTCGTTAACGCTTTCATTCCGCCCCCTGGGTGTATATACAGTTATGCTGTGAGTATATACAGTCAAAGGCGATTTTGGAACCAAAAACTGCACAAAAAACCAGGGACTTAATTATTCCTCGAGGCTCATCGGAAATGTGACCAAAGCAACGTGACCCAGGTGATCGCTGCCGTGATAATCGCCAACAGCACAGCGGCAGACCCCATGTCTTTCGCACGGCCAGAAAGTTCGTGGAAATCTGAACCGATACGGTCCACAACCGCCTCAATAGCGCTATTGAGAATTTCCACTATCATCACCAAAAGAACAGAGCCGATGAGAAGCACGCGGGTAATAGCATCAACATCAAGGAAACAGGCGATGATAACCGCGACGATAGCGGCAACGCCCTCCTGGCGAAACGCGGCTTCATTGACCCATGCGGCACGGAAACCTTTCCATGAATAGCCGGCAGCTTTGATGATTCGAGTTAACCCAGTGGTATTATTGGCCATTAATAGAACCTTTTATTGGAAATAGCGTCAGTAACTCTGGCAGCAGCGCGTTTCGCTGTAGCCTGAAGTATGACGGGTAACAACAGAAATTTTGCGCGCTTTCTGTTATCCTTGCGCCGCAATTGCATTATTAACCAGAGGCTTTACATCGTTTATGTCCGGCTGGCCACGAATTTACTACAAATTACTTAATTTACCATTAAGCGTCCTGGTAAAAAGTAAGTCTATCCCAGCAGAACCCGCGCTGGAATTAGGGCTCGATACGTCGCGCCCTATTATGTACGTTTTGCCTTATAACTCGAAGGCAGACCTGCTGACGCTTCGCGCCCAATGTCTGGCGCATGATTTACCTGACCCACTTGAACCGCTTGAAGTTGATGGCACTCTGCTGCCGCGCTACGTGTTTATTCACGGCGGGCCGCGCGTGTTTACCTATTACACGCCGAAAGAAGAGTCCATCAAGCTGTTCCATGACTATCTCGACCTGCACCGCAGCAATCCCGATCTGGATGTGCAGATGGTGCCGGTCTCAGTGATGTTTGGTCGCCGTCCGGGCCGCGAAAAAGGCGAAGAGAATCCGCCGCTGCGTATGCTCAACGGCATCCAGAAGTTCTTCGCGGTCTCCTGGCTGGGACGCGACAGCTTTGTGCGCTTCTCCCCTTCCGTTTCGCTGCGTCGTATGGCGGACGAGCACGGCACCGACAAGATCATCGCGCAAAAACTGGCGCGCGTGGCGCGTATGCACTTCGCACGCCAGCGTCTGGCTGCCGTTGGGCCTCGTCTCCCGGCGCGTCAGGATCTGTTCAACAAGCTGCTGGCCTCTAAAGCGATTGCCCGCGCAGTTGAAGACGAAGCGCGCAGCAAGAAGATTTCCCACGAGAAAGCACAGCAAAACGCCATTGCACTGATGGAAGAGATCGCGGCGAACTTTTCCTACGAGATGATTCGTCTCTCCGACCGTATCCTGAGTTTCACCTGGAACCGTCTCTATCAGGGCATTAACGTCCACAACGCCGAGCGCGTACGCCAGCTGGCCCATGACGGTCATGAAATTGTTTATGTGCCCTGCCACCGCAGCCACATGGACTACCTGCTGCTCTCCTATGTGTTGTATCACCAGGGGCTGGTGCCACCGCACATTGCGGCGGGTATCAACCTGAACTTCTGGCCAGCAGGCCCGATCTTCCGCCGTCTGGGTGCGTTCTTTATTCGCCGTACCTTTAAGGGTAACAAGCTCTATTCCACCGTATTCCGTGAATATCTCGGCGAGCTGTTCAGCCGCGGCTATTCCGTTGAATACTTCGTGGAAGGCGGTCGTTCCCGTACCGGTCGTCTGCTCGATCCGAAAACCGGCACGCTGTCGATGACCATCCAGGCCATGCTGCGCGGCGGCACGCGTCCGATCACGCTGGTGCCGATCTACATTGGCTATGAACACGTCATGGAAGTGGGCACTTACGCCAAAGAGCTGCGCGGTGCGACCAAAGAGAAAGAGAGCCTGCCGCAGATGCTGCGCGGCCTGAGCAAGCTGCGCAATCTTGGCCAGGGCTACGTGAACTTTGGCGAACCGATGCCGCTGATGACGTATCTGAACAACCATGTTCCGGAGTGGCGCGAGTCTATCGACCCTATCGAAGCGGTACGTCCGGCGTGGCTGACGCCTACGGTGAACGGTATTGCTGCAGAGCTGATGGTGCGCATCAACAACGCAGGTGCGGCGAACGCCATGAACCTGTGCTG
Organism: Enterobacter sp. 22452; assembly: GCF_052045065.1. Taxonomy (NCBI): domain Bacteria; kingdom Pseudomonadati; phylum Pseudomonadota; class Gammaproteobacteria; order Enterobacterales; family Enterobacteriaceae; genus Enterobacter; species Enterobacter sp. 22452. The sequence goes on along the minus strand of NZ_JBQEOB010000011.1, from coordinate 34,141 downwards.
TACCGCGCTTCTGGCCTCTCGTCAGCGTTCACTGACCCGTGAACAGTTGACCGAGCAGCTTGATTGCTACCTGAACATTATGCGCAACGTGCCGTACTCGGTTGATTCGACCGTGCCTTCTGCTACCGCGAGCGAGCTTATCGACCACGCGCTGCAGATGAACAAGTTCGAAGTTGAGAAAGACACCATCGGTGACATCATCATCCTGCCGCGCGAGCAGGCCGTGCTGATGACGTACTACCGCAACAACATCACGCATATGCTGATGTTGCCGTCGCTGATGGCGGCCATTATTACCCAGCATCGCCGCATTTCGCGTCAGGAACTGTTGCGCCATCTTGAAGCCATCTACCCGATGCTGAAAGCGGAGCTGTTCCTGCGCTGGAGTAAAGATGAGCTGGCAGTAGAACTGGATAAAATGACGGAAGAGATGCGTCGTCAGGGGCTGATTACCCTGACTAATGACGAGTTGCATATCAACCCGTCGCGTTCCCGCACCCTGCAACTGCTGGCCGCCGGTGCGCGTGAAACGCTGCAGCGCTACGCCATCACCTTCTGGCTGCTCAGCGCGAACCCGTCCATCAACCGCGGTACGCTGGAAAAAGAGAGCCGGACGCTGGCACAGCGCCTGTCTGTTCTACACGGCATTAACGCACCGGAGTTCTTCGACAAAGCGGTATTCAGCTCACTGGTGCTGACGCTGCGTGATGAAGGGTTTATCAGCGATACGGGCGATGCTGAACCGGAAGAGACGCTCAAGATTTACCAGATGCTGGCCGAGCTGATTACCTCGGACGTGCGTTTGACGATTGAGAGCGCGACGCAGGACGAGTGATGTAAAAAAGCCGGGTGGCGCNGACATGTAGGCCCGGTAAGCGCTAGCGCCACCGGGCTTCTTTTTAGCCAAAGTAACTCATCGCCAGCCCTAAAAACAGCACCAGACCGACGTAGTTATTATTTAAAAACGCTTTGAAGCAGGCTTCACGCTCGCGCTTCGCAATCAGTTTCTGCTGATACGCGAACAGCAGTCCCGCCACCAGCACGGACCAGTAAAATTCCCAGTTCAGCCCGTTCAGGCGACCAATCGCCACCATCAGCGCCAGCACCGCCACCTGCAAAATGCCGATAATCAGTTTGTCCTGACGGCCAAACAGGATCGCCGTCGACTTGACGCCAATCTTGAGATCGTCATCGCGGTCGACCATCGCGTACTGCGTATCGTACGCCACTGCCCAAAGAATATTCGCCAGGAACATCAGCCAGCAGCTGAGCGGGACAGATTCGCTAACTGCGGCAAACGCCATTGGAATCGACCAGCCAAATGCCGCGCCCAGCACCACCTGCGGCAGATGGGTGTAGCGCTTCATAAACGGGTAGACCCAGGCCAGCGCCAGCGCGGCGACAGACAGCAGGATCGTCATGGTGTTAAGCGTTAGCACCAGCAGGAAGGAGAGCAGCACCAGCACCACAAACAGCGTGCGCGCCTCTTTTTCCGTCACCTGGCCGCTGGGCAGCGGACGATTAGCCGTTCGCTTTACATGTCCGTCAAATTTCCGGTCTGCGTAGTCATTTACTACACAGCCTGCAGCACGCATCAGCCAGACACCGGCAACAAACACCGCCAGGATCCACAGCGGCGGCACGCCCGGCGTCGCCACCCATAGCGCCCATAACGTTGGCCACAGCAGCAGCAATGCGCCAATCGGTTTATCCGTTCGCATTAAGCGGTGATACGCCAGCAGCTTGTTTTGCGTCAGGCTCCACTCCATTTTGTCTTCCTCTCAGTACAACGGCGATGCCGGTAAAAAAAGCTCCGTCAATATTAACGGTTTACCACTCAGACGAAGGCGGGAACGACGCCCCCACAGCTCGGCATCACGGCCAATCTCAATAAAATCTCGGGTCAGCTCAGACGAGGTGAAAAGATACCGCCCCAGCGGCGTTTTCCCCAATCGTTGCAGGGCAAGTTCTGGCCCGGAAAGGGTAGACTCAGGCACCACTGTTCGCCCGGCAAGCCACGGCTCGCCGTCAGCACACAATAAAATTTCACGCAGCCAGTAGCGATCTTCTTTTGGCAGCAGCGGCAGCTCGCTGGCGATGTCGTCGGCAGAGACAAACCCTTCCTGAATCATCGTCACCGTGACCGTTTTGCCCTGTTGCTCAAAACGTTTCGTCATGGAATCTTCCAGCAGCAACCAGTCCAGTTGCTCCGGGTCAAGCGCGGGTATTTGGTCGAAATAGCGCAGCGCACGCAGTTGCGTTAGCGCGGGGTGTGACATGCCAGACTCTCCGATACATAACGTAATGGCATTGTATCGCAGAAACGCGGATTGAGGGCGGTCAAACATTATTTAGCGATCACTATCGCAACAATGGCGCAACAGCGCGAAGAGAACCAAAAAAGTGCGCCCACTCAGGCGCACTAAACTACTAACAAATCAGCACTGTGGGGAAACGGTTACCCCTTGCCTTTTACACTGCTGATAAAGGTGGAACGGGCAGTGGTTGAACCTAAACGTTCGGCTTCATCAAGCAGCTTCAGCGCTTTGTCGACATCGCCGCGCTTCACTGCCTGCTTAATGGCATTGTTGAAGTACGCTTCCGTGTCGTTCAGTACCGGCTCAGATGGCTTCGTTGGTGCTGGTGCAGGGGCCGATGCAGCCACAGGCGCGGCAGCAGCAGGTGCGGCATAGACTGGTGCGGCGGTGTTTCCTACCGTCACAGGGCCCGGGCCGGATGAGCCGAACAGTGGGCCGACGAGTACGCTTGACGCACTGTTGGTAGAGACTTTCAGTTTGACCAGACCATCAGTGGTATGACGAGCAAGCGGGTCCGGAATATCCGGGACAGAGTTTCCGGTGCCTTTCGCGTAGGCTTTCGCCGGGTCAACCAGCTTTGTCGTCTTCTGCAAATCTTTTTCTGTCGTGAAGACCAGGACGTAAATCTTCTGCTGTCCCAGAGCTGGCGTCAGGCGCATTACGCCTTCCAGTCGGTCAGCGCTCATGACGCCCGGTTCCTGATAGCTAAAATAGTCGCTCGGGAAGTAGGCTGATGGCGTCATGTTTTGATCGAGGATCAGAACGTTAGGTGCGAATACGCTGGTTTGCTTGTTCACTTCGCTGGTCAGCGTCAGGGTCAGTTCGCCAATATTGGCGGGCACGCTAAAAGCCGCAACCGGGCCGCTGATACCAGGCACGTTCAGGGATTGACCACCGGCAGAAAGCTGAGTGGTTTGTACTTTTGATTGATCAACTGGCGTCCACACCAGCTGCTGAAGTGCCGCCGCCGGAATCGCTGGCGCAGCACTGGTATTTTGAGGAACGAAATTGACGTCTGCAAAGGTGACAGCCGGAACACAGGCCAGCAGCCCCGCAGAGAGGCACAGCGCGACGAGACTTTTCTTCATTTTCATTGTTATTACCTCTGATAGCGTGAGCACTGCGGTGGCCAGGCAATAGCGCGCAGCACCCTAAGGAGAGAGGGGCTCACGCCCCTCTTTTTAGGTCATTACGTCAGGTCTAACGAATTACCACCAGATTTCCATCTGGGCACCGAAGGTCCACTCATCGTTGTCGCCACGGCTGAAGGTTTTCGCGGAGGTGTCGCTATACGCTACGCCAGAGGTGTAGCCGGTATCGCCATTGTTCGCGTAGCCCCATTTCTCATCCCACTTCGCGTAGGTTGCGAAGACACGGATAGCCGGACGAGACCAGATGCTGTCGCCTGCCTGCCATTGCTGTGCCAGGGTGATTTTGTATTGGCTGTTTTTGTCGTCAGTTTTCTGAGATTTGACGTTGTCGTAGCCCACTTCCAGCAAGGTGCTCATGATCGGCGTCCATTTGAACATTGGACGAACACCCACGGTCCACCACTCGGTGCCGTTGTTGTTGTCACGATCGATGTTCTGGTACATACCGACGTACATCAGGTCCCAACGATCTGCCAGGGTGATTGCACCGTGGTCCAGCACACGCCACATGGAGCCGTCGTTATCGATGCTGCCGCCTTGTGGGATACCTTTACCGTTAGAGGTCATGGAGTCCGTACCGTACTGCAGAACGAACTTGTTGAAGCCCTTCATCATGCTCTGGGTGTGTTCAGCGGTGAACAGCCAGCCATCTTTAGAGGCGCCAGGCTGCAGGTAATAATCGTCTGGAATGTTGGTGTGACCGTAATCAACACCCAGTTCCAGCGTACCGCCTGGGTTGGTTTCCAGACCCGCTAAACGGACATCAAAGACATCGTTTGGCACGACGTTGTCGTAAATACGGTCACCGTTCGCATCACGATCGGCGAAGGTCGCAGAACCGCCGGACTCAGAAGAACGGGTTGCAGCCAGAGACAGTTTACCGAAGCCCAGATCGATGTTTTCGATACCCGCACCAGGACCAGAAATATCCCAGTAGTAGAAGTCGATCATGTGGACGTCATGACGTTGATAGAAACGCTTACCGGCCCAGATGGTGGAGCCTGGCAGCCATTCAATCAGGTTTTTACCCTGCACGTTAGCTTCACGGAAGGCCGGGCTGGTGGATTCCCAGTCGTTCTGCTGAGAAACGGAATACGCTACGTTAGTGTCGAAATAGAAGCTCTTATCGCCTTCTTTCCACACTTCCTGGCCAAGTTTCAGCTCGGCGTAGGTTTCACATTCGTTACCGAGACGGTATTTACTTTGTGCACCTGTTGCCTGGAAACATTGTTGTTCACCGCCACTCCCGGTCCAGCCAATGCCGGAACGAGCATAACCTTTAAAGTCCACGGCGCCTGCCTGGGCAGACAGGATGCCTGCCGCAACGGCGATTGCCAGAGGGACTTGTTTGCGCAGAGTAATCATCATTCTATCTCCTGAGATCATTGCTTTTCTTTGAACACTTCACCTGTCGGTTTCGTGTCTTCTTTTGGGAATGCTTAAACGCCTGGCTCTTTATGCAACCGACGACATGCAGTGCCATCCTCACGGAACAGATGACAACGCTCTGGCGGCAAGCCGATAGCGAATTTGGCACCCTCTTCTACCAACACCACGTCATTCTGGCGGTAGACCAGGTTCTGACGGATGGCGGGGATCTGGATATGAATCTGTGTTTCGTGACCAAGTTGTTCGACGACCTGAACGTCACCTTCCAGCGTCACATCGGCGATGTGGCTCGGCAGTAAATGCTCAGGACGGATACCCAGGGACATGTTTGCCCCAACCTGTACGTTGGCGCTGTCGACCGGCAGCCAGACCTGCTGACGGTTTGGCAGCTCCACCTGTACCTGTTCAATGGCTGTCGCGGTCACTTTAACGGGCAGGAAGTTCATCTTTGGCGAGCCAATGAAGCCCGCAACAAAGCGGTCTGCCGGGTAGTGGTACAGCTCCAGCGGTTTACCCACCTGCGCCACGCGGCCAGCATCCAGCACCACGATTTTGTCGGCCAGGGTCATCGCTTCGACCTGATCGTGGGTGACGTAAATCATCGTGCGGCCAAGACGCTTGTGCAGACGGGAGATTTCGATACGCATCTGGACGCGCAGGGCGGCATCCAGGTTTGAGAGAGGTTCATCGAGCAGGAACACGCGCGGCTCTGCCACCAGCGTACGGCCGATTGCCACACGCTGACGCTGACCGCCGGAAAGCGCTTTCGGCTTACGCTCCAGCAGGTGAGCCAGCTGTAACACTTCAGCCACCTGCGTCACGCGCTGGTTAATGACATCTTTCTTCGCGCCAGCCAGCTTCAGGCCAAAGGACATGTTTTCCGCAACGGAAAGATGGGGATAAAGTGCATAAGACTGGAACACCATGCCGACGCCACGTTCAGCAGGCGGGATGTCGTTCATGCGGGTATCACCGATCAGCAGATCGCCGCTGGTGATGGTTTCAAGACCGGCAATCATACGCAGCAGAGTAGATTTACCACAGCCGGATGGGCCAACAAACACCACGAACTCGCCTTCAGTGATGTCCAGATTGATGTCTTTCGACACCACTACGTCGCCCCAGGCTTTCGTTACATTACGCAGCTGTACGCTCGCCATGCCCTTCTCCCTTCGTTACAACCTGTCACCGACAGAAACATTCAAGATAAGTTCACTATGGGGTATCCATTACTTTCGTGAATCCTCCACCCCCCAGCTTTTTTATGGGGGAGGAGGCGGGAGGATGAGAGAGCAGGCTCTGCGACCGCGGCTGGGGGGCTGAGGCAAAATTCGTGAAGCCACCTGCAAAATTCGGTGGGTTTTTATGTGCGCCAGCACTCATAACTTAAATTTATGCAACCGGGATCACACAAACGGGGGGTGGGGCGTAGGGGCTGGGAGGATGGAAAGAGGATGTCAAATAAGGAGACTGAGTCACGTTGAACCACCTCAGTGTATCCACGAGCACATCACCAAAAAAGGATGGCAGATATGAAGATCAAGACTGGCGCACGCGTTTTCGCATTGTCCGCCCTGGCAGCAATGATGATTTCCGCACCGGCTCTCGCCAAAATTGAAGAAGGTAAGCTGGTTATCTGGATTAACGGCGATAAAGGCTATAACGGCCTGGCCGAAGTGGGTAAGAAATTCGAAAAAGATACGGGCATCAAAGTCACCATCGAACACCCGGACAAGCTGGAAGAGAAATTCCCGCAGGTTGCGGCGACCGGCGATGGCCCGGACATCATCTTCTGGGCGCATGACCGTTTCGGCGGCTACGCACAGTCTGGTCTCCTGGCTGAAGTGACCCCAGATAAAGCCTTCCAGGACAAGCTGTTCCCGTTCACCTGGGACGCCGTTCGCTATAACGGCAAGCTGATCGCTTACCCAATCGCGGTTGAAGCGCTGTCTCTGATTTACAACAAAGACCTGGTACCAAACCCGCCGAAGACCTGGGAAGAGATCCCTGCCCTGGATAAAGAGCTGAAGGCGAAAGGTAAATCCGCCCTGATGTTCAACCTGCAAGAGCCGTACTTCACCTGGCCGCTGATTGCTGCCGACGGCGGTTACGCGTTCAAGTTTGAAAACGGCAAATATGACGTGAAAGACGTGGGCGTGGACAACGCAGGCGCGAAAGCGGGTCTGACCTTCCTGGTTGACCTCATCAAGAACAAACACATGAACGCGGATACTGACTACTCCATCGCGGAAGCGGCGTTCAACAAAGGCGAAACCGCGATGACCATCAACGGTCCGTGGGCCTGGACCAACATCGACAAGAGCAAAATCAACTACGGCGTGACGCTGCTGCCAACCTTCAACGGCAAGCCGTCTAAACCGTTCGTGGGCGTGCTGAGCGCAGGCATCAACGCCGCCAGCCCGAACAAAGAGCTGGCGAAAGAGTTCCTGGAAAACTACCTGCTGACCGATCAGGGTCTGGATGAAGTGAACAAGGACAAACCGCTGGGTGCCGTTGCGCTGAAATCCTTCCAGGATCAGCTGGCGAAAGATCCACGCATCGCGGCCACCATGGATAACGCCCAGAAAGGCGAAATCATGCCGAACATCCCACAGATGGCCGCGTTCTGGTACGCCACCCGTACTGCGGTGATCAACGCTGCAAGCGGTCGCCAGACCGTAGATGCCGCGCTGAAAGATGCTCAGGGTCGTATTACTAAGTAAGTCTGAAAAACGGCGGGTGGCGCATGCGCTTACCCGCCCTACGACTACGGCACGATCCGTAGGTCAGGTAAGCGCAGCGCCACCTGACGATAAGTTTCCACCGTTGTAGAGGAAGAACCCCATGGATGTCATTAAAAAGAAACACTGGTGGCAAAGCGACGCGCTGAAGTGGTCAGTGATAGGTCTGCTGTGTCTGCTGGTGGGTTACCTTGTTGTTTTAATGTACGTACAAGGGGAATATCTGTTTGCCATCATGACGCTGATTTTAAGCTCTGCTGGCCTGTATATTTTCGCCAACCGTAAAGCCTACGCCTGGCGCTATGTCTACCCTGGCGTGGCCGGAATGGGACTGTTTGTTCTCTTCCCGCTGATCTGTACCATCGCCATTGCGTTCACCAACTACAGCAGCACTAACCAGCTCGCGCAAGAACGCGCAACGCAGGTGCTTCTGGACCGCTCTTATCAGGCGGGTAAAACCTTCAACTTCGGCCTGTATCCTGCGGGTGACGAGTGGAAGTTAGCACTCACTGACGGAGAGAGCGGCAAAAACTATATCTCCGACGCGTTCAAATTTGGTGGCGAGCAAAAGCTGGCCTTAAAAGAGGCTGCGGCCCTGCCGGAAGGTGAACGTGCCAATCTGCGCGTGATTACGCAAAACCGTCAGGCGCTGACCCAGATCACCGCCGTGCTGCCAGACGAAAGCAAAGTGACCATGAGCTCGCTGCGCCAGTTCTCCGGCACGCAGCCGCTGTATACACTTGCGGATGACGGCACCCTGACCAACAACCAGAGCGGCGTGAAATATCGTCCGAATAACGACATTGGTTTCTATCAGTCCATTACTGCCGACGGCAAATGGGGTGATGACAAGCTCAGCCCGGGCTATACCGTCACCATCGGCTGGGACAACTTTACCCGCGTGTTTACCGACGAAGGCATCCAGAAACCGTTCTTCGCCATCTTCGTCTGGACGGTCGTTTTCTCGGTCCTGACCGTGATCCTGACCGTCGCCGTCGGCATGATACTGGCCTGTCTCGTCCAGTGGGAATCCCTGAAGGGCAAAGCGATTTACCGCGTGCTGTTGATTCTGCCGTACGCCGTACCGTCGTTTATCTCAATTCTGATTTTCAAAGGGCTGTTTAACCAGAGCTTCGGTGAAATCAACATGTTGCTGAGCGCGCTGTTCGGTATCAAACCGGCCTGGTTCAGCGACCCAACCACCGCCCGCTCGATGATTATCATCGTAAACACCTGGCTCGGTTATCCGTACATGATGATCCTGTGCATGGGCCTGCTGAAGGCTATCCCGGACGATCTGTACGAAGCCTCGGCGATGGACGGCGCGGGCCCGTTCCAGAACTTCTTCAAAATTACGCTGCCGCTGCTCATTAAGCCGCTGACGCCGCTGATGATTGCCAGCTTCGCCTTTAACTTTAACAACTTCGTGCTGATTCAGCTGTTGACCAACGGTGGTCCGGACCGTCTCGGTACGACTACACCAGCAGGCTATACCGACCTGCTCGTGAGCTACACCTACCGCATCGCCTTCGAAGGCGGCGGCGGTCAGGACTTCGGCCTGGCGGCAGCGATTGCCACCCTGATCTTCCTGCTGGTAGGCGCACTGGCGATTGTGAACCTGAAAGCCACACGTATGAAATTCGACTAAGGAGGGCACTGATTATGTCTATGGTCCAACCCAAATCACAGAAGCTGCGCCTCCTCGCGACGCACTTAGGCCTGCTGATTTTTATCGCGGCGATCATGTTCCCGCTGCTGATGGTTATCGCCATCTCCCTGCGTTCGGGTAACTTCGCGACAGGTAGCCTGATCCCGGATGAAATCTCCTGGGAGCACTGGAAGCTCGCACTGGGCTTCAGCGTTGAACACGCGGATGGCCGCGTCACGCCGCCGCCGTTCCCGGTGCTGCTGTGGCTGTGGAACTCGGTGAAAGTTGCGACCATCACCGCGATCGGCATCGTGACGCTCTCCACGACCTGCGCTTACGCCTTCGCCCGCATGCGCTTCCCGGGAAAAGCGACGCTGCTGAAAGGGATGCTGATTTTCCAGATGTTCCCGGCCGTACTGTCGCTGGTGGCGTTATATGCCTTGTTTGACCGTCTGGGCCAGTACGTGCCGTTTATCGGTCTGAACACCCACGGCGGCGTGATCTTCGCCTACCTTGGCGGTATCGCACTGCATGTGTGGACCATCAAAGGCTATTTCGAAACCATCGACGGCTCGCTGGAAGAAGCGGCCGCGCTGGATGGCGCAACCCCGTGGCAGGCGTTCCGTCTGGTGCTGTTGCCGCTGTCGGTGCCGATTCTGGCGGTGGTGTTTATTCTGTCGTTTATCGCTGCGATCACCGAAGTACCGGTTGCCTCACTGTTACTGCGTGATGTGAACAGCTACACCCTGGCCGTCGGTATGCAGCAATACCTCAACCCGCAAAACTACCTGTGGGGCGACTTTGCCGCGGCGGCCGTACTTTCTGCCATCCCGATCACCGTGGTGTTCCTGCTGGCCCAGCGCTGGCTGGTGAATGGCCTGACGGCGGGCGGTGTGAAAGGTTAAGTTTCATTTGTTATGCCACTGCAACCCTCAACTTTAGACGTATTGTATTGACCCAACTTGTGACTGTTGTTAGGCGCTCTTCGGAGCGCCATTTTTTTATTCGCGCTTCAGCCGCTTCGAGTTGCACAGCCAGAGGGTGATCACCAGCAGCAGGATCGCCGCCGAGTAGATCAGCACGTCGAGCGGGGATTTATGATCGACGATGATCAGCCGCACTATCGCAGTGATCCCAATGTAGACAAAGTAACGCAGCGGGAAGTGAAAGCCGGACTGAAAGTATTTCACAATCAGGGCGATAAATTCGAAGTAGAGAAAGTAGACCACCAGTCCTTCCACCAGCGCATATTTGCTGGTTTGTTCAGGGGCGAACAGTACATCCGCCAGATGCACCGTCTCTTTGCCGAGAAAGACGACCAGTATCAGGCCAAGGCTCAGCAGACCGAGGTTCAGCACGGTCTGGAGGATCGTTGAGATAAACTCAACGCGCGGACGCGTCAGGGATGTCATACAGCACCTCATTCTCCAGGGCGAGATTCCTGTATAACGCAAAAATGTGACGGGGATCTATATTTTTTGTTTATGTTTTGTTCGCATGAGCATTCTTGCCGGGCGGCACTGCGTTTGCCCGGCCTACAAAAACACTATCGTAGGCCCGGTAAGCGCAGCGCCACCGGGCAAAGAAGCATCAGCGGAAGTTAACGTTCTTATCGCTGGTCATGTCATACAGCTGGAACTTACGCCCAAGCTGCTGGCCGCCGTCGCGCGTCAGCGGCGTCCAGCCCACTGCCGCACGGCTGCGGGTTGGGCCTGACGAGAACAGATCCAGCGGAATCGACACATAGACCCCTTTGGTGAAGTCCCCTTCCCCGTATTCGTCCGGCGAGACGTTGGTGATGGTGGCATAACCGCCCACTACGACGCCGCTGTCGAAGTGTTTGGAGATATCCAGCGTACCGCCCTTATCGCCCGCCAGATACTGGCCGACGCTGGCTTTCACCAGCACGTCCTGCGCGAACGACGGCGTCCAGTAGGCGGTCAGGTGACCCGTTTTGACGCTGTAGTCGGTGAACTTCATCATGTCCTGCGCGCTGCGCCAGTCACGCTGTTTGACGTAGTTAGCGTCAATCCCAAACGCCCAGTTGCTGTCAACAGGACGGTACAGCACCTCCGCCCCCGCACCGCCGAACATGGTTTCCAGATACCCGCCGTACACCTGGCCGTAGAAGCCGTTGCCGAAGTACTGGAAGTAGTTGGCCTGCAGGTTGTTCACGTAAGCGTTGTTCTGCACATACTCACGCACACGGGTACGCACGCGCGGCAGCTTCGAGTCGTTTGGCGGGTTGGTGTAGTTGAACTTGTCGTAGTTGTTAGCGACGTTGCCAAACAGGCTGCCGGTAGTCAGCAGGTGGTCGGTGACCCACAGATCCGCCGTCGCCATCACGCCCAGCTGGTACATATAGAAGTTTTCAGGCCCGCCGACGGACTGGTTCAGCACCGGGTCGATATGGAAATCAAAGCGGGATTTATCGATATACCAGCCCTGCTCGGTGGTGTCTGGCACCACGGGCTCGATGCGTTTTTGCACCAGCTCGGTTTCATGCCCGAGCGGTTCACCTTCCAGATGGCGCTTGAGGCTGGCGACGTCCGTTTCGGTCGTCACCTGCGGCATGTTGAGGCGGTTTTCCGTCACGCGGATCGTGCGGATCCCCTCCGGCAGATCGTTCATCACGATCCGGTTAGCGCGTTCGATCCCTTCGCGCGAGTCGCGATATTTCACCTGCTCGCCGGTGACGTACAGCGTGTCGCCCTTGGTCTGAATTTTCGGATCGGCCAGACCGGCGTTGTATTTCAGTAACGTCAGCTGATTGGCGACCACGGAGTGCTGGAGGATCGCATCCTGCGGCTCCGGCTGATACGCAGGCCGTGCATTGTCGTTATAGTGCGGACGCATATCGTTAAAGTTGGTGCGCAGCGTGAAGCCAAACATCAGGGTATTGCCACGCTCGTAGCTGAGGTTAACGTCGGCCCAATCGGTGACGCGGTAAATGGCGCCGACGTTAAACTTGCTCTTCTGCTCAATTTTCCCGGCGAAGTCCTGCGAGTAATCATTCCCTTCATACTCCAGCTTCAGGCGTAATGGCTGCCAGGGCGTTTGATACTCCACGCCGCCAAACAGCGAGGCCGGACCATGAAACATCTGATCCCCGTTGATGGAGCCCGCTTTCTGGTAGCTGTTATCGCGGTAGCAGTATTTATCGCTGTAGGTACAGAACGGGTTTTTTACGTTACCGCTGGTACCCAGATACCCCCAGCCAAGACCGAGCGAGAAATCAAACGGTCCCCAGGCTTTGCTGGCCACGATGTATTCCGCATCAAACAGGCCGGTCCCGCCGATATCCTTCGCACCGACGGACACCTGCGGCATCCAGTAGCTCTCTTCCCAGAGCCGCAGCTTGACGTCGAAGGCCTTGTCCTTATAGGTCTGATCGCCGGAGAACGCGTCGACGCTGCTGTACTGTTTCGTTCGCACGTCTGTATAGCGCAGCGTGGTTTCGAGCCACGGGAACAGCTGTACGGAGGCGGAATAGTAGCGATACTGGTCGTTGTCGCGGTAGTTGAGGCTGATCTCCCCCTCGCGCGCCATACGCGCGGTAGGGGTTTGCAGTAAACCGACGCCGCCGAAGTCTGATTGCGACGGCCCAATGGGCGCCGGATACGTTTCCGCATGGCAGGCAGCGCTTACGCACAGCGCCAGCATGCTGTAGAGATAGGTTCTTTTCATTAATCCGGTATCCGCTGCGTCAGGGAATGAAGGATATCGGCATTCAGCCCGTCATACGCCTTCGTCCAGAAATGGTCGGCAAAGCCGACAAAAATCACGCTGCCGGGCATGGGTTCGATATGTCGCTTATTCCAGTATGCTACGGGTGCTTTTTGGGTATGCCCGTCGGGATAAACAATCCAGGCGTAGCTGTTATCCGCACCGCTCAGCAGGCTTTGTTCGTCGAGATAGCTCGCCACATCGCGACCGGGGGTAAAGGGCTTTTTGCCCGGGCTGCTGATTAGCCCCATCACGGTAACCGTCGTCGGCTTCACCGGCAGCCAGAGCGTGTACTCCCCTTCAAGCGTGGGGTTACCCTTTTCCGCGACGCGCACTTCATCTGGATCAAGGTTCACCTTCTGGCGGCCTGTTACCTTCAGCGCCTGGAGCTGCTGGCGAACGTTGTTGATAGCAGCGGCATCGTCGCCGTCTTCCTGCTCCGCCAAACCCGTCAGGCGAGCCAGCAGGGCAAGGTGTTGTTGTTCCGCCGCTACCGTTGCCTGGCGCTCGCTGATAACCGCCCCTGGCCACCAGCTGTTAGCCAGCCTTGGCTGTCCAACGAGATCGAGCAGATGCTCTGCGTTAGTTAAGGTTTTGGGTTGCGCGTTGTCCGGCGTGTAGACTTTCACTGTTCCCGCAGACCATGCCAGCGGCGTGGCAAGACTGGCGAGAAGCGCAACGTGGATGAGCGTTTTCATGATTTCGCCGCCTTGATCAGGGTTGTTTTCACCGGGAAGAAACCGGCACCGAGATACTGCAAGGACTGGCGAATTTGCCCTTCTTCATCTATCCAGTAACGGTTATGCCAGGTCGCCTGGTCGGTCGTGACCTCTTCATCCAGCACGCGAGTCTGCGTTTCGTCGCTACCGACGTTGACACTGTCTGTGCCGTCCCAGCGGAAGGTAGAACGCGCCGTGGCGTAGCGCACCTGCTGGTGTTCGGTCCAACCCATTGTGCGCGTCCAGCTTGCGCCGTCGGTAATCTGGTTAGGTTTGATCAGCGGATCGTCTGCGAGGTTGTTTACCTCAAGCAGATTGTCACCACCAAGCAGCGTTTTCACGATACGACCATGCTGCGTCACGATGGTGGCCTGATCCTGCGTCACCCATTTCTGCTGCCCGTTTTCATCGAAAGCGAGCACCACAAACAGTTGCGGGCCATCGTTTAGCTGCATGTACTGGCTGGCATACGGCATGTTCTGCAGTTCGTCATCGGTCAGATGCACGCCCGGCGTACCGAACAGGCTGTCCCACAGGGAATTTCCCAGCCCTTTGGTAGTGGCTGAGCACGCCTGCAACAGCAGGCAAATCATAATGATTGCAGGTCGCTTCACGACTCTTCTCCGAAGGGGCGAAATAACCACACCGAAGTGTGGTTATGATTAAAACACCCGCTATTACTGGGTGCTGGTCGTCGTGGTGGTCGTGGTTCCGGTATTGGAGCCATCACCGCCACCGGTTGCCGCCAGCGCGACACCCACGGCTGAACTTACGGTGCTGGCGCTGGCTGCGGTAGAACTTCCCGCAGACGCAGACGTCGCAGCCGACCCTGCAGCTTCCCCGACCTGAACCGGAGCTGCATAAACAGATGTCGCCGCAAGCGCAGATATGGCAAAAATGCCATACAGTACTTTTTTCATAACAATTTCCCTTCAATGAATGAATGGAGATTTGCCCGAAAAGAAATTCAGGCGGATTCGAGTATACACAACTAAAGCAGCGGGATTGCCGTACGAATAAATAGGGAGGGAGTTTTCAGACTAATGGATAAAAACGAAACATAAGACGAATGGCTAAAATATATTATGATTAAAAATCAATAACATATAATTAATCACTAATAATTTAATGATCCGGATTTTCCTAAAATAAACCGTAGTGATTAACAGGTTAACGGGCTTTTTCAGATAAAACTCAGAACCAGAATTTGAGTTAACTAACAGACATCAGGAATTATCCGATAAAAAAATGCCGGCATATCGCCGGCACTTTTCATGACATATTTATTACGCACGCCATGCTTTATAACGGTTAATCAGGCCGTTTGTAGAGCTGTCGTGGCTGTCGATTGCTTTATCGTCACCCAGCTCTGGCAGAATGCGGTTTGCCAGCTGTTTGCCCAGCTCAACGCCCCACTGGTCAAAGGTGAAGATGTTCAGGATAGCGCCCTGAGTGAAGATCTTGTGCTCGTACAGGGCAATCAGCGCGCCCAGGCTGAACGGGGTGATTTCGCGCAGCAGGATGGAGTTGGTTGGACGGTTGCCTTCGAACACCTTGAACGGCACAACGTGGTCCAGGGTTGCCGGATCTTTACCCTGGTCACGGTATTCTTGCTCAACCACCTCGCGAGATTTACCGAACGCCAGCGCTTCAGTCTGCGCGAAGAAGTTGGACAGCAGCTTCGGATGGTGGTCAGACAATGCGTTGTGCGTGATAGCCGGCGCGATGAAATCACACGGTACCATTTTGGTGCCCTGGTGAATCAGCTGGTAGAACGCATGCTGGCCGTTGGTGCCTGGCTCGCCCCAGATGATTGGGCCAGTCTGGTAATCCACCGCGTTGCCGTTACGGTCAACGTATTTACCGTTGGATTCCATGTTGCCCTGCTGGAAGTAGGCCGCAAAGCGGTGCATGTACTGGTCGTATGGCAGGATCGCTTCGGTTTCAGCGCCGAAGAAGTTGTTGTACCAGATACCGATCAGCGCCAGCAGCACCGGCAGGTTTTTCTCCGGTGCGGTGGTGGAGAAGTGTTTATCCATCGCGTGCGCGCCGGAGAGCAGCTCAACGAAGTTGTCGAAGCCCACGGACAGGATGATGGACAGACCAATCGCTGACCAGAGTGAGTAGCGACCACCAACCCAGTCCCAGAACTCGAACATG
The DNA here is from genome assembly GCF_052045065.1 of Enterobacter sp. 22452. Lineage (NCBI taxonomy): Bacteria > Pseudomonadati > Pseudomonadota > Gammaproteobacteria > Enterobacterales > Enterobacteriaceae > Enterobacter > Enterobacter sp. 22452. The sequence goes on along the minus strand of NZ_JBQEOB010000011.1, from coordinate 18,289 downwards.
TTCGCGGTATCAATACCGAACTCGCCCACCGCTTTACCGTTGGTAGACAGCGCCGCGAAGTGTTTCGCCACGTGTTTGTTGTCGCCAGCCGTTTTCAGGAACCAGTCGCGCGCGCTGTGGGCGTTGGTCATGGTTTCCTGGGTGGTGAAGGTTTTGGACGCGACCAGGAACAGGGTGGTTTCCGGGTTCACTTTCTTCAGCACTTCGGCGATATGGGTACCATCAACGTTAGACACGAAATGCATGTTGAGGTGGTTTTTGTACGGACGCAGCGCTTCGGTCACCATGAATGGGCCGAGGTCAGAACCGCCGATACCGATATTCACCACGTCGGTGATAGCCTTGCCGGTGTAGCCTTTCCAGCTGCCGGAGATGATCGCTTCAGAGAAAGCTTTCATCTTTTCCAGCACCGCGTTCACTTCCGGCATGACGTCTTTGCCGTCAACGATGATTGGCGTATTGCTACGGTTACGCAGGGCCACGTGCAGCACGGCGCGGTCTTCGGTACGGTTGATCTTCTCACCGGAGAACATGGATTTGATGGCGTCGGCCAGCTCAGTTTCTTTCGCCAGATCCTGCAGTTTTGCCAGAGTCTCTTCGGTAATGCGGTTTTTGGAGAAATCCACCAGCATCAGGTCGTCGAAGGTCGCGGAGAACTTATTGAAACGATCGGCATCTTTCGCGAACAGATCCGCGATGGTGACGTCTTTCATTTCATCAAAATGTTTCTGTAGTGCCTGCCAGGCAGCGGTCTGCGTTGGGTTGATGTTTTTCATTAGCAATACTCTTCTGATTTGAGAATTGTGACTGCGGTCGATTGTAGCGCCTGCAAATAAAAATTGTGATGGTTTTTATGCCATTGCCCTGGCCTGCATCAAACGCAGGTGAAAAGACCCGAAAAGTATAGCTGCTGGCGGAGCCTCCTGGAGCGGCGAAATGTCGCCCAAAACAGGCTAAAAGGGAGCATAAAATATGGCCCTGTTATAAGTCCTGTTACTGAGGGGTACCCCCCCATAAAAAATCCGCATAATCCCAGCATTGACAGGACCTCCCCCACATTTTATTTATAGGGCCGTATTTTGCGCCTGCACCTGTTTTCGTTTCTTTCTTGTGCCATGGTCGCTCTATTCATTCCCTGACACGAGGTTGTTATGACGAGTTTTGTGGTCGCCAAGTTTGGCGGCACCAGTGTGGCCGATTACGATGCCATGAACCGCAGCGCCGATGTGGTGCTGGCCGATCCGAATACCCGCCTGGTGGTGCTTTCTGCATCCGCTGGCGTGACGAACCTGCTGGTTTCTCTGTCTGAAGGACTTGAAGCGACAGAACGTTTCGTGAAGCTGGATGCACTGCGCAAAATTCAGTTCGACATCCTGGAACGTCTGCAAAATCCGAACGTGATCCGCGAGGAAGTGGAACGTCTGCTGGAAAATATTACCACCCTGGCAGAAGCGGCTTCTCTGGCGACCTCCACCGCCCTGACCGACGAACTGGTCAGCCACGGTGAACTGATGTCCACCCTGCTGTTTGTTGAAATCATGCGCGAACGTAACGTTCAGGCGCAGTGGTTTGACGTGCGTAAAATCATGCGTACCAGCGACCGTTTTGGCCGCGCCGAGCCGGACGTTGAAGCGCTGGCTGAACTGACCAACCAGCAGCTGGCCCCGCGTCTGGCTGAAGGCATGGTGATCACCCAAGGCTTTATTGGTAGCGAAGCGAAAGGACGCACGACGACGCTGGGCCGCGGCGGCAGCGATTATACCGCCGCTCTGCTGGGCGAAGCGCTGCACGCCACCCGTGTGGATATCTGGACAGATGTTCCAGGTATCTACACCACCGATCCTCGTGTGGTCTCTGCGGCAAAACGTATTGATGTGATCGCGTTTGAAGAAGCGGCTGAAATGGCGACTTTCGGCGCTAAAGTGCTGCACCCGGCGACGCTCCTGCCTGCGGTGCGCAGCGATATTCCTGTCTTCGTGGGTTCCAGTAAAGATCCAAAAGCGGGCGGCACGCTGGTCTGCAAGAAAACCGAGAACCCGCCATTGTTCCGCGCGCTGGCCCTGCGCCGTAAGCAGACGCTGGTGACGTTACACAGCCATAATATGCTGCACTCTCGCGGCTTCCTGGCGGAAGTGTTTGGCATTCTGGCGCGCCACAACATCTCCGTGGACCTGATCACCACCTCTGAAGTGAGCATTGCGCTGACGCTGGACACCACCGGCTCAACGTCTACCGGCGACACCCTGTTGACGCAGTCACTGCTGATTGAACTGTCTGAACTGTGCCGGGTTGAGGTAGAAGAAGATCTGGCGCTGGTGGCCATCATTGGCAATAAGCTGTCGCGCGCCTGCGGCGTGGGCAAAGAGGTCTTCGGCGTGCTCGACCCGTTCAGCATCCGCATGATCTGCTACGGCGCGTCCAGCTACAACCTCTGCTTCCTGGTCCCAGCCGACCAGGCGGAGCAGGTGGTGCAGAAACTTCATCAGAATTTGTTTGAATAAAATTCGTTAGCACGATAAACATTATCTACAAGCCGGGCACAGACCCGGCTTTTTCATAACTAAACAACACGACAATACTGCAAGGAAACCACTATGTTATCCGCCATCACGCGGCTGTTCCCGTTATGGGCGCTGCTGCTCTCCGTACTCGCGTATTACACCCCCACCACGTTCACCGGTATTGGCCCGTGGGTCACCACGCTGCTAATGCTGATTATGCTCGGTATGGGCGTGCATCTGAAAATCGACGACTTTAAGCGCGTGCTGTCCCGCCCGGCTCCGGTTGCCGCAGGGATTTTCCTGCACTACCTGGTGATGCCGCTTGCGGCGTGGCTGCTGGCTATGGCCTTTAAGATGCCGCCTGACCTCTCCGCCGGGATGGTGCTGGTGGGCAGCGTGGCCAGCGGCACGGCGTCAAACGTGATGATCTTTCTTGCGAAAGGCGACGTGGCGCTCTCCGTCACTATCTCTTCCGTCTCAACGCTGGTTGGCGTAATTGCCACACCGCTGTTAACCCGCCTGTATGTAGACGCGCATATCCAGGTGGACGTGATGGGTATGCTGCTGAGCATTCTGCAAATTGTGGTGATCCCGATTGCGCTGGGCCTGGTGATTCACCATCTTTTCCCACGCGTGGTGAAAGCAGTTGAGCCGTATCTGCCTGCGTTTTCGATGGTCTGTATTCTGGCCATCATCAGCGCCGTGGTGGCGGGTTCCGCGTCACACATTGCTTCCGTAGGATTTGTGGTGATTATCGCGGTGGTGCTGCATAACACTATCGGCCTGCTGGGCGGCTACTGGGGCGGGAAGCTGTTTGGCTTTGACGAATCGACCTGCCGCACGCTGGCAATCGAAGTGGGCATGCAGAACTCCGGCCTGGCGGCGGCGCTCGGGAAAATCTACTTCTCACCGCTGGCGGCACTGCCGGGGGCCCTGTTCTCCGTCTGGCATAATCTGTCCGGTTCGCTGCTGGCGGGCTACTGGTCCGGCAAACCGATTGATGAACAAACGAAAAAAGATGCGGTGAAACAGGGTTAATTGGCGGTACTTGCTTTACACTGAAGCCTCTCTCTCAGGAGGCTTCAGCAATGGCTACACCACGATTGACCCAGAAAGACATGACGGAAGCCGAGCAGCGCGAACTTAAAACGCTTCTCGACCGCGCCCGCATCGCCCATGGCCGCACGCTAACGAACGCCGAAACCAATCAGGTTAAGAAAGAGTACATCGATAAACTGATGGCGCAACGCGACACCGAGGCGAAAAAAGCCCGCAAACTGAAAAAGCAGCAGGCTTATAAGCCGGATACTGAAACGACCTTTTCCTGGTCGGCCACTACCTCTACCCGTGGACGGCGCTAATTAGCGCCCTTTCTTTTTGCGGCCAGGCTGGACAAAGCGTTTTCCGTTGGCCGGTTTGCCTCGACCTTTCTCTTCCGCCTGCGGCGCCTTCACCACCGGGCGCTTAATGGCCTGCGTTTTCGGTTTCGCTTTAGCTTTCGGCTTCGCTTCGGAGGATGAGTTCTCGATAAGCTTGAACAGCTCGATCAGCTCGTCTCCGGTTAAATCACGCCACTCACCGAGCGGAATGCCCGACAGGCTGACGTTCATAATGCGCGTGCGTTCCAGCTTCGTCACCTCGTAGCCGAAGTGCTCGCACATGCGGCGGATCTGACGGTTTAAGCCCTGCACCAGCGTAATGCGGAACGCGAACGGTGCTTCTTTCTTGACCTTACACTTTTTCGTGACGGTACCGAGGATCGGCACGCCCGCGCCCATGCCACGAATAAATTCGTCCGTCACCGGCTTGTTCACCGTGACAATGTACTCTTTCTCGTGGTCGTTACCGGCACGCAGAATTTTGTTGACCAGGTCACCGTGGTTGGTAAGGAAAATCAGCCCCTGAGAGTCTTTATCCAGACGGCCAATCGGGAAGATACGGCTGCTGTGGTTCACGAAATCAACGATGTTGTCCCGTTCACCGTCTTCCGTGGTGCTGACAATCCCAACCGGTTTATTCAACGCGATAAACACCAGGTCTTCAGCATCACGCGGTTCGATGACCTGACCATTCACTTTAACCACATCGCCAGGCACCACCTGATCGCCGATGGTGGCGCGTTTGCCGTTAAGAAACACGTTACCTTGTTCAATGTAACGGTCAGCCTCGCGACGTGAGCAGATCCCGCTCTCGCTAATGTATTTGTTTAATCGGGTTGATTGAGTTGGCAGCATAGTTTCTCCTGTGAAGGCGAAATATACCTTAGGTTTGGGCCGAAAAAAAAGATTAGCCGACGGTAACTGAGACGGGTTTTTTAGTTTGCGAGACGCTTTCAGGATTTTGCGTCCTGTCATTTACCCATGTGTTCAAGCCTTTTAGTTTTACTCTCCATGTCGAAGCATTTGTAGTTTATAAATCACAGGGAGTAATATGAAGGAGATCGTTCAGACAGAATCCTTCCGACGCTGGGAGCAAAACTTAAAAGATCGGCGTGCGAAGACCATTATCGCTTCTCGCCTCTTTCGGTTGGCAAATGGCCTGGCGGGCGACGTTAAACCCGTGGGCGAAGGTATAAGTGAGCTGAGAATCCACTTTGGCCCAGGCTACAGAATCTATTTTAAAGACCAGGGCAATTGCATCATCGTGCTGTTATGTGGTGGTGACAAAAGCAGCCAGGCCAGAGACATACTTATGGAAAAAATGCTGAGCAATGTATCCCAATGGCAGGAGTGAATGAGCATGCATAAATTAACACCCTACGATCCAGCCAACGCGCTGGTGGATGACGAGGAAATAGCCGTGTTTATGGCTGATGCATTAGAAACGGGGGACTCAGCGTATATTGCTAAAACTCTGGGCGTCATCGCGCGAGCGAAAGGAATGTCGACCATTTCACAGCAAACTGGCTTATCACGAGAGCAGCTTTATCGTTCATTCAGTGATAAGGGGAACCCAACGCTTAAGACCACGCTGGCGGTCATGAAAGCATTGGGTCTTGGGTTAACAATCAAACCCACCGGGGATTAATACTCATCCCGCTCGTCATCTTCATCCGGTTGCTCCATCACGCTGTACGCCACCGCGCAGAACAACGAGTTGAGACGCTTCATATCCCCCAGCAGCCCCAGGTGCAGGGAGCTGGTTTCGATACTCTGCACGTTCTGCTGGTGCAGACGCTCGACGTGAGCGTGCGAGTAGCGGCGGTTCAGAATGCGGAAACGGTGCTTGTTGCGGCGCAGGCGGCGCGCGCTCGGTACATCGCTTGAGAAGAAGACCGACATCGCCAGCTTCAGGTTGCTGACCAGCTGTTCGTGCAGCGCTTCCAGCTCCTTCAGCCCTTCGCCCGAGAACGCTCGACGCGCGGCCAGGGATTTGTCGGCGATCTCGCTGCCCATACGTTCAACGATATCCGACGCCTGCTCAAGGTTGAGCGACATCTCGATAATTTCCGCCCAGCGTCGGGACTCCTCTTCCGCCAGTTCGTCCTGCGGGAGGCGCGCCAGATAGAGCTTGATGGCGGTGTACAGCACGTTGATGTCGTCTGCCAGCCTGCGCAGCTCTTTCTCTTCGCGCGGCTCGCCGTGCATCACCTTCTGCAGCCCTTCGAGCATGGTCTCCATCGCATCGCCCATGCGCAGCGTTTCACGGGCGGCATTGGCGATAGCCAGCGCCGGGGTATCCAGCACCGAGGTGTCCAGATGCTTCGGTTTGAGGCGCGCATCCAGCTCTGGTTCATCGCGGATGAGGCGCTCGCAGAAGCGGGCCATCGGCGCAGCGAACGGCACCATCGCCAGACAGCGCACCAGGTTGTAGAAGACGTGGAAGTAGATCACCAGCTCCGCCTTCGGCAGCGGGAGGTTGTCCATCAGGTTCGCCAGCGGGTGAACGAACGGCAGAATAATCAGGCTGCCCACAAGCTTAAACAGCAGGCTGCCCAGCGCCACGCGGCGGGCGGCGGCATTGGCAGCGCTGTTATTGAGCATCGCCAGCAGGCCGGAGCCGAGGTTGGCCCCGATCACCAGACACAGCGCCACCGGGAAGGAGATCGCGCCTGCAGCGGTGAGCGTGGCCGTCAGCAGAACTGCCGCCAGGCTGGAGTAGCTGACGATAGCAAACACCGCACCGATCAGTGCATCCAGCATGATATCCCCGGTCAGCGAGGCGAAGATGACCTGCACGCCGTTGGCCTCGGTGATAGGGGTAACCGCCTGAACAATCAGCTCCAGCGCCAGCAGGATCAACCCGAGGCCAATCCCCACGCGGCCAAGCTGTCCGGCACGCGTCTGCTTACGGCCAAGGAAGAAGATCACGCCGAGGAAAATCAGCAGCGGCGACAGCCAGGAGAGATCGAAGGTCAGAACACGCGCCATCAGCGCGGTACCGACGTCGGCTCCCAGAACGATCACCAGCGCCGGGGCGAGCGCGACCAGATCCTGCGCCACAAACGAGGTGACGAGCATGGTGGTGGCGTTGCTGCTTTGCACCAGCGCCGTAACGCCGATGCCCGCGCAGAACGCGAGCGGCTTCTTCTCAACGCTGCTGCTGAGGACGGTACGTAATCGCGCGCCGAACACGCGCATCACGCCGGTACGGACGATATGGGTACCCCATACGAGCAGTGCGACTGCAGAGAGCAGGTGTAACAACGTCAACACGGAAGGTTTTCCTCCTTATCGTTATCTATTTTCCTGAGGTTCGCTGCGCGTTGCCTTGCCGAATGGCGGCTACGCGTAGGCCCGGTAAGCGCAGCGCCACCGGGCAATAGGGTTAGAACCTTATTTGAGTATAAGGGTTTAAACGTAAGAAAGAGACAGGGCGCCCCATGAGCGCCCTGTTTGTTGTAAGGAAAAGTGATTTTAGTCGGCGTCGTAGCCCAGATTCGGTGCCAGCCAGCGTTCCACTTCAGACACGCTCATGCCTTTGCGCAGGGCATAATCTTCGATCTGATCCCGCTGCAGCTGCGCCACGGCAAAGTACTTGCTGTCCGGATGGCTGAAATACCAGCCGGAAACAGACGCGCCCGGCCACATGGCGAACGACTCGGTGAGCTTCATGCCGGTATGGGTTTCCACGTCCAGCAGTTTCCAGATGGTGCCCTTTTCAGTGTGTTCCGGGCAGGCCGGATAGCCCGGCGCCGGGCGAATACCCTGGTAATTTTCGCGGATCAGTTCCTCGTTGCTGAGGTTTTCATTGGCCGCGTAGCCCCAGTGCACCTTACGCACGCGCTCGTGGAGGTACTCGGCGAAGGCTTCCGCCAGCCGGTCAGCGATCGCTTTCACCATGATTTTGTTGTAATCATCGTGCTTCGCTTCGAACGCATCCGCCAGCGCGTCTTCTTCCAGACCACCGGTTACCGCAAAGGCGCCGATATAATCGGCTTTACCACTTAACTTAGGTGCGACGAAATCGGCCAGGCAGTAGTTGGCAAAGCCCACTTTTTCGGTTTGCTGGCGCAGATGGCGGCTGACCGCCAGCACGTGGGTGCGGGTTTCATCGCGGTAAATTTCCACGTCGTCGCCCACGCGGTTCGCCGGGAACAGACCCACCACGCCGCGCGGGTTGAGGGTTTTCTCTGCGCTCAGCGTGTCGAGCATGTCGTTGGCATCTTTAAACAGACGCTTCGCCTCCTCTCCTACTACCTCATCCTCCAGGATGCGCGGATATTTGCCCGCCAGCGACCAGGTCATAAAGAACGGCGTCCAGTCAATGTAGTTGCGCAGCGTCTCAATGCTTGCCGTTACGTCCTGCACGCCCAGACGGTGTGCGACCGGCGGCGTATAGCTGGACCAGTCAAACGCCAGATCGTTGTCGCGCGCCGCCTGAAGTGAAACAGGCGGGGTGCGCGGCTTCTTACGGCCGTGCTGGATGCGAACGGTTTCGTACTCTTTGCGGGTGCGCGCCACAAAATCGTCGCGCTGGGTGTCGGAGAGCAGCGCGGAGACCACGCCCACGGTGCGCGAGGCGTTCTGCACGTAGACCGTCGGGCCGCTGTAGTTCTGCTCGATTTTCACCGCCGTGTGCGCTTTCGAGGTGGTCGCTCCGCCAATCAGCAGCGGGATGGTAAAGCCCTGACGCTCCATCTCTTTCGCCACGTTGACCATCTCGTCCAGGGACGGGGTAATCAGCCCGGAAAGGCCAATCAGGTCAGCATTCACCTCGCGCGCGGTCTTGAGGATTTTGTCCGCCGGGACCATCACGCCGAGGTCGATAATTTCGTAGTTATTACACTGCAGCACTACGCCGACGATATTCTTGCCAATGTCGTGCACGTCGCCCTTCACGGTGGCAATCACCATCTTGCCGTTGCTGGAGCCTTTCTCTTTGCTGGCTTCGATGTAGGGCTCAAGATACGCCACCGCCTGCTTCATCACGCGGGCGGATTTCACCACCTGCGGCAGGAACATTTTGCCCTCACCGAACAGATCGCCGACCACGTTCATGCCGTCCATCAGCGGGCCTTCGATCACTTCGATGGGACGGGCGGCCTGCTGACGTGCTTCTTCAGTGTCGAGTTCAATAAATTCGGTAATGCCTTTAACCAGCGAGTATTCCAGACGCTTTTTCACGTCCCAGGAACGCCACTCGGCCTGCTGAACGTTTGCCGCCTCATCCGATTTGCTGCCGCGGTATTTCTCCGCCAGGTCCAGCATGCGCTCGGTGGCGTCGTCACGGCGATTAAGGATCACGTCCTCGACGGCATCGCGCAGCTCAGCAGGGAGGTCGTCGTAAATTGCCAGCTGCCCGGCGTTGACGATCCCCATGTCCATTCCGTTGCGGATGGCGTAGTAGAGGAACACGGCGTGGATCGCTTCACGCACCGGGTCGTTGCCGCGGAACGAGAACGACACGTTCGACACGCCGCCGGAGATCAGCGCATGCGGCAGTTCGCGCTTGATGTCTTCACACGCCCCGATAAAGTCCTGGGCGTAGTTGTTGTGCTCTTCAATCCCGGTCGCGACGGCGAAGATATTCGGGTCAAAGATGATATCTTCCGGCGGGAAGCCCACCTCTTCGGTCAAAATCTTGTACGCGCGGCGGCATATCTCGATTTTGCGCTCGCGGGTATCCGCCTGGCCCACTTCGTCGAAGGCCATCACCACCACGGCGGCACCGTAGCGGCGAACCATCTTCGCGTGGTGGATAAAGATATCAACCCCCTCCTTCATCGAGATGGAGTTAACGATGCCTTTGCCCTGGATGCACTTCAGCCCTTTTTCAATGACTTCCCATTTGGAAGAGTCAATCATGATCGGCACGCGGGCAATGTCCGGCTCACCGGCAATCAGGTTGAGGAAACGCACCATCGCCGCTTCGGCGTCGAGCATCCCCTCGTCCATGTTGATATCGATAATCTGCGCGCCGCTTTCCACCTGCTGGCGGGCAACGTCCAGCGCTTCGCTGTACTTCTCTTCTTTGATCAGGCGCTTGAACTTTGCAGAACCGGTAACGTTAGTACGCTCACCCACGTTCACAAACAGGCTGTCGTCGCCGATGGTCAACGGCTCAAGGCCGGAAAGGCGACAGGCAACCGGAAGCTCGGGCAGCTTGCGCGGTGGCAGCCCGGCCACGGTGCTGCTCATGGCGGCGATGTGCTCCGGCGTGGTGCCGCAGCAGCCGCCGACGATGTTCAGGAAGCCAGACTCAGCCCACTCGCGGATTTGCGCCGCCATGGTGTCGGCATCGAGATCGTATTCACCGAACGCGTTCGGCAGACCGGCGTTCGGGTGGGCGGTGACGTAGCATTCCGCGATACGGGAAAGCTCCTGCACGTACTGGCGCAGTTCGTCCGGCCCCAGCGCACAGTTGAGGCCAAAGGAGAGCGCTTCGGCGTGGCGCAGGGAGTTATAAAACGCTTCGGTTGTCTGGCCGGACAGTGTACGGCCAGAAGCGTCGGTAATGGTGCCGGAAATCATGATCGGCAGGTCAACGCCCAGCGCCTCGAACTCCTCTTTCACCGCGTAAATCGCAGCTTTGGCGTTGAGAGTGTCGAATACGGTTTCAATCAGGATCAGGTCGGAACCGCCTTCCACCAGCGCTTTGGTCGATTCACGGTAGGCGGCTACCAGCTGGTCAAAGGTGATATTACGAAACGCCGGGTCGTTGACGTCCGGTGAAATCGACGCGGTGCGGTTCGTCGGGCCAAGCACCCCGGCAACGTAGCGCGGTTTGTCCGGCGTGCGGGCCGTCCACTCGTCGGCGCAGGCGCGCGCAAGCTTTGCGGCTTCAAAGTTGATCTCCGCCGACAGGGATTCCATCTGGTAATCCGCCATGGCGATGGTTGTCGAGTTGAAGGTGTTGGTCTCAACGATATCCGCACCCGCCTCGAAGTAGGCGTTGTGGATATCCTTAATAACGGACGGCTTGCTAAGCACCAGCAGGTCGTTGTTCCCTTTCAGGTCGCAGGGCCAGTCGGCAAAGCGTTCGCCGCGGAAATCGTCTTCACTGAGACGATAGCCCTGGATCATGGTGCCCATGCCGCCGTCCAGCACCAGAATTCGTTCATTTAACTGCGCACGCAGTTGCTCTACTTTGCTGCTCACACTTGCTCCCGACAACGCTCAACAAGGCCAAAAGGCTGGGTTCCATACTGGCACAATCTCGCAGGGTGGAAAAGTCACACAGCGGTAACATGAGACATGTTCACCATCACTCCTCCGATCAGTCATGAAAGCGGTTGCAAAATCACCAAATAAAACGAAAATGATTTCCACGATACAGAAAAAGGAGATCGTCATGGTCACGACCGTTCCCGCCAAACGCGGCAGAAAGCCTGCAGCCACCACCGCTGCGCAACCCGGCGGACAGGTTCAATCGCTCACGCGCGGTTTGAAGCTGCTGGAGTGGATAGCCGAGTCGCACGGCAGCGTGGCCCTGACCGAGTTGGCCCAGCAGGCTGGCCTGCCGAACTCCACGACGCACCGCCTGCTAACCACCATGCAGCAGCTGGGCTTTGTCCGTCAGGTGGGCGAACTGGGGCACTGGGCGGTGGGCGCGCATGCGTTTATCGTCGGCAGCAGCTTCCTGCAGAGCCGCAACCTGCTGGCGATTGTGCACCCGATTCTGCGCAAGCTGATGGAAGACTCCGGCGAGACGGTCAACCTGGCGGTGCTGGACCAGAGCGACCATCAGGCGATTATCATCGACCAGGTGCAGTGCACGCAGCTGATGCGCATGTCCGCACCGATTGGCGGCAAGCTGCCGATGCACGCCTCCGGGGCGGGGAAAGCGTTTCTCTCGCAGCTGAGCGAGGAGCAGGTGACGGGGCTGCTGCACCGTAAAGGTCTGCACGCCTATACCCACGCCACGCTGGTCTCGCCCGTGCATCTGAAAGAAGATCTGGCCCTGACCCGCAAGCGCGGATACTCGTTTGATGATGAGGAGCATGCGCTGGGCCTGCGCTGCCTGGCATCCTGTATTTTTGACGAGCACCGAGAGCCGTTTGCCGCCATTTCCATCTCCGGCCCCATTTCACGCATGACCGACGACCGCGTGACCGAGTTGGGTGCGCTGGTGATTAAGGCGGCGAAAGAGGTGACACTGGCGTATGGTGGGATCCGTTAAGGTTGAGAGCGGCCTGATGCCCTCACCCCGGCCCTCTCCCACAGGGAGAGGGAGAAAACATGATGACCTCACCCTGCGGGAGAGGGAGAAAATCTGATGCAAAACCGCTGCTTGCGGCGGTAAGCGTACACATCTTCCACGTGCCCATTTTTGATCCGCTTTTGCAGTCCGCGCCAGTAGCTGGCGCGGAAAAGATCCTCATGCATCTCTTCGAATAGCGGCCCGATGCGCGGGTCGGCGCACAGCCAGTGGCGAAACTCCTCCGGAAACACGTCCCCCGGCGAGACGCTATACCACGGCTCACCGGACAGTTCATCTTCCGGGTAGCGGGGCTGTGGGATATCGCGGAAATTCACCTCGGTCATGTAGCAAATTTCGTCGTAATCGTAGAACACCACCCGCCCGTGACGGGTGACGCCAAAGTTTTTAAACAGCATGTCGCCGGGAAAAATATTGGCGGCGGCAAGCTGGCGAATCGCGTTGCCGTATTCTTCAATGGCGTCACGTAAGGCCTGACCGTCAGACTGCTCAAGCCAGATATTCAGCGGTACCATGCGGCGTTCGATGTAGAGATGGCTGATCACGATTTTGTCACCAAGATCGGTGATTTTTGCTGGCACTTCCTGCATTAACAGCGCCATGAGCGCCGGGTCGATCTGCCGTTTATCCAGCACAAAGTTTTCGAATTCCTGGGTATCCGCCATCCGCCCGACGCGATCGTGCTCTTTAACCAGCTGATAGCAGGCGCGGACGTGCGCAGCGCTCATCTCCTTCTGCGGCGCGAATCTGTCTTTAATCACCTTAAAGACCCGGTCGAAACCCGGCAGCGTAAAGACCAGCATCACCATACCGCGAATGCCTGGCGCTTCGATAAACTGCTCGTCGGCCGCAGTGACATAACGCAGGTACTCCCGGTAGCTTTCCGTTTTGGCGTGCTTCTGGCAGCCAATCGCCATATACAGCTCGGCGGTGGTTTTGCCCGGCAGGATCTCGCGCAGCCACTCCACCAGAGCGGCAGGCAGCGGGGCGTACACCATGAAATAGGAGCGGGCGAAGCCAAATACGATGCTGGCCTCGGCGCCGGTGGTCAGGCAGGTATCGACAAACAGTTCCCCGTCGTCGGTACGGTGAATCGGCAGCAGAAACGGCACAATAGCGGTTGGCGTAACCAGTTTGCCCACCAGCCAGGCGGCTTTATTGCGGTAGAAAAGCTCGTTGGCAACCTGCAAATGGCTGCGGCTGAGCACCTCCGCGCCGAAGGTTTCGTTGAGATGCGCGTGGATATAACCGATATCCCGGGTTTTATTTTCCCAGGGCAAACGCAACGGCAAATCCGTTAAGACGCGGTGCAGGAGCTTTTCCCACCCGCGCTCGGGAAAGAAATCTTTCGCCAGCGGACGCGGAATGGTTCGAAAGCGTCGCTCGGGCTGAGAGCTGAAGATAAATAACCGCTCAGGAGATAATGAGCGGTGGTCAAATAACCGGCAATAGACGGAGTTGAAAAAGCTCTCCGCAATCTCGAAGCGCGGGTAATCGGGTAACAAATGGGTGTAATGCTCTTTGACGCGCAGTAAAAATTCCGCATCCGGACTTTTCCCGTCGGTAATACAGCGCAGCTGCTCCACTACCAGACCCACGTGGTGGTCGTAGAGATGAATACGCTGCTTCATGGCCTGCTGAACCGCATGCCAGTCTGCATGTTCAAAGCGCTGCTGCGCGCCGGATGTCACTTCAAGAAAACGACCATACTGGGCATCAAAGCCCTGCAAAATGGTTTGGGCAATCAGCAATTCCAGTCCACGCGACATATATTCCCCTCACCCCCCCTCTCCCCAGAGGGGGAGGGGGGAAAAGATTAGAACTGTGCTTCTTCCGTGGAGCCCGTTAAGGCGGTGACGGAGGAGGTGCCGCCCTGAATAATCGTGGTCACATTATCAAAGTAACCGGTTCCCACCTCCTGCTGGTGAGACACGAAGGTGTAGCCGTCTTTACCCGCGGCAAACTCCGGCTGCTGCACCTTCTCAACGTAGTGCTTCATGCCCTCACCCTGCGCGTAGGCGTGCGCCAGGTCGAACATGTTGAACCACATGCTGTGGATGCCAGCCAGGGTAATGAACTGGTATTTGTAGCCCATGTCGGACAGCTGCTGCTGGAAGCTGGCGATGGTTTTGTCATCCAGCTTTTTCTGCCAGTTGAAGGACGGCGAGCAGTTGTAGGCCAGCAGCTTGCCCGGGTATTTGGCGTGGATGGCGTCGGCAAAGCGTTTTGCCAGCGCCAGATCCGGCGTTGAGGTTTCACACCAGACCAGGTCCGCGTAAGGCGCGTACGCCAGGCCACGGCTGATCGCCTGTTCAATGCCGGCATGGGTACGGTAGAAGCCTTCACTGGTACGCTCGCCGGTGATGAACTCGCTGTCGTACGGGTCGCAGTCAGAGGTGATCAGGTCCGCCGCGTCCGCATCGGTACGGGCAATCACCAGCGTCGGCACGCCGAGCACGTCTGCAGCCAGACGCGCCGCAACCAGCTTCTGCACGGCTTCCTGTGTAGGAACGAGCACCTTACCGCCCATGTGTCCGCATTTCTTCACTGACGCCAGCTGGTCTTCGAAGTGAACGGCCGCTGCACCGGCCTCAATCATCGATTTCATCAGCTCGAAGGCGTTCAGCACGCCGCCGAAGCCCGCTTCTGCATCTGCGACGATCGGCAGGAAGTAATCCGTAAAGCGCGGATCGTTTGGTTCGATACCGGCGGCCCACTGGATCTGATCCGCACGGCGGAAGGTGTTGTTGATCCGATCCACCACCGACGGCACGGAGTTAGCCGGGTAGAGCGACTGATCCGGGTACATGCTGGAGGCCAGGTTAGCGTCCGCCGCGACCTGCCAGCCGGAGAGATAAATAGCTTCAATGCCCGCCTTCGCCTGCTGCAGCGCCTGACCGCCGGTCAGCGCGCCGAGGCTGTTGATGTAGCCCTTTTTGGAGCCACCGTGCAGAAGCTTCCACATTTTCGCCGCACCGTTCTGTGCCAGCGTGCACTCCGGGTTGACCGAGCCGCGTAATTTCACCACTTCCTCTGCGCTATACGGACGGCGGATGCCTTCCCAGCGCGGTTGAGTCCACTCTTTCTTTAACTCTTCGATTTGTTGGGTACGGGTTTTCATGTGCAGATGCTCCATATTGTTATGTGGTGAGTTACGCCAGGAAGCGGTAGCCCGGCAGGGTCAGGAAGTCGATTAAGTCATCTGAGGTGGTGATTTGCTCCATCAGGCGCGCAGCGTCGTCAAAACGTCCGCTGCTGAAGCGGTGCTCGCCCAGCTCGTCCTGGATCACCCGCATCTCTTCGGCCAGCATCTGGCGGAACAGGGATTTAGTCACCGGCTTGCCGTTGCTGAGCGTTTTTTGATGATGGATCCACTGCCAGATGGAGGTGCGAGAGATCTCCGCCGTCGCGGCATCTTCCATCAGGCCGTAGATAGGTACGCAGCCGTTGCCGGAGATCCACGCTTCGATGTACTGGACCGCGACGCGGATATTCGCACGCATGCCCTCCTCCGTACGCTCACCCGTACACGGTGCCAGCAGCTGTTCTTCTGCGATGGGTGCATCGTCTTCACGCGTAACAAACAACTGGTTTTTATTGTCACCAAGCACGCGGTTAAAGACCTCCATCGCCGTATCGGCCAGACCAGGGTGAGCAATCCACGTGCCGTCGTGGCCGTTAAGGGCCTCAAGCTCTTTGTCGGCTTTCACCTTGTTGAGCACCTGGTTATTGCGTTCTGCATCTTTGCTCGGAATGAATGCCGCCATGCCGCCCATCGCAAAGGCACCGCGCTTGTGGCAAGTTTTAATCAACAGACGCGAGTAGGCGCTCAGGAAAGGTTTATCCATGGTGACCACCTGACGATCCGGCAGCACGCGATCGCCGTGATTTTTCAGGGTTTTGATGTAGCTGAAGATGTAGTCCCAGCGTCCGCAGTTCAGGCCGACAATATGATCGCGCAGCGCATGCAGGATTTCATGCATCTGGAATACCGCAGGCAGCGTTTCAATCAGCAGCGTGGCCTTGATGGTGCCGCGCGGCAGGTCAAAACGGTCTTCCGCGTAGCTAAACACTTCATTCCACCAGGCCGCCTCCTGCCAGGACTGTGTTTTTGGCAGATAGAAATAGGGGCCGCTACCTTTTGCCAGCAGGTTCTTGTAGTTGTGGAAGAAATAGAGTGCGAAATCAAACAGGCTGCCCGGAATGGCTTCCCCACGCCAGGTGACATGTTTTTCAGGCAGGTGCAGACCGCGAACGCGGCAGATCAGCACCGCCGGATTCGGTTTGAGTTGATAAATTTTACCGGCTTCGTTGGTATAGCTGATGGTGCCGTTCACGGCGTCGCGCAGGTTGATCTGCCCGTCGATAACTTTGTTCCAGTCTGGTGCCAGTGAGTCCTCAAAATCCGCCATAAAGACTTTAACGTTGGCGTTCATGGCGTTGATCACCATTTTGCGCTCTACCGGACCGGTGATCTCAACGCGACGATCCTGTAAATCATCAGGGATGCCGCGGATTTTCCACTCGCCACGGCGAATGGAAGCGGTTTCCGAAATGAAGCCAGGCAACTTGCCATCGTCAATCTCCTGCTGCTGATGAATGCGTGCCGCCAGCAGCTTATTACGCTGCGGCGTAAAGCGGGTCACCAGTTCAGTCAGAAATTCTACCGCTTCCGCCGTCAAAACTTGCTGTTCTTGCTCGCCATACGGCTGGGTAAAGGCCAGTTCATCGACCGTCGTTGCCTGTTGAGTCATTACTCTGCTCCTCATCAAAGATCCAAAATCACGCCCCCGATGCGAACGAAAGATCGTTGGGTAGTTTTCGCTCAGCAGAATTAAGACTATCTATATTTTTTCCAAAATCAAAAACAATTTCCATTTTAATTGTTAATTGCAATTAATTTATTGATTTTACTGAGATTAAAGTTTGATTGAATGATGAGTGAGATTTCGGAAATAAAAAAGGCACCCGAAGGTGCCTGATTTGAATAGCTGAAACGCTTTAGGATCGTTTAGTGCAGAAGATTACTCCAGCGTCGGATTCATGTGACGCAGATCGTATGGCGTTATCTGATAGACGTAATAGTTGAGCCAGTTAGTAAAAAGCAAATTCCCGTGGCTGCGCCAGGTTGCTCTCGGTTTGTTTTGCGGATCGTCTTTTGGGAAATAGTTGTACGGTACTTCCGGATTAAGACCCGCTTCGACATCACGGAAATACTCTGACGCGAGAGTATGCGGATCGTATTCAGGATGTCCGGTCACAAAGGCA
This sequence comes from Enterobacter sp. 22452, assembly GCF_052045065.1. Lineage (NCBI taxonomy): Bacteria > Pseudomonadati > Pseudomonadota > Gammaproteobacteria > Enterobacterales > Enterobacteriaceae > Enterobacter > Enterobacter sp. 22452. The sequence goes on along the minus strand of NZ_JBQEOB010000011.1, from coordinate 920 downwards.
ATGCGTTTATCCTTACTGGCAAACAGATAAGCATCTCCATCTTCCGTTTCGGCCAGGATCTCCAGATCGGTGTAATCACGAATCAGCTGGGCCGGGAAATCGGCGTAGCGAGAATGTGGGGCCAGGAAAGAGTCATCGAAACCACGCGTCAGCAACGCATGTGGATGAAGAATGTGGTGTTCATATACGCCGGAGAGTTTTTCAGTGCGGGTTTGCTTGGGGATGCCATAAAGAATATTCAGTGCGGCTTGTACCGCCCAACAGACAAACAATGTGGACGTGACGTGATCTTTTGCCCACTCCAGGACCTGTTTGATCTGTGGCCAGTAGGCGACATCGTTAAATTCAACCAGACCGAGCGGCGCACCGGTCACAATCAGTCCGTCGAAGTTTTCACCCTGAATGTCATCGAAGTTACAGTAGAAGTTGTTCAGATGCTCAGAAGGCGTGTTACGCGACTCACGGGCATCGATCCTCAGCAGCTGTATATCGACCTGCAGCGGAGAATTCGACAGCAGACGCAGGAACTGGTTCTCCGTTTCGATCTTTTTTGGCATCAGATTGAGAATAAGCACCTTCAGCGGGCGAATTTCCTGACCTGTCGCACGCGAAGCCGTCATGACGAAGACATTTTCTTCACGCAAGAAATTGACGGCTGGTAGCTCGTCCTGCACCCGAATCGGCATAACTTAATATCCTCACAACATACGTATAAACGTTTAGACATCCAGATAGCTAACGATACCCAGAAACGGGCATAATGTCGAGCCTGCAAGCGTAAGGTGAGAAAGTTTCAAGGAGGGGGAAAAACAAAAGCAAAAAACCCCGCACCTTTCGGTACGGGGTTCTTCTAATTGATGCCTGGCAGTTCCCTACTCTCACATGGGGAGACCCCACACTACCATCGGCGCTACGGCGTT
>NZ_JBQEOB010000010.1:0-120635 GCF_052045065.1 Enterobacter sp. 22452 | reverse complement strand
TCTCTCGCATCCCAGGGCATAAGCGACTCCATAAACGGGTTCTTATGCCTTAGTTGTAAGTGTCTACCATGTCCCCGAACAAGTGTTCACTATGTCCCCGGACCGTACACACCCAAGGGGAGAGGGAGTCAATGTTCCCTCTCCCTGTGGGAGAGGGTTAGGGTGAGGGTGTTACTTCTTCACCTGCGCCTTAAACTTCTTCATCCACACCAGCAGCTCAAACACGCCGAAAATAAACACGCGCAGCTGCTGCCATCCGGTCATCTGCGGGCCGTCTTTCGGCAGACCGTTTTTCAGCATCACCATCTGCAGGGCATGCATAAACGACGTGAAAATCAGCGCCACGTTAACGAAAATGTTCATCGGGCGCGGGAACGGGTGCACCAGATTCAGAATCAAAAACGCCCAGACGCCCAGCATTAGCAAACGTCCCAGGTTAATCAGTACCGGCATCGGATCCTCCTTGTGCCTGACGGTGATACAGACGATAAGCAACCTGACCGGCGACCTTTTCGCGGTGCAGATCCCAGTGCGCGGGCACCGGCGGCATACCGTTCTCCACTTCGCTTTCTACATAGATTAGCGCGTCATCCGCCAGCCAGCCGTTTTGCTCCAACAAAGATAACGTCTCTTCCAGCAGCCCCTTGCGGAACGGTGGGTCGACGAACACCACGTTGTGCGGTGTGCCCTGTTGCGCGAGGAAGCTCAGCGTGTTGGTGTTGACCACTCTGGCGTTGCTCGCCTTCAGCGTCGCCAGATTTTGCTGCAGCGTCTGCGCCACGCCGCGCTCCATCTCCAGCAGCGTGGCGCTGGCGGCATAGCGCGACAGCGCTTCAAGCCCTAATGCGCCGCTTCCGGCGAAGCAGTCCAGGCAGCGGGCGTCTACCATTGACGGGGCGAGCCAGTTAAACAGCGTCTCGCGCACGCGGTCGGTAGTGGGGCGTAAACCGGGGCTGTCCGGCACCGGTAATTTCCGGCCTCGCCACTGACCGCCGATAATACGAATTTGACCGGCCGGGGCGCGGTTGGGTTTCTTCATCTCAGGAAAGCTCTGTTAACAATTGGCCTGCGATTGCGGGCGGTGATGTCAATTAAGTAAAGTGTTAGACTATTTCATCATTTTTTTAGCTTACATGTATATAGCGCCGCGAGGAGTGTAGTCGCAGATGGCAAAACAAAAAAAACGTGGCTTCTTTTCCTGGCTGGGCTTCGGTGAAAAAGAGCAAGAAACAGAACAGAAAACCGAAGAACAACAAGCCGTTGAAGAGCAGTCGCAGCCTGAAACGCCTGTAGAAACCGCCGCGGTTGTCGACGCGGAAGAAACGGCGCACAGCAAAGAAGAGATTGAATCCTTTGCTGAAGAGGTGGTTGAGGTCACTGAACAGGTTCAGGAAAGCGAGAAGCCAGAGCCGGTTGTCGTCGAAGACATTACCCACGCGCCGCAGGCCGTTATTGAGCATGAAGAGCTGCCGCTGCCGGAAGAGGTAAAAGCCGAAGAGGTTTCTGCTGAAGAGTGGCAGGCCGAAGCGGAAATCGTTGAAATTGTTGAAGCGGTGGAAGAAGAAGCGGCACTCGAGCCAGAGCTGACCGACGAAGAGCTGGAAGCCCAGGCGCTGGCGGCGGAAGCCGCAGAAGAAGCGGTCATCGTTGTGCCGGTAGAAGAGCAAGCCGAAGAAGAGATTGTTCAGGAGCAGGAAAAACCGACCAAAGAAGGTTTCTTCGCGCGCCTGAAGCGTAGCCTGCTCAAAACCAAAGAAAACTTAGGTTCCGGATTTATCAGTCTGTTCCGCGGCAAGAAGATCGACGACGATCTCTTTGAGGAACTGGAAGAACAGCTGCTGATTGCGGACGTCGGCGTGGAAACCACCCGTAAGATCATCGCCAACCTGACCGAAGGGGCGAGCCGCAAACAGCTGCGTGATGCCGAAGCGCTGTACGGCCTGCTGAAAGACGAGATGGGCGAAATTCTCGCAAAAGTTGACGAACCGCTTAATATTGAAGGCAAAACGCCATTTGTTATTCTGATGGTGGGCGTGAACGGCGTAGGTAAAACCACCACCATCGGCAAGCTGGCGCGTCAGTTCGAGCAGCAGGGCAAGTCGGTGATGCTGGCGGCGGGCGATACCTTCCGTGCAGCGGCGGTTGAGCAGCTGCAGGTCTGGGGCCAGCGCAACAACATTCCGGTGATTGCCCAGCATACCGGCGCGGATTCCGCATCCGTGATCTTCGACGCCATCCAGGCGGCGAAGGCGCGTAACGTGGACGTGCTGATTGCCGATACCGCAGGGCGTTTGCAGAACAAATCGCACCTGATGGAAGAGTTGAAGAAAATCGTCCGCGTCATGAAGAAGCTGGACGAAGACGCACCGCATGAAATTATGCTGACCATTGACGCCAGCACCGGGCAGAACGCCATCAGTCAGGCGAAGCTGTTCCATGAAGCGGTAGGACTGACGGGGATCGCGCTGACCAAGCTGGACGGCACCGCCAAAGGCGGGGTGATCTTCTCCGTGGCCGACCAGTTCGGCATTCCTATTCGTTACATCGGTGTGGGCGAGCGTATTGAGGATTTGCGTCCGTTTAAGGCGGACGACTTTATTGAGGCATTATTTGCCCGAGAGGACTAACAATGATTCGCTTTGAACACGTCAGCAAGGCCTATCTCGGTGGGAGACAAGCGCTGCAGGGGGTAACGTTTCATCTGCAGCCAGGCGAGATGGCATTCCTGACCGGCCATTCCGGCGCGGGGAAAAGTACCCTGCTCAAGCTTATCTGTGGGATCGAACGGCCCAGCGCCGGGAAAATCTTTTTCAGCGGCCACGAAATTAGCCGCCTGAAAAACCGCGAAGTGCCGTTCCTGCGTCGTCAGATCGGCATGATTTTCCAGGATCACCACCTGCTGATGGATCGCACCGTTTTTGATAACGTCGCTATCCCGCTGATTATTGCCGGCGCCAGCTATGACGATATCCGCCGTCGCGTCTCTGCGGCGCTGGATAAGGTCGGGCTGCTGGACAAAGCGAAGAACTTCCCGATCCAGCTGTCCGGCGGTGAGCAGCAGCGCGTGGGCATCGCCCGTGCGGTGGTGAACAAGCCTGCCGTACTGCTGGCGGATGAACCAACCGGTAACCTGGACGATGCCCTGTCCGAAGGGATTTTGCGTCTGTTTGAGGAATTCAACCGCGTAGGGGTCACGGTATTGATGGCGACGCACGACATTGGGCTCATTTCCCGTCGTTCGTACCGCATGCTGACCCTGAGCGACGGGCATTTGCACGGAGGCCACGGTGAACAAGCGTGATGCAATGAACCAGATTCGGCAGTTCGGAAACCGGTTTGACCGTTTCCGTAAGCCGCAGGGCGGCGGTGACGGCAATCGTAATACGCCAAAGCGCCAGAAAGCGGCCCCAAAACCGGCTTCCCGCAAGACCAACGTGTTCAACGAGCAGGTGCGTTATGCCTTCCAGGGGGCATTGCAGGATCTGAAAAGCAAGCCGCTGGCGACGTTCCTGACGGTGATGGTGATCGCCATCTCCCTGACGCTGCCAAGCGTCTGCTACATGGTCTATAAGAACGTTAACCAGGCAGCGTCGCAGTATTATCCGTCGCCGCAGATCACCGTTTATCTGGATAAAGCGCTCGACGATAATGCGGCGGCGCAGGTGGTTGGGCAAATCCAGGCCGAACAGGGCGTGGAGAAGGTTAACTATCTCTCGCGCGATGAAGCGCTGGGCGAGTTCCGTAACTGGTCAGGCTTTGGCGGCGCGCTGGATATGCTGGAAGAGAACCCGCTGCCCGCCGTGGCGGTGGTGATCCCGAAACTCGATTTCCAGGGTACCGATTCGCTTAACACCCTGCGCGACCGCATCACCCGTATCAACGGGATTGATGAAGTGCGCATGGACGACAGCTGGTTCGCCCGTCTTGCTGCCCTGACCGGGCTGGTGGGGCGCGTGTCGGCGATGATCGGCGTGCTGATGGTGGCGGCGGTGTTCCTCGTCATCGGTAACAGCGTGCGCCTGAGCATCTTCGCCCGCCGCGATACCATCAACGTGCAGAAACTGATTGGCGCAACGGATGGTTTCATCCTCCGTCCGTTCCTCTACGGCGGCGCGCTGCTCGGTTTTTCCGGCGCATTTCTTTCACTGATATTGTCAGAAATTTTGGTGATGCGGCTTTCGTCTGCCGTGACTGAAGTGGCGCAGGTTTTCGGAACCAAGTTTGATATCAGTGGCTTAGGGTTCGATGAGTGCCTGCTGTTGCTGCTGGTGTGCTCCATGATCGGCTGGGTAGCCGCATGGCTGGCGACGGTTCAACATTTACGCCACTTTACTCCCGACTAATAAAAGCGTGGTATAATCTTTCCCTGCACCGAGATGTTCGCTCTGCAGGGAAAGCGTCCCTGTTGTCTCTTCCCCTGTTATCATCTTCATGTCACATTTTGTGCGTAATTTATTCACTGTTGCACCTGGAACTTGTGGATAAAATCACGGTCTGATAAAAGTGTGAATGCTAATCTCGCTGCTCAAACGCTTTGGCATGGTTGTTGCCTGATGGGGACAGCCTGGACCAGAAGAAACATTGAGAGGAATGAATGACCAAAGAAATGCAAACTTTAGCTTTAGCCCCTGTTGGTAACCTGGAATCTTACATCCGGGCTGCGAACACCTGGCCGATGTTAACGGCCGAGGAAGAAAAGGAGCTTGCTGAAAAGCTGCATTACCAGGGCGATCTGGAAGCAGCTAAGACGCTGATCCTGTCTCACCTGCGCTTTGTTGTTCACGTTGCTCGTAACTACTCGGGCTACGGCCTGCCGCAGGCGGACTTGATTCAGGAAGGTAACATCGGCCTGATGAAGGCTGTACGTCGCTTCAACCCGGAAGTGGGGGTGCGACTGGTCTCCTTCGCCGTGCACTGGATCAAAGCAGAAATTCACGAATACGTCCTGCGTAACTGGCGTATTGTGAAGGTCGCCACGACAAAAGCGCAGCGCAAACTGTTCTTCAATCTGCGTAAAACCAAGCAGCGTCTGGGCTGGTTTAACCAGGATGAAGTCGAAATGGTGGCGCGCGAGCTGGGCGTATCCAGCAAAGACGTCCGTGAGATGGAATCCCGCATGGCCGCGCAGGACATGACCTTTGACATGTCCTCCGACGACGACGCCTCTGACAGCCAGCCGATGGCCCCGGTCCTGTACCTGCAGGATAAAACCTCTAACTTTGCCGACGGCATTGAAGAGGACAACTGGGAAGACCAGGCGGCGAACAAGCTGACCTTCGCGATGGAAGGCCTCGACGAGCGTAGCCAGGATATCATCCGCGCCCGCTGGCTGGACGAAGACAACAAGTCCACGCTGCAGGAGCTGGCCGACCGCTACGGCGTTTCCGCGGAACGTGTCCGTCAGCTTGAAAAGAACGCCATGAAAAAACTTCGCGCTGCTATCGAAGCGTAATCTAAGCGGAGTACACCGATAACCCCTGGATGCGAGTCCGGGGGTTTTGTTTTTTTAGCACCCGCTCTGGCGAATTCCCTCCCCCTGGCAAACACTTACTGATGCGCTAAGCAGGCGACTTTCTCAGGGGGACAGGGTGAAAAATAACGAACTGAACGACCGGCGTTTACAGGCGACGCCGCGCGGCATCGGCGTGATGTGTAACTTCTATGCCGATAAAGCCGAAAACGCCACGGTGTGGGACGTGGAAGGCAATGAGTACATCGACTTCGCCGCCGGGATCGCGGTGCTGAATACCGGCCATCGCCATCCAAAAGTCATTGCCGCCATCGAAAAACAACTCCACGCCTTCACCCACACGGCCTACCAGATTGTGCCGTATGAGGGCTATGTGGCGCTTGCCGAACGCATCAACCAGCGCGTGCCGATTGACGGTCCCGCCAAGACCGCCTTCTTCTCGACGGGCGCAGAAGCGGTTGAAAACGCGGTCAAAATTGCGCGCGCGTACACCAAACGCCCTGGCCTTATCACCTTTGGCGGCGCCTTTCATGGCCGCACCTTTATGACCATGGCGCTGACAGGCAAGGTCGCACCCTACAAGCTGGGCTTCGGCCCGTTCCCCGGCTCGGTGTACCACGCACAGTTCCCTAACGATCTGCACGGCATCAGCACGGCGGAAGCGTTAAAAAGCCTGGAGCGCATTTTCAAAGCGGATATCGCGCCAGACCAGGTGGCGGCCATTATCCTTGAACCGGTTCAGGGTGAGGGCGGGTTCAATGTCGCGCCCGCCGATTTTATGCAGGCGCTGCGTGCCCTGTGCGATACCCACGGAATTTTGCTGATTGCCGACGAAGTCCAAACTGGCTTCGCCCGCACCGGCAAGCTGTTCTCGATGGAAAACCACTGTGTGAAGCCGGACCTTATCACCATGGCGAAAAGCCTGGCGGGCGGAATGCCGCTTTCGGCGGTCTCTGGTCGGGCGGAGGTGATGGACGCCCCCGCGCCCGGCGGGCTGGGCGGCACCTACGCGGGTAACCCGCTGGCGATTGCCGCGGCCCATGCGGTGCTGGACGTGATTGACGAAGAAGATCTCTGCACCCGCGCGGCGCACCTTGGCCACCATCTGGTAGAGGTGCTAAATAAAGCGAAGGATGGCTGCCCGTATATTGCCGACATTCGTGCGCAAGGCTCTATGGTGGCGGTGGAGTTCAACGATCCGCAATCCGGGCAACCCTCGCCGGAATTCACCCGACAGGTGCAAGAACGCGCGTTGAACGAAGGGCTGCTGCTCCTGAGCTGCGGCGTGTACGGCAACGTGATTCGCTTCCTCTATCCGCTCACCATCCCCGAAGCGCAGTTCCGACAGGCGCTGGATATTATTTCCGCCTCGCTGACACGATAAAGCCAAATGCCCGGCGCAAAACGGTGCCGGGCCTGGCATAGATACATTTCAAATTAGCTATTCCAAAATCATAAAAATCGGGTATGTTTTAGCAGAGTATGCTGAAAAAGCGCGAACAGCACACCTATAACTGACATAAAGCGCTGCACAACAACATCACAACAATCGTAATAACCATAATAATGGGGAATCTCAGGATGAACATGAAGGGTAAAGCGTTACTGGCAGGATGTATCGCGTTGGCATTCAGCACCATGGCACAGGCAGATATCAAAGTTGCTGTGGTTGGCGCGATGTCCGGTCCGGTAGCTCAGTACGGCGACCAGGAATTTACGGGCGCAGAACAGGCGGTTGCAGACATTAATGCTAAGGGCGGCATCAAGGGCGAAAAACTGCAGATCGTAAAATATGATGATGCCTGTGACCCGAAACAAGCGGTCGCGGTGGCGAACAAAGTGGTGAACGACGGGATCAAATACGTTATCGGTCACCTGTGCTCCTCTTCTACGCAGCCCGCGTCTGACATCTACGAAGACGAAGGCATTCTGATGATCACCCCGGCTGCAACCGCGCCGGAACTGACCGCGCGCGGCTACAAGCTGACCCTGCGCACCACCGGCCTGGACTCTGACCAGGGCCCAACCGCAGCGAAATACATCGTTGAAAAAGTGAAGCCGAAGCGCATCGCTATCGTTCATGACAAGCAGCAATACGGTGAAGGTCTGGCGCGTTCCGTCCAGGACAACCTGAAGAAAGCCAATGCTGACGTGGTGTTCTTCGACGGTATTACCGCCGGTGAGAAAGACTTCTCCACGCTGGTGGCGCGTCTGAAGAAAGAGAATATTGATTTCGTTTACTACGGTGGCTACCACCCGGAAATGGGCCAGATCCTGCGCCAGGCGCGCGCTGCCGGTCTGAAAACCCAGTTCATGGGGCCGGAAGGCGTGGCGAACGTCTCTCTGTCTAACATCGCGGGTGAATCAGCCGAAGGCCTGCTGGTGACCAAGCCGAAGAACTACGACCAGGTCCCTGCGAACAAGCCAATCGTAGATGCGATCAAGGCGAAGAAACAGGATCCAAGCGGCGCGTTCGTCTGGACCACCTACGCGGCACTGCAGTCGCTGCAGGCGGGCCTGAACCAGTCAGCCGATCCGGCTGAGATTGCCACCTGGCTGAAAGCGAACTCCGTGGAGACCGTCATGGGGCCGCTGTCATGGGATGAGAAGGGCGATCTGAAGGGCTTCGAGTTCGGCGTGTTTGACTGGCATGCTAACGGGACTGCTACTGACGCAAAATAATACTGGTGCGGGTTGATGCCCTCACCCTAACCCTCTCCCACAGGGAGAGGGGATCGCTCGGTGTTCTCCCTCTCCCCGTGGGAGAGGGCCGGGGTGAGGGCATCAGGCCGCACAGATCAGGCCGCACACATCAGCCCTGGCGCTTCTCCCACCCGTTCGCCTGCGCCGTAAACCCTAGCGCCTGCATAAACGCCGCCATCACGCTGCGGTCTTCCACGCCCACGTCGGCCATCCACCAGGAAGTCACGCTCGGGTTTTCACGAATGACTTCTTCAATTAAATACTGTCCGACCCCGCGACGGCGGGTGACGTCGCGCACGCGCAGGGAATCCAGCGCCCCTTCCGTGCCGCTCAGCGTCACGCGAACGGCGGCCAGCAGACGCTCGTTAAAGCGTGCGGCATAGATACGGTGATTTTCGTCGACGGCCAGCGACGAAGGGGAATATTCCGGCCAGATCTTGCCCAGGTCGATATGATCCTGGTCGCTAAAGGTCACCAGACGCACGATAGTCAGTTTCATTAGCTACTTGTCCAAATCAGATTGAGTAGGGCCAGTGTACTCAATTTATTTGCTCGGGTGCTTTCTCTTTTTATTCCCATTTACCAGGTGATTAGTTTTTTGGCAACGCATTGCGCAGTTCGAAAACACATGGATCGAAAATTAAGCAGAATTTTAACCTGACAGGCAGTGATTTATTCGGCGCTTTGTACCGTTATTTTATGCTGTAAACTGCACTTTTATTTGTTTATCTCTGCCTGATTTCAGAATATTATCTTTGCTTAATCGCCTGAAAAATAGAGATATTAGTCTGGTTTTTAATAAAAAACCTCGCTAAACCATTAAGGGCACTGGTAAAAATAGCGTTGTTCATTAAAAGTACAGAATGCTTTTTAACCATAATAAAACAAAATATATACACGACATCACGAATGGGGATTCAGAGATGAAAAGGAACGCGAAAGCAATAATCGCGGGAATGGTCGCACTGGCAATTTCGCAGGCGGCTATGGCGGACGACATAAAAGTTGCTGTGGTCGGCGCGATGTCCGGTCCTGTTGCCCAGTGGGGTGATATGGAGTTCAACGGCGCACGTCAGGCCATTAAAGACATCAACGCCAAAGGCGGCATCAAAGGCGACAAGCTGGTGGGCGTAGAATATGACGACGCCTGCGATCCAAAACAGGCCGTCGCGGTCGCCAACAAAATCGTCAACGACGGTATCCAGTACGTTATCGGCCACCTGTGCTCATCGTCCACGCAGCCCGCGTCTGATATTTACGAAGACGAAGGCATTCTGATGATCACCCCGGGCGCAACTAACCCGGAGCTGACCCAGCGCGGCTACCAGCACATTATGCGTACCGCCGGTCTGGACTCCTCGCAGGGACCCACCGCCGCCAAATACATCCTCGACACCGTTAAGCCAACGCGTATTGCCATCATTCATGACAAACAGCAGTACGGCGAAGGCCTGGCGCGCTCCGTGCAGGACGGCCTGAAAAAAGGCGGCGCGAACATCGTCTTCTTCGACGGCATTACCGCCGGTGAGAAAGACTTCTCCGCGCTGATCGCCCGTCTGCAAAAAGAGAATATCGACTTCGTTTACTACGGCGGCTACTACCCGGAAATGGGCCAGATGCTGCGCCAGGCTCGCGCCACCGGCCTGAAAACCCAGTTTATGGGACCAGAGGGCGTGGGCAACGCCTCCCTGTCAAACATCGCCGGGGATTCTGCCGAAGGCATGCTGGTCACGATGCCAAAACGCTATGACCAGGATCCGGCCAACAAGGCTATCGTAGAGGCGCTCAAGGCGCAGAAGAAGGATCCGAGCGGTCCGTACGTCTGGATCACATACGCGGCCGTACAGTCTCTGGCCACCGCGCTGGAGCGTACCGGCAGCAAAGAGCCGCTGGATCTGGTGAAAGATTTAAAAGCACACGGGGCGAACACCGTGATTGGGCCGCTGAACTGGGATGAGAAAGGCGATCTGAAGGGATTTGAATTTGGTGTCTTTAAGTGGCACGCCGACGGTTCGTCCTCGGCCGCCAAATAACTATCCCACCGCCCGGCTCACCGGGCGGGTATAAAAAGGTTTGCATATGTCCGAGCAGTTTCTCTATTTCCTGCAGCAGATGTTTAACGGCGTTACGCTGGGAAGCACCTACGCGCTGATCGCCATCGGCTACACGATGGTTTACGGCATTATCGGCATGATCAACTTCGCCCACGGCGAGGTGTACATGATCGGTAGCTACGTCTCCTTTATGATCATTGCCGCCCTGATGATGATGGGCATCGACAGCAGCTGGCTGCTGGTCGCCGCCGGGTTTGTCGGCGCGATTGTGATTGCCAGCGCCTACGGCTGGAGCATCGAACGCGTGGCCTACCGGCCCGTGCGCAGTTCAAAACGCCTGATTGCGCTGATCTCCGCCATCGGGATGTCCATCTTCCTGCAAAACTACGTCAGCCTGACCGAAGGCTCGCGTGACGTGGCGCTGCCAAGCCTGTTTAACGGCCAGTGGATTGTGGGGGCCAGCGAGAACTTCTCTGCTTCTATCACCACCATGCAGCTGGTTATCTGGGTTGTAACCTTCCTGGCAATGCTGGCTCTGACTATTTTCATCCGCTACTCCCGCATGGGGCGCGCCTGCCGCGCCTGCGCGGAAGATCTGAAGATGGCGAGCCTGCTCGGCATCAACACCGACCGCGTGATTGCCCTGACCTTCGTGATTGGTGCCGCGATGGCAGCGGTGGCAGGCGTGCTGCTCGGCCAGTTCTATGGCGTGATTAACCCGTACATCGGCTTTATGGCCGGGATGAAAGCCTTCACCGCCGCGGTACTGGGCGGTATCGGCAGTATTCCGGGGGCGATGATCGGCGGCCTGATCCTGGGCGTGGCGGAAGCGCTCTCCTCGGCGTACCTGAGCACAGAATATAAAGACGTGGTGTCGTTTGCCCTGCTGATTCTGGTTCTGCTGGTGATGCCTACCGGTATTCTGGGCCGTCCGGAGGTAGAGAAAGTATGAAACCGATGCATTTTGCAATGGCGCTGCTCTCTGCCGCCATGTTCTTCGTGCTGGCGGGCGTCTTTATGGGCGTCCAGTTAGAGCTGGACGGCACTAAGCTGGTGGTCGACACCGCCGCTGATATTCGCTGGCAGTGGGTGTTTATCGGCACCGCCGTGGTATTCCTGTTCCAGTTGCTGCGCCCGGCCTTCCAGAAGACGCTGAAAAACGTCTCCGGGCCGAAATTCGTGCTGCCCGCTATCGACGGTACTACTGTGAAGCAGAAGCTGTTCCTCGTGGCGCTGCTGGTGGCCGCCGTGGCGTGGCCGTTTGTGGTATCGCGCGGGACCGTGGATATCGCCACCCTGACCATGATCTACGTGATCCTGGGTCTCGGTCTGAACGTGGTAGTGGGGCTCTCCGGCCTGCTGGTGCTGGGCTACGGCGGCTTCTATGCCATCGGTGCCTACACCTTCGCGCTGCTGAACCACTATTACGGCCTCGGCTTCTGGACCTGCCTGCCGCTGGCGGGGCTGGTCTCTGCCGCCGCGGGCTTCCTGCTCGGCTTCCCGGTGCTGCGCCTGCGCGGTGACTACCTGGCGATTGTGACCCTGGGCTTCGGCGAAATCGTCCGTATCCTGCTGCTCAACAATACCGAAGTGACCGGCGGCCCGAACGGCATCAGCCAGATCCCGAAACCGACCTTCTTCGGCCTGGAGTTCAGCCGTACCGCCCGCGAAGGCGGCTGGGATACCTTCAGCAACTTCTTCGGCATCAAGTACGACCCGTCCGACCGCGTGATCTGGCTCTATCTGGTGGCGCTGCTGCTGGTGGTGATTACCCTGTTCGTGATCAACCGTCTGCTGCGCATGCCGCTGGGCCGCGCGTGGGAAGCGCTGCGCGAAGATGAGATCGCCTGCCGTTCCCTGGGCCTGAACCCGACCCGCATCAAGCTGACCGCGTTCACCATCAGCGCCGCGTTTGCCGGTTTCGCCGGAACGCTGTTTGCCGCGCGTCAGGGCTTCGTTAGCCCGGAATCCTTCACCTTTGCCGAATCGGCCTTCGTGCTGGCGATTGTGGTACTCGGCGGGATGGGCTCGCAGTTCGCCGTTATCCTCGCGGCCATCCTGCTGGTGGTCTCGCGCGAGCTGATGCGCGACTTTAACGAATACAGCATGCTGATGCTGGGTGGTTTGATGGTGCTGATGATGATCTGGCGTCCGCAGGGTCTGCTGCCGATGACTCGTCCACAGCTGAAGCTGAAGAACGGGCAAGCGAAAGGAGAGCAGGCATGAGCCAGCCATTATTATCCGTTAACGGTCTGATGATGCGTTTTGGCGGCCTTCTGGCGGTCAACAACGTGAATCTGGATCTGCACAAGAAAGAGATTGTCTCCCTGATTGGCCCGAACGGCGCGGGGAAAACCACGGTCTTCAACTGCCTGACCGGCTTCTACAAGCCGACGGGCGGCACCATCATGCTGCGCGACCAGCACCTGGAAGGGCTGCCGGGCCAGCAGATTGCCCGCATGGGCGTGGTGCGTACCTTCCAGCACGTGCGTCTGTTCCGCGAGATGACGGTGATTGAGAACCTGCTGGTGGCACAGCATCAGCAGCTGAAAACCGGGCTGTTCTCCGGCCTGCTGAAAACCCCGGCCTTCCGCCGCGCGCAGGATGAAGCGCTTGACCGCGCCGCCACCTGGCTTGACCGAATTGGCCTGCTGCAGCACGCCAACCGTCAGGCGAGCAACCTGGCCTATGGCGATCAGCGTCGCCTGGAGATTGTGCGCTGCATGGTGACGCAGCCGGAAATCCTGATGCTCGACGAACCGGCGGCTGGCCTCAACCCGAAAGAGACCAAAGAGCTGGACGAGCTGATTGCCGAGCTGCGCGACCATCACGACACCACCATTCTGCTGATTGAGCACGACATGAAGCTGGTGATGGGCATTTCGGACCGTATCTACGTAGTAAACCAGGGCACACCGCTGGCGAACGGCACGCCGGAAGAGATCCGCAACAACCCGGACGTGATCCGCGCATACCTTGGTGAGGCATAAGATGGAAAAAGCGATGTTAACGTTCGACAAGGTCAACGCGCACTACGGCAAGATCCAGGCGCTGCACGACGTCAGCCTGCACATCAATCAGGGCGAAATCGTTACCCTGATCGGGGCCAACGGCGCGGGTAAAACCACGCTGCTCGGCACCCTGTGCGGCGACCCGCGCGCCACCAGCGGGCGGATTGTGTTCGATGGCAAAGACATTACCGACTGGCAGACCGCCAAAATCATGCGTGAAGCAGTGGCGATTGTCCCGGAAGGGCGTCGCGTGTTTTCCCGCATGACGGTGGAAGAGAACCTGGCGATGGGCGGCTTCTTTGCTCACCGCGATGAATACCAGACCCGCATCAAGTGGGTGTACGAACTCTTCCCACGCCTGTGGGAGCGCCGCATCCAGCGTGCGGGCACCATGTCCGGCGGCGAGCAGCAGATGCTGGCGATTGGCCGCGCGCTGATGAGCCAGCCGCGTCTGCTGCTGCTGGATGAACCGTCGCTCGGTCTTGCGCCGATCATCATTCAGCAGATCTTCGACACCATTGAGCAACTGCGTAAAGAGGGGATGACCATCTTCCTCGTCGAGCAGAACGCCAACCAGGCGCTGAAGCTCGCCGACCGTGGCTACGTGCTGGAGAACGGTCGCGTGGTGCTGGAGGATACCGGCGACGCGCTGCTGGCAAACGAGGCGGTGCGGAGCGCGTACCTCGGAGGCTAAGCCGTCTGTATTGCCCGGTGGCGCTTACGCTTACCGGGCCTACGGTATCGAGTAGGCCGGGTAAGGCGAAGCCGCCACCCGGCTTTTTCACATAAACCCCTTCACACAACCATCATCACCCTGACGCCTGGCTGTCACTTATCTGTAAACAAACAGTTATTTTTCTGTAATTCGAGCATGTCATGTTACCTCGCGAGCATAAAACGCGTGATATCGCGCATCCGGCACAATAAGAGAGATGACAATGACATCGTTACGACACACAGCTTTGGGTCTGGCAATCGGTCTGGCTTTTGCGACGAACGCAATGGCTGTGACCACCATTCCGTTCTGGCATTCCATGGAAGGGGAGTTGGGTAAAGAGGTTGACTCCCTGGCGCAGCGTTTCAACGACACCCACCCGGATTACAAAATTGTGCCGGTGTACAAAGGCAACTACGAGCAGAGCCTGAGCGCGGGCATTGCCGCCTTCCGTACCGGCAATGCGCCAGCCCTGTTACAGGTTTATGAAGTGGGCACCGCCACCATGATGGCCTCTAAAGCCATCAAGCCGGTGTATGAAGTGTTCAAAGAGGCGGGTATCACCTTTGACGAATCACAGTTCGTGCCGACCGTTTCCGGTTACTACACCGATTCCAAAACCGGCCACCTGCTGTCCCAGCCGTTTAACAGCTCCACGCCGGTGCTGTACTACAACAAAGACGCCTTCAGGAAAGCCGGTTTAGACCCGGAGCAGCCGCCAAAAACCTGGCAGGATCTGGCCGAGTACACCGCGAAGCTGAAAGCGGCGGGAATGAAGTGCGGCTATGCCAGCGGCTGGCAGGGCTGGATCCAGATTGAAAACTTCAGCGCCTGGCACGGCCTGCCGGTTGCCACCAAAAACAACGGCTTCGACGGCACCGATGCGGTGCTGGAGTTCAACAAGCCGGAGCAGGTGAAGCACATCGCGCTGCTGGAAGAATTGAACAAGAAGGGCGACTTCAGCTACTTCGGGCGTAAAGACGAATC
Organism: Enterobacter sp. 22452; assembly: GCF_052045065.1. Taxonomy (NCBI): domain Bacteria; kingdom Pseudomonadati; phylum Pseudomonadota; class Gammaproteobacteria; order Enterobacterales; family Enterobacteriaceae; genus Enterobacter; species Enterobacter sp. 22452. Next base: position 105,695 of record NZ_JBQEOB010000010.1, on the reverse strand, counting down.
CACCGAGAAGTTCTACAACGGCGACTGCGCCATTACCACCGCCTCTTCCGGCTCGCTGGCCGATATTCGTCACTACGCCAAATTCAACTACGGCGTGGGCATGATGCCGTACGACGCCGACGTGAAGGGCGCGCCGCAGAATGCCATCATCGGCGGAGCGAGCCTGTGGGTCATGCAGGGTAAAGACAACGGCACCTACAAAGGCGTGGCCGAGTTCCTCGACTTCCTGGCGAAGCCTGAAAATGCTGCCGAGTGGCACCAGAAGACCGGCTACCTGCCGATCACCAAAGCCGCGTATGACCTGACCCGCGAGCAGGGCTTCTACAGCAAGAACCCAGGGGCGGACATTGCGACGCGCCAGATGCTGAACAAGCCGCCGTTGCCGTTCACCAAGGGCCTGCGTCTGGGCAACATGCCGCAGATCCGTACTATCGTGGATGAAGAGCTGGAAAGCGTGTGGACCGGGAAGAAAACGCCACAACAGGCGCTGGATTCAGCGGTAGAGCGCGGGAATCAGCTGCTGCGCCGCTTTGAGCAGTCGACCAAATCGTAAAAAAATGCCCGGTGGCGCTGCGCTTACCGGGCCTACGATGTGCCACATGTAGGCCGGGTAAGGCGTAGCCGCCACCCGGCATTGTTCAGGAACCAAATCTCAATGTCCTCATCCCGTCCGGTGTTCCGTTCCCGCTGGCTGCCGTACCTGCTGGTCGCGCCGCAGCTGGTCATCACCGTTATTTTCTTTATCTGGCCTGCGGGCGAAGCGCTGTGGTACTCGGTACAAAGCGTCGATCCGTTCGGGCTTTCCAGCCAGTTTGTCGGGCTGGACAACTTCACCGCGCTGTTCCATGACAGCTACTACCTGGATTCCATCTGGACGACGATCAAGTTCAGCGCGCTGGTCACCGTGAGCGGCCTTATTGCTTCGCTGTTCTTCGCCGCGCTGGTGGACTATGTGGTGCGCGGCAGCCGTATTTATCAAACGTTGATGCTGCTGCCTTACGCCGTGGCTCCCGCCGTCGCCGCCGTATTGTGGATCTTCCTGTTTAACCCGGGGCGCGGGCTGATTACCCACTTCCTGGCCGAACTGGGCTACGACTGGAACCACGCCCAGAACAGCGGCCAGGCGATGTTCCTGGTGGTGTTTGCCTCGGTGTGGAAGCAGATCAGCTACAACTTCCTGTTCTTCTTTGCCGCGCTGCAGTCCATCCCGCGCTCGCTGGTGGAAGCGGCGGCGATTGACGGTGCAGGCCCGGTTCGCCGCTTCTTCAGGCTGTCGCTGCCGCTGATCGCCCCGGTGAGTTTCTTCCTGCTGGTGGTTAACCTCGTGTACGCCTTCTTCGACACCTTCCCGGTGATCGACGCGGCGACCGCAGGCGGACCGGTGCAGGCGACAACGACGCTTATCTATAAGATCTACCGCGAAGGCTTCGCCGGTCTGGATCTCTCCGCCTCTGCCGCGCAGTCCGTCGTGCTGATGTTCCTCGTCATCATCCTCACGGTGGTGCAGTTCCGCTATGTCGAAAGTAAGGTGCGCTACCAATGATTGAGAACCGTCGCGGGCTGACGATTTTCAGCCATACCATGCTGATTTTAGGGATTATCGTCATCCTTTTCCCGCTGTACGTGGCGTTTGTCGCCGCCACGCTGGACACCAAAGCGGTGTTCGACACGCCGATGACGCTGATCCCAGGCACACATCTTTTCGAGAACATGAAGACCATCTGGACACAGGGCGTGGGCGCCAACAGCGCGCCGTTCTGGCTGATGATGCTCAACAGCTTCATCATGGCGTTCGGCATTACCGTCGGCAAAATCACGGTGTCGATGCTCTCGGCCTTCGCCATCGTCTGGTTCCGCTTTCCGCTGCGCAACCTGTTCTTCTGGATGATCTTCATTACCCTGATGCTGCCGGTGGAAGTACGTATCTTCCCGACGGTGGAGGTGATCGCCAACCTGAAGATGCTCGACAGCTACGCGGGCTTGACCCTGCCGCTGATGGCCTCGGCGACCGCGACCTTCCTGTTCCGACAGTTCTTTATGACCCTGCCGGACGAGCTGATTGAAGCGGCACGCATCGACGGCGCCTCGCCGATGCGCTTCTTTCGCGACATCGTGCTGCCGCTGTCGAAAACCAACCTCGCGGCACTGTTTGTGATCACCTTTATCTACGGCTGGAACCAGTACCTGTGGCCGCTGCTGATTATTCAGGACGTCAACCTCGGCACCGCCGTGGCGGGCATCAAAGGCATGATTGCCACCGGTGAAGGCACCACCCTCTGGAACCAGGTGATGGCGGCGATGCTGCTCACCCTTATCCCACCCGTAGTCATTGTTTTAGCCATGCAGCGTGCGTTTGTCCGTGGCCTGGTCGATAGCGAGAAATAAGATGGCAGGTTTAAAACTTCAGGCAGTAACCAAAAGCTGGGACGGCAAAACCCAGGTTATTCAACCGCTGACGCTCGACGTGGCGGACGGGGAATTTATCGTGATGGTCGGTCCGTCCGGCTGCGGCAAATCCACCCTACTGCGCATGGTGGCCGGGCTTGAGCGCGTGACGTCCGGGGATATCTGGATTGACCGCCAGCGCGTCACCGAGATGGAACCAAAAGACAGAGGCATCGCGATGGTGTTCCAGAACTATGCGCTTTATCCGCACATGAGCGTGGAAGAGAATATGGCCTGGGGGCTGAAAATTCGCGGCATGGGCAAAGGCCATATCGACGAGCGCGTGAAAGAGGCGGCGCGCATTCTTGAGCTGGACGGCCTGCTGAAGCGCCGCCCGCGCGAGCTCTCCGGCGGCCAGCGCCAGCGCGTGGCGATGGGGCGCGCCATCGTGCGCGATCCGGCGGTATTCCTGTTCGACGAGCCGCTCTCTAACCTCGACGCCAAGCTGCGCGTGCAGATGCGTCTTGAGCTGCAGCAGCTGCACCGTCGTCTGAAAACCACCTCCCTGTACGTGACCCACGATCAGGTCGAAGCCATGACCCTCGCCCAGCGCGTGATGGTGATGAACAAAGGCATCGCCGAGCAGATTGGCACCCCGGTGGAGGTGTATGAGAAACCGGCCACCCGCTTTGTGGCGAGCTTTATCGGCAGCCCGGCAATGAACCTGCTGGAAGGACGGATCAGCAGCGCGGGCACCCACTTTGAACTGGAAAGCGGGATGCCATTGCCCATCAACTGGTACTATCGTGGCTACGCCGGGCGTAAGATGACGCTCGGTATCCGCCCGGAGCATATTGGTTTAACCTCTCAGGCGGACGGCGGCGTGCCGCTGGTGATGGACACGCTGGAAATGTTGGGTGCAGATAACCTGGCGCACGGACGCTGGGGTGAGCAAAAAATAGTGGTGCGCCTGGCACATCAGGAGCGCCCGAAAGCAGGCAGTACGCTGTGGCTGCACCTGCCGGAAAATCACCTGCACTTCTTTGACGGTGAAACAGGACAACGAGTATGAGCAACTGGCCTTATCCCCACATCGTCGCCCACCGGGGCGGCGGTAAGCTGGCGCCGGAAAATACCCTGGCGGCGATTGACGTTGGCGCGCGCTACGGCCACACGATGATCGAGTTCGACGCCAAGCTGTCGAAAGACGGCGAAATTTTCCTGCTGCATGACGATAACCTCGAACGCACCAGCAACGGCTGGGGCGTGGCGGGGGAACTGCCGTGGCGCGATCTGCTGAAGGTAGATGCCGGAAGCTGGTACAGCGGCGAATTCAAAGGCGAACCGCTGCCGCTGCTGGCGGAAGTGGCGGATCGCTGTCGCCAGCACGGCATGATGGCCAATATCGAAATCAAACCGACCACCGGCACCGGGCCGCTGACGGGCAAAGTCATCGCGCTGGCCGCGCGTGAGCTGTGGGAAGGGATGACGGCACCGCTGCTGTCGTCGTTTGAGATCGACGCGCTGGAAGCGGCACAGGCGGCCGTGCCGGCGCTGCCGCGTGGGCTGCTGCTGGACGAGTGGCGCGAGGACTGGCACGAGCTGACGACACGCTTAGCGTGCGTTTCAATTCATCTCAATCACAAGCTGCTGGATGAGGCGCGGGTGAAGATGTTGAAAGCGGCGGGTCTGCATATTCTGGTGTATACCGTTAACAAACCCCAGCGTGCAGCCGAACTGCTGCGCTGGGGCGTGGACAGCATTTGTACCGATGCGATTGACCGCATCGGCCCGAACTTTAGTTCTGCAGATTAAGCATACTGCCGTTCGACTGCGGCGGCAGCATATGCTGCTGGCCGCTGTTCAGGGTTGAACCCCCGCCTAACATCCCGCCGTTTTTATTCGGCAGCGGCTGCTCGCGCACCTGACCCTGCTGGATGCGCTGGGTGTTGGCGTTCATCTGGTTTTGCAGGCTCTGCTGCTGCATCTGGGTTTGCGTTTTCAACTGTTGATTAAGCATCCCTTTCTGCTGCTGTTGCTGGCTCATCATCTCCGTTTGCATCCGCTGCTGGCTGGGAATGACGTAACCCTGCTGGTTAGGGTTGTTCATCGTATTGAGTGGCTGTGCGAGCGCGGCAAAGGGAAGCAGTGCCGTAAGAATCATCAAGCGTTTCATTGTCATCTCCTCCTTTTGAGGTTTCTCTTAAGTTTACCCCGATTTCACCATGACGATGATTTTTTAGGAGTTGTGAACCAGGCTTAAGCGGGGAGTATGGACCCCATCACCTGGAGAACAATAATGATGAAACCAACGTTTTTGCGCTGGGTAGCGATCGCCGCGCTGATTGCAGGCGGCACATTTAGCGTGGCGGCCAACCCGCCCGCGGCGCCTCCCGTCTCCTACGGCGTGGAGGAAGACGTTTTCCATCCCGTGCGGGCGACGCATGGCATGGTGGCCTCGGTTGACGCGCTGGCAACCCAGGTGGGCGTCGATATTCTCAAGCAGGGCGGTAACGCGGTGGATGCGGCGGTTGCGGTCGGGTACGCGCTGGCGGTCACGCATCCGCAGGCGGGTAACCTTGGCGGCGGCGGGTTTATGATGCTGCGTACCAAAGACGGGAAAACCACCGCCATCGACTTCCGTGAGATGGCACCGAATCAGGCCTCCCGCGATATGTTCCTTGACGAGCAGGGCAACCCGGACAGCAAGAAATCCCTGACCTCGCACCTCGCCTCCGGCACGCCGGGCACCGTTGCGGGCTTCTCGCTGGCGCTGGAAAAATACGGCACGCTGCCGCTGAACAAAGTGGTGCAGCCTGCCATCAAGCTGGCGCGCGACGGTTTTGTGGTCAATGACGCGCTCGCGGACGATCTCAAAACCTACGGCAGTGAAGTCATTCCGAATCACGAAAACAGTAAGGCCATCTTCTGGAAAGACGGCGAGCCGCTGAAGAAGGGCGATAAGCTGGTGCAGAAGAACCTGGCGACCAGCCTGGAGCGGATTGCGGAACACGGCCCGGATGCCTTCTATAAAGGCGCGATTGCTGACCAGATTGCCGATGAAATGCAAAAGAACGGTGGGCTAATCACGAAAGCGGATCTGGCGGAGTACAAAGCGGTGGAGCGTGAGCCGATTAGCGGCACCTATCGCGGCTACGAGGTCTTCTCCATGCCGCCGCCGTCGTCCGGCGGGATCCACATCGTGCAGATCCTCAACATTCTTGAAAACTTCGATATGCACAAGTTCGGCTTCGGCAGCGCGGACGCCATGCAGGTGATGGCGGAAGCGGAAAAACGCGCCTACGCCGACCGCTCGGAGTACCTCGGCGACCCGGACTTCGTGAAGGTGCCGTGGCAGGCGCTGACCAACAAAGCCTATGCCAAATCCCTGGCCGACCAGATCGACATCAACAAGGCGAAGCCGTCGAGCGAGATCCGCCCCGGCAAGCTGGCGCCTTATGAAAGCAACCAGACCACCCACTTCTCAGTGGTGGATAAAGACGGCAACGCGGTGGCGGTGACCTATACGCTGAATACCACCTTTGGTACCGGGATTGTGGCGGGCAACAGCGGCATTCTGCTGAACAACGAGATGGATGACTTTTCCGCCAAGCCGGGCGTGCCGAACGTCTACGGGCTGGTGGGCGGTGACGCCAACGCCGTCGGGCCGAAGAAGCGCCCGCTGTCGTCCATGTCGCCCACCATCGTGGTGAAAGACGGAAAAACCTGGCTGGTAACCGGCAGCCCGGGCGGGAGTCGAATTATTACCACCGTGCTGCAGATGGTGGTGAACAGCATCGACTTTGGGATGAACGTCGCTGAAGCGACCAACGCCCCGCGTTTCCACCACCAGTGGCTGCCGGACGAACTGCGCGTCGAGAAGGGCTTTAGCCCGGACACCATTAAGCTGCTTGAACAGCGCGGGCAAAAAGTGGCGGTGAAAGAGGCGATGGGCAGCACCCAGAGCATTATGGTGGGGCCGGACGGTGCGCTGTTTGGGGCATCGGATCCGCGTTCGGTGGATGATTTGACGGCGGGGTATTGATATATTGCCCGGTGGCGCTGCGCTTACCGGGCCTACAACTGCACGAACGTAGGCCGGGTAAGGCGAAGCCGCCACCCGGCAAATAACTACTTCATTCTCGCCATATAATACGCGTCCACATACTCGCCGTTGCGCAGGGCAAATTTCCTGCCGGTGCCTTCGATTTCAAACCCAAAATTTTTATAGAGTGCAACTGCCGCTGGGTTATCGGCAAAGACCGTCAGTTCGATGCGTTCAATGCGTAACCAGTTGTCGCAAAGGTTAATCATTTCGCTCATGAGCCTGCGGCCTACGCCGCGACCCTGCATATCCGCAGCCACGCTTATGCCGAATGTGGCAACGTGGCTTCGACGCGGGTTTTCCATCACGTCCAGCGCCATATGCCCGATGACGCGCTGTTCCAGACAGGCAACAAGATGGCGTCGGCCTGGTTTTGTCGCAACGCGTTCGTGCCACATTTCCATTGAGGGATGAGGGAGCTGTAGCGTGTCGTGATACACATCAGGATGCGACATGATGTCACGCAAAGCTTCTGCATCACTGGATTCGATGTGGCGTATCACTATCTCACTCATTCCTTATTCCTCAGTCAGTTAAATCTCCCTTCCAACATCAATGACTTTAAAATTTGAGTCAACCGCTATTTTTTGCAAAAAGAAGTGGACAAGTGCGAATGAGAATGATTATTATTGCTCTGCATTCAGGAAGACCGCTACGGGAACCTGAAAGCACGACATTGCTCACATTGCTTCCAGTATTACTTTAGCCAGCGTTTCGCTGGCTTTTTTTTTGTTATGGTTAGACTCAGTAACCTTAAAAAGGACTGAGCCATGACACTACATTGCGCATTTATTGGATTTGGCAAAAGCACCACCCGCTATCACCTACCCTATGTTCTCAACCGTAAAGACAGCTGGCACGTCGCCCATATCTACCGACGCAGTGCGAAGCCGGAAGAGCAGTCTCCGCAGTATTCCCACATTCATTTCACCGGCGATCTGAACGAGGTGCTTCACGATCCGCAGGTGAATCTGATCATTGTCTGCACCCACGCCGACAGCCACTTCGACTACGCGAAGCGCGCGCTGGAAGCGGGCAAAAACGTGCTGGTGGAAAAGCCATTCACCCCGACCATCGCCGAAGCGAAGGAATTGTTTGCGCTGGCGAAGAGCAAAGGGCTGACCGTTACGCCGTATCAGAACCGCCGTTTTGACAGCTGCTTCCTGACGGCGAAAAAGGCGATTGAGAGCGGCAAGCTCGGCGACATTGTGGAAATTGAAAGCCACTTCGACTACTACCGTCCGGTCGCGGAAACCCAGCCCGGCCTGCCGCAGGACGGCTCGTTCTATGGTCTGGGCGTGCACACCATGGACCAGATCATCTCCCTGTTTGGTCGACCGGACCACGTGGCGTACGACATCCGCAGCCTGCGCAACAAAGCCAACCCGGACGACACCTTCGAAGCGCAGCTGTTCTACGGCGACCTGAAGGCCATCGTCAAAACCAGCCATCTGGTGAAAATCGACTATCCCAAGTTTATCGTTCACGGCACCCGCGGCTCGTTTATCAAGTACGGCATCGACCAGCAGGAGACCAGCCTGAAGGCTAACATCATGCCGGGCGAACCGGGCTTTGCGGCGGATGATTCCGTAGGCGTGCTGGAGTATGTGAAGGCAGATGGCACAACAGTAAAAGAAGAACTCAAGCCGGAACCAGGCGACTATGGCCGCGTCTACGATGCGCTGTATGAAACCCTTACCACGGGTACGCCGAATTACGTCAAGGAATCTGACGTTCTGACCAACCTGGAAATCCTCGAACGGGCCTTTGAGCAGGCTTCTCCTGCCACGGTAACCCTCGCGAAATAAGCAAAAACGGCTCCTCTGCGCTTGTTCATAATTTTTGAACAGAGGAGTCAATTTTCACCCTCTATGATCCCAGGCGGTTTGCGTCCACACTTACTCCATCGAAACGAACTGAGGGTGAAAACAATGATCTACTTACGCAAAGCAAACGAACGTGGTCACGCGAATCATGGCTGGCTGGACTCATGGCATTCATTCTCGTTTGCCGACTACTACGACCCGAATTTCATGGGCTTCTCCGCACTGCGCGTGATTAACGACGACGTGATTGATGCAGGCCAGGGCTTCGGCACCCACCCGCACAAAGACATGGAAATCCTGACCTATGTGCTCGAAGGTGCCGTGGCGCACAAAGACAGCATGGGTAACGAAGAGCAGGTTCCGGCGGGTGAGTTCCAGATTATGAGTGCGGGCACCGGGGTGCGTCACTCTGAGTACAACCCGAGCAAAACGGAAAAACTGCACCTGTATCAAATCTGGATCATTCCAGAAGAGACCGGCATCGCGCCGCGCTACGAGCAGCGCCGCTTCGACGCCAAACAGGGCAAACAGCTGGTGCTGTCCCCGGATGCGCGTGAAGGTTCCCTGAAAGTGCATCAGGATATGGAGCTGTACCGCTGGGCGCTGGCAAAAGACGAACAGTCCGTGCATCAGATTGCCGCCAACCGCCGCGTCTGGATCCAGGTGGTGAAAGGTGACGTGTCCATCAACGGCACCAAAGCCACAACCGCCGATGGTCTTGCCATCTGGGATGAGCAGGCGCTCTCCGTGCATGCCGACAGCGAAAGCGAAATCCTGCTGTTTGACCTGCCGCCGGTATAAATAATTACTCAACCTTCCCTTTAAACGGGGAAGGTTGAGCTTTGTCCGTGATAAACTGAGAAAATCTCTCACTTCAAGATTTCTCAGGACGATGAAAAAGAAACGCCCCGTACTTCAGGATGTCGCCGATCGCGTCGGTGTGACCAAAATGACGGTCAGCCGTTTTTTACGTAACCCGGAGCAGGTTTCCGTGGCGTTACGTGGCAAGATTGCCGCTGCCCTTGATGAACTGGGTTATATCCCCAACCGCGCACCCGATATTCTCTCCAATGCGACCAGCCGTGCGGTGGGCGTCCTGCTTCCTTCCTTGACCAACCAGGTTTTCGCAGAAGTATTGCGTGGAATCGAAAGCGTGACCGATGCCTTTGGCTATCAGACCATGCTCGCGCACTACGGGTACAAGCCGGAACTGGAAGAGGAACGTCTTGAATCGATGCTTTCCTGGAACATCGACGGCCTGATTTTAACGGAACGTACCCACACTGCCCGTACGCTCAAAATGATCGAAGTGGCCGGTATCCCGGTGGTGGAGCTGATGGACAGCCAGTCGCCGTGCCTCGATATCGCCGTTGGGTTCGATAACTTTGAAGCGGCGCGTCAGATGACGGCGGCGATCATCGCGCGCGGTCATCGCCACATTGCCTATCTGGGGGCGCGCCTTGATGAACGTACTATCATCAAACAGAAGGGATACGAGCAGGCGATGCTCGACGCCGGTTTAACCCCGTACAGCGTGATGGTGGAGCAATCCTCGTCCTACACCTCGGGTATTGAGCTGATGCGTCAGGCGCGACGCGAGTATCCGCAACTGGACGGTATTTTCTGTACCAACGATGACCTTGCGGTCGGCGCGGCGTTTGAGTGCCAGCGTCTGGGGCTGAAGATCCCCGACGATATGGCGATTGCCGGTTTCCACGGCCACGACATCGGCCAGGTGATGGAGCCGCGTCTGGCGAGCGTCCTGACCCCGCGTGAACGTATGGGCCGCATTGGTGCAGAACGCCTGCTGGCGCGCATTCGTGGTGAGGCAGTTACCCCTAAAATGTTAGATTTAGGTTTCACCTTGTCACCGGGTGGATCTATTTAATCCGACAAATTTGAAGTAGCTCACACTTATTCACTTCGCGCACGTTTGGATATTGCTTCTCTTTTGCCCCGGCAGGACAATGTTACCGATAACTGTTACCCGTAACAATTGACTGAGGGACACCCTTTGAGCACGACTAATCACGATCACCACGTTTACGTCCTGATGGGCGTGTCCGGTAGCGGTAAATCTGCCGTGGCGAGCGAAGTGGCGCATCAACTTCAGGCTGCGTTTCTTGATGGCGACTTCCTCCATCCGCGCAGCAATATCATGAAAATGGCCTCCGGCGAGCCGCTGAACGACGACGACCGCAAACCGTGGCTGCAGGCGCTGAACGATGCCGCCTTTGCGATGCAGCGTACTAACAAAGTCTCCCTGATCGTCTGCTCCGCGCTGAAAAAAACCTACCGCGACCTGCTGCGCGACGGCAACCCGAACCTCTCCTTCATCTATCTGAAGGGCGATTTCGAGGTGATTGAAAGCCGTCTGAAGGCGCGTAAAGGTCACTTCTTCAAAACCCAGATGCTGGTCACGCAGTTCGAAGCGCTGCAGGAGCCGGGTGCGGATGAGCAGGACGTCTTAGTGGTTGATATCGATCAGTCACTGGAAGGTGTTGTCGCCAGCACCATCGAGGTCATTAATAAAAGGCAGTAAGTTTTGAGTACATTAACGCTTGTTTTGACAGCAGTGGGTTCCGTATTACTGCTGCTGTTTCTGGTGATGAAGGCGCGTATGCATGCCTTCGTTGCTTTGATGGTGGTTTCTATTGGTGCAGGTCTCTTTTCCGGTATGCCGCTCGACAAGATCGCCGCGACGATGGAAAAAGGGATGGGTGGCACGCTGGGCTTCCTGGCGATTGTAGTCGCGCTCGGCGCGATGTTTGGCAAGATTTTGCACGAGACGGGCGCGGTCGATCAGATTGCCGTCAAGATGCTGAAATCTTTCGGCCACAGCCGCGCGCACTACGCGATTGGTCTGGCTGGCCTGATTTGCGCGCTGCCGCTGTTCTTCGAAGTGGCGGTAGTGCTGCTGATTAGCGTCGCGTTCTCGATGGCGCGCCATACCGGTACGAACCTCGTGAAGCTGGTCATTCCGCTGTTTGCGGGCGTGGCGGCGGCCGCGGCGTTTCTGCTGCCGGGGCCTGCGCCGATGCTGCTGGCCTCCCAGATGCACGCTGACTTTGGCTGGATGATCCTCATTGGCCTCTGCGCCGCGATCCCGGGGATGGTTATCGCCGGTCCGCTGTGGGGCAACTTTATTAGCCGCTACGTTGAGCTGCACATTCCTGATGACATCACCGAGCCGCACCTGGGCGAGGGCAAAATGCCTTCCTTCGGCTTCAGCCTGTCGCTGATCCTGCTCCCGCTGGTGCTGGTGGGTCTGAAAACCATCGCCGCGCGCTTTGTGCCGGTCGGTTCCAGCGCTTACGAGTGGTTTGAGTTCATCGGCCACCCGTTCACGGCGATTCTGGTGGCCTGTCTGGTGGCGATTTACGGCCTGGCAATGCGTCAGGGGATGCCGAAAGACCGCGTGATGGAGATTTGCGGTGCCGCGCTGCAGCCTGCGGGTATCATCCTGCTGGTGATCGGTGCCGGTGGCGTGTTCAAGCAGGTGCTGGTGGATTCCGGCGTGGGTCCGGCTCTGGGTGAAGCGCTGACCGGGATGGGTCTGCCGATTGCGGTCACCTGCTTCGTGCTGGCGGCGGCGGTGCGTATCATCCAGGGTTCCGCAACCGTGGCGTGCTTAACTGCGGTGGGCCTGGTGATGCCGGTGATTGAACAGCTGAACTACTCCGGTGCGCAGATGGCGGCGCTGTCTATCTGTATCGCGGGCGGTTCGATTGTGGTATCCCACGTGAACGACGCAGGCTTCTGGCTGTTCGGTAAATTTACCGGCGCGACCGAAGCGCAAACCCTGAAAACCTGGACGCTGATGGAAACCATCCTCGGCACGACGGGTGCGATTGTCGGGATGATTGCGTTTACGTTGTTGAGCTAATGGGTTTTCTCCCTCTCCCTGTGGGAGAGGGAGAAAACCGGAGTGACTTGTAGGTCGGGTAAGGTGAAGCCGCCACCCGACAAACATACGGCCTCTGCGGCCTGTTGCCCTCACCCCAACCCTCTCCCACGGGGAGAGGGGGCAAACACTAAAAACGGCAATCGAAGATTGCCGTTTTGCTTTTACCTACCCCTTCATCCATGCCCGGATCCCATCCAGGAACATCTGCGTCGCCATCATCACCAGAATCAGACCCATCAGGCGCTCCAGGGCGTTCACCCCTTTCTCCCCCAGCAGGCGCAGGAACAGCGACGACTGCAGCAGGATGATAAACGTCCCGCCCCAGGCAATCAGCAGGGCAATCACCAGGTGGCTCATCTGATTCGGGTACTGGTGCGACAACAGCATCAACGTCGCCAGAATCGTTGGCCCGGCAACCAGCGGGATCGCCAGCGGCACGATGAACGGCTCCTCACCCGCTGGCAAGCCGCTGCTGCTGCCTTCCGCGCTCGGGAAAATCATCTTAATGGCAATCAGGAACAGAATAATCCCGCCGGAAATGGAGACCGTTTCGGCGCGCAGGTTCAGGAACGCGAGAATTTTTTCCCCGGCAAACAGGAAGATAAACATCACCAGCAGGGCGATGAGCAGCTCGCGGATCATGATCGCCCGACGGCGCTTCGGCTCGGTGTGCTTTAACACCGACATGAAAATCGGCAGGTTCCCCAGTGGATCCATTATCAGGATCAATAAAACCGCCGCGGAAATGATTTCACTCATGTAAATTATCCCTGAAACTCTTTATGGTTATTATGATAATTAGCTGTATTTCTGATTGCCGGGCAATCATCGATTAATTTCGCTTGCGACTTTGGCAGCATTTTGTAATGTGAAGCATATCCCAGTTCAATACTGGCTTGCACAATCAGCACACACCCTCAGCAGGAAAAAAATGCTATGAAAAACGTTGGTTTTATCGGCTGGCGCGGTATGGTCGGCTCTGTACTCATGCAACGCATGGTTGAAGAGCGCGATTTCGACGCTATCCGCCCGGTCTTCTTCTCCACTTCCCAGCTCGGCCAGGCTGCTCCGTCCTTTGGTGGTACCACAGGCACGTTGCAGGATGCTTACGATCTGGAAGCGCTGAAGGCACTCGACATTATTGTGACGTGCCAGGGCGGCGATTATACCAACGAAATCTATCCAAAGCTGCGTGAAAGCGGCTGGCAGGGTTACTGGATTGACGCGGCCTCTTCGCTGCGCATGAAGGACGATGCCATCATCATTCTCGACCCGGTTAACCAGGGCGTGATCACCGACGGCCTGAACAACGGTGTGAAAACCTTTGTTGGCGGTAACTGTACCGTCAGCCTGATGCTGATGTCCCTCGGCGGCCTGTTCGCGCAGGATCTGGTGGAGTGGGTCTCCGTGGCGACCTACCAGGCCGCGTCCGGCGGCGGCGCGCGTCACATGCGCGAGCTGCTGACCCAGATGGGCCAGCTGCACCAGAGCGTCGCGACCGAGCTGGCAAACCCGGCGTCCGCGATTCTTGATATCGAGCGTAAGGTCACTCAGCTGACCCGCAGCGGCGAGCTGCCGGTGGACAACTTCGGCGTACCGTTGGCCGGTGGCCTGATCCCATGGATCGACAAACAGCTGGATAACGGCCAGACCCGTGAAGAGTGGAAGGGCCAGGCTGAGACCAACAAAATCCTCGCGACCGCGAACACCATTCCGGTTGACGGTCTGTGCGTGCGTATCGGCGCGCTGCGCTGCCACAGCCAGGCTTTCACCATTAAACTGAAAAAAGATGTGTCTATTCCGACCGTGGAAGAGCTGCTGGCCGCACACAACCCATGGGCGAAAGTGGTGCCAAACGATCGCGATATCACCATGCGTGAACTGACCCCGGCAGCCGTGACCGGCACGCTGACCACGCCGGTTGGCCGTCTGCGCAAGCTGAACATGGGGCCGGAGTACCTCTCCGCGTTCACCGTCGGCGACCAGCTCCTGTGGGGCGCCGCCGAACCGCTGCGCCGCATGCTGCGCCAGCTGGCGTAATAATTTGTTAAATACCGGGGGTGATTTTCACCCCCTTTTTTTGCGTACTACATGGAGTAACACGCGGATGTCTTATTTTTTATCAGGAGTCATTTAGAGCGTTGGCTATGCTTTAAGGAAGAGTCATTTCTTACCTGAGGTTCGAACGGAGCAGAAAGGATGCACATATTTGTGCTGTCCCGTTCAGGTCACATTAAAAGTCGTCCCGGAGCGCGTAAAAAGGACGACATAAAAAACAGGATGAATACCATGTCCGATCGTGTGGATAGAGACGTGATTAATGCGCTTATTGCGGGTCATTTTGCTGACCCCTTTTCTGTGCTTGGGATGCACCGAACGGAGGCTGGACTGGAAGTTCGGGCGCTGTTGCCGGATGCCACAGAAGTTTGGGTGATTGAACCCAAAACCGGCCGCAAGGTCGGCAATCTGGAATGCCTCGATTCTCGTGGCTTCTTCTCGGGCGTGATGCCCCGTCGTAAAAACCCTTTTCGCTATCAGCTTGCCGTCATCTGGCACGGCCAGCAGAACCTGATTGACGACCCTTACAGCTTCGGCCCGCTCCTGAAAGAGATGGACGCCTGGCTGTTGTCCGAAGGGACTCACCTGCGGCCCTATGAAACGCTGGGCGCGCATGCCGATACCATGGATGGGATCACCGGCACGCGTTTTTCCGTGTGGGCACCGAATGCCCGGCGGGTTTCCGTTGTCGGGCAGTTCAACTACTGGGACGGTCGTCGTCATCCGATGCGCCTGCGCCGTGAAACCGGCATCTGGGAGCTGTTTATCCCCGGCGCGCAAAACGGCCAGCTCTATAAGTTCGAGATGATCGATGCCAACGGCAAGCTGCGCATTAAAGCTGACCCGTATGCCTTTGAAGCGCAGATGCGCCCGGATACCGCGTCGCTGATTTGTGGGCTGCCGGAGAAGGTCGTCCAGACGGAAGAACGCAAGCAGGCCAACCGCTTCGACGCGCCAATCTCCGTCTATGAGGTGCATCTCGGCTCCTGGCGTCGCCACACCGATAATAACTTCTGGCTCAGCTATCGTGAATTGGCCGATCAGCTGGTGCCGTACGCCAAATGGATGGGCTTTACTCACCTTGAGCTGCTGCCGGTTAATGAACACCCGTTCGACGGAAGCTGGGGCTACCAGCCTACCGGGCTGTATGCGCCAACGCGCCGCTTCGGCACGCGCGATGATTTCCGCTATTTCATCAATGCCGCGCATGCCGCCGGGCTGAACGTGATCCTCGACTGGGTGCCCGGCCACTTCCCGTCTGATGATTTCAGTTTGTCGGAATTTGACGGCACGAAGCTGTACGAGCACAGCGACCCGCGCGAAGGCTATCACCAGGACTGGAACACGCTGATCTATAACTACGGTCGCCGTGAAGTGACAAACTTCCTGGTGGGCAACGCGCTGTACTGGATCGAGCGTTTCGGTATTGATGCCCTGCGCGTCGATGCGGTGGCGTCGATGATCTACCGCGACTACAGCCGTAAAGAGGGGGAGTGGATCCCGAACGAGTTTGGCGGCCGTGAAAATCTGGAAGCCATTGAGTTCCTGCGCAACACCAACCGCATTCTCGGCGAGCAGGTGGAAGGCGCGGTGACGATGGCGGAAGAGTCCACCGACTTCCCCGGCGTCTCTCGCCCTCCGTCAATGGGCGGCCTGGGCTTTTGGTACAAGTGGAACCTGGGCTGGATGCACGACACGCTCGACTACATGAAGCTCGACCCGGTTCACCGTCAGTATCACCACGACAAGCTCACCTTCGGGCTGCTCTACAACTACACCGAAAACTTCATGCTGCCGCTGTCGCATGATGAAGTGGTGCACGGCAAAAAATCCATACTCGACCGCATGCCGGGCGACGCGTGGCAGAAGTTTGCCAACCTGCGCGCTTACTACGGCTGGATGTTCGCTTTCCCGGGCAAGAAACTGCTGTTTATGGGCAATGAATTCGCGCAGGGCCGCGAGTGGAACCACGACTCCAGCCTCGACTGGCACCTGCTGGAAGGCGGTGACAACTGGCACCACGGC
The DNA here is from genome assembly GCF_052045065.1 of Enterobacter sp. 22452. Taxonomy (NCBI): domain Bacteria; kingdom Pseudomonadati; phylum Pseudomonadota; class Gammaproteobacteria; order Enterobacterales; family Enterobacteriaceae; genus Enterobacter; species Enterobacter sp. 22452. Next base: position 89,389 of record NZ_JBQEOB010000010.1, on the reverse strand, counting down.
GTACAGCGTCTGGTGCGTGACCTGAACCTGACCTATCGCCACCACAAAGCGCTGCACGAGCTGGATTTTGACCCGTACGGCTTCGAGTGGCTGGTGGTGGACGATCGTGAACGTTCGGTATTTGTCTTTGTGCGTCGCGATAAAGCAGGCAATGAAATTATCGTTGCCAGCAACTTCACGCCGGTGCCGCGCGAACATTACCGCTTCGGCATTAACCAGGCGGGGAAATGGCGCGAAATACTGAACACCGATTCCATGCATTATCACGGCAGCAACGCGGGTAACGGCGGTCTGGTGCAGAGCGATGCACTCGAAAGCCACGGGCGACCTCATTCCCTGAGCCTGACGCTGCCGCCGCTTAGCACCATCTGGCTGGTGCGGGAGGGGGAATGACGCAGCTTACGGCAGGTAATCCCGAACCGCTCGGGGCGCGCTTTGACGGGAAGGGGGTGAACTTCACGCTCTTTTCTGCGCACGCGGAGCGGGTTGAACTCTGTGTGTTTGACGGGGAAGGTAACGAGCACCGTTACGATTTACCGTCCCGCACGGGAGATATCTGGCACGGTTACCTGTCCGGCGGGCGTCCGGGAATGCACTACGGTTTTCGCGTTCACGGCGCATGGGAGCCTTCACAGGGACACTGGTTTAACCCGGCGAAGCTGTTGATTGACCCGTGTGCGCACCGTGTGGACGGCGAGTTTAAAGACGACCCAATATTCCACGTCGGCTACGGTGAACCCGACCACCGCGACAGTGCGCCGCTCGCGCCAAAAAGCGTGGTGGTGAACGACCTCTACGACTGGGAAGACGATGCCCCGCCGCGCACGCCGTGGGGCAATACCGTCATTTACGAAGCGCATGTGAAAGGGCTGACGTATCTGCACCCGTCGATTCCCAAAGAGATGCGCGGGACCTATAAAGCGCTCGGGCATCCGACGCTGGTTGCCTACCTGAAGCACTTAGGGATCACCGCGCTGGAGCTGCTGCCCGTGGCGCATTTCGCCAGCGAGCCGCGGTTACAGCGCCTTGGGCTGAGCAACTACTGGGGTTACAACCCGCTGGCGATGTTCGCCCTTGAACCCCGCTATGCCGCCCATCCTGAAAAAGCCCGGGACGAGTTCCGCGATGCGGTGAAGGCACTCCACGCGGCGGGCATTGAGGTCATTCTGGACGTGGTGCTCAACCACAGCGCCGAAAGCGATCTCGATGGCCCGACGCTCTCGCAGCGCGGAATTGATAACCGTAGCTATTATTGGATCAGGGAAGATGGTGATTACGCCAACTGGACCGGCTGCGGTAACACGCTCAATCTCAGCCATCCGGCGGTGACGCATTATGCGTATGAGTGCCTGAAATATTGGGTGGAAACCTTCCATGTCGACGGTTTTCGTTTCGACCTGGCCCCCGTCATGGGGCGCACGCCGGCGTTCAGCCAGCAGGCACCGCTGTTTGAGGCAATCAAAAATTGCCCGGTGTTGTCGCAGGTGAAGCTGATTGCCGAGCCGTGGGACATCGGTGAGGGCGGCTACCAGGTGGGAAATTTCCCGCCGCTGTTTGCCGAGTGGAACGATCACTACCGCGATGCCATCCGCCGCTTCTGGCTGGCGCGCGATCTGTCGTTGGGGGAATTCGCAGGACGGTTTGCCGGTTCCAGCGATCTCTTTAAGCGCGACGGTAAACGTCCGTCGGCCACCATCAACCTGGTAACGGCGCACGACGGTTTCACGCTTCGCGACTGCGTTTGTTTCAATCAGAAACACAATGAGGCAAACGGTGAGGAGAATCGCGATGGGACTAACAATAACCATAGCTTTAACCATGGTATAGAAGGGTTAGGCGGAAGTCTGGACGTGATCGAGCGGCGACGCGCCAGCGTTCACGCGCTGCTCACGACGCTTTTGCTGTCGCAGGGCACGCCGATGCTGCTGGCGGGCGACGAGCACGGCCACAGCCAGCACGGCAACAACAACGCCTATTGTCAGGATAACACCTTAACCTGGCTCGACTGGGGAGAAGCAAACAGCGGGTTGACCCATTTCACCGCGGCGCTGATCCACCTTCGCCAGCAAATCCCGGCGCTTACCGCCGACAGCTGGTGGGAAGAGGGCGACGGCAACGTTCGCTGGCTGAATAAAGACGCGCAACCGCTGAGCGCGCAAGAGTGGCAACACGGCATAACCTGTCTGCAAATCCTGCTCTCGGATACGTGGCTGGTCACGCTGAACGCGACGGATGACGTCGCAGAGATTGTTTTACCTGACGGGGAGTGGCGAGCCGTTCCCCCCTTTGCCGGAGCGGATAATCCGGTTGTTATGGCTGTCTGGCACGGGCCTGCGCACGGAGTGTGCGTATTCCAAAGATGATAAAAAAGGAGTTAGTCATGGTTAGATTAGAGAAGAACGATCCGTTAATGTTGGCGCGCCAGCTACCATTAAAAACTGTTGCCCTGATACTCGCTGGCGGGCGTGGAACCCGTCTGAAAGATTTGACCATCAAGCGCGCCAAACCGGCCGTTCACTTTGGTGGTAAGTTCCGCATTATCGACTTTGCGCTCTCCAACTGCCTGAACTCTGGCATTCGCCGCATTGGCGTCATTACTCAGTATCAGTCGCACACGCTGGTGCAGCATATCCAGCGCGGCTGGTCATTCTTCAGCGAAGAGATGAACGAGTTTGTCGATCTGCTCCCGGCGCAGCAGCGCGTTCACGGGGAAAACTGGTATCGCGGCACGGCGGATGCGGTGACCCAGAACCTCGACATTATTCGCCGCTACAGCGCGGAATATATTGTCATCCTCGCGGGTGACCACATCTACAAGCAAGACTACTCGCACATGCTCATCGACCACGTCGAAAAAGGCGCGCGCTGCACCGTGGCGTGTCTGCCGGTGCCCGTTGCTGAGGCGACGGCGTTTGGTGTGATGCACGTGGATGCCGACGACAAGATTATCGACTTTGTTGAAAAACCGGCGAACCCGCCGACCATGCCGGGAGATGACACCAAATCGCTCGCCAGCATGGGGATCTATATCTTTGATGCAGAATACCTTTATGAGCTGCTGGAAGAAGACGACAAAGACGAAAACTCCAGCCACGACTTCGGTAAAGACATCATCCCGAAAATCACCAAAGCTGGCATGGCGTATGCACATCCTTTCCCGCTGTCCTGCGTGCAGTCAGACCCGAATGCGGAACCTTACTGGCGCGACGTCGGTACGCTGGAAGCCTACTGGAAAGCGAACCTCGACCTGGCGTCCGTTACGCCTGAACTGGATATGTACGACCAGAACTGGCCGATTCGCACCCACATGGAATCGCTGCCGCCCGCGAAGTTCGTGCAGGACCGCTCCGGCAGCCACGGCATGACGCTGAACTCGCTGGTTTCCGGCGGGTGCATTATCTCCGGCTCCGTGGTGGTGCAGTCCGTGCTGTTCCCCCGCGTGCGTGTGAATTCATTCTGTAATATCGACTCGGCAGTCCTGCTGCCGGATGTCTGGGTAGGGCGCTCGTGTCGTCTTCGCCGTTGCGTGATCGACCGTGCCTGCGTCATCCCTGAAGGGATGGTGATTGGTGAAAACGCGGAAGAAGATGCGCGTCGCTTCTACCGTTCTGAAGAGGGGATCGTGTTAGTCACACGGGAAATGTTGCGGAAGCTGCAAATCAAACAGGAGCGATGATGCAGGTTTTACACGTATGTTCTGAGATGTTCCCGTTGCTGAAGACGGGCGGGCTGGCGGACGTTCTTGGCGCATTACCGGCGGCGCAAATCGCCGGTGGGGTGGATACCCGAGTCCTGTTGCCCGCCTTCCCGGATATCCGGCGTGGTATTCCTGATGCAAAGGTCGTTACCCGCCGTGAAACCTTCGCCGGACGCATCACCCTGCTGTTTGGACATTACAATGGCGTAGGGATTTACCTGATCGACGCGCCTCACCTGTATGACCGACCGGGCAGTCCGTATCACGATACGAACCTGTTCGCCTATACCGACAACGTGCTGCGCTTTGCGCTGCTCGGCTGGGTGGGGGCGGAGATGGCCGTCGGGCTGGATCCGTTCTGGCGACCGGATGTTGTACACGCGCATGACTGGCATGCTGGCCTGGCGCCTGCGTATCTGGCGGCGAAAGGTCATCCGGCCAAATCGGTCTTTACGGTGCACAACCTGGCGTATCAGGGCATGTACTATGCCCATCATATGAATGACATCGATCTGCCATGGTCGTTCTATAACATGCACGGTCTGGAGTTTAACGGGCAGATCTCGTTCCTGAAGGCGGGGCTGTACTACGCCGATCACATCACGGCGGTGAGTCCAACCTACGCGCGTGAAATCACCCAATCCGAGTTTGGCTACGGTCTGGAAGGGCTGTTACAACAGCGCCACCGTGAAGGCCGTCTGTCGGGCATTCTGAACGGCGTGGATGAAAAGATCTGGAGTCCGGATACCGATCTCCTTTTGGCTGCGCGCTATGGCCGCGATTCGGTGGAAGACAAAGCCGAAAACAAACGCCAGCTGCAAATTGCGATGGGGCTGAAGGTGAACGACAAAGTGCCGCTGTTCGCCGTGGTCAGCCGCCTGACCAGCCAGAAAGGGCTGGATTTGGTGCTCGAAGCGCTGCCGGGACTCCTGGAGCAGGGCGGCCAGCTGGCGCTTCTCGGCGCGGGCGATCCGGTGCTGCAGGAAGGTTTTCTTGCCGCCGCCGCAGAACATCCGGGGCAGGTTGGTGTGCAGATTGGTTATCACGAAGCATTTTCACACCGCATTATGGGTGGGGCAGACGTCATTCTGGTGCCAAGCCGCTTTGAACCCTGCGGCCTGACGCAGCTCTACGGCCTGAAATACGGCACGCTGCCGCTGGTACGCCGCACGGGCGGGCTGGCGGATACGGTGTCCGACAGCTCTCTGGAAAACCTGGCGGACGGTATCGCCAGCGGCTTTGTTTTTGAGGACAGTAATGCCTGGTCGCTGCTTCGCGCGATTCGGCGTGCGTTCGTCTTGTGGTCCCGTCCATCGCTGTGGCGTTACGTACAACGTCAGGCGATGTCCATGGACTTTAGCTGGCACGTTGCGGCGCAGTCCTACCGCGACCTTTATCAACGCTTGATGTAACGAGGCGAAGTTACTGATATGAACGCTCCATTTAGCTACTCTTCACCCACGCTCAGCGTTGAGGCGTTAAAGCACTCCATCGCCTACAAGCTGATGTTCACCATCGGGAAAGATCCGGTTATCGCCAACAAACACGAGTGGCTGAACGCCACCCTGTTTGCAGTGCGTGACCGTTTAGTCGAACGCTGGCTGCGCTCCAACCGCGCCCAGCTCTCGCAGGAAACGCGTCAGGTTTACTACCTGTCGATGGAATTTTTGATTGGCCGCACCCTCTCCAACGCGCTGCTGTCGCTCGGTATTTATGACGACGTCAAAACCGCGCTGGAAGAGATGGGGCTGGATTTAGAAGAGCTGATCGACGAAGAGAACGACCCCGGCCTCGGAAACGGTGGTCTGGGACGTCTTGCCGCCTGCTTCCTTGACTCGCTGGCGACGCTGGCGCTGCCGGGCCGCGGGTACGGCATCCGCTACGACTACGGCATGTTCAAGCAGAACATCGTTGATGGCCGCCAGAAAGAGTCCCCGGATTACTGGCTGGAATACGGCAACCCGTGGGAGTTCAAGCGTCACAACACGCGCTATAAAGTGCGCTTTGGCGGGCGTATTCAGCAGGAAGGCAAAAAATCCCGCTGGGTCGAAACCGAAGAGATCCTCGCCGTAGCCTATGACCAGATCATCCCCGGCTACGACACCGACGCCACCAACACGCTGCGCCTGTGGAATGCCCAGGCCAGTAGCGAGATCAACCTCGGTAAATTTAACCAGGGCGACTACTTTGCGGCAGTGGAAGATAAAAACCACTCCGAGAACGTGTCCCGCGTACTGTATCCGGACGATTCAACCTACTCGGGCCGCGAGCTGCGCCTGCGTCAGGAGTATTTCCTCGTCTCCTCAACGATTCAGGACATCCTCAGCCGTCATCACCAGCTGCACAAAACCTACGCCAATCTGGCGGAGAAAACGGCGATTCACCTCAACGACACGCATCCGGTGCTCTCCATTCCTGAACTCATGCGCCTGCTGATCGACGAACATAAGTTCAGCTGGGATGACGCCTTTGAAGTGACCTGTCAGGTGTTCTCGTACACCAACCACACGCTGATGAGCGAAGCGCTGGAAACCTGGCCGGTGGATATGCTCGGCAAAATTCTGCCGCGCCACCTGCAGATTATCTTTGAAATTAACGACTACTTCCTCAAGACCCTGCAGGAACAGTACCCGAACGATACCGGCCTGCTGAGCCGTGCGTCGATCATCGATGAATCCAATGGTCGCCGCGTGCGCATGGCCTGGCTGGCGGTGGTGATCAGCCACAAGGTCAACGGGGTATCCGAGCTGCACTCGAACCTGATGGTGCAGTCGCTGTTTGCGGATTTTGCGAAGATCTTCCCGACGCGTTTCTGCAACGTGACCAATGGCGTCACGCCGCGCCGCTGGCTGGCGCTGGCGAACCCGCCGCTGTCTGACGTGCTGGACGAGAATATCGGCCGCACCTGGCGCACCGATTTGAGCCAGCTGAGCGAACTGGAACAGCACATTGATTTCCCGACGGTGAATAAAGCCGTGCGTGAAGCCAAGCTCCTCAACAAAAAGCGTCTGGCGGTCTGGCTGGCGATGCATCTGAACGTAGTGGCGAACCCGAAAGCGCTGTTCGACGTGCAGATCAAGCGTATTCACGAGTACAAACGCCAGCTGATGAACGTGCTGCATGTGATCACGCACTACAACCGTATCAAGGCCGACCCTACGGCTGACTGGGTGCCACGCGTGAAGATCTTTGCCGGTAAGGCGGCTTCCGCCTATTACATGGCGAAGCACATCATTCACCTGATTAACGACGTGGCGAAGGTGGTGAATACCGATCCGGACATCGGCGACAAGCTGAAGGTGGTATTCATCCCTAACTACAGCGTGAGCCTGGCGCAGCTGATCATCCCGGCGGCGGATCTCTCAGAGCAGATTTCCACAGCGGGGACGGAAGCGTCCGGCACCAGTAACATGAAGTTTGCCCTGAACGGCGCGCTGACCATCGGCACGCTGGACGGCGCGAACGTTGAGATGCTGGAGCATGTGGGGGAGGAGAATATCTTTATTTTCGGTAATACCACGGAGGAGGTGGAGGAACTGCGCAGGCAGGGCTACAAACCGCGTGAGTATTATGAAGAGGATGAAGAGCTACGTCAGGTGCTGACCCAAATCGCGACCGGGTTGTTTAATCCTGAAGAGCCTGGACGCTACCGGGACCTGGTGGATTCGCTGATTAACTTTGGCGATCACTACCAGGTGCTGGCGGATTATCGTAGCTACGTTGATTGTCAGGACCGGGTGGACGAGCTGTATCGTCAGCAGGAGAAGTGGACCATCACCGCGATGCACAACATCGCCAATATGGGGTATTTCTCGTCTGACAGGACCATCAAGGAGTATGCCGAGACGATCTGGCATATTGATCCGGTGCGGTTATAAAAACAAAGCCCGGTGGCGCTGCGCTTACCGGGCCTACGGGATAGAGTAGGCCGGGTAAGGCGGAGCCGCCACCCGGCTTTTTACATCAGGACGCGAGTGACAACTCACGCTTTCCCGCATGCTGCTGCAGCCACTGCGCCACGCGAGACTGCTGCTCGGCGTTGAGCCACATCCCCTCTTTGGTACGACGCCAGATGGCATCATCCAGGCGGCGAACCCACTCGTGCTCCACCAGGTAACGCAGCTCGGCTTCATACAGCTCGTGACCGAAATGCTCGCCAAGATCGGCTAGCGCTTTCGCGTCGCCCAGGAAAAGCTCGGTGTTGCTGCCGTAGGTGCGGGCATAGTGGCGCGCCATGCCTTCGGTGATGAACGGGAAACGACGGCGCAGCTTCGCGGCATAATCATCGCGGTTATCGCCGATATCACCGCCAGGCAGAACCGCGCCTTTGGTCCATGCCGGGCCAATGCCTTTATAGTACGGTGCCAGTTTTTCCAGCGCGTGCTCGGCCAGCTTGCGATAGGTGGTCAACTTGCCGCCAAACACCGACAGCAGCGGCGCCTGGCCGTCTACGTCGTGAATATCGAGCGTATAGTCGCGGGTGATGGCCTGCGGTGAGTCAGACTCGTCATCGCACAGCGGACGCACGCCGGAGTAGGTCCAGACCACGTCATCGCGCGCCAGCTGCTTCTTAAAGTGCGCGTTATACACTTTCAGCAGGTAGTTCACTTCGCTCTCGTCGATCTCGACGTTTTTCGGATCGCCTTTGTACTCCACGTCGGTGGTGCCGATGATCGAGAACTCGTCCATCCACGGGATGACAAACACGATGCGTTTATCTTCGTTTTGCAGAATGTAGGCCTGCTTCTGGGTATGGACGCGCGGCACCACAATGTGGCTGCCTTTGATCAGGCGGATGCCGTACGGAGAAGGCAGGTGCATGCCGTCATCGAAGAACTGCTTCACCCACGGGCCGGTGGCGTTCACCAGACCGCGCGCTTTCCAGCTGAACTTCTCGCCGGTATCCACGTCTTCCGCTTCCACAATCCACAGACCGTTTTCACGACGCGCGGCGGTGGCGCGGGTACGGGTTTTCACCTTGCCGCCTTTTTTCTCTACCATCTGCGCATTCGCCAGCACCAGACGCGCATCGTCCACCCAGCAGTCGGAATATTCGAAACCGCGCACGATTTCAGGCTTAAGGACCGATTCTGAGCCAAAACGCAAACCGTTCGAACCCGGCAGGCTGGTGCGCTTACCCAGATTATCGTACATAAACAGACCAATTCGGATCATCCACGCCGGACGCAGATGCGGGCGATGGGGCAGGCGGAAGCGCATCGGAATAGCCAGATGCGGGGCCATCTTCAGCAGCACTTCGCGTTCGGCCAGTGCTTCACTGACCAGGCGGAATTCGTAGTGTTCCAGGTAGCGCAGGCCACCGTGGATCAGTTTGGAGCTGGCGGACGAGGTCGCGCAGGCGAGATCGTTAGCTTCCAGCATCAGCACGGATAAACCGCGTCCTGCGGCATCGACCGCAATACCGGCACCGTTGATGCCACCGCCTATCACAATCAGATCTTTGGTTTCCATAACACCCTCACGCACTTTCGTTAAAGCTCAGAAATGTTCGATATCGCTCATAATAGCAAAGGAACGCGCTTTTGGTAACATCAAAAAAACAATTTAGAGTGATATGGATAACATAATGGCGTTTACCCGCCGCCAGGACGTACACTACGGGGTAACATAGTGCGGTCTGATGCCCTTTCCCCTCACCCTAACCCTCTCCCCGGAGGGGCGAGGGAATGGTTTGCTCCCTCTCCCTTATAGGGAGAGGGCTGGGGTGAGGGTCAGCAAGCCGCATAAAATCTGAATAATCGAAAGAGAACACCATGGATCAGTTTGAATGTATTAACGTAGAAGAAGCCCACCAGAAGATGCACCAGGGAAAAGCGGTGCTGGTGGACATCCGCGATCCGCAAAGCTTTGCGATGGGCCACACGCCGGGCGCGTTCCATCTCACCAACGACACGCTGGGCGCGTTTATGCGCGATAACGACTTCGAGACGCCGGTAATGGTCATGTGCTACCACGGCAACAGCAGCAAAGGCGCGGCGCAGTATCTGCTTCAGCAGGGTTACGACGCGGTGTACAGCGTCGACGGCGGCTTCGATGCCTGGCATCGTCATTTCCCTGCAGAAGTGGAATACGCTTTTGAGCGCTGATCCCGCTATACTGTCCCCTTTTGTGTGGAAATAAGCGACCGTCGCCCATGTTGATGATTACCTCCTTTACCAACCCGCGCGTCGCCCAGGCGTTTGTCGACTATATGGCGACGCAGGGCGTTATCCTGACCATTCAGCAACATAATCAGACCGACGTTTGGCTGGCCGACGAGAGCCAGGCCGCGCGTGTAAATGAAGAACTGGCGCGTTTCCTTGAGAACCCTGGCGATCCGCGCTATCTGGCGGCAAGCTGGCAATCCGGCCACACCGGCAGCGGGTTGCACTACAGTCGTTTTCCCTTCCTTGCCACCATCCGCGAACGCGCAGGGCCGTTTACGCTGCTGCTGATGGCGGCCTGCATTATCGTCTTCATCATTATGAACGTGGCGGGCGACCAGAGCGTGATTATTGCCCTGGCGTGGCCGTACGATCCGTCGCTGCAGTTTGACGTCTGGCGCTACTTTACCCACGCGCTGATGCACTTCTCGGTGATGCACATCCTCTTTAATCTGCTGTGGTGGTGGTATCTCGGCGGTATCGTGGAGAAGCGGCTCGGCAGCGGCAAGCTGATCGTTATCACCATTATTAGCGCCCTGCTGAGCGGCTATGTGCAGCATAAATTCAGTGGCCCGTGGTTTGGCGGATTGTCGGGCGTGGTGTACGCCCTGATGGGCTATGTCTGGCTCAGAGGCGAACGCGACCCTGAAAGCGGCATCTATCTGCAACGCGGTTTGATAACCTTTGCGTTAATATGGCTAATTGCCGGATGGTTTGATCTGTTTGGTATGTCTATCGCCAACGGTGCGCACGTCACCGGGCTGGCCGTGGGGCTGGCGATGGCCTTCGCCGACACGCTCCATGCGCGAAAACGAACATAATTCTCAGGGATAATTGATGAAACAAACACAACGTCATGACGCCATTATCGAACTGGTTAAAAAACAGGGATACGTCAGCACCGAAGAGCTGGTGGAGCAGTTTGCCGTCAGTCCACAAACCATCCGTCGTGACCTGAACGATCTGGCCGATCAGAACCGCATTCTGCGCCACCACGGCGGGGCGGCGCTGCCGTCCAGCTCGGTCAATACCTCCTGGCATGACCGTAAAGCCACGCAGACGGCAGAGAAAGAGCGGATTGCCCGCAAGGTCGCCAGCCAGATCCCAAACGGGGCGACGCTGTTTATTGATATCGGCACCACGCCGGAAGCGGTGGCCCATGCGCTGCTGGATCACGAGAACCTGCGCGTGGTGACGAACAACCTGAACGTGGCCAATACCCTGATGCAGAAAGACGATTTCCGCATCATCCTCGCGGGCGGCGAACTGCGCAGCCGCGACGGCGGGATTATTGGCGAAGCGACGCTCGATTTTATCTCCCAGTTCCGCCTCGACTTCGGCATTCTGGGGATCAGCGGCATCGACAGCGACGGCTCGCTGCTGGAGTTTGATTATCACGAGGTGCGCACCAAGCGCGCGATTATTGAAAACTCACGCCACGTGATGCTGGTGGTAGACCATTCCAAGTTTGGCCGTAACGCGATGGTGAACATGGGCAGCATCAGCATGGTGGATGCGGTTTATACCGACGTGATGCCGCCAGCGGGCGTGATGCAGGTGATTAAAGATAATAATTTGCAGTTAGAGTTGTGTTGAAAAGCCTTTCTCCCTCTCCCTGTGGGAGAGGGGCGGGGTGAGGGCATCAGGCCGCACAAAACCTACACGCCGTACCCCATCATCTTCAACAATTGCTGCGCATGCTGCACCGCATCCTGTCGATGCGCCACACCCAGCTTCTGATACAAATTGCGGATATGCGTTTTGATGGTGGTCGCCGCCACCGCCAGCTCGCCGGCAATCTGCTCGTTGCTGTAGCCGGAATAAATCAGCCCGAGAACCTGCCATTCACGCTGAGTGAGCGGGCTGGTGCGGATAAGTTCCGGGACTTCCGGGTGGTTCAGCAGACGTTCTACAAAGTTCTCATCGAAATGCGCGAACTTATGGCGATGGTGCTGGTTAATCTCGCGCAGAATACGCTGAGCGCGATGCTGATCCAGTTCCGGCAGCGTATTGAGCTGAATAAGCTGGCGCAGCTGCTGCGCCATGACTTCGCCTTCAATGACAAAGTGGCTGACAAACCCGGTGCGGTTAGCCAGCTGTAGCGCTTCCAGCAGCACGCGCTGGGCGTCATTTTTACGCCCGGCCTGCCAGTAGAGCTGGTTCAGCAGCAGCAGGTTGCGGTTCAGGTCGCTCATCAGCCGCAGGCTGCGCGCGTTTTCGTTTAACTCCTCCAGCACGATCTCCGCCGGTTCAAACTCACCCAGCAGGATCTGCGCGCGGGCAATGTTCCGCCACTGACTCTGCAGGAAGTGGTTGTTGGCAAATTCCGGTTTCGGCGTTTGACGCAGCCAGTTGGCGGCGGACTTTTTATCGCCAATCATCTGCCAGTAAATTACCCGAACCTTATCGGCGTTTGACACCCAGTCGCTGTGATACTGACCGTTGCCGAGTAGGTTCTCCAGGCGGTTAAGGTGGTTGCGGGCATTATCCAGATCCCCACGCGCCAGCGAACACTGGACCAGTAGCGCCAGACACTGTAGCTGCTGCTGCGGCTGGAAGCTGGAGAGTACGTCTACACCCTGACGGGCGCAGCTTTCGGCCTCGTCCAGACGTGACCATGCCCACAGCAGCTGAGCGCGAATACGCAACAGGAACTCATGCATCGGCAGCTGTTCCAGATGCTGTTCACGAATCAGCTGGAACGCTTTTTCCTGATTTTCCCAGGCGGCCTGCAGGAACCCCTGCGCAAATAAAATCTCGCTCTGTTGGATCAGGCTCCACAGCGCGTAGTGCCAGACATCGTGCCGACGTGCCATCTGCTCGGTTTGCTGCATCAGTGAAAGCGAACGGGTGAGGTCGCCTTTGCAGTGCAGCACTTCGCCATGCACCGAGGTCGCAACGATGCGGCTGTAGAAGTTAGCCAGCGGCAGTTCATCCAGCGCGACCATCGCCAGCCGTTCAGCTTCGTCCGGGTCGCCGTCGTTAATGGCTACCTGAGCGCGCAGGGCGTTGAACTCGCCGTGCAGGGTGGCATCCATTTCGCTTTCCATCTCCTGCTCGGCACGCGCCAGCAGGGTGTTAACTTCGCTGTAGCGATGTTGGCTCTGCATCAGCCAGGCCTGAAGCAGCACCAGACGCGGGTTCTCCAGCAGGCTTTCCCACGGCAGCGCTTTTAACGACTCTTCAAGCAGCGTCAGCTCGCTGTGGTTGAACAGGCCCCATGCATGGTTCAGGAGGATATCGCGGAGCATGCTGGCATCACCGGCGGCCAGCGCGTGGTGGATGGCCTCGCTCGGGAAGCCTTGTGCCATCCAGCTTTCGGCAGCGGCGCGGTGGATCTCCGGGAGTTCAACCGCCAGTTCCCATTGGCAGCGCTGGCGCAGGAAGCTGCCAAACAGCGGGTGATAGCTAAACCACTCGCCGGGGTCGTCCATGCGCGTCAGAAACAGCCCCTGACGTTCAATCTCTTCAAGCTGTAGCTGGCCGTTCTCACAGCCGGTGACGCGCACAATCAGCGCATCGTTCATGGAACGCAGCAGGGAGCTTTTCAGCAGGAAATTACGGGTGGAGGGATCGACGCTGTCCAGCACCTCATCCACCAGATAATCAGAAAGGTGGCTGGCGTTGATGCCCGCCAGACGTCGCGCAGACTGATGCGCCGGACTGTTGTTTTGCCGGGCAGAGAGCGCGATCAGCTGCAGCGCCGTGGCCCAGCCCGCGACATCATCGCACAGGCGGCTGCTTTCGGCGGCCTCAATCGGTGAGGTCAGGCGGCAGTCAAAGAACTGTTTCGCTTCCTGGTGGGTGAAGGCCAGCTGCTGGCTGCCCACTTCAAGAAGCTGATCGCGCACGCGCAGGTTGGCAATACCCAGCTGCGGCAGGTTACGCGATAAGACAACTAAGGTCAGGTTTTCCGGCTGATGGCGCAGGAAGAAGCGCATCGACTCGTGGATCACCGGGTTTGTGATCAGATGATAGTCATCAATCACCACATAAAGCGGGCGATGCCATTCGGCCAGTTCGATAAACAGCTGTGAGAAAAGGGAAGACAGGCTGGCGTACTGGCGCTTTTGCACCATCACCTCACTGGCGACGCAGTGTCCGTTGGTGGCCTGTTGAATGGCGGCAATCAAATAGCTGGCAAAACGCTCCTGCTGGTTATCGCCCTCATCAAGGGAGTACCAGCCGAGATCGCTCTTACCTGCGGCCCATTGCGAAATGAGCGTTGTTTTTCCATAGCCTGCAGGGCTCGTAACCAGCGCCAGTCGGAAATTATGCGCGCCGGAAAGTTTAGCCAACAGACGCTCGCGGACCACGGTATGGTCAAGGCGAACCGGGCGACTTAATTTTGACGGAATCAACATAGGTTTCACTTCACTGTGGGGAACGAGAGATTTTATTTTTTTTGCGCTTCGTAATTAATGGATATAAGTTCGGCCAATAAGTTAACTATTGCAAGTTATGTCTGGATTTGGTGGCTGTGAATTTGCACTCTGTCACAAAACATTCAGGCAGATGATGGAACTTTCTGGAAAGGTCTTTGACGCCCCGTCAATGCTGGCTTGTATGGTTGTGTTGCGGCTGCGCTGAAACTGGTTTCAGAAAGGGATAGTGACGTTAAATTTAATATACTGCTGGTAAAGTTAAGGGAAATTAATAATCGCCTTAGTTATTACCCGATTGCAGAAATATTATTGTACGTAAGTAATCATTTCCGCGTGGAATGATTTCTTACGAAACTGCATTTCATTTTTTTGACACTCTTCCAGGATATCTTTTCTCCCGCCGTGCACACTTACAGAGTGGCCTCGATCACACTTTTATGCTCATCCCCGCTACTCCTCCCTGTCTAATCCCCCACAGGAGGAGGAAGAGGCGGAATGAGCCAGGCACACTAGCGCCAACATGTGTTTTCTTTCTACAGGATGCCAATTCCCTATGTCACAGCCTACCTTCAACAAAGCTCAATTCCAGGCTGCCCTGACGCGTCAGTGGCAGCGTTTTGGCCTTCGTGCTGCAAACGAGATGACGCCTCACCAGTGGTGGCAGGCGGTGAGCGGTGCGCTCGCAGAGCAACTGGATGCTCAACCGGTGGCGAAGCCTGTTAAGGGCCAGCGTCACGTGAACTATATCTCGATGGAATTCCTGATTGGCCGCCTGACCGGCAACAACCTGCTGAACCTCGGCTGGTATCAGGACGTCGGCGATGTGCTGAAAGAACACGACATTAACCTGACCGACCTGCTGGAAGAAGAAACTGACCCGGCGCTGGGGAATGGTGGTCTGGGGCGCCTGGCGGCCTGCTTCCTTGACTCTATGGCAACCGTTGGTCAGTCCGCGATTGGCTATGGTCTGAACTATCAGTATGGCCTGTTCCGTCAGTCGTTTGCCGACGGGCATCAGATGGAAGCACCGGATGACTGGCATCGCAACACCTATCCGTGGTTCCGCCACAACGCGCAGCTCGATGTGCAGGTCAGCATTGGCGGGAAAGTCACTAAGCAGGGACTCTGGGAACCGGCGTTCACCCTTACCGGTGAAGCCTGGGATCTGCCGGTGCTCGGCTACCGTAACGGCGTGGCGCAGCCGCTGCGTCTGTGGCAGGCGAAGCATGCGCATCCGTTTAACCTGACCAAATTCAACGACGGCGATTTCCTGCGCGCCGAGCAGCAGGGTATCGACGCCGAGAAGCTGACGAAAGTGCTCTACCCGAACGACAACCACCTGGCGGGTAAAAAGCTGCGCCTGATGCAGCAGTACTTCCAGTGCGCCTGCTCCGTGGCGGATATTCTGCGTCGCCATCACCTGGCGGGCCGCAAGCTGGCGCAACTGCCGGACTTCGAAGTGATTCAGCTCAACGACACGCACCCGACCATTGCCATCCCGGAACTGCTGCGCGTGCTGATCGACGAACATCAGCTGAGCTGGGACGACGCCTGGGCCATCACCAGCCGTACCTTTGCCTACACCAACCACACCCTGATGCCGGAAGCGCTGGAGTGCTGGGATGAGAAGCTGGTGAAAACCCTGCTGCCGCGTCATATGCAGATCATCAACAAGATTAACGACCAGTTTAAAACCCTGGTGGATAAAACATGGCCGGGCAACAAAGCGGTCTGGGCGAAGCTGGCGGTGGTTCACGACAAACAGGTGCGCATGGCGAACATGTGCGTTGTCAGTGGCTTTGCCGTTAACGGCGTGGCGGCGCTGCACTCGGACCTGGTGGTGAAAGATCTGTTCCCGGAATACCACCAGCTGTGGCCGACCAAATTCCACAACGTGACCAACGGCATCACGCCGCGCCGCTGGATCAAGCAGTGCAACCCGCTGCTGGCCGGCCTGCTGGACAAGACCCTGAAGAAAGAGTGGGCCAACGATCTGGACCAGCTCATCAACCTGGAAAAACAGGCTGACGACGCGAAATTCCGCGAGCAGTACCGCGCGATCAAGCTGGAGAACAAGGTTCGCCTGGCGGAGTTCGTGAAAGTGCGTACCGGGATTGAGATCAACCCAAATGCCATTTTCGATATCCAGATCAAACGTCTGCACGAGTACAAACGCCAGCACCTGAACCTGCTGCACATTCTGGCGCTGTACAAAGAGATCCGCGAGAACCCGCAGGCCGACCGCGTGCCGCGCGTGTTCCTGTTCGGTGCGAAAGCGGCACCGGGCTACTACCTGGCGAAAAACATTATCCTCGCCATCAACAAAGTGGCGGCGGCGATCAACAGCGATCCGAAAGTGGGCGATAAGCTGAAGGTGGTGTTCCTGCCGGATTACTGTGTCTCAGCGGCTGAAATGCTGATCCCGGCAGCGGATATCTCCGAGCAGATCTCTACCGCAGGGAAAGAGGCGTCCGGTACCGGCAACATGAAGCTGGCGCTGAACGGCGCGCTGACCGTGGGTACGCTCGACGGGGCAAACGTCGAAATCGCCGAGAAGGTCGGTGAAGAGAACATCTTTATCTTCGGCCATACCGTGGAAGAGGTGAAAGCCATCAAGGCCAAAGGCTACGACCCGGTGAAATGGCGTAAGAAAGACAAAGTGCTGGACGCGGTGCTGAAAGAGCTGGAAAGCGGCAAATACAGCGACGGCGACAAGCACGCGTTTGACCAGATGCTGCACAGCATGGACAAACACGGCGGTGACCCGTATCTGGTGATGGCGGACTTCACGGCCTACGTTGAAGCGCAAAAACAGGTCGACGTGCTGTATCGCGACCAGGACGCGTGGACCCGCGCGTGCATCCTGAACACCGCCCGCTGCGGCATGTTCAGCTCTGACCGTTCAATCCGTGATTATCAGGCCCGTATCTGGCAGGCAAAACGCTAAGGAAGCGCGATGGAGAGTAAACGTCTGGACAGTGCCGCGCAGGCGGCGGGGATCAGCCTCAGTTACATCAATGCGCACGGCAAACCGCAGTCTATTGGCGCCGACACCAAAAGACGTTTGCTGGATGCCATGCACAAAGCCGACGCGAAAGCGTCGGTTGCACCGGTGCCGAACGTGAAGGTATTCACTGCAGGCAAAAAGATGCCGCTGGCGGTGGAGGGGCGCGGCGAGTTTAGCTGGCTGCTCACCACCGAAGAGGGGCATCAGCACAAAGGCCACGCCACCGGTGGCAAAACGCTCAACCTTCCGGCGAAGCTGCCGGAGGGCTATCACACCTTAACGCTCACCCAGGATGACCTGCGTTTCCACTGCCGGGTGATCGTCGCGCCAAAACGCTGCTACGAGCCGCAGGCATTGCTCGAAGGTAAAAAGCTGTGGGGCGCCTGCGTGCAGCTCTATACGCTGCGTTCCGACAGCAACTGGGGCATCGGTGATTTTGGCGACCTGAAAAAGATGCTGGTGGATGTGGGCGAGCGCGGCGGCGCGTTCATCGGCCTCAACCCGATCCATGCGCTTTATCCGGCGAACCCGGAAAGTGCCAGCCCGTATAGCCCGTCGTCCCGTCGCTGGCTGAACGTGATTTACATCGACGTTAACGCGTTAGATGACTTCAAAAACAGCAAAGAGGCGCAGGCGTGGTGGAACCTCAGCACCACGCAGTACGCGCTGAAGCAGGCGCGCGACGCCGACTGGGTGGACTACGCCACCGTCACCGCGTTGAAAATGGCGGCACTGCGTCTGGCATGGAAAGGTTTTGCGAAGCGCGATGACGAGCAGATGATGGCCTTCCGTCAGTTTGTCACCCAGGAGGGCGAGAGCCTGTACTGGCAGGCGGCGTTTGATGCGCTGCACGCGTATCAGGTGAAAGAGGACGAAATGCGCTGGGGCTGGCCGGTCTGGCCGGAAGCGTATCAGACCGTCGACACGCCTGAAGTGAAAGCCTTCTGCAAAAAATACGCTGACGAGGTGGACTTCTACCTGTGGCTGCAGTGGCTGGCGTACAGCCAGTTTGCCGCCTGCTGGCAGGTGAGCCAGGGCTATAAAATGCCTATCGGTCTGTATCGTGACCTGGCCGTCGGCGTGGCGGAAGGCGGTGCGGAAACCTGGTGTGACCGCGAGCTTTACTGTCTGAAAGCCTCCGTCGGCGCGCCGCCGGATATCCTTGGCCCGCTCGGCCAGAACTGGGGCTTGCCGCCGATGGATCCGCACGTGATGGCGGCGCGCGCCTACGAGCCGTTTATCGACCTGCTGCGCGCGAACATGCAGAACTGCGGGGCGCTGCGTATCGACCACGTGATGTCCGTGCTGCGTCTGTGGTGGATCCCGTACGGTGAAACCGCCGATCACGGAGCGTACGTGCAGTACCCGGTTGACGATCTGCTGTCGATCCTGGCGCTGGAAAGTAAGCGTCACCAGTGCATGGTGATCGGTGAAGATCTCGGTACCGTGCCGGTGGAAATTGTCAGTAAGCTCCGCGACAGCGGCGTCTACTCCTACAAAGTGCTCTATTTTGAAAACGACCATGAGAAAACCTTCCGCGCGCCGAAAGCGTACCCTGAACAGTCAATGGCAGTCGCGACGACGCATGACCTTCCTACGCTTCGTGGCTATTGGGAAAGCGGCGACCTGACGCTCGGTAAAACGCTGGGACTCTATCCTGATGAAGAGGTTCTGCGCGGCCTGTATCAGGATCGCGAACTCTCCAAACAGGGGCTGCTGGATGCGCTGCACAAGCATGGCTGTCTGCCGAAACGCGCCGGGCATAAGGCGTCGTTGATGTCGATGACCTCCACGCTTAACCGTGGTTTGCAGCGCTATATTGCCGACAGCAACAGCGCTCTGCTGGGCCTGCAGCCGGAAGACTGGATTGATATGGCGGAGCCGGTGAACATTCCGGGCACCAGCTATCAGTACAAGAACTGGCGTCGCAAGCTCTCCACAACTCTTGAGAAGATGTTTGCCGATGATGGGGTGAACAGGCTGATTAAGGATTTGGACAAGCGCAGAAGAGCGGTGGGTAAGAAGCGGTAGTTTCACCCTCACCCTAACCCTCTCCCAGAGGGAGAGGGAATAGAATGTAGGCCGGGTAAGCGTAAGCGCCACCCGGCTTTTTTACATCAAACCACCATATTCAACAGCAGCACCCCGACCAGACCGCACACCGAAATAATGGTTTCCAGCGCGGACCAGGACTTGATGGTTTCACCGATGGTCAGGTTGAAGTACTCCTTGAACAGCCAGAAACCCGGATCGTTCACGTGAGAGAAAATCACGCTACCGGAACCGACCGCGATAACCATCAGCTCAGGGCTTACGCCCGTGGTCGCAATCAGCGGGGCAACGATACCGCCTGCGGTGATCGCCGCAACGGTCGCAGAACCCAGCGCAATACGCAGCACGGCAGCGATAGACCAGGCCATCAGGAGCGGCGACACGTTGGTTTCGTGCATCATGGCCGCGATGTATTTGTCCACGCCGCTGTCGACCAGAACCTGCTTGAACGCACCGCCACCGCCGATGATCAGGAGCATCATGGCAATGATTTTGATGGACGAGGTCAGCGTGTCGTTGATCTGATCCATTGAACGACCGCGGTTCAGACCGAAGGTGAACATCGCGATCAGTACCGCAATCAGCGTTGCCATCACCGGGTCACCCAGGAATTCCGCAACCGCCAGGAACGCGTGACCTTTTGGCAGGACCATCTCCGCCACGGCACGCATCGCCATCAGGATCACCGGTACCAGAGAAGTCCAGACGCTGACGCCAAAGCCAGGCATCTCTTCTTCGGTAAAGGTTTTGGCGCTGTACAGACCTTCAGGAATCGGCTTATCAATGCCTTTCAGGAAGCGCGCATAAACCGGGCCCGCCAGAATCACGGTTGGGATTGCCAGAATCGTACCGAACAGCAGGGTTTTACCCATATCTGCGTGGAAAATGGTGGCGATAGCGGTTGGACCCGGGTGCGGCGGCAGGAAGCCGTGGGTCACGGACAGCGCCGCAGCCATTGGCACACCGACATACAGCAGCGGGATATTTGCCGCAGCCGCGATGGTGAACACCAGCGGCAGCATCAGCACGAAGCCCACTTCATAGAACAGCGCGAAACCGACGGTAAAACCGGTTAACACCACCGCCCACTGGATATTCTTCTTACCAAATTTGGCGATCAGTGTGGTGGCGATACGTTGCGCCCCCCCGCAGTCCGCCAGCATTTTGCCGAGCATGGCGCCGAAGCCCATGATCAACGCCAGGCTGCCGAGCGTACCGCCGACACCGGCTTTAATCGAGCTGATGACTTTCACCAGTGGCATCCCTTGCATCAGACCGACTGCAAGTGCCACCAGAACCAAAGCGATAAATCCGTTCATTTTGAAACGGATCATCAAGAGCAGTAATAACACAACACCGATAGCAACGATGACTAATGGCATGATTTACCTGGCCTTTGAATTGTTATGGGTAACGTCATTGTTTCAACGACAAATTCCGATTGTCCCAACTGGGAACAGAGCGTTAACGGCACTCATACTGATGCCTTCGAAACCATTAAGTTTAGTCGGCTGTTATAAGGGTGCTGAGTGCCCACGAGAATGATACGGGTAACATGATGTGATTGAGAATCACCCTGGGAGGCTAAATTTGAATTATGAGACGCAGGTCAACATATAGAGAGGGGAAAACAAAAGCCGGGTGGCGGCTACGCCTTACCCGGCTTACGATTCGGATGCAGTCACTGTTTTGTAGGCCCGGTAAGCGCAGCGCCACCGGGCAAGACAGAAGGGTACTGAATTAGTAGTAAGAGTGCTCGCCGCGCTGGTGCTCGGTCAGATCGCGCACGCCTTTCAGTTCCGGGAATTCGTTCAGCAGCTGCTTCTCGATCCCTTCCTTCAGGGTCACATCGACCATAGAACAGCCGTTACAGCCGCCGCCGAACTGCAGGATCGCCAGACCGTCTTCCGTGATTTCCATCAGGGTTACACGGCCACCGTGTCCTGCCAGCTGTGGGTTGATCTGCGATTGCAGCAGATACTCAACGCGCTCCATCAGCGGGGCATCGTCAGACACTTTACGCATTTTCGCGTTCGGTGCTTTCAGGGTCAGCTGAGAGCCCAACTGGTCGGTGACAAAGTCGATTTCCGCATCGTCAAGATACGGTGCGCTCAGTTCATCGACGTACGCGGTGAGCTGTTCAAATTTAAGGGCAGTGTCAGTTGCTTCCACAGCGTCCGGAGGACAATACGAGACACCACATTCTGCATTCGGAGTGCCTGGATTGATCACAAACACGCGGATCTGCGTCCCTTCTTCCTGATTTGCCAGCAATTTGGCAAAGTGCGCTTGTGCAGAATCGGAAATACGGATCATAGCTTTGGCCTAATAGTTGACTAAATTACCTGGGTATAATCATACGCCCATTGAAGAAGGGCTACAAGGTACGGCACAGACACCATACCTGAACCGACGCGGCGCCGCTTTGCAAAAGCAGTCGGGAAAGTTCAGCAACGGTACTGCCCGTGGTGACGACATCATCCACAAGCGCGATATGGAGACCGTGAACCGGCAATTCAAGGCGGAAGGCATTTTTCAGGTTCCTTTTGCGAAGCCGCGCGCTGAGCTGATGCTGTATTGCGGTTGCCTGCACGCGCCTGAGCGCTGAGGCAGCGTAACGGCATCCGAGCCAGCGGGCGAGCGGACGACAGAGCAGGTCGCTTTGGTTATAGCCGCGCCGCCAGTGGCGACGGTGGTGCAGGGGGACATTCATCAGCATGTCGACCCGCGGCAGCGCGCGCGTTCGTCGTGCCTGCAACACGGCGAGAAGCAGCAGGCGTGCAAGGGGCGTCGCCAGTACGCTTTGGTGGGAAAACTTCAGCGCGTGGATAAGCGAACTGAGCGGCGGAACATAATTATCCACCGCCACAAGCGCTTGCCACGGCGGCGCTTTTTTCAGGCAGCGACCGCAGGGGATCGCCAGGCTGACCGCCGGTAACCCACACTGCGGGCACCCGGCGATTCGTCCTTCCAGCGAGCGGGTACAGACGGAACAGATCCCCCACGCGCTGAGCGCAAGCGGCATTCGGCATAGCCAGCACAAGCCGGGCACTGTTAGCATAGGCAACCTCCATGTAAAAAAAGAGAACGATAGCTGATGAAGACGCTGTGGTGGCAGACCGTCGGGACGGGAAATTGTCATCTTGTGCTGCTGCACGGATGGGGACTGAATGCGGAAGTGTGGCGTTGCGTAAGTGAGGAACTCGCCTCGCAATTTACGCTGCATCTGGTGGATTTGCCGGGCTATGGCCGCAGCCGCGGCTTTGGCGCGATGTCGCTTGATGAGATGGCGCAGCAGGTTTTGGATGCCGCGCCGCAAAACGCCGTCTGGCTGGGCTGGAGCCTGGGTGGGCTGGTGGCAAGCAGAATTGCGCTGGATAACCCCGGGCGCGTGAGCGCGCTGGTTACCGTGGCCTCGTCCCCGTGTTTTAGCGCGCAGGATG
Organism: Enterobacter sp. 22452; assembly: GCF_052045065.1. NCBI lineage: Bacteria > Pseudomonadati > Pseudomonadota > Gammaproteobacteria > Enterobacterales > Enterobacteriaceae > Enterobacter > Enterobacter sp. 22452. Next base: position 66,641 of record NZ_JBQEOB010000010.1, on the reverse strand, counting down.
CGTGGCCGGGTATCAAGCCTGAAGTGCTGGCCGGATTCCAGCAGCAGCTAAGCGAAGACTTCCAGCGGACGGTGGAACGTTTTCTCGCGCTGCAGACGATGGGAACAGAAACCGCGCGTCAGGATGCGCGCACGCTGAAACAGACCGTGCTTTCGCTGCCGATGCCTGACGTTGAGGTGCTTAACGGGGGGCTTGAGATCCTGAAAACGATCGATCTGCGTGAACCGCTGGCGTCGCTGGCGGTCCCGCATCTGCGTATTTATGGTTATCTGGACGGGCTGGTGCCGCGCAAGGTGGTTCCGCTGCTGGATGACCTGTGGCCGGAGAGTGCATCGCGGGTGGTTGCCAAAGCGGCACACGCGCCGTTCATCTCGCACCCTGGCGAGTTTTGTTCGGCGCTGTCCGGCTTTATTCGCGAAGCGACCACCACTCCCTGAGGCAGGCCTTCCCTTCCGGGCAACGTTTACAGCTGCCGGACAAACAACCGTCCGGCTCTTCCTGAATGCGCACGGCTTTTCCCATCGCTTCGAGTCTTTCCAGCATGGCATCGATCATCGGCTGGGGCGTATGCAGGCTGAGGCTTAGCTGTTTTGCCTCCATGCGCCCCTGTAACGCCAGTAAATCACGAACCTGAATCAACGATGCCATCTGTTTGCCCCTTAGTGACAGTCGCCGGTCGGGCTGTTGCAGCAGGTGGTCGGGGTTTTACGCGTCGCCAGCAGGTTGATATCAACGCGGCTGCGCGCCCGGCGCAGCAGGCCCATCACCATCACGTTAAACAGGATCACCGCCAGGATGCAGACCAGACTGTAACGCGGGTGCTGGCTGAAGTTAACGGTCTGATAGAACACCGTCGCCAGGGAGTAAGCGATATTCAACCCCCACAGAATGGAGAAGCCCATCCAGCCGCGGCTGGACTCACGGGCAATCGCCCCCATTACCGAGATGCACGGAATGTACAGCAACACGAAGATGAGGTAGCTGTAGGCCGCTGACGCACTGCCGAATTTCTCGCTCATCACGCCCATGGCGCCGGTCGCCATTTCGCCGTCGCCTTTGCTGGCCTCAATCGGGTTCGCCAGCACGCTCAGGCTGAAGGTGTCTTTCAGGCTCTGCCAGGTTTCCTCAACGGCACCCAGCAGTTCGGCGCCGAGCTTAAACTCTGCCGGATTGAACTCTTGCTCCTGAATGTTCTCTGCGGTGTAGAGCGTGTTCAGCGTCCCGACAACCACCTCTTTCGCCATTGCGCCGGTGAACAGGCCAACAGTCGCCTGCCAGTTATCGTCCTGCACGCCAATCGGTTTGAAGACCGGTGTGATGACGCGGCTGACGGAGGCGAGGGCAGAGTCGTTGATGTTATCTGCCGCCTGACCGCTCAACGTGAAGCTGTTCAGCGCGCTCAGGAAGATACTGACGATGACAATCACTTTACCGGCGCGCAGCACGAAGCCTTTCAGGCGCTGCCAGGTCTGGATCTCCAGGCTCTTCAGATGCGGTACGTGGTAAACCGGCAGCTCCATCACGAACGGTGACGCTTCACCGCGCATAATGGTGTGCTTCAGCATCAGACCGGTCAGGATTGCCATCACGATGCCGAGCACGTACAGCGAGAAGACCGCCAGCGCGCCCTGCTGACCAAAGAAAGCGGCGGCAAAGACCGCAAAGATGGCCAGGCGCGCGCCGCAGGACATAAATGGCGCCATCATGATGGTCATCAGCCGTTCGCGCGGCGCATCAAGCGTACGTGCACCCATTACCGACGGCACGTTGCAGCCGAAGCCAACGATCAGCGGCACGAAGGATTTACCCGGCAGCCCCAGCGCCTGCATCAGGCGATCCATCACGAACGCCGCGCGAGCCATATAGCCGGAGTCTTCGAGGAAGGATAGGAACAGATACATCATGCCGATCTGCGGCACCAGCGGCAGCACGGTGTTGATACCGCCGCCAATCCCCTGGGCGAGGAAGATAGTCAGCCATTCCGGGAAGTGCAGGGTGTAGCCCAGCCACTGGATACCGTGCACGAATATCGCGACGGAACCGGCGTCAAAGACAGGCTGGAGCGCGCCGCCGATGTTAATGGCAAGCAGGAACATCAGGTACATCACCAGCAGGAAGATGGGCAAACCGAGAAAGCGGTTGAGCACAATCTTATCTACGGCGGCGGTAAAGCGGCTGGGTTCCGCCGTCAGGGCGTTGCTGACCACGTCGCAAATCGCGGCGATGGCCTGATAGCGCGCGTCCGCGATGTGCAGCGCCGGGTCATCCAGCTCGTCGCTCAGGCGTGCCAGCGCCACGTCGAGTTTATCTGCTGCGTCACCGGCATAGGCGCGGCTGTAGATATCGCCTTCCAGCATCTGCAGGCCGAGCCATTGACGCTGTCTGGCAGGCATGGCGGTGTCCATCTCCTGCGCCAACCGGCTGGCTTCGCGAAGCAGCGGCTGCGCGTAGTGCACCAGTTCAATGTCGGCGTTACCTGTGTGGCGGTCAACGGCCAGCTTCAGGGCATCAATGCCGCGCCCGCGGGTTGAGACCAGCGGAACCACAGGGCAGCCCAGGCGGGCGGAGAGGGCATCGACGTCGATGCGCAATTTCTGCTTCTCTGCGATATCGAGCATGTTAAGCGCCACGATGCAGGGAATACCCAGCTCAAGCAGCTGCAGCGTCAGATAGAGATTGCGCTCAAGGTTGGACGCATCCACCACGTTGATGAGCAGATCCGCATCGCCGCTCAGAATATAGTGGCAGGCGATCTGCTCATCGAGCGAGGTCTGGGATGAAATCGTGGTGAGCGAATAGGTGCCCGGCAGGTCAACCAGCGTGACCTGATTGTCCGTTGTCGTGAACTGGCCTTCTTTGCGTTCAACCGTCACGCCTGCCCAGTTGCCGACGCGCTGGCGCGCACCGGTTAACTGATTAAATAAGGTTGTCTTGCCGGAATTAGGATTGCCAATTAAGCCAATAGTTAATTTTTTCATTGTAATAGACTCACTGAACCGCTGGCTTGTTATTGAGATAACGCTTCGACTTCAATTAAGGCGAGGTCTTTCTTACGCAGTACCAGATTGACGCGTCGGGTTTCGATATGAACGGGGTCGCCCAGCGGGGCCACGCGTACTACCTGGAATGACGAGCCGGGTAGCATGCCGAGTGACAAGAGCTTTTGCCGATAGGCGGGGCTAATTTCACGAGTAAAACCGGTAATTTTCCATGCACTGTCTGGAGTGAATTGCATAGCGCCTGATTCCACGAGAGGTTAAATAATCTACACAATGATGATAATGAGAATAGTTTTTATCAGCAATATTAAAACTGTGACGGAATGTTGTTAATCGTATTAATTTGCGGTCTGATTGACCTTGCTCAATATTTGCAGAATTACCCGGGAAGGAATAAAAAGCTTATTTGTTAATGGAGTGATAAATAGTGGTTTAAATATGGAGTCGCCATATTTATTTTAATTACCTGCGGTCTGCTTGCCGGGCGGCACTGCGTTTGCCCGGCCTACAAAACCGTAGGCCCGGTAAGCGTAGCGCCACCGGGCATTGACAAGCTTAGCGTTTCTTACCCATTGCCGCTGCCAGCGCATCCATCATCGCGCTGTTGCCCGCAGGCTGCGCGTCACGCCCGCGCGGTTTCGCGGCCTTCGCTGCCGGACGCTGCTGTTCGCGACCGCCGCCGTTGCCGCCGCGGCGCGCGTTGGTTTCGCCCGGCTGCTCGTCCAGACGCATGGTCAGGGCGATACGCTTGCGCTGCAGATCCACTTCCAGCACTTTCACCTTCACGATGTCGCCCGCTTTGACCACGGTATGCGGGTCTTCAACGAACTTGTCGGCGAGGGAAGAGATATGGACCAGACCGTCCTGATGCACGCCGATATCCACAAACGCGCCAAAGTTGGTGACATTGGTGACCGCACCTTCCAGCACCATGCCGGGCAGCAGGTCGTTCATGGTCTCCACGCCGTCGGCAAAGGTCGCGGTTTTAAACTCAGGGCGCGGATCGCGGCCCGGTTTTTCCAGCTCTTTGATGATGTCGCTAACCGTCGGCACGCCAAACTGCTCGTCGGTGAAATCCGATGCTTTCAGGTTACGCAGCGCGCTGCTGTCGCCCATCAGGTCTTTCAGCGCCTGCTGGGTCGCGGCCAGAATGCGCTCCACTACAGGGTAGGCTTCCGGGTGCACGGTAGAGGCATCGAGCGGGTTATCGCCGTGGTTGATACGCAGGAAGCCCGCGCACTGCTCAAAGGCTTTGGGCCCCAGACGGCTCACCTTCAGCAGCTGCTGACGGTTCTGGAACTGACCGTTCTCATCACGCCAGGCGACGATGTTCTGCGCCATCATGCGGGTTAAGCCCGCCACGCGGGTCAGCAGGGGAACGGAGGCGGTGTTCAGGTCAACGCCGACGGCGTTTACGCAGTCTTCCACCACCGCATCCAGCTTGCGCGCCAGCTGCGTCTGGCTCACGTCGTGCTGATACTGGCCCACGCCGATGGATTTCGGGTCGATCTTCACCAGTTCGGCCAGCGGATCCTGTAAACGGCGTGCGATAGAGACCGCGCCGCGCAGGGAAACGTCCAGGTCCGGGAACTCCAGCGCTGCCAGTTCAGACGCGGAATAGACGGATGCGCCCGCTTCGCTGACGATCACTTTCTGCGCCGTCACTTTCGGGAACTGTTTCTGCACGTCGAGGTAGAAACGCTCGGTTTCACGTGAGGCCGTACCGTTGCCGATGGCGACCAGCTCCACGTTGTACTTCTCGCACAGCGCCGCCACCACGACGGCCGCTTTCGCTGCCTGACCGGTGTGCGGGTAAATGGTGTCGGTGGCGACAAGCTTGCCGGTGCCGTCAACGACGGCAACCTTCACGCCGGTACGCAGGCCCGGATCGAGACCCATGGTCGCGCGCAGGCCAGCAGGGGCGGCCATCAGCAGGTCGTGCAGGTTGCGGGCGAAAACGTTAATGGCTTCGTCTTCGGCGCGCTCGCGCACGGTGCCCATCAGCTCGGTTTCGAGGTGCATCAGCACCTTAATGCGCCAGGTCCAGCTCACCACGCCTTTACGCCAGCTGTCCGCCGGGGCGTTGTTCAGGCGCAGGCCGAGATGGTCGATAATGATCTGCTCGCAGTGGCTCTCTTTCGGCGGCTCGTCAAACTGCGGGTCTGCATTCAGGGAGAGCTGGAGCACGCCTTCGTTGCGGCCGCGGAACATCGCCAGCGCGCGGTGTGAAGGGGCGGTAGAGATCGGTTCGTGGTGATCGAAGTAGTCGCGGAATTTCGCGCCTTCTTCCTCTTTACCCGTGACGACGGTAGAGACGATGTGGGCATTCTTCCACAGGTAATCACGCACTTTAGCGAGCAGGGCGGCGTCTTCAGAGAAACGCTCCATCAGAATGTAGCGCGCGCCGTCGAGGGCGGCTTTGGTGTCCGCTACGCCTTTGTCAGCGTCGATAAATTTCGCCGCTTCGGTATCGGGATCGTGGGACGGCTCGTTCCACAGCAGGTCGGCCAGCGGCTCAAGACCCGCTTCAATCGCAATCTGCCCACGCGTGCGGCGCTTCGGTTTATACGGCAGATAGAGATCTTCGAGTTCGGTTTTGCTCAGGGTGCCATTGATGGCGTTTTCCAGCTCGCTGGTCAGCTTGCCCTGTTCGCCAATGGATTTGAGGATTGCCTGCCGACGTTCTTCCAGCTCGCGCAAATAACCCAGACGCGTTTCCAGGTTACGCAGCTGCGTGTCATCCAGACCACCGGTGACTTCCTTACGATAGCGTGCAATAAACGGCACGGTGTTCCCTTCATCAAGCAGGCGAACGGCAGCTTCTACCTGTTCGGCTCTGGCCTGAATATCACCCGCAATAATGCGGCAGAGCGAATCTTTCATCATGGCTTTATCATCTGTTGAGTCGAAAAAATCAGGGGATAGTTATACGGGCTGACACGGCAAAATGCCAGCCGTGGAGGGCGCTCTCGGACTATTTAACGTACTCGATTTCGTTCACGTACCAGCTGGCTTCGCCGGAAGGGGTCTGAACGACGGCCAGATCGCCCACTTCCTTTTTCAGCAGCGCGCGCGCCATGGGTGAGTCGATGGAGATGTAATCCTTACGACCAAAAATTTCATCGTAGCCCACGATGCGAAACCGCAGGGTGTTGCCGTCGTCGTTTTCAATTTCAACCCACGCGCCGAAGAACACTTTGCCCTCCTGCTGCGGGGAGTAATCGACAATTTTCAGGTTCTCAAGGCACTTCGTCAGGTAGCGAACCCGACGGTCGATCTCACGCAGTCGCTTTTTGTTGTACTGGTAATCCGCATTTTCGCTGCGATCGCCCAGGCTTGCCGCCCAGGTAACTTTTTTGGTCACCTCGGGACGCTCTTCGCGCCACAGGTAATCCATCTCTTTTTTGAGTTTCTCGTACCCTTCGCGGGTGATCAGGGGCGTTTTCATGGTGAAGCCTTTGCTGCCGGTTTACTGTCTTGCGCACAATACGTACCACACAGTGTAACAGACAGGATTAATAATGATTTATGTGATGAAATGAGCAGATAAGCTGCTGTTAAATATGCTTTGTAACAATTTCGACTAGAATTTATACCAGAATTAGCTGGTCGAATACGTGCACTTTTTTAGAATACGCTGTTACAAAGACTATCCGAACCTTTGGGAGTACACACAATGCAAGAAAACTACAAAATTCTGGTCGTGGATGACGACATGCGCCTGCGCGCGCTGCTTGAGCGTTATCTGACCGAGCAGGGCTTCCAGGTTCGTAGCGTCGCGAACGCTGAGCAGATGGACCGTCTGCTGACCCGTGAATCTTTCCACCTGATGGTCCTTGACCTGATGCTACCGGGCGAAGACGGGCTTTCCATCTGCCGCCGTCTGCGCAGCCAGAGCAACCCGATGCCGATTATCATGGTGACGGCGAAGGGCGAAGAGGTTGACCGTATCGTGGGCCTCGAAATTGGCGCAGACGACTACATTCCAAAACCGTTTAACCCGCGCGAGCTGCTGGCGCGTATTCGCGCTGTGCTGCGCCGTCAGGCGAACGAACTGCCGGGCGCGCCTTCCCAGGAAGAAGCGGTGATTGCCTTCGGTAAGTTCAAGCTGAACCTCGGCACCCGTGAGATGTTCCGTGAAGACGAGCCAATGCCGCTCACCAGCGGCGAGTTTGCGGTACTGAAAGCGCTGGTCAGCCACCCGCGTGAGCCGCTCTCCCGTGACAAGCTGATGAACCTGGCGCGCGGTCGCGAATACTCCGCAATGGAACGCTCCATCGACGTGCAGATCTCCCGCCTGCGCCGCATGGTGGAAGAAGATCCGGCGCATCCTCGTTATATTCAGACCGTGTGGGGTCTGGGCTACGTGTTTGTCCCGGACGGCTCTAAAGCATGAGGCGAATGCGCTTCTCGCCGCGAAGCTCGTTTGCCCGCACCCTGTTATTGATCGTCACCCTGCTATTCGTCAGCCTGGTGACGACCTATCTGGTGGTGCTGAACTTTGCGATCCTGCCGAGCCTCCAGCAGTTTAATAAGGTCCTTGCCTACGAAGTCCGTATGCTGATGACCGATAAGCTGCAGCTGGAGGACGGCACGCAGCTGGTTGTTCCCCCGGCGTTTCGCCGTGAAATCTACCGTGAGCTGGGCATTTCGCTCTACTCCAACGAAGCGGCAGAAGACGCTGGCCTGCGCTGGGCGCAGCACTACGAATTCCTTAGCCAGCAGATGGCGCAGCAGCTGGGCGGCCCAACGGAAGTGCGCGTTGAGGTCAACAAAAGCTCGCCGGTCGTCTGGCTGAAAACCTGGCTCTCACCCAACATCTGGGTGCGCGTCCCGCTGACCGAAATCCATCAGGGCGACTTCTCGCCGCTGTTCCGCTACACCCTGGCCATCATGCTGCTGGCGATAGGTGGCGCGTGGCTGTTTATCCGTATACAGAACCGACCGCTGGTCGACCTGGAGCACGCGGCGCTGCAGGTCGGTAAAGGGATTATTCCTCCACCGCTGCGCGAGTATGGCGCCTCAGAAGTCCGTTCGGTGACGCGCGCGTTTAACCATATGGCGGCAGGCGTGAAGCAGCTGGCGGATGACCGTACGCTGCTGATGGCGGGGGTCAGCCATGATCTGCGCACGCCGCTGACGCGTATTCGCCTGGCGACGGAGATGATGGGGGAAGAGGACGGCTACCTTGCCGAGTCCATCAACAAGGATATCGAAGAGTGTAACGCCATCATTGAGCAGTTCATCGATTACCTGCGCACCGGGCAGGAGATGCCGATGGAAATGGCTGACCTGAACGCGGTGCTGGGCGAGGTGGTGGCGGCGGAAAGCGGCTACGAGCGTGAGATTGATACCGACCTGCAGGCGGGGGAGATCCAGGTACGCATGCACCCGCTCTCCATCAAACGTGCAGTGGCGAACATGGTGGTCAACGCGGCGCGCTACGGCAATGGCTGGATTAAAGTCAGCAGCGGGTCTGAACTCAACCGCGCCTGGTTCCAGGTGGAAGACGATGGCCCTGGCATTAAGCCTGAGCAGCGTAAGCATCTGTTCCAGCCGTTTGTACGTGGCGACAGCGCGCGCAGCACCAGCGGAACCGGTTTAGGCCTGGCGATTGTGCAGCGTATTATCGATAACCATAACGGATTGCTGGAGATTGGCACCAGCGAACGGGGTGGGCTGAGCATTCGCGCCTGGCTGCCGGTACCGGTGACGCGGGGGCAGGTGAAAGAGGGTTAAAAAAAGGGTGGCACTCGCCACCCTTTTTTGTAGGTCGGGTAAGGCGAAGCCGCCACCCGACAACATAAGACCTCTGCGGCCTGATGCCTTCCCCCTCTCCCACGGGGAGAGGGGGAAGGCATTACAGCTTCGGACCCGCGCTCACCAGCGCTTCGCCTGCCGGGGTGTCGGTATACTTCTCGAAGTTCTCAATAAACAGCTTCGCCAGCGATTCCGCCTTCTCACGCCACTGCTCCGGTGAACCGTACGTATTGCGCGGGTCGAGGATATGCGTATCCACACCCGGCAGAGACGTTGGGATCGCCAGGTCAAACATTGGCAGCGTGAAGGTTTCAGCGTCGTCCAGAGAACCATCCAGAATGGCGTCGATAATCGCGCGAGTATCCTTGATGGAGATACGCTTGCCGGTGCCGTTCCAGCCGGTGTTCACCAGGTAAGCCTGCGCGCCGGATGCCTGCATGCGTTTTACCAGCACTTCAGCGTACTGCGTCGGATGCAGCGACAGGAAGGCCGCGCCGAAGCAGGCGGAGAAGGTTGGGGTTGGCTCCGTCACACCGCGCTCGGTACCTGCCAGCTTGGCGGTAAAGCCCGAGAGGAAGTGGTACTGCGTCTGGCTGGCGGTCAGGCGGGAAACCGGTGGCAGCACGCCGAACGCATCCGCCGTCAGGAAAATCACCTTCGTAGCATGACCCGCTTTTGACACCGGCTTTACGATATTGTCGATGTGGTAAATCGGATACGACACACGGGTGTTTTCGGTTTTCGACGCATCGTCGAAGTCGATGGAGCCGTCGGCACGCACGGTGACGTTTTCGAGCAGCGCGTCGCGGCGGATCGCGTGGAAGATATCCGGTTCGGCCTCTTCAGACAGGCGAATGGTCTTCGCGTAGCAGCCGCCTTCGAAGTTAAACACCCCGTCGTCGTCCCAGCCGTGTTCGTCATCGCCAATCAGGCGGCGTTTCGGGTCGGTAGAGAGGGTTGTTTTCCCGGTGCCGGACAGGCCGAAGAATACCGCCACGTCGCCTTTCTCGCCGACGTTCGCCGAGCAGTGCATGGAGGCGATACCGCGCAGCGGCAGCAGGTAGTTCATGACAGAGAACATCCCTTTCTTCATCTCGCCGCCGTACCAGGTACCGCCAATCAGCTGGATACGCTCGGTCAGGTTGAAGGCAACAAAGTTTTCGGAGTTCAGACCCTGCTCTTTCCACTGTGGATTCGTGCATTTCGCACCGTTCATCACGATGAAGTCTGGGGTGAAGTCCTGCAGCTCTTCGTCGGTCGGACGAATAAACATATTCTTAACGAAATGCGCCTGCCAGGCCACTTCGGTAATGAAACGCACGGAAAGGCGGGTGTCGGCGTTAGCGCCGCAGAAAGCGTCGACAATGAACAGACGCTTGCCGGAGAGTTGGTGAGTGACGAGCCCTTTCAGATGCTGCCAGGTCTCCGGGGAGAGCGGTTTGTTGTCGTTCTTCCCTTTGCCCTTATCAGCCCACCACAGCGTATCGCGGGTGGTTTCGTCTCGGACGATATACTTATCTTTCGGCGAACGACCGGTAAAAATACCGGTATCGACGGCGATAGCACCAAGGTTTGTCAACACACCTCGCTCGTATCCTTCCAGTGCTGGATTGAGCTCTTCCTGATACAGCGTATCGTAATCGGGGTTGTAGACGATTTCCTGGACGTCGTGAATACCATAAGCCATGAGATCTTGCGGGGTTAAACCAGTAACACGCATATCACTGCTCCTTAGCCAATATGTACTGCCTGAAATTGTAGGGTTTTTCTGAGGTTGTTAACCGCGACGGGGCTCATAGATTTACGTATCTGGACAAAACCCTTACTAACGGAAAACGCTGCGACTCCAGTCACAGCGCAGGCGGATTATCGCAGGAATCGCTTTTTGGTTGTGGAAAATGTTCCTAAAAGGTTAAGGGCTGGTGAATTTAACCGAAGGAATGTGAATGTAATCGCATACACGTAAGAAAATTACGTAAGTGTTACATAGGGAAAACGATTCAGCTTGGGGCAAGTTCCCTCTCCCCTTTGGGGAGAGGGTTAGGGTGAGGGGAAAGAGGTTTAGTGAACCTGCGGATCCGCCGGGGAGGCGTTATTGCGGATCTCGGCGATATCCATCGAATTGAACACGTAGTGCGTACCGCAGTAGTCACAGTGCATGTCGATTTCACCGTCTTCCGCCATGATGCTGTCGATCTCTTCGTCAGGCAGCGTTTTCAGGGCGCCCGCGCAGCGCTCGCGGGAGCAGGTGCACTTAAACTCCACCGCCTGCGGGTCGTATACCGTCACTTCTTCTTCGTGGTACAGACGCCACAGCACGTCGGTCGCCGACAGGTTGAAGAGCTCTTCTGCTTTGACGGTTTCGGTCAGCGTCGCCAGGTGCTCAAAATCATTGGTCTGCGCATCCTGCGCAGGCAGAACCTGCAGCAGCATACCGCCAGCAGCAGGCTGACCGTCAACTTCACCGGTGCGGATGAACAGACGGGTTGGCAGCTGTTCAGACCGCATGAAGTAGTCTTCCAGGCAGGCTGCCAGGGTATCGCCTTCCAGCCCGACCACGCCCTGATAGCGCTCGCCTTCCTCCGGGGAGATGGTGATCACCAGATAGCCATTGCCAACCAGCGTTTTCAGATCCGCATTTTCAGGGACTTCGCCCTGAACGCGCGCAACGCCGCGCATCTGCTGCTGGTTGTTGCCGTTGATCACTGCCAGCGTCATCGGGCCGTCACCCTGCAGCTGCACGGTGATATCGCCAGCGAATTTTAGCGTGGCGGTCAGCAGGCTGGTGGCAACCAGCAGTTCGCCCAACAGGGTTTTCACCGGCAGCGGGTAGTTGTGGTTTTCCAGAATCTGTTTCCAGGTTTCGGATACGGTGACCAGCTCGCCGCGCACGGCGAATTGTTCAAACAGATAGCGGTGTAATTGGTCGTGTTGGGCCATTTTCATCTCTCGTGCAGGTGAGGGTTACTCGGTCTCACCGTGTTTAAATTTCATCAGATCGCGGCGCTCTTTTTTATCCGGTCGCCGGTCCGGGTGAGGCATCGTCAGCGCGTTCATTTTGCGCGCCAGCGCGGTTTTCTCACGCTTTTCAATGCTTTCAGCTGTCTCTTCATAAAGCTGTGTGGCTTCGGTTGCGGGACGTCGCTGTTCGGTAATGGCTTTAATCACTACCGTTTTTTCATCATTACCCTGGCGCAGCGTTAAGGTGGCATTCAGCTCAACCATCTTGCTCGGCTTGCTGCGCTGACCGTTGTAATGCACTTTGCCACCATCAACCATTTCGCGGGCAAGGGCGCGCGTTTTATAAAACCGGGCCGCCCATAGCCATTTATCCAGTCTTACCCCATCAGAGGGTTTTTCTTTCATGGCGTCTCCTTCACGGTGAGTGAGGGGATCATCCGGCGATAGTCGTTCAGCCCCGGATGCCGCAGGTAGCTTTTTTCAGCCAGTCCGGAATCAGGATTGGTCACGCCCAGACAATAGCGAATGCCAAACGTCGCGGCGGCATCCAGAATCGGCTCGCTGTCGTCAATAAACAGCGTACGTTCCGGCTGCAAACCGGTCTCTCCCGCCACCGCATGCCACAACCGCTGATCCTCTTTCGGATAACCAAATGTGTGGGTGGAAAGTAATAAATCAAGGTGTGACGCCAGCCCCGTATGTTCCAGCTTCACGGCCAGATTATGAGGATGCGCGTTAGTCAGCAAAATGCGGCGCTTACCGCTGGCTTGCAGGGCATCCAGGAACGGCACCGTATCGTCGCGCAGTACCGCGCGTGGCCCTTGGGCGGTGGTCATGGCACAAATATCCAAACCGAGGCGCTCGCTCCAGTAGTCCAGACAGTACCAGTTTAGCGTATGCTGCACGGCGCTATATTGCGAACGAATGAATTCCTGCGCTTCTGCCGGAGAGATACCCTGCTGTTTACCGTATGTTTCGGGCACCAGTTGTTGCCAGAAAAAGTTATCAAAGGCGAGATCAAGCAGCGTGCCGTCCATATCCAGCAGGACGGTATCGACCTCCTGCCAGGCAATATCAAGATGCATTTAGGGGAACTCCAGCCAGAAGAAACGTGCGCGACAGGGTAGCACAACTTGCCGCGCAGTGACGTTATCCGATCAGGCTCTCAGAGGATGAGATGAGTTTAGGATTGAGGCAATTTTCGTAATACTGCTGAATCTCAGCAAGCCGGGTGCGCGAACGCTGATAGCGGCGCAAGGCCATAAAGCCGTTCCAGAATATGCATGCCAGCATCGCCATCATCAGCAGGGATGTGCCGATATAACGCCACAATCCTGCGCTATCCGGCATTCGGTGCAGGTCGACATGGCGCGTGCCATTGGCGTCTGTGAAGATACGTGTGACGATCCCTTCCGCGCTGAACGGCGTTTGCATCAGCATTTGAGCAAGGCGCTGGAACTCTCCCCACTGCTCCTGAGCCGGGTAGTCATATAACGCAACTTGCGGATAAGGCTGATCAACCAGATCGCTCCCCTCATCGCTGACAATCACAAAGCCGCCCGGAGCCGGGCTGTTTAACGCCTGGGCTGCTCGGGTGGTTTCGCGCATCACAAATGGCGCGGTGGAGGTGGCGACCAGGTTATCCAGAGATTCAGCGCTGACCGGACGCAGCAGCACGTTGACGCCGTCCAGGCGTCCTGCTTCCGCGCGTTTCACCAGTGCATCCCAGTCCTTGCTGTTCCCGAGATTCACCAGTGCATTTTTAAGCCGCACGCACTCGTCCTGAGCAGAACAGAGATCCTCTGTTTTCAGGACGATTTCACCAAAGTCATCCAGCAGTACCATGCCAGATTTCTGAATAGCCGAACGCAGGGCAGGGCTAACGCGGGAATCGTCATCCGGTTTCGGATGCAGCTGGCGGCTGACCGTCTCGGTGAGCGCCGTGGCTTTATTCACGACATCGGATTCAGGCAGCGGCAGCGGAGGCGCATCGTTCCAGATAATTTGCGAACAATCAAACGGCATAAACGGCGAATTCTGACGTGTGTTCCATGCGCCAGGCGCATGGATGTTACACATTCCGGTCCCTTGCAGACGCAGCGTATCACCCACGCGTATGCCGGCGTCTTCCAGCTGCTTCACGCTGGTGGCTTCCACCGTCTGCGCCCCTTTAATCCATGACAGGGTGAACTTAATGGGCATATCCAGCGGCACGAAAAGTAGCAGCATCAAAAAGACCAGCGCTGCGCCACCAGCAATGACCGTGCTGCGAAGCCAGTGCTGAAGCGGGAAGTTTTTCACTTCATCGTGCAGAGACAGATAACGCCCCTGACGCACCACGTGGCGGTCGAGGTAGATATCGATATCGGTTTTATGCCCTAAATCCTGGGCGATCCACGGCTGCCAGTGGCGCGGATAAATAAGGTCGATAATACCGAGCGAGATATTATTGAGATGCTCCTGATCGTTCTCGCCGAAGAGACCCCAGCGCTTTGGCGTTCCACGCAGGCAGTGAATTTCACGCAGCGACGTTTTCGTCGGAGGGGCAAACAGACCCCACAATCCGGCCGCCAGGAGCAGAACTGCGCCGCCCGCAAGCCAGGGAACGAAAACATCTGGCGTGAGCAGGCAGAAGAAAAAGAGCAGAAATGCCGCAACAATCAGCACCGCTTCACGAATACCATCCGGACGGCTTAAGGCGTACTCTTCATGCGTCTCCTGACGAATGTTCAGCAGTTCAATCTGCTCTGTCTCTTCACCGCGAATGCTGGCCTGCGTTGAACTTGCCCGCTCCAGCGCGAAGCGCGGCGCTTCATGCACGTACTCATTGAGGTGATGGCCGTTTAGCGAGATAACCAGCGGCAGGGAGTCGGTATGAATCAGCTCTACGCTGTTTTCATCATTAATGTACTGTTCCCAGAATGGCGGCAGATGGACCTCGACAGAATCCAGGTAATAACGCCATTTGTTAGGGTCGTCAGTCGTAATGCCGTAACGGGTGATCGAGCGCGTCACGCAGAGCACGGTGTCGCTTTGTGCGTTAAGATTGAGGGAGACCGGCGCAGTACTGGCACCCGTTGGCCCAGGAGACTGCTGAGCGCGGTTCAGGTTATCGAGGTAGTGTTCAATGGCGCTGCGTTCTTCAGGCGCGAGCTTACGTGTCGTCGCACCCGCAAAAGCGTTTAAAAAGGGCAGTCGATATCGACGCTGTACGCGACGCCTGTACGCCCACCCTGCAACCAGCGCGGCGGCCAGCATAGCAGTGAGAACAATCAAAATGGTGCTCATGCTTTCCCCATCTTACTTATCTTACAGGTGTAGTCAGTAGCACCTTTAACATGAATGAGAGTCTGTGGTTGGCTATCGGCAAGTATGGAGTCGAACTTGAGCATTCTGAAGCGCATCCCAGTGACCGAAGATAATAGCAAAGCCTGTGATGGCGCGATATCAGCAAATTCCTGGAAACATTTCAACCTCTTGACATTTGTTTTGAATTAAGGATTGATTCCAGTTACGTTGCATAAATGTAAATAAAGTACAATTGACATTGCCCAAACCGTGCGGCATATCGCACAATAACGCCAGTTCACACAGCAAAGACCCGTCAAGATGAGCAAACCACTACAAAAACCCACCATTCTGAGCGTTGAAACCGTCGCTAAATCGCGCCTGTTTAATGTGGAAAGTGTGGACCTGGAGTTCAGCAACGGTGTGCGTCGCGTTTACGAACGTATGCGCCCCTCTTCGCGTGAAGCAGTGATGATTGTCCCCATCGTTGACGATCACCTGATCTTGATCCGTGAATACGCGGTAGGAACTGAATCTTACGAACTGGGATTTTCTAAGGGACTGATCGATCCTGGCGAGACCGTTTTCGAAGCCGCCAATCGTGAACTGAAAGAAGAGGTCGGTTTTGGCGCGAATGAGCTGTCGTTCCTGAAAAAACTGAGCATGGCACCGTCCTATTTTTCCAGCAAAATGAATATCGTGGTGGCGGAAGATCTCTATCCAGAATCGCTGGAAGGAGACGAGCCGGAGCCGCTGCCGCAGGTTCGCTGGCCGCTGGCGCATCTGATGGATTTACTGGAAGATCCGGACTTTAACGAAGCGCGTAACGTGAGCGCCCTGTTCCTGGTACGCGAGTGGTTGAAAGGGCAGGGGCGGCTGTAGGCCATAAAAAAGCCGGGTGGCAGCTTCGCCTTACCCGGCCTACAATTCTTTGCCCGGTTTTTACCGGGCATTTTTATGCTTAAAACAACTCGTGCGTTTCGCCGTTATCGATAATTTCTGTTCCCACCTCATGCACCGCCTGCCTGGTTGGCTGCGTGCCTTCGATGAAATACTCTTCACGGCTATTTCCGCCATTGGCGAGCTGACCGGTGTTGCGGTCAATGTTGACCGTCACAATGCCCGGCGGAGGCGTTAGCGGCTGCTCCGGCACGCCTTCCAGAACGGATTTCATGTACGCATCCCACGCCGGTTGCGCACTCTTCGCACCGCCTTCGTAACCGGAGATCTGATCTTTAATCGCGCCGGAGGCGGTGGTACGACCCAAATCGCGGCGGTGATCGTCAAAGCCGATCCAGACAGAAGTGACCACACCCGGCCCGTAACCGGAGAACCACGCATCTTTCGAGCTGTTGGTGGTCCCCGTTTTCCCGCCGATGTCGCGGCGCTGCAAATCACGTCCGGCACGCCAACCGGTGCCTTGCCAGCCCGGTTCACCAAAGATATTGGTATTCAGCGCGCTCTTAATCAGGAACGACAGCGGCGTGTTGATCACGTGCGGGGCATACTCCTGCGCACCGGTCTGGGCAACCAGGGCCTGGTTAGCCTGCTCCAGCTGAGGCTGTGGTACCGCTGAGTTCTGCTGTTCCTGAGAAATAGCGACATCTTCCATGTCTTTGTTTTCAAGTACGTTAGACTTCTGCGTATCGCCGTAAATGACCGGAATATCGCACTCAGCACAGGCGATTTTTGGTTTCGCCTCGAACAGCACGCCGCCCTGGTCGTTCTCAATTTTACTGATGAAGTACGGATCGATCAGGAACCCGCCGTTCGTCATTACCGCATAACCGCGCGCGACCTGAAGCGGCGTAAAGGACGCGGAGCCCAGCGCCAGCGATTCGGTATGGACGATATTCTGCGCCGGGAAGCCGAAGCGCTGCAGATACTCTGCCGCATAGTCAACGCCCATGGCGCGCATGGCGCGAACCATCACCACGTTTTTCGACTGCCCCAGACCCTGACGAAGACGGATTGGGCCCGCATATTGCGGTGGAGAGTTCTTCGGCTGCCAGTCAGAACCCGCACCGGCATCCCAGCGGGAAATCGGTACGTCATTGAGAATACTGGCGAGCGTCAGCCCTTTATCCATCGCGGCGGTGTAGAGGAACGGCTTGATGTTAGAGCCAACCTGACGCAGCGCCTGAGTGGCACGGTTAAATTTGCTCTGGTTGAAATCAAACCCGCCGACCAGCGCCATCACCGCACCGTTTTGCGGATTAATGGAGACGAGCGCGGAGTTCACGTCTGGCACCTGTGCCAGCCACCACGCATCGCCCACCTGGCGAACCCAGATTTGCTGACCCGTCTGCACCGCGTCAGTCACTTTGCGCGGCGTCGGGCCTTGCAGCGTGTCAGAGCGGTACGGACGGGCCCAGCGGATCCCGTCCATTCGCAGCGAGACGGACGTGCCGTCTGCCAGCAGTGCGACGGCCTCCTGCGGATCGGCCTGTGTGACAACGGCTGGCAGCAGCGGGCCATAGGTTGGTAGTGTTTTCAGCGAGTCGGTGATTTTCTTGCTGTCCCACGCGCTTTCGCCCACTTTCCACAACACGTTCGACGGGCCGCGGTAGCCGTGGCGCATGTCGTAATCCATCACGTTGTTACGCACTGCCTGCTGTGCCGCCTGCTGAACTTTGCGGGTCACTGTGGTGTATACGCGATAGCCGTCTTCATAGGCCTTCTCGCCATAACGGCTCACCATCTCCTGACGAACCATCTCGGTGAGATACGGTGAGGAGAAGGCGATTTCCGGCGCATGGTAGTTAGCGTCGATAACATCGCTGCGTGCCTGGTCGTACTCGGTCTGGCTGATGTAGCCTTCGCTCAGCATACGCGACAGCACCACGTTACGACGCGCAGTTGCACGGTCCATGGAGTAGAGCGGGTTGAACGTGGATGGCGCTTTCGGCAGACCGGCGATGGTCGCCATTTCGCTCAGCGTCAGTTGTTCTACCGGCTTACCGAAGTACACCTGCGCCGCAGCGCCAACGCCATAGGCGCGGTAACCGAGATAGATTTTGTTGAGGTAAAGCTCAAGGATCTCGTCTTTACTCAGCAGCTGCTCGATGCGGATCGCGAGAAACACCTCTTTGATCTTACGCGTCAGCGTCTTTTCAGGGCTGAGGAAGAAGTTACGCGCCAGCTGCTGCGTAATGGTACTGGCCCCCTGAGAGGCATGACCGGAGAACAACGCTATGCTGGCGGCGCGGAAAATCCCCACCGGATCGACGCCGTGGTGCTCGTAAAAACGGCTGTCCTCGGTGGCGATAAAAGCGTTCACCATCACGGGAGGAATTTGTTTTAAGGTCAGCGGGATACGGCGTTTTTCGCCATATTGCGCCATGAGTTCGCCATCGGCGCTATAGACCTGCATTGGGATCTGGAGCCGCACATCACGAAGCGTGGCGACATCAGGTAGCTGCGGCTCAATATATTTGTACAAACCATAAATCGAGCCTGCTCCCAGCAGAATGCAACAGACTGCAAGGATCAATAAATACTTTACGAACTTCACCGGAGATTTCCCATCTGGTTTCACTTGGGCAGTTTCTAAACAATCGCGCGGTAGTATAAAGGCAAGCCTGATTCATTGATATAGCCGTCACTCTGACGGGCGATAAGGAGATCGTGAAGTATGGCTTTCAAAACCTGGCAAACGGGCATTCATATTCAACAAGATAGGGTGCTCATTGTAGCGCTGACCAAAGAGAAGTCAGGGTGGCGTTTACGGCGCTGGTGGGCTGTTTCTCTGGCAGACGGGATTATCCGCGACGGGAAAATTCTCAAGCCAGAACATCTGGTTGCCGCGTTACGCGACTGGCGGCGGGCATTGCCCCATTACCACCGGGTATTCCTCTCATTTCCCGCTGCGCGCACGTTGCAACGCTCGCTGCCGCGCCCGTCCATGGCCCTTCGTGACAGCGAGCAGGTTTCCTGGGTGGGTTCCACGCTGTCCCGTGAGCTGGAGATGTCCACAGACGGGCTGTGCTTTGACTATGTGGAGGACACGTTCAGCAACACATTTCATGTTACGGCGGCGCAAAACAACGAAGTCGATGCCCTTTTGTTGTTGGCAAAAACGCTGCGCTTGCGGTTAGCGGCTATCACGCCGGATGCAGGCGCGTTAGGGAATCTCCTCCCTGCCGTTGCCCCTGCTCAGTGCGTCGCCTGGCGGGATCGGCACCAGTGGTTGTGGGCGATGCGCCACCAGTGGGGACGGCGCTACGCCACAGAAGCGAAAGATGTCACCGAGCTGGCGGCCCTGCTTGCGCTCTCTTCTGATGACATCGTTCAGTTCGATGCCACACGTGACCCCTTGAAACTGCTGGTCAGTTGCCAGCCTCCCTTACCCGAGTGCGGTGCTGATTTTACCGTCGCGCTGGCGTTGGCCATGAGTGAGGTGCCTGAATGAGCACGGCGAATTTTTTACCGTGGCGACAGCAGCGCCGGATGCGCTGCCTGCGCTTCTGGGGCGTGCTGTTTATCGCTTCATTGCTGGTGACGCTGACCGTCGGGCTTGGCCTGCGGATGAACCATGACGTGAAGCTGCGTGGGCTACAGAGTGAACTGGCGGGAATCAACGCGGTGCAGCAAATACTGAAAACACGTCAGCGCCCCTCTGCACTCCCGGCGACGACTGAGGTGGAATCTCGTCCCGTCGCATGGCAACCGGCACTGGAGTCACTCTCTGCCGTGATGCCAGCGCAAGCCTGGCTTTCAGCGTTACGTTATCAACCGCCTGTGCTTACGGTGAGCGGGTATGCCTCCGCCCTCCCGGCGCTTGCGGCCATGACGGATGCGCTGAAACAGGTGGCAGGGTTTAGCTTCGGGTCTGTTGGTGAACTGCAGCAGGATAGCCAGGGCCGCTGGGTGTTCACTTTTCAGATTAAGCGCCGGGGGTAGGCCGTGGAACAACGTCTGCAACGCTGGGTAGACATCCGCTCTTCTGTGCGGGTGATCTGCTGGTGCGTGGTGTCCGGGGCTATTGCCATGGCCGTATGGGGGCTTCTGGTCCGGCCCGTCGGGTTGAAGTGTGCAGAACTCGAGGCGTTATCCATTCGCGGCAGGCAATCGAATGCCACGTTGTGGCCTGGGGCCGGACGGCAACCCGTGGCGCCAGCCCGGCGCGAGATGCCGCCCGTTCAGCCCTTCTCGCCGCTGGATTTTCAGGACAAGAGAACCGCGCTGGTGCACTGGAAACCGCAGCAGAACGGCGGGGAACTGGTGCTGGATGCGCTATGGTCAGATGTCCCTGCACTGTTTTCCCGTCTGGCGCAGCAGGCGGTGCGCATCAGCGCATTTAACCTTGCCCCTGAAGGCGCAACGCTACGCCTTAGCCTGCAGCTGGAGAGCGATCATGCGCAGTAAGGTGCGCTACCTGATTCTCTGTTCGCTGCTGTTTCTGACTGGAATGCGCGATCCCTTCCAGCCTCCGGAGGATAGCTGCGCGGTTGGGCAGCTCACTCAGTGGCGATATCAGGGAATGGTGGGTGGCAGCATGGAAATCGGCATTTTGCGCGACGGACAACAGCGCTGGCACCGCGTGAAAAAGGATGAACGTTTACCGCCTGGCTGGCAGGTGAGCAAGATGGATCAACAACAGCTGACCGTGGATGTCGGTGACCTGTGTGAACCGACGCAATGGACATGGCAACGAGAAGGAACGCATAAAAGTGACGTTAAGGATACTGCTGTTACTGCTGGCGCTCAGCCAGCCCCTGTGGGCCGCCGCGCCAAAACCCGTCACCCTCGTGGTGGATGATGTCCCTGTCGTACAGGTGCTACAGGCGCTGGTGGCGCAGGAGAACCGTAATTTGGTGGTATCGCCGGATGTGACGGGCTCGCTTTCGTTGAATTTAACGCGCGTGCCCTGGCGACAGGCGCTGCAGACGGTGGTGACCAGTGCCGGGCTGGTCCTGCAGGAAGATGGCGGCATCTTTTATGTCCATACTGCCGCCTGGCAGCGCGAGCAGCAGGCACGGCGGTTGCTTGAGGCACCGCTCGTCTCACACAGCATTCCGTTCACCTGGGCGGATGCCGCAGACGTGCAAAAAAACGCCGAAAGGCTCCTGAGCCCGAAGGGCAGTTTATCCGTCGATAAGCGCACAAATCGACTGTGGGTGCGGGATAATCAGAGCGTCGTGGATGTGCTAAAGCGTTGGGCGGAGCAGATGGACCTGCCCGTTGAGCAAGTGGAGCTTTCGGCCCATATCGTCACCATTAACGAAAAAAGCCTGCGTGAACTGGGGGTGAAATGGAATCTCGCAGAGGCTACAGAGGCCGGTAAAGTGGGGCAGGTCACGACGCTCGGGGCAGATCTGTCGGTCGCCAGTGCGACCACGCACGTCGGGTTTAACATTGGGCGCATCAACGGCAGGCTGCTGGATCTGGAACTGTCGGCTCTGGAGCAAAAACAGCAGGTGGATATTATCGCCAGTCCACGGCTGCTGGCGTCCCATATGCAACCGGCCAGCATCAAGCAGGGCAGCGAAATTCCGTATCAGGTCTCCAGCGGCGAGAGCGGCGCGACCTCCGTGGAATTTAAAGAGGCCGTGCTAGGGATGGAGGTCACGCCGGTGGTGCTGCCGGGAGGGCGCGTGCGTCTGAAGCTTCACATCAGCGAAAACATGCCGGGCCAGGTGCTTCAGCAGGCCGATGGCGAAACGCTGGCAATTGATAAGCAAGAGATAGAAACGCAGGTGGAGGT
This sequence comes from Enterobacter sp. 22452, assembly GCF_052045065.1. Lineage (NCBI taxonomy): Bacteria > Pseudomonadati > Pseudomonadota > Gammaproteobacteria > Enterobacterales > Enterobacteriaceae > Enterobacter > Enterobacter sp. 22452. Next base: position 44,927 of record NZ_JBQEOB010000010.1, on the reverse strand, counting down.
AAAAAGCGGAGAAACGCTGGCGCTGGGCGGTATTTTCTCGCAAAAGAACAAAACCGGAAGTGATAGCGTGCCGGGGCTGGGGAAAATCCCCTGGATTGGGCAACTGTTCCGTCACGACGGCAAAGATAACGAGCGGCGCGAGCTGGTGGTGTTTATTACGCCACGCCTGGTCGGTATTCATTAATGGGTAACGATCCCCGCAAGGATTTTGCATTCAGTTTGTTGCAGATGTTTGACGTGGGGCATGAATTAGCATACAAGGAGTACCGATTTGAGTTGGACTTACGTCTTATTACCTTATGCGTCTGGTGCGGTGATTTAATCAGTTGCCAAACAAGCCGGAGTATTGAGATAATTTTTAGTCTGACTCTCGCTCTATTGCATATGAGGTTTCAGTTCATGTCCTGCTACGCTGGGTGTCTGCGAAGCGGGGATTACCATTAACGAATAGTCTTAGTAGTACCGAAAAAATGGCAGAGAAACGCAATATCTTTCTGGTTGGGCCTATGGGTGCCGGCAAAAGCACTATTGGGCGTCAGTTAGCTCAACAACTCAATATGGAATTTTACGATTCTGATCAAGAGATTGAGAAACGAACCGGAGCGGATGTGGGCTGGGTCTTCGATGTAGAAGGCGAAGAAGGTTTCCGTGACCGAGAAGAAAAAGTGATCAACGAACTCACGGAAAAACAGGGCATTGTGCTGGCAACTGGCGGCGGCTCTGTTAAATCTCGCGAAACCCGCAACCGTCTCTCCGCCCGTGGTGTAGTGGTCTATCTTGAGACAACTATCGAAAAACAACTGGCACGTACGCAGCGCGATAAAAAGCGCCCGCTGCTGCAGGTTGAAACGCCACCACGTGAAGTTCTGGAAGCCCTGGCAGGCGAACGCAATCCTCTGTACGAAGAGATTGCTGATGTGACCATTCGTACTGACGATCAGAGCGCTAAAGTGGTTGCAAACCAGATTATTCATATGCTGGAAAGCAACTGATTCTGGCTTTATATACACTCGCCTGCGGGTAAAAGCATTTAAGGTGGATGTCGCGTCATGGAGAGGATTACAGTTACTCTCGGGGAACGTAGTTACCCTATCACCATCGCGGCTGGTTTGTTTAACGACCCAGCTTCCTTCTTACCACTGAAAGCGGGTGATCAGGCGATGCTGGTCACCAATGAGACACTGGCTCCGCTTTATCTTGACCGCGTGCGCCACCTGCTTGAGCAGGCGGGCGTGAAGGTCGACAGTGTGATTCTGCCCGATGGCGAGCAGTATAAAAGCCTGACGGTGCTTGATACCGTCTTTACCGCACTTCTGCAAAAACCGCACGGTCGCGATACGACACTGCTCGCCCTCGGCGGCGGTGTTGTAGGCGATCTTACAGGCTTTGCTGCCGCCAGCTATCAACGTGGCGTGCGCTTTATTCAGATCCCAACGACCTTGCTGTCACAGGTCGACTCTTCTGTTGGTGGCAAAACCGCCGTCAACCATCCGCTCGGTAAAAACATGATTGGCGCATTCTACCAGCCGGCATCGGTGGTGGTGGATCTCGACTGTCTGAAAACCTTACCTGAGCGTGAGCTGGCGTCTGGTCTTGCAGAAGTGATCAAATACGGCATTATTCTTGACGGTGAGTTCTTCACCTGGCTGGAAGAGAATATGGATGCCCTGCTGCGCCTTGACGGGCCAGCGTTGGCGTACTGTATTCGTCGTTGTTGTGAGCTGAAAGCAGAAGTCGTTGCAGCAGACGAGCGCGAAACGGGCTTACGTGCTTTACTGAATCTGGGGCATACGTTTGGTCACGCGATCGAAGCTGAAATGGGCTACGGCAACTGGCTTCATGGCGAAGCGGTCGCGGCCGGTATGGTCATGGCTGCGCGTGCGTCTGAGCGCCTGGGTCAGTTCAAACCGGAAGAGACAGCGCGCATTATTGCGCTGCTTGAACGTGCCGGGTTGCCAGTGACTGGGCCGCAGGAGATGTCTGCGCAGGCGTATCTACCCCACATGATGCGCGATAAAAAAGTATTGGCAGGTGAGATGCGTCTGGTACTCCCGCTTGCAATAGGGAAGAGTGAAATGCGCGGCGGAGTGCCGCACGATGTCGTTCTTGGCGCTATCGCTGATTGTCAGCAGGCGTAACAACTAGAAAGGTCAGGCCACTGTTACCGGTGGTCGTTTAGCTTCAGGTGAAATGCAAAGTCGTTGGCATAAGCCTTTGAGTGGGGTGTTAAATGGATGAATTCAAACCAGAAGACGAGCTGAAACCCGATCCCAGCGATCGTCGTACTGGTCGTTCTCGTCAATCTTCAGAACGTGATAACGAGCCGCAGATCAATTTTGACGATGTTGATCTGGATGCAGACGATCGTCGCCCTTCACGCAGCCGTAACGCGCGTGATGAGCGAGAAGAAGAGGATTATGAGTCCGAAGAAGATTCAATGGACGAAGAGCCTGTAGAGCGTCGCCCGCGTAAACGTAAAAAAGCGGTAGCGGCGAAACCGGCTTCCCGCCAGTACATCATGATGGGGCTGGGCGTTCTGGTACTGCTGCTGCTGATTGTCGGCATTGGTTCCGCGCTGAAAGCACCCTCAACGAATTCAGCCGATCAGACGGCTTCTACCGAGAAGAGCATCAACCTGTCAGGTAACGATGCGACCGACCAGGCAAACGGTGCGCAGCCTGCACCGGGTACCACGTCTGCAGAGCAGACTGCGGGTAATACCACGCCTCCGCAGGATGTGTCTTTGCCGCCAGTCTCTTCTACCCCGACCGAAGGGCAGGCACCTGCTACGCCAGAGGGTCAGCAGCGTGTAGAGGTTCAGGGCGATCTGAACAACGCACTGACGCAGCCTCAGAACCAGGATCAGATGAACAACGTGGTGGTCAACTCTACGCTGCCAACTGAACCTGCAACCGTCGCGCCGATTCGCGGTAGCAATGCACAACCGCAAGCAACGGCAACCGCGCCGACAACGGAAACCAAACCGCGCCAGACGCAGACTGCACCGCGCCAGGAACGCAAACAGGCCGTAATTGAGCCGAAGCGTGAAAGCAAGCCGCAGACTGTGGCTAAAGCGCCTGAAGTGAAAGCGCCAGCGCAGACCAAACCTGCAGTGAGCGAGCCGGTGAAAGCGCCAACGGCAACAGCAGCGCCAAAAGCGACAGCAACCACAACGGCACCAGCAGCGACGGCAGCACCAACTGCAACGGCAACCACTTCCAGCGCAGCAGCAGGTAAAACGGCAGGCAACGTGGGTTCTCTGAAATCTGCGCCATCCAGCAATTACACCCTGCAGCTGAGCAGTTCGTCTAACTATGACAACCTCAACGGTTGGGCGAAGAAATCAAATCTGAAAAACTACGTTGTTTATCAGACGACCCGCAACGGGCAGCCGTGGTATGTGCTGGTAAGCGGTGTGTATGCTTCTAAAGATGAAGCGAAACGCGCCGTTGCAACACTGCCCGCTGATGTCCAGGCGAAGAACCCGTGGGCGAAGCCGATTCATCAGGTGCAGGCCGATCTGAAGTAATGTTTAAAGCGCAGGATGCTGTCGGAGCTTTCTCCACAGCCGGAGAAGGTGTAATCAGTTAGTCAGCATGAAAAAAAATCGCGCTTTTCTGAAATGGGCAGGGGGGAAATACCCCCTGCTCGACGATATTAAAAAGCACCTGCCGAAAGGCGAGTGTCTTATCGAGCCCTTCGTGGGCGCTGGATCGGTATTCCTGAATACCGATTTTTCTCGTTATATCCTGGCGGATATCAACAGCGACCTTATCAGCCTCTATAACATTGTTAAGCTGCGTACCGATGAGTATGTGGAAGAGGCGCGGAAGCTGTTTACCCCTGAGAACAACCATCCTGACGTTTACTATCAGTTCCGCACTGAGTTTAATCAGAGCCAGGATCCGTTCCGTCGCGCACTGTTGTTCCTCTACCTCAACCGCCATGGCTACAATGGCCTGTGCCGGTATAATCTGCGCGGTGAATTTAACGTGCCGTTTGGTCGCTACAAGCGTCCTTACTTCCCGCAGGATGAGTTGTACCACTTTGCTGAAAAAGCGCAGAATGCAGAATTCCACTGTCTCTCCTATGAGGAGTGCATGGAGCTGGCTGGCGTAAACTCGGTCGTCTACTGCGACCCGCCTTACGCCCCGCTCTCTGCGACGGCGAATTTTACCGCTTATCACACCAACAGCTTCAGCCCTGCCGAGCAGGCGCGTCTGGCGGAGATGGCGGAAAAGCTGGTCAGCAAAAGAATTCCGGTGTTAATTTCGAATCACGATACCCCTGATACGCGCGAATGGTACAAAGCCGCGAAGCATTTTCAGGTCAAGGTGCGGCGTAGCATTAGCAGCAACGGCGGCACACGTAAAAAGGTGGACGAACTCCTGGCTCTTTATCGCCCCTGAGCCGTTTTGCCCGCCGGTAAACACATTTCAAGGAGATGCGGATGAAACAGTTTTTGATTGCTCCCTCAATTCTGTCGGCCGATTTTGCCCGCCTGGGTGAAGACACCGCCAACGCACTGGCGGCTGGCGCGGATGTCGTCCATTTTGACGTTATGGATAACCACTACGTTCCCAATCTGACCATCGGTCCTATGGTGCTCAAGGCGCTGCGTAGCTACGGCATTACCGCACCGATTGACGTGCACCTGATGGTAAAACCGGTTGATCGCATCGTGCCTGATTTCGCCGCTGCGGGCGCCAGTATCATCACTTTCCACCCGGAAGCCTCCGAACACGTTGACCGCACGCTGCAGCTGATCAAAGAGAACGGCTGTAAAGCAGGCCTGGTCTTTAACCCGGCTACGCCGCTGAGCTATCTCGATTACGTGATGGATAAGCTGGACGTGATCCTGCTGATGTCCGTTAACCCGGGCTTTGGCGGCCAGTCGTTCATTCCTCAGACGCTCGATAAACTGCGTGAAGTGCGCCGTCGTATTGACGAGTCAGGTTACGATATTCGTCTGGAAGTGGATGGCGGCGTGAAAGTGAATAACATTGGTGAAATTGCGGCTGCGGGCGCGGATATGTTCGTTGCAGGCTCAGCGATTTTCGACCAACCGGATTACAAAAAAGTCATTGATGAAATGCGCCGTGAACTGGCGAAGGTAAGTCATGGATAAATTGCAGGCAACCCGGGGTATCGCATTTGACCTCGACGGCACGCTGGTCGACAGCGCGCCTGGCTTAACGAGCGCCGTCGATCAGGCGCTGTATGCTCTCGAATTACCCGTTGCGGGCGAAGAGCGCGTGGTGACGTGGATTGGCAACGGCGCAGATGTGCTGATGGATCGCGCCCTGACCTGGGCTCGTCAGGAACGCGCATCGCAGCGTGCTGCGCAGGGTAAACCGAGCGTCGATCACGCCGACATTCCTAAAGATGAGCAGTTGCGTATTCTGCGTAAACTGTTCGATCGTTTCTACGAAGAGACCGTTGAAGAGGGCAGCTTCCTGTTCCCGGATGTTGAACAAACGCTGAGCGCACTTCACGCCAAAGGCATCCCGCTGGGTCTGGTGACGAACAAGCCGACGCCGTTTGTCGCACCGCTTCTGGAAGCGCTGGATATCGCGAAGTATTTCTCCGTGATTGTGGGCGGCGACGACGTGCAGAACAAAAAGCCGCACCCGGAACCGCTTCTGCTGGTGGCAGGAAAATTATCCTTAACGCCAGCGGAGCTGCTCTTTGTCGGTGATTCCCGTAATGATATTCTGGCTGCCAGAGCGGCAGGCTGTCCTTCCGTGGGATTAACCTATGGCTACAACTACGGTGAGGCCATCACGCTGAGTGAGCCGGATGTCGTGTTCGACCACTTCAAAGATTTGTTGCCCGCACTCGGGCTTTCGCACAGTGAACATCAGGAATTGAATAATGACTAAGCCCATCGTTTTTAGTGGCGCACAGCCGTCAGGTGAATTGACCATTGGTAACTACATGGGTGCGTTACGTCAGTGGGTCAGCATGCAGGATGATTACCATTGCATTTACTGCATCGTCGATCTGCACGCGATTACCGCGCGTCAGGATCCTGAGAAGCTGCGCAAAGCCACGCTGGATACCCTGGCTTTATATCTGGCCTGCGGTATCGATCCAGAGAAGAGCACCATCTTTGTTCAGTCTCACGTGCCAGAGCACGCACAGCTGGGCTGGGCGCTGAACTGCTACACCTATTTCGGCGAGCTGAGCCGCATGACCCAGTTCAAGGATAAATCCGCGCGCTACTCTGAAAACATCAACGCCGGTCTGTTTGACTATCCGGTGCTGATGGCGGCTGACATCCTGCTGTATCAAACCAACCAGGTGCCGGTGGGTGAAGACCAGAAGCAGCACCTTGAGCTGAGCCGTGATATCGCCCAGCGCTTCAACGCAATTTACGGCGATGTGTTTAAAGTGCCAGAGCCGTTCATTCCGAAATCCGGTGCGCGCGTGATGTCGCTGCTGGAGCCGACCAAGAAGATGTCCAAGTCAGATGATAACCGCAACAACGTTATCGGCCTGCTGGAAGACCCGAAATCGGTGGTGAAAAAGCTCAAGCGTGCTGTGACCGATTCCGACGAGCCGCCTGTTGTGCGCTACGATGTGCAGAACAAAGCGGGCGTCTCCAACCTGCTGGATATTCTCTCCGGTGTCACCGGCCAGAGCATTCCTGAGCTGGAGCAGCACTTCGAAGGCAAAATGTATGGCCACCTGAAAGGTGAAGTGGCAGACGCCGTTTCCGGCATGCTGACCGAGCTTCAGGAGCGCTATAACCGCTATCGCAACGACGAAGCCTTCCTGCAGAAGGTCATGAAAGACGGCGCGGAAAAAGCCAGCGCGCGCGCGTCCGAAACCCTGAAAGCGGTGTACGAAGCAATTGGGTTTGTCGCGAAACCTTAGGTAAAAGCAAAACGGTAACCACGTTACCGTTTTTAGGGTTTGTTCCCTCTCCCTGTGGGAGAGGGCCAGGGTGAGGGCATCAGGCCGCACCACCAAAACTAAAAAACCGGGAAATCCCGGTTTTTTTACGCCTGAAAATCGCTTACTGTTGTGCCGCCGGGCCGCAGCCACCGATGATCTTCGAAATGGAGATCGCCGGGTGCAGCAGGTAATCGTAGCTGCAGTTATTTTTGGTGTTTTGCACGTGACCGGTGCAGGCGGTCAGAGTCGATAACAGGCCGACCAGAACGGCGGCTTTTGCCAGTTTGAACATACGCATTCCTTGTCTTGAAACTTAAATTGGATGTAACACGAGGGAATAAATGGAAAAGTTCCATTTCAGGGCGGTATGTTATCGACAAGCGGTAACAGGGGAGTAGTCCGGTTAAGGACTACTCGAAGAAGGGCGGATATGCGTTAGTGATTAGAGAACCAGTTGAGTTTTTCGCGCAGTTCAACCACGCGGCCAACAATAATCAGCGCCGGACTCTCTACCTGCTGCGCCAGTTCACCAAGCTGTGTCAGCACACCATCCACCACGCGCTGCGTAATGGCGGTACCGTTTTCTACCAGCGCGACGGGCATATCTGCCTCCATGCCGTGTTCCAGCAGTTTCGCCTGAATAGTCGCGGCCTGATTAAGCCCCATATAGAACACCAGCGTCTGCTTTTCGGCGGCCAGGTTGTGCCAGTCCAGCTCGCTGCCGGTTTTCAGGTGCCCCGTCACCAGACGCACGCTCTGGGCGTAATCACGGTGGGTCAGCGGAATGCCTGAGTAGGCTGAACACCCTGACGCCGCCGTAATGCCCGGCACGACAGAGAACGGAATGCCCGCGTTGCACAGGGTTTCCAGCTCTTCGCCGCCGCGGCCAAAGATAAACGGATCGCCGCCCTTAAGGCGCACCACACGCTTACCTTTTTGCGCTTCACGCAGCAGGATCTGGTTGATCTCCTCCTGGGGCACGCAGTGGTAGCCCGCGCGTTTACCGACGAACACGCGGTCGGCGTCGCGGCGCACCAGATTCATGATGTCATCGGACACCAGGCGATCGTAAACCACAATATCGGCCTGCTGGATCTGCTGCAGCCCTTTCAGGGTCAGCAAACCTGCATCGCCGGGACCTGCGCCCACCAGCACCACTTCACCGCGGTGATCCAGCGGTTCGCTTAGCAGCTGTTCGGTCGTCTCTTCAACGGCTTTCGCGTCCTGATTCGCCAGCGACTGTGCCAGCCTGTCGTTAACAAAGAATTTCTCCCAGAAGCGGCGACGCTCGCCCACGGTCGAGAAAGTTTGCTTCACGCGGGTACGAAGCTGCCCGGCGTAATGAGCTATCTGACCAAGATGCTGGGGCAGCACGGCCTCCAGCTTTTCCCGCAGCAGGCGGGCGAGAACCGGCGAGCGACCGCCGGACGACACTGCGATCATCAGCGGCGAACGGTCGATAATCGACGGCATGATGAAGCTGGCCTCTTTCGGCGCATCCACCACGTTACAGAAGATGCGTCGCGCTTCGCAGGCGTCGCTGACGCGCTGGTTCACTTCATCGTTATCCGTCGCAGCGATGGTCAGCCAGCAGGTATCCAGCAGGGATTCATTAAACTCACCCTGTTCCAGCGTGAGCATCCCTTCCTGGGCCCAGACCTCAAACTGTGGGGCGAAGTCGAGGGCGTTGACGGTGAGTCGGGCGCCAGCCTCTAACAGCAGGCGCGCTTTGCGTTCAGCCACGTCGCCGCCACCCACGAGCAGGCAGTCGCGGTTGCGTAATTGACAAAATATCGGCAGGTGATCCACGACGTTACCTCGCAGCATTCATGGAGGGGGTAATGATTGACGTCAGGATAACAGCAGGAATCGTACAGAACATACGGTTTTTCCTGCCGTTACCCATAAGGGGTCATAAGCTTTTCGTATTGAAAAGGCGGGGGATTAGCCTTTCAGCTGCACCTTGCCGTCCTTCACGCGGGCGTCGTAGTGTTTCACGGAGACACTTTCATCTTCCATGCAGCGTCCGTCAGTTAAGCTGAAGCGCTGCTTTTTCAGCGGGCTGGCAACCCACAGTTCACCCTGATGCTCGGCAATCAATCCACGGGAGAGCACGCTGGCCTCGAAGAACGGGTCAATATTGCTGATGGCATAAACCTGTTCATCGTGGCGAGGGCGGAAAATCGCGACCTGCTCGCTGCCCAGCAGCGCACATACGCCGGTGGCGGGGATAATGTCGTTAATATCGCAAATGTTTATCCACTGGCTCATGCGTTTTCCTCCACCAGCGTCACTGGGATGCGTTCATACGGCGTTGCCGGGCGATGCTGTTCACGCTCTGGCACTACCTGCACGTTCGGGTCGCGCTGGGTGCTGTTGATAAAGTGTTTGAAGCGCGTCTGCGCCGCAGGCGTGTTCACGGTTTCAGTCCACTCGCAGATCACCGCCTCGCGCAGGCGAGCCATTTCGGCTTCCAGCTGTTCGTTCAGGCCCAGTTTGTCGTCGATGATGACGGACTTCAGGTAGTCGATGCCGCCTTCCAGATTATCCAGCCAGGAGGCGGTACGGGTCAGCTTATCGGCGGTGCGGATGTAGAACATCATGAAGCGGTCGAGATACTGAATCAGCGTGTCGCGGTCAAGATCCGCTGCCAGCAGGTCCGCGTGGCGTGGTTTCATCCCGCCGTTGCCGCAGACGTAAAGGTTCCAGCCTTTCTCGGTGGCGATGATCCCCACGTCTTTACCCTGTGCTTCCGCACATTCACGGGTACAGCCGGAGACGCCAAACTTCATTTTGTGCGGGGTGCGGATGCCTTTGTAGCGGTTCTCCAGCTCCACGCCGAAGCCCACGCTGTCGCCCACGCCGTAGCGGCACCAGGTGCTGCCCACGCAGGTTTTCGCCATACGCAGCGCTTTGGCATACGCGTGGCCGGTTTCAAAGCCCGCTTCAATCAGCTGACGCCAGATTTCCGGCAGGTCGTCCTTCTGCGCGCCAAACAGGCCGATACGCTGGGAGCCGGTGATTTTGGTGTACAGGTTAAATTCACGGGCGATACGGCCCACGGCCACCAGCCCTTCCGGCGTGATTTCGCCACCGGCGGAACGTGGGATGACGGAGTAGGTGCCGTCTTTCTGAATGTTCGCCAGGAAGTTGTCGTTGGTGTCCTGCAGCGGCGTGTGTTCCGGCTTGAGCACGTACTCGTTCCAGCAGGAGGCCAGCAGGGAGCCGACGGTCGGTTTACAGACTTCACAGCCATAGCCCTGGCCGTGTTTCGCCAGCAGTTCATCGAAGGACTTGATGCCTTCCACGCGGATCAGGTGGTACAGCTCCTGGCGAGAATACGCGAAGTGCTCGCACAGGTTGTTGTTCACTTCGATGCCCTGTTTCGCCAGCTCGGCGTTCAGCACCTGAGTGACCAGCGGAATACAGCCGCCGCAGCCGGTACCGGCTTTGGTTTCCGCTTTCAGCGCCGCCACGGTGTGGCAGCCTTTGTTGATGGCGGAGATCAGCATGCCTTTGGTGACGTCGAAGCAGGAGCAAATCTGCGCGCTGTCCGGCAGTTTATCCACGCCGATAGACGGCTTGCCGCTGGAGGCGTGCGCCGGGAGGATCAGCGCGTCCGGGTTCTCCGGCAGCTCGATGGCGTTCAGCACCAGCTGGAGCAGGTTGCCGAAGTCGCTGGTATCGCCCACCAGTACCGCACCGAGCAGGGTTTTGTTGTCCTGGCTGACGATGAGGCGTTTGTAGACTTCTTTGCTTTCGTCGAGGTAGACGTAGCTGCGGGAATTCGGGGTACGACCGTGCGCATCGCCAATACCGCCTACGTCCACACCCAGCAGCTTCAGCTTGGCGCTCATGTCTGCGCCGGTAAACGCGTTTTCGCTGCCGAGAATATGGTCAACGGCGACCTGCGCCATTTTGTAACCCGGCGCGACCAGACCGTAAACGCGGTTGTTCCAGCTGGCGCATTCGCCGATGGCGTAGATATCCGGATCGGAGGTTTGGCAGGCATCGTTAATCATGATCCCGCCGCGCTGCGCCACGGCAAGACCGCACTGGGTCGCCAGCTTGTCGCGCGGACGAATACCGGTGGAAAAGACGATAAAGTCCACTTCCAGCTCGCTGCCGTCGGCAAAGCGCATGGTTTTGCGCGCTTCTGTGCCTTCCTGCACGATCTCTTTGGTGTTCTTGCTGGTGTGAACCTTCACGCCCATGCTTTCGATTTTACGCTTAAGCTGGTCACCGCCCATGTGGTCCAGCTGTTCGGCCATCAGCATCGGGGCAAATTCGATGACGTGGGTTTCAACGCCGAGGTTTTTGAGCGCGCCAGCCGCTTCCAGACCCAGCAGGCCGCCGCCGACGACCGCGCCGCGTTTGCTTCGACGGGCGCAGGATTCGATGGCGTTGAGGTCTTCAATGGTACGATAAACGAAGCAATCCTGCGTTTCCGAGCCTTTGATAGGCGGGATCCACGGATAGGAGCCAGTCGCCATGATCAGCTTGTCGTAAAAAACCGTACGCCCGGCGCTGGAGTGGATCACTTTTTCCTGACGGTTGATGGTGATGGCGCGTTCGCCCACCAGCACTTTTACGCCATGCTTCTCGTAGAAACCTTCACGCACCAGAGAGAGCTCTTCGGCGGTATGATGGGAGAAGTAGGAAGACAAGTGCACACGGTCGTACGCCTTGCGGGGTTCTTCACAGAACACGGTAATGTCGAAACGGTCGGCGTCGGCTTTATCGAGAAGATCCTCAATAAAGCGGTGGCCGACCATGCCGTTACCGATGATAGCGAGTCTGACTTTGCTCATTTTTGCCTCGATTTCTTTTCTATTACTGCCTACCTTAACGATTCAGCAGGGGCACTTATTGATGCAAATCAAATACGCCTTCACCTACCCACAAGGTGGTATATGACTGATTTGTCAGGATTTTTATAAGTTATGGAATTTGCTGGCTTTTCGTATTCGTTGATTTTGTGTACAAAATAGAGTGCGTTTTTTGAAAATGCGTACTCCTAAATATCAGCCGTGTTTTTCGGGAGAAAGGTATGTCTACAACACCGCTTTGGCTTGTCCAGAATGTTCGCTTACCGGGTCGGGAAGGGCTGTGGCAAATCGCCATCGAGAACGGTCGTTTTGGTGATATCACACCAATGGATGATACCCATGCCGAAAGTTACGAAATCCTGAATGCGCGCGGCGGGCTGGCGATCCCGCCGTTTATCGAGCCGCATATTCATCTCGATACCACCCAGACGGCGGGGGAGCCAAACTGGAACCAGTCCGGCACCCTGTTCGAAGGTATTGAGCGTTGGGCCGAGCGCAAGGCGCTGCTCAGCCATGAGGATGTGAAAGCGCGCGCCTGGAAAACGCTGAAGTGGCAAATCGCCAACGGCATCCAGTTTGTCCGCACCCATGTGGATGTCTCTGATCCGACGCTCACCGCCCTGAAGGCGATGCTGGAGGTGAAGCAGGAGGTCGCGCCGTGGGTGACGCTGCAAATCGTCGCGTTCCCGCAGGAGGGGATCCTCTCTTACCCGAACGGCGCGGCGCTGCTGGAAGAGGCGTTAAAGCTGGGGGCCGACGTGGTGGGGGCGATCCCGCACTTCGAGTTCACCCGCGAGTATGGCGTCCAGTCGCTGCATATCGCTTTTGATCTGGCGAAGAAATATGACCGCCCGCTGGATATTCACTGCGACGAAATTGACGACGAACAGTCGCGCTTTGTCGAGACGGTGGCGACGCTGGCATATGAAGCAGGCATCGGTCCGCGCGTGACGGCCAGCCATACTACCGCCATGCACTCCTACAACGGCGCATACACCTCGCGATTGTTCCGCCTGCTGAAAATGTCAGGGATTAACTTCGTCGCTAACCCGCTGGTGAATATCCACCTGCAGGGGCGCTTTGATGACTACCCGAAACGCCGCGGCATCACGCGCGTGAAAGAGCTGCAGGACGCGGGCATTAACGTCTGCTTTGGTCACGATGATGTGTTTGACCCTTGGTATCCGCTCGGGACCGGCAATATGCTGCAGGTGCTGCATATGGGACTGCACGTCTGTCAGATGATGGGCTATCCGCAAATCGACAACGGCCTGAACCTGATCACCCATAACAGCGCCCGGACCTTTGGCCTGAGCGATTACGGTATTAAGACGGGGAACCCGGCAAACCTGATTATTCTGCCTGCGGAGAGCGGGTTTGAAGCGGTGCGCTGCCAGGTGCCGGTGCGCTGGTCGATTCGTCAGGGACGCGTGATTGCCACGACGCAGCTGGCGCAGACGTGGATCCAGATGGATGTCGGGGGAGAAGAGGTGAGCTTTGCCAGAAACAGCCCCTCTGCCGAGCGCAAAGGGGCGTAGACGTTAGTGAGACGCCGCTGCGACGTTGTGCTGGCGGTGGCGGGTCACGAAGCCCAGGATGAAGCACATGATGAACACCACGGCATACAGACCGTTCGCGGTGTGCAGCGCCGCCAGCGGACCGCTGTGGGCGACGATCGGGCCTGTGACCACGAAGGTCAGCATGGTGCCGATGGTGCCGCAGGTCAGGACGAAGTTAACCAGCTTCGGCGAGGCCACTTTGGTCTGCAGAGAGCCCAGGGTAATGATCGAGGTGTAGATCGCGCTGGAGAAGAAGCCCAGGGTCAGAATGAACCACGGCATATGTTCCGGCGAACCATTGATGAACAGATACATCAGCACGGTTGCCAGGCCCGCCAGCACGGTCAGAATACGCTGCAGGTCGAAGAAGCGCAGGATGAAGCTAAACGCCCACATGCCGAACATGTATGACATCCAGAAATCACTCACCAGCTTACCCGCGTCGTTCAGGCTCATGCCCAGCCCTTTCGCGTATTCCGGTACCCAGGAGATAAAGCCCAGCTGGCCCAGGATGTAGCACAGGGCGGCAACGGAGAGGAACAGCACGCCAATGCCCCATTTCTCTTTCGCGACGGGTTCTGCGGTAGTCTGTGCTTTCTTGCCCAGCACGGGGAAGTCGCAGCCGAAGGTCAGGATAAAGATCGCCACGTAGACCAGACCGATGCAGGCATAAACCCAGTACCACTCGATGCTGCGCGCCAGCAGAACGGCAGCCACCATCGGGAAGATCATACCGGCCATGCTGAAGAAGGAGTCGGTAAACAGCAGGCGCGCGCCGCGCTGGCGGCCTTCATACATATGGGTAATCAGGAACGTACCGATCGACATGGTGATCCCGCTGACCAGACCGAGTACGAACATGGCGGCGGAGAACAGGGCGATGCTGTGGCTCAGCATCAGGCCCGCCACGGCGGCGACCATCAGCACAAAGCCGAAACGCAGCTGGGTTTTCAGTGGCACAATTTCCATCAGCCAGGCATTCAGGAAGATAGAGATCAGGATCCCCGCGTTCAGGAAGGTAAAGGTGTTACTCATGCTGGAAACGGGCAGCTGGAAGTAGTCTGCGATATTTCCCATCACCATCCCGGTGACGATCACCAACGCGCCGGTCAGGGCGTAGGAGAAGAAGCTGATCCATGTGAGCTTGATGCGATTGCTGTTAGTCATGTCTGGCCTGTTCAGAAAAAGAAAAGCGCCGGGAAGGCGCTGAGAGCGGGCAGATTTTAGACTCGAAAGTGATCTAATTAAATCTTTTCAGAAAATATTGATCACATTTGCATGCTTTTGTGTGATGCAGATCACGTAAAATAGCGCCATTACCAATCGTTTGCGCGGTAACAACTGTTTCAATTTCGTAAAATTAGGTAAAAGGCTGGTCTCCGTTCATACTGCTCTTTAGAATCAAGCCATTCGCTTTTTATACTGCGCTTTGTTAAGGAATTCTCATGCTCAAATCAACACTGGCGGCTGTTGCAGCTGTGTTTGCTCTTTCTGCCGTTTCCCCTGCTGCGCTGGCAGCCAAGGGTGACCCTCACGTCCTGTTGACCACCTCTGCCGGGAATATTGAGCTGGAACTGAACAGCCAGAAAGCCCCTGTTTCTGTGAAAAACTTCCTCGACTACGTGAACAGTGGGTTCTACAACAACACTACTTTCCACCGCGTGATCCCGGGCTTTATGGTGCAGGGCGGCGGTTTCAACGAGCAGATGCAGCAGAAGCAGCCAAACCCGCCGATTAAAAACGAAGCGGACAATGGCCTGCTGAACAAGCGCGGCACTATCTCCATGGCGCGTACCGCCGATAAAGACAGCGCGACCAGCCAGTTCTTCCTCAACGTGGCGGATAACGCCTTCCTTGACCACGGCCAGCGTGACTTTGGCTATGCCGTCTTCGGTAAAATCGTGAAAGGGATGGACGTGGCCGACAAGATTTCTCAGGTGCCTACTCACGACGTCGGCCCGTATCAGAATGTCCCGTCAAAACCGATCGTTATCCTGTCCGCAAAAGTTCTGCCGTAACTCTTCTGAACGCGGGTTTCATCTGCCCGCGTTATGTAGCCCTCCCTGCGAAAGCGCGTTTTGCTGCTTATACTTGTGGCAAACGGACTATTCAGGGAGGCGTTAAGTGAAAAAACTCACCGACAAGCAAAAATCCCGTCTCTGGGAACAGCAGCGTAGCGTCAATTTGCAGGCCAGTTGTCTCCTTGAAAAAGGTCATGGTCCTTCAGCGCCCCACATCGAAACGCTGGAGCTTGGGCCATCCGCGCCCGGGTTGCCCCATCTGTGCCTGATTCACCGCCATCTGTATCACAGTGAGATGAAGCGGGCAGGCGAATTCCGTACCGACGATATTTTTAAGGGCGACATTCCCTTCTGCCATTTCGAGTACATCGAGAAGATGGGCAACGAGCTGATGGCGGCGCTTGAAAGCGAAAAGTATCTTGTGGGTCTTGAGAAGGCGGCTTTTGTTGACAAAGTTAGCCATTACTACTGTGAAATCAATATGCTGCATCCTTTTATGCGCGGCAACGGCATTGCCCAACGCGTCTTCTTCGAGCAGCTGGCGATCCACGCGGGTTACGCGCTGGACTGGCGGGATATCGATCCCGAGCAGTGGGTGGCGGCTAACCGAAGCGGCGCAATGGGCGATTTGACCGCGCTGAGCGCTATCTTTGCCAAAGTAGTGAGCGAAGCACGGGAATCTGAGTAGAATAGGGCGGCATTTTTTTCGGGAGCCGCCATGATTCTGCTGATTGATAACTACGATTCCTTCACCTGGAACCTTTACCAGTATTTTTGTGAACTGGGTGCAGAGGTGGTTGTCCGCCGTAATGATGACCTCACCCTGGCCGATATCGACACGCTGGCCCCGCAGAAAATCGTGATTTCACCGGGGCCGTGTACGCCCTCGGAATCGGGCATTTCTCTGGATGTTATCCGCCACTATGCAGGCAAACTGCCTATTCTGGGCGTCTGCCTGGGCCATCAGGCTATTGCCCAGGCGTTTGGTGCCACCATCGTGCGCGCGGCGAAAGTGATGCACGGGAAAACCTCTCCGGTCACCCACACCGGCACGGGCGTATTCGCAGGGTTAAATAATCCGTTAACCGTGACGCGCTACCATTCTCTGGTCATTGACCCGCCGACGCTACCCGCCTGCTTTGAGGTCACCGCCTGGAGCGAGACGCAGGAGATCATGGGGATCCGTCACCGCGAGTGGGATCTCGAAGGCGTGCAATTCCATCCGGAAAGCATCCTCAGCGAGCAGGGACACGCGCTGCTGGCAAATTTCCTCAATCGCTGAATATCTGTTGCCTTGCTGTGATTTTTTATGCATATTTTGTGATTATATTTTCACAATCACTGTGACATAAAAATGGATGGTCATGACATGGCAACTGAACAACCAGCAATTACCCGTGCAACATTTGATGAAGTGATCCTGCCGATTTATGCACCGGCTGAGTTTATCCCTGTGAAGGGGAAAGGCAGCCGCGTCTGGGATCAGCAGGGTAAAGAGTATGTTGATTTCGCGGGCGGGATTGCGGTGACGGCGCTGGGCCATTGCCATCCCGCGCTGGTGGAGGCGCTGAAAACTCAGGGCGAAACCCTGTGGCACACCAGCAACGTGTTCACCAACGAACCGGCGCTTCGTCTGGGGCGTAAGATCATCGATGCCACCTTCGCGGAACGCGTGCTGTTTATGAACTCCGGCACCGAAGCCAACGAAACCGCCTTTAAGCTGGCGCGCTACTACGCCACCACGCGCCACAGCCCGTACAAAACCAAAATCATCGCCTTTCATAATGCCTTCCACGGACGCTCCTTCTTTACCGTCTCCGTTGGCGGCCAGCCGAAGTATTCCGACGGCTTCGGCCCGAAACCGGCAGATATTGTCCACGTGCCGTTTAACGATCTGCATGCCGTGAAAGCGGTAATGGACGACCACACCTGCGCGGTGGTGGTCGAGCCTATTCAGGGCGAAGGCGGCGTGACCGCAGCGACGCCGGAATTCCTGAAAGGGCTGCGCGAACTGTGTGACGAGCATCAGGCGCTACTGGTCTTTGATGAAGTGCAGTGCGGCATGGGGCGCACCGGGGATCTGTTTGCCTACATGCACTATGGCGTGACGCCGGACATCCTGACCAGCGCCAAAGCGCTCGGCGGCGGTTTCCCGGTGAGTGCGGTACTGACGACGCAGGAGATTGCCTCTGCGTTCCACGTCGGCTCTCACGGCTCTACCTACGGCGGCAACCCGCTGGCGAGCGCCGTGGCGGGTGCCGCGTTTGATATTATCAATACGCCTGAGGTGCTGAACGGCGTTAGCGCGAAGCGCGAGTTGTTCGTGAAGCATCTCCAGCAGATTAACGATGAATATGATGTTTTCAGCGAGATCCGCGGCATGGGGCTGCTTATTGGCGCCGAGCTGAAGCCGCAGTTCAAAGGCCGCGCGCGTGATTTCCTGCACGCCGCCGCGCACGAAGGGGTGATGGTGCTCAATGCCGGACCTGACGTGATGCGCTTTGCGCCGTCGCTGGTGGTGGAAGATAAAGATATTGAGGACGGGTTAACCCGCTTTGCCGCGGCGGTCGCGAAGATCGTTAAAGGCTAATACTCGGTTCGCTTTAACCGTCGCGTTAACCAAATCCCGTGATGCGGGCGCTGACGCCATGCCACCGATGAAATGGTGTGCATGGTGTTCAAATGCCCCAGAACGCGCTGCAGATGCTGCTCAAGGGTGCTCATCGGCCCGTGGGTCAGCGTTTCAGGCGCTTCCAGAATATTCGAATCTCCCGATTCACCCGGCGAGTCATACTCCAGACGCTGCTGACACCTCTGCAACGCAATTTCACACGACTGCAAATAGCGCTGCGCCAGATCCGGCGTCAGCATCGTGTGCTCGCGCGCCAGCGTGGTCATGGCGTTAATGTGCTCGACGATAAACTGGCTGTGTGTCACCCACAGCTTCATGTCTGCAAGATAGTGTGAATTAAACCCCGGCTCCTGCATCGCCTGATTGAGCGAGTTGAACAGGGCGTTGTGCGCCTGGTTGACCTTCATCCGCTGATAAGCCAGCGGGGAGGGCTGCGGGTCGTCGCTAAGGATCAGGCGAATGGCCTGCTGGTCGGCTTCCAGCGCGTCATGGGCGTTCTGCCTGAGCAATCCGCTCTGCCACTGCGGCCACAGCCAGACCATACCGCCGAAGGCAATCAGGCAGCCAATCAGTGTATCGACCAGACGAGCCACGATAAACTGCTCGCCGTTGAGCGTGAGCAGCTGCAGGGTGTACACCGCCGTGACCGTAAAGCCCACCATCGCCCAGCCGTAATTTTTACGGATGATCAGATAGCTCACCATGGTGATCGCCAGCATCCCGACCAGCGTATAGCCTTCCGGCACGTGGAAGTGAAGCGTCACGCCCGCAATAATCAGCCCGGCTAGCGTTCCGCCAGCCCGGTGGAAGATACGCACTCGCGTGGCCCCGTAGCCGTTCTGCGTGACAAACAGCACGGTCATTAAGATCCAGTAGGGTTTAGGCAGGTGCAGCGCCATGCCCATCAGGCTGGCAATGCTCAGCATCACGCTTATCCGCGCCGCGTTGCGCAGGGCGGCGGATTTCAGTGACAGATAGCTTTTGAGCGCAGGCAGCAGCGGCAGACGTTTCTGCTTATCCGCCATCAGGTCGCGGGGATAAAGCGGGCGCTGCGTACGCAACACGCGGGCGATACGGCTGAAGTGCCAGGCGGCAAACTGGCCTACCGGGTTATCCGGATGCTGACGGGCGATTTTCTCCAGCGCGCCGAGCTGTTTATCCATGTTAAAACGCGTGGGGTAGCGGTGATAGAGAATATCGTCAGCCAGTACCTTAAGCCGCGCGGCGACGGTCTGGGCGTTCCAGCGGATCACCGCTTCTGCATGGCTACGCTCTACCAGCTTTTGTACTTCCTGCGGGTGGTGAAGGCTAACGGAGATATGCTCCTGCAGGTCCAGCCCGACCTGGAAGGTGCGCAGCAGCCGTTTGTATTCGTGGTTCTTGTTGGCGGCAAGCATGTGCAGTTGCTGGTAGCACTGGCTAATCAGGTCGACAACCTTTTGCTGGCGCGTCAGCAGCGGCGGCAGGGATTTCTCCGGGTCGGTATGCTGGGTGAGCAGGGTGTATTTGGCTTCACAGTAATCCGCAAGCTGCACATAGAGCAGGCTCAGGGATTCACGCAGCGGCTGTTCCCGCCAGAGCCAAAACCAGAACCAGTTAAACACCCCGTACCAGAGCGTGCCAAGGGCGTAGATCAGCAGCGGCTCCCATACCGGCATATTCCCGGCGAGGCTCAGGGTGAAGATAGCCGCAATCAACGAGGCGGGCAGCAGGCGCGCGTGCAGCGAACTGATTTCCGCCGTCACGCCAAGCGTCATCGCCAGCACGGTCAGGATCAGGGGCAGCGGGATATCACGGGCAAGCAGGAGCTGTACGGCGAGACTACAGCCAGCAAACAGACAGCCACCGATAATCAGGCGTTTGAAAAAGCGCTTATGCGGCGTGTCCAGACCGGCAATGTTGCAGCAGGCGGGCACGAGGGAAAACAGCAGACCTTGCTGGAGGTGTCCGAGGATCAGGCCCACGGCCACAGGAAGGCACAACACCAGCGTTTGTCGCAGTGCGTAGTTAACTTCCGGGTGATAGATCAGCCTGCGCCACATGGGGAGTAGAGACAAAAACGGCGTGACACCTTGCGATGCCACGCCGTTTAAGCGGAATTAACGCGTTCCGTAAACCACGATGGTTTTACCGTGGGCGGAGATCAGGTTCTGGTCTTCCAGCATTTTCAGGATACGGCCTACTGTTTCACGGGAGCAACCGACGATCTGACCAATTTCCTGGCGGGTAATTTTAATTTGCATGCCGTCAGGGTGGGTCATGGCGTCTGGCTGTTTCGCCAGGTTCAGCAGGGTCTGCGCGATACGGCCGGTCACGTCCAGGAAGGCGAGGTTACCCACTTTCTCAGACGTCACCTGCAGACGGCGCGCCATCTGGGAAGAAAGACGCATCAGGATGTCAGGATTAACCTGAATCAGCTGACGGAACTTCTTGTAAGAAATTTCAGCCACTTCACATGCTGTCTTTGCACGAACCCAGGCGCTACGTTCCTGGCCCTCTTCAAACAGGCCCAGTTCACCGATGAAATCGCCCTGGTTCAGATAAGAAAGGATCATCTCTTTCCCTTCTTCATCTTTGATCAGCACTGCCACCGAGCCTTTAACGATGTAATACAACGTTTCCGCTTTTTCACCCTGGTGAATCAGCGTGCTCTTCGATGGGTACTTATGAATGTGGCAATGAGACAAGAACCATTCGAGAGTCGGGTCTGTTTGCGGTTTGCCAAGCACCATGCGCTGTTATCCTCTGTTATAAGCTGTCACCAGAGTCATAAGATGCATCCGGACTCTGGGGTTGCAATCGAATTCTTACCCATACCCTGGGAAGTCGGCTGTCGTAACGTTTCGCAGCCAGTAAAGTTTGATGTCCTCTGCATACATGTGTAACGTCAATGTATTACTGTAGCATCCAGAGTGTTTTAGCATAGCTTTTGCCGCGTGTCTCCTGGTGTCTCGCTTCAGCATGATGCAGGTCGCCTTCCGTTGCGAGAAATGTAATGCACGCGTAATCTGTCACCAAAAATGCAACGTTGGAGTTAATGAATATGCAAGCGCGTGTCAAATGGGTTGAAGGTTTAACGTTCCTGGGCGAATCCGCTTCTGGACATCAGATTTTGATGGACGGTAACTCCGGCGACAAAGCCCCAAGCCCGATGGAGATGGTGCTGATGGCGGCGGGCGGATGCAGTGCAATTGACGTGGTGTCGATTTTGCAAAAAGGTCGCCATGATGTGACCGATTGCGAAGTGAAGCTTACTTCCGAACGTCGCGAAGAGGCGCCACGCCTGTTCACGCACATTAATCTGCACTTTATCGTGACCGGTAAAGAACTGAAAGATGCCGCAGTATCACGCGCCGTAGACCTTTCTGCGGAGAAATACTGCTCTGTGGCGTTAATGCTGGAGAAAGCGGTAAAAATCACGCATTCGTATGAAGTGATCGAGGCTTAATCTTTTGGCGGGTGGCGCTTCGCTGACCCGCCCTACAAAAGCACGACCGTAGGCCCGGTAAGCGCAGCGCCACCGGGCAAAACAACTTACGCGATCTGCTTCCCTTCCATCAGTCGCTGGACCAGCGGCGTCATAATTAACTCCATCGCCAGCCCCATTTTTCCGCCCGGCACCACCAACGTATTCATGTGCGAAATAAACGAGCCCTGCAGCATCGCCAGCAGCCAGGGGTAATCAATGCCTTCGAGATTGCGGAAATGGATGACGACAAAGCTCTCATCCAGCGACGGGATCGTTTTGGCCGCAAACGGGTTGGAGGTATCTACCGTCGGCACGCGCTGGAAGTTGATGTGGGTGCGGGAGAACTGCGGCGTCAGGAAGTTGATGTAATCCTCCATGGAGCGCACGACGGAATCCATCACCGCTTCGCGAGAATGCCCACGCTCGCTCATGTCACGCGTCAGTTTCTGGATCCATTCAAGGTTAACAATCGGCACCACGCCGACCAGCAGATCCACGTGACGCGCGACGTCGTGTTGAGGCGTGACCACGCCGCCGTGTAGCCCTTCGTAAAACAGCACGTCGGTCGGCTCCGGCAGCGGCTGCCACGGGGTGAACGTCCCCGGCACCTGATTCCAGGGAACCGCTTCGTCGTAGGTGTGCAGGTATTTGCGGGACTGCCCGGTCCCGCTCTGCCCGTATTCGCGGAAGGTTTGTTCCAGCAGGCTGAAATCGTTGGCTTCCGGCCCGAAATAGCTGATGTGTTTGCCCAGATCGCGCGCCTTGCGGATGGCCATGTCCATTTCCGGGCGCGTATAGCGGTGAAAGCTATCGCCCTCCACTTCTGCCGCCCGGAGATTCAGCTGTGCGAAAATCTTGCGAAAGGCGAGGCTTGTGGTGGTGGTACCCGCACCACTTGAGCCCGTTACGGCAATAACCGGATGTCTGGCAGACATAGCAACTCCCTGACTGGAAAGGTTTACAGATCAGCCGTGAAACGCGTTGCGGTGCATGATATTGACCGTCTCATGCAGTTCGGACCACACCAGCACCACGTCGCCACTTTTCAGCTGGCGCTTAACATCGCTGACCTTTTGTTCGAGCGAACGTTCTTGTTCACCATAATCGGTGCCTTCACGTAATACAAAGCTTTCAATCAGATTATCGAGCGTTTCGGGAGCGAGATCCTGCCAGGGGATAATCATTTTTTACCGTCCAGAAAAGAGGTGAGCCAGTCAGGGATGCGGGTTTCCAGCCACATTTTCGGCCTGCGTAGCGTGCCGCCAACAAAGCCGACGTGCCCGCCGTACTCGGTGAGCTGATACTGCACGTTAGCCGGTAAATGCTCCGGTGCCGGAATGGAGTGATGATCCATAAACGGATCGTCTTTGGCGTGAATAATCAGCGTCGGCGTGGTGATTTGATTCAACAGCGGCATGGCGCTGCACTGACGGTAATAGTCAATCGCATCGGCAAAACCGTGGATCTTCGAGGTAATCAGATCGTCAAACTCGCGCAGACGCTTCACGCGCTTGAGCTGCTGCAGGCTAACCGGCAGGGTATCAGGGTAGGCTTTCAGCTTGCGCGCGGCGTTGGCCTTCAGCAGGTTGAGCAGGTAGCGCTGATAGACGCGAGAAAACCCTTTTTCCATATGGTAGCTGCACTGCTCCAGCATAAAGGGGGCGGAGACAATAACAGCGGCATCCAGCGGAACCGCATCACCCTCTTTCGCCAGCAGGCAGGCCAGCATATTGCCGCCCAGCGAATAGCCCACCGCCGCCGTTGGCATCGTGCCAAAATTTTCTCTCAGCCAGTGTAAGAACCAGGTGCCGTCTTCGGTTTCGCCGGAATGGTAAATGCGCTTCTGGCGATTCGGCTCGCCGCTGCAGCCGCGAAAATGCATCACCACAGCCAGCCAGCCGCGGGCTTTCGCCGCCTCGATTAAACCGTGGGCGTAGGGACTGTGCAGGCTGCCTTCCAGACCATGAAACACCACCAGGCGAGGTTTGTGTCGGGCCTGCTCCGGCGCTTCGCTCCAGGCGAGATCTAAAAAGTCGCCGTCCGGCAAATCCAGGCGCTGCCAGTGCGGGGTGAACTGCACCTTGCGGCGGATCAGGCGCGGCAGCATGGTTTGCAGGTGGGGGTTAGCCACGCCGCGCATGGGCACGAACTCTGCGCTCTCTTCGGCTGCAATGTCGAAGTCTGATGGAATGATTTGGGTCATAAGGGCGATGCTGATTCTTGTCAGAAATTTACTATACCTTCCGAATTGTACCCCGTTTAGCCTGGATTTCCGAACCATGAACTGATCCCGATCACAAATCTTTACCTTGATTATTACTCTCAGGCTAATGATTCAGCTCTACGCTTAATTGATGCCTTTCTCGCCAGAGCGCAGACTTTACTCAACGTTAAGCAAATCAGAATGATGTGCTGAATCAGGAGGTTAATAATGTTATCTGGGCAAACACCCACCCGGCAATGGAACACACGACGCAGCGAGAAAGCGCGTCGTCTGGCGTCCGTACCGGTGCAGGGCAAAGTACTGCCAACCGGCGATCTTGTCGCCATGCTGGAAAAACTGATCGCCCCGGGCGACAAAGTTGTGCTGGAAGGCAACAACCAGAAGCAGGCGGATTTCCTTTCCCGCTCGCTGGCTGAAGTGAACCCGCAAATCGTTCACGACCTGCATATGATCATGCCGAGCGTTGGCCGCAGCGAGCATCTCGATATCTTTGAAAAAGGCATCGCCCGCAAGCTGGATTTTTCCTTCTCCGGGACACAGAGCCTGCGTATCTCGCAGCTGCTGGAAGACGGTCAGCTCGAAATCGGTGCAATTCACACCTACATCGAACTCTACTCGCGCCTCTACGTCGACCTGTCCCCCAACGTGGCGCTGATTGCCGGTTTTAAAGCCGACCGCAAAGGCAATCTCTACACCGGGGCGAGTACCGAAGATACCCCGGCGCTGGTGGAAGCCGCCGCGTTCCACGACGGCATCGTCATCGCGCAGGTGAACGAGCTGGTGGACGACGAGTGCGATCTGCCGCGCGTCGATATTCCGGGCTCCTGGATCGACTACGTGGTCGTTGCGGACAAGCCGTTCTTTATTGAACCGCTGTTCACCCGCGACCCGCGCCTGATCAAACAGGAACATATCCTGATGGCGATGATGGCGATCAAAGGCATCTATGCGGAACACCAGGTGCAGTCCCTGAACCACGGTATCGGCTTTAACACCGCGGCGATTGAGCTGCTGCTGCCCACCTACGGCGAACAGCTCGGCCTGAAGGGCAAAATCTGTAAACACTGGACGCTGAACCCGCATCCGACGCTGATCCCCGCCATTGAAAGCGGCTGGGTGGAAAGCGTGCACTGCTTCGGCGGC
The DNA here is from genome assembly GCF_052045065.1 of Enterobacter sp. 22452. Taxonomy (NCBI): domain Bacteria; kingdom Pseudomonadati; phylum Pseudomonadota; class Gammaproteobacteria; order Enterobacterales; family Enterobacteriaceae; genus Enterobacter; species Enterobacter sp. 22452. The sequence goes on along the minus strand of NZ_JBQEOB010000010.1, from coordinate 20,150 downwards.
GAGCTGGGGATGGAAGAGTACATCCGCGCCCGTCCTGATGTCTTCTTTACCGGTGCCGATGGCTCCATGCGTTCCAACCGCGCCTTCTGCCAGCTGGCAGGCCAGTACGCGGTGGATATGTTCATCGGCTCTACGCTGCAGGTTGACGGCTATGCCAACTCCTCAACCGTGACCCGCGGTCGTCTTTCCGGCTTCGGCGGTGCGCCAAATATGGGCCATGACCCGCACGGTCGTCGTCATGCGACCCCGGCCTGGCTGAACATGATCACCGAGCCGGATCCGATGCAGCGCGGTAAAAAGCTGGTCGTGCAGATGGTGGAAACCTTCCAGGCGGGCGTGAAGCCGACCTTCGTGGAAAAACTCGATGCCGTCGACGTGGCGAAAGCCTCCGGCATGCCGCTGGCTCCGGTGATGATTTACGGCGATGACGTGACGCACGTGCTGACGGAAGAGGGAATTGCCTACCTCTACCGGGCGAAAGATCTGGAAGAGCGTCGGGCCATGGTTGCCGCCGTCGCGGGGATCACCGATATCGGCCTGGGCGTTGACGCCAAACGCGTGGCGGAACTGCGCCAGAGCGGCAAAGTGGTGTATCCGGAAGATATGGGGATTCGCCGCACCGACGCCACCCGCTCTCTGCTGGCGGCAGGCAGCGTGTCAGACCTCGTGGAGTGGTCCGGCGGTCTGTATAACCCACCTGCGAAATTCCGGAGCTGGTAATGAAACTTCTGCCCCAGATTCAGGTTGAAGGCGGTGCCGAATGGCTGGCGCGAACCGCCACGCAGTGTCTGATTGACGAAGCACGTTTAAGCCCGAAACCCGGTCTGGTGGACAGTCGGGGGAACGGCGCGCACCACGATTTATCCCTTGCGCTGATGGAGCGCTCGGCGCACAGCCTGACCCCCACGTTTCAGGCGCTGGCGCAGCAGAGCTGGCAGCGTCCGGCGGACATTGCGCTTCGGCAAACCGTTGGTCGTCTTGGCCGCGAAGGCGAGCAGCAGATGATGGCAGCCACCGACGGGGTTAATACCCACCGTGGTGCGATCTGGGCGCTGGGATTGCTGGTGAGCGCGGTGGCGATGCTGGGCGGGGAGGCGACTGCGCAGGCCGTCGCGAATACCGCCGCTCAGCTGGCGAAACTCCCGGACGATGCGGCGCCGAAAGTGTTCAGCAAAGGGCTGCGCGCCACGCACCGCTACCGCGTGCCGGGCGCGCGTGAAGAGGCGCAGCAGGCGTTCCCGCACGTTATGCAGCGCGCGCTGCCGCAGCTTCGCCTCAGCCGTCTCAACGGCAGCAGCGAAACGCATGCGAGGCTCGACGCGCTGATGGCGATCATGACGTCACTCACCGACACCTGCGTGCTGTCGCGCGCCGGCATGGAGGGGCTGGACGCCATGCAGAACGGTGCTCGTGCGGTACTGAACGCCGGAGGATGCGCTACGCCCGAAGGCCAGCAGGCGCTGGTGAGCTTAGACCGCCAGATGCTCTCGCTCAACGCGTCACCGGGCGGCGCTGCCGACCTGCTTGCCGCCACGCTGTTTCTCGACCGCGTCGAAACGCCTTATTCAAAGCATTAAGAGGATGTTATGGAAAAAATTACATTGACCATGCCAGCCAGCCGCACGTTAAGCGGCAGGGCGCTGGCAGGCGTCGTCGGCTCCGGGGATATGGAGGTGTTGTTCGCCGCCGAACCGGGCCAGACCTTAACCATTGATATTACCACTTCAGTCGACAACAGCCGTGGTCGCTGGGAGGCGCTGTTCAACCGTCTGCACACCGTCAGCAGCCTGCCCGCAGGCAAACTGACCATCCACGACTTCGGCGCGACGCCGGGTGTGGCGCGCATTCGCATCGAACAGGTCTTTGAGGGGGTGAGCCATGCGTAACGACAGCAGCTTTATCGAACTAAAAGCGCGCCAGCGCGCGCAGGCGCTGCTGGATGACGGCAGCTACCGCGAACTGCTGGATCCGTTTGAGGGCATTATCTCCCCATGGCTTGGGCCACAGGGTATTGTGCCACAGGCCGACGACGGCATGGTGGTGGCGAAGGGCACCATCAACGGTCAGCCTGCGGTCGTCGTCGCGATTGAAGGCGCGTTCCAGGGCGGCAGCATGGGCGAAGTGTCCGGCGCCAAAATGGCGGCGGCGCTGGAGCTGGCGGCAGAAGATAACCGCAACGGCATTCCGACGCAGGCGGTGCTGTGCCTCGAAACCGGCGGCGTACGCCTGCAGGAAGCTAACCTCGGCCTGGCGGCGATTGCCGATATCCACGCCGCGATTGTTGACCTGCGCCGGTATACCCCGGTGGTCGGGATTGTTGCCGGGACCGTGGGCTGCTTCGGCGGCATGTCCATCGCCGCGGCGCTGTGCAGCTACCTGATCGTGACCCGTGAAGCGCGTCTCGGCCTCAACGGCCCGCAGGTTATCGAGCAGGAGGCGGGGATTGAAGAGTACGACTCCCGCGACCGTCCGTTTATCTGGAGCATGACCGGCGGTGAAGTGCGCTATCAAAGCGGTCTGGTGGATGCGCTGGTAGGCGACGGCGTAAACGCGGTGAAAGCGGCGATGAACGAGGCGATAGCGAAAGGCGTACCGGCGAAACATCGCACCGATAACTACGACGATTACCTGAACCGTCTGACGAATTTCGACACCCGCAAACAGGCCGATGCCGAACAAATTAACGCGCTTTTTGCCCGGGAGGTGAAATGATGACTAACTCAATGAGCCGTGGCGAACTCTGGCTGGACATTCTCGCCCCGAATGCAAAACGTGTGGAAGGGTTATGCCCGTCCGTGCAGGCGGCAGACGGCGAGCTTAATGGTGAAGCGGTGCGCTTTGTGGCCGTGGTGCCGGATGCCAACAACCACTTCCCGCGCGCCGCGAAAGGTGAAGTCGGTCTGCTGGAAGGCTGGACCCTGGCGAAAGTGGTCAGCGAAACCGTCGCGGCGGATGCCGATAAGGCCGTTAAGCGCCCGATTGTGGCGGTGATTGACGTCCCAAGCCAGGCCTATGGCCGTCGTGAAGAGGCGTTTGGTATTCATCAGGCGCTGGCGGGAGCCGCTGCCGCGTATGCTAACGCGCGTCTGGCCGGTCACCCGGTGATTGGGCTTATCGTCGGCAAGGCGATGTCCGGCGCATTCCTGGCGCACGGCTACCAGGCCAACCGCCTGATTGCCTTTAACGACAAAGGCGTGCTGATCCACGCGATGGGCAAAGAGTCTGCGGCGCGCATTACGCTGCGTACCGTGGAGGCCCTGGAAAAACTGGCGGCAACCATTCCGCCAATGGCGTATGACATCAGCAACTACGCCACGCTGGGGCTGCTTTCTAACCTGCTGGACATCAGCAACCCGGACGCCCCATCCGATAACGATCTGGCGCAGGTGAAAACCACCCTGCAACAGGCCATCAGTGACGCTCGTCAGGACACCACGCTGAAAAACCGTCTGGGTGCTGACAACCGCCGCAGCTCGGCGCTCGTACGCGAACGTATGCGAGCCAGCTGGTAAGTAAAAAAGAGACCTGCCAGAGATGCAAACCCCGTGGGCGCGCCTGCTGCGCCCGCGTGGGAGCCTGCATCCTGAAAAATAATAAACATCGCACCAGTGCTAAAACTTTTTTTACTACAGGTGATTTATGACTTACGTAATTGTTCATGCTCTTGCACCGATTTTCGTCATCATGCTGCTGGGATTCTGGGCCGGTAAGGCAAAGATGGTCGATAACAAAAACGTTTCCCTGCTTAATATCTTCGTGATGGATTTTGCACTGCCAGCCGCGCTGTTCAGCGCCACCGTGCAAACCCCGTGGACCGGCATCGTGGCGCAGTCGCCGCTGATCCTGGTGCTTACTCTGGCGATGTGGATCACCTATGCGGCCATCTACTTCCTTGCCACAAAAGTCTTTAAGAAATCCCCGCAGGACGCGGCGGTGCTGACGCTTACCGTTGCCCTGCCGAACTACGCGGCGCTCGGTCTGCCGATTCTGGGCAGCGTGCTGGGTGAAGGATCTTCCACGTCGCTTTCCGTTGCGGTCTCTATTGCCTGCGGTTCGGTGCTGATGACCCCGTTCTGTCTGCTGATCCTGGAGCGCGAGAAAGCGCGCGCCGAGGGGAATAATTCCGGCTCAACGCTCTCCATGCTGCCGGTGCTGATGTGGCGTTCCATTAAAAAACCGATCGTGATGGGCCCGCTGCTGGGCGTGATTCTCTCCGCCATCGGCATCAAAATGCCGGAACTGGTGCTTGCGGCGATTAAACCGCTGGGGCTGTCCGCCACCGCAGCGGCGCTGTTCCTGACCGGGGTGATCCTCTCTGCCCGCAAGCTGCAGATCAACACCATGGTGATTACCTCGACCATCGCCAAGCTGCTGATTCAGCCAGCGATTGCCTGGGGTATCGTGCTGATCTTCGGTCTGCACGGCTCGGTGGCGATTACCGCTATCCTGATGATTGCGCTTTCTGCGGGCTTCTTCGGCGTGGTGTTCGGTAACCGTTTTGGCGTGCAGTCGCCGGATGCTGAAGCCGTGCTGCTGTTAAGCTCCGTACTGTGTATCCTGTCGCTGCCGCTGTTTATCTCGCTGACTTCAGGAATGTAATCATGACCACAACATTACGCCCGCACGACCTCATCTGGCTTACCGCGCGCGACGCGCTGGAAGGCATCACCGAATCCTGGGTTGAGGCAGCCTGGCATATTGGCCTGCCGGTAGTGGTGCGGCGTGATGTTGATAATGAAGGCCGTATTCCCGTTGGCGTGCGCGGCCTGCGTCGCGACCAGCGGGCAGCCGGATGGGTGAAGACCGAAAACGTGCAGCGCGTGGTGCCGCCTGAAGACCTGTGCGTCACCGCCGATCTGCTGCGCTCGCCCTTTGTGACCCAGCCGCCGGTTCAGGTGGCGCTGCAGCTGGCTCAGCAGGCGTGGCCGTGGACGTGGGGCATTACCGGCAGCACCGGCTACGCGCTGGCGACCGGCATTCCGGTGATCCATGCCGACAGCGATCTGGACCTGCTGATCCGCGCCCCTGAGCCGATTTCCCCGGATGCTTTTACCGCATGGCAGTCGCAGCTGAGCCGCGCACTGTGTCGGGCGGATACGCAGGTCGATACCCCCGAAGGGGGCTTTGCGTTGGCGGAGTGGCTGCGCGACGGCAAAACGCTGCTGAAAACTCAATGTGGACCGCGCCTGGTGGCGGATCCGTGGCGCAGGGAGGAGTGATGAAAATACTGTTTACCTTTCCGGGACAGGGCACGCAGCACGAAGGTATGCTGCAAAACCTGCCGGGAACGGAGCTGGAACAGGCGCGAGAGGTGCTTGGCGCCGAAGTGGATACGCTGGACAGTGCAGCCTCACTCGCTCACACCCGCGCGGTTCAGCTTTCGCTGCTGATTGCCGGCGTGGCCTGGGGGCGCGAGCTGGAGCGTCGCGGCGTGACGCCGGATATCGTCAGCGGTCTGTCCATCGGCGCTTATCCGGCGGCGGTTATCGCGGGCGCGCTGGATTTTTCGGACGCGCTGAGTCTGGTGGCGCTGCGCGGCGATCTAATGGAACAGGCTTATCCGCACGGCTACGGCCTGACGGCAATCATGGGCTTGACCCTGCCGCAGGTGGAAACGCTGATTGAAGGCACCGGAACCTATATTGCCAACCTGAACGCTGAAACGCAGATCGTGATTGCCGGAACCAATGACGGGATGGCACAGGTGGCAGAACGCGCACTGGCAAAAGGAGCGAGCAAGGCCAGGCGGCTGGCGGTTAGCGTGCCGTCGCACTGCGCGCTGCTGGCGGAACCGGCGAAAAAGCTGGCGTCGGCGTTTGAGCCCGTTACGCTGGCTCGTCCACGCTGCGCCTACCTGAGCGGCAGCACCGGGCGCGTGCTCTGGCAGCCGGAAAAGATTGCCGACGATCTGGCGATGAACATGGCGCGTACGGTGCGCTGGCAGGAGGCGATGATTTCCGCTAACGAACGCGAAGCCCGGCTGGCGATCGAGATGCCGCCCGGCGGCGTACTGACCTGTCTGACGCGACAGGCCGCGTGGGAAGGGGAGACTATCTCTCTTGAGCGCAGCGGGGTTGATGTGGCGGTGCATCTGGCGGGTCGGCTTCAGCGATGAGTTTGTTGCCCGGTGGCGCTACGCTTACCGGGCCTACAATCCAGGAGTAGGCCCGGTAAGGCGCAGCCGCCACCGGGCAATAACATCAGGCACCTTCCTGTAAGCTGCGCGCATACATCCGACCTTCGGCCGCCAGCGCGCGCAGGCTTGGGTCCTGCTCGCGGTTACGGGCAAAGACAATCGCGATCAGCTGCTGCATCTGGTACGGTTCCGCCAGCTTCAACAGCTGCACGGAATTCTCGTAGACCTTCTTCATCCTGCCCGGCATCAGCGTAAATCCAACGCCTGCCTGCACCAGGCTCAGCATCGAGAAAATGTCATTAACGCGCGTGACGATTTCCGGCTCGAACCCGGCGATATGAAACGCTTCCTGAAACCCTGCATACGTGGCGAACCCTTCCGCCAGGGCGACAAATTTCTGGTCATTATAATCACGCAGATCCGCGGGGCCGCAGGTATTCAGCGTGGCGGAAGCCGGTGCGGCAAGGAAAATATCGTCGTGGAACAGCGGCAGCACTTCGAGGCTGTTACGGTCGATGTCGCTTTCGGAGATGGAGATAAGAATCGCGTCCAGCGAGCCTTCATCCAGCATGTGCAGCAGGGTGTCATTGGAGCCCATCGTCAGATCCATCTCCAGATCCGGACGGCGCAGCTTCATACCCATAATCAGACGCGGTACGGTTTCCAGGGTGAGCGAGTAGAGCGTGCCCACGCGCAGCCGCCCCTGGCCGATACCGGCGATTTTGCGGGACTCCTCGAGCCCGCGCTCCATCACCTGCATCACCTCCTGGCAATACTCCAGCAGCGTCCACGCGGAGGGGAGCGCAATCAGGTTACGCCCCTTGTGGGTAAAGAGCGGGCAGCGCACGTTCTCTTCCAGGGTGTGCAGCGCGCGGTGCACGCTGACCCCGCTCAGGCCCAGCGTTTCGGCGGTACGCGCGATATTCCCCTTCTCCATAAACGTCATGAAGATGCTGAGCTTGCGGAATGTAATATCGCTCGTGGTATCGAAACGCATAACCCTCCCGATGGTTTAGTCGGCCTGAAGCATGGCTTCCAGCTGTTCCTGCGCGTCCAGCCACGCCATTTCGCACTCTTCGAGGCTGGATTTGGTTTTCGCCTGGGTTTGCAGACAGTCGGTCAGTTCCGCTTTGCGGCTCTGGTCGTACAGCCCGCTGTCGCCCAGCTTCTCTTCAACGGTAGCCAGCGTGGCGTTGAGCTTTTCCATCTCTTTTTCAAGACGGGCAATCTCTTTACGCAGCGGCTGCGTCTGGGTGCGCAGTTCGGCTTCGCGGCGCTTCTGGTCTTTACGCGACTGCGCGCTGTTGGCGTTGTCTTTCGCGGACTCTTCCGGCTGGTTTTCCTGCTTCTGCACGTCCGTCAGCCACTGCTGGTAATCTTCCAGATCGCCGTCGAACGGTTCAACTTTGCCGCCGTGTACCAGGTAGAGATCGTCCGTGGTAGAGCGGATCAGGTGGCGGTCGTGCGAAACCACAACCAGCGCGCCTTCGAACTCGATCAGCGCTTCGGTCAGCGCCTGACGCATGTCGAGATCCAGGTGGTTGGTCGGTTCATCGAGCAGCAGCAGGTTCGGGCGCTGCCAGACGATCAGCGCCAGCACCAGACGGGCTTTTTCGCCCCCGGAGAAGCGCTCGGTGTTTTCCGTCACCTTATCGCCCTGGAAGCCGAAGCCGCCGAGGTAGTCGCGCAGCTTCTGCTCCATCTCCTGCGGCGCAAGACGCGCCAGGTGTTGAATCGGCGATTCATCCGCGCGTAAAAATTCCAGCTGATGCTGGGCGAAGTAGCCGAGCTTGATGCCCTTCGCCAGGCCGATTTCACCGCTGACCGGGTTAAGCTCGCCCGCCAGCAGTTTGATCAGCGTCGATTTACCGGCACCGTTGCGCCCCAGCAGGCCAATGCGCGAACCCGGCACCAGGTTGAGCTTGATGGAATCGAGAATAATGCGCTCGGCATAGCCCGCGCTGACCTTCTCCATCTTCAGCAGCGGGTTCGGCAGGCTTTCTGGCTCGCGGAAACTGAAGTGAAACGGGTTATCCACGTGCGCCGGGGCAATCATCTCCATGCGCTCCAGCATCTTGATGCGGCTCTGGGCCTGCTTGGCTTTTGACGCTTTGGCCTTAAAGCGATCCACAAAGCTCTGCAGGTGTGCCACGCGCTGCTGCTGGCTTTCGTACATGGACTGCTGCTGGGCAAGGCGCGTCGCGCGCTGGCGCTCGAAGGAGCTGTAGTTGCCGGTGTACTCGAACATCGTTTGCTGTTCGATGTGAATGATTTTATCCACCACCGGGTCGAGGAAGTCACGGTCGTGGGAGATCAGAATCAGAGTGCCCTGATAGCTCTTCAGCCACTTCTCCAGCCAAATAACGGCATCAAGATCGAGGTGGTTGGTCGGTTCATCGAGCAGCAGCAGGTCAGAGCGGCAGATCAGCGCCTGCGCAAGGTTGAGGCGCATACGCCAGCCGCCGGAGAAGTCGCTGACCGGGCGTTCCAGCTGTTCATTGCTGAAGCCCAGGCCGTGCAGCAGGCTGGAGGCGCGGGAGCGAATGGTCCAGGCGTCGATGGCGTCCAGCTTGCCGTGAACGGTGGCGATGGCGTGACCGTCGTTGCGCTCGTTCGCGGCGTTGAGTTCTGCCTCGAGCTTGCGGTATTCACGGTCGCCGTCGATAACATAGTCGAGCGCCGGTTCACTCAGCGCAGGCGTCTCCTGGTTTACCCAGGCAAGCTGCCAGTTCCCCGGGAAGGTAAAGTTACCGCCATCCGCGCTAATCTCGTTTTTCAGCAGCGCCAGCAGGGTGGATTTACCGCAGCCGTTTTTGCCGACCAGACCCACTTTTTGACCTGGATTAATGGTGGCGGTGGCGTTATCCAGCAGGACGCGCACGCCGCGGCGAATTTGTAACGAGGAGAAAACAATCATAGAAGCGCCGTATGTTCCGACTATGTTAATTTGTCATTATGATAATGTAAGGTGTGGGCCATTTTCCGCACCGGGCCGCCATGGTAGCCCAAAACAACGACGATACACAAAAACAGAAACAAGACCGGGAGGGGAATGATGTCTCAGACAGCAAAGGTGCTGCTGCTGTATGCCCATCCGGAATCTCAGGACTCGGTGGCGAACCGGGTGCTGCTTAAGCCGGCCACACAGCTCAGTAACGTAACAGTGCACGATCTCTACGCGCACTATCCTGATTTCTTTATTGATATTCCTTACGAGCAGGAACTGCTGCGTCAGCATGACGTCATTGTGTTCCAGCATCCGCTTTATACCTATAGCTGTCCGGCGCTGCTTAAAGAGTGGCTGGACCGCGTGCTGAGCCGGGGCTTCTCCAGCGGGGTGGGGGGCAACCAGCTGGCGGGAAAGTACTGGCGTAGCGTCATCACGACCGGTGAACCAGAAAGCGCTTACCGTCACGACGGGCTGAACCGCTATCCGATGAGCGATATCCTGCGTCCCTTTGAGCTGACGGCGGCAATGTGCCGTATGCACTGGATGAGCCCGATTATTGTCTACTGGGCGCGACGCCAGCAGCCACAAGAGCTGGCGAGCCACGCCAGAGCCTACGGTGAATGGCTGGCCTCACCGATTCCGGCAGGAGGTCGTTGATGGAAGGATCGAATTTACTCCTCGCCGGGGTGTTGTTTTTATTTGCGGCGGTTGTGGCGGTGCCGCTTGCGGCACGTATCGGGATCGGTGCAGTGCTGGGGTATTTGTTGGCGGGGATCGCCATCGGCCCCTGGGGGCTGGGATTCATCAGCGATGTGGATGAGATCCTCCACTTCTCTGAACTGGGCGTCGTGTTCCTGATGTTCATCATCGGCCTTGAACTGAACCCGTCCAAGCTGTGGCAGCTTCGGCGCTCCATCTTCGGCGTGGGGGCGGCACAGGTGCTGTTCAGCGCCGCGATTCTGGGCGGGCTGCTCATGTTGACGCAGTTTTCCTGGCAGGCGGCGGTGATCGGCGGGATTGGCCTCGCGATGTCCTCCACGGCGATGGCGCTGCAGCTGATGCGCGACAAAGGGATGAATCGCAACGAAGCCGGACAGCTGGGCTTTTCGGTGCTGCTGTTTCAGGATTTGGCCGTCATCCCGGCGCTGGCGCTGGTGCCGCTGCTGGCAGGATCCGGTGACGATCATTTTGACTGGGTAAAAATCTCCATGAAGGTGCTGGCCTTCGCGGGGATGCTGATTGGCGGGCGTTTCTTACTGCGTCCGGTGTTCCGCTTTATTGCCGCCTCGGGCGTTCGTGAAGTGTTTACCGCCGCGACGCTGTTGCTGGTGCTTGGCTCTGCGCTGTTTATGGATGCGCTGGGGCTGTCGATGGCGCTGGGGACGTTCATCGCCGGGGTGCTGCTGGCGGAGAGCGAATATCGTCACGAACTGGAAATTGCCATCGATCCGTTTAAGGGGCTGCTGTTAGGGCTGTTCTTTATTTCGGTCGGCATGGCGCTGAACCTTGGCGTGCTTTATACCCATCTGCTGTGGGTGGCCGTGAGCGTGGCGGTGCTGGTGGCGGTGAAAACGCTGGTGCTCTACGTACTGGCCCGTATTTACGGGCTGCGTAGCTCGGAACGTATGCAGTTTGCCAGCGTGCTAAGCCAGGGAGGAGAGTTCGCGTTTGTGCTGTTCTCTACCGCATCTTCCCAAAAACTCTTCAAAGATGACCAGATGGCGCTGCTGCTGGTGACGGTCACGCTGTCGATGATGACCACGCCGCTGCTGATGAAGCTGGTGGATAAACTGCTGTCGCGCCGGTTTAACCCGGCTGATGATGAAGACGAAGCGCCCTGGGTGGAAGATGATAAGCCACAGGTTATCGTCGTGGGTTTTGGCCGTTTCGGACAGGTGATTGGGCGTTTGCTGATGGCGAACAAAATGCGCATCACGGTACTGGAGCGCGATATCAGCGCGGTCAACCTGATGCGCAAATATGGCTATAAGGTTTACTACGGCGATGCGACCCAGCTTGAGCTGCTGCGCTCGGCGGGGGCGGAAGCGGCAGAGTCCATCGTGATTACCTGTAATGATCCGGAAGACACGATGAAGTTGGTAGAGCTGTGTCAGCAGCATTTCCCGCATCTGCATATTCTGGCGCGTGCGCGGGGGCGTGTTGAAGCTCACGAATTGTTGCAGGCGGGTGTGAAACACTTCTCACGTGAGACGTTCTCCAGTGCGCTGGAGCTGGGCCGCAAGGCGCTGATCTCGCTCGGCATGCATCCGCATCAGGCGCAGCGCGCCCAGATGCACTTCCGCCGGCTGGATATGCGGATGCTGCGCGAGCTGATGCCGGTCCATACCGATACGGCGCAAATCTCCCGCGTGCGGGAAGCGCGTCGCGAGCTGGAGGAGATCTTCCAGAGAGAGATGCAACAGGAACGACGCCAACTGGACGGCTGGGACGAATTTGAATAAAGGGTAACGAAAGATGGCTGTACGTAAACGCTTTATCGCGGGGGCAAAATGCCCGACCTGCCAGGCGCAAGATACTTTGGCTATGTGGCGTGAGAATAATATTGATGTAGTTGAGTGTGTTAAGTGCGGTCACCAGATGCGTGAGGCTGATAAAGAGGCCCGCGATCACGTTCGCAAAGAAGAGCAAGTGATCGGCATTTTTCATCCGGACTAGCGATATGCCCTGAGTTTTTTTAAGCTAAAGGGTACACGGGTGCAGATTTCCGCTACAATCTGCGCCAGCAATTTTCCCACGCTCAGGAGATATCATGAAAGTAGCAAAAGACCTGGTGGTCAGCCTGGCCTATCAGGTACGTACAGAAGACGGTGTGTTGGTTGATGAGTCTCCGGTGAGTGCGCCGCTGGACTACCTGCATGGTCACGGCTCCCTGATTTCTGGCCTGGAAACAGCGCTGGAAGGTCATGACGTTGGCGACAAATTCGACGTTGCTGTAGGCGCGAACGACGCTTACGGTCAGTATGACGACAACCTGGTTCAGCGCGTTCCTAAAGACGTGTTCATGGGCGTTGACGAACTGCAGGTTGGCATGCGCTTCCTGGCGGAAACCGACCAGGGCCCGGTGCCGGTTGAAATCACTGAAGTTGAAGACGACCACGTTGTGGTTGACGGCAACCACATGCTGGCTGGCCAGAACCTGAAATTCAACGTAGAAGTTGTTGCGATCCGTGAAGCAACCGAAGAAGAACTGGCTCATGGCCACGTTCACGGTGCACACGGTCACGACCATGACCACGATCACGGCCACGATGGCTGCTGCGGTGGTCACGGCCACGATCACGACCACGGTAAAGGTGGTTGCGGCAACGGCGGCTGCGGCTGCCACTAATACCGTCATGCGGAAAATAAAAAAGCGGGATAATCCCGCTTTTTTTACGCCTCAATAATGAGGTGGTGGCGTCTCTTCTGACTGAGAGGCGATGTGCGACGACTGCGTTGCCTTCACTTTTTCAGTGAGCAGGCGCATCAGATCGCGCAGTTTTGCCATTTCAAGTTCATGGGCGGTCACGGTCTGGTTAAGTTCTTCGATGGTGATGTCCTGAAAAGCCAGTCGGCTTTCCAGCTCAGCCAGTCTCGCTTCAATCATTGTGTCCTTCATGGTTCACCTCGTCAATTTCACACTCGCCATAATGGGCCTGCGGCGGCGAAGTTTAACTGAGTTTATCCTCAAGTGCAGTATCCATCCCTTTGGCAAGAAACTTATTTAAACAAAAATAGTCTGAAAAGAGACGAGAATCGGGAGAGTCTGTCTGTAGATTTCTTCCGCAACGATTTATAGTACGTCACTCATTTACGTTTAATGCTGGGGTGAGAGTCCCCAGGCCCTGGAGATATGGATGAAATCACTGTTCAAAGTAACGCTGCTGGCGACGACAATGGCTGTCGCACTGAATGCACCGCTGTCTTTCGCTGCTGACACTGCAGCGAAGCCTGCTGCAACTGCAGACAGCAAAGCGGCGTTCAAAAATGACGACCAGAAATCCGCCTACGCACTTGGCGCATCTCTGGGTCGTTACATGGAAAACTCTCTGAAAGAGCAAGAGAAACTGGGCATCAAACTGGACAAAGCTCAGCTGATCGCGGGTGTTCAGGATGCGTTTGCAGATAAGAGCAAACTGTCTGACCAGGAAATCGAACAGACTCTGCAGGCGTTTGAAGCGCGTGTGAAAGGTGCTGCTCAGACCAAAATGGAAGCAGATGCCAAAGACAACGAAGCGAAAGGCAAAGCCTACCGCGATACCTTTGCTAAAGAAAAAGGTGTAAAAACCTCCTCTACTGGCCTGGTGTACAAAGTTGAGAAAGAAGGTACCGGTGATGCGCCTAAAGACAGCGACACCGTTGTGGTTAACTACAAAGGTACGTTGATCGACGGTAAAGAGTTCGACAACTCTTACACCCGTGGTGAGCCTCTTTCCTTCCGTCTGGACGGTGTGATCCCGGGCTGGACCGAAGGCCTGAAGAACATCAAGAAAGGTGGCAAGATCAAGATGGTCATCCCACCGGATCTGGCTTACGGCAAAACCGGTGTTCCGGGTATCCCAGCGAACTCTACGCTGGTCTTTGACGTAGAACTGCTGGATATCAAACCGGCACCTAAAGCGGATACCAAGGCAGATGCTCCGGCTGACGATAAAGCCGCTGCTGCTAAGAAGTAATGCTGAAAAAAAACCGCCGCCTTTGAGGCGGCGGTTTTTTTATTGTAGGGCAGATATAATTAACACTGGAAAGCGCTATACACGCTGTATTAATTTAGTTGTCCGTGTAGATAATGAGCCTGCCCTGAAAACCTAACGACAGGCTCCTGAAAAGGAGTGTTTTTTTCATGTCCAGGTCGCTTTTAACCAACGAAACCAGTGAACTCGATTTGCTGGATCAACGTCCTTTTGACCAGACCGACTTCGATATTCTGAAATCCTACGAGGCGGTGGTGGACGGGTTAGCGATGCTCATTGGCTCCCACTGCGAAATCGTATTGCACTCCCTGCAAGATCTGAAATGTTCCGCCATCCGCATTGCGAATGGTGAACATACTGGCCGTAAAATTGGTTCGCCAATCACCGACCTTGCATTGCGTATGTTGCATGACATGACCGGCGCGGACAGCAGCGTCTCCAAATGTTACTTCACTCGCGCCAAAAGCGGTGTGTTGATGAAATCAGAAACTATCGCCATTCGAAACCGTGACCATCGTGTTATCGGTTTGCTGTGCATCAACATGAACCTTGATGTACCGTTCTCGCAAATCATGAGCACCTTTATTCCACCAGAAACCCCAGATGTGGGCTCTTCTGTGAATTTTGCCTCTTCTGTTGAGGACCTGGTGACCCAGACGCTGGAGTTCACCATTGAAGAGGTGAATGCCGATCGCAACGTCTCGAACAACGCCAAGAATCGTCAGATCGTACTTAACCTCTACGAGAAAGGGATTTTTGACATCAAAGACGCCATTAACCAGGTGGCCGATCGTCTGAATATCTCCAAGCACACGGTTTACCTCTACATTCGCCAGTTCAAAAGCGGCGATTTCCTGGGGCAAGACAAGTAATGCGTTTTGCGTTAATGGTGACAGGCCCGGCGTATGGCACTCAGCAGGCCAGCAGTGCGCTGCAGTTTGCTCATGCGCTACGTGAGGCTGGACACGAACTGGCGAGCGTCTTCTTCTATCGGGAAGGGGTCTATAACGCGAACCAGTTTACGTCACCGGCGAGCGATGAATTTGACCTTGTCCGCGCCTGGCAGGCATTAAATGAAAAGCATGGCGTTGAGCTGCATATCTGCGTGGCAGCGGCATTGCGCCGCGGCGTGACGGATGCGGCTGAAGCGGAGCGTCTCGGCTTGCCAGGGGCTAACCTGCAGCCCGGGTTTTCGTTGAGTGGCCTGGGGGCACTGGCCCAGGCCGCGCTAACCTGCGACAGAGTGGTGCAGTTTTAATGAAGCGTGTCGCGTTTGTTTTTTCGTCTGCTCCCCATGGGAGTGCGTCTGGCAGAGAAGGGCTGGACGCGTTGCTCGCAACCTCCGCATTAACCGAAGATATTGGCGTATTCTTTCTGGGAGACGGCGTATTCCAGCTGCTGGCGGGCCAGCAACCGCAGGCAATTCTGGCGCGGGACTACATCGCTACCTTCAAAGTTTTACCGCTTTACGACATTGAAACCTTCTACGTGTGTGCTGACTCATTGGCTGCGCGCGGTCTCAATAATAAGACGTCTTTCGTGCTGGATGTCACGCTCCTCCCCGCGGGTGCGCTGCGCGAACAACTCTCTCAATATGATACTGTTCTGACTTTCTGAGGCTGACATGCTGCACACCCTGAGCCATTCACCGTGGCAATGTGATATCGACGCGTTACTGAGCATGTTGCGCGAAGGGGATGATTTGCTGCTGATTCAGGACGGTGTGCTTGCGGCGCTTGATGGTAGTCAGTTCGTTGAAATCCTCAGCAGTGCCCCCATATCCATCTCTGCGCTGAAAGACGATCTTGAAGCGCGAGGTCTTGCTGGTCAAATTTCAGCCAAAATTGACGTGGTTGGCTATACTGATTTCGTCAATCTTACTGTGACACACCCCAGTCAAATGAACTGGTGATTTGAGATCGCTGTATATTTCTTGACACCTTTTCGACGTAGCCCTAAAATTTCGCGTCCTCATATTGTATGAGGTCGATTTATTACGTGTTTACGAAGCAAAAGCTAAAACCAGGAGCTATTTAATGGCAACAGTTAACCAGCTGGTACGCAAACCACGTGCACGCAAAGTTGCAAAAAGCAACGTGCCTGCACTGGAAGCCTGCCCGCAGAAACGTGGCGTATGTACTCGTGTATATACCACCACTCCTAAAAAACCAAACTCCGCACTGCGTAAAGTATGCCGTGTGCGTTTGACTAACGGTTTCGAAGTGACTTCCTACATCGGTGGTGAAGGTCACAACCTGCAGGAGCACTCCGTGATCCTGATCCGTGGCGGTCGTGTTAAAGACCTTCCGGGTGTTCGTTACCACACCGTTCGTGGTGCGCTCGACTGCTCAGGTGTTAAAGACCGTAAGCAGGCTCGCTCCAAGTACGGCGTGAAGCGTCCTAAGGCTTAATGGTTCTCCGTTAAGTAAGGCCAAACTGATTTATCTTAATGTCACACTAAACTCTTTGAGTTTTGGACAATCCTGAATTAACAACGGAGTATTCCCATGCCACGTCGTCGCGTCATTGGTCAGCGTAAAATCCTTCCAGATCCGAAATTCGGATCAGAACTGCTGGCAAAATTTGTAAATATCCTGATGGTAGATGGTAAAAAATCTACTGCAGAAGCAATCGTATACAGCGCGCTTGAGACCCTGGCTCAGCGTTCTGGTAAAAATGAACTGGAAGCTTTCGAAGTCGCTCTCGACAACGTTCGCCCAACTGTAGAAGTTAAGTCCCGCCGCGTTGGTGGTTCTACTTATCAGGTTCCAGTTGAAGTTCGTCCGGTTCGTCGTAATGCTCTGGCAATGCGTTGGATCGTTGAAGCTGCTCGTAAACGCGGTGATAAATCCATGGCTCTGCGTCTGGCGAACGAACTTTCTGATGCTGCAGAAAACAAAGGTACTGCAGTTAAGAAACGTGAAGACGTTCACCGTATGGCAGAAGCCAACAAGGCGTTCGCACACTACCGTTGGTAATCCCTTCGGAGTATTAGTCACCAGGCGGGCGCTTCAGAGAAGCCGCCCGCTCTGGGTAACTTAACTGAACGCCTAAAGAAACAAACGAGGAATCAAATGGCTCGTACAACACCCATCGCACGCTACCGTAACATCGGTATCAGTGCGCACATCGACGCCGGTAAGACCACTACTACCGAACGTATTCTGTTCTACACCGGTGTAAACCACAAAATCGGTGAAGTTCATGACGGCGCAGCCACCATGGACTGGATGGAACAGGAGCAGGAGCGTGGTATTACTATCACCTCCGCAGCGACTACTGCATTCTGGTCAGGTATGGCTAAGCAGTACGAACCGCATCGCGTAAACATCATCGACACCCCAGGCCACGTTGACTTCACCATCGAAGTAGAACGTTCCATGCGTGTTCTTGACGGCGCGGTAATGGTTTATTGCGCAGTTGGTGGTGTTCAGCCACAGTCTGAAACCGTATGGCGTCAGGCGAACAAATATAAAGTTCCACGCATCGCGTTCGTTAACAAAATGGACCGTATGGGTGCTAACTTCCTGAAAGTTGTTGGTCAGATCAAAACCCGTCTGGGCGCGAACCCTGTTCCGCTGCAGCTGGCAATTGGTGCTGAAGAAGGTTTCACCGGTGTTATCGACCTGGTGAAAATGAAAGCCATCAACTGGAACGAAGAAGACGCAGGCGTTACCTTCACTTACGAAGATATCCCAGCAGACATGCAGGACCTGGCTGACGAATGGCACCAGAACCTGATCGAGTCCGCTGCTGAAGCTTCTGAAGAGCTGATGGAGAAATACCTGGGTGGTGAAGAACTGACTGAAGAAGAGATCAAGAAAGCTCTGCGTCAGCGCGTTCTGAACAACGAAATCATCCTGGTAACCTGTGGTTCTGCGTTCAAGAACAAAGGTGTTCAGGCGATGCTGGATGCGGTAGTTGACTACCTGCCATCCCCAGTTGACGTACCTGCGATCAACGGCATCCTGGACGACGGTAAAGATACTCCGGCTGAGCGTCACGCAAGTGATGACGAGCCGTTCTCTGCACTGGCGTTCAAAATTGCTACCGACCCATTCGTGGGTAACCTGACCTTCTTCCGCGTTTACTCTGGTGTGGTTAACTCCGGTGACACCATCCTGAACTCCGTGAAAGCGGCGCGTGAGCGTTTTGGCCGTATCGTACAGATGCACGCTAACAAACGTGAAGAGATCAAAGAAGTTCGTGCGGGCGACATCGCTGCAGCTATCGGTCTGAAAGACGTGACTACTGGTGACACCCTGTGTAACCCAGATCACCCGATCATTCTGGAGCGTATGGAATTCCCTGAGCCGGTAATCTCCATCGCGGTTGAACCAAAAACCAAAGCTGACCAGGAAAAAATGGGTCTGGCTCTGGGCCGTCTGGCGAAAGAAGACCCATCATTCCGCGTATGGACTGATGAAGAATCTAACCAGACCATCATCGCTGGTATGGGTGAGCTGCACCTGGACATCATCGTTGACCGTATGAAGCGTGAATTCAACGTTGAAGCGAACGTGGGTAAACCTCAGGTTGCTTACCGCGAAGCGATTCGTGCGAAAGTTACCGATGTTGAAGGTAAACACGCTAAGCAGTCTGGTGGTCGCGGTCAGTACGGTCACGTTGTGATCGACATGTACCCACTGGAGCCGGGCTCTAACCCTAAAGGTTACGAGTTCATCAACGACATCAAAGGTGGTGTAATTCCTGGCGAATACATCCCAGCCGTTGATAAAGGCATCCAGGAGCAGCTGAAAGCGGGCCCTCTGGCTGGCTATCCAGTTGTTGACATGGGTGTTCGTCTGCACTTCGGTTCTTACCATGACGTTGACTCCTCTGAACTGGCGTTTAAACTGGCTGCGTCTATTGCCTTTAAAGAAGGCTTTAAGAAAGCAAAACCAGTTCTGCTTGAGCCGATCATGAAGGTTGAAGTAGAAACTCCTGAAGAGAACACCGGTGACGTTATCGGTGACTTGAGCCGTCGTCGCGGTATGCTGCGTGGTCAGGAATCTGAAGTAACTGGCGTTAAGATCCACGCTGAAGTTCCGCTGTCTGAAATGTTCGGATATGCAACTCAGCTGCGTTCTCTGACCAAAGGTCGTGCATCGTACACCATGGAATTCCTGAAGTATGATGATGCGCCTAACAACGTTGCTCAGGCCGTTATTGAAGCCCGTGGTAAGTAATCCACAGGATTAAAACCTAAGTCCCGTGCTCTCTCCAAAGGGGAGAGCACTATAGTAAGGAATATAGCCGTGTCTAAAGAAAAATTTGAACGTACAAAACCGCACGTCAACGTTGGTACTATCGGCCACGTTGACCATGGTAAAACTACCCTGACTGCTGCAATCACTACCGTTCTGGCTAAAACCTACGGTGGTTCTGCTCGTGCATTCGACCAGATCGATAACGCACCAGAAGAAAAAGCTCGTGGTATCACCATCAACACTTCCCACGTTGAATACGACACCCCGACTCGCCACTACGCACACGTAGACTGCCCAGGCCACGCCGACTATGTTAAAAACATGATCACCGGTGCTGCGCAGATGGACGGCGCGATCCTGGTTGTTGCTGCGACTGACGGCCCAATGCCTCAGACTCGTGAGCACATCCTGCTGGGTCGTCAGGTAGGCGTTCCTTTCATCATCGTGTTCCTGAACAAATGCGACATGGTTGATGACGAAGAGCTGCTGGAACTGGTAGAGATGGAAGTTCGTGAACTGCTGTCTCAGTACGATTTCCCAGGCGACGACACTCCAATCGTTCGTGGTTCCGCGCTGAAAGCGCTGGAAGGCGAAGCAGAGTGGGAAGCAAAAATCATCGAACTGGCTGGCTACCTGGATTCTTACATCCCAGAACCAGAGCGTGCGATTGACAAGCCATTCCTGCTGCCAATCGAAGACGTATTCTCCATCTCCGGTCGTGGTACCGTTGTTACCGGTCGTGTAGAGCGCGGTATCATCAAAGTTGGCGAAGAAGTTGAAATCGTTGGTATCAAAGAGACTGCTAAGTCTACCTGTACTGGCGTTGAAATGTTCCGCAAACTGCTGGACGAAGGCCGTGCTGGTGAGAACGTTGGTGTTCTGCTGCGTGGTATCAAACGTGAAGAAATCGAACGTGGTCAGGTTCTGGCGAAGCCAGGCTCAATCAAGCCACACACCAAGTTCGAATCTGAAGTGTACATCCTGTCCAAAGACGAAGGCGGCCGTCATACTCCGTTCTTCAAAGGCTACCGTCCACAGTTCTACTTCCGTACAACTGACGTGACCGGTACCATCGAACTGCCAGAAGGCGTTGAGATGGTAATGCCAGGCGACAACATCAAGATGGTTGTGACTCTGATCCACCCAATCGCGATGGACGA
>NZ_JBQEOB010000009.1:108233-154494 GCF_052045065.1 Enterobacter sp. 22452 | reverse complement strand
GTCAGGAAAGTGGATATCAGCGGAAAGCTGAGCGTGAAAGGGGTAAGTCTGAGTGCAGGCAAGGCGTTCAGGGGAGAACGGGTCGGGCTGAAGGAGATGCAGGAAGACGGGAGCTACGAGGTGTGGTGGTACAGCACGAAAGTGGGGGTGATCGACCTGAAGAAAAAGTCGATCACCATGGGTAAAGGATGTTAAAAAGTGTTCACCATGTCCCCGAACACCTGTCTACCATGTCCCCGGACTGTACACCCACAGGGAGAGGGAGAACACCCAGCCTGTAGGCCCGGTAAGCGAAGCGCCACCGGACGATCAGGCTGCACGGCGGCCTGATGCCCTCACCCCAGCCCTCTCCCACAGGGAGAGGGAGAACACCCAGCCCGTAGGCCCGGTAAGCGAAGCGCCACCGGGCGATCAGGCTGCACGGCCGCCTGATGCCCTCACCCCAGCCCTCTCCCACAGGGAGAGGGAGAACACCCAGCCTGTAGGCCCGGTAAGCGAAGCGCCACCGGGCGATCAGGCTGCACGGCGGCCTGATGCCCTCACCCACAGGGAGGAGGGTCGTCCGTGCGCGCATTAGCGCTGAATGACGTGCTCAGACGTTAAACCGGTTCACGACACTTTCCAGCGCTTGCGCCTGCTCTTCCATCGCTTTCGCCGCCGATGACACTTCCGCCACCAGCGCGGCGTTCTGCTGGGTTGCCCCTTCAAGCTGGCACACGGCCACGTTCACCTGCGCAATGCCGACACTCTGCTCACGGCTGGCGGTTTTGACCTGCTCCATAAGAGTGGAGACCGCATTAACCGACGTCACCAGCGCGTTCATAGTCTCCCCGGCATCCTGCACCAGACGGCTGCCGTCCTGAACACCCACCACCGCGTCGTTAATCAGCGCGCGGATCTCGCTGGCCGAGCCGGAGGCCCGTAGCGCCAGCTGGCGAACCTCGGTTGCCACCACCGCAAACCCGCGCCCCTGCTCCCCGGCCCGCGCCGCTTCCACCGCCGCGTTCAGCGCCAGAATATTGGTCTGCCGGGCAATGCCGTCGATCACCCCGACGATGTCCGCCACCCGCAGGGATGACGATTCGATATGGCGCATTCTATCCACCGCCGAGCTCATCAGCCCGGCGCCGCGCTGCGCCACCGCCGCGGCTTCTGTCGCCAGACGGTCGGCATTTTCCGCGCTGTCGGCGTTGCTGGCGACAATGCCGGCAATCTCTTCCATCGACGCCGCCGTCTGCGTCAGCGAGGCGGACTGCTCCTCGGTTCGGGACGAGAGCGAGACGTTACCCTCGGCAATCTGGTGCGATGCGGCGGCAATGGTCCGGGTGCTCGCCCCGACCTGCTGGAGCAGCCCCTGCAGATACCCCATAAAAGTATTCACATTGCGGGCGATGGCGTTCAGCTCGGGAGAGCTGTTTTCAGGCAGGCGTCGGGTCAGATCCGCCCCACCGGAAGAGAGGGTCGCCAGGCGGTCGCTGACGGTCTGCAGATTGCGCATCACGGTGCGAACGATGAGGGTCAGCACCACCGCCAGCAGCAGCAACAGCGGGATTTGCACCGCCCCCAGACGCCACAGGATCTCACGCGTCTGCTTGTTCAGCAGGCTGCTGCGGGTGTCGGTCGCCACAAACCACGGCGTGTCCTTAACCGGATAGACAAAGATGGTGTGCTCACCGTCCGGCGCCGTGTAGACGCGCTCCAGCGGCGCCCCCTTCGCGTCAGTCAGCATCGTCTTAAGCAGGGCGATCTCATCCCCGGGCAGATCGTTAATATTGGTCAGGGCGGCGGTGTTTTCCGTGGTACGGCTGTAGGCGATTATGTTGCCGCTGGCTTCGATAATCAGCACGCCCGCGTCGATGGGTTCGGCTATCTGCCGCGCCAGCTGGTGGAAGAAGCCCAGCGTCACGTCCAGCGTCGCCACGCCCCATAGCTGGCCGTTGCGGTACACCGGCATGGCGCAGTTGGTGCGCGGCTGCGGGCTGGCCGCATCCATATAGGCTTCAGCCCAGGCGCACTGCCCTTTTGCCGTGCGCAGCCCGGCTTTAAACCACGGCTGCTGCCAGTAGGCAGGCGCATCAGGCGCGTTCCACGTGCTGTTAAGACGTAGTGCATGCTGCTCGTCACGGGCGTAAAAGGTACTGTACTTCTCCACCCCCGGCTCACGCATGCCCGGCAGCGGCCAGACGCCGCCGCCAAAGATATTGCTGTCACCGTTCTGGTTAATCAGCGCCGGAAGAAGGCTGTCTATCTGCGGGCTGTCCAGCCGGGCGACGGTCTCCGTCAGGCTGCGGTGCTGCGCCTGCACGCGCGACATTTGCTGCGTGATGGCGCTGGCCTGCTGACCGATCTCCGAAATAACCCGCCGGTGTTCACCGGCAAGCAACTGCGGGGCGACAAACCGGGTGACAACCCAAAAGGTGACGAGAATAAGCAATAAAAAGAAAGCAGAGATCAGTAAAACCACTCTGCTTTGGGTGGAGGTAAACATAGGAAATAGACTCTGAAATTAAAGGATGACAAAGTCTTCATCGGTGATTACCGGTAAAAATGAAATTTACCATTGCCGGGATAAGAGGATATTTATTCCCCTTATCCTGGTGATGATTTTTTAATAAGGCATCGCGTTATCATGCAGCTGCATTTTTAACGCCGTCTCCGAAATATCGCATTTCGCTTTGCCCACTTCCCTGCTGTCAAAATAACGCATGAGCGTCACCCCCTCCGGTGCCGCCGTCAGCGCGGCGATATTCCAGGGCTGCGCATCAGCAACGGGCGTAGTTCTGCCATAAAGAAAGGTGTGAAACGGCATGTACTCATTTCTGGCTATTTCCCGGCGCGCATCACCGGTAAATTCCACCTCATTTATCCAGATCCGCGTCTGACGATCGGCAACCGTCGCAGGCTGCAGGGTTATCTGATAACTGTCACAGCGGGTCAGTGGAATACGGTCTGTTTTCTGCGACATCGACGACTGGCATGCAGCCAGCATCGGGACGGTCAACAATAAGAGGGCGTATTTCATCTCTGCGGTTCCTTTTTCACTAACGTGTTGATCCAGTTAAGCAAACCGAGGCTGTTATCACAATCAGACTTTCCTCACCCCTGCGTGCGCTGCGTCAGCGTATTAGCGACGGTATACACTTCTTCAATGAGCACGCTGTTATTCTGCGTCACCGACGGTGCGCCGCTCTGCGCCTGCATCATCGCGTCGTCAATCAGCGCGCGGAGCTCTTTTGAGGAGCGGGCGCAGCGGCTTGCCAGGTTGCGAGACTCCACGGCAAATATCCCCTCTTCGTTGTGCAGCGAATAGCTGTAGGCACGGCTGGCAAGCTGCACCAGCGTGCCGCTGCTGTCGGCGATCTGTCGCGCGGCGTCATGCAGCGCGCTCATGGCCTGCACCACACCGGTGGCGCTTTCGCTCAACATAGCCAGCAGATTAGCGTTCGCGTCCGGGGTGCGAAGCAGACGTTCATTCTCCTGCGCAATCACGGTAGCCGCCCGGGCAATCTCTCTGACCTGCTCGCCCACCTCACGCATCAGCGGTGGCAGCGGCGCGCCCTGCTCGGTTTTCAACTGCGACGGCAGCTCTTCGTTGAGACGTGAAAGGTGCAGGTTCAGGCTGCGCAGCAGCGTCAGGGTGGAGACCAGCAGCAGCGCCGCCAGCGGCCACGGCTTATGCAGGAGGATGCCAGGGCGTTCGCCCAGGCGACGGGTGGGAACATCGACCGCCAGCAGCCACGGCGTGTCGGCAATCGGGATCGCTACCAGGGTATGTTCGCCGCTGGCGCTGCGAAAGCGGGTATGGCGCAACCCTTCCCCTGACTGCGCCAGCAGCGTGCGCAGCGGCACCGCCATGGGCAGATTGGCATCGTTGAAGGACTGCACCGTTGGCGCACCAGCCGCATCGCCGATAATGCGCCCGGTCTCTTCAACGATCCACGCGCGGCCACCAAGACGCTCTCCCATCTCTTTCACCAGTGCATTGAAGAACTGACGGCTGTTGCCCGTCTCTTCAATAATTTCACTGTCACCCGGCGCACTTTTATCCAGCGCAAAGCTTTTGAGGGTGACCACGCTTTCGGTCATGGAGCGCTGCTGCGCCTCAACCCGGTCGAGCTGCTCACGTAGCTGCGTCGCCAGGGCATCCACCTGCGTGCGCAGGCGCTGCCCCTCGGAGCGAATAAACCACGGCATAACGCCGGTTTGTACAAGAACCAGTAACGTAATAAAAATAATGACCAGTATGACGGTTAAAACCATGACATCAGCGCCTGTTGTGAAAAACGGCAGCACAGCGCTGCCTCTACAGGGCTATTTTACTCTGCGGGGGAGCGGGAAAGATGCTCTTCAAAGCGTTGATAACCGCGCAGATCTGTTATTCCTGGACAAAAACAATCTGGCCACGCTTTTCCCAACGTTTGACCAGCCAGCCATCCAGACTACACAGGGTGCCGCCCAGCGTGATCGGCAGCAGGCAAAGCACCATATAGAGGGCCTCGGGCAGATAAAAGAGCCAGCTCAGCCACGCCATCAAATTCAGCCCGCGAGGAATGGTATAAATGCCAATGGTCACCAGCGCCACGGTGCTGATAACAAAAAGCACCAGCGCGCTAACGCGAGTGAACAGGCCGAAGGTCAGCAACAGGCCCATCGAACACTCCATAAAGGCCACCACCACCGCCATGATGGTCGGGAAAGGAATACCCGCATCGTACATGGTGTCCACCATCAGGAGCTGGTTTTCCACAACGAACAGCTTATTGAAGCCGGTGGTAAAGAAAAAGACGCCCAGCACCAGCCGACAGAGTAAAACGGGGAACATCGCGGGCACTTCGGAGGTTTGCAAACAGCGTATAAGGGGTACCATCGGTCATCCTTGTCAGTTAATAAATTCAACAACCTGTGTCCCGTTCAGTATAAATTTCCCGACCCCGTTCGCAACCGCTCGCCCCCTATTACCCACACAATTAATAAATATATACCTATTAAAAATGATTAATTAAAAATAACGACAGCGTCTCATTATCAATACCATTTGATGACAGATAATTATGCCCCACTAGTAAGCAATTGGTTTTAGAGTGATTAACGTCAAATCCCCACCAACACTATTGTTAAAAGCGACTCAGCACAGACGATTAATAACCTTAATCTCGTTAAGGCTGTTATTACGTAGTGGTTGCAAAAATATGACGTAAGACATAAAAAGCATGTCGCTCTGGCCACCCGCTAGCAATAACGTGCATTCATTACTATTAATTACAAGAGTCAGACGCGATACCCATTACACCAGAAGAATCAAATAACTATGCTTAATAACATTGTGATTGGATCGTTAGTGACGCTGGATCTGCAGACCCGCGAGCTTGCCCGCAGTGATACGCAAGAAACCGTCACCCTTCCGCAAAGTGCCTGCCTGTGTCTCGCCGCGCTGGTGGAAGCCGCAGGAGAGGTACTTTCCCAGGAACAGCTGATGGAGATCGGCTGGCGCAGCGCCGGGGTGGAGGTTACCGACAACAGCGTGCGGGTGATGATCACCAAACTGCGCCGCGCCTTTACCCAGCTGCAGGTGCAGGAGGCCATCACCCTCATCGCCGTGACGCGCACCGGCTATCGTCTGCTGGTGCGGGAAACGAGCAACGAGCCCCTGGCCGTTGCTGCGCCAGCGGAAGAGGTAACATTGCCCGCTCAGCCGGACGCTTCCCCGCCTGCCGCAAGCGCCCCCGTGCGCCCGCGCGCCGGGCTAAAACAGAAGCTGGTTGCCCTTTCCAGCGGTCTGCTGGTGGGTCTGGTGCTGGCGCTGCTGGCGCGCAGCGTGATCGACTTTAGCCCGCAGCCGGTTCACTTTGTGCGCTGGAACGGCCCCGGCGTGCCGCCCGGCACGCAGGTGATGGTGCAGGAGGACAAACAGTCTCAGCACACCCTGATAGCGTCCACGCTGCAAACCTATACCCGTCACGTGCTGGACCGCCGCCCCAACGAAAAACCGGCCGCCGTGCTTTACGTCACCACCGGCTCTGAAAAAATGAGCCAGTTCCAGGGGCTTATTGCCTGCCAACAACCCTTTAAGGATTCAGGGAATGACTGCGAATCGTTCTATTTTCGCCTTTATTAAATCCCCGCTCACCCTGCTGTTTCTGGGTGGGATGGTTGCCGGGCTGGGCGGTATGGCGCTGTATGGGTTTAAAACCTCCGCGTACGCCTCGCAGTGTATCGCGCCCACGTCCTACTACGTGATTGAGGACGACAACAACGCCACGCTGGCACGCGGCATTTATCGTTCTTACCGTGACGGCTTGTTCAAGGGGCATACCACCTATATCGGCAGCATCAGCCACTTCAAAGATGGCAAGCGCGACGGGCTGCCCAAGCACGTCAACCGTGAAGTGCGCTACGATGTGGATGTGTCGGGCAAGCGGATCCATCTGACCGTCACCAGCCAGCACCGCAAGCTCGGCGGCCAGACCACGGATCAAGATGTGACCGACTATATCTTCCCGCAAATCAACCCGGGCGAAGTCACCACCAGCACCGTCTACCTGCTGGACGATAAAGTGCTCGCCTCCGGCACGGAAACCGTCGCCCGCATCGCCTGCATGAACTGACGGTTACACCAGCGCCTGAATCAGCCCGGCAAGCAGGTCAAACCCGGTGGCCATCAGGCGCTCAAAGAACGGGGCCAGCGTTTCGGCAATCAGGAACAATGCCAGCATGCCGAAGGTGAGCGTCAGCGGGAAGCCGATCACAAAGATGGAGAGCTGGGGCGTCAGGCGGTTTAACAGCCCGAGGATAAAGTTGATGCACAGCAGCAGGGCAATAATCGGCAGCCCCAGCATCAGCCCCTGGCTGAAGATAATCCCCGCATGGGTGACCAGGTACATAAACCCGCCCGCATGCAGCGGCGTGGCGTCAACCGGCAGCGTCTGGAAAGTGTCCGCCAGCACGGCCAGCAGCCAGAGATGACCGTTAAAGGCGAGGAACAGCAGCGTCACCAGCAGGTTGAGAAAACGCGAGATCACCGGGCTGTTCCCGGCGCCGGGGTCAAAGAAGGTGGCGAACGACAGCCCCATCTGCATGCCGATGATCTCACCGGCCATGCGCACGGCGGTAAACAGCAGTTGCAGCGTCAGCCCCATCGCCACACCGATAATCACCTGTTTGGCCAGCACCCAGACCCCTTCCCAGGAGTAAAGCCCCACCTGCGTTTCGGGCTGCGTGCCGCCAATCAGGATCGCCGTCAGCAGCGCCAGACACGCGCGCAGCCGGGCGCTGATCGCCTTTTCGCCAAATACAGGGGCAACGTGCAGCAGCGCGGCAATGCGCACCATAATAAAAAAGTAGTGGCTGACCAGCCCGTAGAGCTGGTCGAGGGGAAGTCCGAAGGCCATCAGCCGATCACGTAGGGAACGCTGGCGAACACCGCGCGGGTGTATTCAATGAAGATTTTCATCATCCACGGGCCAAGCGCCACCGCGACGCCGACAATCATCAGGATTTTCGGGATGAAGGTCATGGTCATTTCGTTGACCTGAGTGGCAGCCTGCAAAATACTGATGATCAGACCGATGACCAGCGCGGCCACCAGCATCGGGGCTGACACCATCAGCCCCACCTTGATCGCCTGCATACCAATCACCATTACGCTTTCCGGGGTCATGGGTCTCTCCTAACTGTAAAAGCTTTGCGCCAGCGAGCCCACCAGCAGCTGCCAGCCATCCACCAGCACAAACAGCATCAGCTTGAACGGCAGCGCAATGGTGGTCGGCGGAACCATCATCATCCCCAGCGCCATCAGAATGCTGGCGACCACCAGATCGATAATCAGGAACGGAATAAAGATGGTGAAGCCAATCTGGAACGCGGTTTTCAGCTCGCTGGTGATAAATGCAGGCACCAGAATGCTGAGCGGCACCTCTTCCGGCGAGGCGATATCCGGCGTCTTCGCGATACGGGCGAACATCGCCAGATCGCTTTCGCGCGTCTGGTCGAGCATGAACGCACGCAGCGGTTTCACCCCTTCGGTGAGCGCCACCTCCATGGTGATTTTGTTTTCCTGCAGCGGCTGCCAGGCCTTTTCGTAGATCTGGCTGAACACCGGAGACATGACAAAAAAGGTCAAAAATAGCGACAGCCCCACCAGCACCTGGTTTGGCGGCGCGGTAGGCGTGCCCAGCGCGTTACGCATCAGCCCCAGCACAATGATGATGCGGGTAAACCCGGTCATCATCAGCAGCACGGCGGGGATAAAGGTAAAGCCGCTTAGCAGCAGCAGGGTTTGTACCGGCAGCGTCCAGCCGCCTCCGCCGGAAGGCTGGCCGAGGGTGATGTCACCGTTGGCCGCCAGCGCACCGGCGGCGGGTAGCATCAGGCCGAGCGCCAGCAGCAGACGAATGCTCACTGCTCACCTCCCGGACGGTATTTCTGACGCAGCTTTTCCAGCATCAGCGGAAAGGTCGCCGCGGGCGCGGAGGTCTGCGGGGCATTTTCCGGGCGCGCCTGCGTGGCGAGGCAGGTAATCTGCGAGGCGGTAACGCCCAGCACCAGACGCTGCTCGCCCACGTCAACCAGCACCAGACGCTCGCGCGGCCCGAGCGACTGGGTTGCGACCAGGGTCATGTTGCCCTGGGCGTCGTTCAGCCGACGCGCCAGCCCGCTGCGGCGGGCGGCCCAGGCCATCACCACCATCAGCAGGATAATCAGGGCCAGCGCGCCGCTGACCATCATCAGCACCGAGCCGGTGGCCGGGAGGGAGTCAGTAGCGTTCATCAGCGGCTCAGGCGATGCATGCGCTCAGACGGGGTGATGATATCCGTAATGCGGATGCCGAATTTATCGGACACCACCACCACTTCGCCCTGCGCAATCAGGTAACCGTTGATCAGGATATCCAGCGGTTCACCCGCCAGGCCGTCCAGCGACACCACCGAGCCCTGGCTTAAGCGCAGCAGCTCTTTGATGGTCATTTTTGTGCGTCCCAGCTCCACGGTCATTTTTACCGGGATATCCAGGATCAGGTTCATCTCGTCAGAAAATTGCGGTGCAGCCATGGTGTCGGTAATTCCCGCCGCGTGCTGTTCGGTCATGGCATCACCCCAAAGATTATCGATGGACTGATCGTCAGAACCCGATGAGGTGTTCATATCGCTCATGGGGAAATTACTCCTTGTTTAATGAAAGTAATGAAGGCTGAATCATCTGCTCGACCTTCAGGGCATATTGGTTATTGACGGCACCGTAGCGGGCCGTGAAGACTGGTACGCCGCCGATGCTGGCTTCGATAAACTCCTGCTTGTCCAGCGAGATCACATCGCCTTTTTTCATCTGCATCACGTTAGAGAGTCGGGTGCCGATATCGGCGAAACGCGCCGTCAGCTCCAGCTCTGTTTCCCGCATCTGGCTTGCCAGCAGGCCGCGCCAGTGGGAGTCCTCATGGCGTGAGTTGTCCATCGGCGGGTTACTCAGCAGCTCGCGCAGCGGCTCGATGGTGCTGAAGGGAATACAGATGTTGAACTCCCCGCGGTGCGAACCGATCTCCACCGAAAACGGCGTGGTGACGACCACATCGTTTGGCGACGAGGTGATGTTGGTGAACTTCACCTGAATTTCAGAGCGGATGTACTCCGTTTTGATTTTATAGATCGAACTCCAGGCAAATTCGTACGCCTCGCGCGCCATCGACAGCATGCGGTGGATCACGCGCTGCTCGGTGGGCGTAAACTCGCGGCCGTCAGCCTTGGTCGGGAAACGACCATCGCCGCCGAACAGGTTATCCACGGCCATAAACACCAGCCCCGGCGAGAACGCCATCAGCGACGTACCGCGCAGCGGGTTAAGGTGCAGCAGGTTCAGGTTTGTCGGCACCGGCAGGTTGCGCGCAAACTCGTGATACGGCTGGATCTTAATGTTCCCCGCCGTAATGTCCGGGCTACGGCGCAGCAGGTTAAACAGCCCCATACGGAACTGACGCGCAAAACGTTCGTTAATAATTTCCAGCGAATGCAGACGCTCGCGAATGACCCGGCGCTGGGTATGCGGATCGTAAGGTTTGACTCCCGCGTCTGCGCCGTTTTTATGATGTTCGCTGTTGCTCTCCGCATCGGCGTTTAGCAACCGGTCGATCTCATCCTGAGATAAAAAGCTGTCAGCCATAATAATTACCGCAGAATAAATTCGTTAATAAGCACGTCAGTGACGCGAATGGACTGGTTAAATGCCAGCGGTTTAGCCAGCTCGCTCTGAATATTACTCATCAGGCGACGCTTGCCCTCATCCGTTGATAACTCTTCATAGGTCTGATGGGTTAACAACATAAATAAGCGGCTGCGATATTCCGGCAAATATTTTTCCAGCACCGTCAGCGACTGCTGTTCAGCCACCCGAATAGACAGGCCGAGATACAGCACCCGATCCGATTCATTCGCCGTGGGTTTCAGGCTCACGGTGAAGGTATTCATCGAGGCGTACAGCGGCTCAACCTGCACCGGTGCAGGGGGCACGCTGACCCCCTCTTCCGCAACGGCAACGGCCGGTTTCGCGAATTTCATTTCCCAGAACAGGTATCCGGAAAATCCGCACGCCGCAACGGCAGTCAAAAACATGAACGTCATCAGAAGCGAGCGAGGCCCTCCGCCGCTGGCGACCTTTTTATTTTTATTACTCATTGAACGTACACCTGATAAATAAGAGAGGGCAGCGTACTACCCTCGGGTCAATATGGCGGACATTGTAGTCCATATAATCATCCTGATAATCAGGCGATAAAATTTCATTCCTGAAGCTAATTCACCCTTTCAGGCAAAGGTATTAATTCCGTATATATTTCCGGGGGTGGTGGTTAATAAAGTCGGCACGATCTCCTCTTCAACCAACGGTTCTTCCCCTTCCTGTGCGCCGTGCTCATCCCCCGATGCGTTCTGGCCCTGCTCACCGGCGGCGAACGGCTGCCCTTCCGCGCTCACGTTCGCCTGGCCGAGCTGAATACCCGATTCCGCCATCGCGGCGCGCAGCTGCGGCATGGCCTGCTCCATGGCGTGACGAATGTGGGCATGTTCGCTGACGATATGGATCTGCGCCTGATCCTGCTGCATGCGCAGGGAGATCTGCAGCGACCCCAGCTCTTCCGGATGCAGGCGGATCTCCGCACTGTGCAGCCCGTTACGGCTAAAGATAGCGATATGCTGACTGACCGACTGCTTCCACTCCGGCGTTTCCGGCGGATGGTTGACGGTGACAACCTGCTGCGGTGCATGCGCCACGCTGGTGCGCACGGCGGCAGGCAGCGCCACGGCGCTCACCGAGGAGGTCGCAGACATTTCAGTCGTGACCAACGCCTCACTACTCACCGGTGCTGCGGGCTGCGCCATCAGCGGCGCGGCATTTGCCGCAGGGGTGTTATCGGCGGCGACCATCAGGGGAGAAACCGTCTTTTCTGAGGCGGCAATGTTGCCGCCCACTACGCCATTCGCAGGCTTAACCGGCTCTGCCCCGGTAGCGCTGCGGGTCACCAGCTGTTGCAGCTGCCACTGCGGGCTCTCTTCACCCTCGCCGTCGGTGAGTGCAACGCCTTTCAGGGCCTCTGTCAGCCCCGGCGTCGCCGTTAGCAGCAGACCGTCAGCCTCCGTTACGGGTACGTCTCCGGTCAGCTGTTCAGGCAGTAAATCCGCAGGCAAGCCCGCCCCTGTCAGCGCGGCTTGCGGCAGTGCTGCCAGCGCCTGGGGGTCAATCCCCGGGAAAAGCTGCGCCAGTTCAGCCAGCTTGTCATCCAGCGCCAGGCTGAAGCCTTCGTCGGAGAGCAACCCGGCCTTCGGTTTGCCCTGCGCTCCGCTACCCAGTAACAGGGCGGCAATATCAATGTTCATAGCCTTTCTCTCTTTTGTCCGGCACGCTGAGCAAATTCATCCATCAGCTTTTGTTCATGTCGGCTTTGAACCAACGCCTGCGCCGTCGCCCGGCGTTCAATCAGGGTTTCAAACGCGTTCAGGTGCTGCTTGTTCTGCACCCAGTTCTGCTTCACCTGGTCTACCGCCTTTTCGCAGGCGTTGACGTGGCCTTCCTGCTGCTTCACCACC
This sequence comes from Enterobacter sp. 22452, assembly GCF_052045065.1. Taxonomy (NCBI): domain Bacteria; kingdom Pseudomonadati; phylum Pseudomonadota; class Gammaproteobacteria; order Enterobacterales; family Enterobacteriaceae; genus Enterobacter; species Enterobacter sp. 22452. The sequence goes on along the minus strand of NZ_JBQEOB010000009.1, from coordinate 142,426 downwards.
TGCTTCAGCGACAAAATGAACGACTGGTGATTGACCAGATCCGCCACAGACATGCCGCCGCCCATCATCCCCTGACGCAGGGACTGCTGGTACTCCTGCTCGTAGTGCTGCAGCTGTTCGTGCTGGGTCATTGCCTGCTGGAGCTGCTGCTGTGCCCCGCCCAGCGCGCGGGTGGTCTCGGTCAGCGTCTCTTGCGCCATATCGCGCAGCAGCGTCATCGGGTTTTTCACGTTCATCGCGCCTCCGGGTTAGTCCTTAATATCCGGGAAGAGCCCGGACAGGGCGCGAACGGCGTCGTCATAGCCGCTGCGCTCGTGGATCGCCTGGTGGAGGAACGCCTCCAGCGACGGGTATTTATCAATAGCCTGATCCAGCATCGCGTCGCTCCCTTTGACGTACGCGCCCACGCTGACCAGATCGCGGTTGCGCTGATACGCGGAAAGCAGCTGTTTAAAACGTTGCACCTTGCGGTACTGGGCATGCGGAATTAGCTCGGTCATGGCGCGACTGATCGAGGCTTCAATATCGATAGCCGGGTAGTGACCCGCCTCGGCAAGACGACGCGACAGCACGATATGGCCGTCGAGGATCGCTCGCGCGGAGTCGGCAATCGGATCCTGCTGATCGTCCCCTTCGGTGAGCACGGTATAAAACGCGGTGATCGAGCCGCCCCCCTTCACGCCGTTACCGGTGCGTTCGACCAGCGCGGGCAGGCGGGCAAAGACCGACGGCGGATAGCCTTTGGTCGCGGGCGGTTCACCAATCGCCAGGGCCACTTCACGCTGCGCCATGGCGTAACGGGTCAGGGAGTCCATGATCAGCAACACGTTGAGGCCGCGCTCGCGAAAATCTTCCGCGATGCGCGTCGCGTAAACGGCCCCCTGCATACGCAAAATCGGCGACACGTCAGCCGGGGCGGCGACAACCACTGCACGCGCCAGCCCCTGCTCGCCGAGGATATTCTCGATAAAATCTTTCACCTCGCGGCCACGCTCGCCAATCAGCCCCACCACGATGACGTCAGCGGTGGTAAAACGGGCCATCATGCCGAGCAGCACGCTTTTGCCGACGCCGGAACCGGCGAACAGGCCCATACGCTGCCCGCGTCCTACCGTCAGCAGGCCGTTGATGGCGCGCACGCCAACGTCGAGCACGTTTTTGATCGGGTCGCGATGCAGCGGATTGAGCGTCGGGGTAAACAGCCCCGCCGCCGGTTTCCCTGGCGCGGGACGGCCATCCAGCGGACGGCCCTGCGCGTCCAGCACGCGGCCCAGCAGGTGCGGGCCCACGGGCAGCTGTTTGCCCGCGTGATTGTCTGTTTGCAGGGCGTAAATGCGCGCCCCCGGCAGAATGCCGTCGACATGCTCCAGCGGCATCAGGAACAGCGTCTGGCCGTTAAAGCCCACCACTTCGCTCTCCACCGGGATAATCCCCAGTTCCGTCTGGCGCTCGACGATACACAGGGCACCGATCGGCAGCTTCAGCCCCACGGCTTCCATCACCAGACCGGTGGCGCGCGTCAGCTTGCCGTACTGGCGAAAATCAGGCACCTGCGTCAGTTTCTCTTCCACCCGGTCGAGCGCCGACAGCCATTTTTTTAGCTGCTGGCTCATTGCGAGAGCTCCTCGCGCGCCAGCTGGCAGAGCGCCTGCCAGCGGGTTTCCATGCTGGCGTCCACCTCCACATCCGGGGAGACCACCCGGCAGCCCCCGGCGGCCAGGCTGGCGTCGCGATGCAGCTCCCAGCCCGCGGCGGCAAGCGTCTCACCGAGCGCCGCCTGCATGGCGTCAAACGCCTCCGGGCTGACATACAGCTGGATGGTGCCATGCAGCAGCGCGTCCTGCTGCATCAGGCTGCGGATCTGCGTCACCAGCGCATGGTTATCTGCGATGCGGGAGGTGCCGTAGAGCTGCTGCACCGCCGTCAGGGACAACTGCACCAGACGCGCGGGGATCAGCCCTTCGAGGTTTTCCAGCGCCAGCTTAAAGTTGCTGACCCACTGCCCGGCCTCGCGCAGCACGGCCTGCTGCTCAGCGCTCGCCTGTTCGACGCCCTGGGCAAACCCGGCGTCGCGACCCTCTTTCAGCCCCGCTTCATAGCCCTGCTTGCGCCCCTCTTCCTGGCCCTCTCGCTGCCCCTGGGCAAACCCCTGCTGTTCCGCCTGCTTGCGCAGACGCGCCAGCTCGGCTTTCAGCTGCGCCTCAGACTGGGTGTTGTCCAGCGTCGGCAGCGGGGTGTCCAGCGGTTCACCCAGCAGGTTTTCAGGTTGCCAGGCGCGCCACCCGGTGGCGTTATGTTCATCAAATGTAGGCATCGTCGCTGCCCCCAATCAGGATCTCGCCGGACTCGGCCAGACGACGCACCACGTTGAGAATGTTTTTCTGTTCGGCTTCGACCTGCGACAGACGCACCGGACCACGGGAGGCCAGATCGTCGGTCATCAACTCGGCCTGACGGCGCGACATGTTGCGGAAGAACTTCATGCGCAGCGGCTCGTCGGCCCCTTTCAGCGCAACGATCAGCGTATCGCCCTCGATCTCCTGCAGCAGGCGCTGGATGCTGCGGTCTTCCACATCCACCAGGTTTTCGAACAGGAACATCTCGTCGATGATCTTCTGCGCCAGCTCGCCGTCGAACTCGCGCACCGCCTCGATGGCTGCCTCTTCCTGCTGAGATTTCATCAGGTTGAGGATCTCGGCCGCCGGACGGACACCGCCCATTTTGCTGCGCTTGAGGTTCTGACCGTGGAGCAGGTTGTTAAGCACTTCCGTCAGCTCCTGCAGCGCGGCAGGCTGTACGCCGCCGAAGGTGGCGATACGCAGCATGATGTCGTTACGCTCGCGATCGTCGAATTTGCCCAGCACGTCCGCCGCCTGGTTACGCTTAAGGTGGACCAGGATGGTGGCGATGATCTGCGGATGCTCTTCGCGGATAAGGTCGAACACCGCCTGCGGATCCATAAAGTTGAGCGTTTCGATGCCGTTGGTGCCCTGATGGGTATCCAGCAGGTCTTCCAGCAGCGAGGAGGCGCGCTCTTCGCCCAGCGCCTTGACCAGCACGCTGCGCAGGTAGTCGTTGGTATTGAGGCTGAGCGCCGCATATTCGCTGGAGTCTTTCTTAAACTCCTCCAGCACCATGGCCATCTGATCGTGGGTGAAGCCCGCCATGTTGACCATGGAGCCACTGATCTGCTTCACCTCGTGGGCGTTGAGGTGCTTGAACACCTCCGCAGCCAGGACATCTCCCAGCGTCAGCATGACGATGGCGCTTTTTTCTGAGGCATTCATTATTTCGGCTCCTTACTCATCCACTGGCGGATCACCAGGGCAATAACGCGCGGTTCCTGCTCTGCCAGCTCACGCAGCTGCTGACCATTGAGCTCTGTATCCACTTTCTGCTGCGCGCGGTCGCGGGACTGTTTCTCGGCGGCGCGTTTTTTCGCAGCAAGCTCTTCTTCCCGCGCCTCTTTTTCCATCTCCAGGCGACGGATGGTGGTCTCCTGATGGCGCACCCAGGCAGGCTGTACCAACTTGCGCCACATCACCCAGCCGATAATGGCGATGACCAGATAGCGTGCGATAGCCATCAGCAGCGCATAGAAACGATCCTGCTCCCAGAACGGCGGAACCGGCTCTTCCACCACGCCGTTAAAGGCGGAGTTGAGGATGTTGACGCTGTCACCGCGCGCGGCGTTGTAGCCAATCGCCTCTTTCACCAGCGCGTTAATGCGGGTCAGTTCGGCCTCGCTAATCGGCCCCGGCTTGCCCTCTTCCCCCTGCGGCAGGTGGTTGATCACCACCGCCACGGATAAACGCTGAATGCGTCCGGCATTGGATTTGGTGTGGGTCAGGGTGCGATCCACCTCAAAGTTGGTGGTCTCATCGCTGCGGTTGTTGTACGGCTGAGCAGGCTCGCGGTTTGCGCTGTTGCCGGTGGCGTTCTCTTTTTTGTCGTCCGCCGGGGTGTTCAGCGGCTGGGTGATAGGCGCGGTCGCCGGTGCGGGAGGCGTATTGCTCAGCGCTCCCGGTACGCCGCTGGCGCCACGGCGATTCCCCTGCTCAGCCAGACTTGACTGACGGCTGCGGATCGCCATTTTTTCAGGGTCGCTGTTTGGCTGGTACTGCTCCAGGGTCTGCTCCTGCTCGGTGAAATCCATCTGCGCGGTGACCTGAGCGCGGATGTTTTCGTCCCCCACCAGCGGGGCCAGAATGCGCTGGATGCGCTGCTGGTAGTCGCTCTCGATTTCATTGGTGTATTTCAGGTGCGCCGTCTGCAGACCGCGCAGGCCGCTTTGGGTCAGCAGGTTGCCGCGCTGATCGACAATGGTCACGCTCTCTGCCGCTAGCCCGGTCACTGCGCTGGAGATAAGATGGGTGATGGCCACCACCTGGCTGTCGTCCAGGGTGCGGCCCTGCAGCAGGTTAACGGTGACGGACGCGGTCGGTTTCTTCTGTTCGCGAACAAACATCGACGGTTTCGGCGTGGCCAGATGCACGCGCGCGCTCTGGATCGGGCCGAGATTTTCAATGGTGCGCGCCAGCTCGCCTTCGAGTGCGCGCTGGTAGTTCACCTGCTCGGTGAACTGGCTGACGCCAAACTTTTCCTGATCGAGCAACTCAAAGCCCACCGAGCCGCCCTTCGGCAGCCCCTGCTGGGCCAGCTTCATGCGCACCTCATGCACCTGCGAGCCCGGCACCATGATCACGCCGCCCGGCGTATCGATACGGTAAGGGACGTTGAGCTGAGACAGCTGCGCCACGATGGCGCCGCCTTCTTCATCACTGATATTACTGAACAGCACCCGGTAATCCGGCTCCTTTGCCCAGAACATGAGCGCGATGATGACGGATAGCGCCGCAGCGCCGCAAATCACCAGCAAAAGCTTCGGGCTACCGCGAAGGGAGGACAGCATCGATTTAATTCGCTCTGCCGGATTGTTGGTTAACTCATTTAGTGTGGCACTCATGCCGTATTCCTGTATGAAATAGCACGCATCCGCGATGCGCGTCAGCTCACGAAATTCGCGAGAGTGATGTCGACGATTTCAAAAATATAAGAATTTTTCAGGCGGGCATTATCATCTGAAAGGCGTTTTTTTTAAGGATAAATAAGCTCAAAGTTCTGTCGGCTTATTGGATTTTCTGAGGTTTTTAAACACGTGTTAAGCTGTCGACGTTTAAAAGATGTGCAATAAACAGTGGCTTTTATCCCATTAATCAGGAATTGAAAAATGTCAGCGACATTAATGCGTGGCGTACTCGATCAAATACAAACCCAGGCGCAGCAGGTCAGCGGCCCGTCTAACCAGCGGCACACCTCGCGCGGCGACGCCCCCTCCTTTTCTGACGTTTTATTTAACAGCATTAACGAAATAAATAAAACCCAGGTTGAGGCAAAAAGCAAAACACAGCAGTGGATGTCCGGAAGTAGCGATATTGCCCTGAATGACGTAATGCTGGCGATGCAAAAATCTTCTATTTCATTCAGCTTTGGTATGCAGGCGCGAAATAAGATGATTGGCGCGTATCAGGAAATAATGAATACCCCGGTGTAAGGTCTGCCCCCTTCTATGAGTGAAATTAACAGCACGCCTGCACGCTTATCCCTGAATACGCTTTCTCTGACTGACAGCGAATTACAGCGTGTCGGGAAATTAATCTATAAGCGTGCCGGCATTGTCGTCAACGCGCAAAAGCGAGAGATGATTTTTAATCGTCTCTCTCGTCGCGTGCGCACGCTGGGGCTGGCCACGTTCAGCGAGTATATCGGCCTTCTTGAGTCGCACTCTGAGCACCCGGAATGGCAGAACTTTATCAACGCGCTGACCACCAACCTGACCTCCTTTTTCCGCGAGGCGTATCACTTCCCGATCCTCGCGGAACATGCACGCCAGCGCGCTAGCGGCTATCGCGTCTGGTGTACCGCCGCCTCAACGGGGGAAGAGCCCTGCTCTATCGCCATGACGCTTAACGAGCAGCTTGGCGCGTCGGTGGCCGGACCGCGCATCTGGGCGTCGGATATCGACACCGAGGTGCTGGCAAAAGCCGAAGCGGGCGTTTACCGACTGAGCGATCTGGACGCGCTGACGCTGGCGCAAAAGCGCCACTATTTTCTGCGCGGGGCGGGCGACAACAGCGAGTGGGTGAAAGCCCGGCGGGAACTGCTGTCGGCCATTCACTACCAGCAGCTGAATTTACTCGATGAAAAGTGGTCCGTTCCCGGGCCGTTCGACGCCATTTTCTGCCGCAACGTGATGATCTATTTCGACGCGCCGACGCAGCAGCGTCTGCTGCAGCGCTTTGCGCGTCTGCTTAAGCCGGGTGGCCTGCTGTTTGTCGGCCATTCGGAACACTTTAACCACCCACATATTCCGCTGCGCCTGCGGGGGCAGTCTGTGTATGAACTGACGGAGGCCACACGGTGAAGGCGATTCGTGTGCTGGCGGTCGATGATTCCGCCCTGATGCGTAACATGCTCAGCGCGGTGGTCAATCAGCAGCCTGATATGGAAATGGTCGGCACGGCGCCGGACGCGTTTATCGCGCGCGAGCTGATTAAACAGCTTAACCCGGACGTGCTGACGCTGGATATCGACATGCCGCGAATGGACGGGCTGGAGTTTCTCTCCCGTCTTATGCGTCTTCGCCCGATGCCGGTGATTATGGTCTCCTCCCTGACCACCCGCGGCTCGAAAGCCACTATGACCGCGCTGGAGCACGGTGCGGTGGATTTTCTGCCCAAGCCGGAGCACCGCGGCGCAGAGAACATCGACAGCTGGAGCCAGCTGGTGGTGGAGAAGATCCGCATCGCGGCTCGCGCGAAGCTGGCACAGCATAGCGCCGATGCCAGACCGATCCTCGCCGGTATTCCCGTGCGCCAGCAGAGCATCATCGCCATCGGCTCTTCTACGGGTGGTACGGAGGCGCTGCGCCGGGTGCTGATGCCGCTGCCGGCCAGCACGCCGGGGATTGTGATCGCCCAGCACATGCCTGCCGGTTTCACCCACTCTTTCGCCCAGCGACTCGACTCGCTGTGCCAGATTGCGGTGCGTGAAGCGCAGGATGGCGAACCGGTGCGGCCAGGTACCGCTCTGATCGCCCCGGGCGATCGCCACATGGAGGTCATCTGTCAGGACAACGGCTACCGGGTACGGCTTAGCGATGCCCAGCCGGTGAATCGTCATCGTCCGTCGGTGGATGTGCTGTTTGACTCCGTGGCGCGTCAGGCCAGCAAACACGCCAGCGCCGCCCTGCTCACCGGCATGGGCGCGGACGGCGCGCGCGGCCTGCTGCACCTGCGCCAGACCGGTGCCTTTACCCTCGCGCAAAGCGAAGCCACCTGCGTGGTCTTCGGCATGCCGCGTGAGGCGATTGCGCTGGGCGCAGCGAAGAAGGTCGTCGACCTCGACGATATCAGCCAGTGCTTACTGGACAGTTTTCATAAGCATAAATTTTCCAAAACCGACTCACGTTCAGGAGATACCCCCCATGTCGGATAAAAATTTGCGTTTTCTGGTGGTGGACGACTTTGCCACCATGCGACGCATCGTACGAAACCTGCTGCAGGATCTGGGCTACAAGCACATTGACGAGGCCGAAGACGGTCAGGACGCGCTCAACAAGCTGCGCGCCAACGACTTCGATTTCGTCGTCAGCGACTGGAACATGCCCAATATCGACGGGCTGGAGCTGCTGAAAACCATCCGCAGCGATGCGGCGATGTCAAAACTGCCGGTCCTGATGGTGACCGCGGAAGCGAAGAAAGAGAACATCATCGCGGCCGCTCAGGCGGGCGCCAATGGCTACATCGTCAAGCCGTTCACCGCCGCCACGCTGGAAGAAAAGCTCGGCAAAATCTTTGAAAAACTCGGGTAACCCTTATGAACTCCCCGTTAAATATGCAGGCGGATAACGCCACAGAGATTTTTGTTCGCATCGGACAACTGACCCGTCTGCTGCGCGACAGCATGGCGAACCTCGGTCTGGAACAGGCGATCATGGAAGTGGCCGACGCCTTTCCGAACACCCGCGACCGCCTCAACTATGTGGTCGGCAAAACCTCGCAGGCCGCCGATCGCGCGCTGACCAGCGTGGAAGTGGCGCGTCCCCTGCAGGAAGGGCTGAGCGATAGCGCCACCGCGCTGAGCGCCCGCTGGGACGCGTGGTTTGAAAACCCGCAGCCGCTGGATGATGCCCGCGAGCTGGTCAAAGCCACCCGCGCCTTCCTGCACGACGTGCCGGAGAAGACTCAGCAGACCAACCGTCAGCTGACCGAAATCATGATGGCGCAGGATTTCCAGGATCTCACCGGTCAGGTGCTGCAAAGCCTGATGCACGTGATTGAGACCGTTGAGAAAGAGCTTATCAGCGTACTGGTGGAAAACATGAACGAACGCGACGCCAGCGCCGCCGCCGGTGATGCGCATCTGAAGAACGGTCCGCAGATCGATACCCGCGCCGAGGGCATTGTGGCGTCTCAGGAGCAGGTGGACGATCTGCTGGAGTCACTCGGCTTCTAATCCCGCCGGGCAAATGTCATGTCAGAACAAAACGACAGCGAAAAAACAGAAGACCCCACACCCCACCGAAAGCAAAAAGCGCGCGAAGAGGGACAGGTTCCCCGATCGCGCGAGCTGACGAGCGTCCTGATGCTGCTGGCAGGCTGGGGGTTGCTGCTGGTGGCGGGCGGCTGGCTGGCAAAACAGCTGCAGCACCTGCTGCACAACGGCTTAACGTTTGACCGGCTGTTAGTCAGCGACCCGCAGCAGATGCTGCATCACGCCGGATCGCTGCTGGGGATCGCCTTTCTGGCCCTGCTGCCGTTCGTGGGTGGGCTGTTTTTGACCGCCGTCGCCACGCCGTCGCTGATTGGCGGCCTGAATATGAGCGCCAAAGCCCTCAAATTTAACGTCAAAAAGCTCAACCCGATCAGCGGCATCAAGCGTCTTTTTTCCGCGCAGATGGTGTCGGAGATGGTGAAGAGCATTCTGAAGGTGACCCTTGCAGGCATCGGCGGCGGGCTGTTTTTGTGGTTCAACAAAGGGAAATTTATCAGCCTGATGTATGAACCGCTGCGCATGGCGCTGGGCGACATCAGCGCCCTGCTGATGGGCTGCATGCTGGTCATTATTTTATCGCTGATCCCGATGGTGGCGTTCGACGTGGTTTACCAGCTCTGGAGCAACTTTAAAAAGCTGCGCATGAGCCTGAAGGAAATCAAAGACGAATTCAAAAATCAGGAAGGCGACCCGCTGATCAAAAGCAAGATTCGTCAGCTGCAGCGGCAGATGGCGCAGCAGCGAATGATGACGGATGTTCCCACCGCCGACGTGGTGGTGAATAACCCGACCCACTATTCGGTCGCCCTGAAGTATCAGGAAGGCGCCATGGGCGCGCCGATGGTAGTTGCCAGCGGTAGCGGGCTGGTTGCCCTGCGCATCCGCGAACTGGCCGAAGAGAACCGGGTCCCTATGCTTGAGGCGCCGCCGCTGGCGCGCGCCCTGTATCGCCATTGTGAACCCGGCACACCGGTTCCCGCCGAGCTGTACAGCGCGGTGGCGGAAGTGCTGGCCTGGGTTTATGGCCTTAAGCGCTGGCGCAAGGGCTATGGCCTGCGTCCGCTGACACCTAAAGATCTTCCCGTTCCGGCGGGGATGGATTTTGCACAAGAGAGTAGAGAGTGATGGCCAATATCGCCACCAAATTACGATTACCCAACATGAAGGAAACCCAGTGGCAGGTGCTGGCCGGGCCGGTGCTGATCATGACCATCCTGGCGATGATGATCCTGCCGCTGCCGACCTTTGTGCTTGACCTGCTGTTTACCTTCAACATCGTGCTGTCGATCATGATCCTGCTGGTCGCCATGTTTACCCAGAACACGCTGGAGTTTTCGGCGTTCCCGACGGTGCTGCTGTTCTCCACCCTGCTGCGTCTGGCGCTTAACGTCGCCTCCACGCGCGTGATCCTGATGCACGGCCATACCGGCTCCGATGCGGCAGGCCAGGTGGTGGAAGCCTTCGGCCACTTCCTGGTGGGCGGTAATTTTGCCATCGGTATCATCGTGTTCATCATCCTGATCATTATTAACTTTATGGTGATCACCAAGGGTGCCGGACGTATTGCGGAAGTGGGCGCGCGCTTTTCTCTCGACGGGATGCCGGGCAAGCAGATGGCGATTGACGCCGATCTCAATGCCGGACTGATCGGTGAAGAGGAAGCCAAACGCCGCCGTAAAGAGGTGACGCAGGAGGCGGATTTCTACGGCTCGATGGACGGTGCGAGTAAGTTTGTGCGCGGCGATGCCATCGCCGGGCTGCTGATTATGGCCATCAATATTATTGGTGGTCTGGTGATCGGCGTGATGCAGCACGACATGTCTGCGGGCGTGGCCGGTGAAACCTATACCCTGCTGACCATCGGTGATGGTCTGGTGGCGCAGATCCCGGGCCTGGTGATCTCCACCGCCGCTGGTGTGGTGGTGACCCGCGTCGCCAACGATCAGGACGTGGGCGAGCAGATGGTGGGCCAGCTGTTCACCTCTCCGCGCGTGATTGTGCTGGCGGCGGGCGTCATTGGCCTGCTGGGGCTGATCCCCGGCATGCCTAACTTCGTCTTCCTGCTGTTTACCGCCGCGCTGCTGGGTGTCGCCTGGTGGCTGCGCGGTCGCGAAGGTGAAGCGAAAAAACCCGCGGGCACAATGTCAGATGCCGATGCGGCGGACGCTGACGTGGCGCAGGTGAACGAAGCCACCTGGTCTGATGTACAGATGGAAGATACCCTCGGTCTGGAAGTGGGCTATCGTCTGATCCCGATGGTGGATCACGAGCAGCAGGGCCAGCTGTTGACCCGCGTGCGCGGTATTCGCAAGAAGTTTGCCCAGCAGATGGGCTTCCTCCCCCCTGCCGTGCATATTCGTGACAACCTGGATCTGGCGCCGACGCACTATCGCATTCTGCTTAAAGGCGTCAACATTGGTTCGGGGGAAGTGCAGCCGGATCGCTGGATGGCGATCAACCCTGGCTGCGCCGAGGGCGAGGTTCCCGGCACGCCGTGCACCGAACCCACCTTTGGTCTGCCAGCCCTGTGGATTGACGAGGTCCACCGCGAACTGGCGCAGACGCTGGGCTACACGGTAGTTGACCCGAGTTCAGTCGTCGCAACGCACCTCAACCATCTGATCGCCACCCATACCGAGGAGCTGTTTGGCCGTCAGGAGGCGCAGCAGCTGCTCGACCAGATCACCAAAAACTCGCCGAAACTGGTGGAAGATTTGATCCCGGCGGTCATCAGCCTGACCACGCTGCACAAGGTGCTGCAGAACCTGCTGGCCGAGCGCGTACCGATTCGCGATATGCGCACCATTATCGATACGCTGGCGGAGTTTGCCACCGCCCAGAGCGATGCCGATGAGCTGACCACCCGCGTGCGGGCGCGTCTCTCCCGGGCAATCACCCAGCAGTGGTTCCCGGGCGAGGGCGATATTCAGCTGATTGGTCTGGATCTCTCCCTGGAGCAGCTGTTGATCCAGGCAACCCAGAGCGGCAGCGCAATTGAACCGGGTATTGCTGAAAACCTGATGAAGCAGACCGAGCAGGCGCTGCAGCACCAGGAAGGATTAGGCGCGCCGCCAGTGCTGTTGGTGAACCCGGCTCTGCGCCTGATGCTGTCGCGCTACCTGCGCCGCATCTTCCCGCAGCTGGCGGTCCTTTCCAGCCAAGAGATTAACACCCAGCGCAACGTGCGGATGACATATCTGATTGGGGGTAAAGGATGATAAAAGCAGGGCTTGCGCTGCTTCTGGTTTCGCCGCTGGCGATGGCGGCGGACGGTTCATGGAGCGGCAGCAGCTTCGGCGGCACGATGACCCGTGGACAGGTGGTACTGAAAAGCAAACCGGTGCAAAGCCCCTCTCCCCTGCCCGCTGGCGCAGTGGCTTCGCGCGTACACTGGAAGATTCAGACGGACGGACTCACCCCCGCCGGGTTTCGCATTCGCCTGTGCAGCGCCACCCGCTGCCTGACGCTGCCCGGCTATGCCGGGGAGCTGCCCCTGCCTGTCGGGATGCCGGCAGGCGGACCGTTTCGTTTTGAGTATTATTCCGTGGCGGGAGGTCGCCTCGACACGCCGCTGACCGTGCTGAGTAACCAGGTGACGGTGAGTTATCGTTACCGTTGAAAGTGTGCTTTACCGGCGAACCGGTAAAGCACGCTGCACGGCTTAGAAATCGACGCGCAGACCCACATTCCCCACTACCGGCGACTCGACGTGCTCGCTTTTCGCGTAGCTCGCATCCAGCCAGACCTGGGTTGATGGCGTAATCATCACGCTGAAACCACCCGTAAACTTACCGCCCGTGCCGGTGAAGTCATTGGTAAAGTCGTAGGTCTCGTTAATTCGCGTGCTGCCGTTTTGCACCAGCCCCTGACTCAGCGCCGCCGTCGCATAAGGCATGACCCGAACCTCACCCGCCTCGAGACCAGTGGTTATCCGAAGGCCCACTTGCGCCTGCAGCGAACGTCCGTCACCCGTTTCCGCCGTCATCCCGTTGTTCAGTTTGATGTGCTCAGACGGCGTCATCCAGCCGTCGAGACCCGCAAACGGCGTCAGACGCGTGGCATCGCTCAGAGCGATATGACGGCCCGCTTCCAGACCCAGTCCGTATCCCCAGCTGTTCCATTCTGCACGCGCTGTGCCGCTATCGCTCATGCGGGCGCTCAGCTTGTTAGCAAAATGGTTGATCTGCGCGGAGCCGCTGGTGTACCAACCGTTAGCGGAGTTTAACGTGGCATACAGACCGCCGCCGTAGCTGGTTACCCGGCTCTGGCCGCCACGGGCATGCTTCACCTGGCCAGTTGACTGGCTCAGCCAGGCGCCCGTGGTCAGATCGCCTGCCGCAACGGAGGTCACCTTGTCGCCACCCAGCATCATGCCGTTTTGTTCCAGGCGGTATGCAGAACCCCAGGCACCGTCAACATCACTGCGGCCGTGCAGCACGGTCCCCCACATGCCGGACTGCGGCTGGGCGCGGGTGTCGTCAAGACGCGAGCGCAGGACGTTAAGTTCATTTTCGTGGATAAACTGCGGCGCGGAGGCCATGGAGAGCATCGCATCGGTCGAGGCGGAGGTTGAGCCCGCCTGAACCAGCTCCCAGTTATTGCCGTTACGCACAAGCGTTTGCTGCCAGGCACCGACATCCAGACGACCGCCGTTCAGCGTAAATTCTGCGTCTCCTGCAGCGGTACGCACCAGCGTCAGGGCATCGCTGCTGGTCGCTTCACGACCCGTGGCGGCCACGTGCAGGGTGTGTTTCCCGGTGGCGCTCTCGGTGATATTCAGCAGATCGCCCTGGCCCGTCAGCACGTCGGCATTCATCACAAAATGGCCGTTGCCGGAGAGCGTACCGAGCGTCAGCGTGCCGTAGTCCTCCCCTGCGGCAAACTTCACCGTACCGCCCGCCATGGAGAGCGCCTTGATATCGGAATCTGCCGTCATTTCATAAAGAGAGGAATTATCCAGCGACAGGGAATTGACGTTAATCATGGCACCGGAAAGGTGGCTACCGTTGCCGAGCGCGACGTCAACCACGGCGTTGTCTTCGGCACGGATAGTACCTGCGGCCTGGCTGGCGTTGAGTGACAGGGAAACATCGCTGCCCTTTTTAGCCGTCAGGAGCTCGCCTGTTTCAGAACCGGCGGTGCTGCCATTTCTCAGCTGAATATGTTGAGTTCCACTGTTGACCATGAAAGCAGGGCCTTTCACCGCCCAGACGCTGGAGTCATCAAGACCAACGGTGTTCGTTCCGCTCAGGTATATACCGGACTTATGCCCCTTAATAGTGCTACCGATAAACGTGCCGTTAGTACCGTAAAAATCAACTGCCCCGCTGTACATTTCGTCGTCATTGGCAATAACGCCATTCTCTACAGCGGCCTCACTGCCATACGCCACAAGCTGCTGCGCACGGATTTGCATCGCGACAAGCCGGGCCTCATTCACAATAAGCTGCGTGTCGATTGTGGTATTTCGAAGTTGGGAGTCCCCCATCAACGCCGCGAATTTCACGTTTGCATTATCAATGGTCGCCGTACTGCCAGCGTCTAGCATCAGGTAGCCATTAATTTGTCCGCCGTCCATGACGAAACGACCATCAGAAACGGTCACCTGACCGGCAACCGCGCCCTTTGCTGTGAGCGTCGCGCCATTTTCGACCTGATAGTCTTCATTAACAGGGGAGTTACCATCAATCAGCGTGTCTTTATCGATGAGGGTGGCAGCAGTAGTTGTGCCGGTCGTGCCAAGGAGTGCAACGAGGATCGCCCGGCGCAGGTAAGAGTAAGGATATAACGATTTCATGAATTGCCTTTTTCATTAGGAATAAACAGAGAGGTGTTCCTCTCTGTTTATTCATCGGTGAAAAGACAATCAGCTGAAATTATTCAGCCAGCATAATCTCTTTTTTACGTTCGGCTTTAAACAGAGCAACCTTTCCTTCAACGGTAATCTCCACATGATGAAAATAACGCGTGAGCAGAGAGGCTAACGCCTCTGCGCTGTCGGTTCGGTTAGAAAAGATGCCTTTCTTATTATAAATCTTCATCAGTTTTCGCCCGAAGATATTGTGACCCGCCTCGTCACCCAGAATGGTTGCGCCAAATAAACGCCCTTCTTTTGTTAACGCGCTGCTGGCATGGGCAATCACCTCCGCTTTATCGTGCATTTCGCCGGGCAGGCAGTGGAGCAGATAAAACATCGACACGGAGTCAAATTGCTCTTGAACTTCTGATGGGTAAGGTTCGAATACGTCATGCAATATGGACGCCTTAACCCTGTTTCTGCCCACACGTGCATTCGCCGCCTCAAGACTTGAGATATTCAAATCGAGCAGCGAAATAGTGCAGGAATCTGGCGTATACGTCAGGTAATATCCGGTTCCGACCCCCACATCGAGGTGGTTATTTTTCATGTTATTTCTGAAATGGGGAATAAGATGTCGTTCGGTAGCGCATTTCCAGGCATAGCGGTTGGAAACGCGAAGTACCCACCAGTCATAGAGTTTCAGTGAGAGAGGGGTATAGGCTTTTATCCCGTCACGAGTTTTTGTATTCATCCGATCTCCTGCGCGTTCGGTGCTGTAAAAAAGGCCACGTAACGTGGCCTTTTTATTTAGAAGTAGAAGGTAAATTGCGCGACACCGCCAATCGTGCGGTCACGGCCGGCAATGGCCGTTACGTCAAACTGCATGACGTCACCGGCTGAAAGCCCTACACCGCCCGTGACGACGCGGCGGTCGTTGCCACGCATATCAAGGCGGTAACCCGCACGTAGCTGGACCCAGTCAGCCGTGCGCCATTCGGCACCAAAGGCCGCATACTGATTTTTGTCGACATACTGGAAATGACTGACAGGCGTCAGGTCGATATCGGCGCCCAGCGTCACGTTACCCGTTTGCCAGGCGGTACCGGCGGTCACCTGCGGACGAATAACAAAAGCAGGCTGATACCCGTTCACCTCACGGGTTTTTACGCGGTTTTCAAACAGGTTTTGCGCGGAGAGTGCCACCATCCAGCCCGGCGTCGGTGAGGCAAAGAAACCGGCGTCGATGTTGGCGCTCATCGTCTGGTGCTGCCAGTTACCATCGCGCAGATCGGAACTGTCATAGTTATTAATGGCAACGTTGTAGTTCCAGGTTTCGATACGCTGGATCTTCGGCGTGATCCCCACGCCCATCGGCATATCGCCCACGGTAAACGGATGTGCAATCGACACGCCGTATTCAGTCACCAGAGCGGCCATCCCTTCGGCGCGAGAGGTGAGGTTATCCAGACGCTCCTTCACCGGAATAATAGAGCCATCGGCCACCCCTTCGAGATACTCCAGGTCGCTCTGACTGACAAGCGCGCGGGCATTGCCCTTCGCCCAGGTGTTGACGGATAACGCGACAGGAAGTGAGTCATCCGGCACGGCAAGCACCATCGCCAGCCCGACGTTCGCGTAGGCATTTTCACCGGAGAGACCGGACACAATATCGCCGAGCTTACCTGCGGCCTCCGCTTCGGTACCGGTGCCCAGAGCTCTTTCCAGCCTATCCCAGGCCGTTTTGACGTCATCAAAGCCATCAATCAGGTTGGCCGAATCACTGACCTGCGCGCCAATGGCGGGGGCAATCAGGCTGATCGTGTCCTGTGAGCGCGAGGTCGCCAGCAACGCCGGGTTCACTAACGGTGCCGCACCAAAATGTGCCGACGCCACGCCGGTGCCACCCATTGCGGTACTGCGAGCATCAAAACCGTTATAAGACGCAGAGGCAAAAGGGGCTGCAACGCTAAAACCTGCCAGAAACAGGCTGCGCAGAATACTATTCTTTTTCATTTTATTCCCAGAGTAATATTGAGCGGTGTGTTATTTATTGCTCATTATCATGCTATCAAAAAGTTCACTCTTCTTAATTGGCGATAACCTGAAAGATATTTCCGTTATTGATGACTTTATATATAAGGTTATTTTATTTACCGCACCATCCTCTTAAATGCTGACAAATATGCTCGTTTATTACCGTTACAAATGATTGTCTGTAATAAACAGGCTGCCATAATAGATCACCAACTCATATTGCCTGGAGAAACACCGTGCGCTATTTCGCTGTTGTAGTTTCATCAATTTTAATGTGTGGATCATCGCTTGCCGCGTCCGTGAACGCCGCAACCCTTCCTGAGCTGGCTGAGGCATTAAACACACGATTCGAGGTGATGAAAGATGTCGCAGGCTATAAGGCGGCGAACCACCTTCCCGTTGAGGATCTGCCGAGGGAAAAAGATGTCCTTCTGAAAGCGCAGAACGCCGCCCGCGACGTCATGCTGGATCCGCAGAGTATTGATGCGTTTGTCCAGACACAGATGGCCGTCAGTAAAAACATCCAGTATCGCTATCTTGATCGCTGGCGTTTGCAGCCTGAAAAAGCGTGGCAGCCCCGCCCTCTGGCAGAGGTCAGAGCAGAAATTCTTAAACTGGATAACACGATCCTGAACCTGATTAGCCGTCAAATCATGACCGGCGGCGGATTTGGTGAAGAGCAGGACCGCACGCTGGTTCAGTTACTGGATGATAAGCAGATATCCGCGCTGGAGAAGGCACAGCTCATCGACGCGCTCGGGAAGATTAAACGTCGCTAAATACCCGCTCGCGCTCTACGCTGTAAGGTCTGGACGGAATGATACTGAACGCATCTCATTAAAAGGAGCAACACGTGACACTGAACAAAACATTGGGCCTGGCTGTTTTCCCAATCCTGATAACCCTCCTGCTGTCAGCCTGTAGCACGTCTGAGCACGACTCTGCGTCAAAAACCAGTCGCCCTTTCACTGAAAAAAGTACGCCACTTCCCTATAAGGTGACGCTCTCCGGCACACCGGACGATCGTATGCAGTGTGAAAATTGCGGGAACAGCGGCAAAAAGGTTCTCATCGAAGGGGGAGAGAAACTCAGCCAGTACAACATGATGGTGGAGAGTCCTTATTTTGTTTTCCTGTGTGATAATTCCGCCGACGCCTGCCGCACCGGTTCATGGATTGCGATTAATAAAAATCGGGCCACACCTTATGTCGAGAGGCTATCGCTTGGCGGTCGCGCTGACATTAGCGATCTCCGACCGGCAAATGATGCGCATAACACCTGGCTGCAGGTGACGTATGCCAACGGCGAGCAGAAAGTGTTTACTTTTGAAAACACGGTTACTCATGCTGTGCACTGACAAAAAACGTGAATGCAACGAGCAGAAAGGTGAACTGAAAAGGCCACCGTGTGGCCTTGGGTTTAATGATGTGAAGATCTGCGACAACCCTTTATTTTGTTAGCTCGGCTTCCGCTTCCTTCAACTCCGCTCGGGCTTCCTCAAGTTTAGCCTGTTTTTTCGCAATCTTATCAGTGCGTCCTGATGCGTTAGCGTCTTTCAGCTCCTGTTCCCGTTCGATCAGTTTCTGCTGCTTTTTAAGCACGTCAGCTTCACGATCTTTTTTCAGTGACTCATCAGAACAGGTGGCGACCACTTCCGCGTAAGCTTTTTTTAATCCCTCTACGCGATAAGCATTTCCATGGGTTTCTGCATAGCGGATTTGTTGCTCAATGTTATCCCGTTTTGCCGCGCACCCCGTTAACGCGCTTTCTGCATCGGCTGAAAAAGGCAATGCCAGGAGCATCGCTAACGTCACAACTGCTTTTTTATTCATCACTTTGGTCTCCCTCTTGATAACATGATTTGCTATTCATGTTTCATTCGGCGATTGAACGAATAACTAAAATTTTTGCTTAAGCAAGTGTGATTACTGTCGCTGAAGCGATGCGATATAAGTGTTTGAATAGTGGCGGAGCACCAGCAACTTTCCATTTAGTGTTGCCTTCATGCCGGGTTCTTTGGCATGTTAACGGTACCTGACCTTTCAATTTGTTCACGTGACGAGTTTGCGAGCACAGCGATGATTAAGTGGCCCTGGAAATCAAATGAAGCTGGTCGAAGCACGGCATTGCCGTGGGACGAAGCACTGGCAATACCCGTTCTGGCTAACCTCGCACCGGATGAACAGGCAAACCTGATTCAGCTGGCTGAACGTTTTATGCAGCAAAAGCGGCTGGTCCCATTGCAGGGTTTTGAGCTGGATCCGCTAAAAAACGCGCGTATCGCCCTGCTCTTCTGTTTACCGGTACTTGAACTGGGCATTGAGTGGCTGGATGGCTTCCACGAAGTGCTGATCTACCCGGCCCCCTTTATCGTCGATGACGAGTGGGAAGATGACATCGGGCTGGTGCACAACCAGCGCGTGGTGCAGTCCGGTCAGAGTTGGCAGCAAGGGCCGATCATCCTTAACTGGCTGGATATTCAGGACTCGTTTGATGCCTCAGGCTTCAACCTGATTATTCATGAAGTTGCGCACAAGCTGGATACCCGCAACGGCGATCGCGCCAGCGGCGTGCCGCTGATCCCGCTTCGTGAAGTTGCCGGATGGGAGCACGACCTGCATGCCGCGATGGAGAATATCCAGGATGAGATAGACCTGGTGGGGGAAAGCGCGGCCAGTATTGATGCCTATGCCGCAACCGATCCTGCCGAGTGTTTTGCGGTGCTGTCAGAGTATTTCTTTAGCGCACCAGAACTCTTTGCGCCGCGATTCCCGGCGCTGTGGCAGCGTTTTTGCCTGTTTTACCAACAGGATCCGTTGCAACGTCTGCGGCAAAACGAAGAGCCGGGCGGTAATATGTCCCGCCAGGTCCATTAAGCGTTTTCAGCATGGGGACGCGCGGAGCAGCGTACCCCTATGCTCACCAGCAAAAACAACAGCGCCATTCCCCATGCGGCAGCAATTAAAAACGACTCACCATAAAAGCGGGTTACGACCGGCACCAGCATCGCACTCACCCCGTATCCTAACGTATGGCTGGTGGCGATAACTCCCGCCCCTTTCCCTGTCGTCAGCCTGTCGTTCAGCAGCAGTTGATAGCCCGGTGTGGCCATCGCCGCCCCGAGTGAAGTGATAACAATCCCCACGTAAAATAGCGTTAAACCCGCGACAGACATCAGCCCAAGTCCTGCCACCATTAACACCGCCGCGATGCAGAGCAGCGTCATCGGGCTGAAATGCTGCGGGCGGACCACCAGAAACTGGGCGGCGAGCGTGGCCAGTGCGGCCAGGCTCAGCAGCATCGCAACATGATGGCTGATTTGCACCGGGTCGCCCTGGAGCAACGGATGCAGATGCGGTGACAGGCCAAGCTGCATCAGGCTCACCAGCGCCGCCAGCAGCAGCGCCAGCCCCAGAAACGGTAGCATCGACACCTGTAGCCGGGTCGACTGGTGCGCCACCGGCGGCAGCGGCGGATCGGCGGCTTCGCGCAGCACCAGCAGCAGCGCGATGAAAGGCGCTATTGCCATTAGCCAGAGCGGCGCCACCGGGTTAACGCTAAGCATCAGCGCCGCCAGCGGCGGCCCCAGCAGACGTCCGCAGCTGAGACCCGAGCTAATGGTCGCCAGCGCCGCCATTCTCTTCTCCAGACCCGCGCGCTGAATGGCCCACGTCTGCGCGGCGGGCACCAGCCCGGAGACCGTCAGGCCGTACAGCGTGCGCGAGAGAACAAGCCCCGCCAGCCCCCACAAAGCATTCAGCACGCCGCTGCTCATCGCCCAGACCACCAGCGCCATCACCAGGAAACTGGCCAGATAGCCACCGAGGGAGGCGATCATGACCACCTTGCAGCCGTGCCGCTCGCTCTGTCGTCCCCACCAGGGAGAGGCGGGTAAAAAGAGCATTGAGCCAAACATCAGTAGCCCCGCCCAGACGGAGAGTGAGAGTCCGGTCAGGCTGACCAGCTGCGGCAGCATGACCAGCAAACCATTTTGCCCGATACCTAATAAACCTGCGCACAGCGCCAGGGGCCAGTTCGCTTTCGGGGTGACGTTGTCCATCAGAGTTTCAGAGGTTGGGCGCATAGAATTGTGAAGATAGTGTCAATAAATATGTGGAAATTATGAAGTTTATGAAAACAAATATTGCAAAAATAGTTGCGGCTGTAAACAGAATGAATATCATAACGAGAATTATTATCAGTCATGGAATGAGGTACTTTTATGCGTGCTCTGCCCCGCTCCGCCGGTACAGACGTTGCGGCCCAGTGTTTTTTGAACGCGCTGCTGCGCGAAACTAAGGACTGGCGCTATCACCCCGCTACCGCTGCGGATGAGTTATCGCAGATTCATATCCCGCTTTCCCAGACCCAGGCTATTCGGGTTCCAGTACGCTATTTTTCACCTACCCAGCATCACCAGTATCGTTTTCCGGCAACGCTGATCCACGCCGACAGCGATAGCGGTGACGCGGTCACCTTTGCGCAATTGGTTGATTTAATTCTTGAAAAATCCTCCGTAAAGGGCTCACTGGATATCGAAACGCTGGCACGCTTTAAACAGCGCGTCCTTGAAAGCCATGCGCATACCTGGCAGGCGATCGATCTGCGCCACAGCTGGGCAACCTTGCGCGATAAACCGCTGACGTTTGCCGAGGCGGAACAGGCGCTGCTGGTCGGCCACGCGTTTCACCCTGCGCCAAAATCCCACGAGCCGTTCAACGAAACCGAGGCGCGGCGCTATCTGCCTGATTTCGCCTCCCGCTTCCCGCTGCGCTGGTTTGCCGTTGAGAGCACGCTTATTGCCGGCGATAGCCTGAACGTCTCCCTGCGCGAACGTCTGCTGCGCTTCGCCGCACAGAGCGCGCCTGAGCTGCTCGGCCACTTCACCGACACCCGCTGGCTGCTGCCGATGCATCCGTGGCAGGCCGACTATCTGCTGGAGCAGGCGTGGTGCCAGCGTCTGGCGGAAAAAGGTTCACTGCAGGACCTGGGCGAAGCGGGCGCACAGTGGCTGCCCACCAGCTCGTCACGCTCGCTCTACAGCGAAACCAACAGCGACATGATTAAGTTCTCCCTCAGCGTGCGTCTGACCAACTCCGTGCGCACGCTGTCGGTGAAAGAAGTTAAGCGTGGGATGCGCCTGGCGCGCCTGGCGAAAACGGAACGCTGGCAAGATTTACAGGCACGCTACCCGACCATGCGCGTGATGCAGGAAGACGGCTGGGCGGGGCTGCGTGACGAAAACGGCATCGTTCAGGAAGAGAGCCTGATGGCCCTGCGCGTCAATCTGCTGTTCGATACGCCAGACACCCAGACCAACGTGCTGGTGAGCCTGACCCAGGCCGCACCGGACGGCGGTGACAGCCTGCTGGCCGCGGCGGTGCGCCGTCTGAGCCAGCGTCTGGAATTACCGCTCGACCGGGCCGCCCGCTGCTGGCTCGACGCCTATTGCGACCGCGTGTTACTCCCGCTGTTCAGCGCCGAGGCGGACTACGGCCTTGTCCTGCTGGCACACCAGCAGAATA
Organism: Enterobacter sp. 22452; assembly: GCF_052045065.1. Lineage (NCBI taxonomy): Bacteria > Pseudomonadati > Pseudomonadota > Gammaproteobacteria > Enterobacterales > Enterobacteriaceae > Enterobacter > Enterobacter sp. 22452. Next base: position 120,511 of record NZ_JBQEOB010000009.1, on the reverse strand, counting down.
TCCTCGTTGAAATGCAGCAGGATTTCCCCGTCGGGCTTATCTACCGCGACTGCCAGGGCAGTGCATGGACCGAAGGGGCCGACGCGTGGCTGAAAGAGGCGGGTGAAACGGAGGTGGAAAACCGCTTCGGCGACAGCCAGCTGCTGCGCTACTTCCCGTACTACCTGCTGCTGAACTCTACCCTTGCCGTCACCGCCGCCCTCGCCGCCGCCGGTTTTGACAGCGAGGAGAGCCTGATGTCCCGGGTGCGCGACGCGCTGACGGAACTGCGCCGCACGGCGAAGCAGACCCGCTGCCTCGACTACGTGCTCGACAGCCCGACCTGGAACTGCAAAGGCAACTTCTTCTGCTACCTGCACGATCGTAATGAAAACACCATCGTCGATCCGGCGGTGATCTATTTCGACTTTAGCAACCCGTTTTACAAGGAGAAGGCGTGATGGCCATTGCGAATATCGTCCATTCCGGCTACGGCTTTCGCTGCACGGCCACGGAAAAAAACCTGCCTCTGACGCTGGGCCTTGACGGCAGCGCGGTGCTGGAGCGTCTGAATGGGATCCCGGACGGCTGGCTGGTCGAGGCGCTGGATCAGCTGTTTGTTGCCGCACCCACGCTGACCGGCATCACCCTGCCCTGGGCAACCTGGCAGGATGAACCGCAGGCGCAGGCGCTGTTTCGTCTGGCAAGCGGGGATTATCTGGCGCGTGAAACCTTCTGGCAGCTGCCGCTGTGGCTGAAAGGCGAGCAGCCGCAGTCCAGCGGCGGAATGCAGTTTGATGAGAGCCGTCAGCTGTACTTCCCGCTGCGTCCTCGCCGCCCGCAGGGCGAAGTGTACCGCCGTTACGATCCGCAAATTAAGCGTACCCTTAGCTTCCGCGTGGCCGACGTGGCGCTGGACGGCGAGCGTTTTACCCAATGGATGAACAACCCGCGCGTGAACGCCTTCTGGGAGATGGCGGGCCCGCAGGCCGAGCAGGAAAGCTACCTGCGTCGTCAGCTTGACTCGACCTACTGCTACCCGGTTATCGGCTGCTTCGACGACCAGCCGTTCGGCTATTTTGAGCTCTACTGGGCGGCGGAAGACCGCATTGGCCGTCACTACCGCTGGCAGCCGTTTGACCGCGGGCTGCACATGCTGGTGGGTGAAGAAAACTGGCGCGGCGCGCAGTACATCCGCAGCTGGCTGCGCGGCCTGAGCCACTATTTATATCTCGTTGAACCACGCACCACGCGCATTGTCGCCGAGCCGCGCTTCGACAACCAGCGCCTGTTCCGCCATCTGGCATCCGCCGGTTTTGACACCATGAAAGAGTTCGACTTCCCGCACAAGCGCTCGCGCCTCATCATGAGCCAGCGTCACCGCTTCTTCAGCGAGGTGGAACTGTGAACGCGCTCTGGCAAAAAGTGAACCGCGAAATGGTGGCGAAGATCCTCGCCGAGCTGGAATACGAACGCACCCTGCGCGCTGAGCCGGTTTCGTCGGACGTCTGGCGCATCACCATGGGCAGCGAGTCCTGGCAGTTTCGCGCCACGCGCGGGATCTGGGGCTGGCTGCACATCGACCCGGACAGCCTGACCACCGCCAGCGGCGATGCCGTGGAAGCGGAAAGCGCACTCCTGCAGCTGGCGAAAGTGCTGGAGATGAGCGACGCGCAAACGGCAGAGCACATGGAAGATCTCTATGCCACGCTGCGCGGCGATATGCAGCTGCTGCAGGCGCGGGAAGCGCTGGACGCGGACGCGCTGATCCACCTCGACCCGGACGAATTACAGTGTCTGATGAGCGGTCACCCGAAGTTTATTTTCAATAAAGGCCGCCGCGGCTGGGGTCTGGACGCGCTGCGTCAGTACGCGCCTGAGTATCGCGGACGATTTCGTCTGCACTGGGTCGCCGTTCAGCGGGAGCATCTGGTCTGGAGCAGCGACGCCGATTGCGATATCAACGCTCTGCTGGCCAGCGCCATGGACAACGCCGAGCGCGCCCGCTTTGACGCCCGCTGGCAGGCGCTAGGTCTGAACGATAGCTGGCTGCCGGTGCCGCTGCACCCGTGGCAGTGGCAGCAGAAGATCGCCATCCATTTCCTGGCGCAGCTCGCGCGCGGTGAAATGGTTGAGCTGGGCGAGTTTGGCGATGAGTATCTGGCGCAGCAGTCCCTGCGCACGCTCACCAACGCCAGCCGTCGCGCACCGTATGACATCAAGCTGCCGCTGACCATCTACAACACCTCCTGCTATCGCGGCATTCCGGGCAAGTACATTGCCGCCGGGCCGCTGGCCTCGCGCTGGCTGCAGGAGCAGTTTGCCACCGACGCTACGCTTGCCCGCTCTGGCGCGCAGGTGCTGGGCGAACCCGCCGCCGGATATCTGTCGCATCCGGGCTATGCCGCGTTGCCGAAAGCGCCCTACCGCTATCAGGAGATGCTGGGGGTGATCTGGCGCGAGAACCCATCCTGTTATTTAGAGGACGGTGAACAGGCGGTGCTGATGGCGGCGCTGATGGAAACCGACAACGCAGGGCGTCCACTGATCGACGCGTGGATCAACCGTTCCGGGTTAAGCGCCGACGCGTGGCTGGAAAAGCTGTTTGAAGCAACGGTGATCCCGTTCTACCACCTGCTCTGCCGCTACGGCGTGGCGCTGATCGCCCACGGCCAGAACGTGACGCTGGTGATGAAGGACTACGTCCCGCAGCGCATCCTGCTGAAAGATTTCCAGGGCGATATGCGCCTGGTGGATGAAGACTTCCCGCAGGCGCAGAGCCTGCCGGAGCAGGTGAAGGCCGTCACGGCGCGCCTCAGCGCGGATTACATCATTCACGACCTGCAAACCGGCAACTTTGTGACGGTGCTGCGCTTTATCTCGCGCCTCACCCTGCAATGCGGCGTCAGCGAAACCCGTTTCTACCAGATTCTGGCACAGGTGTTACATCGCTATATGGCCGCGCATCCGGAGCTTGCAGAGCGCTTCGCGACATTCGACCTGTTTAAGCCGCAGATTATTCGCGTGATCCTCAACCCGGTCAAACTGACCTTCTCCGAACACGACGGCGGCAGCCGCATGCTGCCGAACTACGTTACCGACCTTGATAACCCTCTTTTTCTGGCCTCCCGGGAGTCAGCGCAATGAAAACCTATGATTTCATCGGCATTGGTATTGGCCCGTTTAACCTCAGCATCGCCGCTCTGGCGGAAGGGCTGGACGGTTTTAGCTCGCTGTTCCTTGAGCGCAAGCCGCACTTCTCCTGGCACCCGGGGATGATGGTGCCGGACTGCCACATGCAGACCAGCTTCCTGAAGGATCTGGTCAGCGCCGTGGAGCCCACCAACCGCCACAGCTTCCTGAACTACCTGGTGCAGCGTAAAAAGTTCTACCGCTTTCTGACCACCGAGCAGCGCACCGTCTCCCGCGAGGAGTTTGCGGACTACCTGTGCTGGGCGGCGGAAAACCTCACCAACCTGTCATTCAGCCAGCAGGTGCAGCAGGTGAGCTTTGATGAAAAAAGCGGCCTGTTTGAAGTGGTGACCCAGCGGGACCGCTTCCTGGCGCGCCACGTCTGCGTGGGGATTGGCAAACAGATCAACCTGCCTGACTGCGTCACGATGCAGGACGACACCTGCTTCCACGCCAGCGAGATGATGCTGCGCACGCCGGATCTCGCGGGCAAGCGCGTCACCGTGATCGGCGGTGGCCAGAGCGGTGCCGACCTGTTTTTAAATATCTTCCGCGGCGAATGGGGCCAGCCGCGGAGCCTGAACTGGGTATCGCGCCGCAACAACTACAACGCGCTGGATGAAGCTGCCTTTGCCAACGAATACTTCACGCCGGAGTACGTGGACAGCTTCTCCACGCTCGGTGAAGAGGCGCGTCGCCAGATGCTGCACGAGCAGAAGATGACCTCTGACGGTATTACCACGGAATCGCTGCTGGCGATTTATCGCGCCATGTACCACCGCTTTGAAGTGCTGCGTGAAAAACCCTGGGCTCACCTCCTGCCATCCCGCTCGGTGACGGCCCTCACGCGCCAGGAAAACGGACATCGCCTGAGCATTCAGCATCATCTTGATGGCGGTCAGGAACAGCTGGAGAGCGACGTGGTGATTTTCGCCACCGGCTACCGCGCCGTACAGCCTGCGTTCCTCGCGCCGCTGTCTCACCGCCTCCATCGGGATACGGATGAGGCCTTCTGCATTAACAACGATTTCACCCTTGAATGGGACGGCCCGCAGAGCAACCGCCTGTTTGCCGTCAACGCCGGGATGCACCGTCTCGGTATTGCCGAACCCCAGCTCAGCCTGATGGCCTGGCGCGCGGCGCGAATTCTGAATCGCGCGCACGATGACGAGCCGTTTGAACTGGCTACCACCCCTGGCGTTATCCACTGGCGAAGCACCGCCAGCCCGGAAAGTAGCCAGGTTTTTAAATCTTTAGCAAAAACGACCGAGTACTGACACACACATTCAGGATCAACATAACAATGAAACGTTCTCATCTTTGGGTTTTAAATCCTTGCTTGCTTGCAATGCTTTCTACCTCTGCGTGGGCGGAAGAACAAAAGGAAGAAGATATCGTGGTCTCTGCCAGCCGTGCTCACCGCAGCGTGGCTGAAATGGCGCAGACCACCTGGGTCATTGAACGGGCTGAAATTGAGCAGCAGGTTCAGGGCGGAAAAGAGATTAAAGAAGTGCTGGCCCAGCTGATCCCGGGCATGGACGTCAGCAGCCAGGGGCGCACCAACTACGGCATGAACCTGCGCGGTCGTTCGATGATGGTGATGGTGGACGGCGTGCGTCTGAACTCGTCACGCAGCGACAGCCGCCAGCTCGACTCTATCGATCCGTTCAATATCGATCGCATCGAAGTGATCTCCGGTGCCACCTCGCTCTACGGCGGCGGCAGCACCGGTGGCCTGGTGAACATCGTCACCAAAAAGGGCCAGCCGGATACCGAAGTGGAGTTCCAGACCGGGACAAAGAGCGGGTTTAACAGCCACAACGATCACGATGAGAACGTATGGGCAGCCGTCAGCGGCGGCAACGATAAGGCCTCCGGTCGTCTGTCGGTGTCGTATCAGCGCTACGGCGGCTGGTATGACGGCAACGGCGACGAGGTGATTATCGATAACACCCAGACCGGCCTGCAATATTCCGACCGTATTGACGTGATGGGCACGGGTACCATCAACATTGACGATCATCAGCAGCTGCAGCTCACCACGCAGTACTACAAGAGCGAGTCCGACGGGAAGCACGGTCTGTTCCTCGGCGAGAACTTCTCGGCGGTGACGGGCGATGCAAAAGCCTACAACAAAGACAACCTCAACTCCGATCGTATCCCCGGTACCGAGCGCCACCTGATTAACCTGCAGTACTCTAATACCGATTTCTGGGGCCAGGACTTGGTCGCGCAGATTTACTATCGCGATGAGAGCCTGACCTACTACCCGTTCCCGACGCTGAGCAAAGGCGCGGTAACCAGCATTGGCGCATCCCAGCAGAAAACCGACTTTTACGGCGGCAAGCTGACGCTGAACAGCAAGCCGGTGGATGATTTGACGCTGACCTGGGGTGTCGATGCCGACCATGAAACCTTCGATGCCAACCAGCAGTTCTTCGATCTGAGTAAAGCGGCGGCAAGCGGCGGTATGGATCTGGAAAATGCCTACAACGTAGGCCGTTATCCGGGTTACAGCATTACCAATCTTGCCCCGTTCCTGCAGGCCAGCTATGACATTGATGCCATCACCCTGAGCGGCGGCGTGCGCTACCAGTACACTGAAAACAAGGTGGATGACTTTGTTGGTTACGCCCAGCAGCAGGCCATCGCTAACGGGAAAGCCACCTCCGCCGACGCGGTGCCGGGTGGGAAAACGGATTACAACAACTTCCTGTTTAACGCCGGGATACTCGGCCGCCTGACCGAACAGCAGCAGCTGTGGTTTAACTTCTCCCAGGGCTTCGAAATTCCGGACCTGGCGAAATACTACGGCTCTGGCACCTACCAACTCGTCGACGGCCACTATCGCCTGCTGAACAGCGTGAACGTGAACGACTCGACTCTGGACGGGATCAAGGTCAACGCCTACGAGCTGGGCTGGCGTTTCACCGGCGACAACCTGCGCACGCAGGTCGCGGCGTACTACTCGCTTTCCGATAAAACCATCACCATCAACAAGAGTGACATGACCATCAACCTCGAAGACGATAAACGTCGTATTTACGGGGTAGAAGGCCAGGTGGACTACTTCTTCACCGACAGCGACTGGAGCACAGGAGCGAACTTTAACGCCATTAAGTCTGAGACGCGTGAAAACGGAAAATGGGAGAAGCTGACGGTCGACAGCGCCAGCCCGTCGAAGGCCAGCGCATGGGTTAACTGGGCTCCGGGCGACTGGGCGCTGCGCGTGCAGAGCACGCAGACCTTTGACGTGTCTGACGCCGACGGTAAGAAGATAGATGGCTATAACACCATTGATTTCCTGGGCAGCTACGCCCTGCCGGTGGGCAAGGTTAGCTTCAGCGTGGAAAACCTGCTGGACAAAGACTACACCACCGCCTGGGGCCAGCGCGCGCCTGGGCTGTATAGCCCAACCTACGGCGCACCGGGCCTGTATACCTATAAAGGTCGCGGACGTACCTTTGGTCTGAACTACTCCGTACTGTTCTGATCCTGCGCGCCGCCTGCGGGCGGCGCATTTTGCTGTGTAATTTCAACGCAAATTTGCTATAAAATCAGCGATTTGCTGAAATTGTCGGCAAACGAACGAAAAGTTTACTTTCCCCCTTTGACAAGGTGAACGCAGGTCGATAATATTCGCCCCGTTCACACGATTCCTCTGTAGTTCAGTCGGTAGAACGGCGGACTGTTAATCCGTATGTCACTGGTTCGAGTCCAGTCAGAGGAGCCAAATTTGAAAAGCCTGCTTTTAAAGCAGGCTTTTTGCTTTTCTGCATCTCTGATGTTAATTCAGAATCGCATCCAGCCTGGCAAGCACCTCATTTACAACGGCGTCAGGTATGCGTTCCAGCCGCATGCCGTTCCGGGCAGCCATATCAATGGTTCTGGGCTGGTCGCAGCGAATAACGCCCGTTGTTTTTGTCCCCGCCCCATCCAGTGAAACGGTGAAACCTGCTGTACGTGCAAAGTTTCCGCCGCTGGTGACGGGAACCACTACCGGTAGCCGAGTCAGCTTGTTAAACGATGCCTTCGATATGATGAGTACCGGACGTTTTCCACTTTGCTCGTGGCCAGCAATCGGATCCAGTGAAACAAGCCAGATTTCCCCTCTGTCCATTTACAGGATCTCCTTGCCTACCGCAGGCGCATCAATCCATTCCCGCTCCTCTTCGTTCATTTCAGCGTGCGGATCGCACTGCGCCAGCAGCTCCTCAAGCGAATAATGAGGCCGTTTCTGGGGTTCAATAATCAGGCAGCCATTATTAATGGTCATGCCGACTTCGCTGTCCGTCGACAGCTCCAGCGTTTTCAGCACGGCGGGAGGAACCGCCAGCATGATGGATCCGCCAACCTTTTTCAGGCGAGTTGTATACATAGCGCACCTCCGAATATTATATTTTAATATAACATTCATGGCAGAGAGTGCGCAATTATTCATCAGATTCATGGTGATTTCCTTTTCGTAATGAAGTTTGCAGAAAGCCGTTATCCATCAAAGGACGGTGCAGGTGGGAACGAAATGCGTCACTAAGAAGGCTGATAATAGAAAACTGTTTTTGCGGTTCAAAGGATTATGGGGGATAGGATAAACGAAATGCGTGGCGGCTTCCGGATCAGGGCTGTGTCGGGGCCAGGTTGAGGTCCCCCTCTCTCACGGCTTCATAACGATGCGACCAAGCGGTTTCGCTGTCTCAGCGAATTCGTGGGCTGCGGCGGCGTTAGCCAGGGGGAAGACACGGTCAATGACAACCCTGATGCGCCCTTCTGCCACAGCCTGCAAGATGTCGTCCACACTTGTCCGAACGCCGGGCCTTTCAAAAAGGGGCCCCATGAATACCCCCATGAGTGTCTGGTTAGACTGCATTGGCGGCCACAAGTCGACAGTCAGACTGCCACCGCCCGCATTACCGACGAAGACGAGACGTCCTTGCGGAGCGAGTGCAGAAAGCGAAACAGGCAACGTCGTCCCTACCGGATCGATGACAAGGTCAACACCGGCGCCACGGGTGTACTCTCGGACACTGTCCACGATGTTGTCCTCTACACGATCCACAACATAATCGGCACCCAATTCAAGCAACCGACTTCTTCGCTGCGTTCCGCTTGCCACGGCGATAACCGTCGCGCCTGCTTGTGAGGCAAGCTGAACGGCCGCGAGCCCCACGCCCCCTGCTGCTGCCTGAATCAGGACGGTTTCTCCGTGCCGGAGCATGCCTCGTGTGAAAAGGCAATGATGCGCGGTTCCAAAAGAAATCGGTACCACCGCCGCGTCTGTTGCATCCACCCCATCCGGTATAAGCCAGGTTCGTTCCGCAGGCACAGCCCAGCGTTCCGCATGCGATCCCTGCATGCTAAACGCAGTCACTTTGTCTCCAACCCTGCGATGACGGACTTTCGAACCGACGGCAACCACTGTGCCCGCGGCCGCGTAGCCGACGATCCACGAAGGAAGAGGCGGCGGCGTTGAGCGCCGGTTGATCAGATCTCCCCCTTCAATCGAGATTGCCTCGACAGAAATCAGGACGTCATCAGGCCCTGCGACCGGATCCGGGACATCAATGTATTGCAGGACGTCGGGAGCGCCTTCCACGTCATAAACCGCTGCTTTCATTCATTTTCCTCTGTCATATCAAGACCCGTGGGAAGTCGTTAGATTTTATGGCAGGTGAGCACCGATTACGATCATAGAACGCCTGCTGTCCGAAGGGGAAAACGGCTTCGCATGTTGTTATGTTTGTACCTTTGTAATGGGGCGAAATCTGTCCGGTGAACACAAAGACACTTTACAGGTGCCAGATCGGGCGGATAAACAAGCGACGTTGTCCATCATTCTTCTGCCCTACAGCACAAACTCATAGTGCGAGCCATCTGGCAGTTCAACATCAAGCCGCAGCTTTCCGCCCGCAGCCTCAACGTAACGCTTAAGTGAAGAGAGTTTCAAATCGCGCCCGGGCTTTTCCATTACCGCAACGGTAGGCTGCCTGATACCCAGAGCCTGTGCCATCTCTACTTGGGTTTTATGTACTTTCTCACGTAACTCAGCCAGATGAATGTTGAGCAAAATATCCGTTGCTATCGCCTGAGCGCTGGCGACAACCTCCGGCTTTTCATCCGCTATAAGCTGCTCAAGGGTTCTTCCCATCGTGCTATTCCCTCTCTTTTAATGTATTCAGCCAGTAAGTGAATTCCCGGTCAGCAACGAGAAGCATCTCATCGTAGAATCGCCTTTCACTGCCGACCTTATTGCCAGCACAAAGCATGATGCCGGTACGGTTTGGGTCAAATGCGAAAAACGCCCGCAATGGATCACCCTTACTCTGAATACGTAGCTCTTTCATGTTGCTGTGACGAGAGCCTTTAAGCGTATCAGCGTAGGGTCTCGATAAACCCGGCCCCTTCTCTCGCAAAACAAGCATTGCTGCAAGTACGCTGGCGCGATCGGTATCGTCAAGCGAAGTGAACCAGCGATCAAACCTGTCCGTCGTATTAATTGTCCACACAAGACCTCCCATCAAATATAGATCAAAAGCTATATACGTGCAAAGCTATAGCAATGATTATGCTGAGATGGAAAAGAAGATTCTTGTGGGGTTAGGAGAATACAGAATGCGTGCCGGAGTAATTCTGCGTATCCCTTATCGGATATTCATTTTGTTACGAGCAGCATCGAAAAAAGTCAGGATCCGCTCAACTGAGCGACGAGCCCGGCCAGCGCAGCGCTACCGGGCAAGCCAGCAGCTAAATCTGGTAATCAATCGCCACTTCTTCCGGCTCCATTACCTGACGTTTAATCTCGTCCACCGACAGCCCGGCGTTGCAGAGCTCGATAAAGCGCCAGACATAGTTGCGCTGCAGCTGTCCGCGCTTCAGGCCAAGCCAGACGGTATTGGCGTCAAACAGGTGACGCGTATCAAGACGCACGAGGTTCCCATCTTCGCGTTCCCCGCTGGATTGTTCCGCCACCAGGCCAATGCCCAGACCCAGCTCGACGTAGGTTTTGATCACATCGGAGTCCTGCGCGCTCAGCACCACGTCCGGCGTGAGCCCTTTGCGGTTGAAGGCTTCATCAATGCGCGAGCGTCCGGTAATGCCCTGGCGGTAAGTGATCAGCGGCCATTTCGTAATGTCTTCCAGCGTCAGGGGAGAGACCTGATTCAGCGGATGATCGACAGGGAGTAATAAACTGTGGTACCAGCGGAACCACGGGAAGGCCACCAGCAGCGGATCGTTGCTCAGACGCTCGCTGGCGATGCCGATATCCGCCCCGCCGTTTTGCAGCAGCACTTCAATTTCCTGCGGCGTGCCCTGAATAAGCTCCAGACGGACATCCGGGAAAAGTTCGCGGAAGGCTTTAATCACCGGCGGCAGGCTGTAGCGCGCCTGCGTGTGGGTAGTGGCGATGGTGAGCACGCCCGAGGCGTCATTGGTGAAGAGATCCGCCAGACGACGCACGTTGCTGGCCTCGTTGAGGATCCGCTCAGCGATGGTCAGCAATGCCTTGCCCGGCTCCGTCATCCCAAGCAGACGCTTGCCGCGACGGATAAAAATCTCTATCCCCAGTTCCTCTTCCAGCTCGCGAATATGGCGGCTGACGCCCGACTGGGATGTATAAAGCATGTTAGCGACTTCGGTCAGGTTGTAGTCCCGCCTGGCCGCCTCACGGATAATTTTAAGTTGCTGGAAATTCACGATTCACTCCGGCGCATCTGACATAGCTCTATTGTTAGAGTCAGCTGAGCTGCAGAACAAATAATAAAAACCAGCATCTTATGCTTTTATGGAATATCAACTCACGAGCTGGAGTTCACGGTTCTCAAGCGACGGCTTGCTGACCAGCGACATCAAAATCTCTTTTACTGCCTGCGCCTGCGGCGACAGCGATCCGCGTGCGGACATATTCAGCGACAGCGGCAGGCTCATTGAAGGCGTGGTGATGCGCGCCATCCAGCCGTTTGCCGCACTGCACAGCGAGCGGGCGGCGGATTCCGGCAGGACCGTTACTCCCATTCCGCTGGCAATCGCTGCGGTCAGCGTGGAAATAGAATCAATTTCGCCAATAATTTTGGCCGTCAGGCGGCGCAGGGAGAACGCTTCATCCACGCGCACGCGCACCGCGCTGTAATCGCGCGGCAGGAAGAGATTCATCTCGGCCACGGCGGTTAAATCAACGCTCTGACCGGGGCAGTCGCGGGTGCCGACCAGATAAAGATCTTCTTTCAGCAGCGGCTGGCTGGTGATCCCGGCGACGGGAGAGCGATCGTAAAGGACGGCCATATCCAGCTGGCCGTTGAGCAGTTTGTCATTCAGCACAGAACCGCTGTTTTCGTGCAGGTAGACCAGCACTTCAGGCAGCTCAGCGCGAACGGCCTGCAGCAGTGGCATGGTGATAGACGATGCCGCGGTTCCTGGCGCTAAACCAATGGAAACGTGTCCGCTCAGGGTCTGGCCGACATTGTTCACCGCCAGCTGCGCCTGTTCACACTGACGCAGAATAGTGCGGGCATGGGTATACAAAATTTTGCCAGCTTCTGTTGGCGTTACGCCGCGCTTGGTGCGGATCAGTAATTGCTGATCCATCTCGCCTTCCAGCGTAGCCACCTGCTGGCTCAGCGCAGGCTGCGCGATATGCAGCACTTCTGCCGCTTGAGTCAGGCTGCCGATATCGACGATTTTTACGAAGTATTTCAGTCGTCTTAAGTTCATTTTGCCCCCTGTTCAAAAAACTGTGCCGGAACCGGCTGTCGTTGTTGAACTGGTTTTGCAATATGAATGCCAGTTTTGCGAAGAGGTCTGATTTGTTGCTAAGCGGCTGAAAATAAGGAAAGCTAATCATGGATGGGGGTTTAATGACTGAAACAGCAGTTTATGATCTGCCCCATTAGAGGTATGTTTGCACCATGACGGTGCATTACGTTGGCAAAAGCGTCACTTTGCTGATTTTGTCAGCAAACGATCGAAAGGTGTTGATCCATCCTTTGACAAGGCGAACGCAGGTCGATAATATGCGCCCCGTTCACACGATTCCTCTGTAGTTCAGTCGGTAGAACGGCGGACTGTTAATCCGTATGTCACTGGTTCGAGTCCAGTCAGAGGAGCCAAATTTG
>NZ_JBQEOB010000009.1:104641-108183 GCF_052045065.1 Enterobacter sp. 22452 | reverse complement strand
AAGTGGGGGTGATCGACCTGAAGAAAAAGTCGATCACCATGGGTAAAGGATGTTAAAAAGTGTTCACCATGTCCCCGAACACCTGTCTACCATGTCCCCGGACTGTACACTTGGGAGAGGGCCGGGGTGAGGGGAAAATTACTGCTCCGGTTCAAACCCTTCAAACCGTGACCCTTTGTAACTCAGCGTCCCTTTCTCCCCCACCGTCAGCTGATGGTACTGCTGCGCCTCCAGGCGAAAAGTCATCTCCAGGCCGCCGGTTTCCGGCTTAAAGCTCGCTTCATAGCGCATAGCGGTCCCCGCAGGCGTGACCTGCTGTTGCCGCGAACGGCGGTCGTTCAGGGCTTTCTCTCGCTTATTGCTCACGATGACGCGCTTTTGCATCAGCGGCGCGGCGTCGTTATCCGCCTTCTCGCGGCGCTGCTGCACGAAACGGAACGAGGCGGCAATGACGATAATCGCCACCACGATAATGAAAAAAAGCGGCATCTTGCTCATTGATAAATCCCATCAGATTTTGCGGAATTCAGGATACCTTGCCTTCCCCGTCATTGCCAAACGCCCGCCCGCGTCACTACACTGGATAAGAAACTGAGTATTCAGCCTCAACAGATACAGGGAGTTAATATGCTTTGGTCATTTATCGCCGTCTGTTTGTCCGCATGGCTTTTTGTCGATGCGTCGTATCGTGGCCCTGCCTGGCAGCGCTGGCTGTTTAAACCCGTCACGCTGCTGCTCCTGCTGCTGCTGGCCTGGCAAGCGCCGATGTTTAACGCCGTCAGCTATCTGGTCCTCGCCGGGCTGTGTGCGTCCCTGATAGGCGATGCGCTGACTCTGCTCCCCCGTCAGCGCCTGCTCTATGCCGTCGGCGCGTTCTTCCTGTCGCATCTGCTTTACACCATCTACTTTGCCAGCCAGATGACGCTCTCCTTCTTCTGGCCGCTGCCGCTGGTGCTGCTGGTGATTGGCGCGCTGCTGATTGCGGTGATTTGGTCACGTCTGGAAGAGATGCGTTTGCCGGTCTGTACCTTTATCGCCATGACGCTGGTGATGGTGTGGCTTGCAGGCGAGCTGTGGTTCTTCCGTCCGACGTCTCCGGCGATGTCAGCGTTCTTCGGCGCGTCGCTGTTGCTGATCGGGAATATCGTCTGGCTGGGCAGCCACTATCGCCGTCGCTTCCGCGCGGATAACGCGATTGCCGCCGCCTGCTACTTTGCCGGGCACTTCCTGATCGTGCGTTCGCTGTATATTTAAATAAGTCTTGACTCTGGAGTCGACTCCAGAGTGTATGCTGCGGTTAATGAGAAAATTATCATTACCGGAGACTGCCATGTCGACTCCAGAACCATCTAAAAAAGTTCCACAATTCTCCGCACTTAAGCTCAGCCCGGTTCCGCCGAAAGACGACTGCTGCTGCGAAGGCGCGTGCGAAACGCAAACTGAAATGCTGCCTGAAAGCGGCAACCGCTACAGCTGGGTCGTCAACGGCATGGACTGCGCGGCCTGCGCGCGCAAAGTGGAAAACGCGGTGAAGCAGGTGCCGGGCGTGAGTCACGTTCAGGTGCTGTTCGCCACCGAAAAACTGCTGGTCAGCGCCGAAAGCGACGTCAGCAAACAGGTGGAAGGCGCCGTCAGCAAGGCGGGCTATACCCTGCGTAGCGAAACGGCCCCCGTCGAAAAAACCTCCTCTCTGAAAGAAAACCTGCCGCTCATTACCCTCATCATCATGATGGCCCTGAGCTGGGGGCTGGAGCAGATTAACCACCCGTTCGGCAATCTGGCGTTTATCGCCACCACGCTGGTCGGGCTGTTCCCGATTGCCCGCCAGGCGCTGCGCCTGATGAAAAGCGGCAGCTGGTTTGCCATCGAAACGCTGATGAGCGTGGCCGCCATCGGCGCGCTGTTCATTGGCGCGACGGCGGAAGCGGCGATGGTGCTGCTGCTGTTCTTAATCGGCGAACGGCTTGAGGGCTGGGCGGCGAGCCGGGCGCGTAAAGGGGTCAGCGCGCTGATGGCGCTGAAGCCTGAAACCGCCACACGGGTAAATAACGGCAATCGTGAAACGGTGGCGATTAATACCCTACGTCCCGGAGACGTGATTGAAGTCGCCGCGGGCGGTCGTTTACCCGCCGACGGCACGCTCGTTACCGCCACCGCCAGCTTCGACGAGAGCGCCCTGACCGGGGAATCCATTCCGGTAGAACGCGCGGCAGGTGAAAAAGTGCCTGCTGGCGCCACCAGCGTCGACCGTCTGGTGCAGCTGACGGTGCTTTCCGAACCGGGCGATAGCGCCATCGACCGCATCCTCAGGCTGATAGAAGAAGCCGAGGAGCGCCGCGCGCCCGTCGAGCGTTTCATCGACCGTTTTAGCCGGATTTACACCCCTGCCATCATGCTGGTTGCCCTGCTGGTCACTATCGTGCCGCCGCTGTTCTTCGGCGCACCGTGGGAGGGCTGGATCTATAAAGGGCTGACGCTGCTGCTGATCGGCTGCCCGTGCGCGCTGGTGATCTCCACGCCTGCGGCGATTACCTCCGGGCTGGCAGCGGCGGCACGTCGCGGGGCACTGATTAAGGGCGGCGCGGCGCTGGAGCAGCTGAGCCAGGTTCAGCATATCGCGTTCGATAAAACCGGCACGCTGACCGTCGGCAAGCCGCAGGTCACCGGCGTGTATCCGCAGGATATCGGTGAAGATGAACTGCTTACGCTGGCCGCCGCCGTTGAGCAGGGTTCCACTCACCCGCTGGCGCAGGCGATTGTGCGTGAAGCGCAGTCGCGCGGGCTGGCAATTCCGACGGCAACGGCACAGCGGGCGCTGGTCGGGTCGGGGATTGAGGCCACCGTTGACGGTAAAAAGGTGCTGATTATCGCGGCGGGCAAGTCTTCTAACCCTGAGGTTGAGGCGTTAGAACAGACCGGACAAACTGTCGTGACCCTCATGCAGGACGGCGTCGCGAAAGGGATGCTGGCGCTGCGCGACACCCTGCGCGATGACGCCAAAGAGGCCGTAACGGCGCTGCATCAGCTTGGCGTACAGGGCGTGATCCTGACCGGCGATAATCCGCGCGCGGCGGCGGCAATTGCCGGTGAGCTGGGGCTGGAATTCAAGGCCGGATTACTGCCCGCGGACAAAGTCCGCGCGGTCACGGAACTGAACGCATTCGCCCCGCTGGCGATGGTCGGTGACGGCATTAACGATGCGCCTGCGATGAAGGCGGCAACCATCGGCATTGCGATGGGCAGCGGCACCGACGTGGCGCTGGAGACGGCGGATGCGGCGCTGACCCACAACCGCCTGGCCGGGCTGGCGCAGATGATTAGCCTGGCGCGGGCGACGCGCGCCAACATCCGCCAGAACATCGGGATTGCGCTGGGGCTGAAGGGGATATTCCTCGTCACCACCCTGCTCGGCATGACCGGCCTGTGGCTGGCGGTGCTGGCGGATACGGGTGCAACGGTGCTGGTGACGGCAAATGCGCTGCGGCTTCTGCGCCGTCGGTAAAAATGCCCGGTGGCGGCTGCGCCTTACCGGGCCTACAACA
>NZ_JBQEOB010000009.1:0-104612 GCF_052045065.1 Enterobacter sp. 22452 | reverse complement strand
ACCCGGCAAAAAACGGCGTCACTGCATCCCTAACACCCTCGGCAACCATAATGAAATCGCCGGGATGTACGTCACCATCCCCAGCACCACCAGCAGCATGCCGTAAAATGGCAGCATGGCGCGCACCACGGTTTCAATCTTCTGCTTGCTCACCGCGCTCGCCACGAACAGCACCGACCCGACCGGCGGGGTGATCAGCCCGATCCCCAGGTTCACCATCATGATCATCCCGAAATGCACCGGGTCGATCCCCAGCGAATTGGTGACCGGCAGCAGCACCGGGGTCAGGATCAGGATGATCGGCGCCATGTCCATCAGCGTGCCAATCAGCAGCAGCATGACGTTGAGGTACATCAGGATCACGTACTTGTTATCGGAGAGCGAGGTGAAGAACTCGGTGATGCGCGTCGGGAGCTGCATGTAGGTCATCACCGCACCAAATGCCGCCGCAAAGCCAATCAAAATCATCACGATGGTGACGGTTTTCACCGTCCGGCACAGCAGCTTCGGCAGTTCGCTCCACTTATAATCGCGGTAGATGAACATGGTGACGAAGAACGCCCACAGGCAGGCCACGGCGGCGGATTCGGTTGCCGTGAAGATCCCGGACAATATTCCGCCGAGGATGATCACCACCGTCATCAGCCCCCACAGGGCATCGAGCAATATCTTCAGCGCCTGCTTAAACGGGATTTTCTCGCCTTTCGGGTAGCCGCGCTTATGGGCGAAGCCGAGGCAGAGGATCATCAGACATAGCCCTAACAGCAGCCCCGGCAGCACGCCCGCAATAAACAGCGTGGCAATAGAAACCGTCCCGCCCGCGGCCAGCGAGTAAATGACCGAGTTGTGGCTGGGCGGGATCAGAATCGCCTGCACGGAACCGCTGGCCGTTACCGCCGCCGCATATTCCCGCGGGTAGCCCTTCTTCTCCATCTCCGGGATCATCACGCTGCCGATAGAGGCCGTATCCGCCACCGACGAGCCGGAAATCGCGCCGAAGAACGTTGAGGCGACAATGTTCACCAGCGACAGCCCGCCGCGAATAAAGCCGACAAACACGTAGGCGAAATTCACCAGCCGTCGGGCAATGCCCCCTTCCGCCATGATCGCCCCGGCAAGGATAAAGAACGGGATCGCCAGCAGGGTAAACTTGTTCACCCCGCTGGTGATTTGGATCATCAGCGCCTCCAGCGGCAGATCGATCCACAACGCCCCCGCCACGGCACTTAAGCCCACGGCGAAAGCCACCGGCATTCCCAGCGCCAGCAGAATGGCGAGGGTGAATAACAAAACGAATGCATCCATTGTTCACCCCTTAACTGTGGTTGCCGATAAGCACGACGGGACGGTTTTCCTGCGAGCCAAACAGCAGGCGTTCAATCACAAACAGGATCAGAATGGCCGACCCGACGGGCAGCGGCAGATAGCTTTCGCCAGAGGTCAGGAGCGGGAACTCCGCGACGGGCTGTTCCCAGAGGTCGACGCACAGCCAGAGGCTGTACCAGAACATCAGCGCGGAAATCAGCAGCATCAGCAGGTCGACCACGCGGGCGCAGAGGTTTTTAAGCATGTCGGGCAGACGGTCGGTGAGCATGTTTACCGCGATGTGCGATCCGGCGCGATACCCTACCGCTGCGCCGATAAAGGTAAAGGTCACCATGCAGATAATGGCGATCGGCTCCGGCCAGGACTCCCCGCGGTTGAGCACGTAGCGCGAGAAGATGCCAATCGGGATCACGATCGTCATCACCAGCAGCGAGACGCCCGCCACGGTCATGGCGAGCAGGTACAGACGGTCCATCCACTTCAGGTAGAGTTCGGACATACGTACTCCGTTTTACTGGACGTCAGCGATGGCTTTCATCAGATCCTGATGCTTGTCGCCATACTGGGCGCGCACCGGCTCTGTGGCTTTGATAAACACCGTTTTGTCGATGTCGTGGAACTGCACCCCACCCGCCTTCATTTTCGCCAGCGCCTGGTCGTTATAGGCCTGCCAGAGCTTGCGCTGCTCGAACTGCGCTTCGCGGGCCAGCGTCAGGACCTTTTGCTGCTCATCGGCGCTGAGCTTGTCCCATTTCACTTTTGAGTAGAGAAGCATTTCCGGGGTGATAAAGTGGCCGCTGAGGGTGTAGTTTTTGGCGACCGGCATGTAGTTGTGGGCGATAAAGGTTGGCGGGTTGTTCTCCGCGCCGTCGATCACCCCGGTCTGCATGCCGCTGTAGACTTCGCTCACGCCCATCGCGACCGAGTTTGCCCCCATATCCTTCAGCGTGGCGAGCGCCACCGGGCTACCCTGCACGCGGATTTTTTTCCCTTTCAGATCGTCCGGCTTAACGATCGGCTCTTTGGTGATCAGGTTACGGGTACCGGAATCCATCCAGCCGAGGAACACCAGCTTCGATTTCGGGTTCGCGGTCAGCTTGTCGCCAATCTGCTTGCCGATATCTCCGTCGATCACCTTGTGCATGTGGTCCTCATCGCGGAAGACGTACGGCAGCGTGAAGACTTCGATATCCGGCAGGATGGCGGCAACCGGCGCCATCGAGACGCGGATCATGTCGATGGCCCCCATCTGCGCCTGCTCAATCATCTGCTTTTCATCTCCGAGCACGCCGCCGGGGAAGACTTTGATCTCCAGCTTGCCGTCGGTTTGCTGCTTGAGTTTTTCACCCATGTGCTGAACCGCCACCACGTTCGGGTAGCCTTCGGGGTGTACATCGGCAGCTTTGATGGTTTGAGCAGAAACGGTACAGGCAAAAGCAGACAGACACAGCGCGGCCAGTAACGGCTTGAGGGTCGTTTTCATCGGGTCAACTCCAGGGTAGTGAGATAAGCGTTAAAACGGCGTTTTATTTTTATACGCTTAAAAATTAGACTACGGCTGGAAAAGCGGAGGTGAAGCGCCTCACAAAAGCGCGAAAATTTGAAACGATGGTTTAGAAAGGTTTCCCCCCTCTCCCCGTGGGAGAGGGTCGGGGTGAGGGCATCTTGCCGCACTTACCCCTTACGAATCACATACCGGTACGGCAGCGCGTCCGTTTCCTGCGCCACCAGTTCGTGTTCCATAAAGGTACAAAAGCCGGGAATGTCGCGGGTAGTGGCCGGATCGTCTGCGATGATCAGCAGCGTTTCACCGGTCTGCATAGTGCGCACGGTTTTGCGCACCATCATTACCGGCTCCGGGCAGCGGAGGCCCTGGGCGTCAAGGGTGTGGTCTGGGCTGGAAAACAGGTCGGTCATGGTCTTCTCGATCAAAATAAAACGGCTGTAGTTTACGCCCGGTTGCCGCCAATGCAAACCAGGTTAACGGTTGCGTGAAAATTAGCCATTGCAAAGTCCCGTCAAAGCAGTATCATGCGGCGGTTTTTATTGGGTTCCCTCACCCCAACGTATAAAAAGGTCACAATATGACGCAGTTTTCTCAATCACAGCGCGTAAAAGCGTTGTTCTGGCTTTCGCTTTTTCATCTGCTGGTGATCACCTCCAGCAACTATCTGGTGCAGCTCCCGATCTCCATTTTTGGTTTCCATACCACCTGGGGCGCGTTCAGTTTTCCGTTTATTTTCCTCGCCACCGATCTGACCGTGCGAATCTTTGGCGCACCGCTGGCGCGTCGCATTATTTTCGCGGTGATGCTCCCGGCGCTGTTCGTGTCGTATGTGATCTCTTCCCTGTTCTACATGGGAAGCTGGCAGGGTTTTGAAGCGCTGACGCATTTCAACCTCTTTGTCGCCCGTATCGCCGCCGCCAGCTTTATGGCCTACGCGCTGGGGCAGATCCTCGACGTTCACGTGTTTAACCGCCTGCGTCAAAATCACCGCTGGTGGATGGCGCCAACGGCCTCCACGCTGTTCGGAAACGTGAGCGATACGCTGGCCTTCTTCTTCATCGCCTTCTGGCGCAGCCCGGATGCGTTCATGGCCGAACACTGGATGGAAATCGCTCTGGTGGACTACTGCTTCAAGGTGCTTATCAGTATTGTGTTCTTCCTGCCGATGTACGGCGTGCTGCTGAATATGCTGCTGAAAAGGCTGGCAGATAAATCTGAAATCACCGCATTGCAGGCAGGTTAAAGGTTCGCTTTATCAGTTGTGATAAGATGAACGAATGAGCCGCTATGGCCGTTTATCGAAAGGAAGAAGTCAATGCGCAATCTGGTTAAATATGTCGGGATTGGCCTGCTGGTTGTTGGCCTTGCAGCCTGTGATAACAGCGACACCAAAACGCCTGCACAGGGCGCGTCCGCAGAGAGCAACGCGACCGGGCAGCCGGTAAGCCTGCTGGACGGTAAACTCAGTTTCTCTCTGCCAGCGGATATGACCGATCAGAGCGGCAAGCTGGGTACCCAGGCGAACAACATGCACGTGTATTCCGACGCAACCGGTCAGAAAGCGGTCATTGTGATTGTGGGTGACGACACCACTGAAGCGCTGAACGTGTTGTCCAAACGTCTGGAAGATCAGCAGCGTAGCCGCGACCCGCAGCTGCAGGTGGTGACCAATAAGTCTATCGAACTCAAAGGCCACACGCTGCAACAGCTGGACAGCATTATCTCTGCGAAAGGCCAGACCGCTTACTCTTCCGTGGTACTGGGTAAAGTTGATAACAAACTGCTGACCCTGCAAATCACGCTGCCTGCGGAAGACCAGCAGAAAGCGCAGACTGCCGCAGAAAACATCATTAACACCCTCGTGATTCAATAATCTTTCACGAGGATGACGTGGCCTCCGGTGCGTGCACCGGGGGCCATTTTTTTAGCCGCCACGTCAGCATCAGCGCCAGCACCACTAAACCTGCCGCCGCCAGATAGATAACCGGCACGCCAGCCCAGGCCATCACCAGCCCTGCCAGCGGCCCGGTGATCCCCAGCGACATATCCATAAACACCGTATAGGTGGCGAGCGCGGCCCCCTGATTTTGCTGCGGCACGGCTTTCACCGCCACCACGCCCAGCGCCGGGAAGACCAGCGAGAAGCCCGCCCCCGCAAGAAAGACGCCGATTTTCGCCATCCACGGCGCAGTGGCGATCCCGGTCAGCAGCAGCCCGACGATTTCGACCGCAAAGCAGATCATCGCCACGTTCAGCCCGCCCAGACGGTTAATGCCGTTCGGGAAGAGCAGACGCGCGCCGACAAAGGCACAGCTAAACAGGGTTAAGGCAAAGGCCGCGCCGTCCCAGCCTTTGGCGTCGTAAAACAGGGTGATGAAGGTGGCGATCACCCCAAAGCCGGTGGTCGCCAGCGCCAGTGCCATCCCGTATGGCCAGACGCGCCCCAGCACCGCGCGAAACGGCAGCGGCTTGCCCTTGCTGGCTTTCACTTTCGGACGCGGCAGCGCCAGCAGGATCGCCAGCAGCGCAACCGCCATAATGGTGAGGGACAGGCCGTACAGACCGCCCCAGGCGTAGCACACCACCCCAAGCGGCGCGCCAATCGCCATGGCGCCGTAGGTGACAATCCCGTTCCAGGAGATCACTCGCCCGATGTGCGATGCGCCGACGACGCCCACGCCCCAGAGCGTTGACCCGGTACCTGCCAGGCTTTGCCCGATGCCCAGAATCACGCGGCCCAGGCACAGCAGCACCAGACTGACCAGCGGCCACTGGCTGGCGGTGGCCGCCAGAAAGTACCCCAGCCCGCTCAGAAAGCAGCCACACAGCCCCACGACGACAATGTTCTTCGGCCCAAACAGATCGGCGTAACGTCCCGCATGGGGGCGGCTTATCAACGTCGCAAAGTATTGCAGGCTAATGACCAGCCCCGCCCAGAAGGCGCTAAAGCCCATCACGTCGTGAACGTAGCCCGGCAGGATCGCCAGCGGCAGGCCAATCGTCAGATAGCTGGCGAAGTTAAAAATCACAACAGAAACAATGCGCAGATTGAGGCGCACTCCGCTCAGTGCCGGTTCGGCGGAAGGTTCGGGCATGGGTTTAACCTGGATTTTTGCAACAGTGTTTCACTATTACCATGAAGAGAGATGAAAATCAGCAGTGACTTTCAGAGTAACACCCCAGACGAAGGGGATCCGGCGCACTACAATAAACAAGCCCCCCGAAAAAGGAATTCGTATGACAGCCAGCCCGCCCGATAAAGCAGGACTTCACATTTTGTTAAAACTCGCCTGTCTGGTCGTTATCCTGGCAGGTATCCACGCTGCGGCGGATATCATCGTTCAGCTGTTACTGGCGCTCTTTTTTGCCATTGTACTCAACCCGCTGGTGACCTGGTTTTTACGCCGCGGCGTCAGCCGTCCGGTGGCGATTACTATCGTCGTCATCGTCATGCTGATTGTTCTGACGGCGCTGTTTGGCGTGCTGGCTGCCTCCCTGAGTGAATTCTCGACCATGCTGCCGCAATACAACAAAGCCCTCACCCGCAAGCTGGTTGATTTGCAGGAGATGATGCCGTTTATCAACCTGCATATTTCGCCAGAACGGATGCTGCGCCGGATGGATTCAGAGAAGGTGATGACCTACGCCACCACGCTGATGACCGGCCTTTCCGGCGCGATGGCCAGCATTCTGCTGCTGGTGATGACGGTGGTGTTTATGCTGTTCGAAGTCCGCCACGTACCCTACAAACTGCGCTTTGCGCTGAACAATCCGCAAATTCACATTGCCGGTTTACACCGCGCATTAAAGGGCGTCACCAAATATCTGGCGCTGAAAACGTTATTAAGCCTGTGGACCGGGATTATCGTCTGGCTGGGGCTGATGCTAATGGGCGTGCAGTTCGCGCTGATGTGGGGCGTGCTGGCGTTTCTGTTAAACTACGTGCCCAACATTGGCGCGGTGCTCTCCGCCGTGCCGCCCATGATCCAGGCCTTCCTGTTTAACGGGTTTTACGAATGCATGCTGGTCGGGGCGCTTTTCCTTGTCGTGCATATGGTGCTGGGAAATATTCTCGAGCCGCGCATGATGGGCCACCGGCTGGGCATGTCGACGCTGGTGGTGTTTTTATCGTTACTGATCTGGGGCTGGCTGCTGGGTCCCGTCGGGATGTTACTGTCGGTACCGCTCACCAGCGTCTGTAAAATTTGGATGGAGACCACCAAAGGCGGCAGTAAACTCGCCATTCTGCTGGGTCCAGGTCGACCAAAAAGCCGGTTGCCGGGCTAATCGCAGGGAAAGGGCTAAAAGAGACGTTTATTCGCATGCGCGCCAACAACATTGTACGATGTGCGCAGCTCATCGCGCTTGCGAAGAATAAGTCACAGAAACAGGTTTATCGCGGACGCGCGTAGATGAAATTTACACTCTCGATTATCGACTGGCAGGCACGAGCGCCAGGACTGGGCGATGCCGCTGCGTGGCAGGACTGGTCACGCCAGTCTGACGCTATCGATCCCGCCGCGCCGCTGGCAAAACTGACCGACCTGCCGATGATGACCGCGCGCCGCCTCAACTCTGGCAGCAGACTGGCGGTGGATATCGGCCTCGCGATGCTGCGAAAACACCAGATTGACGCCGTCGTCTACAGCAGTCGCCATGGTGAACTGGAGCGCAATTACCGCATTCTGCAGGCGCTGGCGGCGGAAGAACCTGTTTCTCCCACGGATTTTGCCATGTCGGTCCACAATGCTGCCGTCGGCAATCTCACGATCGCCGCGCGTCAGCCGATTGTCTCCTCGTCGGTCTCCGCCGGTATGGATACCTTCCAGCAAGGTTTGTGTGAAGTATTAAGCCTGCTCCATGCGGGCTATTCCCGCGTGCTGCTGGTCGATTTTGACGGCGTCCTGCCTGCGTTTTATCACGCCGGGCTGCCGCCGCAGATGCCCGTCTGGCCGTATGCCCTGGCGCTGGTGATTGAAGCCGGCGATCTGCTCTGCTGCGAAACGCGTGGCGGAAGTGAAGGTGAAGAGCCCGCGCTGCCGCAAAGCCTCCAGTTCCTGCGCCATTACCTGAACGACGCGCCGCAATTTACCCTCTCTGGCGAACGCCTCCAGTGGCAATGGACGCGCAAATGAGCGGACTGACTTCGCGTCTCGACCGGTTATGGCGTATGACGATGACCGGATTCTGCTTCGCGCTGTTCGGCCTCGGCGGGCTGCTGCTGTCGCTGGTGTGGTTTAACCTGCTGCTGGTTATCCAGCGCGATCGCGCGAAGCGCCGCCAGCTGGCCCGCCGCAGCATTTCCGCCAGTTTTCGCCTGTTTCTCGCGGTGGTACGCGGGGTGGGGGTGCTGGATTACCGCTTCAACAACCTCGACGTGCTGCGCGCGGAGCGTGGCTGTCTGGTGATAGCTAACCACCCTTCGCTGCTGGACTACGTGTTCCTGGCGTCGGTCATGAACGAAACCGACTGCCTGGTGAAAAGCGCCCTACTGCGTAACCCGTTTGTCAGCGGGGTGATCCGCGCCGCGGATTATCTGATCAACAGCGAAGCTGAAACCCTGCTCTCCGCCAGCCAGCAGCGTCTGGCACAGGGCGATACGCTGCTCATATTCCCGGAAGGGACCCGCACGCGCGTTGGCGAAGCCATCACGCTGCAGCGCGGGGCGGCTAACATCGCCGTTCGCTGCAATAGCGCTGTGCGTGTGGTGGTGATCCACTGCAGCGAACGCATGCTGGATAAGCAAAGCAGCTGGTACAACGTTCCGCCCAACAAACCTTTTTTTACCGTGGATGTTCGCGAACGCATCAACATTCATGATTTTTACGATGCGAGCCAGCACGAACCGGCGCTGGCGGCAAGGCAGTTAAACCGGCATATGCAGCATCAGTTAACAACCGGTCTTCAATCTTTGTCAGGAACGAAAGATGCAAGCGCTCTATCTTGAAATTAAGAATCTCATTATCTCTACGCTGAATCTGGAAGAACTTACGCCAGAGGATATCGATACTGACGCCCCGCTGTTTGGCGACGGGCTGGGTCTGGACTCGATAGATGCCCTGGAGCTGGGGCTGGCTGTGAAAAATCAGTATGGCGTAGTGCTTTCTGCCGAAAGCGACGAGATGCGTCAGCACTTCTATTCCGTTGCCACGCTCGCGGCTTTTATCCATCAACAACGCGCCTGAGAATTTACCCGCTATGACTAACCAGGAAACGATTTATCAGGAAGTCTCTGCGCTTCTTATTACGCTGTTTGAAGTCGCCCCCGAGGACATCACCCCGGAAGCGCGCCTGTACGACGATCTGGATCTCGACAGCATTGATGCCGTTGACATGGTGGTTCACCTGCAGAAGAAGACGGGCCATAAAATTAAGCCTGACACCTTCAAAGCGGTGCGTACCGTCCAGGACGTGGTCGACGTTGTGGAACAGCTTCAGCGCGAAGCGTAACGTGCCTGCGATTCCATTCATCCCGATACTGACGGGGTTGATGCTGCTGGCATGGCCTTTTCTGATTGGCTTCGGGCTGGCAAACAACAATTTGCACGGGATACTGCCCGTGATAGCGCTTGTGCTGCTGTTGCGGGTCTGGCAGGTGCGCCGTCAGAGCGGCCCTCTGCGCAACATGATCCTGGGCGTTGCCCTCACGGGCGTGGTGCTGTGCGCGGCAAGCTATGTGCTGCACGCTCACCAGTGGGTATTGTTTTATCCGGTGGTCGTTAATCTGGTGATGCTGGTGGTGTTTGGCGGGTCGCTGTGGACAACCATGCCGATGGTAGAACGATTTGCACGGCTGCGTGAGCCCGCTCTCTCGCCCACCGGCGTCCGCTACACTCGCATCGTTACCCGGGTGTGGTGCGGCTTTTTTATCGGCAACGGCGCGATGGCGCTGTTTACCGTGTTACACGCCGACATACGCCTGTGGACGCTGTGGAACGGCATGATTGCCTACATTCTGATGGGCACGCTGATGGCCTGCGAGTGGCTGGTACGGCAACGGGTAATGAAAAAAGATGCATAAACCGCTTCCGCTCAGCCAGTGGCTCAGTGCGCCCCGCCCTGACGATACGCCGATAGCCTGGCGCGACGATGGCGTCTGGACGCTCGGCGATCTGCGTCACGACGTGACGCAGCTGGTTAACACGCTGCGTCAGGAAGAGGGCGATCGCTGGGCGCTGTGCGTTGAAAACGGCTATCTGTTTACGGTCGCCCTGCTGGCGACGCTGCACGCGGGTAAAACGCCCGTGCTACCCGGGCACAGCCGGGCTGCACAGCTTAACGAACAGCGGGACTTGTTCAGCGGCGTCCTGAGTGACACAGCGCTCGCCTTTTCAGGGCAACAGCGGTTGGTGGCCTCCACCCCGCGCACAGACAACGGCTTTTCCCCGCTGCCAGCCATAGACGATACGCGCGCCATCGAGCTTTTCACCTCCGGCTCCACCGGCGCGCCGCAGCGGGTGGTTAAGCCGATTATCAGTCTGGATCGCGAAGCCCGCTTGCTGGCGGAACAGTTTGGCGATCGCCTTGCGGGCTGCCATGTTGTCGCCTCCGTGGTGCTGCACCACCTGTATGGCCTGACGTTTCGTGTCGTCTTGCCCATGGCGCTCGGCCTGCCGTCACAGACCAGGCTGCTCAACTATGCCGAGCAGCTCTCAGCCCTGCCCCACGACAAACGCTATCTTTTTATCAGCAGCCCGGCCTTCCTCAAGCGGCTGGATACAGCACTGACGCCGCCCCCCGTTGCCCTGCTCATTTCCGCAGGTGGCGTATTGCCCTGGCGGGATATCACCGCGTTTCAGGGTTGGCTCAACCTCTGGCCCGATGAAATCTACGGCAGTACCGAAACGGGGGTCATGGCCTGGCGTCACCGTCAGGATGAGACAACGTGCTGGCAGCCGTTCCCCGGCGTGACGTTTCACGACGGTCGCGTCACGTCGCCGCTGATCCACGAGCCGGAAGGCGTCGTGCTGGATGATAATTTGCACTTCGCGGCCGACGGGCAGTTCAGCATCGTTGGCCGCCGTGGGCGGGTGGTCAAAATCGAAGACAAACGCATTTCGCTCGATGAAATTGAGCAGCGGCTGCTGGCGCTGGACGGCATCTGCGACGCCGCCGCGCTGGCGGTGACGCGCGGGGGACGTCAGGGCATTGGCGTGCTGCTGGTGCTCAGTGACGACGCGCGAATGCACAGAGAAAGCGTGGGGAAAAATGCCCAGGAATCCGCCTGGCGCCGCGCCCTTCGCCCCTGCCTTGAACCGGTTGCCGTGCCCCGCTACTGGCGGATCGTCGATGAAATCCCGGTCAACAGCATGAACAAGCGTGTGACTGCGCAGCTACAGGAGTTATTTCATGAAGATCCATGAAATCGAACGCCGCCAGCCCGATGCGACGCATCTGGAGATCGACCTCTATCTGGATCCGGCCCTGCTCTGGTTTAAGGGGCATTTCGCCGTACAGCCCTTGCTCCCCGGCGTGGCGCAGCTCGACTGGGTAATGGACTACGCCACCACGCTGCTGGCTCCGGGCTACCGTTTTCACAGCATTCAGAACGTGAAGTTCGCGGCCCCGCTGCTGCCGGAGAACAGGGTGACGCTGCTCCTGGCCTGGCAGCCCGAACGCCAGATGCTGACCTTCAGCTACCAGCGCCATGCCGGTGACGAACGCCATACTGCCAGCAGCGGGAAGATTCGCCTATGTCAGTAACCTTTCGCCCCTGCGTGCTGATCCCGTGCTACAACCACGGGGCGATGATGGCCTCGGTGCTGGCACGCCTCGCGCCCTTTAATCTACCCTGTCTGGTGGTGGACGACGGCAGCGATGAACCCACGCGCCGCACGCTTGACGATCTTGCTGCGCGACATCCGCAGGTCACGCTGCTGCGGCTGGCAGAAAACAGCGGGAAAGGGGCGGCGGTCATGCAGGGTCTGCAAGCCTGTGCAGAGCGCGGCTTCACCCACGCGATTCAGGTGGACGCCGACGGTCAGCACGCTATCGAAGACGTTCCCAAACTGCTGGCGCTGGCGGAGCGCCACCCTGAGGCGTTAATTTCCGGCAGGCCCGTTTACGATGACTCCATTCCCCGTTCGCGCCTGTACGGACGCTGGATAACGCACGTCTGGGTGTGGATTGAAACCCTGTCTCTGCAGCTAAAAGACAGCATGTGCGGTTTTCGGGTCTACCCCATCGCGCCGGTGCTGCGGCTTGCCGCGCGCACGCCGCTCGGTAAACGGATGGATTTTGATACCGAAGTGATGGTGCGGCTCTACTGGCAGGGCAACACCAGCTATTTTCTGCCCACCCGCGTAACCTATCCGCCGGATGGGCTGTCCCATTTCGATGCGCTAAAAGACAACCTGCGCATCTCGATGATGCATACCCGCCTGTTCTTCGGCATGCTGCCGCGCATTCCCGCTCTGCTGATGCGCCGCCGCACGCAGCACTGGGCGCAGCAGCAGGAGGTGAAAGGGCTGTGGGGAATGCGTCTGATGCTGCGCGTCTGGCAGCTGCTGGGGCGTAACGCCTTTACCGTCCTGCTGTGGCCGGTGACCGCCGTATACTGGCTGACCGCCCGTTCTGCGCGCCAGGCGTCACGGCAATGGCTGATGCGCGTAAAACAGGTGATGGCGCAGCGGCAGATGCCTCAGCCTCCCCGCCTGCACAGCTTTTTCCACTTCCTGCGTTTTGGTCAGGCCATGCTCAACAAAGTGGCCAGCTGGCGCGGCGAAATGAAGCTCCATCGCGATCTGGTCTTTGCACCGGGTGCGCAGGCGGCGCTGGGTCTGGACAATCCGCAGGGCAAACTGCTGCTCGCCTCGCATCTTGGCGACGTGGAAGCCTGTCGGGCGCTGGCGCAGCGCGAAGGCGGGAAAACCATCAACGCGCTGGTTTTCAGCGATAACGCCAAACGTTTCAAACAGGTGATGGAGGAGATGGCCCCGCAGGCAGGTATTCACCTGATGCCCGTGACCGACATCGGCCCGGATACCGCCATCCTCATCAAAGAGAAGCTGGATCGCGGCGAATGGGTCGCCATTGTGGGTGACCGCATCGCCGTCACGCCGCAGCGCGGCGGCAGCTGGCGCGTGATATGGAGCGACTTTATGGGCCAGGCCGCGCCGTTCCCGCAGGGGCCGTTTATCCTGGCATCTATTTTGCGCTGCCCGGTGGTGCTGATTTTTGCCCTCTGCCAGCAGGGGAAACTGACCCTGCACTGCGAGCCCTTTGCCGACCCGCTGCTGCTGCCGCGCGGCGAACGCCAACAGGCGCTGCAGCAGATCGTCGATCGCTATGCGCAGCGGCTGGAACATTACGCCCTCATGTCGCCGCTCGACTGGTTTAATTTTTTCGATTTCTGGCAGCTGCCAGAGGTCAACGAGAAGGAGTAAAGGGTGCTGACCGATCCCCGCTTTACGGCTGAAGTCGAGATCACCGTTCCGTTCCACGACGTCGATATGATGGGCGTGGTCTGGCACGGCAACTATTTCC
Source organism: Enterobacter sp. 22452 (assembly GCF_052045065.1). NCBI lineage: Bacteria > Pseudomonadati > Pseudomonadota > Gammaproteobacteria > Enterobacterales > Enterobacteriaceae > Enterobacter > Enterobacter sp. 22452. The sequence goes on along the minus strand of NZ_JBQEOB010000009.1, from coordinate 91,294 downwards.
GCTACTTTGAGATCGCCCGCGAGGCGCTGCTCAACCAGTTTAATTACGGCTACCGCCAGATGAAGGCCTCCGGCTACGTCTGGCCGGTGGTGGATACCCGCGTGAAATACCGCGACGCGGTGACCTTCGAGCAGCGCATCCGCGTGCGCGCCCACATTGAAGAATATGAAAACCGCCTGCGCATCGCCTATCAAATCTTCGACGCGCAAACCGGAAAACGCACCACCACCGGCTACACCATTCAGGTGGCGGTGGATGAAGCCAGCCGGGAGATGTGCTTTGTCAGCCCGGCCATTCTGTTTGAACGTATGGGGATCGCGCCATGAAATGGATACCACTTCTGGCCCTGCTGATTAGCCCGCTGGTCAGCGCGGTCACGCTGGACGAACTGCAGCAGCGCTTTGCGGAACAGCCGGTGGTGCGCGCGCACTTCGAGCAAACCCGCACCATCAAGGACATGCCACAGCCGCTGCGCTCGCAGGGGGAGATGCTTATCGCCCGCGACAGCGGCCTGCTGTGGGATCAAAAAACGCCGTTTCCGATGACGCTGCTGCTGGACGACAAGCGGATGGTGCAGATCGTTAACGGCCAACCGCCGCAAACCCTCACCGCCGACAATAACCCGCAGATGTTCCAGTTCAACCACCTGCTGCGGGCGCTGTTTCAGGCCGACCGCAAGGTACTCGAAGAGAACTTCCGCATCGATTTTAAAGACCAGGGGGAAGGCCGCTGGTCGCTGGTGCTGACGCCTGTGACCACGCCGCTGGACAAGATTTTCGCCACCCTCGATTTGCGCGGTGCCGCGTACCTGGAATCGATTCGATTGAACGATAAGCAGGGTGACACGACCGATATCGCCCTGTCCCGCCACCAACTGACGCCCGCCAGCCTGACCGATGCCGAACGCCAACGCTTTGCCGCACCGTAAATCCCTGCGCCCGGCGCTGCTGTGGGCCACGGTATGCCTGATCCTGTTGGGCGTACTGCTCACGCTGCTGCCCGGCGCGCGGCTGAACAGCAGCGTGCTGGCGATGTTGCCGAAACAGACGCTCGGGGCGATCCCCCCGGCGCTCAATGACGGATTCATGCAGCGTCTCGACCGCCAGCTCGTCTGGCTGGTCAGCCCCGGCAAAAAGCCAGACCCGCGCGTGGCGCAGCAATGGCTGGAACTGCTGCAGCGCAGTCACGCGCTGAATGTGGTGAAAGGGCCAATGGACGCCGCCGGACAAAAAGCCTGGGGTGATTTCTTCTGGCAGCACCGTAACGGCCTGATCGATCCCGCCACCCGGGCGCGCCTGCAACACGGCGGGGACGCGCAGGCCCGGTGGATCCTGTCCCAGCTCTATTCCGCCTTTTCCGGCGTGAGCGGCAAGGAGCTGCAAAACGATCCGCTGATGCTGATGCGCGGCTCACAGCTCGCCCTCGCTCAAAACGGCCAGAAAATGCAGCTGATGGACGGCTGGCTGGTCACCAAAGATGACGACGGAAACTACTGGTATCTGCTGCACGGCGAACTGGCGGGGTCGTCGTTCGATATGCAGCAAACCCACCGGCTGGTCACCACCCTTAAGGCGCTGGAAGAGACGCTGAAAACGCACTACCCGCAAGCGCAGCTGCTCTCTCGCGGCACGGTGTTTTACAGCAATTACGCCAGCCAGCAGGCCAAACGGGATATTTCCACGCTCGGCGTCGCCACGGTGCTCGGGGTGATCCTGCTGATTGTGGCGGTGTTCCGCTCCGTGCGCCCGCTGCTGTTGAGCATGCTCTCCATTGCCATCGGCGCGCTGGCGGGCACGGTGTTTACGCTGCTGCTGTTTGGCGAGCTGCACCTGATGACGCTGGTGATGAGCATGAGCATCATCGGTATTTCGGCAGACTATACGCTTTACTACCTCACGGAGCGGATGGTGCACGGCGCTGACGACTCGCCCTGGCAAAGCCTGTCGAAGGTACGCAATGCGCTGCTGCTGGCGTTGCTCACCACCGTCGTCGCCTACCTGATGATGATGCTGGCCCCCTTCCCCGGCATCCGCCAGATGGCGGTATTTGCCGCGGCGGGGCTGAGCGCGTCGTGCCTGACGGTGATTTTCTGGCATCCGTGGTTGTGCCACAGAATGCCGGTTCGCCCGATTCCCGCGAAAGGTTTTATGCTGCGCTGGCTGAACGCCTGGCGTAGCAGCAAAACCCTGTCCGTGGGGCTGCCGCTGGCGCTGGCGCTGATTTCCGCCATCGGGATAGGCAGCTTACGGGTCGACGACGATATCGCCCAGCTTCAGGCGCTGCCGAAAGACATTCTGGCACAGGAAAAGACCATTACCGCCCTGACCGGGCAGAGCGTCGACCAAAAGTGGTTTGTGGTGTACGGCACGTCGGCTCAGCAAACGCTGGAGCGGCTGGAGGCCTTTACCCCGGCGCTGGCGCAGACGCAAAAAGCGGGTGATATGGCCCACTGGCGCACCCTGCCGCTGAACTCGCTGGCGCGTCAGAAAAGCGATCTGCAGCTTCTGCACAACGCCGCGCCAGCGGTGACAACAATGTTGAAAAGCGCGGGGCTGAACAGCGTCACACCCAATCTGGACGCGATGCCGGTTAGCGTTGAGGCCTGGCTCGCCAGCCCGGTCAGCGAAGGCTGGCGGCTGCTGTGGCTGACGTTGCCCAACGGCGAAAGCGGCGTACTGGTCCCGGTGGATGGCGTGAAAAACAGCGCGGCGCTCGGCAAACTGGCGGCCAGCCACGAGGGCGTTGCCTGGGTCGACCGCAAAGCCAGCTTCGACAGCCTGTTTGCGCTCTACCGTTCGCTGCTGACGGGCTTACTGTTCGTGGCGCTGGCGGTAATTGCCTGCGGCGCGATGGTGCGCCTCGGCTGGCGCAAAGGGGCGATCAGCCTGGTTCCCTCCCTACTCTCGCTCAGCTGCGGGCTGGCGGCGCTGGCCGTCGCGGGCCATCCGGTGAACCTGTTTTCGCTGCTGGCGCTGGTGCTGGTGCTCGGAATTGGCATCAACTACACGCTGTTTTTCAGCAACCCGCGCGGAACGCCCCTGACCGCGATGCTGGCGATTACGCTTGCCATGATGACCACGCTGCTGACGCTGGGCATGCTGGTGTTCAGCACCACCCAGGCCATCAGCAGCTTTGGCATTGTGCTGGTGAGCGGTATTTTCACCGCCTTCCTGCTCGCCCCGCTGGCGATGCCGACGACGAAAGAGAGCATACGATGATCCGATTTTACCGCCTGGCGATATGTCTTCTGGCACTGCTGCTGGCAGGCTGTAGCCATTCGCCGAACCGCGATGACGCGCGGCCCGAGGCCTGGCTCCAGCCGGGCACCCGCGTGACGCTGCCGCCGCCGGGTATCACCCCGGCAATTAGCTCGCAACAGCTGCTGACCGGCAGGTTCAACGGACACACCCAGTCACTGCTGGTGATGCTGAATGCCGACGAACATAAGATGACGCTGGCCGGCCTCTCATCCGTGGGGATCCGTCTGTTCCTCGCGACGTATGACAATACCGGTATCCATACCGAACAGTCGGTTGTGGCGCCGGAGCTGCCGCCCGCCAGCCAGGTACTGGCGGACGTGATGCTCAGCCACTGGCCGCTCAGCGCCTGGCAGCCGCAGTTGCCGAAAGGCTGGACGCTGAACGATACTGACACCAGACGCGAGCTGCGCAACCCCGACGGCAAGCTGGTCACGGAGATTGTCTACCTGCAACGCAAAGGCAAACGTGAGCCGATTAGCATCGAGCAGCATGTTTTTAACTACCACATCACCATCCAATATCTGGGTGACTGAGATGATCTACCTTTCTGCCGTTGGCATGGTCAACGCCCTGGGCAACTCGGCTGATGAGATTGCGGCAAACCTGACCGCAGGCGTTGCGCCGGGGATGCGTCACCGCGCGGGCTGGCTGCAGGGCGTGCCGGATGCGGTGCTGGGCGGCGTGGAGGGCGAGCTGCCGTCAATACCGGACCACCTGTCGGCGCATCGCAGCCGTAACAACCAGCTGTTGCTGGCGGCGCTGGCGCAGATCCAGCCTGCCGTCGATGCGGCCATCGCGCGCGTGGGACGCGACCGCGTGGCGGTGGTGCTTGGCACCAGCACGTCCGGACTGGACGAAGGTGACGCGTACGTGCGCCTCTCTCAGAACGGCGAGGAGAGCCCGCAGTGGCAATACCCGCAGCAGGAGCTGGGCGATCCGTCGCGCTTTCTCGCCAGCTGGCTTGAGCTGGACGGCCCGGCATATACCCTCTCGACCGCCTGCTCCTCCAGCGCGCGGGCAATCATCAGCGGTTGTCGTTTGATCAACGCCGGGCTGGTGGATGTCGCCATTGTGGGCGGTGCCGACAGCCTGAGCCGCATGCCGGTTAACGGGTTTAACAGCCTGGAGTCCCTCTCGCCAACCCAGTGCGAACCCTTTGGCCGTGACCGCCGGGGGATCACCATTGGTGAAGCGGCGGCGCTGATGGTGCTAACCCGCGAGCCGGGAGAGATCGCGCTGCTGGGCGCGGGTGAATCCAGCGATGCTTATCATATTTCCGCGCCGCACCCGCAGGGTGAAGGGGCCATCCGCGCCATCACGCAGGCGCTGAACGAGGCGGGCATGACGGCGGATGATATCGGCTATATCAACCTGCACGGCACCGCCACGCCACTTAACGATCGCATTGAGGCGCAGGTGATCCACGATCTGTTTGACGAACGCGTGCCGTGCAGTTCCACCAAACATCTGACCGGCCACACGCTGGGCGCCGCCGGGATCACCGAGGCCGCGCTAAGCTGGCTGATCCTGACCCGCAACCTGCCGCTGCCGCCGCAGGATTTTTCCCGCTACGCGCAGGACGACACGCTGCCCGCCTGCGGACTGCTGCACGCGCCTGCCCCGCTGAAAAAACCGGCGATCCTGTCGAACTCGTTCGCGTTTGGCGGCAACAACGCCAGCCTTCTGCTGGGGAGAGTGTGATGAAATATTTACCCCCCGCCGGGTACCTTCCTCACGACGCGCCCATGATGCTGCTGGAGACCGTCGAGAGCGTCACCGACAATGGCGCAGCGTGCAGCGTCACGGTGAGCGGGCACGGCGTGCTCGCCCCCTTTCTGAACGCCGACGGCGACCTGCCGGGCTGGTTTGCGCTGGAACTGATGGCGCAGACCGTCGGCGTCTGGTCTGAGTGGCATCGCCTGCAAAAAGGGCTGCCGCACAGCCCGCTGGGCATGGTGCTGGGCGCGCGTGAGCTGGTATGCGCCGCAGGGCTTTTTACCGCAGGCACCACGCTGACTATTACCATCGAACGGCTGATGCAGGATGAACGCTTTGGCAGCTTTGAGTGCGTCATCCACGCGGATAACGCCTCCCTTGCCACGGGCCGGGTGAACACCTTCCAGCCGAGCGAAGAAGAATTAACATCACTTTTCAATCAGGGAACGCCATCATGAGATCCGTACTGGTCACCGGTGCCAGCAAAGGCATTGGCCGCGCTATTGCCCTTCAGCTTGCGGCTGACGGTTTCACCGTGGGCGTGCATTACCACCGCGATGCCGCTGGCGCACAGGAGACACTCGACGCGATTGTTCAGGCGGGCGGCACGGGCCGTTTACTTGCCTTCGACGTGGGCAACCGCGAGCAGTGCCGCGCGGTGCTGGAACAGGAAATAGCTGACCACGGCGCATGGTATGGCGTGGTCAGTAACGCAGGCATCACCCGCGACGGCGCGTTTCCGGCGCTCAGCGAGGATGACTGGGACAGCGTGATCCACACCAATCTCGACAGTTTCTATAACGTTATCCATCCCTGCATTATGCCGATGATCGGCACCCGCAAGGGCGGGCGGATTATCACCCTGTCGTCGGTTTCTGGCCTGATGGGCAACCGCGGGCAGGTGAACTACAGCGCCGCCAAAGCCGGGATTATCGGGGCCACCAAAGCGCTGGCCGTTGAGCTGGCGAAGCGCAAAATCACCGTGAACTGCATCGCTCCGGGGCTGATTGATACCGGCATGATCGAGATGGACGAGGCCGCGCTGAACGCGGCAATGTCGATGATCCCGATGCAGCGTATGGGCCACGCTGACGAAGTGGCCGGGCTGGCGAGCTATCTAATGTCAGACAAGGCGGGCTATGTGACGCGCCAGGTGATCTCGATTAACGGAGGTTTGCTATGACGCGCCGCGTCGTGATTACCGGCATGGGCGGCATCACCGCGTTTGGCGAAGCGTGGCCGACCATTTCACGCCGCCTGCGCGGGTATGAAAATGCGGTGCGCACCATGTCTGAATGGCAGGTGTATGACGGTCTGCAAACCCTGCTGGCCGCGCCCATTGAGGACTTCACCCTGCCGGATCACTACACCCGCAAGCGGATTCGGGCCATGGGTCGCGTGTCGCTGCTCTCTACCCGCGCCACCGAGCTGGCGCTGGAGCAGGCGGGCCTGATCGACGACGCCGTGCTGACCAGCGGTCAAACCGGCATCGCCTACGGCTCGTCGACGGGCAGCACCGGGCCGGTGAGCGAATTCGCGTCCATGCTTATGGAAAAGCACACCCATAACATCACCGGCACGACCTACGTGCAGATGATGCCGCACACCACCGCCGTCAACACCGGGCTGTTCTTTGGCCTGCGCGGACGGGTGATCCCCACCTCAAGCGCCTGTACCTCCGGGAGCCAGGCGATTGGCTATGCGTGGGAGGCCATTCGTCATGGTTATCAAACCGTGATGGTGGCGGGTGGTGCGGAAGAGCTTTGCCCCTCGGAAGCCGCCGTTTTTGATACCCTATTCGCCACCAGCCAGCGTAACGACGCGCCCAAAACCACACCGTCGCCTTTCGACAGCCAGCGCGACGGCCTGGTGATTGGCGAAGGTGCAGGCACCGTCATTCTGGAAGAGCTGGAGCACGCCAAAGCGCGCGGTGCGACAATTTACGGCGAGATTGTGGGCTTTGCCACCAACTGCGATGCGGCCCATATCACCCAGCCCCAGCGTGAAACCATGCAGATTTGTATGGAACAGTCGCTGGCGATGGCGGGCCTGAGTCCTCAGGATATTGGCTACATTTCCGCCCACGGCACGGCGACCGATCGCGGGGACATCGCCGAGAGTCAGGCCACCGCCGCCATTTTCGGCGACAGCGTGCCCATTTCATCCCTGAAAAGCTATTTTGGCCACACGCTGGGCGCGTGCGGGGCGCTGGAAGCCTGGCTGAGCCTGGAGATGATGCGCGAAGGCTGGTTCATTCCAACGCTCAATTTAAGACAACCGGATGAGCAATGCGGCGCTTTAGATTATATTATGGGGGAAGCCCGTCAGATTGACTGTGAGTATCTGCAAAGCAATAACTTCGCATTCGGCGGCATCAATACTTCGATAATCATTAAACGCTGGGCGTAACTATGTACCAGTTTGTACTGGGAAAGATCTCCACACTTAGCGCGGACCCGCTGGCGTCAACGCTCGCAGACAGGGCACCTCAGGGTGCACAAAACGCATCCTGGCTTGCAGGCCGGACGCTGCTCGCCAGAACATTATCCCCCTCGCCGCTGCCCGACATCATTTACGGTGAACAGGGAAAACCGGCTTTTGCGAAGGGGCACCCGTTGTGGTTCAACCTGAGCCATAGCGGCGACGACATTGCCTTATTGATGAGCGACGAAGGTGAAGTCGGCTGCGATATCGAAGTGATCCGCCCGCGGCAGAACTGGCAGGCGCTGGCGAATGCCGTCTTTAGCATCACCGAGCATGAAGAGCTTGAGCGCGAAGCGCCCGAGGAACAGCTTTCTGCCTTCTGGCGTATCTGGACGCGGAAAGAGGCGATTGTGAAACAGCGCGGCGGCAGCGCCTGGCAGATTGTCAGCATCGACAGCACCGCGCAGACGCATTCGGTGAGCCAGCTGCGCTTCGGCACGCTGAGCCTGGCGGTGTGTACCCCTACGCCCTTTACCTTGACCGCCGAGTCGATTTCTTACCCCAATACGTCTGCGGCATAAAGATCGTCAGCACGCCGAGAATAATCAGGCCAACGCCCGCCAGCGCGCGCCAGGAAAAGTGTTCTCCCCAGCCGGGCAGCACAACGGCGGCACCCCACACCAGAATGTAGCTGAGGCTCAGCAGGGCATAGGCTCGACTGAGCGCCATGCGCTGCAGGGCCAGATACCAGCAGCCCATCGAGGCAACATAGCCAGTTAGACCCAGCATCAAGGTTCCCGTGCCGGGCGCGGCGTGCCAGAGGGCAGCAAAAAAGGCGTCACTCACCGGCGGCAGCGTCACCATGGCGTGGCGCAGCACCAGCTGCGCTACGCTGACCAACACCACGCTGCATAACGCCCAACATGCCCCCTTCACAGGCTTCCTCCCAGCAGGATAATCCCGACGATAATCAACCCGACGCCCAGCCAGTGGCGTGACGGGACGGACTCATGCCAGACGATTTTCGCCGCCAGCGTGACCCAGACAACGTTCAGGCTGAGCATGGGGTAAGCCACGCCGACGGGCAGAAGCTGCAACACCACCAGCCAGGCAAGCATCCCGCAGCCAAGCGCCAGCAAGGCCAGCCCAAGCCACAGGGCAGTTCGCTGACCGCCGTTCGCCCGGGTTGCCTGTTTCTGACACAGCTGCCCTGCGCAGCTCAGCAGGCTTGCCAGTACCAGCCAGATCCAGGCCATCATTGCGGCAGATATTGCAGGTAGGCCAGACGCCCCTGAATCGTCAGGCTGTCCGGTTTCGGCAGCCCGGCGCGGGCAATGTCATCGTTTTTTGAAAGCAGGATCACCAGTGATACCGGCCCCTGCTGACGATGCGTTTCGAGCCATTGTGCGATGTCACCGTTGCTCACAAACCGTCCTTTCACATCCGGGTAACCGAGGCCATATTTCAGCTCCCCGGTCTGGCCAAAAAGAATGATGTCATGACGATTCAGTTCCCACGCCAGCCCCGACGCCACGCCAACGTTGTTTGCCAGCACAAACCGGCTCTCCTCCAGCGGCATACGCACAGTATCAACCAGCGACTGCGGCTGTTTGGAATCCACCACCAGGTTAGGGATGGCAAACCCAATGAGCAGCGCAAGACCGGCAGGACAGAGTGCCGCGAGCCACCAGCGCCGCGCGCTCTGCTTCAGCGTAAACCAGCCCACCGCGGCCCAGATAAGAAAAGCGATCGCGGCACAGAAGACTTTGTACAGTTCAACCGATGTCCAGACCGGATGTTTAGCGAGTCCCCACGGCGACACCACCAGCGCCGCCACCACGCCGATAACGCCAAACGCGAGGTTGATGCCGCCGTTGACGCGCAGCACGCGGGCCCCTTTTTCCGCCATCGTGCAGGCGTAGCGCGCCATCAGGATAGCCAGCGGCGCGAAGCACGGCAGAATATAGGTGGGCAGCTTGCCTTTGGCGATGCTGAAGAACAGCAGCGGCATCACCACCCAGCCCAGCAGATAGAGTCCCGCCCCCTCATTTTGCCTCTCACGCCAGCCGAGGCGCAACGCGCCCGGCAGCAGCGCCAGCCAGGGCAGACTCCCCGCGACGAGGAACGGCAGGTAGTACCAGAACGGCGCTTTATGCTGGGCATCGCTCTGCGCAAAACGCTGGATATGCTCCACCCAGAAGAAGTAACGCCAGAAATCCGGTTCGCGCTGGGCGATCGCCAGCCCCCAGGGCAGGACGATAAGCACGCAGCTCAGGATCGCCAGCCAGCCGAAAACAAGCACCTCTTTCCAGCGTTTCTGCGCAATCACCCACGGCAGCACGCCCATCACCGGGACCGCCAGCGCCAGGAAGCCTTTGGTCATGACGCCCATGCCGCAGGCCAGCCCCAGCAGAATGTAGCCCCCCGCTTTTCCGGCCACGGTTTTCGACCGTGCGGCCAGCCAGAAGCTGCACATTGCTAACGCCAGCCACAGGGCGATAATCGGATCCAGCACGGCGTAGGTGCCGATGCCATAGACAAGGAACAACGTTAAGAAGATAAGGCCGGAGAAAATCGCCACCCGCTTATCCTGCCAGAGGCGCCAGGCGAGCCAGATGACCAGCAACGCCGTCAACCCGGTGGAGAAGATCGCCCCGGCGCGCACCGCAAAGTTGGAGTGACCAAAGATCAGCTGCCCGATGCTGTTAACCCAGTAACCGGCAATCGGCTTTTCAAAGTAACGCAGGCCGAGAAAATGCGGCACAATCCAGTCGCCTGAGGCGAGCATTTCACGGCTAATTTCCGCATAGCGCGTCTCGTCAGGCTGCCACAACAGGCGGAGATCGACCGGGATAACGTAGTAAACAATAAACAGTGCGAGAAGCGCTACGCCATAACGGGCTGCTTTCATGATACCGGGCTCACGGTTTGTTGATAGCCAAGCCAGCCTTCCCGACCGGCCATTTCATTGCGCACAATTTTGCCGACCGGCAAGGTGCTGAGATCGTCTGGCAGCATGTCGCCGAGCGGGCAGAACTGAATGCCCTCGGCGGCAGCCATCGTCAACAGCGCATCAAAATCATGCTGATACGCGATCCCTTCCACCTCGGCGTGAATCGTGTAGACCGGCGTACCCGCGTCGCGATGCATGCAGTCCAGTATGTAGCGGTTAAACCCTGCGGCACTGACGTTGCGCCCGACCACTTCATCCCAGGTCGGCAGCGTGACCGGAATTTGAACCGTACCGGTGCGATCGTTCCCTAACAGCGGTAAAAACGGGGCAGTACCGCGACAATCGCTGTTATAGCGAAACGCGAAGGTCTCCTTGGCTTTCACCACGCGCTGGTCGGCACGCCATCCCGCCGCGGCGGAACAGCGCACGGGCTGGCCGGTAATCGCCTCCAGCTCCTGCACGCCGCGCTCGACGTCTTGTTCCAGGCGCGGAATATCCCAGACGCCCGCCCAGGCCTGCCAGGCATGGTGATCCCAGGCGTGAAGCCCCACTTCGTGCTGATGCGCCGCCTCGCAGATAATCGCCTCATTCCCCGCCCCGATGCGCCTGCCGGGCCAGGCGGTCCCCGCCAGCAAAATATCCCAGCCGTAGAGGGATGCCGCGCGCGAGCGCAGCATTTTGAACAGAAATGCCGGTTTAACCAGGCGCCACAGATGACGCCCCATGTTGTCGGGCCCGACGCTGAAGAAAATGCTGGCACGCACGCCGTGCTTGCTCAGCAGTTCCAGCAGCCGCGGGACGCCGTCGCGGGTGCCGCGAAAGGTGTCGACATCAATGCGTAAACCGACCTTTTTCATGATGCCTGTTCCGACAGCTCCACGGTGCGCAGGAAGAAGTCGAGCGTTTCATCAATGGTCTGCTCCATCTTCACGGTTGGCGTCCAGTTCAGGCAGCGCTTCGCGTTGCGGATGCTCGGCTTGCGGTGCTCTACGTCCTGATAGCCTTTGCCGTAGTAGCTGCTGCTCTCCACTTCGCGGAACCCGGCAAACGGCGGGAACTGGCTGCGCAGCGGATGGCGCTCGAAGCTTGCCAGCAGCATTTCAGCCAGCTCGCGGATGCTCGCTTCGTTGTCCGGGTTGCCGATGTTGATGATCTCCCCGTTGCAGCGGCCGTCTTTGTTTTCGATGATGCGGAACAGCGCTTCGATGCCGTCGCTGATATCGGTGAAGCAGCGTTTCTGTTTGCCGCCTTCGATAAGCTTAATCGGCGACCCTTCCACCAGGTTCAGGATCAATTGGGTGATGGCGCGGGAGCTGCCGATACGCGCGGCGTTCAGGTTATCCAGACGCGGCCCCATCCAGTTAAACGGACGGAACAGGGTAAAGCGCAGCCCCTCTTTCTCGCCATAGGCCCAGATCACACGGTCCAGCAGTTGTTTGGAAACAGAGTAGATCCAGCGCTGCTTGTTGATCGGCCCGACCACCAGGCTGGAGGTGTCCTCGTCGAAGTTCTTATCGGTACACATGCCGTACACCTCAGAAGTGGACGGGAAGATGATGCGCTTATCGTATTTCACGCAGTCGCGGATAATCTTCAGGTTCTCTTCGAAATCCAGCTCAAACACGCGCAGCGGGTTACGGGTGTACTCAATCGGTGTGGCAATCGCCACCAGCGGCAGCACCACGTCGCATTTCTTGATGTGGTACTCGATCCACTCCGAGTGGATGCTGATGTCACCTTCAACGAAGTGGAAGCGCGGATTACCGAGGAAACGGCCGATCGCATCGGATCCAATGTCCAGACCGTAGATCTCGTAGTTGTCGTCTTTCAGCAGGCGCTCGGTGAGGTGGTTGCCGATAAACCCGTTCACCCCGAGGATCAGCACGCGCGTGCGCCGTTTGAGCGCCACCACCGGCGCGCTGGTGATCAGCGCCCCCGCCACCAGCCCCAGAGACTGCGCCAGCTGCGCCCCCTGAACGTACAGGCCGCTGTCGGTTTGTCCGGTAACGATCTCCAGCGCCTGCTCGCCGCAGCTCACAATCAGCGGGGAGACCGAGACGACGGTGCCCGGTTTGGCGGCAGGAATGTCGTCACGCACGCGGGATTTCCAGACGATAAATTTACTCACGCCCGCAAAGCTGTATGCCCCCGGCCACGGGTCGGTCACGGCGCGTACCAGGTTGTGCAGCTGGCGCGCCGGTTGGTTCCAGTCCAGACGGCCATCTTCCGGCGTGCGGCGACCGAAGCAGCTGGCCTTGCTTTCATCCTGCGCGGTTTCGGTAAAGGTTCCCTGAAGGATCGTCGGCAGCGCGTCGCGCAGCAGGCTTTGCGCGGCGGTGCAGAGCTTGCGGTGCAGCTCCAGCGCCGTCTCATCGGCGTCAATGCTCACTTTCTGCTGCGCTACGATGCCGCCCGCATCGGCACGTCGCACCATTTTGTGCAGCGTTACGCCGGTTTCCGCTTCACCGTTAACCAGCGCCCAGTTCAGCGGGGCGCGACCACGGTAGGCTGGCAGCAGGGAGCCGTGCAGGTTGAACGCCCCTTTGTCTGCCACGCCCAGGATCGCATCGCAGATCAGGTTGCGGTAATAGAACGAGAAAATCACATCCGGCGCGAGTTTCTGAATGCGATCCACCCACAGCGGGTGGTTCACGTCGTCCGGGGCGTACACCGGGATCCCGTGTTCAGCCGCAATACGCGCCACCGAGCCAAAGAAATGGTTTTCTCCGGCAACGTCCGGATGCGTGAAGATGGCCGTAATGTCGAAGCCTGCGTCCAGCAAGGCCTGCGTGCCCGAGCACCCCATATCGTGATAGGCGAAGACGACAGCTTTCATGGGTGTTTTTCCTCTTGAGATGCGGTGTGTTCCTGACGGACAACCCGTTGAATAAAGTAGCGCGGACGCGCGCGAACATCGTTGTAAATACGGCCGATGTATTCACCGAGCAGGCCCATACCAATGAACTGAGCGCCGATGAACATGAACAGCACGGCAAACAGCATAAAGACCCCTTCCGCCGCCCACTGTGGGCCAAAGGCCAGCCGCAGCACTACCAGCAGAACGGAAAGCGCAAACCCGGCCAGCGCGATAACACTGCCGAAAACGCTCAGCAGGCGCAGCGGCGTGGTGGTCAGGCAGGTGATGAGGTCGTACATCAGATTGATCAAACGCATAAAGCTGTACTTTGACTCCCCGTGCTCGCGCTCGGCGTGCAGCACCGGGATCTCCGTCGCTTTGCGGGCAAAGGTGTTCGCCAGAATCGGAATGAAGGTACTGCGTTCGTGGCAGTGCAACATGGCGTCGATGATGTGGCGGCGATAGGCGCGCAGCATGCAGCCGTAATCGCCCATCGCTTTGCCGGTGGTGCGCTGGATCAGCCGGTTAATGGTGCGTGACGCCAGCTTGCGGAACAGGCTGTCCTGACGGTTTTGCCGCACGGTGCCGACCACGTCGTAGCCCTCGTCGGCTTTGGCAACCAGGCGCGGGATCTCTTCCGGCGGGTTTTGCAGGTCAGCGTCCAGCGTTATCACCAGATCGCCCGTCACGTGGCTGAACCCGGCCATGATCGCCGAGTGCTGGCCGTAGTTACGGTTAAGCAGCACGGCAACAATATGGCTGCCCTCCGCCTGTGCGGCGTCGGTCAGCATCATCGCGGAGTCATCGCTGCTGCCATCATCCACCAACAGAATTTCGTAAGCCTTGCCCAGGGTGTCACAGGCAGCGGTTGTACGGCGGATCAGCTCCGGCAGGCTCTCCTGCTCGTTGTAGACCGGGATCACCACGGAGACTTTTTGAACGGGCGGCACGCTGAACATATCAATGTCCTGCAAGCTGATGGAGCGCGGTAATGACGCGGGTTGTGTCGTCATGGGTCATGTCCGGGAAAAGAGGGAGAGAACAAATACGCGCGCTGTTCCATTCGGTGTTCGGGAGTGAGACCTCCGGAAAACGCTCGCGGTAATATTTTTGCGTGTGGGCCGCGCGGAAGTGCAGGCCGGTACCGATGCCCTGCTCTTTCAGCGCGGCCATCAGGGCATCGCGCGAAATGCCGCACCGGGCTTCATCCACGCGAATAATAAACAGGTGCCAGGCATGCAGATGCGGCCAGGCCGGGGTGCGCAGCGGCTGGAAAGGGGTATCCGCGAGTTCAAGCCGGTAGCGGTCGGCAATGTCGCGACGGCGCTTATTGGCCTCGCCCAGCTTGCCCAGCTGCACCAGCGCCAGCGCGGCGTTGATATCCGCAAGGTTGTATTTGAAGCCAGGGGTGATGACCTCCGCCTGCGGCGCGCGGCCGTGGGTCTGGCGGTCATAGGCATCTACGCCCAGACCGTGGAACTTCAGGCTGCGGATTTTTTGCGCCAGCTGTGCGTCATCCGTCACCACCAGGCCACCTTCGGCGCAGGTCATGTTTTTGATGGCGTGAAAGGAGAAGATGGCCGTGCCCTGCCAGCCCACGTGACGGTTGTTGTAGTAGGTTCCGGCGGCATGGGCGGCATCTTCAATGACGGGAATACCGTTGCGTTCACCGACGGCGCGAATGGCGTCGATATCGCACGGTGCGCCCGCATAATGCACCGGCACAATGGCTTTCGTGCGGGGCGTAATGGCGGCCTCGACCGCCTCAGGCGTCACCATCAGCGTCTCTTTGTCGACGTCGATCATCACCGGCGTGGCGCCCAGCAGCACGATCATATTCAGCGTCGACACCCAGGTCAGGGAGGGGGTAATCACCTCATCACCGGGACCGATATCCATCGCCATCAGAGTGACATGCATCCCCGCCGTGGCGGAGGAAACGGCAATCGCATGACGGTTTCCGGTAAGCGTACAAAACGCGTCTTCCAGCGCCTGATTTTTCGGCCCGGTGGTGATCCAGCCGGAGGTTAATACCTCCTGCACGGCGGCGATTTCCTCAGCGCCCATTGAAGGACGAGAAAACGGCAAAAAATCACGCATTATTAATTTCCTTGAGATGTATAAGGCAACTTTTTGATATTAACCAAATGCCGACGCGTTTATTTCAACGAACCATAAACTCATCTCAAGGTAACGTTCATTTCTTAGGGAAAAATTAAGATAGCGAAAAAGAGGAATAACAAAACAACTGAAACTAATTAATAAACAAAGAGTTATTAAATTATGAATTATTTATTTTGTGATTATGCTCACCGTTAACGCGCTTTTTATCTAAACCAAACATCAACAAACAAAAAATTCCCGACCATTTCGAATAAATATGAAATGAGCCGGGAACTTTTCGTTTTAGTTAATTGTCGCGCTTATTTTAAATTATCAGGAAAGTTTTTTGGAAGTTCACTGGCAGCGCACGCAATAACGCTTTCATTATTGGCACCGCAGTCGCGAACAAAAGTAATAGTGGCAAATTCATCAATCACTTCGGTTGGATATGCCGGGCCCGCATCGCGATAGCTATTCATCAGCGGAATGTGATCGTTCTGGAAGCAGACGGTTTTTTCCGGATTGTTCATCACCCAGCGCGGGAAGAAGATCGTGCCGTGGAACAGGCTATCGCCCAGGTTCACAATCAGGCTCACGTCGGTGCCGGTGGGCTCAGTCCAGGAGATTTTATAGATGCTCTCCCCAACGCGGACGATATACGCCTGCTGGTCTTTCACCCAACGGTTACCGACCAGGCCGCTGTGAATACGGTAGTCGAGGGTGTTTTCGTTTTTGACGTAAATTTCATAGTTCCAGCCGTTATCGTAGGTATAAACCAGATGTTTGCCGACGAAGCCGCTTAAATCATGTTTGTCGAAGGTTTTCATAAGATGTCTCCTTTGTTTTGATGAGACGATCTTATTCCTTCAAAAAACGAATGAATAACGCTATGTTTGAATCAAATTCATCCAAATTTTAGATTAATTATGCACAAGACGACGCTCGAACAATGGGCCTTGCTGGAGAGAGTGGTGGAGGCTGGCAGCTTTGCTAAAGCAGCGGAAGAGACCCACCGCAGCCAGTCTTCGGTCAGCTATAACCTGTCGCTGCTGCAGGAGCGGCTGGGCGTGGCGCTGCTGATGGCGGAGGGAAGACGGGCCGTGCTCACTCCCGCAGGGGAATTATTACTGAGTCAGGTTAAACCGCTGCTGAAGGCGTTCTCTTACGTCGAGACGCGCGCCGCGACGCTGCAGAGCGGCATGCGGACCCGACTCGACCTCATGGTTGACAGTATTTTCCCGCGTCGCCGCCTGTTCGCCATTTTGCGGCAGTTCCAGCAGCGCTATCCGCAAACGCAGGTGCGGCTTACCGAAGTGCTGGAAAACAGCCGCGACGATGCGCTGAACGATGAAGCCGACGTGATGATCCTCACCCGCCGCCAGGACATTACGGGACTGGGCGAATGGCTGATGAATATCGACTTTGTCGCCGTTGCCCATCACGAGCACCCTCTGTTTGCACTTGAAGCACCGCTGAACGATGAACTGCTGCGCCCGTGGCCGCTTATCCAGATTGCGGACAGCCAGCCTGCTGCCCGTCCTGCTGGCGGGTCCTGGACATTTTCCACCATTGATGCCGCCATCGAAGCAGTGATGAACCAGGTTGGATACGGCTGGCTGCCGGAAGAGCGTATTCAAACGCAGCTGGAACAAGGCGTTCTGAAAGCGCTGCCGCTCAGCCACGGCGTGCGCCGCGCGACGCCGCTGCACCTCATCGTTAAGCGCTCGCTCAGCCCGCTGGATGAGCAGGTGGACACCCTGCTGCACCTTTTTAAACAGGAGCCGTCATCCTCACCTGCTACGCTTTAAGGTCTGAACGTTAAAACCACAAGGAGCGGAGCATGAAAATCGATTTTACGGGGAAAGTGGCGCTGGTGACCGCCTCAACCGGCGGGATTGGGTTCGCTATCGCCCGAGGGCTGGCTGAAAGTGGTGCGGAGGTGATTGTGAATGGCCGCAGCACGGACTCGGTAAACAAGGGTATCCAGCAACTCCAGCAGGTCGTGCCCGGCGTGCAGGTGCGGGCGGCCATTGCCGATCTCAGTACACCGGAAGGGGTGGACGCGCTGCTGAACGTGGCAACGAACGTCGACATTCTGGTCAACAACGCGGGGATTTACGGCCCGCAGGATTTCTACTCCACCGACGATGACACCTGGGAGCGTTACTGGCAGACCAACGTAATGTCCGGCGTGCGCCTCTCCCGCGCCCTGCTGCCCGGCATGGTGCAGAAAGGCTGGGGGCGCGTGGTGTTTATTTCGTCCGAATCAGCCTGCAATATTCCGGCGGATATGATCCACTATGGCGTGACCAAAACGGCGCAGCTCTCGCTGGCGCGCGGGCTGGCGAAATTTGTAGCCGGAAGCGGCGTCACGGTTAACAGCGTCCTGCCAGGACCGACGATGTCTGACGGTTTTGCCGGGATGATGAAAGACGAGATCGAGAAAACCGGGAAATCGCTGGAGCAACTGGCGAAAGAGTTTGTGATGGCTAATCGCCCCAGCTCGGTGATTCAGCGCGCCGCGACGGTGGAAGAAGTGGCGAATATGGTGGTGTATGTCTGTTCGACGCAGGCCTCCGCCACCTCCGGCGCGGCACTGCGCGTCGATGGTGGCGTAGTGGATGACATCATCTGAGCCGTCAGGCTGCAGCGCCCGCCACCCGGCGGGCGGTGATGAAATGTTCCTGCCAGTAGTTGTCCGTCAGGGTTGAAACCGTTACGCCCTGGCTGCTCGAGGCGTGAATAAACTGGCTATCACCAATATAAACCCCCACGTGCTTTCGGTTCGGGCCCGTCTGGAAAAACACCAAATCTCCGGCCTTCAAACGGTATTGTGCCACCTGCACACCGCGATGGATCTGCTCGCTCGTGGTGCGCGGCAGTTCCAGGTGTGCGGCATCACTGAAGAGGTGCTGCATCAGCGCAGAGCAATCTACCCCGCGATGCGTGGTTCCTCCCCACTGGTAGTGGGTCCCTTTCCATTTCTGGTATTGATCGAGAATGCGGGAACGTAGCGGACCCGTTTGCTGATGCATCAGCCCGGACTTTGCCGGGGATACCGACAGCTCGCTGTTCATTGACAACATGGAAGCAGGCAGTTGAAAACTAAATGCTGAAAACGAGGCAAAACTTAACGAGAGTATTGAAATAAGCGATCTAAGAGTCATATCAAAAAGAAGCAGTGAGTGAGTTTTTCCTTACGGGTGGGGCCAATATTTCCCCAAAAATCGTGCAATGTGGCGATAATATAGACTGTTCGTTTTTCATCCAATTCTTATCGGGTCTGATTTTGGACTTTTCGTCCCTGTCGCAAGAATGAGAAAAAAACGCGCGTGGTATAAGGACTGTGGCGTTAAAGCAGGTAAACTAATGAGCAGAATGTGTATTTCAGCTAAGACGTATTTATGACCAATATGATTGCCGACGACGCCGTGGCTAAATCCCACGTGCTCTCTGTCTTTGACTTTGATGGAACATTGACGCATCACGACAGCTTTATCCCTTTCCTGCGCTTTGCCTTTGGCAAGCGTTACTTTGCGGGACGGCTGGTGCGGATGGCGTTACCGACGCTCCACTGCGTGCGCCGCAAGCTAACGCGTGATGAGCTGAAAGAGGTGTTGATCAAAACGTTCCTGACAGGGGTGGACGAGCACTGGTTACGTCAGCAGGCGGAAGCCTTTTGTGAAAAATACTGGAACAAGCTGATGCGCCCTGAAGGGGTTTTAGCCGTTGCGGCTGAGGTGAATTCCGGTGCGGAAGTGACTATCTGCTCCGCCTCCCCGGCACTGGTGCTTCAGCCATGGGCGGATAAGCTCGGCATTAAGCTG
Source organism: Enterobacter sp. 22452 (assembly GCF_052045065.1). Taxonomy (NCBI): domain Bacteria; kingdom Pseudomonadati; phylum Pseudomonadota; class Gammaproteobacteria; order Enterobacterales; family Enterobacteriaceae; genus Enterobacter; species Enterobacter sp. 22452. The sequence goes on along the minus strand of NZ_JBQEOB010000009.1, from coordinate 72,154 downwards.
ATTGGTACGCAACTGGAAGTGAAAAACGGCAAGCTGACCGGACGTATCACCGGCAATAACTGCCGCTGTGCACAGAAAGTGGCGAGGCTGGAAAAGGTCTACGGCGATCTCAACACCTACCACCTGCGCGCCTGGGGTGACACCCGTGGTGACCACGAACTGCTGGCGGCAGCGCAGGATCCACACTGGCGTCACTTCCATCATCCGCGCAAGCGTCGGAATTCACCGATTAAGGGGTAAGTGCGGTCTTTTGCCCTCACCCCGGCCCTCTCCCACAGGGAGAGGGAGACAAACGATGCATCAGGCAGTACGTTTCCCCGGGAACATCACGCTCGCAATAATCCCCAGCGCCAGCACGCCCAACACCACAAACAGACTGGCCGTCGCGCCAATGCTGTAACCGTGATGCCAGAAGTGATCGGTGGCATTCAGACCCAGCTTGAACGCCACAAAGAACAGCAGCAACACCACGGCTTTCTCGAGGTGCACCAGATACTGCTTCAGCGCTTCCAGCACGAAGTAAAGGGTACGCAGGCCGAGGATAGCGAACATCATGGCGCTGTAGATAATCAGCGGTTCGCGGCTCACCGCGATAATGGCCGGTACGGAGTCAAACGCGAACATTACGTCAGAGAGTTCCACCACCGCCACACAGAGCAGTAACGGCGTCGCGTAGCGCTTCGCTTTCTTCACGCGGCCAACCATGACGTCCTGGTTTTCAGGCTTCTCCAGCTCAGCATCCACCTCTTTTTGCGTCAGGATAAACGCGTGGCTGCTGATTTTCGGCCAGACCGGGTAAAAGCGTTTTACCAGACGATAAGCCAGATGACCGGAGTAATCTTCAACTTCATCGCTCTCTTCATTGCGCTTGAGCATCATCACCGCCGTCCAGCCGACGACCAGCGCGAAAACGACCTCAACGTACGGTCCCAGGCTTAACAGGCTGGTGCCGATAGCCACAAAGATGCCGCGGAAAACAATCGCCCCCAGCACGCCCCAGTAGAGCACACGGTGACGGTATTTATCCGGCACGCCAAACCAGGCGAAGATGGCCATCATCACGAACAGGTTATCAATGGAGAGAACTTCCTCCAGCGCGTAACCGGTAAGGAACAGGCTCGCCATTTCGGCACCGTGGTGGATGTACAGGAACCCGGCAAACGCCATCGCCATCGAGAACCAGAAAACGGACCACATCGCCGCGCTTTTCAGCGAGACAGGTTTATCGTGACGGTGCATGAAGAGGTCGATAAACATCGCCCCAACGGCCATTACGACAAAGACAACAACGGTTTCCGTCGGGAAACCGAGATGAGCAGCAGACATACACAACCCTTTTATAGAGGCAAAACACAGCACCATGCAGACTGGCGTAAACCAGCCGAGAAAAAGGGTGGACTGTTGTTCAACGTCTCCACCCTCAAAACCGCAGCTCTGTGGCTGCGCAAGGTGTGTACTTTACCTCACAACGTAGGGTGGCGCATCTGCCGTTTAGGCACTCATGCCGCGTAAACGCTGGAGTACCGTCACCAGCACCGCCACGGACCAGCCTACCATCAACGCCCCTACCAGCCCTTCCAGTCCACCGATCAGCCGCCAGTGCTGGGGTAACGTCACATCGCCATAACCCACGGTGGCGTAGCTGACCAGTGAAAAGTAGAAGCTGGTGTTCCAGCTATTAAACGCATCAATAACAAAATAAAACGCCGCAAACAGCCCGGCCTCAAGGAGATGGGCGAAGATCATCGAGATAACAATAACGACATTACGCAAAACGATTCGCACCGCGGAATCGACGTCAAATTTAATGAATTTTAGAACGCCAAACATCCACAGCGAATGGATCACCACGGTAAGGGAAAGCAAAATAATAATGCTGAGTAGCTGCATGAGATGTGCTCTGACCAATCGAAAATGGCCCCGCGAACGTGACGGGGCCTCTGGTCGAAGCATAGTTGAATGGCGTGACAACGTTGGTGCAATAATTGCGTTACGTGATTATTTCTCTGCCAGCGCCTGCGCGCACGCCCAGGCGCTGGCCCACGCCCACTGGAAGTTATACCCGCCGAGCCAGCCGGTGACGTCCATCACTTCACCAATGAAGTAGAGCCCTGGAACATTGCGTGCTTCCATGGTGCGCGAAGAAAGTTCGTGCGTATCAACACCGCCCAGCGTCACTTCCGCCGTGCGGTAGCCCTCGGTGCCGTTTGGCTGAACGCGCCAGGCTGTCAGCGTCTCGACCAGCGCGTCCTGCTCGCGGCTGTTTAGCTGCTTAAGCGACACATCGGGGATCTGCCCCAGCACCTGCAGGCACTCCACCAGACGCTTCGGCAGCTGCATCGCCAGGGTATTTTTCAGGCTCTGATTCGGGTGCGCGGTACGCTGCTCGTTGAGGAACACGTCCAGATCGCAGTCCGGCACCAGGTTTACCGTCACAAATTCGCCCGGCTGCCAGTAGCTGGAGATTTGCAGCACCGCCGGACCGGAGAGGCCGCGATGGGTAAAGAGCAGGTTTTCGCGGAACACCGTGCCGTCTTCGGCGGTAATGACCGAGGGAACGGACACGCCGGAAAGCGTCTGGAGCTGTTCCAGAAGCGGTTTATGCAGCGTGAACGGCACCAGACCGGCACGCGTTGGCAAGACTTTCAGGCCAAACTGTTCGGCAATTTTATAGCCGAACGGGGACGCGCCCAGCCCCGGCATCGACAGGCCGCCGCTGGCGATCACCAGGCTGTCGGCGCTGACGGTTTCACCGTTCAGCTGTAGCCTGTAACCCTGCTCGTCGCGGGCGACCTCCAGCACTTCCGTACGCAGGCGCATCGTCACGCCACCCTTCTCGCACTCGGCCACCAGCATATCGACAATCTGCTGCGCGGAGTCGTCGCAGAACAGCTGGCCCAGCGTCTTCTCATGCCACGCGATGTCGTGCTTACCCACCAGATCGATAAAATCCCACTGGGTGTAACGCGCCAGCGCAGATTTGCAAAAATGACGGTTTTGGCTCAAATAGGCCGCGGGTTCAACATACAGATTAGTAAAGTTGCAGCGCCCGCCGCCGGACATCAGGATCTTACGGCCTGGCTTTTTACCGTTATCCAGCAGCAGCACACGACGACCCGCCTGTCCGGCCATTGCCGCACAAAACATACCCGCCGCACCGGCGCCAATTACCACGGCATCAAACCTTTCCACGTCAAAATCCTCTTCGTTAACTGCCGCGGATTGTAAAGTTTCCTCTGTGGTCACACCAGCGTAAAAAGATATTACAAAGCCATTTCATTGATATTTAAAGATTATCCTTTCAGGCACTTTTCCCAAATCAGGTGGTATGTCAAAAAAAGTCTATATTTCACTTTGCCCGCCGTGCATTTGTCCTGGATAATGCGCCGCGTTCATGTCCTCAAAATGGCGTAACGTCCTATGCTACATTTGTTTGCCGGCCTGGATTTACATACCGGGCTTTTATTATTGCTTGCTCTGGTTTTTGTACTGTTTTACGAAGCGATCAACGGCTTCCACGACACTGCAAACGCAGTAGCAACGGTTATCTACACTCGCGCAATGCGATCGCAGCTTGCGGTTGTTATGGCGGCGGTATTTAACTTTTTCGGTGTCCTCCTGGGCGGACTGAGCGTTGCGTATGCGATCGTGCATATGCTGCCAACGGATCTGCTTCTCAACGTTAGTTCTGGCCATGGCCTTGCTATGGTGTTCTCAATGCTGCTTGCTGCAATTATCTGGAACCTCGGTACCTGGTATTTCGGCCTGCCTGCATCCAGTTCTCACACTCTCATCGGCGCGATTATCGGTATCGGGTTAACCAATGCCCTGATGACCGGGACGTCCGTTGTTGATGCGCTGAACATCCCGAAAGTGTTGGGGATTTTCGGCTCTTTGATCATCTCTCCTATCGTGGGTCTGGTGGTTGCGGGTGGATTAATTTTCATCCTGCGTCGCTACTGGAGCAACACGAAAAAACGTGCGCGTATCCACCTGACGCCAGCAGAGCGTGAGAAGAAAGACGGCAAGAAAAAGCCGCCATTCTGGACGCGTATTGCGCTGATCATTTCCGCTATTGGCGTGGCGTTCTCTCACGGCGCGAACGATGGTCAGAAAGGGATTGGTCTGGTGATGCTGGTACTGATTGGCGTCGCACCGGCAGGTTTCGTGGTCAACATGAACGCCTCCGGTTACGAAATCACCCGTACCCGTGATGCAATTAACAACGTCGAAGTGTACTTCCAGCAGCATCCTGCCCTGTTGAAGAAAGCGACCGGCGTTGACCAGTTGATTCCGTCTCCTGAAGCGGGTGCCACCACCGCGCCGGGCGAGTTCCACTGCCATCCGGCAAACGCGATTAACGCGCTGGAACGAGCCAAAGGCATGCTGGGCGACATCGAAAGCTACGACAAACTGGCTGTTGAACAGCGTGGCCAGCTGCGTCGCATCATGCTCTGCATCTCTGACGTGACGGATAAAGTCGCGAAGCTGCCAGACGTGAATGCTGACGACAAGCGTCTGCTGAAGAAACTGAAAAGCGATATGCTCAACACCATTGAGTACGCGCCAATCTGGATCATCATGGCCGTCGCGCTGGCACTGGGTATCGGTACAATGATTGGCTGGCGTCGTGTGGCGACCACCATCGGCGAGAAGATCGGTAAGAAAGGCATGACCTATGCGCAGGGTATGTCTGCGCAGATGACGGCGGCGGTTTCTATCGGTCTGGCGAGCTACACCGGTATGCCAGTATCCACCACCCACGTACTCTCCTCGTCCGTGGCAGGTACCATGATTGTTGACGGCGGCGGTCTGCAGCGCAAAACCGTGACCAACATTCTGATGGCCTGGGTGTTTACCCTTCCGGCATCCATCCTGCTGTCTGGCGGTTTGTACTGGATTTCGCTGAAGCTGATTTAATCGGTTGAAGGCGATAAAAAAGCGGGTCAGGAAACTGACCCGCTTTTTTTATGGCTGCTATTTGCCATGAGGTGTTTGATAACATGAGGATTTTATGAACATTTTTTGCTCAATTTCAAAACATAGAAAAAACTATCATGGCGGCCAGAAGATAAATCCAGACAAAGGAGAATGTATGGCTTCTGTCCCTATCTCAGGACCGGGTTCAATCGTTATAGCGAACAATATGCGTGAGGCACGCCTTAACGGAATGTCACGCAATATGGCCACGCCCTCAACGTATTATTGGTTCTACCAAAAAGTCCGAAATGGCGGTCCCTGGGATTATAAAAAATTCGACCCTTATTTTGCTGCATTTGGTAACTTCAACTTCGGAGCCGCAGGTACTGCGGCAGGTATCCCTGCAAACATCCTTCTTATGGGCGCAGGCTGGGCTCAAGGCCGGGCAGGTACCTCAAAACCGGAATGGGGAAAATGGTACGAAAAGCCACCTTACGGAGACGACCCAACGGACCAACGCAACATCAGAGAAGGAATAGAGTATGCCATTCAAAACGGCTATTAAATGGATTCATCGCCTTGTTACCGTTTCGCTTCTGGTTCTGGCCATTGGATTTCTCTGGTTAAACCATCAGCCCAATCAGCGAAATAGCGATGAGCTACAGCGCGTTTATAAATTATCCGATAGCGTCTGGCTCTATATGACCGTGAACAATCAGGGTGGCACAACCGTACCAACAATCTACCGTTACTATCTCTCGGGGGAGATCGCAGGGAAAGATACCGACATTATCCATCAGCTTGCTATGAAGCATCCTGTCATCGAAGGTACAGGCACGATTACCGCAGCCAGTATTGATACAAGCGGGGAAGTGAAAATTGCCTATAGCGGGAAGGTTATTTCGATGGAGAACAATATCTCCAGTCTCCGGTTCTCAGTTAAACCCTGAGCCAGATGAAAGAAGGCGGGGCTTTCCCCGCCTGCTGTGATACTCAGTGCCAAATCATCAATGCAATCATACTGACCACGACCAGCCCGCACAGGGCGCTGGTCAAAATGAACTGACGACGCAGACGCTCGCAACGACGGATAAACTCTTCATCGTGATGATCGCGGTAACGCTGGTAGTAGATGTATCCCACCAGACGCATCTGTTTGCTGGGCTGTCCATGCGAGGTGAAGAACCCTCCACCGTCCACATACTGATAAAGCAACGGATCGCAACCACGAAGTACTACTAACAGCGCACGTAACGATGAGAAGTAGCGCGCCATATTCACTATGCAAACTACGCATAACGCCCAAAACAATGCGACGGTGCTAATCATACATCCTCCCCGGCGTCCGCCCACGAAGCAAGGCTTCTGAGCTACCGCACTCCAATGCCCTGACAGACAGTTCAGTGAAAGAATGACCAAAAGTCGATCCGGTTCGCGTTTTAATATCCGAACGGTTCATTAAATAGTGTAGGAGATCCGTTAATTTTTTTGCCACAAGGTTAATCGTTATCAACACCAAAGCTTGAAAAATATGTTTAACTGGGCCGTAATGAATGTATCAGACGACGGCATTCTCATTTAGTCATCGATAACTTAAGGAAGGAGTAACACTATGGCTTACAAACACATTCTCATCGCGGTAGACCTCTCCCCGGAGAGCAAAGTGCTGGTTGATAAAGCGGTATCCATGGCACGTCCCTACAACGCGAAAGTTTCGCTGATTCACGTTGATGTGAACTACTCCGACCTTTACACCGGTCTGATCGACGTGAATCTTGGCGATATGCAGAAACGCATCTCCGAAGAGACTCACCATGCGCTGAGCGAACTGTCCACCAACGCGGGCTATCCAATCACCGAAACCCTGAGCGGCAGCGGCGACCTGGGCCAGGTACTTGTGGATGCGATCAAGAAATACGACATGGACCTGGTGGTTTGCGGTCACCATCAGGACTTCTGGAGCAAGCTGATGTCTTCCGCGCGCCAGCTAATTAATACCGTTCACGTGGATATGCTGATTGTTCCGCTGCGTGATGAAGAAGACGAGTAAGTGCAAAAAAGCCCGGTGGCGCTAACGCTTACCGGGCCTACAAATGGCACTGAACGTAGGCCGGGTAAGGCGAAGCCGCCACCCGGCTTTTTTATTCCGGCGTACCCGAATAAATATCAAACCGGTGCCCTTTGGTGGTCACCGCATTGGTCGTGGCGACATCCGCCAGCGGCGGCGCATAGTCCGGGCGCTTCACCACCACCCGCTTCGTTGCAAGCTGACGGGCAGGCTCCAGCAGGCCATCTGCATCTAAATCCGGCCCCACCAGCGACTGAAACACCCGCATCTCTTTCTTTACCAGCGCGCTTTTCTGCTTATGCGGGAACATCGGGTCGAGATAGACCACCTGCGGGCGCGGAGTGATATCGGTCAGCGCCGTCAGGCTGGAGGCGTGAATCAGCTGTAGCCGTTCCTGCAACCACGGGCCGATTTCCGGGTCCGCGTAGCCGCGCGCCAGCCCGTCGTCGAGCAGCGCAGCAACCACCGGATTACGCTCCAGCATTCGCACGTGACAGCCGACAGACGCCAGCACAAAGGCATCGCGCCCCAGCCCCGCCGTGGCGTCCACCACGTCCGGAAGATAGCTCCCTTTGATGCCGACCGCTTTAGCCACCGCCTCGCCGCGACCGCCGCCGAACTTGCGCCGGTGCGCCATCGCGCCGCCGACAAAGTCGACAAAAATCCCGCCGAGCTTCGGTTCATCGCGCTTACGTAACTCCAGGTGCTCCGGCGTCATCACCAGCGCCATCGGGTTTTCTTCATCGTGTTCCAGCCCCCAGCGGGCCGCCAGAACAGATAAGGCGCCGTCTCCGGCGCCCGTTTCATCTACTAAGCAGATCTTCACGTAACAATCAGCCTTTGATCCCGTAATGCTCAAGCATCGCATCCAGCTGCGGCTCGCGGCCACGGAAGCGTTTGAACAGCACCATTGGCTCTTCAGAACCGCCGCGGGTCAGGATGTTGTCGAGGAACGACTGACCGGTTTCGCGGTTGAAGATCCCCTCTTCTTCGAAACGAGAGAAGGCATCTGCCGCCAGCACGTCGGCCCACAGGTAGCTGTAGTAGCCCGCCGCGTAGCCGCCAGCAAAGATGTGGCTGAAGGCATGCGGGAAGCGGCCCCAGGTTGGCCCTGGAATAACGGCAACCTGCTTTTTGATCTCTGCCAGGGTGTCGAGGATTTTCGCCCCCTGCTCCGGGCTGAACTCGGCGTGCAGGCGGAAATCGAACAGGCCGAACTCCAGCTGACGCAGGATGAACATCGCCGCCTGGTAGTTTTTCGCCGCCAGCATTTTATCCAGCAGTTCTTTCGGCAGCGGTTCGCCGGTTTCATAGTGACCGGAGATAAACGCCAGCGCGTCCGGCTCCCAGCACCAGTTTTCCATAAACTGGCTTGGCAGCTCGACCGCATCCCAAGGCACGCCGCTGATACCGGCTACGCCTGCGGTTTCGATGCGGGTCAGCATGTGGTGCAGACCGTGACCGAACTCGTGGAACAGGGTAATCACTTCATCGTGTGTGAAGAGCGCAGGCTTGCCGCTCACCGGACGGTTGAAGTTACAGGTCAGGTAAGCGACCGGCTTCTGCAGGGAACCGTCGGCTTTACGCATCTGGCCCACGCAGTCGTCCATCCACGCCCCGCCGCGCTTGTTCTCACGGGCGTATAGGTCAAGGTAGAAGCTGCCGCGCAGTTCATTTTTCTCGTCATACAGTTCGAAGAAGCGCACGTCCGGATGCCAGACGTCGATATCGGTACGCTCTTTCGCGGTGATGCCGTAAATGCGTTTCACCACTTCAAACAGGCCGTTAACGGCTTTGTTTTCCGGGAAGTACGGGCGCAGCTGCTCGTCGCTGATGCTGTAGAGGTGCTGCTTCTGCTTTTCGCTGTAGTAAGCGATGTCCCACGGCTGCAGCTCGTCCACGCCGAACTCCGCTTTGGCGAAGGCGCGCAGCTGGGCCAGCTCTTTTTCACCCTGCGGACGGGCGCGTTTCGCGAGATCGGTCAGGAAGTCGAGTACCTGCTGCGGGTTCTCCGCCATTTTAGTGGCGAGAGATTTATCGGCGTAGTTTTCAAAGCCCAGCAGTTGGGCCAGCTCGTGACGCAACGCGAGGATTTCCGCCATCACCGGGCTGTTGTCCCATTTACCGGCATTTGGCCCCTGATCGGAAGCGCGGGTGCTGTAGGCGCGGTACATCTCTTCGCGCAATGCCTGGTTGTCGCAGTAGGTCATCACCGGCAGATAGCTTGGGATATCCAGCGTTAACAGGAAGCCTTCCTGCTCTTTCGCTTCGGCCTGGGCTTTTGCCGCCGCCAGCGCGCTTTCCGGCATTCCGGCTAGCTGCGCTTCGTCGGTGATCAGCTTCGTCCAGCCCATGGTAGCGTCGAGCACGTTGTTGCTGTACTGGTTGCCCAGCTCGGAGAGACGCGCGGCAATTTCACCGTAGCGGGTCTGCTTCTCTTTTGGCAGACCAATCCCGGAAAGCTCGAAATCACGCAGGGCGTTATCGACGGATTTTTTCTGCGCGGTGTTCAGTTCGGCATAGTGGTCGCCGTCGCGCAGATCGCGATACGCCTTGTAGAGCCCTTCATGCTGGCCGACCCAGGTGCTGTACTCAGAGAGCAGCGGCAGGGTTTGTTCGTAGGCTTCGCGCAGTTCCGGGCTGTTTTTTACCGAATTCAGGTGGCTCACCGGGGAGAAAATACGCCCCAGCACGTCGTCCACTTCGGCCAGCGGCTGACACAGATTTTCCCAGGTGTACGGCGCGCCCTGCGCAACCACGTTTTCTACCGCCGCGCGGCAGTTGTCCAGCGATTGCGTAACGGCTGGAACCACATGCTCAGGGAGGATTTTAGAAAACGGCGGCAACGAAAAAGGCGTCAGTAATGGATTGGTCATAAACGCTGTCCTGTTGAAATAGGTGAATGAAGCGCGCATCCGGCGCTGTGCATATGAGATCTAGAATGGGGTTAAGTGTAGAGGATTTCAATGCCGGACGTTGCGCTTTCGCGGCCGTGGAAACTTTTCTGTATACTGTGGCGATACGCTCTATTTTTGCCCGATGGCGCTACGCTTATCGGGCCTACGTTTACTACCTGGAACACATTCATCCATGCTCAGTTATCGCCACAGCTTCCACGCTGGCAACCACGCCGACGTCCTTAAACACACCGTTCAGAGCCTGATCATTGAAGCGCTCAAAGAGAAAGAGAAGCCGTTTCTTTATCTCGACACCCACGCGGGCGCGGGCCGTTATCAGCTGAGCGGCGAACATGCCGAGCGTACCGGTGAATACCTTGAAGGCATCGCCCGCATCTGGCAGCAGGACGATCTGCCTGCCGAGCTGGAGCCATACATTGGCGTGGTAAATCACTTCAACCGCAACGGCCAGCTGCGCTACTACCCAGGCTCACCGCTGATTGCCCGCCAGCTGCTGCGCGAGCAGGACAGCATCCAGTTAACCGAGCTGCACCCGAGCGACTTCCCGCTGCTGCGTTCTGAATTCCAGAAAGACAGCCGCGCCCGCGTGGAAAAAGCCGACGGCTACCAGCAGCTGAAAGCCAAGCTGCCGCCGGTCTCCCGTCGCGGCCTGGTGCTGATCGACCCGCCGTACGAAATTAAAACCGACTATCAGGCGGTGGTGACCGGCATCCACGAAGGTTACAAACGCTTCGCTACCGGCACCTATGCCCTGTGGTACCCGGTGGTGCTGCGCGCGCAAATCAAGCGCATGATCAAAGACCTGGAAGCGACCGGTATCCGCAAAATCCTGCAGATTGAGCTGGCGGTACGCCCGGACAGCGATCAGCGCGGCATGACCGCTTCCGGCATGATTGTGATCAACCCGCCGTGGAAGCTCGAAGCGCAGATGAACAACGTGCTGCCGTGGCTGCACAAAACGCTGGTGCCAGCGGGTACTGGCCACGCGACCGTCAGTTGGATCGTACCGGAGTAATCGCAGCCATCGGTGGAAACTATTGATTTCAGGTATACAATCGCGGCAATTCACGATTAAGGACAAAAGCTATGACTAAGCATTATGACTACATCGCAATCGGCGGCGGCAGCGGCGGCATCGCCTCGATCAACCGCGCGGCCATGTACGGCCAAAAGTGTGCGCTGATTGAAGCCAAAGCGCTGGGCGGCACCTGCGTGAACGTGGGTTGTGTACCGAAAAAAGTGATGTGGCATGCGGCGCAAATCCGTGAAGCTATCCATATGTACGGTCCGGATTATGGCTTTGACACTACCATCAATAACTTCGACTGGGACAAGCTGATCGCCAGCCGTACCGCCTACATCGACCGCATTCACACCTCGTACGACAACGTGCTGGGCAAAAATAACGTCGACGTGATCCGCGGTTTCGCCCGCTTTGTGGACGCGAAAACGATCGAAGTGAACGGCGAGACGATCACTGCCGATCACATCCTGATCGCCACCGGCGGCCGTCCGAGCCACCCGAACATCCCGGGCGTGGAATACGGCATCGACTCCGACGGTTTCTTCGAGCTGCCAGCCCTGCCAAAACGCGTTGCCGTTGTTGGCGCGGGGTACATCGCGGTGGAACTGGCCGGGGTGATTAACGGCCTGGGCGCTGAGGCGCACCTGTTCGTGCGTAAACATGCGCCGCTGCGCAGCTTTGACCCGCTGATTGTCGATACCCTGGTCGAAGTGATGAACACCGAAGGCCCGACCCTGCACACCAACGCCGTACCAAAAGCGGTCGTGAAAAATGCAGACGGCAGCCTGACCCTGGAGCTGGAAGATGGCCGCAGCCAGACCGTCGACTGCCTGATCTGGGCGATCGGTCGTGAACCGGCGAACGATAACTTCAACCTGGCTGTAACGGGCGTGAAAACCAACGATAAAGGCTACATCGTCGTTGATAAATTCCAGAACACCAGCGTGCCTGGCATTTACGCGGTCGGCGATAATACCGGTGCCGTTGAGCTGACCCCGGTTGCCGTTGCGGCGGGTCGTCGTCTCTCCGAGCGCCTGTTTAACAACAAGCCGGACGAGCATCTGGATTACAACCTTATCCCAACCGTGGTCTTCAGCCACCCGCCAATCGGCACCGTCGGCTTAACCGAGCCGCAGGCGCGCGAGCAGTACGGCGACGACCAGGTGAAAGTGTATAAATCGGCGTTCACCGCGATGTATACCGCCGTCACCTCTCACCGCCAGCCGTGCCGCATGAAGCTGGTGTGTGTAGGCCCGGAAGAGAAAATTGTCGGTATCCACGGCATCGGCTTCGGTATGGACGAGATCCTGCAGGGCTTTGCGGTGGCGCTGAAGATGGGCGCAACGAAGAAAGATTTCGATAACACCGTAGCGATCCACCCGACTGCGGCGGAAGAGTTTGTTACCATGACACGTTAATGTAGAAAAATCACTGCTACACTTACCCATCTGGAAAACTGACATGTGTCGTCAGTTTTCCAGACTTGCCTTTAGAATACCTATAGGAATAAAAAGTTACTTTTGTGCAGGCTTATGTCACTAGCAGCCTACAATTGCACATCCAAAGAATCCCATTAATTAACACTTCCCGAGTTTGTTTCAGCCTACCTTTAAAACCATCGTAATCGCATCAGGTGTATTGCGTCCCATCAGGATCGGTTTCCCCATTTCGATATCAGACCCGTCGCCCTCAGAAAATCTCTTCTTCCGAATATGCTTATCAAATCTCCTCTCAGGCATACGGGAGGATTAATGTTCACTCTGTCACATTATCTCCCCTGGTACAGGCATATTCTGTTGTTATTAACCATATATGATGAAGTCATCTGAGAGAAATAATATGGCTCGATTGATAACGACAACCCCGGTATCAATCGGCGGAAAAATATCTTTCTCAGGAGCAGTCATCCATTTCAACAAACAGAGAATACTGCCCCCATTGCCTGCCTTGTATGACGCAGCAGGATACTATGTCAACTCAGTGAACCTCTGGTTCATTTCACTCGTTTCAGAAAGAATGCTTCAGGACCTCAGTTCCTGTTCCAGAGCACTTTTACGCTACTGGCGTTTTCTGGAGCGCACAGATATACGATGGGATTTTATGCCTTTTTCTCGTGCGGATAAGCCCCTTTACCTTTTTCGAAATACAGACTTATTGCCTGCAATCAATAATGGAGACCTGGCGTATTCAACCGCCAGTACCTACATGGGGCATATTATTCAGTTTTATAATTGGGCAGTATCAAACAACCTGTTAAAAACAGACGAGGAACATGCCCCGTTTGGGGTGGATATTATTCACATTCAGAACCCCGATGAACCCGGAAAATTTAAGCGACGCTCGATGACCATCCCTTATGACCTCCGGATACGCAGCCCCCGAAAAACAAATATCAATGGTACCGCGTCTCTGAATCCCTTAAGCCTTGAAGAATTGTCTCTGATGTTTCACCAACTCCCGTCAACACCTGTTGAATTCCGATTGATATGCACGCTGGCGCTACAGTCGGGACTCAGGCTGGAGGAGGCTTGTGGATTCACTGTTGATGCTCTCTTTCAGGCAGCCCCAACCAGCCATCTCAAAAACCGGTACCTTATTCGGATCGGCCCTGAAAATGGGATCCCAACGAAGTATTCTAAAACGCGTAAAATTGAAATATCTGCTTCCTTACTGGAAAGTCTGAAGGAATATGTCATACAGGAGCGCAGATTACGCCGATTGAATGCACTACTAAACAGACGCTCTGTTGCACCAGAAACGAAGAATACCCGGTGCCGGTTCGAACCCCTGTTCATCAGCCAGCAGGGAAATCCAGTCACTCCGGCAGTTTTCGCTACCCGCTGGGCAGAGTTCAGGACCCATCTAAAAACGTTTGTCCCAACGTTCAGACATAAATTCCACGATTTACGCTGCACCTACGCCACTTTGCGTTTGCAACACTTACTCGATGCTGGTCTGGCCCCACATGAGGCTATGGATCTGCTGATGGGATGGATGGGGCACAACAACGAAGCCACCACCTGGAAGTACCTGACTTATCTGAGATACGAAACACTGCTTAAGGATAAATTTGAGTTGATGGATAACATCATGCACCTCACCCTGAAGGAGCCTCCCGGTGATAAATAACCCCTGGGATCCACACCTCTGTCTTGAGTGTTTGCACAATGAGCGAAAAAATTTGATTCTCGACTTTAATCGCCTGAGATACCTGCATATTCCCCTCACACGGACGATTCAGGGGGGCGGTAAGCTGATATTTGCCCACCGGGACCCGTGGGTTCGCTCTATGATATCAGCATTAAAACAAAGAAATGATTTAAGCAGCGCCACCAAAGGGACGCTATTTACGTTCATGATATCCCACACCCGGTTATGTGACCGTGCTCAACTGACGCCTTTCTCTGCGGAAGCCGTGCAGCTGCAGGCACAATTCTTTACTGACCAAAACAGGAAAGGAAAGCTGAAAGATACCTCTCTGGTAGGCCTGCGTTCCCAGCTCTCATCCTGTCTGAACCTGCTTGGCCTTCCAGCCGAAGCACTGATGAGCGATGTCCCTGTCTTCAGTCGATTACAGCGTGTACCGGTACAGGGTTACAGCACCGCAGAGCTCAGACGCTTACTGCCGTTACTGCGGGGAATGTTTAAACAGCTATCAGGTCAGTTTATCGCTGACCCTGCAAAACACATCAACGCCTACAGAACCACTCCGTCCATGCACTTCAACTGGCAAGGAGTGCTTTACCCGGTCTGCGGAGGGATCAGCAAGCTGATGTGTTGCGCGCTTTATCTTCTGGCCTACTATACTTGGTCAAATACTTCGGTTCTTTTGTCCCTGAAGCGGCCACATAACAGTGCACGTTCTGTTTCAGAGAGCTGGTACCGGATGCCGGCGTTTAAGAGACGGGCTTTCAGAACAGTGACCGTTTATTTCACCGGGCATGACCACCTGGATATTCCCAAATATTCACTGCAGTTCTTTGACCAGCTCACGGCCGTTTCCCGCCAACTGAGCGATGAACCCGAAACCTTTCTCCTCAAAACAGCAGTCAATGGTAAGATTGTCCCCTTTCCAATAGCCGCATTATCGACATTTAATCGGCGATTTATTTCCGGGGTTCTGGGGATTAAAGATGACAGCGGCGCGCCTCTTCATCTGACTGCCGCCCGCTTCAGGGCGACCGGGAGTATGCTCTCGCTTGCCCGATATGATCCGCTGCAGACCAGTGTGTTACTTGATAACACACCTGCAGTTGTAAATACGCACTACGCCAGTGGAAATAAGCACGATAACAACAGAATGCTGCGTGACGTCACCGCCGTGCTCGAATACCAGTCACGACACCGCTCAGGAATCGAAGCCGCCGAAGATGAGCTCAGGAAGCAACTGGACATACCTGTACTGACGTATAAAGCCTACCTGGAAAGCGTCTCCCGCCCTCTGAGAAGTGCACATGGATGCTACTGCTCTGCTCCTGAAGGTACTGAAAGTCGAAAATTCACACTACAGTCCCTCACCCATCAACTGGTCGGTAACGGCGAGTCACTGGCCTGTGCCAGTCTGCTGAACTGTTTTGCCTGTCGACACCAGGTGCTTGTGGAGTCAGAGACCGATATATGGTGTCTGCTCAGCTTCAGAGACACATTGCGGAATTCCCGGGAACACCATCTTAATCTGAATCATTACCAGAAAAATTTCCTGACGTTGCTCAGTTCACTGGATGAAAGAATCAAACTGCTGAACACCGATATGGTGAGACGAGCGGAACGGCGGCTGAAAAATGACGGTCCTCACCCACTCTGGACAACGGAGTAAATTCCTGCAGGAGGCAACATCGTTATGGCATACAAAGTCCCGGCGCTGGCCATTGACATTCCTGAGGGGAGTTCACAGGCATTTATACCAGGAACGTCAGACATTATCGCCCTAGTAAAATCAGGCAACCGGAATGCACTGAACAGAACCGTCATCTGTTATGACAATGACGGGCATCCCGTCGCTTTATTTGGCCAGGACACATGGAACTGCAGGCCTTATGCTCACACAAAGGAATCCAGAGTAAGCAAAAATCGACTCAGATTTGCTTATCTGAATTCATGTCCCGGCCTTCAGCTTGAAGCGAAAATCATTGTTTATGGCTGGTTATTTCATCGCTCATCCACGCGTTCGCGTCCGGCTAAGTTCTCCTCGATAGAATCCCGTTGCAATACACCGCTTAATGAGATTTTTTCTTTTTTAGCAGAAAACAACCACGACAGTATCGTCGCGCTGAATCAGACCGGGGTATGGCAGTCCTTTCTTGCGTGGGTGCAGGCTAAAGACTGGTCTCATATTTCCGTCGGGCATGTGTTTCGGACGCTCCGTTTTATTGCCAAAAACGCCAGTTGGCATAACATCAGACTGATACTTCCCGAATTTAAGGTCGACGACCTTGCCGGACGACTCTGCCACAACGAACGGCGTACAAATCAGCAGATTCTGGCTCTCCCGCAATCTGTCGCAGACACCCTCTACGGTGAAGCTATTCGCTTTGTCGAATCAGCATGGCCGCACAGACTTGCACTGGAAGAGACCGAAAGGCGGCTTCAGGAAAACTATCTCCAGGCTAAATCCATCGTGGATGCTTATCTTGCTGAGGGTCGTTTTCCTGCCCTGGTTAATCCTGAAGGGGAAATTACAGATAAGCACCGGTACAGTGTGACCATAAAGTCTTTTCTGCGCGAGCGTGTGCAGGACACGATTCATTCCTGTCTCGGGCCCTCCGGACTACTCCCCGGGGAAAAAGCCGACGGTGACTGGCTTAAAAAGTTCCGGGGACAACTCCTGACATCCTGTTTCATTTGCTGCGCGGCGTTCAGTGGTATGCGACTTAGCGAACTTTTTGAATTGACAAAGGACAGTTTTCATACAGAGGTCATCGGGGGAGAAACATTCTGCCTTCTGAAAGGTAGGACCTTCAAATTTGGCGAAAAGCAGGAGACCTGGATCACCAGCCCGATAACGGAGAAAGCCATTCAACTGGCCACCTCACTGACCCGGCTGGCCCGATGTCAGCTGGAGGACGCTGCAAAATGGAGCACTGGAATCTCAGAGAAAGAACACTACCTCAATCTTTCACGTTCACTCTGGCTGAGCCAGACATACCGTTCACGCCTTCCCGTTCTGATTATTCGCTGGAATGCCCGTCTGCAGGCATTTGCCAGGCAAGTCTCAGCCACCATTGATAACGACACGCTGAGGGAATGTATTACCCTGAATCCAAACAGTAGGCTACGGACAGAAAAACTCCAGAACAGTAACACCAACTGGCCAATGACCACGCATATGTTCAGACGAACACTGGCCGTCTTTGCTGTCAAAAATAACCTGGGAAGCGCCATTGCCATCAAACAGCAGTTTGGCCATCTCCGGTTGAAAATGTCCGAGTGGTATTGCGAAGGGGGGATTGCATCGCGGATGAACAACGTACTTATCGATACAGAACTTCAGGATCTGATTGATCGCGAACGACTCGATAATAATACTCGCCTCTATTACGACTGGTTCAATGGCATTACGCCGCTCAGCGGAACACATGGAAAAGCCATTGTTGCCATGCGTCAGGACTTACCCGTGGTGTATCGCTCTTGGGAAAGCATCTGGCAGCTTCTCAGCACGGGCAGGCTCACTCTTCACGGTACACTGCATGGCTACTGTAAAAACGGTTATGACTGCAGTATGGATGGTGTTGTTAACCCGGCATTTTGTGTAAATTGCCGCGGGGGTGGAAGCATAATTGACGCCGAAAACGCTGCCTGGTGGCAAAGGAAGCACACGCAACTGATAGTATGGCTGGCAAAGAACCAAACCTTCTCACCCCAGGAATATGCCCATTGCATCACACAGATCAGGGCAGCAGAGAACGTTATGCAGGATTTTGACCTGCCATTTCAACGCTACGAGGGCAAAGGAGAACAGAGATGAAGGGGTCTGATAACGCACAACTCAGGCTGGAATCTGCACTCACCCGCCTGCTTGAAGGCACTCCGGTGCATATTCAGGCTGACCGGAAACTCAGTGTCAGAGCCGTTGAAGAGGAAGCCAGACTCGGAAACGGCAGTGCATACTACTACCCTGAATTGATCACCCGAATCAAAGTTGCCATATTGCAGGGCCGGAAATACAGGCCTGCAGCCCCCTCACCTGTACCGACGTTGCGAGCCCGGCTCAATAAGACACAAAAGCTGAAACTGGCCCTTCGCGAGGAAAATCGTGCGCTGAAGCTTACTGTTTCAAACATGGCAGCAGAACACCACCGGCTGGCATGGGCATTGCGGGAAGCACATCTTCGCATTGAGGAACTGGAAGTCGCATTGACAGAAGCGAAGCGGGCAGGGATACACCGACTAAAATAATACAATCTGACGACTAAACTCGTAAGCGTACAGCGAGGACCG
This sequence comes from Enterobacter sp. 22452, assembly GCF_052045065.1. Lineage (NCBI taxonomy): Bacteria > Pseudomonadati > Pseudomonadota > Gammaproteobacteria > Enterobacterales > Enterobacteriaceae > Enterobacter > Enterobacter sp. 22452. Next base: position 53,787 of record NZ_JBQEOB010000009.1, on the reverse strand, counting down.
TATTGACGTAGAAGGCTATTCCACAGGCAGTGTGACGCGCCACGGTAGCAGTTCACTGAGCCGGTTGACTGACCAGTCTGCGATAACAACAAACACATAATGAAGGTAGTGTTCCGGATCTATTCCATTCAGTTTGCACGTCCAAATCAGACTGTGCAGCAGCGCACCGCGCACACCTCCGTGATCTGAGCCGGAGAACAACCAGTTTTTCCTGCCCAGGCAGATCAGCCGTAGCGCGTGGCTAAATTGTTATCCGCTTCAGCCCAGCCATATGGCCCTGCACGGGTCCATGTTTGCTCGCAGCATTAGATGATAACCGTTTTAATTGTATCGAGGAAATACAGAACTATGCAGGTATTGTGCCTGTAACCGAGCGGAGAGGCCAGAAATCCTAGCTATACTGGCACTGGCAATGTTCCAAGTTCGTCCGGCAGACGTTCGCCGAACGGGCTGCTAAAACGGCAAACTCATATTTCTGGGCAAAACTGTATTATCATGGCCTCAGGGAGAAGGGTTTAGTTGTAGGTCTCCCAGTGAGTGATTTTGCACTTCTGCTTTACCACGGTATGGCCTGTATTATCAGGATGATGCGTGATCTGATCCTGCAACTTAGCAAAAGTTAGCTTTATTCAACAAAGCCTAAAAACACTTAAACTTGAATATGAAAACAACTTATTAAAAAATCAACTGGAAAATTTAAAACTTCAATTGGTTAATAATAAAAGACAATGCAATACTTTTAAAATTTCCCGTTATGTCGATGAAAACCATTGAATATTACGTTGGAAAACTGGCCGTAACAAGCCGATTCTCACATAAAATCAATGTTTTTACTCAATCTTGAAATCGTTATCAGGTCCAGACGTCGATTAAAGCAAAATCAAACAACTGAAAATAAGAATGCGTCGATCACCTGTTGATATAGAGAACCCATGTTTAGTTGTTTTGTTTTCTCTAAAATAGCAGGTGACGATATGGTTATTTCACTGAAATCCATTTTCATATTAAACTCTTCGATTTTTGACATACCATTTCTGCGCACTATTTCTGGGAATGTAGACTCAGTCTCATGTATAGGAAATGACCACTCATCCGATTGTTTCTGCAGAATCTTATAGTCTTCTGGCAAATCTTCGACCAGTCTATTTGAGAATAAAGTCAGTTCATCAGTAGCCATTGTAAATAACCAGGCTTCCTGATTTTCACTCTGATTTACCCGTAAAATCCTGCCCAATACTTGTCTGAAGTATAGTTCTGTTTTGACAGAACTAAGGTGGCAGCAGACCTGTAGTCTGGGGATATCTGTACCCTCACTAATCATACCAACGCTAACAATCCATTCTGTAGTTGATTGCCGATAATATCCAATCTTAGCTAAAGAATCTCGATCGTGATACGTAACAATTGTCGCTGTTTGCTCAAACTCATTCTCCAGAATATACAGTAGCTTATATGCATGCTCGACTGAAGAAGCAACAACTAAACCACCCGCATCAGGATTAACTTTCCGTATTTCGTGAAGTTTTTTACATCCAGCTTCTAGTACATACTTCATTGCCTCTGGATGCCAAATTATTGATTGATACGAAGCAATGGTTTCACTCAGGAAATCTGTGATGGAACCAAAATGTTGAACATTCTCCTTTGATGAATAAACTAAATTATTGCTGTTTATCAGGGCGATTTTAGGTTTACGGCAAACACCATCGACAATAGCCTCATGTAGTCCATATACGTAGTCGCAACAGATCACCCCATCCGGATCAGTGTAATTTGAGAGTACTATAGGAGTACTATCAGTTCGCCACGGGGTTCCTGTTAGTGCCAAAGAGTAACTGGCACATTGCTGAACTTGAGAAAGGATTTCCCCTCCCCATATATTAGCATTCTCCAGAGAATCGCCAGAACAATGATGGATTTCGTCGAAAACGACTAATACCCGATGCATCTGTAAAGAGTTCCAGAAGCTCTTATCGAAATACATCAGGCTATGATAAGTATACGCAGCACCTACTGCGCCAAGACCACCATTAAAGTTCCTTTGAAGAATATGGGAGAAAGTACTTTCAATGGATGAAACCACCACAGATGAAGGTGCAAAGCATAGGATGAGATCTACCAATTTAAGCTCCAGCATTTTCCTGGCAACTTCTGCAGCCATCACGGTTTTTCCTGCACCAGGACTAGCAAGACATAGAAAGTGCGGCGATCCAGATTGATATTTTTCTAACGCTGCTTCAGAGCATTCTTTCTGCCACTCTCTCAGCATACGCTCTGCCCTTCGCTAAGCTGACCTAGCACTTTCGATAAAGCAGTAACCCTGCCAAGCAAAGCGGCGGACTGATTTTTTGCGTGCTGATGGAGTTCAATAAAGCAGCTCCTTCTACTGGGGAAACGCTCCATGAGAGACTGGTACTCTTCAATTTCACTCAGAATGACGGCAAGTTTGGCCTCATGGACAGTTTTTTCTTTTCTCAGGTCCACTAAGAACAGATCGACATCCAAAACGGATATTTTCACATTTTCGGGCATAGCTGCTAGGCGCGAGTTACTTGGCAATTTTCTTGGTATGAAAGCCGTTGAATAGAAGCTTTCCGTCTTCTTGTACAAGTTCTTCGGGCGTCCATCACGATTTTCGAGTTTCGAAATGAAACCTAATGCCTCAAGTCGGAGAAGTTGTCTGTGGATGAATTTTCTTGCTTCTATCACATCGGCATATGAATCTGTAATCTTCAGCAAAGCATCCCTGAGATGGATAGCACCAAACTCTTTAAAATCCTTCTCTATCAATAAATTATACATAAAAGGGTGCAACTTCACTGCAGACTTCATTATTAAAACATCCAAATCAGCAAACTTAGAATTGCTAAGTATACAGAAACCAACGAAACTTAGACAATCTAAGTACCTTAAGGCAATGATGATGACTACGTGGCTCACCCAAACCCGATACCTGACAGGCTCAAAACAGCCAGAACAAAAGCCGGGATCACTCAAAAAGAATTGGGTATCCGAATTGGCATGGAACCAAGTTCAGCGAGCGGCCGCATGAACCACTACGAGAAGGGGAGACATACTCCTGACATTGATACTCTCAAGCGTATGGCTGATGAGCTTGGGGTGCCGATCAACTACTTCTTTTGCGAGAACGAAACGACTGCAGAGCTAGCTCGCCTGATCGCTAACATGTCAGAACAACAGCAAGTTGAACTGATCAAAATTCTGAAGAAAGACCAACTTTAAAAAGCTTAACTTCACTGCAGTTGAAGAAACCACCTCTTACCCAGACTGAGAGTTCTTCTTCAGTAGCACAGGGAGATTAAGATCCAGCATCTTTCCGCAAACTTTCCCTACATACATATCTGTTTCATGGCAGAGATCTCGGGCGCTTAGCTCATCGTTTTTAGCACCATAACTTGCGCTCATTATGGCCAAGAAGATAGTGATGAGATTGACATCTGCACGCTGGTTGCGTGGGTAATCCTTTGATCAAATAGCCTGGAAAAGACACTACTGAAATTTAACTTCAAAAAGAACAGCAAAAACAGAACCAATATCCATAAATCGTTTAAATTAAAGTTTTTTTGACTTAATTTTAAATCACTGGTTATTTGTACATTGAAAAGGGAAAAAACAGACATATCTAATAGCTATCTTTCCGAGAGGAGCTGGCTATGTCTGACATAAGTGCAGGAAATCACTACGGTGTGCGGATACTCAGTCTGAATGGCGGTGGAGCCAGGGGTATGTTTACAATAAGTGTCCTTTCCGAGATTGAGAGGATACTGGCCAGCAAGCACCCCAATCAGGATATTAAAATTGGCGACTATTTTGACCTCATTACAGGGACGTCAATAGGCGGCATATTGGCTCTCGGCCTTGCTACAGGGAAAAGTGCCCGCGAGCTGGAACGAGTTTTCTTCGATAGGGCGAATGACATTTTTCCCAAAAGATGGTCCCTGACCAACTTGCTTAGATCACTTTGTGCCCCCATCTACCGCAGCAATCCTCTTCGCGAAACAATTCAAGAAATGATTGGTGCTGAAACCACATTCAATGACCTTACCCGGCGAGTAATGATCCCGGCAGTAAATCTTTCAACAGGAAAACCGCAGTTTTTTAAGACACCACACAACCCAGATTTTACTCGTGATGGACCTCTTAAATTGATAGATGCAGCACTCGCAACCTCAGCCGCGCCAACGTATTTTGCCCCACATTATTGTGAGGATCTCCGCGCGTATTTTGCCGATGGTGGTCTGGTCGCAAACAATCCTAGCTACATAGGACTTCTAGAAGTTTTCAGGGATATGAATTCTGACTTCAGCGTCACCCATAAAGACATACATATACTTAATATCGGCACTGTTGGTGAAGAGTATTCACTTAGTCCAAAGTTGTTGAGCAAAACATGGTGGAATGGCTACTGTCGTCTCTGGGGTATGGGAAAACGGCTAGTGCTTACAACCATGACAGCTAACCAGCATCTTCATAAAAATATGCTACAGCGTGAGCTTATGCTCCATGACGCGGTGGATAACTACATCTACCTGGATGAAATTATCCCCAATGAAGCAGCCAGTGATATCACTCTAGATAATGCCACGAAGAGTTCCCTTGAAAATTTAAGCGCAAGGGGAAGGCAGCTCGCCAATGTTAAGTTCGCTCAAGATCAGAAGCTTAAGAATTTTTTCACTACTCCCGCAAAACCCTTTAAGCGCATGAATGCGCAGGAGATCCACTAATGCGTTGGGATTTTAACAATTACTACAGCCATAGTGTGGATGGCTTAATCAGTAAACTAAAATTGGGTAAGACTGAATCCGACAAACTGAAAGCACTTCGCCAGAAAGTCCGTGAAAGAACGAGGGATGTGTTTAAAGAAGCTCGTCAAATTGCTACAGACGTCAGAAAGCAAACTCTGACGCTTGAAAGCGTTAGATTTAAACTGGAGCAAACTAATGTTCGCTACCTCTCTCCCTCAGACCGTGAGACTCTCGCTCGACTCATTTTTGAAATGGAAGATGTAGCTCGTGATGACTTCATCAAATTTCAACCTCGCTTCTGGACCCAAGGGAGTTTTCAATACGATACGTTAAACAGACCTTTTCACCCGGGTCAGGAAATGGATATCGATGACGGCACCTACATGCCAATGACGGTCTTTGAATCCGAACCCAGTATTGGGCACACCTTACTTCTTCTGCTCGTTGATACGTCACTGAAATCGTTAGAGGCTGAAAACGATGGATGGGTATATGAAGAAAAAAACACCTGCGGACGCATCAAAATTCCTCACGAGAAAACACACATCGACGTACCGATGTATGCGATCCCCAAAGAGCAATTTCAGACCAAACAAACTGCAGCCGATTCAGCACACATCATAAAAAGTGCCGACTCCATGTTCGAGTCTTTATCAGCAAACATGGATATGCGCGAGGCATATCTAGTAGAACCTGACAAAGTTAATTTAGCGCTGCGTCAGGGTGCAAGAAGGTGGTCGATCAGCGACCCCAAAATTGTTGAAGATTGGTTTAATGATAGTTGCAAGCGTATTGGCGGTCATCTCCGTTCAATTTGCCGCTTTATGAAGGCCTGGAGAGATGCCCAATGGGAAGTAGGAGGTCCTTCATCTATTAGCCTGATGGCGGCAGTTGTAAACATCCTCGACAGAGAAGCACATAATGGTTCAGACCTCACAGGGACGATGAAACTAGTTGCAAGATTACTACCTAATGAATTCTGTCGCGGTCTGGAAAGTCCCGACGATACTGATGAAAAGTTACTTTTCCCTGCCGAATGCGATCATAACGTACATCAGAGAACCATCGTTGAAACCATGAGAAATTTAGAGGGGATTTTGCTTGATGCAGAGAGTTCAAGTAGCAGGGAAGAAGCATTACGTAAGATAAACGATGCGTTTGGAAAACGAGTAACTAATGCCTCGTTAATAACTTCAATTGCTGCGGCTCCTGCATTTCAAATCTCCCCGTCTAAGGAGCAGGCGCCTGTAAAAATTAACACCACGATGGTAAGCGGCTGATGGAGGAAGGAAGGCTCCATAAAATGATGATAGAGTGCGGGTATCGCTATACGCTAGCCCGCAAACTTCCTGAAAAGGCGTTCCTACACAGTCAGGAACGCCTGAAAGGCTATTATACGAAAGAATATGAAACCGAAGCCGGAAATTTCAATGTAGCACTAGTTATTCGGCCAGATCCTTTTACGGAACTGCCATTAGCTTGCATAGTTGATCTGCCTGAAAAGTTCAGAGATCGCCTTATGCCTCACATAAGCCAAGAAGGAATTCTCTGTTATGTAGAGCAGTTGGAAGCTGATTGGGATCCAAACAACCTTGAGGGTACGTACAAAGAAGTCGATGCCCAGATTCATCGAACACTGATTAATTCAGTTTTAGCCGCTACTAATGGTCTGAATGATAAGAGAGAACTCGAAGGTGAATTTACGACTTACTGGCGACCTAGTGATAGTTTATATATTTTATCAAAAGCAAGCCGCGGGATCAGACTTAAAACACTGTTTTCAGAGTCAACATTTCCTGATGGTTATCCCAGGCTAGAATATATAACTGTCCAAGAATCCTCTCCCGAGGACTCTGAAACCATTTTAAAAAAATGGCTTAATCAAAGATACCTTCGTCAAGAATCTTTGAAAAATTATTCTATCAACACTCATTATATTTCTGTAAACCCTAATCGTCTTGCTGGGATGAAATGGCCACCAACTTCATTCCGCGAATTACTGGACTGGCTAGAAAATGCGGACCATAATGCCAGGGACAGAGTGGTTCACTACATCACAACAGAGGGGAAGAAAAGATATATTTTTTTATTCGACATTTTCAATCAAGATATATTTGCCATCTATATTGAGTTAAATACTAACGCTGTTGATTTCAGAAGGCACAAGAGGTCAGCTAAAAAATCAACGTCCAAACTTGCCACATTGTTAGCTGGTAAAAATGTATGCGCCTCATATAAACGATTGGGTGTGGTTCGCGCTGATATGGCAACCCTCCTTAGCCGAAATGCCCAAAGGAGAAGCAAAGAATGCTTATCCGATAAGCGTATAGCTTTAGTTGGTTGCGGAACCATTGGTGGGTATATTGCTGAATTGTTACTCCGAAACGGTGCCGGTTGTGGGAAAGGTTTACTGCATTTATTTGATGATGATATCTACCGTCCTAGTAATTTTGGTCGTCACATTTTACCTTCACATGATTTTGGGTGGTCCAAAGCGCTCTCACTCGCAACAAAACTTCAAGACTCTGTGCATTTACAGACCAGAGTAGAAGGATTTTATAAGCAATTCCCCATCAGTATTGATGTTATGAAAAAATATGACATTATTATCGATGCAACAGGCCGACCTCCTGTTTCCAAGCGTATTGCGGCTATCGTAAGACAGATTCCCTGTGAGCAAAGACCTATTATTATCCACGCCTTCAATGATGGTAATGGACGAGCATCCAAAGTTTTAATCGATGATGGCCGAAGCTGTTATGGATGTATGGTTACTAATCCAGCAAAATACCATAATGGTATCGATTCCCGATTTTACAACCTCGATATCTCAAGTGAAAAAAATAAAAGTTGTGGTAGCACATACACACCTTATGATGCGGCGGTGAGTAATATAACGGCATCTTTGGCTCAACAGGCAGTCTTGAGTACTCTTGAGCCTGACCTCAAATGGACTTACAACGAGCATATGTTAGAAGGTGGACGTTCACTGAAACCTCAATTTTTGCCACATCAGCCTAACTGTCCTATCTGCAATGAACATAACTGAGTTAGTTTTTATCGATGATGATTACAATCATGTCGTCATCATGAGTGATGTTGTGCAGCGGTTGTATTTATATCGTCAATTACATCATGCCAGTACCGAGGCAGGAGGAATCCTTATTGGAGAACGTCGTGGGAAACACATTGTCATCACCCACATATCAGAACCAGGCTCAGGTGATATAAGATCGCGATTACGAATAGAAAGAAAAGGCAAACATCACCAGCAAAAAGTGGATGACTTATTTCAGCAATCAGACGGTTTTCTAGTCTATTTGGGCGAATGGCATACGCATCCCGAAGATTTCCCACAGCCATCAAGTACTGATATGAGGTCTTGGCGAACCGGACTGAAAGCGACTGAACCAATGGTTTTGCTTATTGTGGGCAAAAAGAAAATATGGTGTGGTAAAAAGCATTGGAATGCCATTGAACAATTAGAAGAAAAAAAATGAATTATTAGACATATTGAATTTTTTCAAAACTAAGTGTTACAATTGCATTGCCAATAGCAACTATCGTATTGGTAGTTATTTTACGAAAACACTTATTCAAATTAATTCCATCACTTTGACACCTAAAGTACAAAGAGCTAAGCTTGAATTTTCGAGAGGAGCATCTGTACTTAAGTCGAAGGTTAGATCTTGTTCCAGAGCAAATCTATATCTGAAACTTCGTCACAATTTCTTGTTCTTGTTTTACACTCAGCATCTGCTGTCATAGTGAAAACCTTGTTTGTTTTCACCTCATTGATATATAGTGCTATTTTCATTCATCTTGAAATGGGATTTTATTTTCGTCGATTTTCATTTTCCGTCACTGGATGCTCATGCAAATTATCGGGAAGTTCTTCAAGTTGTTCTTTAGAGTGAAATTGAAGGATTATTTCCCCTTTAGTTAATCTTTCCGTCCAATATCTACCCACTAGTTTCTGGTTCGGATTTTCAATGATTTTAAACACTACAGTTCCATCATGAGGAACGCTTCGTTCACTTAAACTTAGCCGAGGCTTACTTGAATAAGAGTATGAGATGTTTTTAACCTGTCGTTCCGGGTCAATAATAAAACCCTCCGAATATGAAAAGCTCTCCATTTCACTCGTACGCATCATACAGCTGATATGAAAGAATGATTGATTCACAGTAAGCATTACAGGTATAGGTGATACTTTTTCCCCCGTCATCGGGTTTATCCAGTCTGAATATATTAACCCCACCCAACTTCCATTCATATCAGGAAACGGGACAAGCCATCCTCTAAAAATTTTAAGTTTCCACCCCCATTTTGCGAAAACAGCTACCACAAAAAGATCAATACTCACTACTTTTGGAACAAGTCCTAAAAAATCCTTTAACTTGGACAAGTCTAACCCATTAACATAGGCAAGAGAAAACCAAGCAGCTGCTGAAAGTCCGACTAGCAGATATAATGAATTTTTAAATGTTATATTACGCATTACTTAAGTTCCAGGTAGTTCCACGCAGCCTTAGCAAATTCGCGTCCATCTTCACGCGTCCATTTTTGCTTTGAATGAAAAAGGAAAAAACATTCGTTTACCTCTAACCAACGCTCAGAGGATGGTTCATCGCCTTGGAGGTTAGACCAAATATGAATTAGCATAGCTCGGATGCATTCAGTCCAGGTTGAATGAACAAACGTGGTATCTGGGCAATTGTAAGCTAGACACTCCATAAAAAAAGATGGTAGCTCTCGAAATACGCCATCCTCTGCCATTGCATTTTCAATGCGTTTTAACAATCGTGCACCTTTTTTATAGGCATAGTTAGTTCTATTATTCTTCTCGGTTCCTTTTTCCATTTGTTGGGCTGGATAGTTAACTATACTACTTCCATCTGATTTGAAAATTTTGGTTCCATCCCTCATTCCATTTTTCATATAGTAACGGTAACTAAAACATGGAACGACATCAGCATCTACTCGACATGAATTGGATTTTATCTGTAGCGCTGTAGAACCCGATGAATCTACTTGTCTAGGGAATTTAGACTCCATGGCAATTAGAAGTTCCCCCCTTAATCTTTCAGGAGTCCAAATACCTTCATATAATTTCTCAGGATTATATAGCCCCTTTTCAGACTCATCCCAGTATAAAGCGCCTGTATATTCAACAGCAATATCCACGTCACTATCTGAACGAACATTAGTAATGTTCGCGTAAGATCCTTTTGCATAGACCCTCAGCGGGCAATTATTAAATAACTCATGTGAATCAATTGCTTGCCGAATCATTCGTTCAGCTCGCTCCTGCTTTTCCTTTTCAGTATCACTCGAAGGTCCAGTCCACATAGACAGAGTATCTTCCGTAATCATTGTCTAACCCTTAATGTTTAAGCTTATTTAAAATAATCTCTATGAGAATTAGTATAAAACTATAGCTCCTGCACTAGCAGCTCAACAGAAATCTCTCAATTATGTGATCAGTCGAATGATAAATCTTAGCAATTAAAGCTGTTCCGCCCAACAAACAACAGACAACATTTTTGCATATAAATCAATATCTTATAACACACCCACTTTTGTGTTCACTAATAGTATTAGCATTAAACAGTCAGGAAAGTGTTTACAGAAATCCATGACTATCTAGTTTGATAACCAAAAGCTCTACAGAATATATGCCCTATGCAGAATCACATCTATTAAATATCTTTCATTTAATTAATCAACTGTCGTCCCATCATCAATTGTTTTTAGAATATATTTAAATCAAAATGTTATAATTGACAGAATTTTATCGGAGATTGCAAAAAAGCTAATCCCTCATCAATAATTTGAGTTGTACTACTGTGCATAGAGTTGATACAATCAAAAATGAGAAGGCGATTGGATGTCAAAAAATCAATTCAGGCTTAGTTTGTGGCGTTAAAGCATCTTAAGCACATAGAGAGGAATAAATGTACATAACAATAGATGGTGATGATGTTGGAAGAAAAATAACTGCATCATATATAGCAAACGATGAAGAAAAATTAATTCAAATTAGCAACAATATAAACAATGCAACAAAAAAAATATCTTCAACATTATCCAAAAATGGCTTCGAAATAATTTTCCAGGCCGCAGATGGTGTTACAGCCAAAATAGATATAGATATTGATTTATATGTGATATTTAACGAGATACAGTTACTGGCATCTGATGGAATTACATTCTCGGCAGGTGTCGGAATGAATTTAAGAGAAGCATATATTGCACTTTTAAATTCTAAAAGCAATGGCAAAAACATGCTTTCCATTTACAAAAACATTTGACGGTGTACCATGTTTAGGATAATCAAGTTTGACAAGTTACTCTCAACAGTCTCATTAATATCTTTACTTGTTACGATTTTTTCCTTTTGGCTTTTCAAGACATTTCTCGCAGCCGATCTGAGTTTACTAAAACTATTAACAATATCATCGATTGCATCTATTATAATAAACTTCATACTTCTTTCGCCGCCAATATCACGAATAATATGGAGAATCCTACGTTTTTTTCAAAAAAGATATTTATCCTGATCTAAATGGCATTTGGGTTGGTCATATAACAACAGAAAACAATAAAGAATTCGAAGTTCGTGCAATCATCAGGCAGGCCCTGCTTATTACGAAGATTGAAATGCATGGCGCAACAGTAAAATCGGTCACTTTGGAAGCAACGCCTACAAAAGAACTGGATGTTAAGAAATTGTATTATGTATATAAATCAACCCCCAAGAATCCTGCTTGGAGCGATTATATCGGTTCAACTATTTTTGATGTAATTGAAAATAGAGATGCTCTATATTTATCAGGAAGGTATTATACCGATAGAAAGTCAATAGGGAGAATATCTATTAAACGGATATCGCTTAACACTACTTCTGATATATCCTATTATTAATTTTTATGTTTTCACACGTTCTGGAACAGGCTGAATTTATATTAAGCTTGTTCCATTACATCGTTCCTCCCACAAACACTGGGTATTTTAGAGTCTTATCAATAAATAAAAACACATCTCAAAAAACATGCAGCTAAAATGCAAATGATACATTCAAATTTAATGAATGATTTGAACAAATGCTTGTTATTAAGCCTAGGTTTTATTGTTGAAAATTACAAAGAGAAATTTTGAATAGCAGTCAAATAAAACACTTGAAAATCATCAAAGAAAGTACTTCATAACAGTATAATTGTGAGCATTGCATTTCACTGTTCGAAATTTTGGACTGTGTCAGTGAGATAGGGGTCAGTTTGGATATCGAAAATTATTGTACGTTAAGGCTATTTTTTGACCTTTCGACTTTAGCTGGCCTCAGCCGACGAAACTTACCGGAAGCCGGTATCCGGTTGCTTTTCCATATATAATCGCCCGTCAGATTGATGTGTTCCCAGCCTAGCGGGGACAAATGCGACAGAAGTTGCTCGTTGATCTTCACCCCTTTACGCTTCAGGGCATCGACCGCTCTTTCCATATAGACGGTATTCCACAGCGAGATCGCAGCCGTCAGCAGCGTCAGTCCACTGGCGCGATAACTCTGATTTTCCGGTTTTCTGTCCCTGATTTCACCCAGCCGGTGCAGGAATACCGCCCGCGCCAGCGCGTTACGGGCTTCTCCTTTATTCAGTCCCGCCTGTACCCGCCGACGAAGTGCCGGATCGCGGAACCAGTCGAGCATAAATAGCGTTCGTTCAATACGACCAATTTCCCTCAGTGCTTTGGCAAGTCCGTTTTGCTTGGGGTAGCTGGCGAGCTTTTTCAGCATCAGGGATGCCGTCACGGTTCCCTGCTTTATCGAGGTTGCCAGACGCAGCACTTCACGCCAGTGAATTTCGATCTCTTTCAGATTCAGGCTGGTTGTTGATATCAGTGACTGAAGCGCCGGGTATTGGTCCGATTTTCCTTTGATAAACAGCTTCTTGTCGTGGAGATCCCTGATTCGCGGACAGAACACAAATCCCAGCAGATGCATCAGGGCAAAGACATGATCGGTGAAACCCGCGGTATCGGTGTAATGCTCCCTGATTTCCAGGTCGCTTTCGTGATACAGCAAGCCATCGAGAACGTGGGTTGAATCCCTGACCCGACTGATTATGCAGGTGTAAAACGGGCTGTATTGATCCGAAATATGGGTATAAAACTGACGTCCAGGCTCCTGCCCATATTTCGGGTTAACCTGCCCTGCGTAGCGGCCTGAGCTGCCTGTTCTGAAATTCTGTCCATCTGATGATGACGTTGTTCCGTCTCCCCAGAATGCCGCCAGTGGTCTTTTCCCCTGCGCATTTACCAGCTCTGCAAGAGCGGCTGAATAGGTTTCATCGCGGATGTACCATGCCTGAATATCTTCGAGTGATGATTTGGTGCTCCCGGGGCAGGCTTCTGCCATTTTGGTCAGACCAAGATTGATGCCATCCGCAAGAATGGTGGTGAGGAGCAGGCGGGTATCGGGACGGGTAATGTCATTTTTTATATGCGAAAAATGTCGGGTAAACGTCGTCCAGCTGTTTACCTCATCGAGAATTTCCGTGATTTTAGGGCGCGGTAACATGCTATAAACCAGATCTGCCAGCGGTGAAACCTGCTCCGGGACGCAGTTATCCAGCGGAGAGACTTTTACTCCCCTGTCAGATATTTCCACATCGGGCAGCTCTCCAAAGGCAGCCATGGCATTAACCTCTTCAAGTCTGGACTGAAGCAGGGTCATACGGCTGGTAATGTACTCATGGTAATCAGCAGATACGGGCAGGGGCAGCGCCGGTGTGAGTTTGTCAAAGTCCTTTTCGGGAATGAGGTAATCATCAAAGTTTTTGTAGCGCCGTGATCCTTTGACCCAGATGTCCCCGGAGCGCAGCGCTCCCTTAAGCTCGCTGAGCGCACAAAACTCATAATACTGCCGATCAATACCCGCAGGTGTAATCACCACCTTGCGCCAGCTTTCAGGGACAAACTCAAGCGGCGCCGTCGCCGGAACTTTACGTGACAGCTTCCGGTACATATCCTTGATCACAACCAGCGCATCAGCCAGAGGTTGCGCTGCCGGGGTTGCGACTAGCTGTAAAGCGGATAACATGCGTGGGGCATATTTCCGTAATATGCTGTATTTCTCGGTAATAATATGCAGCGGGTCGAAATTATTTTTTCTGGCGAGATGGCGTGTTTCCTCCAGACTGGCGACAAATTCAGGCCATGGCAGGATGCTTTCTATTGCGAGCCATGGATCGTCACCAGAATCGCGGGCATCAGACAGCGCCTGACCGACATCGATGTACTGCCTCAGTTTTGACTGGATCAGCTTTCCGGTCTGCTGAAGGCGCTCAGCCTGTGTTCTTTTGGCTTTGCTGAACAGGCTGTTCAGCATGCGTTCATGCAACTCAATCACTTCGTCTGTCAGTGTGGCTCTGGCTTCTTCCAGCACGCACACCAGGATCGCATGACGCCGGGCTGCTGAAAATCGGGTCAAATCCCGGCTACTCATCTTTCGGCCTTCCCGCGCCAGTTTCAGCAACCGGTTCTGGTGAATGGTGCGATCTATACCTTCCGGTAATGCCAGCGATTCAATGCTACTGAGCCGATCAAGGTGTTGCAGCACATTCTTACCATTGATTTTACCCGGCGGTTGCAGCAGCCATGTCAGCCTGGAAGACTGATTATCTGATGACTCAAGTAAACGATCCAGGGCATCCCTGTGAGCCGGAGTTAACGGGGCATTCAGGGTCTGAAATACGATTTTATCTCCGCCTGCCATGGCCTCCGCACAGGTTCGCTCCACGACATCAATCGCGGGGATTATCACGTTGTTCTTCCGGAGCCAGACCAGCAGTTCTTCGGCCAGGAGAATACCTTTATCGGTGCGCGTCGCCATCGGCAGCAGGTGTGTAATACAGTCTTGCTGTATTTTGCCGGTGAACGCCTTTACGCCAAGATAGCGGTACAGTTCGGTTAAATGCTCACGCCGGGTCGTATCCCTGCCGGAAAGGTAAGCAGGCCAGAGATCCCCGGTAAGCTTTAGCCTGCTGGCGATATGTTTCAGCAGCGCATCAGAGGGTGGGATTTTTTTATCCGGGGCAAAGCCGACATTTTTCAGATAGCAAAGAAGGACGGCAAAACCAAAACGGCTGGCGGGTTTACGGTGAGCACTGATAAGAGCCAGATCATGCTCACTGAAATAGGCCAATCGGGTCAGCGTTAACTCATCGTCTGGCAATGCCAGTAATGATTCTCTTTCCGACAGAGAAAGAATATGCCTCCTTGCCATATAGTTTCCCTCATAAATTATTCAGTGCGGTATTTTTAACAAAACCAGATATCGCATAAGGGTACACCCTGACGCCACAACCAAAACGTGACGGCACACGATGAATGACATAACCTATATGCGATAGGATTAATGCAATAACTTAAATGCGATAATGTGGTGAAAAAATGTTCATCAGAGCTTATTTGAGGGCATCGACGGAAGATCAGTTCGCCGATCGGGCAAAAGAGATGCTTGAGCAGTTCGTTCAGGAACGGGGACATAAAATAGCCAGCTACTACCGGGAGAACATCAGCGGTACAAAACTTGACCGCCCGGAACTGGGACGCTTACTGATGGACAGTCACCGCAATGATATTTTGCTGGTCGAGCAGATAGACCGCCTGACCCGTCTGAGTAACAGCGACTGGATGACGCTGAAAAAGCAGATCGAACAACACGAGCTGCGGATTGTCAGCCTGGATGTGCCCACCTCATGGCAGGCGCTGTCAGATAAAGACCCTTCGCAGGCTGACGCAATCACCCGCGCCGTGATAACAGCCATCAATAATATGCTTATCGATCTGATGGCCGCGATGTCGCATAAGGACTGGCTGAGCCGCCGCCAGCGGCAACGCCAGGGAATTGAACGCGCGCATACACTGGGAAAATACCGGGGTAAACAGGCTGATCAGGAACGGCATCAGAAAGTCCTGTACTACCGGCAGGTCAAGAAACTGAGCATTCAGGAAACTGCTGAGGCTACGGGCTATAGTTGCTCACAAGTTTGCCGTATACAGTCCCTTTACCGGCAGGGAGATAAAGATTTATGAATAAATACAAGTTCGCACCCTGGCTGAGTCGCTGGAAACTCATCCCAGACGGCTCACCATTCGTAACGCATACATCACAACTCCTCCCGGTTAAAACATCAACCGATGGCATAAAAGCGATGCTGAAAATTACCGATGACCTGGAAGAACAAAGAGGTAATGCACTTATGGCATGGTGGGGAGGAAGTGGAGCTGCCCCGGTAATTTCCCATGAAAATGAGGCAATTCTTCTGGAGCGTGCCACGGGGCCCGCATCTCTGTCCACGATGTCCAGAGAAGGTCAGGACACAGAGGCTTGCCGTATTTTGTGCCTTACAGCAAACCAGTTGCACATAGGTCGGAAACAGCCAATACCACAACTTACTTCTCTTCATGACTGGTTCCACGCCCTTAAACCAGCCGCCCGGATATATGGGGGGATTCTGAAACAGTGCGCAGAAATATCTGAAGATCTGCTATCTTCGCCGCTTGATGTGACCACGCTACATGGCGATTTGCATCACGCTAACGTCCTTGATTTTGGGTCATCCGGTTGGCTGGCAATTGACCCGAAAGGCTTAAAAGGTGAGCGAGGGTTCGATTATGCCAATATTTTCACAAATCCTGACCTTGGTGATCCAGCTTCTGGAATAGCCGTTGTCCCGGAAATATTTAAACAACGACTTAATATCGTGGCCGAAACTGCCGGTCTGGACAGAGAGAGGCTTCTGATGTGGATCTGTGCATGGTGTGGATTATCCGCGGCATGGACGCTGGAAAGTAACGGCACGATTTCTGTTACAACGAGAATAGCAGAGCTGGCAATATCTGAACTAAACAACTGTACGGTAAGTGAAGGTTAACTTTTTCGATTGAAACTTAGCCTTAACGTACAATAATTTTCGATATCCAAACTGACCCCAGATACATTTAATGCCATAGAGCTAAGATTTCCATTTTGGTTACACTACCAAATTTAGCCAGTGTAATACGTCAATATAAATTAGGACTGGTTGATCCTTGTTCAAAAAGCAGACAGCCTTGAACATAGGCTTAGAGTAAGGGATTCTGGAAAACATCAGTGGTTTGTCACTCAAAATCTCATTTCTCTGAAAACTCTGGAAAAATTGTTAACATTAGCCTAACCCAACACTGGCACCGCCTTCCAGAATTTCTACACTGTAACAGTGTGGTAGTACAGCGTGACCATGCGTTAATCCTGATGCCCCTCTCCTGAGGGGCATTTTTTTTAACATTCATAAATCGTTGCAAAACGAATGCTCCGAAAAGAGTGATCTACCGCACATTTCCCTCCCCATCTACCGAAGCGAATGTCTACGCTTATAAGACGCCCGGAAAAACCTGTCTTTTGAACACACAACCGGAGGTCCTTATCACCATGTTCAACCAGAAACTACAGGCTACCGAGAACATCGAGTTCGAGATTGCAGAAGAGCTGCGCTACGAGACCGATCCCTGCGAGTTGAAACTGGATGAGATGATTGAGGCGGAGCCGGAACCGGAAATGATCGAGGGGCTGCCGGCCTCCGACGCCCTGACGCCTGCTGACCGCTACCTTGAACTGTTCGAACACGTGCAGTCATCAAGGCTGTTTGCCGACAGCAAAACCTTCCCCGACTGCGCCCCGAAGATGGATCCGCTGGATATCCTGATCCGCTATCGCAAGGTGAAACGCCATCGGGATTTCGACCTGCGCCAGTTTGTGGAGAACCACTTCTGGCTGCCGGAGACCTACAGCACGGAATATGTTTCGAATCCCGGCCTGTCGCTCAAAGAGCACATTGACAGCCTGTGGCCCGTGCTGACGCGCGAACCGCAGGATCATATTCCCTGGTCGTCCCTGCTGGCGCTGCCGCAGGCGTATATCGTCCCCGGCGGGCGATTCAGCGAGACGTACTACTGGGATTCGTACTTCTCCATGCTGGGGCTGGCGGAGAGTGGCCGTAACGATCTGCTGAAGTGTATGGCGGATAACTTCGCCTGGCTTATCGAGCGTTACGGTCATATCCCGAACGGTAACCGCACCTACTATCTCAGCCGCTCCCAGCCGCCCGTATTTGCCCTGATGGTGGAGCTGTTTGAGGAGGACGGGGTGCGCGGCGCGAAGCGTTATCTTGAACACCTGAAGATGGAGCACGCCTTCTGGATGGATGGGGCCGAGTCGCTGCTGCTTAACCAGGCCTACCGCAGCGCGGTGCGTATGCCGGATGGCTCACTGCTTAACCGTTACTGGGATGACCGCGACACGCCGCGCGACGAATCGTGGATCGAGGACGTGGAGACGGCGCGCCACTCTGGCCGTCCGCCGAATGAGGTTTACCGCGATTTACGCGCCGGGGCGGCGTCTGGCTGGGATTACTCCTCCCGCTGGCTTCGTGAGCCGGGTCGACTTGCCAGCACCCGCACCACGCAGTTTATCCCTATCGATTTGAACGCCTTCCTGTTCAAACTGGAAAGCGCTATTGCCAATATCTCTGCTTCGAAAGGAGATAAAGAGACGGCCGACCTGTTCCGCCAGAAAGCCAGCGATCGCCGCGCGGCGGTTAACCGCTATTTATGGGATGAAGAGAACGGCTGTTATCGGGATTACGACTGGCGACGTGAAGATATGGCGCTGTTCTCAGCGGCCAGCATTGTGCCACTGTATGTTAGCATGGCAACGCACGAGCAGGCTGAACGCTTGTCAGATGCGGTCAAGGCGCGGCTGCTAACGCCGGGCGGGATTCTGGCGACCGAGTACGAAACCGGCGAGCAGTGGGATAAACCCAACGGCTGGGCACCGCTGCAGTGGATGGCGATTCAGGGGTTCAAGCAGTACGGCAACGACTCGCTGGGCGACGAGATCGCCTGGAGCTGGCTGCACACGGTGAACCATTTTTATCAGACTCACCATAAGCTGATTGAGAAGTACCACATCGCCAGCAGCACGCCGCGTGAAGGTGGGGGTGGGGAGTACCCGCTTCAGGACGGCTTCGGCTGGACGAACGGCGTAGTGCGGCGGCTGATTGGGCTGTATGGGGAGCCTTAAGTGGGGTGCGGTTAGGTGCCCTCACCCCTCACCCTAACCCTCTCCCCTGAGGGGAGAGGGGACTGCGCGGTGCGGTCTTTTCCCCCTCGCCCCTCTGGGGAGAGGGCTGGGGTGAGGGGAAGAATTTAGCGGATCACCTCATAAATGGCAGTCTGAATAGCCTGCCATTTTTTCGTCTCTGAGCCCGGCTGTGCCTGGGCACGCCGTTTCGCCATATCCGCGTCGTGCTGCTGGCGCTTCACAACAGCGGGTACGGTGCAAAACGCTTTTAAATAGTCTTTACGCGTTGACGTCAGAGACTCACCGTTAGCCATCGCGTGGCTAAGCGTGTTGATAAAACGTCGGCACGGCTTCTCTTCCACCATGTTTTGCCGATAGCGCAGCATCAGTTCCAGCACGTCGTCATGGTCTGACGACATCGCCTCTTCCGTCCAGGACAGCTTCCAGTCCATGCCACCCTGCAAGAAAAGCAGCGCCACGCGAGTGTCATTGCGGTTGATGGCTGAACGGAAATTATTCTCGTCCCAGGTAACGCCCATGCGCGTCAGCGTTTCACGCGAGGAAGGCGTTTCACGCATCTCCTCTACTGGAGGCGTGGCTGCGGCACTCGCCGCGACGTGCTGCGGTTTACCGCTGGTCACAAGCCAGACTCCCCCGGCAATAATCGCAATCACCATGACGCCAACCGCGCCCCACAGCACGCCGGAAATGAGCTGCTCGCGCTGTTCAGGCGTTCGCGGTGCGCGCTGGGTGGGCTTTTCAATGGTGTCACGCACCTCGAACAGATCGCCACCCGTGACCCGGTCCATTTTCTGCGCCTTTTCCCAGAAGGCATGCAGTTCGCTGGCATCCACGGCCAGTAATCCCGCCGGATTGATGCGTGTTCTTCCCTCTTCAAACGCGCGCTGAACGGGTCGGGTGACTTGCGTATAGTAGCGATCGAGCAGCAGGATTTGCGCGGAACTTAATGCCCGCTGCACGGTAATGCTGTTGCGGATTTGTCGGATGTCATCAAGGAAGGTTTGCAGGGTGATGCGCGGCTCCACCAGCAGCGTCAGCATGGCGGGATCGCTAAACAGTGACGCGTAGTAACGGCTAAATTCTTTTTTATCCACCAGCAGCTGCGCCAGCTCGCTGAACATCATGCCGCTCAACACATCATTAATGTCGCCCAGCTTCAGCCAGCGACGAACGCGATCGGCATTAAACAGGGTCTTGAGATGATTATTCAACCGCACCTGATCGGGCCACGCCTGCTGGATCAGCCCCTTCATCATCAATTCGATAGCACGCACCTGCTTATGCGCCTGCTGCTGTTGGATTTCGCTACCGTGCGCCAGCTCAGTGTTGTAAGTCAGAAGAGGCTGCTGGAGACGAAGATGCTCCAGAGTCGTCACAAACCGCATCGCCGCAATCAGCTGATTTTCAGTGACATCCTGCCCGCTTTCATACTGAGGCACGCGCTGCTGCAGCAGGCGCAGCTGTAGGGTAAATGTCGACATTTCTGCATCGTTCAGGTTGAGTTGCTTCGCAACAGCAGTCCATCCCCCCAGACCTAAGCGGGCACTGTCCAGTTGTTCCAGAAACCAGCGTGGATCTTTTCCTTCAGAAGCATGTACATTCAGCAGGAGCAGAATTTCGACTGACGCCTGACGAATAACCGCAAGACAGTGTTCAAACTGTTCGCGAATGGGGTGTGATGTGCTGAGAGTCATTGTATTCCTTCAGAGACAATGAAAACGCCTGGGCCAGGCATGAAACAGCCTTTTTTTCTTTTATTTATACGATGTTAAACATACCTGACTTTCTGTTGAAATAAAGTGACAACCTTATAATCATTTAAAATGTTTCAGGAGAATCTGAATGCCCGTATTAACGACCGCGCGTCTCACCTGTTCACCGCTGCACGAGCAGGACTGGCCATTTTTTCTTGCGCTACAGCACGATCCCGACGTCATGCGCTTTGTGGCGGAAAACCGTCCTCTGGCAGAGATCCGCGCCGCGTTCGATTCTCGTCTCGTCCCATGGTCGCCGGGCAGTGCGCACTGGCTTTGCCTCACCGTGCGTGATGCGGCCTCACAGGCTCCGCTGGGCGTCACGGGTTACATTCATCGGGACGAGGATTGTGCCGAAGTCGGATTCCTTTTCGCACCTGCGGCACACGGGAAAGGTTACGGCTTCGAATCGCTGCGGGCGCTTTGCGATTATGCCTTTCTTCAGGGCGGTATTCGTCGGCTTACCGCCACCGTCACGGCGGGAAATATTGCGTCAAAGCGTGTACTGGAAAAAACAGGTTTTCAACTGGAAGGCGAACTGCGCGAGAATTATTACCTTGGCGGTCAGTGGCAAAATGACTGGCTATTTGGCTTATTGAAGCATGAATACCTGAATAATAATCCCTGAGCAATAGCCATTTGGCGGATATTTCTCCCGCGTCGTTTCCTCTACAGTGTTGCCATTAAGAGGAAACGAATATGCCAGGTTCTACGCTAAAGATATCGTCTGCTGCGATTGCGTTAATTAAAAAAAATCAGGGGCTTTCCCTGGAGAAATATCGTGACATAAACGGGATATGGGTTATCGGATATGGTCACGTCATCCACCCGCGGGAAGATTTTCGCCGTCTTATCACCCCCATCGAGGCAGAATATTTGCTCCACGGCGATTTGCAATTATGCGAGGCGCTGCTGCGGGAAAATGTGACGATCCCCTTAACCCAACAGCAGCATGACGCGCTGATATTAATGATATTCAGCTTCGGTGAGACACCCCTGGCGAAAGCGCTGCTTCAGGCCGTTGAGCGGGTGTAGTACATGGCCGCCTGCGTTCTGTTTTTGACATCCAGCCGACGGAAAAGCGCTTCCAGATGGGCTTTTACCGTTGCCGCGCTGATATTCAGGCTGCGGCTAATTTCCTTATTTGACTCCCCGGCAGCCAGGCGTTTCAACACTTCACGCTGACGCTCGCTTAGCGTTAATAATGCTTCCTGCGAAGCCTGCTGCCTGAGCCACTCCCCGGGAAAACAGATCATCCCTCTGGACACGGAATCCAGCACGGCGGCGAATCGTTCCGGGCTCGCATTGCGGGGAATAATCGCCATCACGTTTCGCTGCATCATCTGCTCGCCCCATCTGGTCTCTTTTCTCGCCAGAACCATCACCACGCGGAGTGCCGGGAAGCGATGTATGACTTCCTCCAGGAAAGCGATGCCCTCTTTCTGAATTAAATCCCCGTCAATCATTACGATAGCGGCGGGTGACGCGGACAACTGCGCCCATAATTCATCAGCCTGACTGGTCCCCGTCATATCTATTTCCGGAATTAACTTTTGCAGACTGTGTATCGCTCCATGAATAAATATCGACTGCCTGTCAAACATGATTACTCGCATCGTTTTTCTCCCTCTGAGAATAGCGAGGGGGGATTCTACAGAGGCATTATTTGAGAAAAAACTCAATGAATGGAGAGGTTACAAATCCACCCGTTTTCTTTATATCTACCCGTATCTGGACACATTTGTCTTAAGGATTTCCTTAAGAGGTTCCCTCCCCTTAAGCGTGCATCTTAGAGGAACATACCGCCTGACACTTCAATACGTTGCGCGTTCATCCAGCCCAGTTTGTCGCTAAGCAGGGCGACAATGGCATCGCCAATGTCGTCCGGCAGGCCCACGCGACCCAGCGCCGTCTGCGACGCCAGCAGTTGATTAAGCTCGGCGTTGTCACGCACGCGTCCGCCGCCAAAGTCGGTTTCAATCGCGCCGGGGGCGATAATGTTGACGGCGATCCCGCGAGCGCCCAGCTCTTTCGCCTGATAGCGGGTCAGCACTTCCATCGCCCCTTTCATCGCCGCATAGGTACCCGAGCCCGGCTGGGTGAAACGGGCCAGACCACTGGAGACGTTCAGAATGCGCCCACCATCCTTTATCAGAGGCAGCAGGGTCTGAGTCAGGAAGAACGGCCCTTTAAAGTGGATGTTCATTGCGTCATCAAACTGGGCTTCCGTCGTCTCGGTATAGGGTGCATATAACCCCGTGCCCGCGTTGTTTAATAAATAATCAAAGGTGTCACGTTGCCAGACCGTCTTCAGGCTTTCCTGCACTTTTTTAGCAAAGTCACCGAAAGTGGAGATTTCGCCGACGTTAAGCTGTAATGCCACCGCCTTAACCCCTTTTTGCTCAATTTCACGCACGACGTTCTGCGCTTCCCGCTCGCTGCTGTTATAGGTCAGGATGATCCCCGTCCCTTCTGCCGCCAGCTTCAAAACCGCATTTTTACCCAGGCCACGGCTACCACCTGTCACTAATGCAATACGTTCACTCATGAGAAACCTCGTTTCGGCTGTTATGGAGATTGAGAAAGAGCTTATTAGGTGATAGAAAATCAATAAAGACAGTGGATAACGCTTCACTGTTTCATTAAGAACAACAATGAGCGCCGCCTATGGATAAAATTCACGCAATGCAATTGTTCATCCGTGTCGCAGAACTGGAGAGTTTTTCCCGCGCGGCGGAGACGCTGAGCCTGCCAAAGGGCAGCGTTTCGCGGCAAATCCAGGCGCTGGAAAACCAGCTGGGCACCCAGCTATTGCACCGTACCACCCGTCGCGTCAGCCTGACGCAGGATGGGATGGTCTATTACGAACGCACAAAAGATCTGCTGGCAAACCTCGACGAACTGGACAGCATGTTCCTTCACGACCCTTCCAGCATCAGCGGACGGTTGCGTGTCGATATGCCCGTTGGCGTTGCGCGAAATTTAGTCATCCCCAAACTGCCCGCCTTTCTGCAACAGTATCCCGGCATCGAACTGGAACTCAGCAGCAGCGACCGTCTGGTGGACGTGATTCGCGAGGGGTTTGACTGCGTGGTGCGCGTGGGCACGCTGAAGGATTCAGGGCTGATAGCCCGACCGCTGGGCAAGCTGTCCGTCATCAACTGCGCCAGTCCGGCGTATCTGACGCGCTTCGGCTATCCTGAGACGCTGGAGGATCTGGCTTCACATGCGGTGATCCACTATGCCGCCACGCTGGGCACACGCCCGCAGGGCTTCGAGTTTTATAACGGCAGCACGACGCAGTGGGTCAAGACGGGCGGTGTATTAACGGTCAACAGCACGGAGACCTACCAGGCTGCCTGCCTTGCGGGGTTAGGCATTATTCAGGTTCCGCGGGTTGGGGTGCGTGATTTACTGCGCGCGAAGAAACTGGTTGAGATCCTCCCGCAGTACCGGGCTGAACCGATGCCCGTTTCGCTGATTTATCCTCACCGCCGTAACCTCTCCCGCCGGGTACATCTGTTTATGGAGTGGCTAACTGAACTCACGAAAGCTTACGTGGACTAGTCGCAAGCTATAATTCAAAAACACATCCAGCTCAACGAAAAGGAAAATGCGCGTGACGCCGGAAAACAATCCGCAACGACCGACTCAACATTTAGAGTATGAACCCATCAAAAAGATGGAAACCGAGCCTGAAGCGCCCGCAACGCCTGGGACAGCCAGCAAAGCGCTGGGCACGGTTACCAGCATGGCAGAAAAGATCCAGCAGCTTCCCATGATTGCGCACCTGATACGCGCCACGGAACGGTTTAACGACCGCATGGGGAATCAGTTTGGGGCGGCCATTACTTACTTTTCTTTCTTATCGATGATCCCGATCCTGATGGTGTCGTTTGCTGCCGCCGGTTTTGTGCTGGCATCACACCCGACGCTGCTGCAGGACATTTTCAATAAGATCCTGATTAACGTCAGCGACCCAACGCTCGCCTCCACGCTGAAAAGCACCATCAATACCGCCGTACAGCAGCGTACTACCGTCGGTATCGTCGGTTTACTGATTGCCCTCTATTCCGGCATTAACTGGATGGGCAACCTGCGTGAAGCCATTCGCGCCCAGTCGCGCGACGTGTGGGAGCGGACGCCGCAGGATCAGGAGAAGATTTGGGTTAAGTATTTTCGTGATTTTGTATCGCTGATTGGTCTGCTCGTGGCGCTGATCGTGACGCTTTCCATCACTTCCGTTGCAGGCTCGGCGCAGCAGATGATCATCTCCGCGCTCTATCTTGATTACATTGAATGGCTGAAGCCCGCGTGGCGCGGGATTGGCCTGGCTATCTCCATTTTTGCCAACTACCTGCTGTTCTTCTGGATCTTCTGGCGCCTGCCGCGCCATCGTCCGCGTAAGAAAGCGCTCATTCGCGGGACGCTCATTGCGGCGATTGGCTTTGAGGTGATTAAAATCGTAATGACCTACACCCTGCCGTCGCTGGTGAAATCCCCGTCCGGCGCGGCGTTTGGCTCCGTACTGGGGCTGATGGCGTTCTTCTACTTCTTCGCTCGCCTGACGTTGTTCTGCGCGGCGTGGATCGCCACTGCCGAGTATAAAGATGACCCGCGCATGCCGGGAAAAACCCACCGCTAAGCCCCCTGTCGGGCTGATATTTCAGCCCGACCAATCATTTCAGCATATAAATCCAGACCGTAACTTTTATTTAACCAAAAACCAGTTTTAATCACTAATATTTGAAAAGTGTGAAGCATTTCATGGAAGATATTTCTCTGGTCTGAAAATTATCCGCTTTTTGTTGCTTTTATCACCGCCTCGCGACTTTGTTACAGATTGAAATGTCGCTTTTGCTATGCGTAATATGGCCTTTCGTTCGTCCAAAAATAAGAAAATATTATGCAAGCAACAGCCACAACACTTAACGAAGGGGCGGAAAACGTTCCGGTCAACTCGCGTAACAAAGTTGTCGTCGCATCGCTGATTGGCACCGCCATTGAGTTCTTCGACTTTTATATTTATGCCACCGCAGCGGTTATCGTCTTCCCGCATATTTTCTTCCCGCAGGGCGACCCGACGGCGGCAACGCTACAGTCTCTGGCAACCTTCGCTATCGCCTTCGTGGCGCGTCCAATTGGTTCAGCGGTCTTTGGTCACTTTGGCGATCGCGTTGGCCGTAAAGTGACGCTTGTGGCGTCGCTGCTGACGATGGGGATTTCGACCGTGGCCATCGGTCTGCTGCCCACTTACGAAACCATCGGCATTCTGGCCCCGGTTCTGCTGGCGCTGGCGCGTTTTGGTCAGGGTCTGGGCCTGGGCGGTGAATGGGGTGGCGCGGCGCTGCTGGCCACCGAGAACGCCCCGGCGCGCAAGCGTGCGCTGTATGGCTCATTTCCACAACTGGGCGCACCGATTGGCTTCTTCTTCGCGAACGGCACCTTCCTGCTGCTCTCCTGGCTGCTGACGGATGAACAGTTCATGAGCTGGGGCTGGCGTATTCCGTTTGTCTTTTCTGCCGTACTGGTGCTGATTGGTCTGTATGTGCGCGTCTCTCTGCACGAAACGCCGGTCTTTGCCAAAGTCGCGGCAGCGAAAAAACAGGTAAAAGTACCGCTGGGAACGCTGCTGACCAAACACGTCCGCGTGACCGTGCTGGGCACCTTTATCATGCTGGCGACGTATACGCTGTTCTACATCATGACCGTCTACTCAATGACGTACAGCACCGCCGCTGCGCCGGTGGGTCTGGGTCTGCCGCGTAACGAAGTGCTGTGGATGCTGATGATGGCGGTGATTGGCTTTGGCGTGATGGTGCCGATTGCGGGTCTGCTGGCGGATAAGTTTGGTCGCCGCTCAAGCATGATTGTGATCACCACGCTGATTATTCTGTTCGCGCTGTTCGTCTTCCCACCGCTGTTGGGTTCCGGTAGCCCTGCACTGGTGATGGCGTATCTGCTGATTGGCCTGAGCCTGATGGGCCTGACCTTCGGCCCGATGGGTGCGCTGCTGCCGGAGCTGTTCCCGACGGAAGTGCGTTACACGGGCGCGTCGTTCTCCTACAACGTTGCCTCTATTCTGGGCGCGTCCGTTGCGCCGTATATCGCGACCTGGCTGCAGGCGAACTATGGTCTGTTCTACGTGGGCGTCTATCTGGCGGCCATGGCAGCACTGACGCTGATTGCGCTGCTGCTGACGCACGAAACTAAGAACCAGTCACTGTAAGCTTATGCCGGGTGGCGGCTACGCCTTACCCGGCCTACGATTCAAATGTAGGCAGGGTAAGCGCAGCGCCACCCGGCAAAAACAGGCTGCACCTTACTTCTTCATCTGCGACAAAATGTTCCGGCACTGATTGGCATCCCCTTCTGACGGCGAAATCAGCGCCAGCAGCGCCGCAGCGGGCGTCACCAGCGTGGCAAGCGCTGCCGCTACCGCACCGCGCGCAATCAGCGGCCCGGGCTTCACGCCCGCCTGCGGATTTTTGAAGGTGCCGCGCACGTAGAGCGGCGAGCGCAGGGTGATGATACGTATCCCCTTACTTTCCGGATCGATGGTGAGGTCAAGTTGCTCAGAGGCCATACTGGCCGTCCCGGTCACGTTGATCACCGCATTCTCCGTATCGAAGGCGAAGATCTGCGGGCGCGCCACGCCGTTGACCAGATCCACGTTTGCCGCCGCGCAGTTCACGCGGACTTCATCGTCGCCGAAAATCTGGCCGATGATAAAGTTACCGACGTTAAGCCCCAGAATTTCCATCAGGTTGCGGCTGATCAGCCCGTCGTTCATCAGCAGTTTCAGGTTACCATTACCGCTACCCAGCAGCGCCGCCACGGAGTTGCCCACGCCGCGAATGTCGGCATCGCCGTTCATCTCACCGAGGGTTCTCTGCATCAGTTCGACGTCAGGCATCAGCTCTTTTAGCTTAAGCCTGCGCGCCTGAATCTCTGCCCGTCCCTGCATCGGCTTTTTGTCGCCTTCGAGATGAATGTTCGAGGAAATCGTTCCGCCCGCCATGCCAAACTTCAAAGGCTGCAGGCGCAGATCGGCGTTTTTCAGGATGATATGCGTCGAGAGATCGCTCAACGGCAGCGTGCTGCCATGCTCAATTTTGCGCCCTTTGAAGCGGACATCGGCATCCATCACGTCCCACTTATCGGTCTCAAAGCGATCGTAAGGCAGCACTTTTCCCGCAGGCTGGATGTCCTTTTTCACCTCTTTTGATTTGGTGCCTTTGCCGGAATCCACGCCAATCAGCGGGCCGAGATCGGCCAGGCGCAGTTGGCGGGACTCGACGTCACCTTCCAGTTTCGGGCGCGGTTTGCCGGTGGTGTAGGTCAGCGAACCGTGAATATCGCTGTCGCCAATGCGGCCGTTGAAATCCTTGTAGTCAAAGACCGACGATTTCTCGGTGTCGATTTTTGCCACCAGATGCCCGTCCGTTTCAAACGGTGGGGTATCCGGCAGCAGCACGCCGGTCAGTTCATACAGCTCACCCAGCGAATCGCCGGCAAACTTCAGCTGCAGGTCGACACCGCCCATGTTCATCGGGTCGTTAACCGTGCCCACGAACGCCACGCGGGTGTTGCCGGAACGGAAATCCGCCTGCATCGGGAACGGTGTGCCCTCGCTCCTGAGCGCCAGCATGCCGCCAATTTTCCCTTTCCCGGTCAGCGGCTGGTCGTTATAGCGCCCTTTTGCCGTCAGACCGAAAACGTAATCGCCCGCTTTGGCGCTGTCGCCTTTGGCCTTGCTGCCCGTGACTTCGCTAAACGGCAGTGGCTTGCCGAGCGGATCGACCAGGATCTCCACGTCTGCTTTGCTGACCTTATCGTCAATGGCGATCCGCCCGCGATCGAAAAGAATGTTATCGAGGCGGAATGACCACGAAGAGGGCTGCGCATTGGGATCTTTCTCGCCGTCGCTGGCAAGGTTAAACGTCCAGTTGTTGTTCTTTTCAGAAAGGCGGATCAGGCGTGCGTCGGGCTGCTGGAGTTTGATCCACGGCAGGTAAACCGTTTTGGTCAGCAGCGCGAGCGGTGCCAGCGTGGCTTCAACGCGCGGCAGGTGAACCATTGTCACGTCAGGGATGTCCGGCGGGTTGCCAAGAATAATGTCATCGGCGTGAACGTGCGGCCAGGGCACCCAGCTTCGCCAGCCGGTTTCCTCTTTCTGCCGTTCCCATACCACACCCAGATCGCCGCGTATGGCAAAGGGTCGGTTCAGCTCAGTTGAGACTTTCTGGTTGATGGTCGGCTTAAGACGGTTCCAGTCGAATGTCGCAATAATGATGATGGTGACCGCGATCAACAACAAGAAAATCCCTGAGATCCAGGCGATAACCCTGGTTGTCTTTGTCATTTTTGTCCCCTTTCCTGATGACCTGTCCTGTAAAACTATAGTCCAGACAAAGGGAAGCGGGCAGTTCAGAGCGTCGTTATCACCGTTTCGAGCGTATCCATCGGCACCGGACGAGAGAGGAAGTAGCCCTGCGCAGCGGCGGCAGGAGAGTTTTGCACATCACGCCACTCTTCCAGCGTTTCAACGCCTTCAACAATCACGCCCTGGCAATAGCGATTCATCAGCTGCAGCAGCAGCGTGAACAGGTTTCGACCTTCCTGCGTCTGGCGCAGCATGATAAAGAGGTCGCGGGCCACTTTGATGTAGTCGTAACGAACTTCGCTAAGGGCCGAGAAGTTCGCCATGCCGGTGCCGAAGTCATCCAGCCACAGCGGGCCAAACTCGCACATGGAGGCAAATGAGGAGTCCTGCGGCAGGCGGACATGCTCCACCAGTTCAAAACGCATCCATGGCAGGGAGGCAATCAGCGCCTGCAATTTCTCGTTCTGACGCAATGCCAGCAGAGTGGGACCGTCGACATTGACCGACGCAAGGATATTGTGCCGGGCGAAAAATGCCTGCTTCGTTGCCAGCATCCGGAGTTGTTCTTCCAGCACATCCAGTCGCTGGCGAACCGCCACCTCCGCAAAATAGCGGTCAGGCGCAATGCGCTGTGAAGGATTCGATGGGTGTGTAACGACCGTTAAAATCTCAATCGCCATCAGCCGACCATCGGTGCGATAGATGGGTTGATAGGTGTACGCTCGATCACATTGCAGCCAGTAGCGATGCTCCTGCAAGTTCTCAATACTTGCCTCTGGCGTAGTGTTCAGCCGCTGGATAACCTGCTCTGACTTCATTTCAGATGTCCTGTTGTATGGGATGACCTTTTTGGACTCGTCACTGGGTTATCGGCGCGCTAATTGAGAACTTTATGTTCAATTAGCCGGGAAAATGAAATTAAGATGACAGAAATTTGCAGGAACACGCGCTGGCTCAAAAAAAATATTGGAACGTCGTTTTAATATGGTTGACCACAAAATTCACTCAACGCACACTACCGTAAATTACTCTGTTCAGGTTCACGACTATGTCCAAAAAAATTGCCGTGATTGGCGAATGCATGATTGAGCTGTCCCAAAAAGGCGAGGAAGTCAGCCGCGGTTTTGGTGGCGATACATTAAACACATCTGTTTATATTGCCCGTCAGGTTGCTCCTGACGCACTGAGCGTGAACTACGTTACTGCGCTTGGGACGGACAGCTTCAGCGAGCAGATGCTGGCGTCCTGGCAGAGCGAGAATGTTCACACCTCCCTTATCCAGCGTATGGAAAACCGCCTGCCGGGTCTGTATTACATCGAAACTGACAGCACCGGCGAGCGCACCTTCTACTACTGGCGTAACGAAGCCGCCGCCAAATTCTGGCTGGAAAGCGATGCCGCCGCCGCCATTTGCGAAGAGCTGGCCACCTTTGACTATCTCTATCTGAGCGGGATCAGCCTGGCGATCCTGAGCCCGGAAAGCCGGGAAAAGCTGCTGTCTCTGCTGCGCGAATGCCGTGCCAACGGCGGCAAGGTGATCTTCGATAATAACTATCGCCCTCGCCTGTGGGCCAGCCGCGAAGAGACGCAGCAGGTTTATCAGCAGATGCTGGAATGCACCGACATCGCATTCCTGACCCTGGATGATGAAGACGCCCTGTGGGGTGAGAAGCCCGTGGATGAGGTTATCTCACGCACTCAGGCTGCCGGCGTGAGCGAAGTGGTGATTAAACGCGGTGCGGATTCATGCCTGGTTGCCATCGCGGGCGAAGCGGTGGTTGAGGTACCTGCGGTGAAACTGGCGAAAGAGAAAGTGATTGATACGACGGCGGCGGGAGATTCTTTCAGCGCGGGGTATCTGGCGGTACGCCTGACGGGTGGGACACCTGAAGCGGCGGCACAGCGTGGTCACCTAACGGCGAGTACCGTGATTCAGTATCGCGGGGCGATTATTCCACGTGAGGCGATGCCTGTTTAAATAAGGTGCGGGCTGATGCCCTCACCCTAACCCTCTCCCACAGGGAGAGGGAACAAAGAACCAGGGTCTTACTGACCCTGCGGAATATCGCTCGCATCCTGGTGCAAATCATCCGCCGATGCAGCCTGTGCAGGCTGCGCTTCAGGCGCCATAATCGCATCCCAGGTCGCTTTCAGTTCCTTCATGTTATATTCCGGCTCGCCTTGCGGCTGCAGCAGAATCAACGCCATATCCTGCGATAGCTGCTGACGTAAATCCTGATTTAACATCTCTACGGTCAGACCGCTGAGAAAATCCTGGCGCAGCTTTTGATACTGCTCCGGCGCGATATCGACCACCTGGTTTTGCAGGGAGCGAATACGCTGGCTAATCAGGATATCGGTATCGGCGCGAGCATAGGTGGCGAACAGTTTCTGCAGCTCAAGTGATTTCTGCGCGACCAGCGCGTTGAACTCCTCTTCAGAGAGCCCCTCTTTACGCACTTTTGCCAGCTCTTTCGCCACCACGCCCAGGTTCGTATTCAGCTTATCGCCCGGCGATTCAACGTTAATGGCGCACTGCGCACGCTGGAACAATACCCGGCAGTCAAAGCCCAGACCAATGTTCTTCACGTTGTTTTTACTTAGCGTTTGCTGGACGTGCCAGAACAGCGCTTCACGCGCCAGGTCTGCACGCCAGTAGCGCAGCAGCGCGGCGGATTCGCGAATAGGCTGCCAGGCGGTGTCCCACATCATAGAGAGACGATCCTGACGCACGGTGTCCGTCATGATGCTGACAGATTCAGGACGCAGCGGCGAAAGGGTCGGTACGGGCGCAGGCGTTTCACGCTTGCCTTTAAGCTCACCAAACACTTTGTTGATTTGCTCGACGACCGCACGGCTATCCACATTGCCGACCACGATCAGGGTCATCGCATCCGGGGTGTACCATTTCTGGTAGAACGATTTGACCTGCTCGGCATCCACAGGCTGCTTCAGCGGCTCTGCCGGATCGTGACCGAGCAGCGTTGACCCTTTCAGGCGGTAGCGCCACCAGCCCTCTTTAGTATCGACAGGCCAGGTCGCCACCATGTCACTGTTACTCAGCGCATAGTTGACGGTTTCCGGCGTCACCGACAGGTTACCGGTGGCGTCGGAGAGATAGGTCAGCGCCTCTTTCAGCAGGTCGTTACGGTTATTTGGCAGACTCAGGTTGAACATGGTGTAGTCGTATGACACAACCGCAGGGGGGAGAGGACGTTTCGGGTCGATGGCCTGTTGCCAGAGCGAACGCACCTGCACCGCCTGCAAACTGCCGCTCTGGGTGAGCGCCAGTCGAGGAATAAAGTGGCTGAAGCCAGTCTGCTGGGTGCTTTCAGTGAGGGAGCCGGTATTCACTGACAAACGAATTTCAATACGATCGCTGGGACGCTGCGGAGTCGCTAACAACTGCCACTGAAAACCATTCGCCAGGGTCCCTTGTTGCCAGGCCGGGTCTGGCTGGAGCGCATCTGCCTGCACATAACTGGCTGCTGCCATCATCAGCAAACCGCCGGTTAAGAGTCGAATTTTTGTGCCCTGCATGTGAACCCCTGATCAACATTCCTGGTTAAAAAGAGTGTCTCGTGACGTGAGCACTCTAAAGATGACGATGAAAACACTCCGATTAGACCGCGTGTTAAGCCAAACGTCACGGAGGGAAGTGAAATATACCCAAAAAAAATCTTGTCGAAGTATGACAGGTATGAAGCATTATTATGCGCAGGAGCCCGCATCCCGACAAGGGAATGCGGGCAATTATGACGTGATTAAGAGGATAAACCTGCTGATTTGCTGTCAGTTGGGCGATTATTTAACGTATCGGTGAGCTTTTTGTGATCCAGCTCTTTCACCCATTTCGCCACCACCACCGTAGCCACACCGTTACCCACCAGGTTGGTTAAGGCGCGCGCTTCAGACATAAAGCGGTCAATACCCAGGATCAGCGCCAGGCCAGCCACCGGCAGGTGTCCCACCGCTGAAATGGTCGCCGCCAGCACAATGAACCCACTTCCGGTAACACCCGCCGCCCCTTTCGAGGAGAGCAGGAGCACCACCAGCAGGGTGATTTGATGGAAGATATCCATATGGCTGTTGGTCGCCTGGGCGATAAACACCGCGGCCATCGTCAGGTATATCGAGGTGCCGTCCAGGTTAAAGGAGTAGCCCGTCGGGATCACCAGCCCCACCACCGACTTCCGGCAGCCCAGTTTTTCCATCTTATCGAGCATACGCGGCAGCGCCGACTCAGAGGACGAGGTGCCCAGAACAATCAGTAACTCTTCGCGGATGTAGCGGATGAACTTGAAGATGCTGAACCCCGCCGCACGGGCGATGGAGCCCAGCACCACCACCACAAACAGAATACAGGTGATGTAGAAGCAGATAATCAGCTGACCCAGCTGTACCAGTGTGCCGACGCCGTATTTACCGATGGTAAATGCCATCGCGCCGAAGGCACCGATCGGGGCCAGACGCATGATCATGTTGATGATGCCGAAGATGACCTGCGAGAAGCTTTCAATGACGTTGAAGATGAGCTGGCCTTTGCTGCCCAGACGGTGCAGGGCAAAGCCAAACATCACGGCAAACAGCAGCACCTGCAGGATATTGCCACTGGCGAATGCGCCGATAACGCTGCTCGGAATCACGTCGAGCAGGAAGGCGACAACCCCCTGATCTTTCGCTTGCTCGGCGTAAACGGCTACCGCCTTCGCATCGAGCGTGGCCGGGTCAACGTTCATTCCCGCGCCAGGCTGAACGACGTTAACAATGATCAGGCCGATAATCAGGGCAAGCGTACTGACCACTTCGAAATAGAGAAGCGCCACTGCACCGGTACGGCCGACCGCCTTCATGCTTTCCATGCCAGCGATACCCGTCACCACCGTACAGAAGATGACCGGGGCAATGACCATTTTGATGAGCTTCACGAATGCGTCGCCAAGCGGCTTCATTTGTGCGCCCAGTTCAGGGTAATAGTGGCCAAGCAGAATACCGACTGCGATGGCTGTCAGGACCTGAAAGTAAAGGCTTTTGAAGATTGAGGTTTTCATAGGGTGTCCTTGGGAAGAAAAACCACAGGCTTTTTAAGGTTATGGTTAACCTGCGGCTCTAAAATAACACCCACATAACAGGACAGAAATAAACCAGGTTCAAATTTGAAACACAAATGTTAAGAACTTTGAACTGACTCGCACAAGCCAGCAACAAAATTACACTTTTGCGTTATTGCCCACGTCGGCAAGGTAGCTTTTTTCGAAGATGTCCGACGGCACGGCCCGGCCAAATAAGAAGCCCTGGCCGCCCTCTACACCCGCTTTAGCCAGCCAGTCTCGCTGGTCTTCATTTTCGATACCTTCAGCAATCACATGCAGGTTGAGACTGCGCGCCATCTGGATAATGGCCTCGACCATACTGCTGTCTTCCGGTAGCCCATCGACAAAGGTTTTGTCGATTTTCAGCACGTCGACCGGCAGCGTTTTCATATGCTGAAGCTGCCGCAGTCCGGCGTAGCCCATACCGAAATCGTCCAGCGCGATGCGAACACCCGCGTTACGCAGCGGTTTCAGGATCGCCACGGCTTCGTTCGGGTCGTCAATACGACGGCTCTCCGTCACTTCCAGAATCAGCGTGTCCGGCTGGATGCGATAGCGGTGGATCAGCTCCAGCAGCTCCGACACCATGGTCGGGTGCATCAGCTGTAAGGCGGAGAGGTTTACCGACAGCGGCAGGGTGATACCCCGCTCCTGCCAGGCCGCAAGCTGGCGGCAGGACTCTTCCAGCACCCAGTACCCCACGCTGACCATCAGGCCACAGGATTCGATCCGGTCTATCAGCCCCTCAGGCAGTTCCCACGAGCCATCCGGCTGCTGCATACGCAGCAACGCTTCGGCACTGTTCACTTCACCGGTGAGCAAATTGACCTGCGGCTGCAGCCAGATGGCAAACTGGCGGTTGTCCAGCGCGGTCAGTATGTCGCTCTCTTCGGTCAGACGCTGCTGCGCCTTTTCCATCTGCTCCGGGTCGAAGAACTGGATCTGATTCTTCCCTTTGCGTCGCGCGGTGAAGGCCGCTGAGAATGCGCGACGGTAAAGCTGCTCTGCCGTCAGGTCGCCGTAGAACATCGCAATCCCGATACTGGCGCTCGGACGAAGCTGGATCCCCTGAATCGGTAACCGCTCATTAATGACAGTGAGCACTTGCTGACCTAGCGTAATAGCGTGCCATGGCTCTTTCACCCCATGCGCGATGATCACCAGGTCATAGCCGCTAACCTGAGTCAGCACCATGCGTGGGGCAAGCACCGATTTCACCTTTTCCACCAGCGTCAGGAGCAGCATTTCACGCTGGCTCTCCTTGAGCACACCCGCCGTATCCTGCAAGGTTTCGCAGGCGACCACCATCAGCGCGGTGGTCTGTTGGCGGGCAACCGTCTGCTCCAGCATCGCCATCAGGAAGGCTTTATTTGGCAAATCGGACACCGGGAAACGGGTAGCACTGATATTGAGTTCATCCTGCTGGCGCATAATGCGCTGCTGATTGATGTTGTAGCTGCGCACCAGCATGCCGATTTCATCGTCATGATGCAGACGCGGTAGCGCAATCTGGTGGCCTATCTGCTCCTGCGGCGGGAGATCGTTCAGCTCTCTGGCGATGCGGCGCAACGGATGCACAATCAAACGGTTAATACACCAGGTGAGCGCGACGCTCAAAATAAGCGTCAAAAGTAAGTAAGCAGTCACTAACGTCGCAACCCAACTCATGACAAACTTATACATGCGATAAGAGTCTGACTGAAGGACAAGGTAGGCTAACGGCTGAGGGTTGGCCGGACGTTCCAGTGAATAGATGGGCAGGGAAATTTGCACCGGTAGCTCAAACATGCGCATGACCATGACCGGAACGGGGCGTTCAGGAATGAAGCGCATCCGTAACGCCTGAAACTGATTAGGCAGAACGACATCCGCGCGGCTGACAATACCCGCAGGCTGGATGCGTTTTAAAATGGTTTCC
The DNA here is from genome assembly GCF_052045065.1 of Enterobacter sp. 22452. NCBI lineage: Bacteria > Pseudomonadati > Pseudomonadota > Gammaproteobacteria > Enterobacterales > Enterobacteriaceae > Enterobacter > Enterobacter sp. 22452. The sequence goes on along the minus strand of NZ_JBQEOB010000009.1, from coordinate 17,727 downwards.
GCGTCGGGAATGTCCCCTTTCAGGATCGCGGCCGACAGCGGCTCACGCACCTCGCGGGCAATACTTTCGAGTTGCGAAGCCGTGTTGTAGCGATTCTGCTGTACGGCATGAAACAGCAAAATAACGCTGAAGAGAAAGACAAACAGCATCGTGACGGCTGAAACCATCGCCATCTGTTTGATCGTTAAAGAACGGCTAACACGCAAAATGACTCTCCACAGAACTCGAAGCGCAGGGCGCACCAGGGAGTGAACCTGGTGCGCCTGAGTATACCCGATTGCTGCACTTTTAAGAGAGACTTACAATTGGATTAAGTTAAATCCGATTACCAGTCGGCGTAAGGGACCAGCGGCTCTGGCGGCAGGTCCATATCACCCTGCCAGCCTGCAGCAGAATAACGCACGTAGAGCAGCGCATGGCTCGGGGTATAGTCTTTTGCTTCCTGAATATCCACGCCCAGACCGACAAACCAGTTGGAGGTCACGCGGCGCTCGATAATCGCCCTCGCGGTATAACCTGTACCGGAGGAGCTGCTACCGGTTTCCATTTCGCCTCTGTCGGTATAGCGGCCTGGCTCATCGGTTGGGATCAGACCCTGTTTCGGATAACGCAACTCGTCTTTCGTCTTCGAATGCGACCATGAGACCGAACCGCCCAGCTCCCATGACCAGTTCTCAGTACGCTTACGCCAGGTGACGGGCAACGCAAAGGAGACATACTCCTGCGGACTGTAGTAGCCACCTTGTCCCAGCGTGTAGCCACTGAGATCTTTGTCGTAATGCCAAAGCATGTTAGAGACACCGACCGTCAGACGTTCGTTGTTCTCGTTGATCAGCTTGTAGTAATAGCCGGTCATCCAGCGGATGCGCCAGTTATCTTCCACATTTTTACCGGTCAGGCTGTCCATGTTCAGGCTCGACCAGATACCGTTCGCCTCGCCTTTGTCATAGCTTACGCTCACACCGCCGCCGGTCGAACGGACGCCGCCCCAGGTGGTGTTGGTATTGGTATCTTTTTGCCCGGCGAAGGCCAGCACAGAGCTGGAGATAGGACGACGATGCGCGTTCAGGGTGTAGCCAATCGGCCCCAGGTCACTGCTGTAGCTCACACCGCCGACCACATCCACCACGTCGAAGCCCATTGGCGTCGTACCCAGATCCCACGCCCAGGTTTTATTCTGCCAGCCCACGGCCACGCTAGCGCCGTTCGCTGACTGGTTCGTGTTGCCGCTACATGGCGTTTCGGCACAGGTACCCCATTTCGGATCGTAGGTGCCGTTACTGGTGGCAAACGAGCCAGCGTCCATATTGACCAGATCGCTTCGGAAGAACATGCGTCCATCTGACAATGGCGCGTCGACCTGCAGCATCGTGGTATGCGCTTTCAGGTCGGAATAGCCACCGGTGCCGCTGGAGCCCCAGTAGTCGTGTTGCAGCGTGACGTTCACATCCTGCTGGCGATACAAATCACCGGCATCGCTGCGCACGCCGCGCTTCAGCCAGTCGTCTTTTTCATCATTTCGCGTCAGGCGGGTGAAGCTGTCGTTATCTGCCGGGCGAGTTGACGTGATGCCGGACGACACCATCGCATCTTTATAGGTTTCCAGCGCCTGCTGCGGCTGGCCGTTCTGGGCCTGGAATCGTGCCGCATCACGCAGCACCAGCGCATTGTCCATCGATGCGGGCTGCGATTTGGCCTGAGGGATAATCTTGCTAAAGGTTTGCTCTGCGGCGGCAGAATCGCCCAGGCCAGCCTGCGCCATGGCGATCCGACGTTGCATATTGAGCGACGGCGGTTGACCATTTTGCGCGGCAGGCAGTTTCGCCAGCTCGGCACGCGCCGCGTCTTTATCACCTTGCGCGATATAAACTTCGGTCAGTCCGAGGAGCGCATCTTCGTTTTGCGGCTCACGCTGGAGCACGGTGCTGTAGGCCGCTTTCGCGGCGTTATGATCGCCACGCTGTTCTGCCCAGTCTGCCAGCGTTAAATCGATACGTGTGGATGCCGGCTGCTGACGAAGCAGGTCTTCAGCCTCCTGCGCTTTCCCGCTGTCACGCAGGCGGTTAGCGGTTTCCAGCACCTGATTGCTCTGCAGTCGGTCAGCCAGCTCCTGAATATTGCCGTTCCACTTGTCGCGCGGCAGGGTATCCAGATGCGCCAGCGCGGCGCGATCCTGATCGTTCCCTGAGAGATAAAGCCCGTTGGCGTAGACCTGATCCGGATCGCCCGGCTTCTGGCTTGCCAGCTGGCGCATGAGAGTATCCGCCTGACCGCGCTGACCCGCGCTGTAGAGATCTCGCGACAAACGGTAGGTGATCCATACGTCTCCCGGCGAGAGCGCAAGGCGACGACGCTGAATTTCTGCGGCCTGGGCGTATTGTCCTTGGTTTTCCAACTGCTCTGCCTGCGCGGAGAGCTGTTCGTTGGTCAGGCTACGTTCAATATCATCTATGCTGCGACGCTGGCTGGCCGAGAGTGACTGAATAAACTGTGTCGCCTTCTCCGGCGACTGCGCGCGATACACATTGGCGAGGCCGCGCACCGCATTGCTGTTGCCGCTGTCCATGCGCAGCGCCTGACGGTAATACCGCTCGGCAGCGTCGTTATCTTTGCGCGCGGCGGCGGCATCGCCCAACCCCAACACCGCATAGCTGTCGGTATTATCGATATTGCGCGCCTGCTGGAAATAGCGCTCCGCCTGGGCAGTATTGTTAGCTTTCAGCGCAGCATCACCCTGCTGGATCAGCAGCCAGTAGCGGTTGACCTTCAGCAGGCTGTCCCACTTGCCCCGATTATCACTCTGCGGATCGAGGGCGATTGCCTTTTCAAACTGCGCCACCGCGCGAGCGCGGTCACCTTTTTGTGAATAGGCCTGGCCCAGCGCGCCCACGGCTTCGCTGTCGGTATGGTTGGCACTGACCGCTTTTTGCAGTTCTGCCACCGCTTTACCGCCCTGCCCGGCATCCACTGCGGCTAGCCCTTCGGCTTTGGCGCGGAACGTTGGGTCGGCAAGTTGTTTTTGCTGTGCGTCAAGCTGTGCCCGCGCCGCCGTCACGTTGTCGCCATCGCTAAACACCGTGAGGTATTTCTGCAGCGCGCTGACGCTGGCACTGCTGGCAGGCTGATCTTTTATTTGCTGATACCACATATCAGATGCCTGATTGCGGCCATTGTTGGATTTCGCCATCGCCTGCAACACCTCAAAACCTTCATCGCGGCGTCCGCTCTGGAACAGGAGTTGCGCCAGCGCAGCCTGCTGCTGCGTATTGCCCGGATTACTGGCATTAATCTTCTTCAGCTGATTAATGGCGGCATTCCGTCTGGCGGGCTCTTTGGCTACAAGCGTCCAGTATTCTGCTGCCAGGTCGCCATCCGGCGGATCGCCAGCAAACAGTTTGTCATAGGCTGCAATGGCTTCCTGCGTATGACCTGTCGTCGCCAACAGGCGAGCCTGCTGCAAGGCCTGGCGGCCATCCGGCGTGGAGAGCAGCATCGTGTTGCGGGACGTTTTGTATGCGCTGGAGCTCGGCGCCATGCCTTTCAGGCGGTCCAGCTCTTTTTGCGCGCCCGCGTTATCTCCCTGACGTAAGAGATAACGGAAACGTGCGGCAATCACGTCCGGGTTATTCGGGTCGATCAGCTCCAGGCGGTAAAGCGACTGGCGAACCAAATCCTCACGCTGCGTCGATTCGCCCAGACGAACCTGCTCCAGCAACTGTTGCTGCTGGGGGGAATTGGCGGCCCCGGCCATTGGCATCAGTGCCAGGCCAAGCGATAAACTGAGTAGATTTATTGTGAACTTGCGCATTCCTGGCCCCAATCCGGTATTAATTCACCCTGTGTTGTGAAGCGAAAACGATGCTGATCCCACCCTTGCCCAAAGAGGGTCAGTACATAGCTGTAATAGGCATTATTATCAGGAAAACGATCGGCGACGCGCTGTCGTTGCACTGCCTGCGCGTCCCGATTCTGTAAAAAAGGGAGCAGAGAGGCAGAAAAACCGACCGGGCCTTTATCCGTCCTTTTTCCGGTTGCCACGTCTACTTTCTCCGGCGGTACACCCTGCTTTGCCGTCACCGTTGCCATTGGCTTAAAGCGTGCCAGCAGCCGAGCCTTCTGCGGGTCTTTATCATTCATCATGCCCACCCAGAGATAAACGCGGATGGCGTCATAGCTACCCACCAGCGATTTATCCTGACCGAGCTGCCAGCCTCTGTTTTTCTGGTACTGCACCCAGTTCGGGGAGAAGCCTTTCGGTGCCGTCTCCAGCAATAAACGCAGATTGGTTTCACGAAGCGTGGTCCACGGCGTACCAAATCGGGTGAAATAGTTCGCTAGCTGTGGCGGGAGGTAGCTGGGGTTAAAGCGCCAGGCATTCTCTTCGGCAAATCCGGTTTTACCCGGCAGCAGCATGAAGCCCAGACCCGGCACTTTCACCACTTCCTCTCTGACGATGCGTTTAAGCAGCCCCTTACCTGTGCGGGTGTAGTCCTGATTTTTCCACAGCCGCCCTGCTTCCAGCAGCGACCAGGCAATCCAGATATCGGCATCGGACGCGGAGTTTGGGTCGATAACCGCCCAGGTCTCTTTGTCCTTTTGCCCCCACAGCCAGGCAGGCAGGTTGGACGCTAAATCGCCCCCGGCGAGATTATCGCGCGTCCACGCCAGCAGCAAATCGAACGCTTTACGATCGTTTGCTGCCAGGGCAAAGAACAGCGCGTAGCTTTGCCCTTCAGAGGTGGTAATTTTTCGCGCGTCACTGGGATCGATAACGCGCCCGCTTTCGCTGATGTAGTCCTGTTTAAACTGTTCCCAGGCAGGCCAGCTACAGGCGGCGCGTAGATTCGTCGCCGCCAGCATCAACACGGCGAATACACACCAGCGAAAGCCTTTCATCACAGCTTACTCATGATCCGGATTCAAACGACGACGGCTGATGATACGCAGCAGACGCCACAGCACCCATGCCAGCAATATCACACTCACTGCAGCCAGAATCGCCAGCAGGACCGGATGATTGGACAAGGCATACCACAGACGTTCGAACCACGGTAGATGACCGACATAATAGACATCGCCGACGCGCAGGCTGTTGACGCCCGCCTCACGGATAACGGAGACAGAACCAAACATGGCGGCCCGTTTACCGCTGTCGTTCATGGCCGAATTTAACAGTTCATACCCGCGAGGGCTGTCTGCCAGCAGGGCGATCACGCTGCGCTGGTCGTTGTACGGTGACTGGAAGCCCACGATTGCCGCCATCGGGCCCGTTGAGCTTACGCTGGTTTTAACGCTGGCCTGGCGGTCACCGCTGTCCGGCATAATGCTTGGGAACTCGGTCTGGCGCAGCGGCGTGTTAACCCACGACTGGGCAGCCTGCACCAGCAGATCGACGCGTTTATCATCCTTCAGCTTATCCGGAATGGTGCCAATGACCATGATATCGGCATCTTTGTTCTGGATTTGGCTGCCATCGTCGGTGAGCGAGACGTTGATGGCCGGTAAACCGGTTTGCGACCCAACGGTCCCCATCGTATTCAGCAGCGTCGACACCTGACCCTCATTTGGCGCTTTCGGCATCACAATAATCGACTCAGACAAATCGGCCATGCGGCTGAACGGGAAGCTGGCGTTGGCAAACGCACGCAGATCCGGCATCGCGATAAAGTGATAATACTTCGAGAAGTCGATAGTGGACTCATCGCCAATCACAACATGGTTCTGTACCGGCTGGAAGGTGATGCAGTTATCGACCGAACCGCCAGGCATCGGGTTCATATACTGGAAGTCGAAACGCAGCTGGTTTATCGCGCCAAGCTTCAGCGCCGGGATGGATACATCGGTTTTACCGTCCAGCAGCCCCTGCAGCACAGGCAGGCGGAGCATCAGGCGGTTGGTTTCCTGGTTGCTCGTCAGACTGAATGATTGCAGGAACTGGTTGTTCAGGCTGATATCCATCCGCGAGCTGTCTTTGGTCGACGGCGCTGTGTAACGGTAGTTCAGGTTGATATCAATACCGTTGGTGCGCAGCAGATACAGATCGGGCGGCAGATTCATCGACAAACTGACAGGAGAAGGCTCAAGGCCGGTCGACTGCAGTTGCTCTTCATATGTTTTCAGCTCGCCGAAGCTAATAGGGCGATCGGTACGCACCCAGTGAGGGGCATCGTAAGGCTTACGCGGCAGCAGCGGTTTCACCTCGTCCACCACAACGCTGTTTCCCCGGAAGAGAACATTCCCCTGCGCAATGCCTTTTGCCGCCTGCACCAGATCTTTCTCATCACGCCCGAAGACGACCAGCAGCTTCACATACGGATTGTCCGGGTGGTTGATCATTTCAATCGTCGGCGCTTTCACGTCCGGGTGTTCGCGCAGGAACGCCGGGCGTTTGGCGTTAGTGGCAAACACAATGGCGTTTTTGTCCGGCATTTTGTCGTACATGACCGGGAAGCTCTGGCCGCGCCAGCCGGAGCGAGAGCCAAACCAGGAGGCCACGATGGTGGCGGCAAGCTGTTCCGTCACATCAGGCGCACCGGCAAAGACCATCGGCAAGTTTAACGGGCGATTGTCACGCGGGTCGAAGAACGGGACCGGGAAGGCCGAGAGATCGTTTTTCAACGCCAGCGGCTGATAGGTCAACTGCAGCGAGGAGTTACGACCAATATCCATCCACAGCGTGTTGCTGGCCGGGTTTTCACACACATCGCGATAGTGGCCGACGAATTCCAGACGGACACGGTTAAAGTCGGTGATGAACAGCGGGTTGATCGGCACCTGAGCCAGGGTTTTCTTACCCAGTTGCTCTTTGGTGACCGGCAAAACGTCCATCAGTTCATCGTTCAGGTAGACCTTGAGCTGAGACTGAACGGGCAGCAGTGACGGTGACGGCGTGTATTCCAGATTCAATACCGCATTCGATACCACTTCGTCGCTACGCATCCCAAACTCAACGCCGCCATTAGGATTGATGCCACGCAGCACCATGCTGCCCGGCGGCGGGGCAATCTGGGCGAACGACAGCTTCACATCGCGCGACGGCACATTTTCGGCGACGACAGGCGCACTGGCACCACGTACGCCTGGCATCACCTGCCCAACGACCTGGCTGTCGGCAGGTAAGGTATTCCCCGCCGTCGGCTTATTCGGGACCACGTTTTCCGTTTGCCCCGGAGCTGCCGTGACAACAGGATCGGTCGCTTGCGCAACCACCGGAACCGTAGGGGCAGGCGTGGCCGCTGCGTTATCAGGCGCTGCGTTAGCCATTGTTGTAGGGAGCGCACTCATCCCCATTGCCACTGCACATAACCAGGAAAGTTTTGTTTTCATCGCGTTATCATCATTGTTGAGCCATAACCGGGTCTGCCTGCTTCGCTTCATCTCGCTCAGGCCGACGCGGAATGAACGACACGACCCAGGAAACCAGTGAAGTAAGTGACCGGAAAATTAATTTCACCGACGACGGGGCAAATTCTGCAAGGTGACGATAGCCACGGAACCCCAGCTTCAGAATATCCAGCAGGCTTTCCAGAGGTTTATCTTCCGGGAAGCTGTCCTGCCAGAGAGCCCACGTATCCGCGCGGGCAAACGTACACTGCACAAAATCAATATGTTGCTTTTTGGTCAGCGGCATCAGCTTCAGACCCACTTCATCACCCGCCACACGCGCAACCTGCGTAGGGAAGACATACTCCTGCTGACCGCGCTTGAGCAGCAGATTGACCTTTTGTCCTTCCAGCACCTTCGCCTGACCGTTGATTTTGATGCCCAAACCACCGTCAGAGAAGTCATGCACGGTACAGGAGAAGAGGTGACCATCTTCGCGGGCTATTGCTGCCGGCATGCTGATCTCGACGCGGTGCGCACGACGTACCTGTTTGCTCTCGACCGATACGGCTACCGCTCCACCGAGGATAATCAGGTTGTAGAACACCCACGCCATACTCACGAATACCGTCAGGACCTCGTTTTCCGGGCCGTAGAAGTAACGCCAGATGCCTACGATGACGCCGACGATGTTAAGCAGGACCAGGAAGATATACGGACGGGAGATCACCCAATCGACATACTCCTCTTCCACCAGCCCACCTTTCGCGGTGACGTTAAACTTGCCTTTGTGCGGGTTAATCAGCGCCACCATGGTTGGCGGGGCAATGTACCAGGCCAGCACGGTTTCGTAGATTTCACTCCAGAACGAATGGCGATATTTCCCCTGGATCTTCGAGTTCGTCAGGCTCGCGTGGATCATGTGCGGCAGAACAAACAGCGCGATCATCAGCGCCGGAGCGTAAATGATGTAGGCATGAAGAAGCAGGAATGCCAGCGGCGCGGTGAGGAAGATCAGCCGCGGGATACCGGATAAGAAGTGGAACATGGCGTTGACGTAGCACAGGCGCTGCGCCAGCTTCAGCCCTTTACCCATCAATGGGTTATCGAGGCGGAAAATTTGCACCATGCCACGCGCCCAGCGAATACGCTGGCCGATATGCGCCGACAGCGATTCTGTCGCCAACCCTGCCGCCTGTGGAATGCGCATGTAGGCGGAGGTATAGCCAAGGCGGTGTAAACGCAGCGAGGTGTGGGCATCTTCCGTCACCGTCTCAACGGCAATACCGCCAATCTCATCCAGCGGTTTGCGGCGGATAACGGCACAGGAGCCGCAGAAGAAAGTGGCGTCCCACATATCGTTTCCGTCCTGCACCAGGCCATAGAACAGCGTGCCTTCGTTCGGGGTTTTACGGAAACGACCGAGGTTGCGTTCAAACGGATCCGGTGAGAAGAAGTGGTGTGGCGTCTGCATCATCGCCAGCTCTTTCTCTTTCAGGAACCAGCCCATCGTCATCTGCAGGAACGAGCGCGTTGGCACGTGGTCGCAGTCAAAGATGGAGACGAACTCCCCGGTGGCATACTTCAGGGCGTTGTTAATGTTACCGGCCTTCGCGTGTTCATGGGTGGTACGGGCGATGTACTCTACGCCGACCTCCTCCGCAAACTGGCGAAACTCGGCGCGGCCACCGTCATCCAGGATCCAGATTTTGAGCTTATCTTTCGGCCAGTCGATACCTAATGCGGCATAAATGGTGTTTTTCACCACCGTCAGGTCTTCGTTGTAAGTCGGAACAAAGAGATCGACCGACGGCCACTGGGTGGTGTCTTTTGGCAGCGGAACCGGCTGGCGGTTCAACGGCCAGATAACCTGGAAATAGCCCAGGACCAGCACAATCCACGCGTAAGTTTCAGCAAACAGCAGAACCAGACCGCACACCAGGCTGACCGGGTCATCCCAGTTCAGCGTTGATGTATAACGCCACCAGATATAGCGGCAGGAAACCGTCAGTGACAGCACGATCAGCATCAGGGCGGAGAAGCGTCCCGGAATGCGCCGCACCAGCAGCGCCACGCCCCAGAGCAGGATCAGGAAGGTGAACTGTGCCAGCGGGTTGAACGGCTGCGTAATACAGACCAGTGCCAGAATGAGCGAGAACACCACAATGACGCCGAGGATAAAACGCCTGAAGCCCGGGTGCAGGTGCCCGAGCTCTTTATGATTATCCAGATGACTGGTTTTGTCGCCGACGCGGTCGGGAAGCCTGTCCAGCCACTGGTGATAGCGTTCACGCAAGTTCTGCACACGATCGAAGCTACGCCAGCGCGGCGTGGATTTTTCCACTCTGGCCGACGTCGCTGCCAGCCAGATGGCCTGAATCGCATAGCGTGCGGGATCGAGAGGCTTTGGACGGTCAGGGTTAATGTGCGGATAGAGTTCACTGTGACGCGCACGAATACCCTGCCAGCGGGGGTGTTCGAGTGGAATAAATATCCAGGCCAGGATTAACCAGAAGCAACCGAGCGTGGCACTCAGCGACGACGCGCCATGTCGACGGTAGTGCCGGTAGCGCTCGCTTAAACGCGAACTGACCGGCGGGATAAGTAACCCGTTAGACAGGCGACTCATACCGTACTCCCGGCTGATTCCGGTCTTTTCGCGAAGTGCAATAAGCACCAGTTCGCCAGCGTCAGGATCTCTTCGGCTGCCAGCGAATCGCCCCGATATTCACCGAGCGGCTGCTTGGAGGCGAGACATTCCGCCATTCCCTCATCGCGATGGATAACAATCGGCAGCAGACGGCGCTGGCTTTGCAGCCAAACCTGATAGAGATCGTCCTGGATCTGGCTGTTGATGCGAAGATCGTTAATCAGAAGATGGGCATTTGTGGGCAACGGCTGTTGGTGCAAGCGGATATGGCAATTCGCATCCACATTCACGATGGAGAGGACATGGTCACATTGCGCGATAAGCTGGCGTGTCAGCGCGGCGGCGCCGTGCGGCAGATCCAGCAATATCCACTGATACTGCCCTTTTTCCTCCAGGCTCTTCAACGCGGTCGTAAATTGCGAAAGCAGACGCTGATACGCGGCTTCATTCTCACGCTCAGCTTCAGTCAATTGACCATAAGGAAGTAAATCAAGCTGGGAGGTATAGCGCATACCCGCGTCACGCCAGTCTTTATCGTCGAGCAGCGCGCGGGCCCAACCCTTTGTATGCGTAAAGTCGACGTTAAATGACATGCGCAGCAAATTGTCGGAGCAGGCATCAATAACCAGCACCGATTCGCCTAACAGCTGTAATGACCACGCCAGCGCCGCGGTAACGGATGTTGTACCTACACCACCACGGACGCCCTGTAATCCTAGTATGGCCATCAATGGCTCCCTTATTGTTGTTGGGCAAATTCAGCTAATAACGGCCAGCGTTTAATAGCCGCGGCCAACTGTTCCCGCTGGGAAATATCGGTGTAATCTATTTCGGGCAAAGAGAAAGCCTGCGTCAGCGCCAGAAAATCGTTTTGAAATGTGTAACCCAGGCTTGAGTCTACAGGCGTTCCGGATTCGTTATTATGCATGATTAATTCATCCCTTAGCGTAAAATCACACGATCAGATGTTGTCGGCATCCTGCCCACGAAATTTCATTTACATGCTAAATCTGATGCTCTTTAATTTCAATGTTAGGTTTATTTCTACGCTTTCGCTAGTAAACTGAGATACAGATAAATTCGACGAAAAGAGGGATACCGTGGACTCCATATTTTCTATTGGCATCCAGTCATTATGGGACGAATTGCGCCACATGCCAGTCGGAGGAGTCTGGTGGATTAATACGGATCGCAACGAAGATGCCATAAGTCTGGTAAACCAGACAATCGCCGCACAGGATAAGGATTCCCGCGTGGCTGTCATTACGATGGGCGAAGAACCTAAAAATATCATCAGGCTCGAAAACGACCGTGGGCCACAGACCGTACGATTATTTTCCATGTCTTCGGAGGCGGATAGTCTATACTTTTTGCCCCGCGATATTCAGTGCTCGATTGATCCGGATCACTATTTCCTGATTCTAAAATGTTCGAATAACGCGCTGCAAAATATCCCCTCAGAAAAACTGCTTCGCTGGCTGAACAGAATCAATAAGTGGGCAAAAAATCAAAACTGCACACTATTGGTTGTTAACCCCAGCAGTAATAATGACAAGCTTTTTTCACTGTTAATGGGCGAATATCGTTCTCTTTTCGGTCTGGCAAGTATCCATGACCAGACGGATAGCTATCTTTACGATATTGCGTTCTGGTGCAATGAAAAAGGGGTTAGTGCTCGTCAACAGCTCACCCTTAAACATATCGAGGGAGAGTGGCATCTCGCCCGACAAGAAGAAACCGTGGTTCAGCCACGCAGCGATGAAAAACGCATCCTGAGCCACATTGCGGTATTAGAAGGTGCGCCTGCGCTTTCTGAAAATTGGTCACTGTTTGAAACTAACGAAGCGTTATTTAATGAAGCCCGTACGACGCAGGCCGCTACGATTGTTTTTTCTCTCATGCAGAATAACCAAATCGAAACGCTGGCGAGACACATTCACACATTACGCCGTCAACGCGGCAGTGCGTTAAAAATCGTGGTGCGTGAAAATAATACCAGCCTGCGTGCCACTGACGAACGGCTGCTGCTGGGTTGCGGCGCAAATATGGTCATACCGTGGAATGCGCCGCTGTCGCGCTGCCTGACACTTATTGAGAGCATACAGGGGCAGCAGTTTAACCGCCATGTTCCGGAAGATATCGGCACCTTGCTCTCAATGACACAGCCGATGAAACTGCGCGGTTTTCAAAAGTGGGATACCTTCTGTGATGCCGTCGGCAACATGATGAGTAATACGCTGCTGCCAGCAGACGGAAAAGGGGTCATGGTTGCCCTGCGTCCGGTGCCGGGTATTCGTGTTGAGCAGGCGCTCACGCTATGTCGCCCCAACCGCATCGGAGACATCATGACGATTGGCGATAACCGTCTGGTGCTGTTTTTATCCTTCTGCCGGGTAAACGATCTCGACACCGCGCTCAACCATATCTTCCCTCTGCCGACTGGCGATATTTTCTCTAACCGCATGATTTGGTTTGAAGATAATTTGATTAGTGCTGAACTGGTGCAAATGCGCGCCCTGACGCCTGAACAATGGGCGAAACCTTTACCTATGGCAAACGATGTCAAACCGATCCTGAATGCGAAGCATGACGGGCATGTCTGGCGGCGGATACCCGAACCACGACGCTTATTACCTGAGGGCGAGGAGAGCGCATCATCATGAATCTCAGCGATATCATTCAACTGGTCGTACTGTGTGCGCTGATTTTTTTCCCGCTGGGCTACTATGCGCGCCATTCTCTGCGTCGTATTCGCGATACGGCCAGATTGATGTTTCTAAAACCCCGCTACCTTAAACCAGCCGGAACACTGACACGCGCTCCGAACGTCAAGGCAGACCGAAAACATGACTAATTCTACCTATACCACGTCGGCGCCCTCGCCGCTCTGGCAATACTGGCGCGGACTTTCCGGCTGGAATTTCTACTTTCTGGTGAAGTTTGGCCTGCTCTGGGCAGGCTACCTTAATTTCCACCCTCTGCTTAACCTGGTGTTTATGGCATTCCTGCTGATGCCTATTCCCAATATCAGGCTGCATCGTTTGCGTCACTGGGTCGCTATCCCCATTGGGTTCGCGCTCTTCTGGCATGACACCTGGCTACCGGGTCCGGAAAGCATTATGAGCCAGGGCTCGCAGGTTGCGGGCTTCAGTACCGACTATATGCTTGATCTTGTTGAGCGCTTTATTAACTGGCAGATGATTGGCGCGGTGTTTGTGCTGCTGGTCGCCTGGCTGTTCCTGGCACAGTGGATCCGCGTGACGGTGTTTGTCGTCGCGATTATGGTCTGGTTAAACGTGCTGACGCTGGCAGGGCCGAGTTTCTCCCTGTGGCCAGCCGGTCAACCGACCACAACGGTCACCACCACCGGTGGCAAGGCGGCAGCAACCGTCACGACGGCAGGCGATACGCCGGTGGTTGGCGATATTCCTGCACAAACCGCACCACCCACCTCCACCAATCTGAACGCGTGGCTCTCCAGTTTCTATACCGCTGAAGATAAGCGTCAGACCAAATTCCCGGATGCGCTCCCTGCCGACGCCCAGCCATTTGAACTGCTGGTGATCAACATCTGTTCTCTCTCCTGGGCGGACGTGGATGCAGCCGGATTAATGTCGCATCCGCTGTGGGCGCATTTCGATATTCAGTTTAAAGACTTCAACTCTGCGACCTCCTACAGCGGCCCGGCAGCGATTCGCCTGTTACGTGCAAGCTGCGGTCAACCTTCGCATAAGAACCTCTATCAGCCAGCCGGTAACCAGTGTTACCTGTTTGATAACCTGTCCAAACTGGGCTTTACGCAGCACCTGATGCTGGGTCATAACGGTCAGTTTGGTAACTTCCTGAAAGAGGTGCGTGAAGAAGGGGGTATGCAGGCACCGCTGATGGACCAAACGGGTCTGCCGGTCACTCTGTTGGGCTTCGATGGTTCTCCGGTTTATGACGATACTGCCGTGCTACAGCGCTGGTTGCAGACCGTCAGCAAAGAAGAGGGTTCGCGTAGTGCAACATTCTTTAACACCCTGCCGCTTCACGATGGTAACCACTTCCCGGGCATGAGCAAAACGGCGGATTACAAAGTTCGTGCGCAGAAGTTCTTTGATGAACTGGACGCGTTCTTTACCGAGCTGGATAAATCAGGCCGTAAAGTGATGGTCGTTGTTGTACCTGAACACGGCGGCGCGCTGAAAGGCGACAGGATGCAGGTATCCGGCCTGCGTGATATTCCAAGCCCGTCGATTACCAACGTCCCAGCCGGGATTAAATTCTTCGGGATGAAGACCCCACATCAGGGCGCGCCAATCGAAATCACTCAGCCAAGCAGTTATCTGGCGATTTCAGAACTCGTTGCCCGCGCGGTAGACGGCAAGCTGTTTGTTGAGGATAGCGTGAACTGGGATCAGCTCACCAGCGGTCTGCCACAAACGGCAGAGGTATCGGAGAACGCCAATGCGGTGGTGATCCAGTACCAGAACAAACCGTATGTTCGCCTGAACGGCGGCGACTGGGTACCGTATCCGCAGTAAAAGGCCTGGCCCTCTCCCCAGCGGTGAGAGGGCCTTATTGTTCTGAGATCCACACCAGCATTTTCAGGCTTGCCGAATAGTAATCATCATTTGCAGTGATGTCGGGCTCACCGACCGTCTGCCCCATCGTTAAATCACGCACTGCCAGCAGACCGCCTGCCATCATATAGGGGGCGTATTCATTCGTCGTGACGTTAACCCACGCGGGTGTTTGTTCACGCGGAAACTGACCGAACCAGGCGCGCCACGGGGTGAGCAAGGGGCTTTTCGCGTTGGACCAGCTGATGTACAGCGGAATGCGGATGGCGTCATAACTCATGCGGGGTGGCCAGGCGTTTGCAGGGGCCAGCGTCCCTTTCGTGTCCAGAGAGACCCAATCGGTTGGCAGATTGGCTTTACCCGACCCCATTTTCTTCAGCAGCCGCTGTCCGTCCTGCGTGAGCTGACGCCATATTTGCAAATGGCTGCGGTCAGCAAATGCCTGCCAGGCAGGAAACACGAAGTAGGAAGGATTAAGCACAACGTTATTGTCCAGCTTAAACCCTTGTGAGCCGGGCAACATCACGCGGTAACCCGCATAGCGGATAACGTTATGGGCAAGCAGCGCTTTGGTAATGGCATCCGATGCCGTGCTGTAGCCTTTGTCATGCCAGCGCGCGTTCGCTTTTAACAGAGCCCAGGCAATGAGCACATCGCCATCGGAGGCATTGTTTTTGTCGGCAATCGGGTCTGCCTGAGCGGGGTTATAACGCCAGTAGAAAAGACCGCTCTCTTTATTCTTCAGCGTACTGTTGGTCCAGTGCCAGAGTTTATCAAAGGTCGCTTTATCATCGTTTGCCACCGCCATCAGCATGGCAAAACCCTGGCCTTCGGTATGGGAAACGTCACCGTTGCCGGTATCGACGATTCGCCCATCCGGCTTAAAGAAGCGCGCTTTGTAACTCTCCCAGGCCTGGCCTGCCTGGGAGAAAGGCGTGAACAGCAAACTCATCATGACAGCCAGCGTGGCGCATGCGGATTTTCGCATCATTAATACAATCCGGTTATTCAGCGCTGCGTAAGGAGATTTCCCCGCCCATCCAGGGTTTGATCGCGCCATCCTGGTCCAGGAGCAGCGCCCCCTGCGCATCAATTCCGCGAGAAATGCCGTAGATTTCTTTATCCCCAATCAGCAGTTTCACCGGGCGGTTGATAAAGTTATCCAGCTTTTCCCAGCGAGACAGGAACGGTGCCAGCCCGTCTTGTTCAAAGAGTCTGAGCGAGCTTCGCAACTCTTTAATCATTCGCGCGGCCAGGATATTGCGGTCGATAGTGATGCCCGCTTCCTGCAGGTTAGTCCAGGCCTGGTTCACCACATCGTTCTGCACATTACGCATCACCATGTTTAACCCGGCGCCAATGACGATCTGCGCAGCATCGCCGGTCTTTCCCGTCAGCTCAACCAGAATACCCGCCAGTTTTCGATCGTTCAGGTAGAGATCGTTAGGCCATTTTACCCGCACCTTATCCGCGCCCAGATCGTGCAGGACTTCCGCCATCACAATCCCGATGACCAGGCTTAGCCCAATCGCCGCAGCTGGGCCCTGATCGAGTCGCCAGTACATGGACAGGTAGAGATTCGCACCAAACGGCGAGAACCACTTACGTCCACGACGGCCACGACCGGCCTGTTGATATTCAGCAACGCAGGCATCGCCGGATTTCAGTTCAGGCAGGCGATCCAGCAGGTACTGGTTCGTCGAGTCAATCACGGGCAGCACCGCAACATTGCCGTGTCCAATCTGGCTGCGGATCGCTTCTTCATTCAGCAATTGAATAGGCTCCGGCAGGCTGTAGCCTTTTCCGGGAACCGTGAACACATCAACACCCCAGTCGCGGAGCGTCTGAATATGTTTATTAATGGCAGCACGGCTCATGCCCAACTGCTCACCTAGCTGCTCGCCAGAATGAAACTCACCGTCCGCAAGGATGCTAATCAGGGTTAAAGGGATCGTATTGTCCTTCATGCGATAGCCTCCACGGCGTTGACTTCACCCGTACGGCCAATAAAGCGAACTTCAGGCTCCAGCCAGACGTTAAATTTTTCACCCACACGCTGACGGACATGGTGCGCCAGCTTCACAACATCGTCGCTGGTCGCATTGTTTTGATTGATCAGCACCAGCGCCTGCTGGCGATGAACAGCAGCACCGCCCATCGTGGTTCCTTTTAATTCGCACTGGTCGATAAGCCAACCCGCAGCCAGCTTCACGCTACCATCCGTCTGGGGATAATGTGGGGCCGTTGGCCAGCCGGTGAGGAACGTTTTCGCGTTTTCGTTGCTGATGACCGGATTTTTGAAGAAACTGCCCGCATTTCCGTTCACTTTTGGATCCGGGAGTTTGGTCATTCGCATATGGCAAACTGATTCAAACACGTCGCGCGGGGTGACGGTGGCCGGATCGAGACGGGTGAGATCGCCGTAGGTAAGAACGGGGTTCCACTGCTTCGCCAGACGCAGGCCAACGGCCACAATGACGAAACGGTCCTGGTAGTCATGTTTGAAGATACTGTCACGATAGCCAAAGCGGCACTGTTCTGCGGTTAAACGTTGCGCATTTCCCGTTGCCAGTTCAATGCAGTCAACATATTCACAGACGTGTTTTAGTTCGATGCCGTAGGCACCGATATTTTGAATAGGTGACGATCCAGCGCAGCCTGGAATCAATGCAAGATTTTCCAGGCCGGGCATCCCTTTTTCGAGGGTAAATTGCACCAGATGGTGCCAGTTTTCTCCGGCCCCCACGTGCAGATGCCAGCCCTCTGCGCTCTCTTTAACGTCGATTCCCATGATGCGGTTGACGATTACGGTCCCCGCAAAATCATCGAGAAACAGGACATTACTTCCTTCGCCCAGAATCAGTACAGGTTCACCGTTTTCTGTCGCGTTTTGCCATGCATTCAGCAACTGCTGAGCATTATCGGCACGTACAATTTGTTTAGCATTACGTTGAATGCCAAAGGTATTCCAGGGCTTAAGGGAGTGGTTCATAGACGCTATCCTGATGCAAAAACGCGGATAGTTTACCGTATATATGGGGGGATAGGTGATTTGTTTATGGAAACGAGGGATGTACAAAAACGCAAAAAGGCCATCCTTGCGGATGGCCTCTCTACTTATTTGATGCCTGGCAGTTCCCTACTCTCACATGGGGAGACCCCACACTACCATCGGCGCTACGGCGTTTC
>NZ_JBQEOB010000008.1:0-157803 GCF_052045065.1 Enterobacter sp. 22452 | reverse complement strand
GCATAAGCGACTCCATAAACGGGTTCTTATGCCTTAGTTGTAAGTGTCTACCATGTCCCCGAACAAGTGTTCACTATGTCCCCGGACCGTACACCCACAGGGAGAGGGAGAAGGGCACGAACCGTAGGTCGGGTAAGCGCAGCGCCGCCCGACAATAACATCAGAAGCGAGAATCAACCGCAGCTGCCAGCTTCTCCAGCAGCAGCTCGCTGTCTTCCCAGCTCAGGCACGGGTCGGTGATCGACTGGCCGTAAACCATCTGCTGTCCGGTAACGATTTTCTGCGTGCCTTCTTTGAGGAAGCTTTCCGCCATAATGCCTGCCACGGCGGTGGAACCGCTGCGGATCTGCTGGCAGATCTCATCGCAGACATCCAGCTGGCGGCGATGCTGCTTCTGGCAGTTGCCGTGGCTGAAATCCACCACCAGGTGTTCCGGCAGGTCAAACTCGGCCAGCGTTTCGCAGGCTGCTGCGATATCTTGCGCATGATAGTTCGGTTTTTTGCCGCCGCGCATAATGATATGCCCGTACGGATTGCCGCTGGTCTGGTAGATGGTCATGTGACCGCTCTTATCCGGCGACAGGAACATATGGCTGGCACGCGAGGCGCGGATCGCGTCAACCGCAATTCGCGTGTTGCCATCGGTCCCGTTTTTAAAGCCAACCGGACAGGAGAGGGCGGAGGCCATCTCACGGTGGATCTGGCTTTCGGTGGTGCGTGCGCCAATTGCGCCCCAGCTGATCAGATCGGCGATAAACTGCCCGGTCACCATATCGAGAAACTCGGTCGCCGTCGGAACGCCCAGCTCGTTGACCTGTAAAAGCAGCTTCCGCGCCAGCTCAATACCGTGGTTCACGCGATAGCTGCCGTTGAGGTCAGGATCGGAAATCAGTCCCTTCCAGCCCACCACGGTGCGCGGTTTTTCAAAGTAGGTGCGCATGACGATCTCAAGGCGATGCTGATACTTCTCACGCATCCCCTGAAGACGTTTTGCGTAGTCCATCGCGGCATCCAGGTCGTGAATGGAGCAGGGGCCAATCACCACCAGAAGGCGCTTGTCTTCGCCGTTCAGGATTTTTTCAATGCGGCGGCGGGATGCCGTTACATGTTCCGCAACGCCTGCGGAAACGGGGTGCCGCTGGGCCAGTTCAGCCGGAGTCACCAGGCTATCAATGCGCGCAGTGCGGAGTTCGTCGGTTTTGTTCATGGAATGTCTCAGAATTTTTGTGCTTCATCGGCAGACTACCGGGAAGTGATGGGCATCACCTTAAACCAATCCCTGCTGATTTCAAGTTCGGGGCAAATTCGCCCCGATGATGCCCATTATGATAACTGAAACCGGATTAATGTACTAGCATATTAGTACATGCGGCGATTCAGCCCCATGATGTCGAGGATTTTGGTAGCAATTTCTTCTACGGAATAGTTGGTGCTGTTCAGCCACGGGATCTGGTTTTTGCGGTACAGCGCTTCAACCTCGGAAACTTCCATCCGGCACTGGCGCATGGAGGCGTAGCGGCTGTTCTCGCGGCGCTCTTCGCGGATGGCGGCGAGGCGCTCCGGGTTAATGGTCAGGCCGAACAGCTTGTGCTGCAACGGCTTAAGGGCGGCGGGCAGCACCAGGTTGTCCATATCATCGGCAATAAACGGGTAGTTTGCGGCGCGAATGCCAAACTGCATCGCCAGATAGAGGCTGGTCGGGGTTTTGCCGCAGCGCGACACGCCCAGCAGGATCACCTGCGCCTGGTCAAGATTACGCAGCGAGATCCCGTCGTCGTGGGCAAGGGTGTAGTCAATGGCGGCGATACGCGCATCGTACTTGGTCAGGTTGCCGGGGTTCAGCCCGTGTGTACGGTGGGCGATAGGCGTCGGGTCGAGCTTGAGCTCGCTCTGCAACGGTGCCACCAGCGCCTGCACGATGTCCTGACAAAATCCTTCACTTTGCAGAATGATGCTGCGAATTTCCGGGATAACAATCGAATAGAACACCAGCGGGCGCACGCCGGTCTGCTGGAAAATGGCGTCAATCTGGTCTTTCACCGCTTTGGCGCGGCTCTCATTTTCCACAAAGGGCAGCGTGATGCTGTTAATCGAAACGGGAAACTGCGACATCACCGCGTGCCCCAGCACCTCGGCGGTGATCGCCGTACCATCAGAAATATAAAAAACGTGGCGATCGACAGCACTATCCATTTTATCCACCCTGAATATCAGACCTAATTGCCTGAAAGCATAAATTAAAAAAGTAAATTACACAGCAAAGAACTTATCCGAATTATAAATGAAACGGTGTTTTTGATTTTCCTGAAAAGTGGATTTCATTTTTCAAATAGCGACTTTATTTTTGTGGTTTTAGGCTGAATATATAGGAATCATCGGTTTAGCGAGTGATGGGAAAGTATCCGAAAAGTTGAAAATTTAAATTGCTTACACGATTCACCGTTTTTTTAGCGGAAGTAAATATGCCAGTATAAATACGTAGTCAGGTGTTTCTTACTCCGATCAAATATCACAAAAGGATTGTTTCGATGTCCAACAATGGCTCGTCACCGCTGGTGCTTTGGTATAACCAACTCGGCATGAATGATGTAGACAGAGTTGGGGGCAAAAATGCCTCCCTGGGTGAAATGATTACAAATCTGTCCGGTATGGGTGTTTCCGTACCAAACGGGTTTGCCACCACCGCCGATGCCTTTAACCTGTTTTTAGACCAGAGCGGTGTTAACCAGCGCATTTACGACCTGCTGGATAAAACGGATATTGATGATGTCACCGAGCTTGCCAAAGCCGGGTCACAAATCCGCCAGTGGATCATCGACACACCTTTCCAGCCGGAACTGGAAAAAGCCATTCATGACGCGTACAACCAGCTCTCCGCTGACGATGCGCAGGCCTCCTTTGCCGTGCGTTCTTCTGCAACCGCAGAAGATATGCCCGATGCCTCGTTCGCCGGACAGCAGGAAACCTTCCTGAACGTTCAGGGTTACGATGCGGTGCTGGTGGCGGTGAAGCACGTGTTTGCTTCCCTGTTTAACGACCGCGCCATCTCCTATCGCGTGCACCAGGGCTACGACCATCGCGGCGTGGCGCTCTCCGCTGGCGTGCAGCGCATGGTGCGTTCGGACGTAGGTTCTTCCGGCGTGATGTTCTCCATTGATACCGAATCCGGCTTCGACCAGGTGGTGTTCATCACCTCCGCGTGGGGCCTGGGCGAGATGGTGGTGCAGGGCGCGGTAAACCCTGACGAATTCTACGTCCACAAGCCTACGCTGGCGGCTAACCGTCCGGCAGTGGTGCGCCGCACCATGGGCTCGAAAAAAATCCGCATGATCTATGCCCCGACCCAGGAGCATGGCAAGCAGGTTAAGATTGAAGATGTGCCGCAGGAGCAGCGCGACCGCTTCTCCCTGACCGACGCCGAAGTGGAAGAACTGGCGAAGCAGGCGGTGCAGATCGAAAAACACTACGGCCGTCCGATGGATATCGAATGGGCGAAAGACGGTAACACCGGCAAGCTGTTTATCGTGCAGGCGCGTCCGGAAACCGTCCGCTCTCGTGGTCAGGTGATGGAGCGTTATACGCTGCACGCGCAGGGCAAAATCGTGGCGGAAGGCCGCGCGATTGGCCACCGTATCGGTGCCGGTCCGGTGAAAGTGATCCACGACATCAGCGAGATGAACCGCATTGAGCCAGGCGACGTGCTGGTGACCGACATGACCGACCCGGACTGGGAACCGATCATGAAGAAAGCGGCGGCTATCGTCACCAACCGCGGCGGTCGTACCTGTCACGCGGCGATCATTGCCCGCGAGCTGGGTATTCCTGCGGTTGTTGGCTGCGGTGACGCCACCGAACGCATGAAGGACGGACAAAACGTAACCGTCTCCTGCGCCGAAGGCGATACCGGCTACGTGTACGCCGACATCCTCGACTTCAGCGTGAAGAGCTCCAGCGTGGATACCATGCCGGACCTGCCGCTGAAGATCATGATGAACGTCGGTAACCCGGACCGCGCGTTTGACTTCGCCTGCCTGCCGAACGAAGGCGTGGGCCTGGCGCGTCTTGAATTTATCATCAACCGTATGATCGGCGTTCACCCGCGCGCGCTGCTGGAGTTTGATGACCAGGATCCGAAGCTGCAGAACGAAATCCGCGAGATGATGAAAGGCTACGACTCACCAAGAGAGTTCTACGTCGGCCGTCTGACCGAAGGGATCGCGACGCTGGGCGCGGCATTTTACCCGAAACGCGTGATTGTGCGTCTGTCAGACTTTAAGTCTAACGAATACGCCAACCTGGTGGGCGGCGAGCGCTACGAGCCGGAAGAAGAGAACCCGATGCTGGGCTTCCGCGGGGCCGGACGCTACGTGTCCGACAGCTTCCGCGACTGTTTCGCGCTGGAGTGTGACGCGGTGAAACGCGTGCGCAACGACATGGGGCTGACTAACGTGGAGATCATGATCCCGTTCGTGCGTACCGTGGACCAGGCGAAAGCGGTGGTGGACGAGCTGGCGCGTCAGGGGCTGAAGCGCGGCGAGAACGGGCTGAAGATCATCATGATGTGCGAAATCCCGTCCAACGCTCTGCTGGCCGAGCAGTTCCTGGATCACTTCGACGGCTTCTCTATCGGTTCTAACGACATGACGCAGCTGGCGCTCGGTCTGGACCGCGACTCTGGCGTGGTCTCTGAGCTGTTCGACGAGCGTAACGAGGCGGTGAAAGCGCTGCTCTCGATGTCCATCCGCGCGGCGAAGAAGCAGGGTAAATACGTCGGGATCTGCGGTCAGGGTCCATCCGACCATGAAGACTTTGCCGCCTGGCTGATGGAGGAGGGGATTGATAGTCTCTCCCTGAACCCGGACACCGTGGTGCAAACCTGGCTGAGCCTGGCGGAACTGAATAAGTAACCGCGTAAAAACGGAAAAAGGCGAGGAGATATCTCCTCGCCTTTTTTATTTCCGCCCGAATATGCTCCCCATCACAAATAAAACAAAAAACCAAATATCATAATTTGTCTGTTAATTTAGACAATTGTTAGCGCGCAAAGCGTTGCTAATACTTGAGCCTTACTGCGCACGTCCCTTCAGATGATGCGCAACTGGTTGAAATACGTTTTAACCTGATAAAAAGGCAAATAACAATGACAATCTCCTCTGTATTACGTACCAAAGATAAAATAGGTTATGGCTTAGGTGATATGGCCAGCGCGCTGGTCTGGCAAACGGCGACGTTATTTCTCGCCTATTTTTATACGGACGTTTTTGGCTTGCCCGCCGCGATTATGGGCACCATGTTTTTAGTGGTGCGCGTGGTCGATGCATTTATCGATCCCTGCATTGGTGCGCTCGTCGACCGCACGCAAACGCGCCACGGTCGTTTTCGCCCCTGGCTGCTGTGGTTTGCTATTCCGTTTGGCGTCAGCTGTCTGATTACCTTCTATGTACCGGACGTCGGGCCGACCGGGAAAATCGTCTATGCCTGCGTGACTTACGCCATTCTGAGCCTTATCTACTCGGCGATTAACGTGCCTTACTGCGCCATGCCGGGGGCGCTGACGCTGGATCCCCGCGAACGTCACTCTTTGCAATCCTGGCGCTTTGGGTTGTCTTTTATCGGCGGACTGATCGTGACGGTGATTGCCCTGCCGCTGGTGTCACAGCTGGGGCAAGGTAACGTACAGAAAGGCTATTTCTATGCCATGAGCCTGATGGGGCTGCTGGGTATTGTTTTATTCTTCTGCTGCTTCCTGATGACCCGCGAACGTTATTCGCCACGAAATGATACCTCCGGCTCCATGCTGACGGATTTAAAACTGCTGGCCAAAAACAGCCAGTGGCGAATTGTGTTCGTGTTTAATATTTTGCTGTTAACGGCGGTCGTGACGCGCGGCTCTGCCACCATGTATTACGTCAACTATGTGCTGCTGCGTCCGGAGCTGGTCTTTGCCTTTATTGTTTCAGGCATGGTGGCCTCATTAAGCGGGGCATTATTATCTGAACGCCTGCTTGGAAAATTTGATCGCGTTCGCGCCTATCAGTGGACCATTATGACGTTCGTCATTTTCGGGGCGCTGATTTTCTTCATTCCGCCTTCGCAGGTCTGGCTGATATTCGGCCTCAACATCGTTTTTAGCTTTATTCAAAACCTGACTACGCCGCTCCAGTGGACCATGTTCTCCGACGTGGTGGATTACGAAGAGCATCGCAGCGGTCGTCGTCTGGACGGTCTGGTCTTCTCTACCGCGCTGTTTGCCATCAAGTTTGGGCTGGCGCTGGGCGGGGCCGTGGTCGGTTGGGTGCTTGGCATGGTGGATTACGCACCGGGCCAGGTGACGCAGGCGCCGCACGTGCTCTCTACCATCAACGCGCTCTTTACGCTCATTCCTTGCGTGCTGTTCCTCTGCATGGTGGCGCTTCTTTCCATTTACAAACTCAACAGTCGGCTGGTGGATTCCATTGCCCGTGAACTTGCGGGCAAGCGTGATGTGCGTCCCGACGCAGGAAAGCTCAGCCCGGCAACCCATTCTGCAATACAGGAGTAAAACATGACGGCTATCTATAAGGACGCAGGACGTCCGGTACACGAGCGCGTCGCCGACTTACTGGCGCGCATGACCCCGGAAGAGAAGTTTGCCCAGATGCACGCGTACTGGCTGATCCTCGATGAAAACGGCAATCACCGCGAACGGAGCGATCTTAGCGATGAGTTCGCAGGCGTGAGCGAGCAGGCCTCGCTCAGCGAACGGCTGAAGCTGGGTGTGGGGCAGATCACGCGTCCGCTCGGCACGCATATTGTTGATGCGAAAACGGGCGTGCGCGCGGCCAACCGACTCCAGCGCATGATGATGGAAGAGACGCGTCTCGGTATTCCGGCGCTCTTCCACGAGGAGTGTCTGGTGGGGCTGCTGTGCAAAGACGCAACACTGTTCCCGTCCTCGCTGAACTATGGTTCGACCTGGGACCCAGAACTGGTGCAGCGGGCGGCGGAGCAGATTGGCAAAGAGGCGCGCTCCGTCGGCTGTCAGCAGGGGCTGGCGCCGGTGCTGGACGTGTCCCGCGACGTGCGCTGGGGGCGTACCGAAGAGACCTTCGGCGAAGATCCCTGGCTGGTGGGGGTGATGGCGACCGCCTACGTGAAGGGCTTACAGGGCGATAAACGCGACCTGCTGGCGACCCTGAAACATTACGTTGGCCACTCGTTTAGCGAAGGGGCGCGCAACCACGCGCCGGTGCACCTCGGGTTTAGCGAGCTGAATGATACCTTCCTGCTGCCGTTTGAAATGGCGGTGAAGCTGGCCAACGCCGGTTCGGTCATGCCCGCCTACCACGATATTGATAATCAGCCGGGTCACAGCGACGGCTTCCTGCTTACCACCGTCCTGCGCGAACAGTGGGGATTCGATGGGATTATTGTGGCGGACTACGGCGGCGTCAGCCTGCTGCACCAGCACCATGGAGTTTCCCACGACGCGGCCGAATCTGCTGCGCTGGCGTTCAACGCCGGGCTGGACGTTGAGCTGCCGAAAGATGACTGCGCGCGCCATCTGGCGGAAGCGGTAGAGCGTGGGCTGATTTCTATGGCGAAGGTGGATGAGATCGTGGCGCGTACGCTGACGGAAAAATTCCGCCTTGGCCTGTTTGAGCGTCCCTATGCCGATGAGCAGGGCAGCGATCTGCAAAATGAGACGACCCGGCAGGTGGCGCGTGATGTCGCGACAAAGTCGATCACGCTTCTGGAAAACAATGGCATCTTGCCCCTCGGCGGAAAGCCTCGCGTTGTGCTGGTCGGCCCGACGGCAGACGATCCGCTGGCGTTACTCAGCGGTTACAGCTTTCCGGTACACCTGATCATCAGCGACATGGTGGAAGAGACGTCGCAGGTGACGACCCCGCGCGCGGCGCTGGAACACTATCTGGGTGCATCGAACGTGCGCTATGCCAAAGGGTGCCACATCATTGAAAAACGGATGGCGGGCGCGCCGGTCTTCCCCGGCGACAGCGGCGGTAAGCCGATGCAGCAGTCACCGGTTTCACTAAGCACCGCACTGATCCCCGAGGCGGTAGATGCCGCGCAACACAGTGACGTGGTGGTGGCCTGCGTTGGCGATCTGGCCGGGCTGTTCCAGAGCGGCACCGTGGGTGAAGGCTCAGATACTGACTCATTGAATCTGCCTGGCGTGCAGCAACAGCTGCTGGAAGCGCTGGTCGCCACCGGTAAGCCGGTGATCGTAGTGATGACCGGCGGACGTCCGTACAACCTTCAGGGCCTGGAAGATAAGGTCGCGGCGCTGATGATGGCCTGGGCGCCCGGGCAGGAAGGGGGCTGGGCGATTGCGGACGTGCTGACGGGGCGGGCGGAGCCACAGGGGCGTCTGGTGGTGAGCGTGCCGAAAAGCGCCGGGGCAATGCCGTATTACTACAATCACAAGCTCAAAAGCGGCGGCACGCCGTTTGCGTTCCATTTCGGTTCGCGTTACCCGTTTGGCTTCGGCCTCGGCTGGACACAGTTTAGCTGGGGAGCGGCAAAAGTGGCGGCATCCAGCGTGCCGGTCGACGGAGAGGTGACGCTGAATGTGGATATCACCAATACCGGTGAGCGCAGCGGGAGCGAGGTGGTACAGGTTTACGTCAGGGATAAGGTCGCCACGCAGGTGCGGCCGCTTCAGGAGCTGAAAGCCTTCCAGCGCGTCACGCTCTCGCCGGGCGAAACCGCCACGCTCACCTTTACGCTACCGGTTGAGATGTTCAACTTTACCCGTCGCGACGGGAAACGCATCGTTGAGCCGGGTGAGTTTGAACTGCAGGTTGGCGCATCGTCGGGGGATATTCGCGAGGCGGTGATGGTCAATGTGACAGGGGAAACGCGGGTATTGCCTGTTGAGTGGCGGATGCTCAGTACCTGTGAGGTTAAGCGCGCGTAGTCAGGATAAAAAAAAGCCCATCGTGGGAGATGGGCAAAGACTACACACAGCAATTCGTTGTTTCACTCAGGGGATTTCCATGCTTATAAATCAAGGTGTTGATTTATAACCGTGTCCTAATAGTAGGCATGTCGGCTTTTAGCGTCGATCAGATTCGTCTCAATAGTTAAAGAGACGTAAAGATTTCTTGAGGTTAGCAGCGGACGTGCTGCTGAAATGGCGGGTCTGACCAGTGAATAATGAATAAATACTTTAGCAGCATTAAAGTATTATACGAAAGCATGTAGGCCGGGTAAGCGTTAGCGCCATCCGGCCAAAAGGCTTAATGCGTGTTCTTCTCTTCCAGCTCTTCCAGTTCACTCAGGATCACATCCGGATCTGTTCCCGGAGGGGGAACTTCATGCACCCAGGCCGAGAAGAGGCGCCATGTCACTGCGAGCAGCACCGGGCCAATGAAGAGGCCGATCATCCCAAACGCGATTAACCCGCCGATCACGCCTGACAGGATCAGAATTAACGGTAAATCAGCCCCCATGCGGATCAGTATCGGGCGAATGACGTTATCCATGGTGCCGACCACGCAGCTCCAGACCAGAAGCACGGTGCCCCAGGTGGTATCGCCCGTCCAGTAGAGCCAAATGATGGAAGGCACCAGCACCAGCAATGGTCCCAGTTGCGCAAGGCAGGTCATCAGCATGACAACGGTGAATACGGTAGCGTACGGCACGCCGGAAATGGCCAGACCGATACCGCCCAGCACCGCCTGCACCAGCGCGGTCACCACCACGCCCAGCGCAACGGCACGGACGGCTTGCGCAGCCAGCAGCACGGCAGCATCGCCGCGTTTACCCGCCAGTCGGGTGGCAAAATGACGCACCCCAAGGGCAACCTGCTCACCGCGCCAGTACAGGAGCGCGCTAAAGACCAGCATCAGCGCGCAGTGCATCATAAAGCGCCCAATGTGCGCTGCCTGACCGACAAACCAGGTGGTGGTGGTGCCAATATACGGCCGCACTTTCGCGATCAGCGCGCTGCCGCCCATCTCCAGCAGGCTGTGCCAGCCGCTGTAGAGTTTTGCACCGACCAGTGGAATGCTGTTAAGCCACGCGAGATCCGGCAACGTCAGATCCCCGCTGGTGGCGGCACGGATAACCGGGCCACTGGAGTCGACAAGACTATTTACCAGCAGGGCAATCGGAATAATAAACAGCATGAACAGCAGCAGTGTCATGACCAGCACCGCCAGGCCACGGCGGCCAAACAGCAGTTTCTGCAGCCGTAATAGCAGAGGCCAGGTGGCGACGACAACGGTAGCGGCCCACGCAAAGCCAAGCACGAAGGGTTGAACAATCCACAGACACGCAATAATCATCAGGGCTAAAAACAGCACCGACAGCAAAATTTGCGCAACATCCCTGGGCTGACGAAGATTGACCATAAATGTAACTTTCCTTAAATGAACACCAGCATGGCTGGCGAGAACGTGAACCGCCTTTCTCTAATCATTAGTGATATCAGCGATTTTTGACAGGCGGATTTTGCCCGTAATTCTGCTGAGCGCATAAGAAAAAAATGTGATAAAAAGTTGTGATACAACGCAAACGATTTCCACAACAACTCTAATTAGGGTCGACAGTGATGATCCCACAGATTTCTCAGGCACCTGGCGTCGTTCAGCTGGTGCTTAATTTTTTGCAAGCACTGGAGCAACAGGGTTTTACAGGTGATACCGCCACGAATTATGCCGACAGGCTGACAATGGCGACCGATAACAGTATCTACCAGCTTCTCCCCGATGCCGTCGTTTTTCCACGCTCTACAGCGGATGTGGCGCTGATTGCCCGTCTGGCCTCGCAGGAGCGCTTCACCTCTCTGGTTTTCACACCCCGTGGCGGCGGTACCGGCACCAACGGGCAGGCGCTGAACCAGGGCATCATCATCGATATGTCCCGCTATATGAACCGCATCATTGAAATCAACCCTGAAGAGGGATGGGTGCGCGTGGAAGCGGGGGTTATCAAAGATCAGCTTAATCAATTCTTAAAACCGTACGGCTACTTTTTTGCGCCGGAGCTGTCGACCAGCAACCGGGCGACCATTGGCGGGATGATCAATACCGACGCATCCGGCCAGGGCTCTCTGGTCTACGGTAAAACCTCCGATCACGTGCTGGGCGTACGCGCGGTGCTGCTGGGGGGCGACATCCTCGATACCCAGCCAATGCCGGTCGAGCTGGCCGAGACGCTGGGTAAAGAGAGCACGGCGAGCGGGCGGATTTATCGCACCGTGCTGGAGCGCTGTCGCGATAACCGTCAGCTGATCCTCGACAAATTCCCAAAACTAAACCGCTTCCTGACGGGTTACGATCTGCGTCACGTCTTTAACGACGACCTGACCCAGTTCGATTTAACCCGCGTGCTGACCGGTTCGGAAGGTACGCTGGCGTTTATTACCGAAGCGCGTCTGGATATCACCCGGCTGCCGAAGGTGCGTCGCCTGGTGAACGTTAAATACAACTCCTTCGATTCTGCCCTGCGCAATGCGCCTTTTATGGTGGATGCGCGGGCGTTGTCGGTGGAAACCGTTGACTCAAAAGTGTTGAACCTGGCAAGGGAAGATATCGTCTGGCATTCGGTCAGTGAGCTGATTACCGATGTACCCGACAAAGAGATGCTCGGTCTGAACATCGTTGAGTTCGCTGGCGATGACGCCGAACTGATCGAACGTCAGGTTAGCACGCTGTGCCAGCGGCTGGACGAACTGATTGCACGCGGTGAAGGCGGCGTGATCGGCTGGCAGCTGTGCAACGATCTCTCCGGCATTGAGCGTATCTACGCGATGCGTAAAAAAGCGGTGGGGCTGCTCGGGAATGCGAAAGGGGCCGCGAAGCCGATTCCGTTTGCCGAGGATACCTGCGTGCCGCCGGAACATCTGGCAGATTACATTGTTGAATTCCGCGCGCTGCTGGACAGCCACGGCCTGAGCTACGGCATGTTTGGCCACGTGGACGCGGGCGTGCTGCACGTGCGTCCGGCGCTGGATATGTGTGACCCGCAGCAGGAGATCCTGATGAAGGAGATCTCCGACGACGTGGTGGCCTTAACCGCCAAATATGGCGGCCTGCTGTGGGGTGAGCACGGCAAAGGGTTCCGCGCGGAGTACAGTCCGGCGTTCTTCGGGGAGCAACTCTTCGGTGAATTGCGTAAGGTCAAAGCGGCCTTCGACCCGGATAACCGCCTCAATCCCGGTAAGATTTGCCCGCCGGAGGGCGTTGACGCGCCAATGCTGCAGGTGGATGCAGTCAAGCGCGGCACCTATGACCGACAAATTCCGATCGCGGTACGCTCTTCCTGGCGTGGCGCGATGGAATGCAACGGCAACGGCCTGTGCTTTAACTTCGATGTGAAGAGCCCGATGTGCCCGTCGATGAAAATCACCAGCAACCGTATCCACTCGCCAAAAGGGCGTGCGACGCTGGTGCGCGAGTGGCTTCGACTGCTGGCGGACCGCGGCGTCGACCCGCTCAAGCTCGAGCAGGAACTGCCGGAAAAACGCGCCAGCCTGCGTTCCCTTATCGAACGCACCCGCAACAGCTGGCATGCGAATAAAGGCGAATACGACTTCTCGCATGAAGTGAAAGAGGCCATGTCCGGCTGCCTGGCCTGCAAGGCCTGTTCAACGCAGTGTCCGATCAAAATCGACGTGCCGGAGTTCCGCTCGCGCTTCCTGCAGCTGTATCACACGCGCTATCTGCGACCGATGCGCGACCATCTGGTGGCGACGGTGGAAAGCTACGCCCCGCTGATGGCGCGTGCGCCGAAGACCTTTAACTTCTTTATCAATCAGCCGCTGGTGCGCAAGCTTTCCGAAAAACATATCGGCATGGTGGATCTGCCGCTGCTCTCGACACCGTCGCTGCAACGCCAGCTGGTGGGACACCGCTCGGCAAACATGACGCTGGAGCAGCTTGAAGCACTGAGTGATGCGCAAAAAGCCAACGTGGTGCTGGTGGTGCAGGATCCGTTTACCAGTTATTACGATGCGCAGGTGGTGGCCGATTTTATCCGTCTGGCGGAAAAAGTGGGCTACCAGCCGGTTGTGCTGCCGTTCTCCCCGAATGGCAAGGCGCAGCACATTAAGGGCTTCCTGACCCGTTTTGCGAAGACGGCGCAGAAAACGTCTGACTTCCTGAATCGCGTGGCGCAGCTTGGGATACCCATGGTCGGTGTCGATCCGGCGCTGGTACTGTGCTACCGCGATGAGTACAAGCAGACGCTGGGCGAAAAACGCGGTGATTTCCACGTCATGCTGGTACACGAGTGGCTGCCTTTAGCGCTGCAGCAAACTGCCGCACGAGAGGCCAGCGGTGAGCCATGGTATCTCTTTGGCCACTGTACTGAAGTCACGGCACTGCCGGGTGCACCTGCCCAGTGGGCGGCCATTTTCGCCCGTTTTGGCGCGAAGCTGGAAAACGTCAGCGTGGGCTGCTGCGGTATGGCAGGCACCTACGGGCACGAAGTGAAAAACCACGCCAATTCGCTTGGGATCTATGAATTATCGTGGCAACAGGCGATGCAGCGTCTACCGCGTAACCGCTGTCTGGCTACGGGGTATTCGTGTCGCAGCCAGGTGAAACGCGTTGAGGGTAACGGCGTTCGCCATCCATTACAGGCTTTGCTGGAGATTATCGGATGATCTGGAAACGTGCGGTGACGCTGCAGGCGTTAAATGCCATGGGCGAAGGGAATATGGTGGGGCTGCTGGACATCCAGTTTACCCGCATGGATGAGAATGAGCTGGAAGCGACGATGCCCGTCGATAGCCGCACGCATCAGCCGTTCGGTTTACTGCACGGCGGCGCGTCCGTTGTGCTGGCCGAAACGCTGGGTTCGGTTGCGGGCTATCTCTGTACCGAAGGGGAGCAGAAGGTTGTCGGGCTGGAGGTGAACGCTAACCATATCCGCTCTGTTCGCAGTGGGCGCGTGCGCGGTATTTGCCGCGCGCTTCATGCCGGGAGCCGTCATCAGGTGTGGCAGATCGATATTCTCGATGAGCAGGAACGCCTGTGCTGCTCCTCAAGACTGACGACGGCAGTTGTGTAAAGTTTCCTGATGTTTTTGCTCATGGTCAAAAATTAGCCAGCGCGTTGTGATATACTGGTCAGGATTTGTACATAAGCGAGGACATCATGGATACTGAAATAACCCCAACCCAACTGGCAATTGAATATTTACGTCGCGATAAGAGCAACCTGTCTCCGGCGCAGTACCTGAAAAAACTGAAACAACTTGAGCTGGAATTTGCAGATTTGCTGGCGCTCTCTTCAAACGAGCTGAAAGAAGAGATCTATTTTGCCTGGCGGTTGGGCGTTCACGTCCATTGAGTGCGAATGAAAAGGCCGCGTATGCGGCCTTTTTTGTGTCTGGAATTCAGTATTTGGCGGGAAGCTTATTGATTTTTATCAGCCTGCCTTCATCGATTTCAATAAACCCGCCTGTTTTTAGATCGGCCAGAATGCGCATAACGCCACTGCGCGAGAGCTGCGTTTTTTCCCTGATATACTTTTCTGCCGTCACGCCGAGCCGATAAGCCTCATCTTCCTCCATCAGCTTAACAAGCTGCTGGCGGATCATCTCATACGCCGTCGGTGCGCCTTTTGGCATCACGTTGTTATACAGTCGGCTATAGACAAACATCAGCTGGTTAGAAAGCAGGCCCCATAACGCTTTCTCTTTAATAATTTCACTTACCTTCTCGGTAGGGAGAATGCCAATCAGGCATGGGCTCACGGTTTTGATGTAATCATTGAAATAAATGTCCGTCAGATTAGCGAGACCAAACAGAGCAGGGCTGCGGGCTGTGGAGAGCATCATGTCATCGCTTCTGCGGTAGATGGCAATTGTCCCCTCCAGAATTAAATAACAGATCCCTTGGCCGTTGACCTGAAGATCGAATTGCTCGCCGCGGCCTGTTCTGCGCGTGGTGCAGTACGGCTCTAAATACGAGATCAGTTCCTGGGCGTAGGGAGAGCCACGATGCTGTTGTGCTGAAGACATTGTCTGAAACCTGAAAAAGACCGGACTTATTATAGTGTCGCTCTTATCCTCCACCTTCTCCAGAGATAAATGTGAGGTCAGTACTTTCGGGGTAAGTGATGGATATCCATCAGCACTCCGCGCGCCATAGTGATGTATTTACCCGTTCGTAACTCCGCCAGAATACGCATAATACCGCTACGGGAAAGATAGGTCCGGCTTTTGATATAGGCTGCGGCGGTCGTGTTGAGCCTTATCGCCTCAGGCTCCTGCATCAGTTCAACAAGCTGAAAGCGGATGATGTCGTAAGCCGACATTTGCGATATCTGGGCACAGTGTTCATAGACGCGTGAGGCGGTATAGATCAGCAGGTTAGAAAAATGCTCCCACAGATTTTGCTGCGCAACGATGCAATTAAAACGCTCCAGCGACACAGCCGCGACTTCGGAGGTTTCCAGCGCCCTGACATAAAGATGCTCAGAGGAGAACTGGCTGCTTACACCCAGAATAAAGGGCGCTGATTCAGAATTTAAGACAATACCATCTCCACGGCGGTGTAATGCCACGCTCCCCTGGATCAGTAAAAAACACTGGCGAATATCGCTCTTGTAATAGTGAACCACTTCCCCTCTGGACAGTATTTTCCTTTCTGCTGAAGGAAGTAGGGTATCGATAATTTTTTCAATGTGCTTATAGGGTTTTAGATGGAGCACGGTGGAATTGTCTTTACTATATTCTGTAGCCATTCGGGTATTCATCAGCTGCCTCATTCACTCATGCGATCATTTTTTGATCGGCATAGAGAATTATCTTAAAAAACAGCATCTCAGGGAATGATCGAAGCAGGTCTAATAATAGACTGGTGGGTGTTTAAAATCTAATATTATGAATTTAAAGGGTTTGTATTAAGAGTCTAAAAGTAGACCCTTAATAAGGTTTCTAAGGTTTATCTAAAAAGAAATGTTTCGTGGTTGTTAAATGTAAGTCTACAGCTAGACCTCAAATAGATTGTGCGCTGAATAAGAGTTGGTTAAATTTTGACTCGTTGACAGGAGTGCTCAGATTTCTATTCGTGAGTCATTTATCGGGTTCCTGACAAACAATAAAAGGCAACGCTCAGGTTGATTGATACTTGGGGGGAACGTTTGCCCGGATTTCAGTAATAAATAAAGTGATACAGGGTAGGGTATGATGAAAAAGAAAATGATGATGGCAATGCTGGCAGTGAGTTCTGCACTGCCGATGACGCAGGCTTTTGCTGCAGCGGGTACCGTTAATTTTAACGGTAATATTCTGGATTCCGCCTGCGACGTTGATGTGGCTTCTCAGAACCAGGTCGTCGTATTAGGCGATTATTATAAAACTGAATTCCCGACAACGGGAGCCAGAACCGCTGCCACACAATTCAGTATTGTATTGAAAAACTGTCCGGTCACGGTGACTAACGCGAAAGTGCGCTTTGACGGTACGCCTGATTTAAGCAACGCCAGCCTGTTGGCGATTGACTCCTCGGTGGCAGGGGCTGCAACAGGGGTGGCAATCAACCTGATGAGCGCCGATAAGGCCGATCTGCCTCTGCATGGCAGCAACAGCTATTCCTACGCACTGAGCAGCACCGCAGATAATACGCTGAACTTCTATGCGCAGTATATTTCGACCACCTCATCAGTCACTGCCGGTCCGGCTAACTCGGTCGCGAACTTCTCCGTGGTTTACAACTAAGTTTTAGCAGCAATCAGTAGGGGGGCCAACCCGGCCCCTTTGTTTTAAGAGGTTTTTACCATGCGTTTTATCAGAACAACAGGACTGGCGGTGGCGCTGTTACCGTTGGCATTAATGACGGCCAATGCCGGGGTTATTATTGGTGGTACGCGCGTTATTTTCGAGGGTGCGAAGAAAGAAGCCACAATCAATATTACTAACCCTGAAAATACTCCTTATTTAATCCAGTCCTGGATAGATATGCAGGATGGGGTGTCGGGTAAAGCGCCGTTTATTATTACGCCGCCGCTGTATCGCCTGGACGGTGGACAAAAAAACCTTGAGCGCATTGTAATGACGGGTTCCCTGCCTCAGGAGCAGGAAAGTTTATTTTGGTTGAACATTAAAGCGATTCCCTCAGCCTCAAAACAGATGAACGCCCTGCAAATTGCGGTAAAGACGCGGATTAAATTAATTTATCGACCTGAAGGTCTGCGGGCATCAACCCCGGAGGATCAAGCGAATAAATTAACGTGGCAACAATCCGGGAATGCGATTCAGGTGAATAATCCCACGCCCTACGTGATCAATTTTAATGAGATTACCCTGGGCGGGCGAAAACTTGATGATGTGACGTATGTTTTACCCGGCGCATCAGCCCGGTTTTCATTACCTGAGGGGGTGAGTGGTCATTCTCTCACATTTAACGTTATTAATGACTATGGTAGTCCTGGCACCGCACATCAAGCCAGTTTCTGATGTCCGTGCATTCATTAGGTTTCCTGCAATGACAACATCAACGCATAGGATACGGCCTGCTCGTCTGGCGATATTTATCGCCTGCGCACTTGCCGGTTCATCACCGGCACTTTATGCCAGTGAAACGTTCAATACGGAACTGGTTGAGCTGGATAATCCTGGAATGGGCAAAGCAGACCTGTCGGCTTTTGAAACAGGCTCTCAGGCGCCGGGAACGTACCATGTTGACATCATTCTTGACGACCAGTTAATGGAGACCCGCGATATCGCCTTTGCCGCAGTTCAAAGCGACAACGGTAATGAGATATTGCAGCCTTGCCTGAGCATCGACCAGTTAAAACAGTGGGGAGTGAAAACCGCGCTATTTCCTCAGCTTGCTTCGGGAAAAAGTGACTGCGCGGATCTTCAGGCCATTCCGCAAGCCAGTACCGATTTTCAGTTTGGCGCTCAGCGCCTTCTGATCAGCATTCCACAGGCGGCGATTGACCTGCCCGCGCGAGGCTATGTGTCGCCAGAGATGTGGGATGAGGGGATCGCGGCGGCCATGCTCAATTACAGCCTGAGCGGCGCGAACACCCGGGCGAGCCACGGTGAAGGCAGCAGCAGCGACAGCCAGTATGCCAACCTGCGTCCGGGGATCAATATCGGTCCGTGGCGTCTGCGCAATTACTCCACGTGGTCACGGGATGGCTCTGGCCAGGACCGGTGGGATACCGTCTATACCTACGCGCAGCGTGCCGTGATCCCCCTGAAGGCACAGCTGACGCTTGGAGACAGTTCTGCACCTGCTGACGTGTTTGACAGTATGCCGTTTCGCGGTGCTCAGCTGGCATCTGATGACGACATGCTGCCAGATTCCCTGAAGGGGTATGCCCCCGTCGTGCGGGGTATCGCGCGCACCAACGCGCAGGTTGTGGTGCGTCAGAATGGTTATCAGATCTACCAAAGCTACGTAACACCCGGTGCATTCGAGATTACGGATATGTATCCGACCGGAGGGGCTGGCGATCTGGACGTGACGATCAAAGAAGCCGACGGCAGCGAGCAACATTTCATACTGCCGTATGCGTCGTTGCCGGTACTGCAGCGTGAAGGCCGTCTGAAATATGCCCTCACCGGGGGTCAATATCGATCCTATAACCACAGCGTGGACAACACGCCTTTCGGGCAACTTACCGGCATTTATGGCCTGAAGCACGGGATCACCCTCTATGGCGGAGTGCAGGGCTCAAGCAGATATCGTTCGCTGGCGATGGGGGTGGGTAAGAACATGGGCGATTTCGGCGCGCTCTCAGCAGACGTCACGCAGGGCTGGTCAACGCCGGATAACACAGCCAAAACCAACGGTCAGTCCTTACGCGCGAGGTATAGCAAGAATTTCGTGAATACCGGGACGAACTTTTCCATCGCGGGATACCGCTATTCAACCCGCGGTTATTACGGGATGCAGGAGGTGCTGGATTCTTATGGAGACAGCAGCGCGCTTCAGGAGAGGCGGCGTAACCGCGCAGAGCTGACGATGAGCCAGGCGCTGGGCGGCGACCTTGGGTCTCTAACCCTTAGCGCGGCGCGGGAAGATTACTGGAACACCGGTAAGTCGATGGCTTCCTGGAGTGTCGGATACAACAACGACTGGCATAACATCAGCTTCGGGGTGACCTGGACATACAGCAAAAATGCCAGCGCTGCGTCATACAGCAGCGGGAGTGGGAAAACCTATGATCATGACCAGCAGCTGGCATTCAACGTCAGCGTACCGCTGGATAAATTCCTGCCGCGGACGTGGGCCAACTATGCCATGAGTACCAGCAAGAATAACGGCACCACGCACAATATCGGCATGAACGGCGTTGCGCTGGAAAACAGCTCGCTCAGCTGGAACGTGCAGCAGGGTTACGGCACGAACGGCGTGGGTTATACCGGCAACATGAACGGTGATTACAAAGGCACCTACGGCGAACTGACGGCGGGCTATGGCTACGACAAAAACAGCGAGCGTCTGAATTACGGGCTGCAGGGGGGCATACTCGCACACGCCGATGGCGTCACGTTTTCTCAGCCGCTGGGTGAGACGAATGCCCTGATAAAAGCACCCGGTGCGCGGGGTGTCGATATCCGAAATCAGTCCGGAGTACGTACGGATTATCGCGGTTATACGGTGGTCAGTAATTTGTCCGTGTACCGAAAAAACGATCTCATCCTCGATCCGGAAAATATGCCTGACGATGTTGAGCTGGAGATCAATACCCGTACGGTCACCCCGACGCGCGGGGCGGTGGTGAGAGCGGACTACCT
Source organism: Enterobacter sp. 22452 (assembly GCF_052045065.1). NCBI lineage: Bacteria > Pseudomonadati > Pseudomonadota > Gammaproteobacteria > Enterobacterales > Enterobacteriaceae > Enterobacter > Enterobacter sp. 22452. The sequence continues at coordinate 138,093 of NZ_JBQEOB010000008.1, read as the reverse complement.
TTCAAGAGTCGGGCGTCGGGTGCTGATGACCCTGACAGACAACAACCGCCCCGTCCCGTTTGGCGCCATGGTCACCCTCTCGGGTGAGCGTAACAACAGTTTCATCGTGGGCGATCGTGGCCAGGTGTATTTGATCGGCATGAGCGAGCAGGGGACGTTAGTTGCGACCTGGGGAAACCAGGACAGCCAACAGTGCCGTGCTGATTTCAATCTGCCGAAACAATCTACCTACAGTGGAATAACGGACGTGAGTGCCACGTGTCGCCAGGAGCATTAACATGAAATTCATTCAGGCTATTTTACTGCTCTGTTTACTCACGGGCTGGAATAACAGCGTGCGTGCAGGGACCTGCACGACAATAATACCGCAAATTTCCACGCTGTCGGTGGGCACGATTAATGTCCAGCGCGATGCGCCTGTCGGGACGGTGGTATTTTCCGGCGCGGCCACCTATACGGGATCCTATCTTACCGGGTGCAGTAATCCATTAATGCTCGGATTTAGCATGCGCTATAACAACGCCACGTTGAGCAGCTATGGCAACCATGTTTACAACACCAATATCAGCGGAATGGGTATTCGTTTTTCTTCGAATAACGACTTTGAAAATCCGGCCAATACGTTTTCTTATAATGCGCAGACCTCGTATGTTGACTGGTACGGTGGCAAAATTGAACTTGTGGTCACCGGTCCGGTTTCGTCTGGTGCCTTAACGCCGGGGGTCATAGGCGTAGTGACGCTTCAGGGGAGCGACGGCGTTTACCGCGACGGCCTGACGACCCAGCTCACCAGCGGGACGATCAATGCGCTTGCATGCAGTATTACCACGCCTCAGCTGACGTTCCCCATTGGTGATATCTCCGCCTCAGCGTTTGGCACGGCGATCGGAACCACGCCCACGGGCGCGCAGAATACGCAAAACCTGGGGGTAAACTGCAGTCCCGGAACCAATATTACGGTTTCCCTGAGCGGCATACAGAACCCGGACAGTGCGAATACCAGCGTGATGGCATTAACCGGGCAGGGAAATACCGGGACCGCAAAAGGGGTTGGCGTACAGCTTTTGTATAACGGCACGCCGCTGGTGTTGAATAGCCGCCTGCTATTAAAACAATCTTCGGGTGGACAAGAGACGCTGCCGTTAACGGCGCGATATTACCAGACGTTAACGTCTGTCGAATCCGGCGCGGCCAATGCCTCTGCAACGCTTAATTTGACCTACCAGTAGCAGGTAAATGATGAAAATATCGCACAAGAAGCTGGTCTTCCTCGCCTTGCTCTGCTGGAAGGCCTTTTCCGCCGATAACGTGAATCTTGACGTGACGGGAAATATTGTGGCCTCGCCCTGCATATTTAATGGCGGGAATACGCAGCTGGATATTAATCTCGGCAATATTCAGGCGACAAACATGGTGACGCCGGGTTCATCCTCCGACCCGGTGACGTTTAATCTGCAGTTTACGCAGTGTCCCGCGGGGACGCGCAGCGTGACGGTCTCCTTCACCGGAAACCCCGATCCGGTAGCCGGGGCGGACTACTACATGAACAGCGGCTCGGCAAGCAACGTGGCGATAGCCATGCGCGAGAGCGCAACGGGGACGCTAAAGGGAACAGGTTCCAGCATTACGCAAAATATTGCAGCAGACCGAACGGCCAGCATGCCCATGCAGGCATCGGTGATATCCCAGGCCGGTGGCGCGACGCCGGGAAGCATCAGCGCGGTTGTTGTGATGACGATGCAGTACAACTGAATGCCGGAAAGCGCATTTAAAATGAGACGTGGGTGAGCTATGTTGAATATCCTGATTCAGGAAACGGATTTATTTTTTCAGGCCGGGCTGCAGTTTTTTTTCGAGGATTTTTTTGAGCATAATTTTCATCGATCCATCCATTTTAACGCAGGCCTGACCGAGGACAACATCATTCAGGCCGATATTATTGTCCTTTCGCTCTGTCAGGGTGAAACGCTGACCTGTTTTCCTGAATTGCAGGTCCGGGAAAAAGGGATTGTGATAGGTCTGGTGGATGATGAGCGCCGTTTTTCCGCGTTGCCCTCCTGTTTTCAGGACATCATTTTCCTCTCTCGCCGTGCTTCGCTTGATCGTATAAGCGGCGCATTGTTTATCGCCTTGTTCAGGACGCAATTACCGGGATACATCTGGAATAAAAAATCCTGTTTCGAATGCCAACATAAAGTCCTGTCACCGCAACAGATTCGAATTATGGTGAATTTCTATCAGGGGCATTCGGTTGCGCAGACCGCCAACATATTAAAGATGAGTGATAAAACAGTCTTTACCCATAAATATATGATGATGCAGAAGTTTAACCTGCGAAGTGATTACGAGTTGATCGTTCTGCTCAGAAGGTTAATGGAGAAAAAGAGTCGGCCAAACCTGCTCCACGATTACCTGGAAAATAATTATGCGTAACGGCTAATAGTCTGAATAGCCCGCTGTACTGTTGAGTAATGCCGCTATCGATTTCGCCTGAGGTAATGTTATTTTCATTGGTTTTAAATAATGACCCATTCGTATGCAAATTCATAAGACCATCAAACCGATTTTTGTGAGTAAATTCCAGTGTGTCGGGCCTGAGTGCCTGATGTCCTGTTGCCGTGGTTGGACAATTTCCATTGACAAGAAAACACATGGAAAATACATTTCCTCAACGCATTCGGACATTTCTCGCCTTGCAAAAGCGAACCTAATTCCACTGCGCAAGGGGAAAAATAACTATTCGAGAGTGAAGCTGGATGAGAAGGGCGACTGTCCCTTTATCGACGAAAATAAACTCTGTCTGATTCACCGTGAATTAGGGGAAAGCGCGCTGTCCCACACCTGTAGCACCTATCCGCGAGGTTCTACCCGCTACGAAGATGAAACCCGGCACACGATGACGCTCTCCTGTCCTGAAGTGGTTCGGTTAGTGCTCTTCGACCCGGATGCCATGCTGCTTCAGGAGCAGGAAACGCTGCGGGCAGTCTACAAAACCAACCTCATCGGACGTCGTCAGTCTATGACTGACGTGACTCAGGTTATCCATCTTTTTGCCTGGAACGTAATCCAGTCTCCTTCTCTTAACGTTGAAGAGAACCTGATGGCGCTGGCGCAGTTTATTTTATGTCTGCAGCACGTAAATTTCGATTTGCATAACAAATTTGAGCAGGTTGAAGATTATTATGAAATGCTGATGGCTGAATTGAAAAATGGCCATTCTCTCTTACAGGCCAATAATATTGGTCAATCAAATGCGATGAAGTATCTTGCCTTGTCCGTTATGGGGACGAATGTTGCACGTTTTTCCGCCAGAGAAGAGACCATCCTGAAAGGGCATAAAGCCATTGCTGACTATCTGGATTTCGCTAATCATCATGACACAGTGGCACTGGATAAAAAATTTGCTGACCTCAATTTGCAGTGGCACAGATTATGCGAGAACAGCTGCTTGTCCGAACCGCACGTCTTACGTAATTACTTGTTATATAAAATGTATAGCAATTATTTCCCGGGCAACAGCATCGACACTATTTTGCGTCAGTTTTATCGCATTGTTCTGGATTTCTACTATCTGAAAGTCTTCCTCAGTGTGAAATCGATGCAGGAAACGATTGACCAGCAGGTCGTCATGAAAACCATCGCAGGCTTTTCGGAAAAGACGATGCATAACAATAGCATTGATGCACGATTCGATTTTGCGATTGATAAAATTAACGGCGGGGATGATTTATCCTGTCTGCTGCTGATTGGTTAAACGATCCGTGGTAAGAGGCTCGCGGTGCGAGCCTCATTTCTTCAAACGTTTACCGCACTGATTAACCGCGACTTCATGGACTGGTAGGCCGACGCCGCAAAGTCCTCCGCCCAGCGTTGATCCTCAATCGCCTCCAGCTGCACCGCACAATACTTCGTTTCCGGCGTTTTGGAGACGGGGTCGAGGTTATCCTGGGTCAGCTCGTTGCAGGCGCCAATCCACCACTGATAGGTCATGTAGACGGCTCCGGCGTTGATGCGTTCGCTGATGCTGGCGCGGGTTATCACTTTACCCCGGCGTGAACGTACCCAGACCAGTTGGCCGTCAGCAATTCCCAGTCTATAGGCATCGGCGGGGTTCATCTGGACGCGGCCTGGCTCGTCGGCCAGGCTTTGCAGCGCCGCGCAGTTTCCGGTCATGGAGCGACAGGAGTAGTGCCCCACCTCGCGTACCGTGCATAGTACCAGCGGGTAATCCTCATCCGGGGTTTCCGCTGGCGCGCGCCAGGCGGCGGCAAAAAGTTGCCCTTTGCCCGTTGGGGTGTCGAACTTATTGTCCTTGTACAGATAGGGCGTACCGGGGTGATCGAGCGTCGGGCACGGCCACTGAACATGGCCCATCTCGCCCATTTTTGCGTAGGTCACGCCGTAGAACAGCGGGCACAGTTCGCGCATTTCGTCCCAGATCTGCTGGTTGTCGTCGTAATGCATCGGGTAGCCCATCTCCGTCGCCAGCAGGCTGATGATCTCCCAGTCGCGCTTCACGTTGCCGCTGGCGTCAATGGCTTTCCCGAAACGCTGGAAGCCGCGATCGGCGCAGGTAAAGACGCCGCCGTGTTCACCCCATGACGTGGCCGGTAACAGCACGTCCGCCACTTCCGCCGTTTTGGTCATAAAGATGTCCTGAACCACCACAAAATCGAGCGCGTCGAAACCGCGACGGACCAGACCGAGATCGGCTTCTGTCTGAAGCGGGTCTTCCCCCATGATGTAATACGCTTTGACCTTACCTTCCAGCGCAAGATGCGGCACCTCGGTGATGCGCGTCCCGACGCGATCGTCCATTCTGTTGACGTCTATCTTCCACGCATCGGCAAATTTCTGTCTGACCGTCGGGTCCGTTACCTCCTGATATCCGGGGAACATATTGGGTAGAACGCCCATGTCACACGCGCCCTGAACGTTGTTTTGCCCGCGTACCGGGCCAACGCCGACCGCCGGACGGCCAAGGTTGCCCGTCAGCAGCGCCAGGCTGGAAAGGCCTTTCACCACATCAACCGCCTGACCAAACTGGGTAACACCCATCCCCCACATTACCGTCGCTGACGGTGCCGCCGCGAACGTGCGCATTGCCTGACGCACATCGCGCGCGGGAATACCCGTCAGATGCTCCACGCGCTCTGGCGCGTAATCTTTGACAATCTGTCGGTACGCCTCCAGCCCTTCCGTAAAACGTGCGACGTAGTTTTTGTCGTACAGCTCCTCTTCCAGCAGCACATAGCCAAAGGCATTCACCAGCGCCATGTTGCTGCCGTTTTTCAGCTGAAGATGCTGATCGGCAATGCGTGCCGTTTCAATACGACGCGGATCGCAGACGATGATTTTTGCGCCATTCTCACGCGCTTTCAGCACGCGTCGGGCGACGATAGGATGAGAGTCTGCGCAGTTATAGCCGAACACCAACAGGCATTTTGAGTTTTCAATGTCGTTGATCGAGTTACTCATGGCGCCGTTACCGAGCGTCTCCTGCAAACCGGCAACCGAAGGGCCGTGGCAGACTCGTGCACAGCAATCGACGTTGTTGGTATTAAGCACGGCACGGGCAAATTTCTGCATGACATAGTTGGTCTCATTACCCGTTCCTCGCGAGGAGCCGGTGGTCATGATTGACCGTGGACCGAACTGTTCTTTGATGCTCTTGAGCCTGTGGGCGGTATAGCGAATGGCCTCTTCCCAGGTGACAGGGGTGAACGCCTCTCCTTTGTTGTAGCGGATCATGGGCTGCGTCAGGCGGGGGGTGAGCAGGCGGGTGTCGTTGAGGAAATCCCAGCCGTAGAATCCTTTCAGGCAAAGCGTGCCCTGATTGGTGACGCCGTCTGCTGCTTCGGCTCGGATAATACGGTTATTTTCAACGACGAGGTTAAGTTTGCAGCCTGCACCGCAGTACGGGCAGACGCTGGCGATTTTTTTCATCAATAACAGACCTGTTAAGAAATGAAGCAATGTTTAACTGGAAAGCCCAGTCCCTTATTGGCTTAAGCAGGATCCATGCCACATTGCTTGTGCTTGATTTACAGGGTGTTATTGACGAGCGGCGTGTCATCGTCAGGCTGTTCGTCAGAATTGACGATGACACGTTCGCTTTTTTGTGGGGAAGGAGGTCAAAGATCGTCCATGGTGTAACCGACGACGATTTCCAGCGTCTTGCGGATCACATCCGCCTGAACGACATCGTCAGTGGCTTCCAGCGTCTGGATCAGCCAGAGGATAATGGCCTTATTGGTCAGATGTCCTTCAGAGGCGAGGACACAGCGTACTGCAGTAGAAAAAACAGCGGACTCTTCAGCAAAACGTTCGCCTGCATGACGGAAGTACTCCGATAACGCACTGTCTAAAAAAGCAGAGTGAAATTCGGGTTGAAGCTGAATATTTTGTCTCATTTGTTCTCACCGTAGCTGTATGGTTGCAGTCAATGTATCTTCTTTGGATCGGACGGTTTTCCATTACCAAATAACGGCACTACATTGTCTCGACTCTCTCTGAGAGATCCCTCTCTTTTTGGTCGTCCCTGTGCGGTTCTGCGACGTTTAAAGGCGAGGTCATTTGAACCGATTTCGGCAATCACCCTCGCAAGTGTCTCCCGCCGCTGGGGATCCTTTTCATGTGCTTTCATATTGCGCAGACGCTGGATAAGACCTTCGGTTGTCACGGGGCCACGCTCTCTCAGAAGAGAAAGAACGGCTTCACCGATTAGCTGGTCGATCAGGCGATCTGCGTCACTACTGTTCATCACGTTACCGTTCGAAAAGCAGTCCAAGCAGCATGTGATAATGCTGTTCCTCTTCCGGGCCTTTAGCCCTTTCGAGGCGACTTAAAAGTTTGGTACAGAGCGATTTGCGATTGAGATGTCGCCCGTCGCTAAGAATCTCAACAACCACCTGACCCAGCGTCTCCTGCTGAGTAGGTAGCGCGGCTTTCTCGAAGTACTGCGCGATTGCTGCTGCTGAATCTGCGACATAACCGTTCTGGTTCATGTTTCGCTCCTGTAAATATCCGTAATCAGTAACGTTACAATTAAGGTATACATATTTTTCAAATCTGTACATTCAAAATGTACAGATTTTTAAATTTTTCTTGATATATTTTATAATTTCTATAAATATCAATTGGTTGTTATTGTGGTGTTTAACGTTATCGTTGCAGAATATATTGTACAATCTCGATTTTGCTCAGAGAGTTGTACAACAGCAAAACCAGGCTTTGTAAATGCGCTAAATCATTGACGTGTAAATTATTTGTTAAGTAATGAATGTGCTATAACAACACTCTATCCACGATCTTTTCGTGGCCGAACCTATAACCCCCCAGGAAAAGCATGCTAACAACCATCATTTACCGCAGTCATATCTGCGAGGGCGTTCCGGTGAAAGCGCTGGAAGAAATGGTAGCTGCTGCAAATCGTAATAATCGGCACTCCGATGTCACGGGGATCTTGCTGTTTAACGGCACACATTTTTTCCAGTTACTTGAAGGGCCAGTTGATAATGTGACGGCCATCTATCAGCATATCTGCCGTGACCCGCGACATCATAATGTGGTGGAACTCATGTGCGATCACGGTCCCTTCAGACGCTTTGGCAACGTGGGCATGGAGCTTTTCGATTTGCGTCAATTTGATACAGACGAAGTGCTCCAGCAGGTGCTTGATAAAGGGACAACGAAGTACCGGTTGACGTATAACGACCGTGCCTTGCAGTTTTTCCGCACCTTCGTTGAGGCCACAGAAAAAGCCAACTATTTTGAACTGCCTCCGGCGAACAGCTGGGATTTTATTCCTGAAGAGACACCCTTATCCGCGCAGTCAGAGGTTGTGGCAAAAGGTGCAGATTGCAGCTTTGCGTTTCAACCTATTGTCGATCCCTTTATGCAACAGATTGTCTCCTGGGAAGCGCTAATTCGTACGCCAGAAGGGGATTCACCTGCTGCCTATTTTCAGACTCTGCCGCGAGACGCGCTTTATGAGGCCGATCTGAAGAGCAAGCAGGTGGCACTGTCGATGGCCAGCGCGCTGGGGCTGCACACCCAAACGCTGTCCCTCAATCTGCTGCCGATGACGCTGGTTAACGTGCCTAACGCGGTTGATTTCCTGCTTACGGTCATTGAGGCGAATGGTTTTGTGCCGGAACAGATCGTTGTCGAGTTCACGGAGAGTGAAGCGATCTCCCGCTTTGACGAATTTACGCATTCAGTCAGGCAGTTAAAGAGCGCGGGTATCAGCGTGACGATCGATCACTTTGGCGCAGGGTTTGCCGGGCTGCAGCTGCTGGCGCAGTTCCAGCCGGACAGAATTAAGATTAATCGGGATTTGATAGCCAACGTGCACAAAAGCGGTCCGCGCCAGGCGATTGTACAAGCCATCATCAAATGCTGCGCGTCCCTGGAAATCCAGTTCTGCGCGGTGGGGGTAGAGCTGGCTGAGGAGTGGATGTGGCTGGAATCCGCCGGGATTTCGCAGTTTCAGGGGCATCTGTTCGCCAGCCCGCGTCTGGGCGGGATCCCGGCTGTTGCCTGGCCTGAGAGAAAGAACGATTTCTAAAAACCTGTACATGGCACTCGAGAGTTAACTGTACGAAGAGATAAATTTAGACAACAATAGATAAACGAGTGAAAGGATTTGACCCCTTTCACTTGTCTCAGAACGGGGAGTTGGTTATACAAATGCGTTGTACAATCTGATAAGGTTGGTGCGGTTAGGTATGAAGGTTTTGAGCGTGAGGGAGTTAATGGCCTATTACAGTATCGGCGAAGTCGCCGAACGATGCGGTATCAACCCCGTTACGCTGCGTGCCTGGCAACGCCGTTATGGTTTGTTGAAGCCGCAACGCAGCGAAGGGGGCCATCGTCAGTTTGACGATGAGGATATCCTGCGTATCGAAGAGATCAAGCGCCTGATGAAAACCGGCGTCTCGGTCGGAAAAGTCAAAGCGTTACTGGAAACCAAAGAAGAGCTGACGCAGGGTAACTGGATCTCTTTCCAGGAAGAGATGATGACGGTTCTGCGTTACGCCAGCCCAGGTAAACTGCGCGCCAAAATCGGCGAGTTCCGCCGCGATCATGCGATGGATGCGCTGATCGATAACATTATTTCTCCGGTCCGACAGCGAATGAACCAGGACCAAAACACCGTGCGTCACATGGCGAGTCTTTTTGACGGCGTACTGATCGAATTCGCGTTTGCAAGCCTCGCGGAATCCCGTAAGAAAGCCGGTAAAGATGCTCTCCTGATCGGCTGGGAATGCGACGACCGAACGCATCTTTGGCTTGAAGCCGCGCGTTTGGCACAGAAGGGCTGGCATATTGACGTGCTGGCTGAACCCATCGATTCACCGCGTCCTGAACTGTTCCCGGGGCAAAAAATCTTCGTCTGGACGGGGAAATCCCCCACACCTCGCCAGCAGGAACAGCTTGATCACTGGCGTGAACAGGGATTTGCTGTTTCATTTCATCACCGATCGTAAGAGGCCTTGAGGGCCTTTTTTGTTTTTGTCACTTCCTGAGCAAAAGCTATCTTAAAAATAGGCATTTCCGATGCATATTTTACTTTTCTCCTGTCCGCCACAAATGCTGCGGCGAAATGCATTATTTATCAATGCATTGAACAATTAAATCCATTCTGCCTGCATCCTTCTACAGGGTCTATGCTTAATAAAAGTAACCAAAAAGGGCGGTTTACCCAGATGCCCCTACTGACAGGGGGTTGAAGTGATAATCGTTATCACTAACATGGTGTTATGCCCTGATGGCTATTCAGACGAGGTGGACCTATGGAACTGCATTCAGAAACCTTTAATCCGGCCGATTTTGCCTGGCGCGGTTTAACGCTCACGCCAGCGGCGGCGGCACACATTCACGAGCTGGTGGCGAAAAAGCCCGAGATCCTCGGCGTGCGTTTAGGCGTCAAACAGACCGGATGCGCAGGTTTTGGTTACGTGCTTGATACCGTCACCGAACCCGAGAAAGATGACCTGGTCTTCGAAACCGATGGCGCGAAACTGTTCGTGGCGCTGCAGGCGATGCCCTTTATCGACGGCACCGAAGTGGACTACGTCCGCGAAGGCTTAAACCAGTTATTCAAATTTCATAACCCGAAAGCCCAGAACGAATGCGGCTGCGGCGAAAGCTTTGGGGTATAGGCGGTACTATGTCTCGTAATACTGAAGCAACGAGTGATGTGAACACCTGGAGCGGCGGACACCTGAATTATAAAGAAGGGTTCTTCACGCAGCTGCAGACCGATGAGCTGGCGAAAGGCATCAACGAAGATGTCGTGCGGGCGATCTCGGCCAAACGTAACGAGCCCGAATGGATGCTCGAATTTCGTCTGAGTGCCTTCCGCGCCTGGCTGGAAATGGAAGAGCCGCACTGGCTGAAAGCGCACTACGACAAGCTGAACTATCAGGATTACAGCTACTACTCCGCGCCCTCCTGCGGCAGCTGTGACGACACCTGCGCCTCGCAGCCGGGTGCGGTACAGCAAACCGGCGCAGAAAACAGCTTCCTGAGCAAAGAAGTTGAAGAGGCCTTTAATCAGCTTGGCGTGCCCGTTCGCGAAGGGAAAGAGGTGGCGGTGGACGCCATTTTCGACTCCGTCTCGGTGGCGACCACCTACCGCGAGAAGCTGGCAGAGCAGGGGATCATTTTCTGCTCCTTCGGCGAAGCGATTCACGATCATCCGGAACTGGTGAAAAAGTACATTGGAACCGTGGTGCCCTCTAACGATAATTTCTTTGCGGCGCTCAACGCGGCGGTGGCCTCCGACGGCACCTTTATTTACGTACCAAAAGGCGTACGTTGCCCGATGGAGCTGTCGACTTATTTCCGTATCAACGCGGAAAAAACCGGCCAGTTCGAACGTACCATTCTGGTGGCCGATGAAGGTAGCTACGTCAGCTATATCGAAGGCTGTTCCGCGCCGGTACGCGACAGCTATCAGCTGCACGCGGCGGTGGTGGAAGTCATCATTCACAAAGACGCCGAGGTGAAATACTCCACGGTGCAAAACTGGTTCCCGGGCGACGGCAATACCGGCGGCATTTTGAACTTCGTTACCAAGCGCGCGCTGTGCGAAGGCGAAAACAGCAAGATGTCCTGGACCCAGTCGGAAACCGGCTCGGCCATTACCTGGAAATACCCGAGCTGCATCCTGCGCGGGGATAACTCCATCGGCGAGTTTTACTCGGTGGCGCTGACCAGCGGCCATCAGCAGGCCGATACCGGCACCAAGATGATCCACATTGGTAAAAACACCAAATCCACCATTATCTCGAAAGGGATCTCCGCCGGGCACAGCCAGAACAGCTATCGCGGGCTGGTGAAAATCATGCCGACGGCTACCAACGCGCGTAACTTTACCCAGTGTGACTCGATGCTGATTGGCGCTGACTGCGGCGCGCATACCTTCCCGTACGTCGAGTGCCGTAATAACACGGCCCAGCTTGAGCACGAAGCGACCACGTCGCGCATCGGGGAAGACCAGCTCTTCTACTGCCTGCAGCGCGGGATCAGTGAAGAAGATGCCATTTCAATGATTGTGAACGGCTTCTGTAAGGACGTGTTCTCTGAACTGCCGCTGGAATTCGCCGTTGAAGCACAAAAACTCCTCGCCATTAGTCTTGAACACAGCGTCGGTTAAGGAAAGCACATGTTAAGCATTAAAGATTTACAGGTTAGCGTGGAAGAGAAAGAGATCCTGCGTGGCCTCAATTTTGACGTCAAGCCGGGTGAAGTTCACGCCATCATGGGGCCGAACGGCTCCGGGAAAAGTACGCTTTCCGCGACGCTGGCAGGACGCGAAGATTACGAAGTCACCCACGGCTCCGTCGAGTTTAACGGCAAAGATCTGCTTGAGATGTCGCCGGAAGAGCGGGCTGGGGAGGGCATCTTTATGGCCTTCCAGTACCCGGTAGAAATTCCGGGCGTCAGCAATCAGTTCTTCCTGCAGACGGCGCTGAACGCGGTGCGCAAATATCGCGGTCTCGAGGCGCTGGACCGCTTCGACTTCCAGGATCTGATGGAAGAGAAGATCAAGCTGCTGAAAATGCCGGAAGACCTGCTGACCCGTTCGGTCAACGTCGGCTTCTCCGGCGGTGAGAAAAAGCGTAACGACATTCTGCAGATGGCGGTGCTCGAGCCCGAGTTGTGCATTCTTGATGAGACCGATTCAGGCCTGGACATCGACGCCCTGAAGATTGTCGCAGACGGGGTGAACTCGCTGCGTGACGGCAAGCGCTCGTTTATTATCGTCACCCACTACCAGCGCATTCTTGACTACATCAAACCAGACTACGTCCACGTGCTTTACCAGGGGCGCATTGTGAAATCCGGCGATTTCACGCTGGTTAAACAACTGGAGGAGCAGGGTTATGGCTGGCTTACCGAACAGCAGTAATGCACTCCAGCAGTGGCACCGGCTGTTTGAAACGCAGGGGCAATCGCGTTCTGAACAGGCCCAGCAGCACCTTCAGCAGATGCTGCGTCTGGGTCTGCCCACCCGTAAGCACGAAAACTGGAAATACACACCGCTCGATGGCCTGCTGAACGGCGAGTTTGTCACGCGCTCGGCGGACGTCACGCCGGCCCAGCGAGACGGGCTGGCGTTACCTGTGGATGCGCTGCGTCTGGTCTTTGTCGACGGCGTGTTTCACCCGGAACTCAGTGACGAGACGCGACACAGCGGCTTTCAGATCGACGTGAATGACGTTCATCCGAGTCTGGCCGCACCGGTGCAGCCGGAGGTCTTCCTGCATCTCACCGAAAGCCTGGCGCAGTCTGTGACGCATATCAGCGTGAAACGTAACCAGCGTCCGGCGAAGCCGCTGCTCCTGATGCATATCAATCAGGGTCTTGACGGCGACGAAATCAACACCGCGCACTATCGCCACCATCTTGAACTGGCGGAGGGGGCGGAGGCCACGGTGATTGAACATTACGTCAGCCTCAACGAGACGCGCCATTTTACCGGCTCGCGTCTGACGATGAATGTGGCGGCCAATGCCCAGCTTCACCACATCAAGCTGGCGTTTGAGAACCCGCAGAGCCACCACTTTGCCCATAACGACATTTTACTTGGGCAAGATGCCGCGGCCTACAGTCATAGCTTCCTGCTCGGCAGCGCGGTGCTGCGCCACAATACCAGCACCCAGCTTAACGGTGAAAATACCACGCTACGCATTAACAGCCTGGCGATGCCGGTCAAATCTGAAGTGTGCGACACGCGCACCTGGCTTGAGCACAACAAAGGCTATTGCAACAGCCGTCAGCTGCATAAAACTATCGTCAGCGACAAAGGGCGCGCAGTGTTTAACGGCCTGATTAACGTGGCCCAGCACGCCATTAAAACCGACGGACAGATGACCAACAACAACCTGCTGCTGGGGCGTCTGGCTGAAGTGGACACCAAACCGCAGCTGGAGATCTACGCCGATGACGTGAAATGCAGCCACGGTGCGACGGTCGGGCGGATTGACGATGAGCAGATGTTCTACCTGCGCTCCCGCGGTATCGATCGGCAGGCGGCGCAGAAGATGATCATCTACGCGTTTGCCGCCGAGCTGACGGAAGCGCTGCAAGATGGCGCGTTAAAACAGCAGGTGCTGGCCCGTATAGGTCAGCGTCTGCCTGGAGGCGAAGCATGAGTTTTCCCGTCGAGAAAGTACGGGCAGATTTTCCCGTTCTGACCCGTGAAGTGAACGGTCTGCCGCTGGCCTATCTGGACAGCGCGGCCAGCGCGCAGAAACCGAATCAGGTGGTGGATGCAGAAGCCGAATTCTATCGTCACGGCTACGCCGCCGTGCATCGCGGTATTCATACCCTGAGCGCCGAGGCGACCCAGCGCATGGAAAACGTGCGCACGCAGATTGCCGCCTTCCTCAACGCGCAATCGCCTGAAGAGCTGGTCTTCGTGCGCGGCACCACCGAAGGGATCAACCTGGTCGCCAACAGCTGGGGCAACGCGCAGGTGCATGCGGGCGATAACATCGTCATCACGCAAATGGAGCACCACGCCAATATCGTGCCGTGGCAAATGCTCTGCGAGCGCGTTGGCGCGCAGCTGCGGGTGATCCCGTTGAATGCCGACGGGACGCTTCAGCTTGAGCAGCTTGACGCGTTGCTGGATGAGCGCACGCGGCTGGTGGCGGTCACCCAGGTTTCTAACGTCCTGGGGACTGAGAACCCGGTGGCGGAGATTATCGCAAAGGCCCATCAGGCAGGGGCGAAGGTACTGATTGACGGCGCGCAGGCGGTGATGCACCACGCGGTTGATGTCCAGGCGCTGGACTGTGACTTCTATGTCTTTTCAGGCCATAAGCTCTATGGGCCGACCGGGATAGGCGTGCTGTACGTCAAAGAGGCGATCCTGCAGGCGATGCCACCGTGGGAAGGGGGCGGGTCGATGATCGCCACCGTTAGCCTGTCGGAGGGCACCACCTATGCGCGCGCGCCGTGGCGCTTTGAGGCGGGCACGCCAAACACCGGCGGTATTATTGGTCTGGGGGCGGCCATCTCCTGGGTCTCCTCAATTGGCCTTGACGCCATTCAGGAATACGAACAGGTGCTGATGCACTATGCGCTTGCCCAGCTTGCCAGCGTACCGGATCTAACCTTATACGGCCCGGCTGACCGACAGGGTGTGATTGCGTTTAATCTGGGTAAACATCACGCCTATGACGTGGGCAGTTTTCTGGATAATTATGGCGTGGCGGTCCGTACCGGGCATCACTGCGCCATGCCCCTGATGGCGTTTTACCAGGTGCCGGCAATGTGCCGCGCGTCGCTGGTAATGTACAACACAACGGAAGAGGTCGACAGGCTGGTGGCGGGGCTTAAGCGCATTCACCAGTTGCTGGGCTAACGGAGAGGCGAAAGATGGCAGAACTGCCGGATAAAGATAAATTGCTGCGCAACTTCGGGCGTTGCGCTAACTGGGAAGAGAAATATCTCTATATTATTGAGTTGGGGCAGCGTTTAGCGCCGCTCAGCGAAGAGGCGCATAACCCGGATAATATTATTCAGGGCTGCCAGAGCCAGGTGTGGATTGTGATGAAGCAATCTGACGACGGCACTATCGAATTACACGGCGACAGCGACGCTGCGATTGTGAAAGGGCTTATTGCCGTCGTCTTTATCCTCTATCACCAGATGTCGGCGCAGGACATTGTCGCTTTTGATGTTCGTCCCTGGTTCGAAAAAATGGCGCTCACCCAACATCTCACCCCGTCCCGCTCCCAGGGACTGGAAGCGATGATCCGCGGCATTCGCGCCAAAGCTGCAATCCTTAGCTAGACTTACAGAACAGCATTCATTCTGTTTCGCGAGGTGGTTCCCGCCTCGCTGGTTTTTCAGCTTTCTGGCGTTCTGTCAGTGAATAAGGAATCTCAGCATGAAGCGCGCGTCTCTAATAACTCTATTACTCCTTGGTTCGCTCGGTGTGCTTAATTCGGCCCGGGCAGTGGATTATCCGTTGCCGCCCGCAGGCAGCCGTCTGATTGGGCAAAATCAAACCTACACGATTCAGGAAGGTGACAATAAACTGCAGGCCATTGCCCGCCGGTTTAATACGGCTGCCCAGCTTATTCTTGAAACCAATAATACCATTGCACCGGTGAACCCCGCGCCGGGGACGGTGATCACCATTCCTTCTCAAATGCTGCTGCCGGATACGCCGCGGGAAGGGATCGTGGTCAACCTGGCTGAGCTTCGGCTTTACTATTTCCCGCCTGGGGAGAATATCGTTCAGGTCTTCCCGCTCGGTATCGGGCAACTGGGACTGGAAACGCCGGTGACGACCACCCGCGTGAGTCAGAAAATCCCTAATCCAACCTGGACACCGACAGCGGGCATCAGGGCGCGCTCTCTGGCGCAAGGAATAAAATTGCCGCCGGTCGTGCCAGCAGGGCCAAATAACCCGTTAGGACGCTTTGCGCTGCGTTTAGGCGTAGGGAACGGTGAATATCTTATCCACGGCACCAGCGCGCCGGACAGCGTTGGTTTACGGGTCAGTTCAGGCTGTATGCGGATGAACGCGCCGGATATCAAAGCGCTGTTTGGGCAGGTGCGTGTTGGCACGCGGGTCCAGATTATCAATGAGCCGGTGAAGTTTGCCGTCGAGCCGGACGGGAAACGCTACATCGAAGTACACCGTCCGTTAGCGCAGGTTGAAGGGGAAAACCCACAGGTTGCGCCCATTAGCCACTCCGAAGATTTCGCATCCTTCGTGTCTCAATCGGGGAGTGATAAAGCGCTTATCGATAAAGCCCTGTCACGTCGTGCGGGGATCCCGGTGGTAGTATCTGCCGGTAATGGCCCATCAGCCAGCAACAGCGTGTTGTCGGTGCAGAACAGTCGGGTGTCAGCTGCGGTAGCCGAAGAGGAAGGGGAGAGGGTGACGCAGTAGGGGTTTGACGAAGGCAAAAAAAATGGCGCACAATGTGCGCCATTTTATTAACAGGTACTATTACTTACGGTATTTAGTAGCCTGGTTGTCCAGACGCTGGTTAGCGCGAGCTGCGTCGTCTTTAGCAGCCTGAACGTCGGAACGGATTGCGTTCACGTCGTTGCTCAGCTGGTCAACTTTAGCGTTCAGAGTCTGAACGTCAGAAGACAGCTGATCGATTTTAGCGTTGCTGGAGCAACCTGCCAGCAGAGTAGAACCCAGGATTACCGCGCCCAGTACCAGTTTAGTACGATTCATTATTAATACCCTCTAGATTGAGTTAATCTCCATGTAGCGTTACAAGTATTACACAAAGTTTTTTGGGTTGAGAATATTTTTTTGATGGGAATACGCCTATTTTTGATCGTTCGCTCAAAGAAGCAACGAATTTGGCCTTTTTGTCGAAAAAGCCATGTTAAAAAAGGCATTTTTCATCGGATTCATCTTAGATAAATCGCAATTAAATAGAAAAACCCGATTTGCTTTTTGAATAGATAGGGCTAATGACAGGAATAAAAAAAGCGCCCCGAAGGACGCTTTCTATCAAAAAATAATTCGTTCGGGAATTATTACAGTACGTGAACAGATGCAGTGTTAGTGGTACCTGCTGGAACCAGGGCACCAGAAACCATCACCACAACGTCGCCTTTCTGTGCCAGACCGCTTTCCAGCGCCATCGCTTTACCCTGAATGTAGAAATCATCGGTAGACGCGATCTCTTTCACCAGATGGGCAACCACGCCTTTGCTCAGCACCAGCTGACGCGCGGTGGTTTCATTGGTGGTCAGGGCCAGGATGGTGGCATCCGGGAAGTATTTACGCACTGCACGAGCAGATTTACCGCCCTGGGTCGCTACCACGATCAGCGGTGCGTCCAGTTTCTCAGCGGTTTCAACTGCACCGCGGCACACAGCTTCGGTGATGCGCAGTTTGCGGCTGTCGTTGTTGAAGTCCAGACGGCTGGTCATCACGCGGTCAGTACGCTCGCAGATGGTCGCCATGATGCCGACCGCTTCCAGCGGGTATTTACCCTTAGCTGACTCACCGGACAGCATCACTGCATCAGTACCGTCGAGGATGGCGTTCGCCACGTCGCCTGCTTCAGCGCGGGTAGGACGTGGGTTTTTGATCATGGAGTCCAGCATCTGCGTTGCAGTGATAACCACTTTACGCGCGCGAACGCATTTCTCGATCATCATCTTCTGCGCGAAGATCACTTCTTCAACCGGGATTTCAACGCCCAGGTCGCCACGGGCAACCATGATGCCGTCAGACGCTTCGAGAATTTCGTCGAAGTTGTTCAGGCCTTCCTGGTTTTCAATTTTGGAGATGATCTGGATCTTCTCGCCGCCGTGCGCTTTCAGGTGCTCACGGATCTCAACCACGTCGGAACGCTTACGGATGAAGGATGCAGCAACGAAATCAACACCTTGCTCGCAACCAAAGATCAGGTCCTGTTTGTCTTTTTCAGCCAGTGCTGGCAGCGCGATAGAGACGCCCGGCAGGTTAACGCCTTTGTTCTCGCCCAGGTCGCCGTTGTTCAGCACTTTACAGATAACCTTGTTACCTTCGATAGCGGTAACTTCCATGCCGATCAGACCATCATCCACCAGCACGGTGTTGCCGACGGACAGATCGCTGGTGAAGCCTTCGTAGGTCACTGCAACGATTTCGCTGTTGCCAACAACGGATTTGTCGGTGGTGAAGGTGAAGGTCTGGCCCGCTTTCAGAGAAACGTCGTTACCGCCTTCCAGTTTGATGGTACGGATTTCCGGACCTTTGGTGTCCAGCAGAATAGCGGCTTTTTTGCCGGTCTTGCTCATCACGTTGCGCAAGTTCTGGATACGCTGGCCGTGCTCTGCATAGTCGCCGTGGGAGAAGTTCAGACGCATCACGTTCATGCCGGCATCCAGCATTTTGCTCAGCATCTCTTCAGATTCGGTTTTCGGGCCGATAGTACAAACAATTTTCGTCTTTTTCATGACAGTCTTAGTCTTTAAGTTGGGAAGGATATGGAAATCTCGCTCCGGGGGCGCACCGCCGCGGAGTCAAACCTGTGTTGCAAAAGAGTATATGACACGCACTAAGGATAGGAGACATCAAATGAGCGTGCAGAAGAAAGTGTGCCTGAGTGTCAGCCCAACGAAGGAGAGGAGAAGTTGTACGTTGTTTTTTGTATTCCAAGCGCTGAAACCATTCACCAGGGATTTGGCGCGCATTATACGCTGATTTTAAGATAAAAGGAAAATGGAAACAGCGTTTCAAAAATAATCTGTGCAGATTCACATAAGTTTGTTATCAAGGCGTTAAGGCATAATGACAACTTATGGCGGCAGGTGCCTGACCTGCCGCATTTTGCTTATTTTTGCAGCGCCTGGCTGAGGTCGGCAATCAGGTCTTTCGGATCTTCAATTCCGACTGACAGGCGGATCAGCTGCGGCACAATGCCGTTTGCCAGGCGTTGTTCCAGCGGAATTGACGCATGGGTCATGCTGTACGGCTGGCTCACCAGACTCTCCACGCCGCCCAGACTTTCCGCGAGGGTGAACAACTTCAGGTTGCGGATCACCTCGGTGGCGCGTTGCGCATCGCCTTTCACCACAACGGAAATCATCCCGCCTGGCAGCGCCATCTGCGTACGGGCAAGCTGATATTGTGGATGCGATTCCAGACCGGGATAGAAAACGTTTTCCACCAGAGGATGTTGATCGAGCCATTGCGCAATCGCCAGCGCGATGGTGCTGTGTTTTTCGACGCGCAGCGCAAGGGTACGAATACCGCGCAGGGTCAGGAAACTGCTGAACGGATCCAGAACGCCACCCACCGCGTTTTGCAGATAGCCGAGCTTGTCAGCCAGCGTCTTGTTATCTCCCACCACCGCCAGCCCGGCGACGACGTCGGAGTGGCCGTTGAGGTATTTGGTGGCGGAGTGCACCACGATATCGAAACCTGATTCAAGCGGACGGTGGATCACCGGCGACGCGAAGGTGTTATCCGCCACGCTGATGACGTTATGACGACGGGCAATTTGCGCAATGGCCGCCAGATCCGCCAGCTTTAGCAGCGGGTTGGTTGGCGTTTCGACCCACACCATGCGGGTTTCCGGACGAATGGCGGCCTCAAGCCCGGCCAGATCGTCCGGTTTAACCCAGCTGACCTGCAGACCGGTGCTGCGCTTGCGCACGTTTTCAATCAGGCGATACGTCCCGCCGTAAACGTCATCGATGGCGACAATATGGCTGTCTTTATCCAGCAGTTCGAGCACCGTGGAGATGGCCGCCAGACCGGAGGCAAACGCGTAGCCGCGCGAGCCGCCTTCCAGTTCGGCGATGGCGGTTTCCAGCGCGTGGCGGGTGGGGTTGCCGCTGCGGGAATACTCATAGCCGGTATGCTCGCCGGGTGACGGTTGCGCAAACGTTGAGGTAGCGTAAATCGGCGGCATGACGGCGCCGTGCTGGTCGTTGAACTCGCCGCTGTGAACGCTCAGGGTTGCCAGGTTTTTCATCTCTTATTCCTTTATTGTTGTAGACGGTTGCGCCAGGCGGTCAGGACGTCGCTGCGCGTGATCAGACCCAAAAAGCGGTCGTTGTCATTAATAACGGCCACCAGGCCACGGTCGAAAATAGCGTTCAGGGCGCTCTCAGGGGCGTGTTTATCAAGGAACTCCACCTGACGCGTCATGGCTGCCGTCACCGGAAGGGCGAAGCGATCGCCATCGCCGCCGATATGCCGCAGCAGATCCCACTCGTCGATAATGCCCACCACCTTGCCGCTCTCCAGCACCGGAAGCTGGGAGATGTCATACAAACGCATGCGCGCCAGTACGGTTGAAAGCGTGTCGTCCGGGGCGGCGGTGACGGTGGCACCTTCATCGTGACGCAGGGCAATATAGTCGGAGAGATCGCCAGACTGAGGGCGCGTGATGAGCCCTTGCTGACGCATCCAGTCATCGTTGAACATCTTCGAGAGGTATTTATTGCCGCTGTCGCAGGCGAAGGTGACCACGCGTTTTGGCGTGGTCTGCGCCTGACAATATTTCAGCGCCGCCGCCAGCAGCGTGCCGCTGGAGGAGCCCGCCAGAATGCCTTCCGTTTTCAGTAGCTCGCGTGCGGTGGTGAAGGCTTCGCGGTCGGTGATGCGCCAGGCGCGATTCACCCCTTCGATGTGGGCCAGCGGCGGAATAAAGTCTTCGCCAATCCCTTCAACCAGCCATGAGCCGGCATCGTGATAGCGTCCGGTTTCCACCTGGTCGGCCAGAACCGATCCGGCCGGGTCTGCCAGGACAAACTCCGTATCTGGGGAGTGTTCCGCAAACCACGCCTGCAATCCCCCCAGCGTGCCGCCAGAGCCCACGCCGACAACAATGGCGTCGATCCGCCCGTCAAGCTGTTCAAACAGTTCCGGCGCCGTAGTGGTGCGGTGCGCCAGCGGGTTGGCCTCATTATTGAACTGGTCGATGTAAAACGCGCCGGGCAGCTCGTTGGCCAGACGCTGGGCGTAATCCTGGTAATAGGCCGGATGCCCCTTATTCACATCGGAGCGGGTCAACACCACCTGAGCCCCCAGCGCGCGCAGGTGGAAAATCTTTTCGCGGCTCATTTTATCGGGTACTACCAGGATCAGCGAGTAGCCTTTCTGCGCGGCGATCAGGGCCAGGCCGAGGCCGGTATTGCCCGCCGTCGCTTCAATAATCGTGCCACCCGGCTGTAGCTGGCCGGTGCGCTCCGCTTCGTTGATCATCGACAGCGCAACGCGGTCTTTAATCGAGCCGCCGGGGTTTTGGTTTTCCAGCTTCAGAAACAAGGAGCAGGGACCGGTATCCAGTTTGTGCAGCTGGATAAGCGGCGTGTGGCCAATCAGTTCGGTGACGGAGTGATAAATCGTCATGGTCTTTTTCCTTTAAGGAGGTCATGACCGGATGATAGGACCATGAAAATTTCTCAATAAAGAACGTTTCACTGCCTTTTAGAACAGAAAGGAATATTCAGCATGTTTTCGGATGTAAGGACAGCAAGACGTAAAGTTGTCTGGATGTGAGGATGGATATATCGGGATAAAATGCTGCAAAAATGACCATTTTTTCAGCGGGTCAGCCATCGAATATGCGTATGGCAGATAATCATTGCTGAAAATGATCTAAATGCTTTCCAGCCGTTAAATCCGCTGTTTATTTCCTAAAGTTATAACAAATTCTTTTTTGTTCATTTAAAACCTGATAACGCCTGTTTACTATCGTTTGGACATCCATACTGCTAAACCGCCATGGGCGGAACGGATAACGAATAAGAATGATTGTACTGAGCAATATTTCGAAGGTTTTTGACAACGGAAAGGTGGCACTGACAGCCGTTGATAATGTCAATTTGACGATAGCGCAGGGACAGATTTACGGGATTATCGGTTACAGCGGCGCCGGGAAAAGTACGCTTATCCGCCTGCTGAACGGTCTGGAAAAACCCAGTACCGGCAGCGTCACCATCAACGGGCAGAATATTTCTGCCGCTAAGGGCGAAGCCTTACGCCAGGCGCGACTGAAGATCAGCATGGTGTTCCAGCATTTCAACCTGCTCTGGTCGCGAACGGTTAACGAGAACATCGCCTTCTCGATGCAAATCGCGGGCGTGCCTAAAGCCAATATCAAGGCGCGCGTTGCTGAGCTGGTGGATTTGGTCGGCCTGAAAGGGCGTGAGAATGCGTACCCGTCCCAGCTGAGCGGCGGGCAAAAACAGCGCGTGGGCATTGCGCGCGCACTGGCCAATAATCCGGACGTGCTGCTCTGCGACGAAGCCACGTCGGCTCTTGACCCACAGACCACCGATCAGATCCTCGATCTGCTGCTGGATATTAACCGTCGTTTCAAACTCACCATCGTGCTGATCACCCACGAGATGCACGTGGTGCGCAAAATCTGCGACCGCGTGGCGGTGATGGAGAATGGCAAGGTGGTGGAAGAGGGCGATGTCCTGAGCGTCTTTACCCATCCGCAACAGCCCATCACGCAACAGTTTGTTCGTCAGGTGAGCCAGTACGCCGAGGAAGAGACCTTCAACGCTGAGCTGGCAAATGAACTGGAAGGTACGGTTATCAAGCTGACCTTTACCGGACATAGCACGCATAAGCCTGTCGTCGGTGAATTAACGCTGCGCTATGGCCTGCCGTTTAACATCCTGCACGGAAAAATGACGCAAACCGCCCACGGTGTTTTCGGGCAACTCTGGGTGCACGTGGTGGCATCTGATGAACAACTGAACAATATCCTCGCCGACCTGCAGCACAGCGATATTGAAGGCGAGGTGATTAAACATGGCTGAGGATCTCTTTCCGCATCTGAAGTGGGACCAACTGTGGGCAGCAACCCAGGAGACGCTGTACATGACCGCGCTCTCCGGCGTGGCGACCTTTGTTCTGGGGCTCGTGCTCGGTCTGGCGCTGTTTTTAACCGCGCGCGACGGGCTGTTCCATAACCGAACGGTCTACAGCGTGATTTCGATTGTGGTGAACGTGTTCCGCTCCATTCCGTTCATCATCCTGATTGTATTGCTGATCCCGTTCACGAAAACCATCGTGGGGACCATCCTTGGCGCCAACGCGGCACTCCCGGCGCTGATTGTGGGCGCAGCACCGTTCTACGCACGCCTGGTGGAAATCGCCCTGCGTGAAGTGGACAAAGGCGTTATAGAAGCAACGCGCTCGATGGGCGCACGACTGAGCACGTTAGTGTTTCGGGTTTTACTGCCGGAATCATCACCTGCACTGGTTTCAGGTATTACGGTGACGCTGATTGCGCTGGTGAGCTACAGCGCAATGGCGGGGGTGATTGGCGCCGGCGGTTTGGGAAATCTGGCTTATCTGGAAGGATTCCAGCGCAACCATGGTGACGTCACGCTGGTGGCAACGGTGACCATATTAATCATCGTTTTCATTATCCAGTTCTGCGGCGATGTCATTACTTCACTGTTAGACAAAAGATAATCTCTAATAACACACAGGAACCATCATCATGAAAAAGACACTGACACTGATCGCCGCAGCAACCCTGAGTGCCCTGAGCTTCGCCTCCTGGGCTGACACGCTGACCGTAGGCGCGTCCAACACGCCGCACGCCGAAATTCTGGAGCAGGCGAAGCCGATTCTGGCGAAGCAGGGTATCGACCTGGAGATTAAACCGTTCCAGGACTACATTCTGCCTAACACCGCGCTGGCGGGACGTGACATCGATGCGAACTATTTCCAGCACATTCCTTACCTGAACAGCGTGCTGAAAGATCATGCGGGCGATAAGGACTACGATTTTGTCAGCGCAGGCGCGATCCACATTGAGCCAATCGGCATCTACTCTAAAAAATACAAGTCGCTGAAAGACCTGCCGGAAGGCGGCAAGATCATCATGCGTGACGCGGTTTCCGAAGAGGGCCGCATTCTTTCTATCTTCGAGAAAGAGGGCGTGATCAAGCTGAAGCCGGGCATTGATAAAGTGACCGCACGCATCAGCGATATCGTCGAGAACCCGAAAAAGCTGCAGTTCACACCTAACGTCGAAGCGTCTCTGCTGCCGCAGATGTACAACAACGACGAAGGCGCTGCGGTGGTGATCAACGCCAACTACGCCATTGATGCAGGTCTGGACCCGGTTCACGATCCGATTGCGGTAGAGAGTGGTGAAAATAACCCGTACGCCAACATCATTACCGTACACCGCGGTGATGAGAAGAAAAAAGATATCGTTGCGCTGGTGAACGTCCTGCACTCCAAAGAGATTCAGGACTGGATCCGCACCAAATACAAAGGTGCGGTCATTCCCGTCAACAACTAATTAGCTGATTTTACAGATGAAGCCCGGCGAGTCTCTCGTCGGGCTTCTTTTTTGTATCCAGCCGATGAATCATTTAAGCTGACGCTTTAGGGCAATGGAGTGAAGGTAATGGGCAATGTGACCAAAGACGAAGCGCTGTACCAGGAGATGTGTCGGGTGGTCGGCAAGGTCGTTCTCGAAATGCGTGATTTAGGGCAGGAGCCAAAGCATATTGTGATTGCCGGTGTGCTGCGAACCGCGCTGGCGAACCAGCGCGTCAAACGCAGTGAATTGACAACCGAAGCGATGGAAACGGTGGTTAAAGCGCTGGCCGGGTAATGCGCCAGCGCTTTGCGAGTTGCTCAAGCGAGCAGCACAGCAGGTAGTAAACCACCCCCGTAAAGATAAAAATGGCCGCCGGGTAGATTTGCACCCGGTTGTTCACCTGGCCCGCCACGGTGGTCAGTTCAGGTACGTTCACAATAAACGCCAGCGACGTATCCTTCAGCAGGCTGATAAATATCCCCACCAGAGACGGCAGAATATTGCGCATCACCTGCGGGAGCAGCACGCGCCACAAGGTTTGCCGCGTGCTGAATCCCTGAGTCAGTGCCGCTTCATATTGCCCGGTGGGCAACGCGTTTAGTCCGGCGAGTACCGAATGCATGACCGATGCCGCCGTGAACCAGGCCAGCGCCAGCGTCACAGTAAGAGCGCCGGGCAGATCGCCGCCGGTCATCAGCGGCAGCAGATACCACATCCAGAAAATCACAAAGATGAGCGGAATACCGCGTATCAACTCTGCCCACAGGAACAGCGCCTTACGCCCAAGCCCGGGATAGCGCCACGCGGCGCACGCCAGCGCAATACCGCAGGGCAGAGCAAGTATGGCGGCTCCCGCGGCCATCAGCAGCGAGAGCAACACGCCACCGGGTTCACCCGCAGCAGCACGTCCCCACAGCAGATAATCCAGGTTATCAACAATCACGTTAAATCCGGCAATCATGCTGAGTCCTCCCTGCGCGGGGGCCGAGTCGCGTCAGTAGCATACCCATTAGCACGCCGGTAAGCAGATACAGTGCGGTTCCCACGGTAAAGGCCTCCAGCGCGTGCGCGTTATAGCTTTCAATCTGCCGCACCTGATAGGTGAGTTCGGCAAAGCCAATGCCGCTGGCGAGCGAGGAGAGCTTCATCAGGTTGAGATACTGACCGACGACAGGCTGCCAGGCATTCGCCAGCCCTTGCGGCAGCAGAATGTAGCGAAATAACCGCCAGGCAGAAAACCCCTGCGCCAGCGCTGCCTCCCGCTGTCCGTTGGGGACGGAACGCAGCCCGGACTCAATCTCCTCAATTAAAAAGGCCGAGGTGAACACGCCCAGCCCCCAGGCAGAACATAAAAATTCAGGCGTGAACCACCAGACGTCACCGGGCAAAATCGACCAGGTGTGATCGGCATTCACGACGTCCCGAAACCCGAGCGGCAGTCCGTTCCAGGCGGCGAAGTACCAGAACAGGAGCTGTACCAGCAGCGGTGTGTTGCGAAACAGCGAGACCCAGCCGCTGACGACGGCATGACCGAACCGTCCTGCGGAGAGGCGAAGCAGCAGAAAAAACAACGCAAGCAGGGTGGCAAGTACCACGCCCGCGAGCGTGACCCACAGCGTGGTGAGAAAACCGGATACTATCCACTGCAGGGGCTGCCCGGTCAGCACTCCCTGCCAGTCGAGCGCGGCCATTACAGCGGCTCCTGGTGAAGCGGGTCGAGCACTTTTTGCAGGAATCGCTGGGCGCGTGGATGCGACGGTTGACTGAAAAATTGCGCAGGCGGGGCGGTTTCGAGAATGTGTCCACCGTCGATAAAGACGATCCGGTCAGCAATCTCCCGGGCAAACTGCATCTCGTGCGTCACCACAATCATGGTGATCCCACTGTGGGCGAGGGCTTTCATTACATATAACACTTCGCCAATCATCTCGGGATCGAGGGCTGACGTCGGCTCATCAAAGAGAATGATTTGCGGCGACGAGGCCAGCGCGCGAGCAATCGCCACGCGCTGCTGCTGGCCGCCGGAGAGCTGTGCGGGAAAATGATGGGCTTTTTCCAGCATCCCGACCTTTTCCAGCAGCGCCAGCGCGCGCTCCTGGGCAGGCTGCGGCTTCCAGCCGTGCACATGTTCCAGCGCCAGGGTAATGTTCTGGCTGGCGGTGAGGTGGGCGTAAAGGTTAAATTGCTGGAACACAAAACCGACGCGGCTGCGTAACTGGCGCAGTGCCGCAGTGGCAAGCCGGGCGGTGGGTTTGTTATCAATCAGAATGTCGCCGTTACTGAGGGTTTCAAGCTGGTTGATGAGACGGATCAACGTCGATTTCCCCGAACCGGATGGACCGAGGATCGCCACCACTTCACCCGGAGAAATGCTGAGGTTAATGCCTTTTAATACCTCATGGTCGCCGTAACGTTTTACGACGTCACGAAACTCGACGCTGGCGTGTTCCAGATGTGAAAAATCCGCGGCACCGGCCGCGGAGTGTGAAAATAAACCTGAGAGCATATTACTGGGCTTCTATTTTAAAGGCGCGAGGCTGTGGAGCGGGCGTGTTTGGGCCAAACCAGACATCGTAGATTTTAGCCGCCTGACCGTTCTTCTCGAGATTAACCAGCTCATCGTTAACGGCCTTCAGCAGCGCGGTTTCACCTTTTTTCACCCCAACGCCAATCTCTTCCTTGCTGAGCAGATCGGGCAGGATTTTAAAGTTCGCTTTATCCGGGGCCTGTGCCAGCAGGCCTGCAAGAATAGTGCTGTCCTGGGTGATGGCCTGCACGTTGCCGTTGCGCAGCGCCGTCAGCGCCAGAGGAATGTCATCATAAGAGAGCACGCGAGACTGCGGGAAACGCTGGTGCAGCGCCTGCTCGCCCGTTGTCCCTTTCACCGCACCAATGCGTGCCCGGCTGTATTCATCCAGCTTATCGGGTGATTTGGCGGGGACCAGGAACTGTTGTCCGGTCACGAAATAGGGGGTTGAGAAATCAATCACCTGTGCGCGTTCCGGGGTGATGGTGATATCCGCCACGATCAGATCTGCTTTACCGGACTGAAGCAACGGAATTCGGTTCGCCGGATTGGTGGCAACCAGTTCAAGCTTCACGCCGAGTGATTTTGCCAGCGCTTTGGCAAAGTCCACGTCGTAACCCACGATGTCGTGCGTCTTTGCATCAATAGAGCCAAACGGCGGATTGGCGTCAAAGGTGGCGACTTTCACCACCCCTGCGGCCTTAATATCCGCCAGCTGATCGGCCTGTACCTGCGCTGAAAGCAGGCTCCCGGCTGCCAGTAATCCCAGAACCAGTGTCCGTTTGTTAAACCCTTTCGTTTTTGCTGCCATAGTCATACTTCATCCCGTCGTTTTTTGTTTTGTCCCTTTACGCTCCCATAAGCGAAAGCTATCGCCAAATAAGAAATCGTTCTTTGCTATAAGCAAAAAAGCATTAGTGAACAGGGTGTTATGAACAGGTAAATGAAAGGGGACGCTATTTGCAGATACTGCACATGAACAGACGATATTGGTATTTCCCTCGCGCCGAATTTGAGTGTTTAACTTAGGTCAGGCAAAGCGAAGAGGGGTAAAGACAATGAAAAAATGGATAAGCACGTTACGGCGGTTTTTTGCGACCCGGCAGGTCAATGCGGAGAACAGCGCGCAACGGGTTCTTGAGTCGATACTGCCTGTCGCCAGCCTGTATGGCGTGGACGTTGCCAACATCGATCCGGAGTGGTTCTATGATAAAACGTCACGCTGAATTGCGCCGGACGCGCGAAATGTACTGGAATGAGCTGTGCGTTTTTTTGTTATGACAATCGTTAACTGTTAATGTGACAGGCTGTAAAACCTGCCAGTTAACGGAATGAAAAACACACTGTTCACGCGCGCCATCATTGTCTGGATCATCGTCTGCTTTGTCAGCGGTATCCTGCTCTATGCCGAACAAATTCGCCGGCAGTACTGGGAGCGCGATCGGGAGTATTCGGCGCTCTTTTCTGAGATTAGCGCCGTCCTTACGCAGAACGAGTCTGTATTGCCGCTACTGAGCGGTGATGAAGATATCACGGCACTGAATAAAAAATTCCCCCATCTTCTTGCGCTGGAGAAAACAACCGGACGCGCGCTGGACGCCGCCCGCGTTGAGCCCGCCAGCGATCGACAATACTGGCTCTACAATCCCTGGCGGCAAATCCGTGTACGGGTTGATCTTGCCCCACTACTCAATACGCATCATGCCTTTGAGCGCCTGGAAGTCTATTATTCGAAGCGAAGCGAACCACACTCTTCAGATGCCTTCTGGCACTGGGCACGCTCCTTCCCGCAGGTAACGCAACCCTTCGTGCTTTCAGCCGATGCTCAGCCAGACTGGCTCGGTATTCAGTGGTTTATCTTCCTGGCCGTCTTTCTTGGATGGGGTGTGATCATTGCGGTGGGCAGCGCGGCGCTCTGGCAGCGTAAGGCAAGACGAGACGCAGAGCAGCGCGCCTTGTATTACCAGCATGCCCGACTGAACACGCTGGGGGAGATCACTGCGGGTATTGTCCATGAGATCAACCAGCCGCTCACGGCCGTGCAGACCTGGATCCAGGGCGCGCAGCGACAGCAAAAGCTGGACAATCCACAGGCGGTGTCCCAGGCGCTGGCAGCAGCGCTGGTGCAAACACAGCGTATCAGCGCCCTGTTAACCCGTTTTCGTGAACACGTGGTGCAGGAGAAAGTGACGCTGCGCGAAACCGACCTGGCGCAATGCTGGCAGCAGGTTGTGAATTTACTGGAGCACGAGAGACGCGCTGAACATATCATCGTTACCCATGCGTTTACACCGGAGGCAACGACGGTTCTGGCTGACAGACTCTGGCTTGAGCAGGTCCTACACAATCTGCTCAGCAATGCGATTCAGGCTCAACAGGCGAACGCGCAGGGTTGGGTGCGGATCGAAAGCCGGAAAGGCGCAAATGGCATTCAGGTCATCGTGACGGATGACGGCCCCGGTTTTAGCCCGGAGGCGCTACAGAATGCCTTTATGCCGTTTTACAGCGGCAGAGAAGAGGGCATTGGCCTGGGGATGACCTTGACGGAGTCACTGATGACGCGCATGAACGGATCGATTACGCTGGGTAATTCGCCGGAGGGAGGGGCGCGAATCGTCCTGCAACTGGCTAATGGAAAGGAGACGACGCATGGATAATATAATCTGGCTGATCGATGACGATGAATCCATCAGAGAGTCGATGGCATTTTTACTTTCGGGCATGGGCTGGGAAGTGAAGACATTCGGGAGTATCGACGCGTTTACCTCGGCCCATGTTAAGGACTCAACGCTCGTCGGCTGCCTGCTGCTGGATATGCGCATGCCGGGAAAAGGGGGACTGACGTGGCTGGAAGAGGGCGAGTGGCCGTGGCCGCTGCTGCCGGTGATTATCATGACCGGGCACGGCAGCGTCGACGCCTGCCGCCGGGCGTTCCGTAACGGCGTCTTTGAGTTTTTCACCAAGCCGCTGGATGCGGACAAGCTTATCGAATCCGTGGGGCTGGCGTGTGAGGAGAGCCAGCGACGGTTCGCCGCATGGCAGGCGCTCTCACGAATAAAAGCGCGCTTTGAACAACTCACCGCGCGGGAACGTGAGGTATTGGCGGTGTTGATGGAAGGGCTCAGCAATAAAGAGGTGGCGGCGCGGCTTAACCTGTCGCCGCGCACGGTGGAAGCGCATCGTGCAGCCGCGTTTGCCAAGCTGGGCGTCACGAGCCTAGTTCAGGCAAGCCGCGAGTACGACAAATTGCAATCCGTATAATTACCAGGATGCGTGCGTAATCAACCGAATTACGCGTCGTTGCCTGTCCCGGTATCCTCGAATGGTCTTCAGTTATTCTATTCGAGGTTATGCAATGAAAAAGTTAATGATGGCGGCAGCGCTGGTCGCGGGTAGTGTAAGTCTGACTGCGCAGGCAGATTCCGTGAGCCAGAAAAATCTCTCCCTGGCCCAGGCCAATGCGCTGGCAAACTCTGCCGTTCAGGCGTGTCTGGCGAAGAACTATCAGGTTTCGGTGACCGTGGTTGACCGTGCGGGTGTGGTGAAAGCGGTACAGCGCACCGATAATGCGGGCCCACATACGGTCAAAGCCAGTGAAATGAAAGCCTTCACGGCGCTCAGCTCGAAGAATGCCTCAGGCAAAGTGATGGAAGCGGCGCAGAACAACGCGGGCGCGCAGAATATGCGTGATATCCCAGGCTTCCTGCTGCTGGCGGGTGGCTTACCCGTTAAAGAGGGCGATGAGGTGATCGGGGCGATTGGTATCGGCGGGGCGCCGGGCGGTCATCTGGATGAGGCCTGTGCTCAGGCAGCCATTGACGGGCTGAAGAAGTAACATCAAAAAAAGCACCGGCTTTACCGGTGCTTTGCAATCAGATCTTGCAGGCGTCGCCGCAGTCATCATCGGCAACCATCGCCTGCGCTTTTTTGTCTGCGTCGTCCAGACGTTCGGCGTTACGCTCTTCTGCTTCATCCAGTCCGTTAAAGACCAGGTTATCGAGATCAATTTCCATGTGGCACCTGCTATGTTCAGTTTTTGATACTGGCACAGTATAGGGCAAAAAAAACCAGGAATGTACCTCGCAGCACATAAGGATAATCCCTGCCATACTCAGTGCGTTGTCACTGAGGAAAGCACATGATTATACTCTGTAAAGCCTGCGGGACCTCGTATGCGTATCAACCCGACAGATGCCCTGTCTGCGAGGATGAACGCCAGTATGTTCCCGTTACCGGGCAGGCGTGGACCGAACTTGAAACCGTCACTGCCACGCATACCAACAAATGGCAGCAGCTTGAACCGCAGCTCTTTAGCATCAAAACGGTGCCCGCCTTTGCCATCAATCAACGGGCACTGCTGCTGCGCACCCCACACGGCAATATTCTGTGGGATTGCATCGCCAACCTCGACCCGGCAACCCGAACGCTGATCGCCGCCCTCGGGGGTATCAGTGCCATCGCCATTTCACACCCTCACTATTACACCACCATGCAGGACTGGGCGGAGACGTTCGACGCGCCGGTGTATCTCCATGCCAGCGATCGGGAGTGGGTCATGCGCGACAGTCCGGCCATTCACTTCTGGCAAGGCGAAACGCTGGAGATTGTCCCCTCCGTGACGTTACTGCGTCTCGGCGGCCACTTTGCAGGCGGAACGGTGCTGCACTGGCAGGAGGGCGAAGGGGTTTTGCTGGCGGGGGATATTCTGCAGGTCACGCCGGGGAAAGACGCCGTTTCGTTTATGTGGAGCTATCCGAATATGCTTCCGCTACCCGGCCACACTGTTGCGTCCGTCACCCATCGCCTTGAAGGCAGAAAATTTGAGCGTCTGTATGGCGCGTTCGAGGGGCAGAACATCCAGGCTTTCGCGGACGATATTGTGCAGCGGTCGGGCCAAAAATATATTGCTTGTCTGAAGTAAAGCACGGTGGGTAAACTTTACGAGTGTGATCGCGATCATACCTAAACTACAACAGATAAAAGAGAAATTGCTATGCAACATATCATTGAAGGTTTTCTCAGCTTTCAAAAAGAGATTTTCCCGCAACGTAAAGAGCTCTTCCGCAGTTTAGCGTCCAGCCAGAATCCCAAAGCGCTGTTCATCTCCTGCTCCGACAGCCGACTGGTGCCGGAACTGGTTACGCAACAAGAGCCAGGACAACTCTTTGTCATTCGAAATGCTGGCAATATTGTGCCGCCGTTCGGGCCAGAGCCAGGCGGCGTCTCCGCCACTATCGAATACGCGGTTGTCGCGCTGGGCGTGACCGATATCGTGATCTGTGGCCACTCTAACTGCGGTGCGATGAAAGCGATTGCCGACAATGCCAACCTGGAGCCGATGCCTGCGGTCTCCCACTGGCTGCGCTACTCTGATGCGGCGAAAGCCGTGGTGGAGAAGAAATCCTGGGACCAGCCAATCGATAAAGTGAATGCGATGGTGCAGGAGAACGTGTTTGCGCAGCTGAGCAACATTAAGACCCACCCGTCCGTCGCGGTGGGCCTGCGTAATAATTCCATCCGACTGCACGGCTGGGTGTACGACATTGAAAGCGGCGACATACGCGCGCTGGATAAAGCGACGAAAACCTTTATCTCTCTGTCTGAAAACCCGGAGGTTTTCTTCGAGTAATCAGACCGTTGAGGGCAGGGAGGCCCTGTCAGTTATCCATAAAAGGTAACTTTTTGCGCGTAACCGACGCAGGTTTATTTGCCGCTTTTGCCATTGCTTCCCCAATCCCTGCGCACTCTGCGAGTCCCTGGACAAAGGGGCGGTCGTGCATCAGCCACGGTATCGCACCAAAGGCAATACGTCCGCGAAGCGTATCGGGCGCCAGCAGCGTGTAATCTTCACCAACATCGGGTATATCGTCGCCTGTCGTTTGTAGCAGTTTACGCAAGGACGGGAAGGGTAAATCTTTTGTCTTGAGGGGTTTCTGCCCGCGCGCATCAATAAAGACGTCGAAGCGGTAGCGGTGCTCTTTGGTGGTAATGACCGTTTGAGCACTACCGATATCCAGAGTGTAATCCTCACCCAATGCCACTACGCTTATGATCCCCGCCTCGCGCAGGGCAAGCAGCCTGCGAATAGACTGAGGGGGGATGGCGGCATAGTTATCAATAAACACGCGCTCCAGCCCGGCTTTGAACCGCGCTCTGTCCTTTTCGTTCAGGGCGGGTACGATTTCTGCAACGATCTCGTGCAGGCGAAGTACGGTATAGCGCCAGGCCACGGTGCGCCGTTCACGTTTGTTTCGCTCGACCTCTTTGAGATTCTCTTCCGCCCAGGTAAAGGGACCGTGCTGTTTACGCTCTTCAAACCACGCCTCGCGAAGGCTGTCTGCGTCCTGTTGCCTCAGCGATATGGCCTCGCACCACGCCGGGTCGGCAAGTTCAAGCTCTTTAACCATCAGGGCGAAGATGCGGTCCAGCAAGCCGTCTGCTCCTTTGGCAATCTCGGTTTGAACCACGAATTCGGTCAGTACCGACAGCGGCTCGTAAGGGATCGGGCAGTAAAAATCGGCCTCTGGTAAAATGCCGGTCCGGGACATCAGGACGATTTTTAGCGCCTCGCTTCCTTTATCCAGAATGAACGCGTCGTCCACAAACTGACCATGCTGCATCACCACCGCCATGGCCGCGTCCAGACCGCTCAAAGACGTTCCCATAATGCCCACCTTGCAGGGGCGGATTTCGGCGTCCATGAGTCCTGACCACGGGCTTGGGAAGAACGTGCGCGTGGCTTCATCTTCATCTGGCCAGACGTGACCGGTGGCGATAACCGCAAGGTCATACCGTTCG
The DNA here is from genome assembly GCF_052045065.1 of Enterobacter sp. 22452. Lineage (NCBI taxonomy): Bacteria > Pseudomonadati > Pseudomonadota > Gammaproteobacteria > Enterobacterales > Enterobacteriaceae > Enterobacter > Enterobacter sp. 22452. The sequence continues at coordinate 104,466 of NZ_JBQEOB010000008.1, read as the reverse complement.
GCAAACGCATCACCGTTAACTGAAAGCGTGATGGCGTTTGAGTTGACCTCGATATCTGTGACTTCCGAGGATTTGTGGATCTCGACCTTGAATCCTAATTTTTTAGCCTCTTTTACAACCGTGAGAAAGCTGTCGCGGAAATACTCACCCAGCAGGAGCCGGGGCAGGAACTGCCGGTCATGCAAACGGGCTTTATCAACCTTAAAGCGCGCCAGATGGGCTTCGCTCTGGCCCTTAAGCCAGTCGAGATAGGTCATAAAAATGGGCGGGATTTCAATGCTTGCAATGTTCGCCAGCATCAGACGAGAGTTTTCGTCGTCGTTATAGGGCATACCCACGCCAGCTTCCTCAGCTTGTTCAAAGACGGAGACCGAAAGCGGCTGCGGATTTTTAAGAAGTGCGTAAAAGGTGTAAATCCCTGTTGGGCCGGAGCCAATAATCGCGATTTTCTTCATCGGCGTTCTTCCTGCTTTTTTTGTCATGAGAAAAGCGTAGCAGGAGAATAATTAAGAAATCAGGAGATTGGGATAATTCAGAACATAAAGAGAGGATTTGCACCATTTCAGGACTGAAATGGTGCGTCCGAGTGGACTCGAACCACCGACCCCCACCATGTCAAGGTGGTGCTCTAACCAACTGAGCTACGGACGCAGAATGGTGCGTTCAATTGGACTCGAACCAACGACCCCCACCATGTCAAGGTGGTGCTCTAACCAACTGAGCTATGAACGCAACGTGTTGTCGGTGACAACGGGGACGAATATTAGCGGCACAGCATCGTTGAGGCAAGAGGGAAAACGCATTTTTCTCTCTGAATTCACGCGATTGCTTCATTACCGCGCAAAGTGAAGAGAAAGTAGCCGCCAGCTGGCGGCTACTGCCTGTTTAACGTGCGGCGCGTTGCAAAATGACCGTGGAAGGCTGGCGTTGCAGAAAACGCATACGCAGCATCATCATGATGGCCGCAGAGGTCAGACCGATGATAAAGCCCATCCAGAACCCTGCCGGACCCATGCGATCAACCACCAGATCGGTAAGCGCCAGGATGTAGCCTGTCGGCAGTCCCAACACCCAATAGGCGATGAAGGTAATAAAGAAAATTGAACGCGTATCTTTATATCCGCGCAGCACGCCGCTGCCAATCACCTGGATGGAGTCAGAAATTTGGTAAATCGCGGCCAGCAGCATCAGGTGCGACGCCAGCGTGACGACTTCCGGATTGTCGTTGTAGAGCAGCGCAATCTGCTCGCGTAACGCAACGGTAAAGAGCGCCGTACAGACGGCCATGCAGACGCCGACGCCCAGCCCGGTCCGGGCGGCCGTTTGCGCATCCAGCGTTGACCCCTGGCCCAGACGGAAGCCTACGCGGATCGTCACCGCCGCGGCCAGCGACATCGGCAGGACGAACATCAGGGAACTGAAGTTCAGCGCAATCTGGTGGCCCGCGACATCAATAATGCCCAGCGGGGAGACCAGCAGGGCGACCACGGCAAACAGGGTCACTTCGAAGAACAGCGCCAGCGCGATAGGCAGCCCTAACTGCACCAGGCGCGTCATGATGTTCCAGTCCGGCGTGCTAAATCTTTTCTCGTTGCGAATATCGCGCATGGAACGGGCGCGTTTTACAAAGGTGATCATTGAGAAGAACATCACCCAGTAAACGGCTGCCGTCGCCACGCCGCACCCGACGCCGCCCAGTTCCGGCATGCCGAAGTGGCCGTAAATAAAGATGTAGTTCACCGGGATATTGACCAGCAGACCGATAAAGCCCATCACCATACCGGGCTTGGTTTTTGCCAGACCTTCACACTGGTTACGCGCGACCTGGAAAAAGAGGTAGCCAGGCGCGCCCCAGAGCAGGGCGCGCAGATAGCCCACGGCTTTATCCGCCAGCGCCGGGTCGATGTTATGCATCGCGCGGATGATATGCCCGGCGTTCCAGAGCACCACCATAATCAGCACGGAGACAAACCCTGCCAGCCAAAAACCCTGGCGAACCTGGTGGGCAATGCGCTCGCGGCGGCCCGAGCCGTTCAGCTGTGCGATAACTGGCGTGAGCGCGAGCAGTAAACCGTGACCAAACAGGATGGCCGGTAGCCAGATAGATGTGCCGATTGCCACGGCAGCCATATCGGTGGCGCTGTAGCCACCTGCCATTACCGTATCCACAAATCCCATTGCGGTTTGGGCCACTTGCGCGATGATCACTGGTATAGCCAGTGCCAATAACTGGCGCGCTTCATTCATGTACTTCTGCACGTGAACACCTTTATTTTGTAGTTATTTGAGAGACTAAAAAAGCCGCCGTAACTGGCAGCAAGAAGAAAATGCAGGGGGGTGCCAGCTATTGTAGCGGGCTTTAACTATTTATCTAGTGAAAAAATCGCCAGAAAATGCGCTCCACTGGCAACCTGTTTTTCCAACTGTTATTGTGATGGGATTAAACGGTGTCACCACCGTCCGGAAAAAACAGGAGTTGTAAGCATGTTTACTGGTATTGTGCAGGGCACCGCCAAAGTGGTGTCCATTGATGAAAAACCCAATTTCCGCACTCACGTGGTTGAGCTGCCCGAATATATGCTCGACGGCATAGAGACCGGCGCCTCGATTGCACATAACGGCTGCTGCCTGACGGTGACCGAAATTAACGGTAACCAGATTAGCTTTGATTTAATGAAAGAGACGCTGCGTATCACCAACCTGGGTGAACTGGTGGTGGGGGATACCGTCAACGTTGAGCGCGCGGCGAAGTTCAGTGACGAGATCGGCGGCCATCTGATGTCGGGCCACATCATGACCACCGCCGAGGTCGCAAAAATTGTGACCTCGGAAAATAACCGTCAAATCTGGTTTAAAGTTCAGGATCCCGCATTAATGAAATACATCCTGTATAAAGGATTTATTGGTATTGATGGGATTAGTCTGACGGTCGGAGAAGTGACGCCGACGCGCTTTTGCGTGCATTTAATTCCCGAAACGCTGCAGCGCACAACGCTGGGCGCAAAAAAACTGGGGCATCGCGTGAATATCGAAATCGATCCGCAAACCCAGGCGGTTGTGGATACCGTTGAACGCGTCCTGGCGGCAAAAGAGGCGGCGATAATAAAAGCCGTTGAGGAAGAATAAAAAATAACCCCGGATATCCGGGGTTATTTTTTTAGCGGGCGACACGTAATCCGTGTTCAATGCCGCGACTGAAAACAACCTGCCAGAGCTGAATATCCCGCGCACGGAACGCACCCGCACAGGCATTCAGATAATAGCTAAACATGCGTTTGAACCGTTCGGAATAGTTGTCTGCAATCTCAGGCCAGGCCTCCTGAAAACGGGAGTGCCATGCCATCAATGTGGTGTCGTAATCCGCGCCGAAGTTATGCCAGTCTTCCACAATGAAGTGGGGCTCGCTGGCGTTAGCAATCTGGCGCACGGACGGTAAACAGCCATTCGGAAAGATGTATTTATTGATCCACGGGTCCACGTTATTGTCGGTGCGCTTAGAACCAATGGTATGGAGCAGGAAAATACCGTCAGGCTTCAGGTTTCGGTCGGCAACGTCAAAATAGGTTCTGTAGTTTTTCGGACCCACGTGCTCGAACATGCCAACGGAAACGATGCGGTCGAACTGTTCGTTCAGGTCGCGGTAGTCCTGAAGTCGAATATCGACATCCAGTTCCTGGCAACGTGTCTGCGCCATTTTTTGTTGCTCAGCTGAAATCGTCACGCCCACAACGCTGGCACCGTAGTGTTGCGCCATGTACCAGGCCAGACCGCCCCAGCCGCAGCCGATATCCAGCACGCGCATACCCGGTTTTAACTGCAGTTTCTCGCAGATTAGACGCAGTTTATCTTGCTGCGCCTCTTCAAGCGTTGTGGCCTTTTTCCAGTAGCCGCAGGAATATTGCATTAAGGGATCAAGCATACGGCTGAACAGGTCATTACCGAGATCGTAGTGCTCTTTACCGACGATCCATGCCCGCTTTTTACTTTGCAGATTGAACAGTCGAGCGGAGGCGATACGCAGCGTGTCTTTGAAGTGGCGAGGGAGCTGATTTTCAAGACCGGCGCGCAATACGCTGGTGAAAAACATGTCCAGCCGTTCACACTCCCACCAGCCGTCCATATAGCTTTCGCCCAGGCCTAACGATCCCTCCTGCAAGACGCGTTTAAAAAAATCGGGATGTTTGACCTGCGGATCGGCGGGGGAAGACCCATTAATCGTGATGCCCGCACGTCCCAACAGTTCACTGACGATCCGGGACCAGTTATCGTCCGGAACGCTGACTTCTTCTATACACGATGAACTCATAGCTTCTCCATCACCTTGCTGTGATCAGAACCTTAAAACAGCGTAGACGCTTTTTTGGGTTTGTGAGAAATCTCACGGTAATGCCCGCGAGGCTAATATCCGACGTAGAACAGAGGAAGGGAGATAACCCTTGCCGAAAAGCCTTCCATGGTAAAACGGGAGCACTCCGGCTCCCGTTAACACTTAATATTTATCGTATTTAATCGAACCAAATTTAGTATAGGCCTCAAAATTTGGTGATTCAATAGAAAATTCTTAGCAACCTAATCACTAGGTCTTAACATAATTTCTGGCGCGATTATGCGTGCGACGTTTCCACCTTCTGACGCGCATTCTGCTCGCGCTGAGCGGAAGACTGCATACGGTAGCCAAGGGCAGCCAGCGCAACGGTCACCAGCATCACACTGGTGGTGGTCAGGAGCGGCGTGGCAATCAACGCAGAGACCACCAGACTCGCCAGGAAGCACAGACCCAGCTGTAACGTGTTCTGCAGCGCGGCGGCGCGTCCCGTCGCCTGTGGGAACGGACGTAACGCCTGCGCTACCACGATTGGGTAAATAGCACCGTTAGCGACCGCCATGACGCAGAACGGAATCAAAATTTCGGTCAGGCCCGTACCCGGAATAAACCCGACGGCCCATGTGCCGAAAACGCTTAACGCGAACAGCACCAGTAGCCAGGGCAGCATTTGCTGGCCTTCCCACTTCTGCAGCGCTGCACGACAGCCGTAGCCGCCGACCAGGAAAGCGATGGTCTGTGGAACATAACTCAGGCCGATTGCCGCCGGGCTGTATCCCATATCGTGCAGAATGAACGGCGAGCCAGTCAGCCACGCGAAGAAACTGGCGGAACAGGCCGCGTAAATCAGGACGTTGCCGCGATACGCTTTTGAACGCAGTAGCGAGGCAAAGGTAATCGGCTTCGCGTCAGGATGCGTCTCTTTTTTATGCGCAGGCTTGAGGAAAAACGCAGGCAGCATCAGTACCAGCGTGATGGCAAAGAGCGTGGCGAAGATCGCCTGCCAGTCGAAATGGGCCAGGATCCAGCTTCCGAGCAACGGTGCGAGGGCAGGCGAGAGACCGACCAGCGGCATAATGGTGGCGAAAATTCGGTTAGTGCGGGATGCCGGATAATAATCGGTCACCAGCGCCTGCCAGGTCACCGCTGCAGCACAGACGCCAACGGCCTGAATGAATCGCAGTACCAGCAGCCAGGTGGCATCACGTACCCACAGCATGCCCAGGCAGCCCACGGCAAAAATAGCCAGACCCAGCAGCAGCACCGGTTTACGACCAAAGCGATCGGAGAGTGGCCCCCAGAGGAGTTGTGCGAAGGCAAAACCGGCGAGGAACAGGCTCAGGCTGGCGCTGATAGCGGCTGCGGGGGTTTGCAGATCTTCCTGCATCGCGGCAAATGCGGGCAGATACATGTCGGTCGCTAAAAAGCCCAGCACGCTTAAGCCGCCGAGCCAGACTAAAAATCCTTTCCTGGGTTGCATTGTTTTATTCTCCTGAGGAGGCAGGTGTACGTTGGCGCAGAGTGTAGGGAGTGCAAAGCGGCTTGTGAAACGCTAATATTTGCAGAGTGCATTCAAATTTTTTGCAGGCAGAACATGTGGTCAGATTATTCTCTTGAAGTTGTGGATGCTGTTGCCCGTAACGGCAGTTTCACCGGTGCCGCGCAGGAGTTACACCGCGTACCCTCGGCGATCAGTTACACCGTGCGTCAGCTGGAAGAGTGGCTGGCGGTTCCGCTGTTCGAGCGGCGTCATCGCGACGTGGAATTAACGCCTGCAGGCGCGTGGTTTTTGAAGGAAGGGCGTTCTGTTATCAAAAAAATGCAGATCACCCGCGAGCAGTGTCAGCAGATCGCTAACGGCTGGCGAGGCCATCTCTCCATCGCGGTGGATAATATCGTTAAGCCGGAACGGACCCGGCAAATGATCGTGGATTTCTATCGTCATTTTTCTGATGTCGAACTGCGGGTCTCCCAGGAGGTGTTCAACGGCGTCTGGGATGCGCTGGCGGATGGCAGGGTGGAGATGGCGATTGGTGCAACGCAGGCGATCCCCGTTGGGGGACGCTATGCGTTTCGCGATATGGGGATGCTGAGCTGGACCTGCGTTGTCTCCAGCGAACATCCGCTGGCGGCAATGGAAGGCCCTCTCAGCGATGACACGCTGCGCAACTGGCCGTCGCTGGTGCTGGAAGATACCTCGCGCTCGCTGCCCAAGCGCATCACCTGGCTCCTGGACAACCAGCGCCGCGTGGTGGCCCCTGACTGGGAATCGTCGGCAACCTGTCTTTCTGCGGGGCTGTGCGTGGCGATGGTGCCCGTTCACTTCGCGCGTCCGCGCATCGATACCGGAGAGTGGACAGCGCTGACGCTGGAAAATCCGTTCCCGGATGCGGCCTGCTGTCTGACCTGGCAGCAAAACGACGTATCGCCTGCGATGGCCTGGCTTCTGGATTATCTGGGAGACAGTGAAACGTTGAATCGGGAGTGGCTACGGGAGCCAGCATAACTGGCTCCGTAAGCGATTAACGGCGATAGTCGCGGAACGGACCGTCCGCCACGGAGCGGCGCTCGATGAGGCGCGGGTGAACTTCAATCGACTGGGATTCTTCACGCTTGTTGACGATCCTGTCCATCAGCATGTTGAAAGCCGTTTCGCCCAGCGAGTCTTTTGGCTGGTGAATGGTGGTCAGCGCCGGGGTGAAGAAGCGCGCGTTACGCACGTTGTCATACCCGATCACGGAAATATCCTGCGGCACCCGCAGGCCCAGTTCGTCGGCGGCGCAGAGTGCGCCCATCGCCATAATATCGCCGCCACAGAAAACAGCCGTCGGGCGATGCGGTTGGGAGACAATCTGCTGCATTGCGCGGTAACCAGATTCCGGCTCAAAGTCGCCTTGAACGATCCAGTTTTCCGGCACGGTGATGAGCGCCTCTTCCATTGCCTTCATAAAACCGGCCAGACGGCCCGCACCGGTGTTGCGCTCCAGCGGACCTGGGATCACGCCAATCTCGCGGTGACCGCGTTCGATCAGATAACGACCGGCCATATAGCCGCCTTCAAAGGCATTATCGATAACGGAATCGGTGAAGTCCGCGCGCGCTTCGCCCCAGTCCATCACCACCATCGGGATGTGGCGGTACTCTTCCAGCATAGAAAGTACGGACTCTGGGTACTCAGAACACATTACCAGCAGGCCATCGACGCGCTTTTGCGCCATCATCGACAGGTAGGCGCGCTGCTTCTCAATGCTGTTCCACGCGTTGCCCAGAATCAGCGTATAGCCTTTCTGGAAGCAGTTTTTCTCAACGGCTTCGATGATTTCGGCAAAATAGGCCGCTTCACTGCTGGTCGCCAGCAAGCCAATCGACTTGGTGTGATTCACCTTCAGGCTGCGCGCAACCGCACTTGGGGAGTAATGTAACTCCTTGATCGCCGCCCAGACGGCGTTGCGCGTCTCTTCCGCGACGAAGCGGGTTTTGTTAATTACATGTGATACGGTTGTAGTGGAAACGTTTGCGCGTTTTGCTACGTCTTTTATTGTTGCCATTCAATGTCACTCCAGACCATATCCTAAACTCCTGAAAAACTTGAAGGTAAACGTTTGCCTTCTCTCACCCTTATTACGCAATCTTGAGTTGCGACACGCCGGGAAAACGACACAGGACGTCAGGAGGGGGTCAATGGCCGGTACGCTAATAAATTTAGCGTGGAATTTTGTCCTATCTTGATGAAAAGGGGAAGAGCTAAAGTGGATATCAGTTTAAATCCAGGAAGATTTTTGACGTAAACTGTGTAAAAATGAGCAAGCTCACTTTTCGTGGGGTGATTAAAAGGAGAAAAATTGATGAGTTCCGATCTGAAGTTTTCGCTGGTGACCACCTTTATCGTGCTGGCATTGATTGTTGCCGGTGGTTTGACGGCTGCGCTGCACTGATTTACGCGGGGGGAGAGTCCTCTCCCTCCTCATTTGCTTCCTATTGTTACCTCTCCGGCAAAAATCTTTTGCCAAAATGTTAACTTCTCAAATTTTGTGATTGATGTCATGCTTTTGACTTCTTAGTTCTGTGTCGCGTGATGACACGGCATCCGGAGTTGACTCATGAAAATCAATTTTCCTCTGCTGGCCCTGGCGATTGGCGCCTTTGGGATTGGCACCACTGAATTCTCCCCAATGGGGTTACTGCCTGTTATCGCACGCGGTGTAGACGTCTCTATTCCTGCGGCCGGGATGTTAATCAGCGCCTATGCCATCGGCGTGATGGTAGGGGCCCCGCTGATGACGCTGCTGCTGTCGCACCGCGCGCGTCGCAATGCGCTGATATTTTTGATGGCGATCTTTACGCTGGGCAACGTGCTCTCCGCGATTGCGCCGGATTACACCACTCTGATGCTGTCGCGTATTCTGACCAGCCTGAACCATGGCGCATTTTTCGGTCTGGGCTCGGTTGTTGCGGCAAGCGTGGTTCCGAAGCACAAGCAGGCCAGCGCGGTGGCGACCATGTTTATGGGGCTGACGATCGCCAACATAGGCGGTGTGCCTGCGGCCACCTGGCTGGGTGAAGTCATTGGCTGGCGAATGTCTTTCCTGGCGACAGCAGGGCTGGGTGTGGTGGCGATGGTGGCGCTGTTCTTCTCCTTACCGAAGGGGAGCGCCGGGGAACGTCCTGACGTGCGCAAAGAGCTGTCGGTGCTGATGCGTCCTCAGGTGCTTTCCGCACTGCTGACCACGGTGCTGGGGGCCGGTGCGATGTTTACCCTCTACACCTATATTTCACCGGTGCTGCACGATATTACCCACGCGACGCCGATCTTTATTACCGCGATGCTGGTGCTGATAGGCGTGGGCTTCTCTATTGGTAACTATCTTGGCGGGAAGCTGGCCGATCGTTCCGTGAGCGGTACGCTGAAAGGCTTTTTAACCCTGCTGATTGTCATCATGATTGCGATCCCTTGGCTGGCACGCAACGAATGGGGTGCTGCTATCGCAATGGTCGTGTGGGGCGCTGCCACCTTTGCCGTGGTACCACCGCTTCAGATGCGGGTGATGCGTGTCGCCCATGAAGCGCCAGGTCTCTCTTCTTCCGTGAATATCGGTGCGTTTAACCTGGGTAATGCGCTTGGGGCTGCAGCGGGCGGGGCGGTGATTTCCGGTGGTTTAGGATACAGTTTTGTGCCGGTGATGGGGGCAATTATTGCCGCACTCGGCCTGCTGTTAGTGCTGATGTCCGGTCGTAAACAGCCAGAAGCTGCCTGCGCGGCGGAATAAACAAAAACGCAGAAGGGTGAACCCTTCTGCGTGTCTCTTACGCGGCGAAGTTCTTCGCCACAAAGTCCCAGTTAGCCAGTGCCCAGAAGTGCTCCAGATAGTTAGGACGCGCGTTACGGTAATCAATGTAGTAAGCGTGTTCCCATACGTCTACGGTCATCAGCGGTTTAGCGCTGGTGGTCAGCGGAGTGCTCGCATTAGAGGTGGAAACGATAGCCAGCTTGCCATCCGCTTCTTTGACCAGCCACGTCCAGCCGGAACCGAAGTTTTTGATGGCCGCATCGGTAAACTTCGCTTTGAAGTCCGCGAAGCTGCCAAAAGCGGCGTTAATGGCGCTCGCCAGTTCACCGTCAGGTTCACCACCGGCATTTGGCGCCAGGCAGTGCCAGTAGAAGGTGTGGTTCCACACCTGAGCCGCATTGTTAAACACCCCACCCTCTGAGCTACGGACGATCTCTTCCAGCGTTTTGCCTTCGAAATCGGTACCTTTAATGAGGTTGTTCAGATTGGTGACATAGGTTTGATGATGTTTGCCGTAATGGTACTCAAGCGTTTCCGCAGAAATGTGTGGCGCCAGGGCGTCTTTTGCATACGGTAGTGCAGGTAATTCGAACGACATTGCTTCTCTCCTTATTTTATTTGTACGTTGTCAATAACCCTACAGACAGCAGGGAAAGGATAGCAAATTGAAAGGGTATGCAAAAGAGGAACTTACCCTGCCACGCGTGCGGCAGGGCAGGGGTTAGCGGATGGTTTTTGGCGTCATCACACGGCGCGCGCCAACGTAATGACGCACCCAGTAGTCTTCACTGAGTGAGGTAATCTGGATGTCCTGGCCGCTACGCGGTGACTGAATGAATTTTCCGTTGCCGACATAGACCCCGACATGGTCAGCCGTGCCGCGACCCTGGGTACGGAAGAACACCAGGTCACCGTTCTCCAGCTCACCACGATTGACCGGTGCGGCGTCGCGCAGGTGGTACATTTCATTAGCGGTACGCGGAATACGGAACTTCACCAGGTCTTTATAAGCGTAATACACCAGGCCACTGCAATCGAAACCCGTTCGCGGAGAAGTGCCACCCCAGTGATATGGTTTACCTATTTGCCCCATTAGTTTATTCATCGCCGTTTTTTGCGCTTTCTGCATACGGACTTTATGCACTTCGGCTAATTTCGTGACTTTCGTGCACTTCGCTTTGTGACCTTTACGCGTAGTGCATTTTTCTGTCACGAGGTTGGCGGCCGTTTGCGAGGCTTTACGTCGGCTGGAATGTGCGGTGTGGATTGGGGATGTTTTCGTCTTGCTGGAGGCGGTCTTTTTGGTCTGTGTGGGTGTTTTTTTCTTTACGGTCTTGCTGGTGGTTTTTTTCTTACGTTCTGTGGACTTAACCAGATGCGATTTTTGTACAGCAGAATGCCGCGCCTGTTCAGAGGCGTTCGCCGCTGGCGTGAAAGTGAGTGATGTAAACAGTAAAGCACAGAGCGTGATCGAGATTTTATTTATCCGCGCCACTGGGCAGTCCCCTGATTAATGCAGGCCATCAATAATACCCGCGTATGATTTACAAAGCCTGTCGATTCTAATCCATAAAAACCCGAGAAGTTAATAGCATTTTTCATTCTAAAATCATGTTTCGTTAGCAAGTGCAAAAAAATTCATCGTTCTGTCGCACTATTGTTCACTCCCTAAGCAAAACCGTACGGCAAACAGGGATAAGCGTCATTAGCAATGCATCTTTTAGCGTTAGCCGTTAAAATAGTAAGACGTGACGAAAATGTTATTTTCCGATGTCTGTCTGAACCGCTACAATGTCAGACGAATGCCGTAACAGAAGTTAAAGGAAGCAAGACATGAGCACCACTATTGAAAAAATTCAGCAACAAATCGCTGAAAACCCGATTCTCCTGTACATGAAAGGTTCTCCGAAGCTGCCAAGCTGCGGTTTCTCCGCGCAAGCGGTTCAGGCGTTATCTGCCTGTGGTGAGCGTTTTGCTTACGTTGATATCCTGCAGAACCCGGACATCCGCGCTGAGCTGCCAAAATACGCAAACTGGCCGACTTTCCCACAGCTGTGGGTTGACGGTGAGCTGGTGGGCGGTTGCGACATCCTGATTGAAATGTATCAGCGTGGCGAACTGCAGCAGCTGATCAAAGAGACGGCGGCGAAGTACAAAACGGAAGAACCAGACGCAGAGTAAGTTTCTGCGTTAATAAAAAAGCGACCCGCTTAGTGTGGTCGCTTTTTTTTTACCGGGTGGCGCTGCGCTTACCCGGCCTACGATTGGCGATCGGCCTCATCATCCATCGGCAGCGGCCAGCCGCCCAGACGTTTCCAGCGGTTCACAATTTCACAGAACAGTTCTGCCGTACGCTCTGTGTCGTAGAGCGCCGAGTGCGCCTGGGTGCCGTCAAACTCAATCCCTGCCGTGATGCAGGCTTTAGACAAGACCGTTTGCCCCAGCGCCAGACCGCTTAGCGCTGCGGTGTCAAAGGTCACAAACGGATGGAACGGGTTGCGTTTCAGCGAGGCGCGCTCTGCGGCGGCCATCGTAAAGCTGTGGTCGAACGTCGCGTTATGGGCCACCATAATGGCGCGGCTACAGTCATTCTCTTTCATGCCTTTGCGCACCATTTTAAAAATGGCGTGTAGCGCGTCATATTCACTGACCGCGCCACGTAGCGGGTTTTTCGGATCGATACCGTTAAAGGCCAGCGCCTCTGGCTGCAGGTTTGCCCCTTCGAAAGGTTCAACATGAAAATGCAGCGTGGTGTCCGGTGTAAGCCAGCCCTGTTCATCCATCTTCAGCGTGATGGCGGCAATTTCAAGCAGCGCATCGGTTTTAGCGTTAAATCCGGCTGTTTCTACATCAATGACAACGGGATAAAAACCACGAAAACGGTCGCACAGACCGGTAAATTGAGCGTTATCGGACATCAGGGTCTCTTACAAGGGGAAAAAAGCAGTGCGCATTATGGCAAATTTTGAGAGGGGATGCAGTAAAACTACGGGCGCATAGTGCGCCCTGCGGGATCAGTTGCCCAGACCGCGGCCAGCGTCTTTGGCTTCGATCAGTTCGATTTTATAACCGTCGGGATCCTCAACAAACGCAATCACGGTGGTGCCGCCTTTTACCGGGCCCGCTTCACGCGTAACGTTGCCGCCGTTGCTGCGGATGCGCTCGCAGGCTTCCGCTGCGTTGTCCACTTCCAGCGCGATATGACCGTATGCGGTGCCCAGCTCATAGCTGTCCACGCCCCAGTTGTAGGTCAGTTCGATGACGGCTTCATCGGTTTCCGGGCCGTAACCCACGAACGCCAGCGAGTATTTGTATTCAGGGTTTTCGCTGGTGCGCAGCAGCGTCATGCCCAGAACGTTAGTGTAGAAATTGATGGAACGTTGCAGGTCGCCAACGCGCAGCATGGTGTGAAGTAGGCGCATAATTTCCTCATTAACCAATAGAATGGAGTAACTTTTTGAACAGAAACGATGTTTTAGTATAGCGGCGAAATGTCGCCGCTATCAATGCACAATGGGGGATTACAGCGAAGGGTAGTCGGTGTAGCCTTCCGCGCCGCCGCCGTAGAAGCTTTCAGGGCGCTGTGGGTTCAGCTCCGCTTTCTTCTGCAGACGGGCAACCAGATCCGGGTTCGCAATAAAGTCACGGCCAAACGCGACCGCGTCGATCAGACCTTTGCCGATCAGATCTTCCGCTTTTTCTGGGGTATACGCACCCGCACCGATGATCACACCGTGGAAGCGCTCGCGCACTTTCTGGCGGAATGCTTCTGTGTAAGGCTGGCCGCCTGCCCAGTCCGGCTCGGACATGTGCAGATAAGCAATACCGCGTTTCGCCAGCTCTTCAATCAGATACAGCGCGTCCGCTTCTTCGTTCGGGCCGTTGTCGACGTTCTGGAAAGAACCAATTGGGGAGACGCGAATACCAATACGGTCTGCGCTCCACTCTTTACAAACCGCATCCACCACTTCCAGGACCAGACGCGCGCGGTTTTCGACGCTGCCGCCGTACTGGTCCGTGCGGTGGTTAGAGGACGGTGACAGGAACTGGTGCAGCAGGTAACCGTGTGCAGAGTGCAGCTCAACCAGGTCGAAACCGGCTTCACGGGCGTTCGCCACGGCCTGACGGAAATCGTTCACAATGCCAGGGATCTCGTTCAGCTCCAGCGCGCGCGGCATGGAGGTATCGACGCGGATGGCGTTGCCGTTTTCATCGCGCAGGGACGTTCGGGTATTTGCGCTCAGGGCAGAAGCGGACACCGGAGCCTGACCGCCAGGCTGGATGCTGCTGTGCGAGATACGGCCGGTGTGCCACAGCTGAACCGCAATGCGGCCATCTTCTGCGTGCACGCCTGCGGTGATTTTCTTCCACGCGGCAATCTGTTCCGGGCTGTGCAGACCGGGTGCACCGGCATAGCCTTTCGCCTGGGCAGAAATCTGCGTGGCTTCTGAGATGATAAGGCCTGAGCTTGCGCGCTGACGGTAATATTCACCCATCAGAGGCGTTGGGATGTCACCCGGCTCGATGCTGCGAAGACGGGTCAGCGGGGCCATAAACACACGGTTTGGCGCGGTAACGGCGCCCACTTTCAGTGGGGTAAATAACTTTTCAGCGGACATAACGACTCCTGAGTAGACCAGTCGACTAGTAATAATGTAAATAAAAACGCCTGCTAAGCGCCAGGCGCAGTAATACTGCTTTTTACATGTGCCAGCGCGCTTTCGAGCGGCACGGCACTGCGAGAAATCTTGGCCTGCAGGTTGGCTCCTAACCAGAGGGAGTATAAAACCTGAGCCTGTGTTAGCGGGTCACCGGGGAAGGAGAGTGTGTTTTCATCACGCCCCTTCGCCAGCGCCTGCGCGAGCAGGGCGATAACCCCGCTGGCACCTTTATCCATCGCCGCGCGCATATCTTCGGAGAGATCGCACACTTCCGCAGAGAGTTTTACCGTCAGGCAACCGCTGATGATGCCCTGCTGACAGAACTGCGTCAGCGTTTCCTGATAGTAGTTCAGAACACGATCGCGGTAGTTACCTGCACCGCTGGCGAAGTGGGTGGCAAGGCGCTGATGGTAGCTGGCGTAATGCCGCTCCAGCATGGCCACGCCAAAGGCTTCTTTGGAGCGGAAGTAGTGATAAAACGACCCCTTCGGCACCTCAGCGGTTTTCAGTAACTCACTCAACCCCATACCGGTAAACCCGCGGTGCATGCAAAGACGCTCGCCGGTTGCCAGTAAATGTTCGCGTGTATCGTGTTCAGTGTGTCTGCTCATGGATGCACTCTAATAGACCGTTCGGTCTAATGCAAGCTTGCTGAGTGACGACATGGCGACAAAATATCCATCTGTTGCTGATAAACCGTTGATTTCACGTCCATCATACCCAGTACGGTGGCGAACAAATTGTCCTGCGATACCGCATCTTTTGCTGCATGGTCACGCAAACACTGCTCGTTGACGCCATAATTTTTCGCGTAGTCAGGTGAGAGCCAGAACATAAAGGGAATATGCGTTTGCTGCTCGGGCGCCAGCATGTACGGCGTACCGTGCAGATAAATCCCGCTTTCACCCAGTGATTCACCGTGATCGGAAAGATAAATCAGCGCCGTGTTCATGTTGGCCTGACGGGCTTTTAAGGCGTCAATCGTTTTACTGACCACACTGTCGGTATAGAGGATGGTGTTGTCATAGGTGTTCATCAGCGCCTGATGATCGCAGTCCTGAATTTCGTTGGTATCACAGGTTGGCGTAAATTTTCGGAAACTGTCCGGATAGCGTTTGCTATACGCCGGACCGTGACTGCCCATCAGATGGATAACCAGTACCGTGTCTTGCTTCAGACCGTCCAGCACATTATCCAGACGATAGAGATCCACATCATCAATGCAGGTTTTGTCTTTGCAGAATTGATCCAGTTTCCACTGCGTCATATCTGTGTGCGGCACACGATCGCAGGCACCTTTACAGCCGCCATCGTTATCGCGCCACAGCAGATTGATGCCTGCATGGTTAAGCACATCGAGCAGACCTTCCTGGTGACGCGCGAGGTCGGCATCGTATTTTTTCCGGGTCATGCCGGAAAACATACAAGGGACAGAAACGGCGGTTTCGGTACCACAGGACGAGGCCTGCGGGAAGTTAATGACGTCTTGCTTTTTCAGTTCCGGGTTAGTTTCGCGCCCGTAACCGTTGAGCGAGTAGTTTGCCGCGCGTGAGGCTTCACCGACGACCAGCACCAGCACGGTTTTTTTCTGCTGCCCGGCAATCAGTGGGCCTTTATGGGCATCTTCACCGATGCGTACCAGCGTTTGGTCGCCCGCAAACCAGCGCATTTTGCTGTATTTCACGACGGCGCTGACGTAGTTCGCTGGCGTGACCATTTTGACAATGCTTTTATTATTCCGAAACAGCGAGGCGTAATCTTTATAAAAGACAGCAGCCACCAGAATAATGACCAGAAGTGCCCCCAGCATTGCTGCAAAGCGCATCAGGAGCGCATACCACCATTTCCCGGTACGGATCCGCGTCAGTGCGAGTATGACGGAAGGGACAATACCGGCAACGGCAATCCACAGGATCATCTGCGGCGTGAGCAGTGCCGTGGCTTCCTGGGAATTGGTTTCAAACACGTTCACAATCATGTTCTGATCGATAACCGCGCCGTAGGTGTACATAAAGTAGGTCGCGGCAGCACATCCCATGGTCAGGACAATCAGCAGCGGCTTACGAATAAAGGGAATATTAAGCAGGCTAAAGACAATCACCCAGCCGCAAAACAGCACCAACGGTACGGAAGCGGCGAAGAGGATATCGTGCAGATGTGCAGGGGCGATAATGGCCCAGCTGCGCTGAATAAAAAGTGCATTTAGCGCAGTGAAGAAAAGCGCACAACCCAGAGTGAATTTAATATCGTTACAGTGTAACTTTTTTGCAAACCACATCATAAGCAAACCATTCTTTATAGTGATGCGGCGAGTATAGAGAGGGAAGATTAGTGAAACCTTAATGCCACAAAACGGTGGTAAATCTCTTGCACAGTAGGCGCATAACGTCTTCACTGTAAGTGATGGTCGATTTGTGGAGGTGAGTGTGGCAGAGCAACTGGAATTTTTCCCCATCCAGAGCCCGTGCCGGGGGATTTGTCAGGTTGATGAACGCGGCTATTGCCGTGGGTGTATGCGTACCCGTGACGAGCGGTTTAACTGGCAAAACTTTAGCGATACACAAAAGCAGGACGTGCTTCGCCTCTGCCGACAGCGTCTGCTGCGCAAAATTCGCGCAAACAAAGCGGGGGAAACCGAAGAACCCCAGCAACCTTCACTGTTTTAACACGGTAATTGCGTATACTCATGACATCACGTTCTTGAGGAAAATGTTATGGTTCAGCGTATTACCCTTGCCCCGCAGGGCCCGGAATTCTCCCGTTTTGTCATGGGCTACTGGCGTTTGATGGACTGGAATATGTCCCCGCTTCAGCTGGCAAGCTTCATTGAAGAGCATCTCGATTTAGGCATCACCACCGTCGATCATGCCGACATCTATGGCGGCTATCAGTGTGAATCTGCCTTCGGTGAGGCGCTAAAGCTGGTGCCAGCCCTGCGTCAGCGGATGGAGATCGTCACCAAGTGCGGGATCGCCACCACCGCGAAACCTGAAAACGCGCTCGGCCACTACATTACCGACAGCGCACACATTATTAAGAGTGCCGAGCAATCTCTGGTGAATCTGGCAACCGATCATATCGATCTGCTGCTGATCCATCGTCCGGACCCGTTGATGGATGCCGATGAGGTGGCGGAAGCGTTTCTGAATCTGCACCAGAGTGGCAAAGTCCGACACTTTGGGGTGTCTAACTTCACCCCGGCGCAGTTTGCGCTCCTGCAATCGCGTCTGCCGTTTACCCTGGCCACTAATCAGGTCGAGATTTCTCCAGTACACCAGCCGCTGCTGCTGGATGGTACGCTCGATCAGCTGCAGCAGCTGCGCATCCGTCCTATGGCGTGGTCATGCCTGGGCGGCGGTCGTTTGTTCAATGACGATGAATTCCAGCCCCTGCGTGACGAGCTGGAAACCGTTGCCCGCGAACTGAATGCCGAAAGCATTGAGCAGGTGGTCTATGCGTGGATCCTGCGTCTGCCGTCTAAACCACTGCCGATTATCGGTTCGGGTAAAATTGAGCGTGTGCGGTCCGCGTTGGCGGCCGAAGAGCTGCAGATGAGCCGTCAGCAGTGGTTCCGCATCCGCAAGGCCGCGCTGGGTTACGACGTACCATAAACCGCCATAAGGTGGCTTTCCGGTGAAATCTTTGCCTCTGGTATACACTTAAGGGGCAAAAAATAACCAGCGGAGGTCATATGAAGCGTTTTGCTCTGGCATTGGTCACGCTGGTTGTTTGCGCAGGGGCGCAGGCAGCCAGCGACGAAGTAGAAATGAATCTCGTCACCTCACAGGGGGTAGGTCAGTCCATCGGTACGGTGAAGATCACGGAGACCGATAAAGGACTGGAGTTCGCCCCCAACCTCAAAGCACTTCCTCCCGGTGAACATGGTTTCCATGTCCATGCTAAAGGCAGCTGTCAGCCCGCTTTAAAAGAAGGCAAACCGTCGGCGGCGGAAGCTGCAGGGGGTCACCTCGATCCGCAGCATTCCGGCAAGCATGAAGGCCCGGAGGGAATGGGGCATTTGGGCGATTTGCCTGTGCTGGTGGTGAACAATGACGGTAAAGCGACGGATCCGGTGGTGGCGCCTCGTCTGAAAAAGCTGGACGAGGTGAAAGGGAAAGCGCTGATGATCCATGTCGGCGGCGATAACATGTCCGATCAGCCTAAACCCCTCGGGGGTGGCGGAGCACGCTATGCCTGTGGCGTGATCTGATCCCCAATCGTTCCCGGTGGCGGTGCCTGTTCCAGCTGCGACAGCGAGCAGTGCAGGCGCCAGATTATCGAGGCCAAATCACGAGCCGCGGGCAGGTGATGCCGCGCAAGGGTATCGCAGATCCGCTGCAGTTCAGCCAGCGTGGTTTCCAGCGGCCGCTGCTGGACGCCGCGCTCGCTCATCACATCACGTAGCAGGGAGAGGCAGACATCACGCACCTGCGACAGCGGGTCGGAACGCGTTTCCCACGCACGAAGCTGCCAGACGACGTGTGAACAGTTCAGCAGTACCACGCCCCAGCGTAACAGCCAGCGGCGGGAAAGAGAGTCCTGGCTATTATTGAGCTGGCTGACATGGTGATAAACCAGCGATTCATACTCACTTTCACGCAGATGCGGTTTACGGCTAAGCTGGTCGACAAATCCCCGTCTTAGCTCACGGATATGTCTGCGGCTTTTACGCGCATCAGAACCCGGCCGCAGTACGGCGAACGCCAGCCACGCCAGACCCACACCGAGGATTTTCGCCAGATTGTCATTGAGAAAGTCGGTGTAATCATACACCGGTGGATTCGTCACTGAGATAAACGACCCCATAAAGACAATCAGCTGCCCCCAAAGACCGGCCAGCCTGGGCATTTGCAGCTTCAGCAGCTGCATGGTGGTTAACAGCGGGAACAGGAACAGCAGGAACTGCCACAGGTCGCTTATCTGAACCATCAATCCGAACTTCACCACAAAACTGAACAGCGACAGCAACAGCAGCGTGCGCAAAAGCAGCGTAAGCGAGTTAAACGGTGACGCGGCAACGGAATAGAGCACGCAGCTGATGGCGGCAAGCGTCAAGGCCGCAGAGCCGGATTCCCACTGCGTGGTGATGCTCCACGCGCCAACGAGGGTAAGGGCGCAAAAGGTGCGAAAACCGCTCCACAGCGCTTCCATATAGTCGGTGTGGCGCGCCAGCGCCGGGCTGCTGGGGACGGTGAATTCCGTTATTGGACTGGAATTTTCGACCGCGTTGATCCAGCGACTGCTTCGCAGATACAGCCGACAAAAATAGTTCAGGCGCTGCCAGAACGCGCGGTGACGGTAATCGTACTCATCGACGGGAACGAGCGGGGCGATGATCCTTGCCACGGTGTAGATGTCCGTATCCGGGCGGGCGAGGGCAGTCAGCAAGGCATCAATGACGGCGCGCGTGTTGGCAGGCGGCGTGGGCCAGTTGAGCAGCATTCGACGCAGGCTGGAGATAGCGCTGGTCATCCGCAACTGCTGATGCAGCAAATAGTTAAGGAGTTTGTTCTGACGACGAAAGCGATAGTGGCTCCAGAAGGCCTGAATGCGCAGAAGATTCATGGTCAGGATCTGCCCGATGACCTTTTCGTGGGCCAGACGGATTTCATCGTTGGTATCTGGTTGCCAGAGAAGGCTTGCATGCTCCAGTAAGCGGGCATGCATGGTCTTCAGGGCGGTGATAAGCGCTGTACCGTCGGAGGTACTGGGCAGGATCATCATCATAAACCCACCGCTAAGAATGCCGACAATCACTTCACAGACGCGTGCCTGGGCAATGTCCCATAGCTCGGTGGTGTCGAGTACATTCACTACGGGAAAGGCAATAATGGCGGCGGTATAACCCGCCAGCTGGAATGCGTAGGCAACGTTATTGGTAAAATGGGCGCAGGCCCAGGTACAAAACCCCAGCCAGGCCGCCATGCTCAGTAAAAAGAGCCACGGATCGTTTAGCGTATGCCCCGCAATGATTAACGCTGCGGTGGCTCCCAGCAGGCTTCCGGCCACGCGCCCCAGACTTTTGCTGATGACCCCACCGACGGTCGGGAAGCTTACCACCGCCGCAGAGGTCATCGCCCAATAGGGTTCATCCAGATTCAGGTAATAGGCGACGGTCAGCGCAAGGCACATGGCAATGCCGTTTCGCAGCGCGTAACGCCACTGAGGGCGCGATGCTTTTACCCACGGAAGGTTTTGCCAGGAGAGCACCCGCAGGTTCATCTGCGCGTTCCGATAGAAACAGTACAGGTCGTGCCTGAAACCAGCGTGAGATTCTGGGGCAGGTTATCAAACTCTACGCGAACCGGAACGCGCTGTGCCAGACGAACCCACGGAACGTTAGGTTTAATATCGGGTACCAGGCCGGAATCCGTCTCAACGCTTTGATCGTAAATGGCGCGCCCAATGCTGGAAACGTGACCCTGTAACCTGTTCGAACCGCTGTAGAGGGTGATGGTTGCAGGTGCCCCTTCCTGAATATGCCGAAGCTTGGTCTCTTCAAAATAGCCCACGACATAAAAAGAGTGGCTGTCGACTAAGGCAAAAACGGGTTGACCGGTAGTGGCATAGTTCCCCACGCGGGCAGAGAGGTTTGTCACCCAGCCATCGACCGGTGCTTCCACCACCGTTTGCGTTAACGCCCACTGCGCCTGCTTGAGCGTCGCTTCCGCCACGTTAACGCTGGCTTGCATAGCCTTAACGTTTATGTTGGCAGTGTCTAAATCTTCGGCAGAGATATAGTTTTGCGACAAATGCCGACGGCGGGTCGCTTCGTTATTGGCTTTCGCGAGATCGGACTGCGCTTTCGCTAGCTGTGCCTGGGCGTTGAGGATGGCGATATGAAAGGGCGTATCATCAATACGGAATAAAACGTCTCCCTTTTTGACGAACTGGTTATCCTTAACAAGAAGCGTCGTGATGCTTCCAGACACCTGCGGTGTGATGCTGACCTGCTCAGCCCGAATTTTACCGTCGCGTGTCCAGGGGGACTGCATGTAATAGTTCCACATCCACCAACCGGCAATCAGCGCCAGCGCCAGAACAAGAAGAGTGGAAAAGTATTTCAGCGTTTTCAGAGACATATTCACCACACGGTCAACACAGCAAGGCCCAGGCATACGGAGAGGGCAAACAGGGAGAGATCCATCAGCATGGGGTGCCAGATCTCGCCGGAATACATCCAGTCTCGCAGGAGTCGGTGTGCGACAAGCCAGATAGCAAAGCCCACCAGTACGGCTTTAAACAGGGGAGGAAAATAGACTGATGCACCAAAGATCAGGTCCTGGAGGGGTAACCCCGTGGAGTTTAACGAGAACGTCACGAGCAGTGGTCCTTTGCAGTGAACTGAGTGCCACGATGGCCTGTCTTACAATGAAGTAACATGTGTATTCAGTGTAAATCATACTTTTATTAATGTTGAATGCAGTAATGCATTTGTTTTGGCAATATAAATACTGCACACTATTCTAAAATCAGTATAATAACTTAGCAAGCTAATTATAAGGAGATGAAATTGGAATCGCCATTAGGTTCTGATCTGGCAAGGTTGGTACGCGTCTGGCGTGCTCTGATTGACCATCGCCTGAAACCTCTGGAATTGACACAGACGCATTGGGTCACGCTGCATAACATTCATCAGCTACCGCCCGAGCAGTCGCAAATTCAACTGGCAAAAGCGATCGGTATTGAGCAACCGTCACTGGTGCGTACGCTCGATCAGCTGGAAGAGAAAGGACTCATCTCCCGGCAAACCTGTGCCAGCGATCGTCGCGCGAAGCGGATTAAACTGACGGAAAAAGCGGCGCCTATCATTACTGAGATGGAAGCCGTTATCAGTAAAACGCGAGGTGAAATCCTCTCCGGAGTATCACCTGAAGAACTGGAAATGCTCATCAGCCTCATTGGGCGTCTTGAGCAAAACATTCATGAGTTGCAGTCACGCGACTGAGAAGTAAAAAAGGCCTTGCATGAGCAAGGCCTTTCTCTTTTTACTGGAAAATCACCACGCG
Organism: Enterobacter sp. 22452; assembly: GCF_052045065.1. Classification (NCBI taxonomy): domain Bacteria; kingdom Pseudomonadati; phylum Pseudomonadota; class Gammaproteobacteria; order Enterobacterales; family Enterobacteriaceae; genus Enterobacter; species Enterobacter sp. 22452. The sequence continues at coordinate 82,184 of NZ_JBQEOB010000008.1, read as the reverse complement.
GTTTCGGCCAGTCTCTTTGGCCTCGTACATCGCCTTATCCGCACTTTCTACACACTTCTCGGCGGTTATGTCCGACGATGTTGCCGTGAAGACGCCCATACTGATCGTAATCGGCTCTGGCAGTTGCCCCTCACTGCTGGCTTTATCAAAGCTGCTTAACTTTATACGGATGCGTTCAGCGACCTGGCGTGCCTCTTCTGAAGAGGTATTTTCCAGCATCAGGACAAACTCCTCGCCGCCGATACGTGCCGCGATATCTTGCGGTCGCACGGAATCCATCAGCAGGTTAGAGACAAACTGCAGCACCTTGTCGCCCTGCAAGTGCCCGTAGTTGTCGTTAATGCGTTTGAAGCGATCGAGATCGCTGACAATCACCGAAACCGGACGGCTGGCTTTGGCGATAGCCAGCGCCTGATTTAATGAATCATAAAAATAACTGCGGTTATAAAGACGCGTCAGCGGATCGCGAATCGAGTTCTGATAAGACTGCTGATACTTTAAATGTGATTCACGATACAAATTGAAAACGTCGTAAAGCAGGACAAAAATAATAAGCAGCGTCGCGACAGTTTCAAATAAACGGGCGCGATACCAGGAGATATCTTCGGCATGCCCACCCACTAACAGCATTGACAGCGTGACCACATAACAGACGCAGAGGAAATTCCCCCCGACCCAGAAAAGGTTGCGTACGCGCGTAATAAACATCAGCGTTGCTAATGTCACTATCCACAGCACAATTAATGAAATATTAATGCACTGGCTCCAGAGAACCATAAACTGGCGGGTTTCATTATCCACCAGGTCAATTGATAACAAATCTGAATGACTTGAATAGACCCAGGCCAGAAACACGGTACAAAAGGTAAAGACAAATAACCCGCTAATAATTGAAACATGCGTCAGCCGTGACAGTGGCTGATTCCGCGTGGTGTAGAGTAATGCCGAGACGATGATCAGTATCGCCATCAACAGATGGCGGAACATGTAGTAAATCATCGCATCGTTATAGTTGACGACATTAAATTGATAGAGATCCAGCCAGGCCGGGAAACTCGACAGCGTGCCAATCATCAACAATGCCGAACCGGCAAAGGCGAAGGCGATCGCTACCAGATACAACCGTTTCCTGTCACACCAGTATTTCATTGCCATAAAACAGGCAATAAAGAGGTGAAATACCAGCAGGAAAATGGTGAGCGTCGGGAACAGAAACGGTGAAAAGGAGGGGATCCATTCCACCAGTTTGATAAATAACGTTTGTAATATCCCGATGACAACAATGCAACCGAGACAGAACGAGATATAACGACCTTTTACAAAACGACTCATCGCAAGCATATAATTTTTAACAAAGTTATAATGAATTAAAAGAGCTAAGTGCGATGAGTCTAATCTATTAATTCAATAAATACTTTGCGCAGAAACAATATCGGATAACATTAATAATAAGTGCAATAAATATATATTGTAAATATATTCATTCAAATGATGTATTTTGTAAATGGATGTGGCCCGAGAGCCACATCCGTTATCAGATTAACGCGGGGAAACCGTCACCTGACGGCCATTGCTCGCCAGAACAACACGCTGGCCAGCGGAGAAACGGGTGCTGCCTTGTTTCTGAACGACCATAATGGTGCTACCGTCATCTTTGCGGATTTCCAGCTCCACGCCCTGGGTTTTGTTCATCGCACCCTGAACGCCCTGGCCTGCGACACCACCGGCAACGGCACCAGCTGCTGTCGCTAGCGAACGGCCCGTACCACCGCCTACGGTGTTACCGAGGAAGCCGCCCAGAACCGCACCGCCAATAGCACCCACTACGTTGTTTTCATCGCCGCCCTGAATTTGAACAGGACGCGCATTAACAATGGTACCGTAAGTCACGTTCTGAACTTGTTTAGCCTCAGAAGCGCTATAGACGTCGCCAGAAAGTGAACTGTCATTCACACAACCAGCGAGTGTTAAACCAATCAGCGAAACGCCCAGTACACGTAAAATCATTTGAATCTCCTGTTCACCCAAAACGCCCGGTTCGGGCATCCATTATGGCTAAATTATATGGCATTACGGGCCATACTTCATATCTTTGCACTAACTATCAGAAAATTGTACTTGAATTTGGCTTAACGGAAGATAAACGGACTTCCCGCGTGCCGCCTGTCTGACATTGTTAAAAAATATTATCTCCGCATAGCAAAGCACCGCTGTTTATGGTGGAGTGGATATCCTTAGCCCACTCAACGTAAGGAAAGCGCATGAAATCGGGTCGCTATATCGGTGTGATGTCTGGGACCAGTCTTGACGGTGTCGATGTCGTTCTGGCCGCCATTGATGAAAACATGGTGGCGCAGCAGGCGAGTCTGACCTGGCCTATCCCCGTTTCGCTCAAAGAAGACATTTTGAGCATTTGCCAGGGCCAACAACTGACGCTTTCGCAGCTGGGACAGCTCGATGTGCGGCTGGGGGCGCTGTTTGCAGAGGCTGTTTTAGCCCTGATGCGCAAAGAGAATCTGCAACCGCAGGATGTGGTCGCCATTGGTTGTCACGGTCAGACCGTCTGGCATGAACCCACCGGCGACGCGCCGCACACGTTGCAAATCGGTGATAATAATCAGATTGTGGCAAAAACAGGTGTCACCGTGGTGGGGGATTTTCGTCGCCGCGATATTGCGCTGGGCGGGCAAGGTGCGCCGCTGGTGCCCGCGTTCCATCACGCGTTGCTGGCACATCCGGTTGAGCGCCGTATGGTGCTTAATATCGGCGGGATTGCAAACCTGTCGATGCTGATCCCCGGCCAGCCCGTGCGCGGGTACGATACGGGGCCGGGCAATATGTTAATGGATGCCTGGATCTGGCGTCAGTGCGGGAAGCCCTATGATAAAGACGCTGAGTGGGCCAGCGAAGGCAAAGTCATTCTTCCGCTGCTGCAGTCCATGCTAAGCGATCCCTGGTTTGCGCTGCCCGCGCCGAAGAGTACGGGGCGCGAGTATTTCAACTACGGCTGGCTTGAACGCCAGCTGGCGCAGTTCCCTGCGCTGGCACCACATGATGTTCAGGCCACGCTCACCGAATTGACCGCAGTGTCGATATCCGAACAGGTTCTCCTCAGCGGAGGGTGCGAACGCCTGCTGGTGTGTGGCGGAGGGAGCCGCAATCCGCTGGTGATGGCGCGTCTGGCGGGGCTACTGCCGGGTACTGAAGTCACCACAACGGATGAAGCCGGGATCAGCGGTGATGATATGGAAGCGCTGGCCTTCGCCTGGCTTGCCTGGCGTACCGTTGCCGGTTTGCCCGGTAATTTACCTTCTGTCACCGGCGCGCGGGAGGCAAGCGTCCTCGGGGCGATTTTCCCGGCAAATCCGCGTCATAATCAGAGTTAACTGAAATTCATCATGGCGTGTCGTCGTTAGAATGGAATGAAACAGGAGGGCAGCGATGCCCTCCAGGACCAGGAAAGTCTTCGGAATACGCCCATGAAAAAACTTCTTCTTATTGCCGCGCCTTTATTGCTGTCAGGATGCAGCGTCTATAACCAGCTCCTTGAGCGCATGCAGACCGATACGCTGGAGTATCGCTGCGATGAAAAGCCGCTGACTGTTAAGCTGAATAATCCGCGTCAGGAAGCCAGTTTTGTCTACGACAACAAACTGCTGACCCTGAAACAGGGGATGTCGGCTTCCGGGGCGCGTTATACCGACGGGATTTACGTGTTCTGGTCGAAAGGTGACAGCGCAACGGTCTACAAACGTGACCGCATTGTGCTGAACAATTGCCAGCTCGAAAATCCGAAGCGTTGAGATTTTCACAGGGGCGGCGCACAATAGCGCCACCCAATCTCAATGTCAGCTAACGCCATGTCAGATAACGACGAACTGCAGCAAATTGCGCATCTGCGCCGTGAATACACCAAAGGCGGCTTGCGTCGCCAGGATCTTCCCGCTGAACCCCTTGTGCTTTTCGAACGCTGGCTGAAACAGGCCTGTGAAGCGAAACTCGCCGACCCCACCGCCATGGTTGTCGCGACGGTTGATGAAAATGGTCAACCGTATCAGCGCATCGTATTGCTCAAGCATTATGACGAGAAAGGGCTGGTGTTTTATACCAACCTGGGCAGCCGCAAAGCGCACCATCTGGAAAACAATCCTCGCATCAGCCTGCTGTTTCCGTGGCACATGCTGGAGCGTCAGGTGATGGTGACAGGCAAAGCGGAACGTCTTTCGACGCTGGAAGTGGTGAAGTATTTCCACAGCCGCCCGCGCGACAGCCAGATTGGCGCCTGGGTTTCAAAACAGTCCAGCCGTATTTCTGCCCGCGGCGTGCTGGAAAGCAAATTCCTCGAACTCAAACAGAAGTTCCAGCAGGGTGAAGTGCCCCTGCCAAGCTTCTGGGGCGGTTTCCGCATCCCCATTGAGCAGATGGAATTCTGGCAGGGGGGCGAACACCGCCTGCACGACCGCTTTTTATACCAGCGCGACAACGGCGGCTGGAAAATCGACAGACTGGCACCGTAATCCCCGAAATTTGTTGATTTAAGCGCTAGCGCGCACCGCGCTTGCGCTTTATTCTATGGTCCTTTCGCATCAGGCGAAAAGTCGTGTACCGGCAAAGGTGCAGTCGTTTATACATGGAGAATTTGATGGCAAGCAGTAACTTGATTAAACAATTGCAAGAGCGGGGCCTCGTGGCCCAGGTGACGGACGAGGAAGCGTTAGCAGAGCGACTGGCGCAAGGCCCGATCGCGCTCTATTGCGGCTTCGATCCCACCGCTGACAGCTTGCATTTGGGGCATCTTGTTCCATTGTTATGCCTGAAACGCTTCCAGATGGCGGGGCATAAGCCTGTTGCCCTGGTGGGCGGCGCAACCGGTCTGATTGGTGACCCAAGCTTCAAAGCCGCTGAGCGTAAACTGAACACCGAAGACACCGTGCAGGAGTGGGTGGATAAAATCCGCAAACAGGTGGCACCGTTCCTCGACTTCAACTGTGGCGACAACTCCGCAATTGCTGCTAACAACTACGACTGGTTTGGTGGCATGAACGTGCTGACCTTCCTGCGTGATATCGGCAAACACTTCTCTGTTAACCAGATGATTAACAAAGAAGCCGTGAAGCAGCGTCTGAACCGTGACGACCAGGGCATCTCCTTCACCGAGTTCTCCTACAACCTGCTGCAGGGCTATGACTTTGCCTGCCTGAACAAACTGCACGGCGTTTCCCTGCAGATTGGGGGATCTGACCAGTGGGGTAACATCACTTCCGGTATCGATCTGACCCGCCGTCTGCATCAGAATCAGGTCTTCGGCCTGACCGTTCCGCTGATCACCAAAGCCGACGGCACCAAATTCGGTAAAACTGAAGGCGGCGCGGTGTGGCTCGATCCGAAGAAAACCAGCCCGTACAAATTCTACCAGTTCTGGATCAACACGGCGGATGCCGATGTTTATCGCTTCCTGAAGTTCTTCACCTTTATGGACATTGAAGAAATCAATGCGCTGGAAGAAGAAGACAAAAATAGCGGTAAAGCGCCACGCGCGCAGTACGTGCTGGCGGACGAAGTGACCAAACTGGTTCACGGTGAAGAAGGTCTGGCCGCGGCAAAACGCATTACCGCAAGCCTGTTCAACGGTACCCTGAGCGATCTGAGCGAAGCGGACTTCGAACAGCTGGCGCAGGACGGCGTGCCAATGGTTGAGATGGAGAAAGGCGCTGACCTGATGCAGGCACTGGTGGATTCTGAGCTGCAGCCGTCTCGCGGTCAGGCGCGTAAAACCATCGCGTCTAACGCCATCACCATCAACGGTGAGAAGCAGGCTGACCCGGAATACGCCTTCGTTGACGGCGATCGTCTGTACGGACGTTACACGCTGCTGCGTCGCGGTAAGAAAAATTACTGTCTGGTCTGCTGGAAGTAATTAAAAGTACACAGGGGCGTGGGAAACCACGCCCCTTTTGTTTTTACAGGGTTTGGTAAGAAAAAATGAAGAACATCCTCGCCATCCAGTCCCACGTTGTTTTTGGGCATGCTGGCAACAGCGCAGCGGAATTCCCGATGCGCCGCCTCGGTGCCAACGTCTGGCCCCTCAATACCGTACAGTTTTCAAACCACACGCAATACGGCAAATGGACCGGCTGCGTGATGCCGCCATCGCACTTGACGGAGGTTGTGCAGGGTATTGCCGAAATCGACCAGCTTAAGCGCTGTGACGCGGTGCTGAGCGGCTATCTCGGTTCAGCAGAACAGGGGGAACATATCCTGGGGATCGTTCGTCAGGTGAAAGCGGCGAATCCGGCGGCAAAATATTTTTGCGATCCGGTCATGGGACACCCTGAAAAGGGCTGTATTGTCGCGCCCGGCGTGGCGGAGTTCCACGTCCGCCACGCGCTGCCGGCTAGCGATATTATTGCGCCAAATCTGATCGAGCTTGAAATCCTCTGCGAGCATCCGGTCAACAGCGTAGAAGAGGCTGTAAGCGCCTCTCGCGAGCTAATTGCTCAGGGGCCTGAGATTGTCCTGGTGAAGCACCTTGCGCGCGCAGGGTTAAGCCAGGACCGTTTTGAGATGCTGCTGGTGACGAAAGACGAGGCATGGCACATCAGCCGTCCGCTGGTGGATTTTGGTACGCGTCAGCCGGTTGGGGTGGGCGATGTGACCAGCGGCCTGCTGCTGGTGAAGTTGCTCCAGGGGACGGCTCTGCGGGATGCGCTGGAGCATGTGACCGCAGCAGTTTATGAAATTATGATGGCGACGAAAAACATGCAGGAATATGAGCTGCAGGTGGTGGCAGCGCAGGATCGTATCGCGAAGCCCGAGCATTATTTCAGCGCAACCCAATTGTAAAAGCAGGGATATGTAGGCCGGGTAAGCGCAGCGCCACCCGGCAATACAGAGCGCTCGGATTAATTCAACCCTTCCGCCTTCAGCGCCGCCGCTACGGCAGGGCGTGCCGCTACGCGTTCCATATACGACGCAATATGATCTAACCCTTCCAGGTTCAGCTTAACCGCGCGCGCCCAGCGCAGAACGGTAAACAGATACGCATCAGCAATGGTGAAACGCGCGCCGCAGATCCACTGATCGTCTTTCAGTGATTCATTAATGTACTGCATCTTTTTCTCAAGTAACGCACGTACGGTCGGTTTGTACTCTTCCGGGGTATCCGGGCGGAACAACGGCGTAAAGCCTTTGTGCAGCTCGGTCGCGATGTAATTAAGCCACTCAAGGGTTTTATAGCGAGAGATACTGCCTGTGGGTGCCAGCAGCTGACGATCCGGCACGTTGTCGGCCAGATACTGCATAATCGCCACGCCTTCGGTCAGCAGCGTACCGTCATCCAGCAGCAAAGCCGGAACTTGTCCTTTCGGGTTAATCGCAAAAAAATCATCGCCGTTTTCGAGGCGCTTTTTCATCAGGTCAACGCCGTCCAGCGTGAAATCTTTGCCGCTCTCGCGAAGAGTGATATGGGAAGCAAGAGAGCAGGCGCCCGGTTTGTAGAACAGTTTCATCGGTAACTCCTTTTTGCTGAGGTTTCAGCTATGTTAGTGCGCGTTCGGATAAAAAAAAAGCCGCTAATGCTTTAGCGGCTTCTTTCCATTCAGTCGTTTCCCGATGACATTACGCGGTAGCGGTTTCGGTCGCTTTAGACGTTTTGTCGTCGTCCTGAGTCATGCGGTTCAGCTTAGGCGCGGTCAGCAGCATCAGCACAGCGATAACCGCCGTGGCAATACCAATCTGCATGAACACTGTGCCGTACACGTTCAGGGAAAGCAGTGGGTCAGTTACGTTTTCCGGAACCGCCATCAGATTAGCAATCTTACCTGCAATGATTGCCGCACCCGCAGTGGTCAGGAACCAGCTACCCATGATGAAGCCCATCAGACGCTGTGGCACCAGCTGTGCAACCATCGCCAGGCCCAGACCGGAGATCATCAGCTCACCGATAGACTGCAGGGCGTAGCTCAGGATCAGCCAGTTAACGGAGACGATACCCGCGTCGGACGCAAATTTCGTTCCCAGCGGCAGCACCAGGAAGGCGCAAGAACACAGCACCATGCCCACGGCGAACTTGTGCGGCATTGGCAGACGGTCACCCATCTTGTTATAGATAGCGGCCAGAATCGGGGAACCAATCATGATCCAGAACGGGTTCAGAGCCTGGAACTGCTCAGGTTCGAACGCGATACCGAGGATTGAATGTTCAACGTTACGGATAGCGAAGAAGTTCAGGGAAGTTGGCATCTGGCTGTACAGCACGAAGAAGATAATCGCTTCAAGCATCAGGATGAACGCGACAATCATCTTACGACGTGCAGCGCCCTGCATGGCGAAGGCTTCTTTCGCAAAGATGCAGACGATACCCAGCGCAACCACGCCCAGAACCGCACGTGCAACGCCCTGGTTGTGCAGCAGCCAGGTGGCGATCGCGGCGAGAACGACAACGCCCGCGATGGTGGCCAGCAGTTTACCCATGTGAACCGGTTCGAAGTCTGGCTTAGAACCGTAGTCTTTAACCCAGCTGCGGCAGAACAGGAAGTTCACAACGGTGATCAGCATACCCACGAAGCTCAGCGCAAAGGCCACGCTCCAGCCGAATTTCGCTGCCAGCCATGGTGTTGCCAGCATGGAGAAGAATGAGCCGATGTTGATGGACATGTAGTACATGGTAAATGCACCGTCCAAACGTGGGTCATCTTTGTTGTAGCAGGTAGAGAGCAGGGAGGACGGGTTCGCTTTGAACAGGCCGTTACCAACGGCAATCGTTGCCATACCCATATAGACCACAGCCGCATCGTGTCCAGACCATGCAACCAGACCATAGCCAATCGCCAGGACAATGGCGCCCAGCATAATGACGCGTTTGGTGCCGAGGACTTTGTCACCCAGCCAGCCGCCGATAGCAACCAGACCGTACACCAGAGCACTGAAGGAGGAGAACAGCGTGATGGAATCCGCTTCGGACATACCCAGTTGTTTAACCAGGTAAACCGCCATGATCCCTTGCAGGCCGTAATAACCAAAACGCTCCCATAACTCGATAGAGAAGATGAGATAGAACGCTTTCGGCTGTTTAAAAGCGTTGAGACTCACGCTTTCATTTGTTGGTTTATTGTTTGCAGTAGACACATATACCTCTTTTTTTACATCCCATATTAACGGGGGTGTTCATAGCGTGATGACCGTAGTCCATCCGCTTTATAGTTATATTGGGAGGGGAAACGGCGGGTAATGTTCACTATCCTGACCCATCTGGCAATATGTTTGAAATACTCTGTTACATTTAACTGAGGTGGTATAATCCACGGGTCACATAAATGTTATTCAGCGTTAAATTTCATCCGTTGCGTTTTGTTAGTTTTTTTCACTACCCCAAACCCTTTTCCAGCCCGCTATGGCGATATGTTCTGCTATTTGACCTTCTGGGTAGTGATATAGCCCATAATCTGAAAAATGACTGGTCTTATATGCGGTAAATGAACGGTTAATTCTTATCGGGTAAAGGTTTTGCGAGGGGTTTGACAACAAAAATCCAACATGACGTTATCAGAGTGATCTTGATCACAGATGTATAGAAATTTTTGGTGATGAAAAAACTATTAACCTGTTTGAGTGTTAAATAGCCGAACAATCCATAAGGTGGGATAGCGAAAAAACGGACAAATTACGGTCAAAAGGAAGGTATGCAGATGGCCTTCCTTTTGTAGGGTTTTGATTCAGAAGTAAATACACTAAAGCGATCAGGGATAGACTTTTTCTTTATATTCGCAGAGATCTTCGATGATGCAGGAGCCGCAGCGAGGCTTGCGTGCGATGCAGGTATAGCGGCCATGCAAAATCAGCCAGTGATGACAGTCGACCTTAAATTCCGCCGGAACGACTTTTAATAACTTCTCCTCTACCTGTTCAACGTTTTTGCCAGGTGCAAAGTTGGTGCGGTTAGAGACGCGGAAAATGTGCGTATCGACGGCGATAGTCGGCCAGCCGAACGCCGTATTCAGCACCACGTTCGCCGTTTTGCGTCCGACGCCGGGAAGTGCCTCCAGCGCGGCGCGATCCTCCGGCACTTCGCCTCCGTGCTGTTCCAGCAAAATCCGGCAGGTTTTGATCACGTTCTCGGCCTTGCTGTTAAACAGGCCGATGGTTTTGATATACGACTTCACGCCTTCGACGCCTAACTCAAGCATCGCCTTCGGCGTGTTGGCCACCGGATAGAGCAGGGCGGTGGCTTTATTGACGCTGACATCGGTAGCCTGCGCAGAGAGCAACACGGCGATCAGCAGCTCAAACGGGGAGGTAAAATTCAGCTCCGTCGTCGGGTGCGGGTTCTCGTCCCGCAGACGGGTCAGGATCGCAATGCGCTTTTCTTTATTCATGAAGCCTTCTCGGGTGTCCCTTCCAGAACGCTACGCTCAGCCGCGCGGCGCTTACGTTTTTCATCAATCAGGTATTTTATCGCCAGCATCATGCCAAGGCCAATAAAAGCACCCGGCGGCAGCATGGCCAGCAGGAAAGGCGTATCGGTGTGGAACACTTCAATACGCAACGCTTTTGCCCAGCCGCCGAGCAGCGCATCTGCACCGTCAAACAGCGTACCGTTGCCGAGGATCTCACGAAGCGAGCCGAGGACAAACATGGCGCCTGTCGCCCCCATACCGATGGCGAAACCGTCAAGCGCCGACATCGCCGGGCTGTTCTTCACGGCAAATGCCTCGGCACGCCCGACCACAATACAGTTGGTCACGATCAGCGGAATGAAGATCCCAAGCGACTGATACAGGCCAAACGCGTAAGCGTTAATCAGCATCTGAACGATACTCACCACCGACGCGATGATCATGACGTAAATCGGAATACGGATCTCCGAAGGCGTCCAGCGGCGCAGTGCGGATATGGACAGGTTAGTCAGGGTCAGCACCAGCGTGGTCGCCAGCCCCAGACCGAGTGCGTTGGTCGCAGTCGAGGTGACGGCCAGCAGTGGACACATCCCCAGAAGCTGCACCAGCGCGGAGTTGTTCTTCCACAGTCCCTGAACAATAACCTCTTTAACCTGGCTCATGGCTACTCCTCACAGGCCGGAAGATTGTTAATCTGCGCAGGCAGCGTTTCAGCATACAGCCCGGCGCGTTTTACGGCGTTAACCACGGCACGCGGCGTGATGGTCGCACCCGTGAACTGGTCGAACTCACCGCCATCTTTCTTCACCGCAAACGCGGCGTCATTTTCGCCGTGGATCACTTTACCGGCAAAGTGCAAAATCCAGTCGCTTAAGCGCGTTTCAATTTTATCGCCAAGTCCCGGCGTTTCGTGATGCTCCGTCACACGGGTACCCAGTACGGTACCGGAAAAATCGCTGCCGACGAGCAGTTGAATGGCTCCGGAATAACCGTCGGGGGCCGTGGTTTCCATGACTGCACCCACAGGCCTATCCCCTTTGCGGGCGATAAAGACGCGGTGCGAGCCTTTCCCAAGCTGCGGCGCTTCTACAACAAAGCAGCTTTTCTGCAGGTCGTTATCGTAGAAGTCAGACGGGATCACCTGATCAAACAGCGCTTTTTGCTGCTTTGCCGCCTGCTCATCAATCGTCGATTTGGTCAGCTCGTTCACCAGCGCCGTCAGGCCGGTCAGTACCGCAGCGAAAATAGCCAGCGTGACACCGTGTTTTTGCATGGTCTTTAACATGGCGAAACCCTTAGCGATGACCGTACACGCGCGGACGCGTGTAGTAGTCGATGAGCGGAACGGTAATGTTGGCGAGCAGGACGGCGAACGCTACCCCATCCGGATAACCGCCAAAACTGCGAATCAGCCACACAAGCAGACCCGCCAGCGCGCCGAAGATCAAACGGCCACGATTGGTGGTCGACGCCGTAACCGGGTCGGTAAGAATAAAGAATGCACCCAGCATGGTCGCGCCGGAGAGCAGATGCATCTGCGGGCTGGCCAGTGACTCAGGAGAGAAGACCCATCCCAGCGTAGCGCAAACCGCCAGCGTCACGAGGAAGCTGACGGGAATATGCCAGCGGATCGCTTTTTGTTGCAGCAGGAACAGGCCGCCCAGCAGATACGCCAGGTTGACCCACTGCCAGCCAGCACCTGCCAGCACGCCGCTGTAGATGGCGGATTTCATGATCTGCTCAACGCTGTGCCCGGCGTGCAGGGACGTTTTAAAGGTATCGAGAGGCGTTGCCTGGCTGATACCGTCCACGCCCATACGCAGCGCGTTCATATCCGCGCCGAGGGCCGTATGGCCGGTAAAGATAACGTGCAGGGCATCCATAAAGCCAGGAACCGTGGCGGCAATTTCATGGGGGGGCAACCAGCTGGTCATCTGCACCGGGAAGGAGATCAGCAGAACAACATAGCCGATCATTGCCGGGTTAAACGGGTTATGCCCGAGCCCGCCGTACAGCTGCTTGGCGATAATCACCGCAAACACGGTACCCAGCACCACCATCCACCATGGGGCAAACGGTGGAATACTGATCGCCAGCAGCAGACCGGTCAGTAACGCGGAGTTGTCAGCGAGAATGCGGGAGACCGCCATTTTTCGCAGCTTCAACACGAGCGCTTCCGCCGCTAACGCACTGGCGCAGCCAAGGACCAACTGGAAAAGGGTTCCCCAGCCGAAAAACCAGAACTGAACGGCGATGCCAGGCAACGCCGCCAGGCAGACCAGCATCATGATGCGCGATGTCTGGCGCTGGTTATGGGTGTAAGGGGAACTTGCGATTCTGAAAACCATTTAATCCTCGTTAACTGCTTGTTGTGCGGCTTTCTTCGCCTGAACGCGCGCAATCGCGGCGGCGACGGCGGCTTTGCGTGGATCGTCGTTTGCGGCCTGCGGCTGCTCTTCCTGCTGGGCGGCTTTGCGCGCTTTGGCCCGAGCGATAGCGGCTTCGACAGCGGCTTTGCGAGGATCAACCGGCACTTCGGGCTCCGCAGTTTGCGCCTGCTGCGCTGCTTTGCGCGCTTTCGCGCGTGCAATGGCCGCTTCGACAGCAGCTTTACGCGGATCCTCAGCGTCTTTCTTAACAACCACGTCCTGCTGACCAGCTTTACGGGCTTTGGCACGGGCAATTGCCGCTTCAACCGCCGCTTTACGCGGATCGACACCCGTTTCCGGCTGGGCAGTTTCTGCTTTCTCTGCCTGACGGGCGCGAGCCTGGGCCTTGCGCGCTTCGCGTGCCGCAATCGCTTCGCTGTTATCCGGTTTTTCGCCAGCCGGGATCACCAGGGTTTGCGTTGCAGTGGCTTTTTTCTCACGCACGCGCGCCAGTGCAGCGTTGATGGCGTCCTGATCTTTCTCACCAGGCTGAACGGCAGCCTGTTTATGGCGCTCCTGGCGGGCGATTTTCTCGCGTTCGAGACGCGCCTGACGGGCTTCAAAGCGCGCCTTGGCTTCGGCTGCGCGCTTCTCTTCCATTGAGATGGCATAAATCTCAGCCTTCTCCTGACGGAAGTATTGCACCAGCGGAATATTGCTTGGGCAGACCCAGGCGCAGGCACCGCATTCAATGCAGTCGGCAAGATTGTGGGCTTGCGCTTTGTCGTGCAGTTGGCCTTTGCTGTACCAGTACAGCTGCTGCGGGAGCAGATCCGCCGGGCAGGCATCAGCACAGGCGCTGCAGCGGATGCAGCCTTTTTCTTCCTGTTCTTCACCCATCTCGGTCGGAGAGGGGGCGAGCAGACAGTTAGTAATTTTGATGACCGGGACATCCAGCCACGGCAGGGTAAAGCCCATCAGCGGGCCACCCATGATCACCATCTGGTCGCTACCAGGGCAAAACTCGGCCTGCTCCAGCAGATGACGCACCGGCGTACCCAGACGCGCCCAGACGTTGCCTGGACGGGACACCGATTCACCGGTCAACGTCACCACGCGCTCGGTTAGCGGCTCGCCGTCAATCACCGCACGTTTTACCGCATACGCCGTACCGACGTTTTGCATCAGCACGCCGATGTCAGAGGAGCGGCCACCGTGCGGTACTTGTTTACCAGTGAGGATCTGGGTCAGCTGCTTTGCGCCGCCAGACGGGTATTTGGTCGGGATGACGCGCAGGCTAATATCATGGCAACCCGCCAGCACGGCCCGCAGCATGGAAATGGCCTGCGGCTTATTGTCTTCAATGCCGATCAGCACTTCTCGTGGCTGAAGAATATGGGCGAGAATGCGTATACCTTCCACCACCTGGGCGGCACAGTCCTGCATCAGACGGTCATCGGCGGTGATATAAGGTTCGCATTCCGCAGCGTTGATGATTAGCGTGTTAATTTTGTCGCCACCGCCGCGCAGTTTGGTACCCGTCGGGAAACCTGCGCCGCCAAGACCGGCCACGCCGAACTGATGAACGCGTTCAATCAGCTCTTCGCGGCTGCGGGAACGGTAATCGCTCCAGCCGTCACGGTCGATCCAACGGTCTTCGCCGTCGGCTTCAATAATCACGCTCAGTTCAGACAGCGCTGAAGGGTGCGCGACGGTATGTGGGGCGATCGACACCACTTTACCGGAGGTGGGGGCGTGTACCGGCAGCATTCGTCCCCGACCAAAGGTCAGCGGCTGGCCGCGAAGAACGGTATCGCCTTCTTTAACGCAGAGTTCGCCTTCCGCGCCGATATGCTGTTTGAGCGGCATAACGTAACGCGTCGCCAGCGGAATTTGTCGCAGCGGCGTGCCGTTTGACTGGGTTTTCATCTCCGGGGGATGGATACCGCCGTCGAAGTCCCAAATCTTCTCTTTTCTGAAAGCAGAAAATAACTTAAGCATGTTGTTCCACAGGAATATTGCGAACCGGAATGATCTGAAGATCCCATTTCCAGCTTTCGGTAGTCGTTTCAACCGGGCGCAGTTCTATGCACTGCGTTGGGCAGGGGGCCACGCAAAGGTTACAGCCGGTGCACAGATCGGCCACAACGGTGTGCATGGCGCGGGTTGCGCCCACAATGGCATCAACAGGGCAAGCCTGAATACATTTGGTGCAGCCGATGCAGTTCGCTTCGTCGATCACCGCGAGGGCGCGAACCGGCTCCTGCACCTCGGCATCGCCGTCGACAGGTTGCGGGTCAACGTTAAGCAGGGCGGCAATTTTGAGCATCACCGCTTCGCCACCGGGCGCACAGCGGTTGATTTTTTCACCCTGCACGCCAACCGCTTCGGCATAAGGCCGACATCCGGGGTAGCCACATTGCCCGCACTGGCTTTGCGGCAGCAGCTCGTCAATTTTTTCGACAACGGGATCGTCCTCAACCGCGAAACGGCGGGAGGCGTAACCCAGAATCAGGCCAAACACCAACCCCAGTACGCTGATGGAGGCGATGGCAATCCAGATAGCATTCATTACAACTTCACCAGACCACTAAAGCCCATAAAGGCCAGAGACATTAAACCTGCCGTCACCAGTGCAATGGCGTTTCCGCGGAAGGGCGCGGGAATATCCGCTGCAGCCAGACGTTCACGAATAGAGGCAAACAGAACCATGACCAGTGAGAAACCGACGGCGGCAGAAAAGCCGTACAGCGCCGATTGCATGAAGTTATGCCCGAGGTTGATGTTCAGCAACGCCACCCCGAGTACGGCGCAGTTGGTGGTGATCAGCGGCAGGAAGATACCCAGCAGGCGATAGAGCGCCGGGCTGGTTTTGCGCACCACCATTTCGGTAAATTGCACGACGACCGCAATGACCAGAATAAAGGACAAGGTGCGCAAATAGATCATGTCCAGCGGGATCAGGATCCAGGTATCAATCAACCATGCGCAGATGGACGCCAGCGTCATGACGAAGGTTGTCGCTAGCCCCATGCCCATCGCGGTCTCCAGTTTTTTGGAAACCCCCATAAAAGGACACAGGCCAAGAAACTTCACCAGAACGAAGTTGTTAACCAGCACAGTGCCGACAAAGAGCAGTAAGTAATCGGTCATTATTCAGCCTGAAATAAAAAAGCCGCCTATTATCGGACAAAGCACGACAGGCGACAACAGGTTAACAGTAAGGTTATTACGGGTTCACGAAGGTTTTCTTCACCCGCGTCGAACGCTTGAAGTAAGGGACCAGCAGCGCAGCAGCCAGTAACGGGAATAACAGCTGGCGAACCGCTAGCGCGTCAGAAACCGGAGAAAAAGCAAAGGCTTTCACCGCCAGCAGCACGGAAATCAGCAGCCAGATAATATAATGTTTTGGCACACTTTTGCGGCGCTTAAAGAACGCAATGGTCAACCAGAGCGTGTAGTACCACATCCCGATGGCGAAGACGAACGAGGCAAACCACAACGCAATATTAAGCACACTTTGCGACATCAGGGTCTGAATGGCATGAGGTGTGATCAGCGCGGTGGTATAGAGTAACAGCGCAAGCGATGCGCTTAATAATGCAACCAGCAGCCATGCCAGCGGGGCGATTAACCAGCCTCCAATTCTTTCTCCAGGCGATACGGTCATGCTCTCTCCCATAGTCTGCGCGAAAGGGTATACAGAAATTTGCAGGGCGGAGAGTATATAACATTTCGCGCGGATGGCTACTTTCTTATAAAACGTAACGCCATACGGACTTCGGCACTTCCCCGACGTTGAACAAACGGCCACCGGAGACCAGTTCAGCCCGGCGGTGGTCAGCGGCGCGATACATATTGATAATTTCGTGATTATCCAACAGCGTGTAGTTTAGATGGTCAAACAGTTTTTCCAGGCTCTCAAGGGAATTGATCTTGCGAAATTTTAATAAATAGTCCTGAACTGTCATGTTAATAAGTTTCCATATAAAAGTGAGTAATACCCGTGTCGGTAATTCGTTCGAATAATAAACGGATAAATAAAGACGTAAACAGCCCACTCAGGTAATGTGACGAAATTAGGAGTTTTCTTTGCTGAAAGATTCAGGCATCAGACGATGCCTGGAAGAGAAGGTTAACCCTGTTCAACACGGCTGGCAATATGCAACTGACAGAATGTGTCACAAGGGCGTTACTTCGGTTGTGCGACGGTGACAGGCTCCGGCGGTTGGTAGTTATCGATGTGGCTGGCAACGCCAAGCAAAATGACCGAAACCCCAAGGACAATCCATCCCGCTAATTCAATGATTCGATTAATTATTGATGACATGACTCGTGTTTGTAATTTATCCATAAATACAGATTGCAAATGTTACCGTGCAGCACTGACCTCGGCAAGCGGTTTGGGAACGATACCCTTAATCAATCTCAGTGAGTTACATTCTTGTAACAAAAACATCTGGTGCAAGGTGCTATTTTAAGTCATATGACACATTATTAATGTGTAGTAATACCCGCAAAGCCAGTGTGAAATAAGATAATGACAGGAGGGCACTACGATGGGTGAAAATATCCGTGTCGGGCTGATTGGTTATGGTTACGCGAGTAAAACCTTTCACGCGCCTCTGATTAGCGGGACGCCGGGAATGTCGCTGGGGGCGGTTTCGAGCAGTGATGCCGCCAAAGTACATGCCGACTGGCCAACCGTTCCGGTTGTTTCTGAGCCTAAACATCTTTTCAACGATCCGAATATTGATGTCATCGTCATTCCTACCCCAAACGACACGCACTTTCCGTTAGCTAAAGCGGCGCTGGAAGCGGGTAAACATGTTGTGGTCGATAAGCCCTTTACCGTGACACTGTCACAGGCGCGCGAGCTGGATGCACTGGCAAGAAGTCTTGGCAGGCTGTTGTCCGTCTTCCATAACCGGCGCTGGGACAGTGATTTCCTGACGGTGAAAGCCCTGCTTAGTGAAGGCACTCTCGGTGAAATAGGCTATTTTGAATCTCATTTTGACCGCTTTCGTCCGCAGGTGCGTAACCGATGGCGTGAACAGGCGGGCCCCGGAAGCGGTATCTGGTATGACTTAGCGCCGCATTTACTCGATCAGGCCGTAAATCTGTTTGGTCTGCCGGTGAGTATGACGGTTGATTTAGCGCAGCTTCGGCCTGGCGCGCAGACGACAGATTACTTCCACGCCGTTTTGAGCTATCCGCAGCGTCGTGTCGTACTGCACGGGACGATGCTCGCCGCCGCGGAATCGGCGCGTTATATCCTTCATGGTACGCGCGGTAGCTACGTGAAGTTTGGTCTGGATCCGCAGGAGGACCGCCTGAAAAACGGTGAGCGTTTGCCGCAAGAGGACTGGGGCTACGACATGCGTGATGGCGTGCTGACGCGCGCGGAAGGTGAAGAGTTGGTTCAGGAAACGCTGCTGACCATTCCAGGGAACTATCCGGCTTATTACGCGGCTATCCGTGACGCGCTCAACGGGACGGGGGAGAATCCGGTTCCGGCCAGCCAGGCGATTCAGATCATGGAGCTGATTGAGCTGGGCATCGAATCTGCCAAACATCGCTCCACGCTCTGTCTGGCATAAGTTCTCAATGTTTTTGTTGGCCGGGTAAGCGCAGAGCCACCCGGCAAATGCTCAACCGCGAGCCACTTTATCTTTAAGCGCCAGCTTCTCTTCAGGCGTCAGAAACGCAATTTCCAGCCCGTTAATCTGCGCCTGGCGGATCTGCTCGCGGCTCAGGCCCGCCTGCGGTGCGGCGATGTTGTATTCGTGAATAATATCCACACCCTGAACCGCCGG
The DNA here is from genome assembly GCF_052045065.1 of Enterobacter sp. 22452. Taxonomy (NCBI): domain Bacteria; kingdom Pseudomonadati; phylum Pseudomonadota; class Gammaproteobacteria; order Enterobacterales; family Enterobacteriaceae; genus Enterobacter; species Enterobacter sp. 22452. Next base: position 63,605 of record NZ_JBQEOB010000008.1, on the reverse strand, counting down.
ATCGTCGGTGTTCAGCGAGGCCAGTACGCCGTGTTCCAGGAAGGTCTTCAGCGGATGTTTATCCAGCGTTGCCACGGTGCTGGTCTGAATGTTGGAGGTCAGGCAGGATTCGATACCGATGCGCTGCTCCGCCAGGAAATCCATCAGGGCACGATCTTCGACGGCTTTCACCCCGTGGCCGATACGCTCTGCGCCCAGCTCGCGAATGGCCTGCCAGATGCTTTCCGGGCCTGCTGCTTCACCCGCATGAACGGTAATGTGCCAGCCCGCGTCACGCGCGCGATTGAAATGAGAGAGGAACAGGCTACCCGGGAAGCCTAGTTCATCTCCGGCGAGGTCGACAGCGGTGATCTGGTCACGATGCGCCAGCAATGCTTCCAGCTCCTGAAGGCAAGCCGCTTCACCGAAGGTACGGCTCATGATGCCAATCAGACGTGCCTGAACGTCGAAAGCTTTACATCCTTCGCGAACGCCCTCAATCACCGCTTCCACCACGCCCGCGACGGGCAGGTTATGGGTCATTGCCATATACCCTGGTGAGAAGCGCAGCTCGACGTAATGCAGGCCGTTACGGGCGGCGTCTTCAATGTTCTCGAACGCCACGCGGCGGCAGGCATCCAGCGAGGCCAGCATCTTTACGCCCCAGTCGAGTTTGCTCAGGAAGCTGACCAGATCCGGCTCATTCGAGGTGACCTGAACATGTGGAATCAGGGTTTCAAGCGTTTGTGCTGGAAGCGTTAAATTGAACTGGCGGCCAAGATCGAGGATGGTTTGGGCACGAATGTTACCGTCAAGGTGACGATGAATATCAGTTAAAGGCAGGCGTGTATCAATCATGGTCGCACTCTTTGCTGGTTAAAGTGCGCCATATTATAAAAACAAAACGGGGTAAAAAGCTATTTGCGCAAGGGAATATTCCGTTGCGCAATGGCATTACAGCAGGGTAGCGATCCCGGCGATGAGGCGTTGTACCCCTTGTTCCAGCTTGCTGCGCGGGCAGCCAGCGTTCAGGCGCACGAAGCCATTACCCTCTAATCCGTAGGTATATCCCGGCATGATTGCCACTTTTTCCTGCTCAATCAGCACTTTTTGCAGTGCCCTGTCATCAATCTTCAGCGGGCGCAGGTCAATCCAGGCCAGATAGGTTGCTTCCGGCGGCTGCCAGTTCAGTTTCGGAAAAGCGCGGTTTAATTCCTGCGCGATATACAACAGATTCTCCTCCAGATAACCCCGCAAGGCATCCAGCCATGGCGCTCCCTGCTGATAGGCGGCGATATGCGCCGTCAGCGCCAGCACGGAAGGGGAAGAGAGTCCGTCGCGGCCTTTAAGCGCGCGGAGGTAACCCGTTCGACTCGCTTCATCGCCGATCAGCCCGTAAGCTCCTGTCAGCGCCGGAATATTAAAGCTTTTCGAGCCAGAGGTGAGGAGCGCCCATTTGCCGCGTGCTACCTCATTCCACGGTGTGTGATGATGTTTTCCCCACACCATGTCCATATGAATTTCATCGCTGATCGCCGCCACGTCATAGCGTGCGCACAGTTCCGCCATTTGCGTCAGCTCATCCCGCGTCCAGACCTTACCGGTTGGATTTTGCGGGCTGCAGAGCAGCAAAATTTTGTTTTCTGGTTTGGCCAGGGCCGTTTCCAGCGCGGCCATATCACCCATCCAGCCGCTCGCCTGTTTCACCATCGCCACCGGAACGACATTTCGCGCGTTGCCTTCGATGGCGTTATAAAACGCATCGTACGCAGGAGTATGAACCACCACGCCGTCGCCGGGCTGCGACCAGAGACGGATCAGCTCTGACACCATGTAGATGACGGAAGGGCCATAAACGACGGATTCGGTATCGATACGGCTGTTAAAGCGTTGCTGGAACCAGTGCGCGACGGCAGCCAGAAACTCATCGTTTTTCCAGCGGCTGTAGCCAAACACGCCGTGATCGATGCGCTGATGCAGCGCGTCGGTAATGCAGGGTGCAGTGGCGAAATCCATATCCGAGATAGTGAAGGGCAGCAGATCGGCCGCGCCAAAGCGGTCGGCAACGTAATCCCACTGGGTGCACCAGGTGCCGTGACGATCCACGACGGTCGAGAAATCAAACATAACTCTCATCCTTAACGTAAAACCCCCTCATGAGAGGGGGCTGAGGCATCAGGCTTCGACTGTTCGCATCAGGGTGGCCAGTTCATCTTTCACCGACTGCACCTGCGGGCCGATAACCACCTGCAAATTATGCTGATTTAACTGTACCACACCGATGGCGCGGTTAGCTTTCAGCGCATTGGTATCCACTTTCGACATATCCGCCACCGATAGACGCAGGCGGGTAATGCAGTTATCCAGCGAGGTGATGTTATCCGCACCGCCCAGCGCTGCCAGAATGGCCGGGGTGTTGTAACCCGATTTTCCTACCGTCCCTGCAACCGCTTGTTCAACGCTGGTCGCTGTTTCAGCATCACGGCCCGGTGTTTTCAGGTTAAAGCGGGTGATGGCGAAGCGGAAGATGCCGTAGTACACCGCAAACCAGATTGCCGCCACGACCGGCACCAGATACCACTTGGTGGACAAGCCGTGCAGGATCCCGAACACCACGAAGTCAATCACGTTGCCGTCGGTGTTGCCGATGGTGACGCCCAGTACCGCCATCACGGTGAAGCCCAGACCGGTCAGCACGGCGTGAATGAGATACAGCACCGGCGCGACGAACAGGAACAGGAATTCGATTGGCTCGGTTGTGCCGCCCACGACGCAGGCGATCACGCCGGAAATCAGCAGGCCTTTAATCTTATGACGGTTTTCCGGACGAGCACAGTGGTACATCGCCAGCGCCGCGCCCGGCAGGCCGCCCAGGAAGGCAGGCATTTTGCCCTGAGACAGGAAACGGGTTGCGCTCTCAGAGAAGCCGTGGGTGGTCGGGCAACTCAGCTGCGCCTGGAAGATCGTCAGCGCACCGCTCACGTCGTGACCGCACACCTCCATCGTCCCGCCCGCTTCGGTGAAGCGAATCAGGGCCACCAGAATGTGCTGCAGACCAAACGGCAGCAGCAGACGTTCACCGGTACCGAAGATCATCGGACCGAAATCACCCGCGCCGTTAATGATGCGACCAATACCGGTGATACCCATCGCGAAGACCGGCCAGATCAGCGGAATGATCAAACCAAACAGACCCATGACCACGAGGGTGATAATCGGCACAAAGCGGGTACCGCCGAAGAAGGCCAGGGCATCCGGCAGGCGGATATTGTGGAAGCGCTCGTGCAGCATCCAGATAATCACCCCGGCGATCACTGCCCCGAGGATCCCGGTATCAATAGACTGGATGCCAATCACGCTCTGAATGTTGTTGGCTTTGAGCACCGCAGCGTCGGTGGTAGGCAGAATGCCTTTTGCGGTCAACCAGAAGTTAACCGCAAGGTTCATTACCGCGTAGCCCACAAACCCGGCAAACGCCGCGACGCCTTTGTTCTCACGGGCCAGGCCCAGCGGGATGGCGATGCAGAACATGACGGGCAGGAAGCTAAACGCAAAGGAGCCGACTTTACTCATCCAGATAAAGATCGCCTGCAGCACGGGTGCGCCGAGGAATGGGATCAGCGTGATGACGTCTTTACTGCTTAGCGAGCTGCCGATCCCGAGCATGATCCCGCAGAACGAGAGGAGTGCTACGGGCAGCATAAAGGTTTTACCCAGTTGCTGGAAAAATTCCCACAGCGATATTTTTTGTGCTGCTTTCGCCGTCATAAAACGACTCCTTTATTGTTAAAATCAGTTTGTCTGCTTCAATGCTGCGAGAAGATAAAACGTTTTATCAAAGTTTAGTGCGCGCTAAATCACATTCTCAGGCTTTGACTGGTAGTATAAAGATAACGTATTGATAAAACGTTTTACCGATCTCATTTCAGGGAGTCACGCCGACACATGGCTGTAGCGAAAAAAATCACCATTAACGATGTCGCGCTGGCGGCGGGCGTTTCCGTCAGCACCGTTTCTCTGGTGCTAAGCGGAAAAGGGCGTATCTCGCCCGCAACCGGTCAGCGGGTTAACGAGGCGGTTGAACAGCTGGGTTTTGTGCGTAATCGCCAGGCGTCGGCGCTGCGCGGCGGGCAAAGCGGGGTGATTGGCCTGATTGTCCGTGACCTGACGTCGCCGTTCTATGCGGAACTGACCGCAGGGTTAACTGAAGCGCTTGAAGCGCAGGGGCGAATGGTCTTTTTGCTGCATGGCGGACGCGAGGCCGATCAGCTTCTTTCCCGGCTCGATATGCTGCTAAACCAGGGAGTGGACGGGGTGATTGTCGCCGGGGCGTCGGGCGTGGGCAGCGAGCTGTGTGAGCGTGCCGCCGAAAAAGGCGTACCGCTGGTGTTTGCCTCTCGCGCCAGCTACCTGGACGAGGCCGATACGCTGCGCCCGGATAACATGCAGGCCGCACAAATGTTGACCGAGCATCTGATTCGTCGCGGGCATCAGCGCATCGCCTGGCTGGGCGGGAAAAGCTCGTCCCTGACGCGCGCCGAGCGGGTAGGCGGCTACTGCGCGACGCTGATTAAATACGGCCTGCCGTTCCACAGCGAATGGGTCGTGGAGTGTGAATCCAGCCAGAAGAAAGCGGCGGAAGCGATAGGCGCGCTACTGCGAAGCAGTCCGACGATCAGCGCCGTGATTTGCTATAACGACGTGATTGCCATGGGTGCCTGGTTTGGCCTGATCCGCGCCGGACGCCAGAGCGGCGAGGGTGGGGTAGAAACGTTCTTCGGCCATCAGGTGGCGCTCGGGGCGTTCGCCGACGTCGGCGAAAATGCGCTCGACGATCTCCCGATCGTCTGGGCCACGACCCCTGCGCGGGAGATGGGCTACACGCTGGCGGACAGGATCATGCAGCGCATCGACAATACGGATGTTCAGGCCGGGCACCAGATTGTGGCGGCGCGGCTAGTGACGGCGAAATAACCTCAGGTCTGTTGCGTAAGCGGGTTGAGCAGAAGCTCGGCCTCAAGGGCTTCCACAAACTTTCGTACTTTTGCCGGGATCAGGCGGGAGGTCGGGTAAACCGCCCACACGGCCAGCGATTCCGGCTGGGCATCTTCGAGGACGATGCGCACGAGTTTCCCCTCTCTGAACGCCGGTTCTACGTACCAGCGAGATAAATTAGCGATCCCCATCCCACCGAGACAGGCTTCGAAAATGGCCTCGACAGAGTTCGCGGAGAATCGGCCCGACACCTTCTGCTTGTAGCGTAGTTCGCCCTGTTCGAAAGACCAGTGGACCGTGTCTGACGTGGTCAGACAGCTGTGTGCCGCCAGATCGTTAAACGATTTTGGATAACCGTTTGTTGCCAGATACTCCGCGCTGGCGCAGAGATCGCGAGGGTTATGGCAAAGGCGATGGGCAACCAGTCGGTTATCGCGCAGCGGCGCAATGCGTAATGCCACGTCTATGCCTTTGCCGACAATATCAACCTGTTCGTCGGTGGCGAGTAAATCGACCTGCAGGGCGGGATGCTGCTGCATGAACCGGGTCAGCATAGGAGCCACGATCTTCCGGCCAAACCCCGCTGAGGCGGTAATGCGCAGGCGTCCGGAAAGGTGGGTCCCGTCGGGAAACAGGTCGGCAAGCGCGTTGCTTTTATCTTCCAGGAGCGCCAGCGCGTGAGGGAGAAAAATATCCCCGTCGCTGGTGGGCGAGAGCGAACGCGTGGTGCGGTGTACCAGCCGAACCCCCAGCTCCGCTTCGAGATGCGTCAGGGCGCGCGACGCGGCCATGGCGCTCATGGAGAGCCGACGTGCGGCGCCGGCGAGGCTACCCGCCCTGACGGCTTCAACAAAAACTTCAATATCTTCCAGTCTCATTATCTCGCTTTTCGTTATGCTGCCTTATCAAATTGCATATCTACATTATTTGTCGTTACGCTGCCATAGTCTCTTCACATCTTGATAAACATGAATTTGGAGTGAAGATGAAAAAGTTGAAAACGGTTCTGGCGTTCAGCGGCCTGATGTTTGCGAGCGCGACGTGGGCAGATGCACCCGCGCAGGTTAAGCAGCAGGTCCCCGGCTATTATCGCCTTGCCGTAGGGGAGTACGAGGTGACGGCGCTGTTCGACGGCTATAACGATCTTTCGCCCACGCTGTTACAAGGCCTTTCACCCGACGCGGTTCGTAAACTGCTGGCACAACAAAAAATCGATGCCGAGCGCATGCCTACCGCCTTCAACGCCTTTCTGGTGAATACCGGTAAACACCTGGTCATGATTGACAGCGGGGGTGGACACTGCATGGCGGAAACTGCCGGCCAGCTCATCGGCAATATGAACGCATCAGGTTATCGGCCTGAGCAGGTCGATACGATTTTCCTGACCCACCTTCATCTTGACCATGTGTGCGGCCTGAGCGATGCGGACGGTAAGGCATTGTTCCCCAATGCCACCGTCTATGTGCCGCAGGGGGAGGCCGAATACTGGCTCGATCCGGCTAAAGAGGCGAGCGCGCCTGCGAATGCGAAAGCCTATTTCGCTATCGCCAGGAATGCATTGGCTGCGTATAAGGCCACCGGACATCTTAAAACCTTTATTCCGCCCGCTTCGCCTATTCCTGAAGTCCAGACAGCCTATGCCATTGGCCATACGCCCGGCAGCACCGTTTATCGGTTTGCTTCACAGGGAACGGCCATTAACTTCATTGGGGACCTGATTCATGCTCCTGCTGTCCAGTTCCCGCATCCTGAAGTGTCTATTCGTTTCGATGTCGATTCGAAAAAAGCCGTCTCATCCCGCGCGCAGGAATTTAACGCGCTGGCGAAAGACGGCGAGTGGATGGCCGCGGCGCATCTGCCTTTCCCGGGTATTGGGCATATCACCGCCTGGCAGCAGGGCTACCGCTGGACCCCCGTAAATTATGGTCCTTATCAACGTGCGGCCCATGTGCCTCTGCTGAAATAAAGTGAGGTTAACCGCATGAAAAGTTACACCGTAACGGCAAACGGCATCCGTCAGTTTGTGGTCGAAGAGGGTGAAGGCGCGCCGGTTATTCTTCTGCACGGTTTTCCAGAAACAAACTATGCCTGGCGCCACCAGATACCGGTTTTATCCCGCCACTATCGCGTGATTGCGCCCGATCTACGCGGATATGGGGAAACGGATAAACCGGCCTCCGGTTATGATAAACGGAACATGGCGCGTGACATCCGGGAACTGATGCGAGTGCTGGGTCTGGAGAAGGTGGTGCTGGTTGGGCACGATCGCGGGGCGCGGGTTGCGACCCGCTTTGCGAAAGATTATCCCGAGTTAATCGACCGCCTGGTGGTAATGGACAACGTGCCAACGCGTATTGTGGCCCGCGATCTGAATGCTTCGATTGCGCGTGCATACTGGTTCTTCCTGTTTCATCTTGTGCCCGACCTGCCGGAAGCCCTGATTGCGGGTAGAGAAAACGTATGGCTGCGCCACTTTTTCTCGGACTGGACCTACGACCCGTCAACCATCAGCGGCGAGGTGTTTGACACCTATGTACGCGCGTATCAGGCGCCGGGTGCCGTGCGGGGCGCAATGGCTGACTATCGCGCTAACGCAGAGGATGTGGCGCAGGATCTGGCAGACGCTGACGTGAAAATTACTTGCCCGGTAATGTCGCTGTGGGGCAATGATTTTCACGCGGTTGGCAAGCTCTTCGATATGCAAAGCGTCTGGGCCGAAATGGCGGATAACCTGCGGGCATACGGTATTGATGAGTGCGGTCATCTGCCGCAGGAGGAGCAGCCAGAGAAAGTGAACGCACTGCTGCTGGATTTCCTGGCGGGATGGAAATTTTAACGGGCAATAAAAAACCCCTCATGCGAGGGGTTTTGCTGTTTACTGCTGCGGTGCCGCCGGTTCGGCTGGCGCTGCAGGTTCAGCCGGTTCCGGCATCCCCAGAGCGGGCATACCAAACATGCCGACAAAATCTTCCAGCGGCATTTTATCGCCGTTCAGGTTTACCTGGCCGTTGGCATACTGCAGGCTGGTGGAAATCGTGTTGTCTTCCACTTTAGTGATGCGGAACATCTGGCCCATTGCAGCCAGACCTTTCACCTGCTGGTTCGCCAGTTTGCCAGCGTCTTCATCGCCGTAACCTTCCAGCTTCGCAATCTGGGTCATAAACTCGGTCGCCATGTCCATTGGGATGGTCAGCTTGCTCTCGAGCGACTTCACGCTGCGATCCACTTCCTGCGCCAGCGTCTGCGGTTCACCCGTTGCGGTTGCCGGATCTTTCAGGAACAGAGACAGGTTGAAGTTAGTTTCGCCTTTGCTGTTTTTCCAGCTCAGCGGCGCGACGGTGATCACCGGCTCGCCTTTCAGCAGGATTGGCAGGTTGTTGAACAGCACCGCCATCGCCTGCTGCTGGTACACTTCCGGATTCTGCTGCAGCGCGGCATCGGTCAGCAGCGCCTGGCTCTCTTTGCTGTATTTTTGGCTAAATTCGTGCCACGCCTGGCCGTCGATATTGCCGATCTTCAGCGTTAATTTTCCGGTCCCCAGATCCTGATTCTGCACCTTCAGGCTCTTCAGGGCGTAATCCAGCTGCGTATTGATATTCTTGCCGTCTTTGGAAATGTCGGATTTACCGTTCACGTCCATGCCTTCCAGCACGGCCATCTCTTTACCTTCAACCGCGATTGCAATTTTATCGAGAGAGAGTTTCTGATCGCCAATACGCTCTTTAAAGTCGGTCATCCGGCTGTTGCCGTCGGCTTTCAGGTTGTTGAAGCTGAGCTGAACCTTTTGGTTATATTCATTAACCGCGTTCACCACGCCGCTTTCTGCTTCACCGGTCAGAGAGAACACGTTTCCGTCGCGGTCAGCGTCCAGTTTGAAGTTCCCCCCGCTGAAGGCGACCTTCTCGTTCTCTTTCTCGTAGTTCAGCGCTTTCAGCGCAATATCGGAACTCGTGTCACCCGCATAGCTGATGCGAGTATTGATTTCGAAAGGCGAGGTATTTTTTGCCAGATCAAACAGTGGCCTGGTGACGTCGTTATTCACCAGAACCGTGTGAACGGACGCCATTGATGGGATCAGATTAAACGATTTTAACTGCGCCAGCGGGAACGGACCGTGGCTGACCACTTCATCCAGCACCACGCTCTGGCCTGGCTTCAGCCAGGCGTTGGTGCTTCCTGCTACAGGTTTCACCACCATCTGCATATGGCTGGTAAACACGCCGCGCTGATAGTTCTGATAGCTAAGCTCAACGCCTGCCTCTGGCGCGCTGCGCTTAATCTCTCCGTTAGCCTGCGCGACCATCTCAGCCAGACGGCCTTCTAGCTGTTTCCCGGTAAACCAGGAGGCACCCGTCCAGACCACGCCTAACGCTACAATCACTCCAACCGCTACGACCGATTTTTTCATTGCGACTATCCCTAAAATGAAACCAGGCGGTAAAAACCGCCCGGAGATATAAAGCCTTAAACTAGCTTAGCAAGAGTTGTTAAAAAATTCAGTAAGTGCTTATAGCTTATTAAAAACGCGCGCCAGACGACCGGTGCCGCTCACGCTAACCGGTGACTCGTTCGCTGCAACAAAAGCCGACTCGCCCGGCTTGAGCACCAGACGCTGTTGGCCTTTCTGCAGCGTCGCTTCGCCCTCCACGCAGAACAGGATTGCCGCGCTCTCCTGTGCGATGGCGGTTTCGGCCTGGCTCAGGTCGTGCAGAGAAAACGCAAAATCCTCAACCGGGATCGGGAAGTCCAGCTCTGCGCCGTTTTTCACCGGCTGAGTCAGCAGTTCGTCGGCAGGCTTCGCCACGAACTTCACGTTGGCGACCAGCTCAGGGATATCGATGTATTTTGGCGTCAGGCCCGCGCGCAGCACGTTATCCGAGTTGGCCATCACTTCCAGCGCTACGCCCTGCAGGTAGGCGTGCGGGGTTTCGGCAAACAGGAACATTGCTTCACCCGGGTTCAGCTTCACCACGTTCAGCAGCAGGGGAGAAAACAGGCCGCTGTCGTCCGGGTAGAATTCGGAAATCAGACGGATGGTCTCCCACGGCTCACCTTGCTGGCTGTTCAGTGCAGCTTTCAGCACTGCCAGCGCGTGGGCTTTTTCTTCGCCCTGCATATTCAGCAGGCTGGCGAACAGCTGGCTCAGCGCGTCCGCGTTCGGGTTTTCCAGGAAGTGGGCGATAGCCTTGTTAGCACCCGCCACCGGTTGCAGCAGAGAAACGATCTCCGAAAACTCGCGGAACGCGTTCATCGCCAGGAAAGGGGTGAGAGCAAAAACCAGCTCCGGTTTGTGGTTCGGATCTTTGTAGTTACGTTCAGCCGCGTCTAATGGAATCCCCGCCGCGTTCTCTTTCGCAAAGCCGATTTCAGAGGCTTTCTTGTTCGGGTGAACCTGAATGGAGAGCGGCTGGTCGGCGCACAGTACCTTAAACAGGAACGGCAGCTCGCCAAAACGCTTGGCAACCTTCTCGCCCAGCAGTGCGGCTTTATCGGCATCAATCACGTCGCGCAGGCTGCGCACCTGGCCGCTGGCGTCTTCAATTTTTGAGCTGCTCTTCGGGTGCGCGCCCATCCACAGCTCTGCCATCGGCAGGTTGTCCGGGTTAGCGATACCGTAGAGATCCGTTAACGCAGTTTTACTTCCCCAGGCGTAGTTTTGCACTGAGTTGATGAGTTTTTGCATTATCAAGCCCTGATTCAAATGTGGAATTAACTCCGGGTATTAAAGCAATAAACGGCGTGGAAGTAACCTGCGGATGTAAAAAGTCGTACTAGTCTCAGTTTTTGTTAAAAAATTGTGTAGGATAAGCTGACTCGCTTTTAAGCCGGGCAGCGGAACATCTGCCCTGAACAATCAGACCGAAGCAGTAAGTGAGAGAACAATGTCGAACAAACCCTTTCATTATCAGGATCCTTTTCCCCTCAGTAAGGATCAGACCGAGTATTACCTGTTAACCCGCGATTACGTTTCTGTCTCTGAGTTTGAGGGACAGGAGATCCTCAAAGTTGATCCGCAGGCGCTGACGCTGATGGCGCAGCAGGCCTTCCACGACGCTTCGTTCATGCTCCGCCCGGCGCATCAGCAGCAGGTTGCCGATATCCTGAGCGATCCGCAGGCCAGCGAGAACGATAAGTACGTGGCGCTGCAGTTCCTGCGTAACTCGGATATCGCGGCGAAGGGCATTCTGCCGACCTGCCAGGATACGGGTACCGCAATTATTACCGGCAAAAAAGGCCAGCGCGTCTGGACCGGCGGCGGTGACGAAGCGGCGCTGGCGCACGGCGTCTACAACACCTATATCGAAGACAACCTGCGCTACTCGCAAAACGCGGCGCTGGATATGTACAAAGAGGTCAACACCGGCACCAACCTGCCTGCTCAGATTGACCTCTACAGCGTCGATGGCGACGAATACAAATTCCTCTGCATCGCCAAGGGCGGCGGTTCGGCTAACAAAACCTACCTCTACCAGGAAACCAAAGCGCTGCTCACCCCGGGCAAGCTGAAAAACTACCTGGTTGAGAAAATGCGTACCCTCGGCACCGCAGCGTGTCCGCCGTACCATATCGCCTTCGTGATCGGCGGTACCTCGGCGGAAAGCACGCTGAAAACCGTCAAGCTGGCGTCGACCAAATACTACGACGGCCTGCCGACAGAAGGGAACGAACACGGCCAGGCGTTCCGCGACGTGCAGCTTGAGCAGGAACTGCTGACCGAAGCGCAGAACCTGGGGCTGGGCGCACAGTTTGGCGGCAAATATTTCGCGCACGACATTCGCGTGATCCGTTTGCCGCGCCACGGCGCATCCTGCCCGGTGGGCATGGGCGTGTCCTGCTCGGCGGATCGTAACATCAAGGCGAAGATCAACCGCGACGGCATCTGGATCGAGAAGCTGGAGAACAACCCGGGCAAATACATCCCGGAAGAACTGCGTAAAGCGGGCGAGGGGGAAGCAGTTCGCGTGGACCTGAACCGTCCGATGAAAGAGATTCTGGCGCAGCTTTCTCAGTATCCGGTCTCGACCCGTCTCTCCCTGAACGGCACGATTATCGTGGGCCGCGACATTGCGCACGCGAAGCTGAAAGAGCGTCTGGATAACGGCGAAGGGCTGCCGCAGTACATTAAAGATCACCCAATCTACTACGCAGGCCCGGCGAAAACGCCTGAAGGCTACGCGTCCGGTTCGTTAGGCCCGACTACGGCAGGCCGCATGGACTCTTACGTTGACCAGCTTCAGGCCAACGGCGGCAGCATGATCATGTTGGCGAAAGGTAACCGTAGCCAGCAGGTGACGGACGCTTGCCACAAGCATGGCGGCTTCTACCTGGGCAGCATCGGCGGCCCGGCAGCGGTGCTGGCGCAGGGCAGCATCAAGAGCCTGGAGTGCGTGGAATACCCGGAACTGGGTATGGAAGCGATCTGGAAAATTGAAGTGGAAGATTTCCCGGCGTTTATCCTGGTGGATGACAAAGGTAACGACTTCTTCAAACAGATCCAGTCTTCTCAGTGTTCGGCGTGTGTGAAGTAATCCTGTAAATTGCCGGGTGGCGGCTGCGCCTTACCCGGCCTACGAGTCTGGTAGGTCGGGTCAGCGTCAGCGCCACCCGACGCCAAAAAGAGCGCACAAAGCGCCATAACGTTTCTCAGAAGTCATCAATACTTATCCCTTAAGCATGTGAGCAATCCCTCTTTTGTTATCAAGGAGAAAGTAATGACCACGGTACGCCATGAGAAAGACTCGATGGGCGCCATCGACGTCCCCGCCGACAAGCTATGGGGCGCGCAAACCCAGCGTTCGCTGGAGCATTTCCGTATCTCGACCGAAAAAATGCCCGTCTCGCTGATTCAGGCGCTGGCGCTGACCAAACGCGCCGCCGCTAAAGTGAATCAGGATTTAGGCCTGCTGGCCGCCGATAAAGCGACGGCCATCATCAACGCTGCCGATGAAGTGCTTGCGGGCAAGCATCCCGACGAATTCCCCCTCGCCATCTGGCAGACCGGTTCCGGCACCCAGAGCAATATGAACATGAATGAAGTGCTGGCGAACCGGGCGAGTGAACTGCTGGGCGGCGTGCGCGGCATGGAGCGTAAGGTTCACCCGAACGATGACGTCAACAAAAGCCAGAGTTCTAACGACGTCTTTCCGACGGCGATGCACGTGGCGGCGGTGATTGCTATCCGCGAGCAGCTTATCCCGCAGCTCAACGTGCTCAAAACCACGCTCAACGAGAAAGCGCAGGCCTTCCGCGACATCGTTAAAATCGGCCGTACGCACCTGCAGGACGCCACGCCCCTGACGCTCGGGCAGGAGATTTCCGGCTGGGTGGCGATGCTGGAACATAACCTGAAGCACATCGACCACAGCCTGCCGCATCTGGCGGAGCTGGCGCTCGGCGGTACGGCGGTGGGTACCGGGTTAAATACTCATCCGGAATATGCGGTGCGCGTGGCTGAAGAGCTGGCAAGCATCACCGGACAGCCGTTCGTCACGGCGCCCAATAAGTTCGAAGCGCTGGCGACCTGTGACGCACTGGTGCATACCCACGGCGCGCTGAAAGGGCTGGCGGCATCATTAATGAAAATCGCCAACGACGTGCGCTGGCTGGCCTCGGGTCCACGCTGCGGCATCGGTGAAATCAGCATCCCGGAAAACGAGCCGGGCAGCTCCATCATGCCGGGTAAAGTCAACCCGACCCAGTGCGAAGCCATGACCATGCTCTGTTGTCAGGTGATCGGCAACGACGTGGCCGTCAACCTGGGCGGCGCGTCCGGCAACTTCGAGCTGAACGTCTATCGCCCGATGGTGATCCATAACGTTCTGCAATCGATTCGTCTGCTGGCGGACGGGATGGAGAGCTTTAACGAGCATTGTGCGGTAGGGATTGAGCCAAATCGCGAGCGTATCAGCCAGCTGCTCAATGAATCCCTGATGCTGGTGACGGCGCTAAATACCCATATTGGCTACGACAAAGCCGCCGAGATCGCTAAAAAAGCGCATAAAGAGGGGCTGACGCTGAAAGCCTCCGCCCTGGCGCTGGGCTATCTGACGGAGGCTGAGTTTGACGCCTGGGTTCGCCCGGAAGCGATGGTCGGCAGCCTGAAATAATCATCCCGCCACATACAGGTGCAGCCGTGGAATAATCAGCTGTAGCGGCTGCGCCTGAGGTCTGTAACGGTGCTGAACATTGTCCGCATCGTAATTCAAAAGCTCACCAATGTCCGGCACGATGGCCCCCTGATCGGCATCAAAGAGCGCAATCAACGGCGTTGGGCAGGCATACTGCACCTGCTTTTGCTGCCCGGAATACCAGACGCGGGCAATAGGCTGCACCTTCACCGGGCGCTTTATCTTGAGGCGCGTGTCCGCCGGTAGCGAGGCGATGCTGTGATACTCCTGCTCCAGACGCTCAATCCACTGCTCGCGAGACCAGGGGGCAACCGTACGCGGTGCTTTCAGGCTTTTCTCAAGCTGCGCCAGAATCTCATCCCGGGTGAAGTTTTTAATGATGTGCTTATTCGCCCAGCCGAAGCGCAGCGTGGCGGGGTGACGCAGTACCGTCAGCGTGCGATAGGCATTCAGGGTAATCAGCCCAGGAAGCTGACGGTGCACCCACTCAAACCGGGCGGCAGGGGCGAGGCCGGACTCTTCGGTGACGATCTTTTCAAATGCCGCTTTCAGGGTGTTGATATGGGTAATCTGGCCTTCCAGCGTTTCACGCATTGTCGCATCGGTTTGCAGGCAGATCACGCCAGGCAGACGCACGGCCGCCTTACTGCTGCGATGTTCAGACTGCTGCTGGATAAAAAGATGGCGATAGTGCTTCATCGCCAGCTCAAATGCGGCGCTGCCGATGTGCTGTTCAACTTCGATGGTGTTCAGCGGGTCGTGTTCCGCCCCTTTGGCTACATCAGGCAGAGTAAAGACGCGCGCAGCCAGCAGGCGGCAGGTTTGCAAGCGTTCTGTCAGGGTAAGTAGCTCGTGTTCTATTTCGCGAAAGGTACTGTTCAGCCTTTCGATGAGATCGTAGGTCGCCATAAACACTCTCATTAGTTACAACATACTTATCATATAGCACAGCACGCCGGGTCAGGCCAGCGTGCGGTTGAGGTCAGACAGGGACGGGAAGGGCGATGTTATGGTACACCGGCCAGCTAAAGCAGAAGCGCGCGCCGCCAAGTTCGGTCGCCTCACAATGTACCGTGCCGCCCATCGCCTGGGCGATAGAGTAGACGATCGCCAGCCCAAGGCCACAGCCTCCGGTGGCGCGATCGCGGCTGGGGTCGAGGCGGACAAAGGGTTCAAACACGGTTTCTCGTGCTTCCGGGGAAATTCCCGGTCCGTCATCCTCTACGGTCAGGCTCGCCTGATTGCCCTGCAAATCCAGGCCAATCCGCAGCGTACTCTCGCTGTAGCGCATGGCGTTATTCATCAGGTTATCCAGCACGCGCTCCATCAGGCGCATATCCAGCGCGCCGTAATCCCCCGGCGTCACCGCCGTTAACAGCGTGCGTTGCGGATTAACGCTCTGCACATCATCAATATGCGCCTGTAACCAGACGGGCAGATCCGGCGTGCTGAGGTTAAGCTCGTTTTGCGGACGGTCGAGGCGCGCGTAGGTCAGCAGCTCCTCAATCAGCGCTTCAAGCTGGCCAATGTCGCGATTCAGCGCCTGATTCTCCGCCTCGGTCAGGTTCTCACTCATCTCCAGCCGATAGCGCAGGCGAACCAGCGGGGTACGCAACTCGTGAGCAATTCCGTCGATCAGCTGTTTCTTGCTGGCAATCAAGGCATTAATGTTATCGGCCATCTGGTTAAACGCAATGCCGAGGCGATCGAAACTGGAACCGCTGTCGAAATGAATCCGCTCGGTAAGATGACCCTCCCCAAAACGCTGCGCGGCAGATTCCAGTTTCAGCATGTCCTGCCAGTGTGGGCGCATCCAGATAAACACCGGAAAAGCCAGTGAAATGGCAATAAACGCCAGCAGGGCGAGGTCTAACAGGCGCATCTGATGCAGATAATACAGATAAGGCACCGGCCCGACGGCCAGTACGTAATGGCTGCGAGGAATACGCTGGATAAAGGTGTACTTCTCATCCAGCGCCACAATGTCCCCGTCACGCAAACGTTGCAGGGTGGGGGCATCTAAATCGAAATCTTTCAATGGCTCGATGCGCAGATCGAACGACAGATTTAAATCCAGCTCTTTAAGGGTTTTCGCCCAGTCGTGCGGGGGAATTTCCCGCAGCTCGCTACGCATCAGATAGAGCGAGCTTTTCATCAGATCGTCCAGCGACTGCCTGCCCGCACGTTCGGCGGTAAATTTATAGACCAGCCCGACCAGCATGGTCATCACCAGGAAGCAGACAAACAGCAAAAGATAAAACTGCACAAACAGCTTTTTCATTAAATATCACCGGAAAATCAAGTAATTAACTACTTTGTTTTTACCTTCAGGGGCACTATAGGGGCATTTGTATATCCACCAAAGCGCTGATTCAAAAATGATACCTGATCGCTATCGAGAGCATTTATCCAGGCAGAGTATACATGGAAGACCATCTCTGCATTCTCATGACCCATCTGATTCGCAATAAAAGCAGGATTAGCACCTGCCGACAACATCCAGCACGCGTATGTATGACGCAGCTGATAGGGGCGTCTGCGGCGAATGCCCGATCGTCTTACCGTAATATCCCATAGTGACACAATTGAGCTGACTGAATAGTACGCAGCTTGCTTGCCTTTCTGAGGTCGAGGCATAAACACAAAGTGCAGTTTCTGCGTTTCCGTTTTACCGAACTCCCGGTGGTGAAAAGTGATTGGTATCTTAGGGGCACTCCCCGTAAGCTCCTTTTGAGCTCGCAAAGCCTCCAGAGCCGGCTCCAGTAACTTTATCGTCCGGTATCCTGCTTCGGTTTTAGGTGGTCCAAACAAGCCTTCCTGAGTTAGATTGCGCGCAATGTTGGCTTCGCCGGAATTAAGATCGATATCCTCCCAGGCAAGAGCGCAAAGCTCTCCGGGCCGAACGCCAGTGTAAGCAAAAAATTGCCACATGTTTTTCTGCTGAGCCGGAGCAGTATCTTTCAATTGCTCAAATTCATGTCTCAGAAGCGGATCTGGTTTTGTTTGCCCTTTGCGAAGCCTTTTTATCCCGACATATGGTTGATATGAAATGACTTTATTTTTAACCGCATAGTCGAGGATTTGTCGCAGGATGGCCAGATAATAATCTACTGTTCTAACGGCGCGGCCGGTTTTATTTCTCCTCTTTTCGGGTGCATAGTTAGTCTCGCCAGTCAGTAATTCCTTTCTCCAGCCCAGAATGTCGCTGTTGGTGATGGATGCAACCAGCGTTTCAGGGCCGATTAGTTTTGTTAACGTTCTTACAGCTATCCCATAGCTTCTTGTGGCATTGGGGGAGAGATCGATTTTATGGTTTTCATACCAGGTTGATGCAAGTTCGGAGAACGTCGTAATGTTTTTAGATGTATAAAACTTTGCTGCCACCTTTGACTCCGGGAACATGCCCCGGTAGTCAAAAGTGCCCAGTTGAATCTCGCTTACAATTTTGGCCCTTAGATTCCCGGCTTTTTTGAGATTCGATGCATTTACGATCCATCCTTTCAATGTTTCTCGACATCTAACGCCCTGAAACTTGAAACTAATTCGTATCTTATTGTTGTGGATCTCAACACCCGTTGGCATTGCAGCCATTATGCCTCCTTCACAAACCTGTTAATGTTTGGGATGTTGTACCAGACAAGTCCTCGCTCTTCGGAGCTGCTTCCATCCAATGGGATTCTCTTAAAATGAACACCTTCTACCCAGGAGGTTTGGCGATAGCTTTTAATCTGACGATCTGTAAGGCCTGTCTTCTCTTTTAGTTTTGAAGCAACGCCCCATTCTGAATCGTAAATTACCTGCGACATGGTTCACCTCAGGTAACCGGCATGAGTATAGATATGCCGGTCTTTAGTCGTTGATATTTCAGTTTCAGTTTGTCTGGCCGGGCAGGGAACGCAGTCGGCGCATGCCGGTCATTGCTGTGGCCACGTAGCTTGCCTTGCAGTTGACCACTTCAACCCAGACCTTCACGCCTTCCACTCTTACCGTATAGGTCTCTTTCATCTTGCTGCGCCCATAGTCACCATATCTTTGCTGGTGGGCTGCGAGTGCGATTTCACATGCCTGGCGAGCCAAAGGGGATTGCTTACTGCCTCGATTAATCAGTCGCATTTCTTCTCCTTGAGGGAGGGTTTCCCCTCCCGATCTCGTTAGTCCACGTATTCCGGTTTCATATCCGCCAGGGTGATGCTGAACTGACCATGCAGTTCGTCGCCCAGATGGCGTTTCGATGATGCAAGAACGCGCTCTACTTCCGCGAACCGCGCAGCTGCATCCGGCTCATCTGAAGATGGCAAGGAATTGATGGCTGCTTCGACTTTGTTCCGTGCATCAACCAGGTAATAACGCTTCACGGCCTTGTTTTTCAGCTCAGTGAACAGGGCAGAACCCAGCGTTGCTTTGACGGTTTCAATATCTGCGCGCAGAGCTTTAGCGCTATCCACATCCTGAGCCGCCTCGATGCGATCACGGAAATCATCAGCAAGTGCATCGATGTTTTGAGCTGATTCCTGAGCCGTTTGAGTGGTAGTGACGTTGTCACCTGAAATGTCTGCAAGGCTTACGTGCTGCGCCGGTACGGGGTTTACCTCTCGTTCTTCACGGCGATCATCGAGCTCATCCGGGGTGTAAACGCCCAGAATCACATCCGGGCAGAACAGTCTCGCCCAGCGTTTGACGGCCAGGTACGCCAGCTGCTGGCGAGGATCGTCTGCCCACAGGGTAGAGTTTCTGGTGCGGGCCTGAGCCAGCAGTAAATCAAGTTCCCTCGGCTGATCTTCGCCTTTCAGGGTTGCGCGGATAATGATGCCGATCCCGGCTTCGTCAGCCAGGGTCCAGCCCGGGACACGGTACTCGCCTTTGTCGCCTTTGCGGATATGGAATTTTCCAACGACCTTTTCCCATGGCCCATACCATTCATATTCAAACCGGCTGGCCAGCACGCCGCTGCGTGAAATGACGGCATTAACGAGCTGCGCTTCATACCCGAGCACACCGTTAATCAGGTGCGTCTTCTGCGCCACGGCAAAGGGATTCATCTGCCACTGTGCCGCTTGCATCGCTACAGCCATGCAGTCGGCCTGGTTGCCCTGCAGGTGCTTAGGAACAGTCGCGGTGCCCTGGGCCATAATTTGCGCGAACGTGCTGATGGCGTTCAGATACTGGGAATCGAACAGAGCCACGTTGGAGTTAATAACGGTGTTCTGGTCAGCAACGGTAACGTTAGTGCTATGCATAAATCCCCCTTAAGCCTGAGCGCGCAGCGCTTCGAGGCGGCGCAGGTCGAAGTCGTTCAGTTCATCGGTGTAATCGGTAGTGATCGGCGCTGGCCATTCGCCCGTGTCGAATCCGGTTGCGATGGCGCGCATCGTTTTGCGGTACTCGAGCATGCCCAGTTCCAGCAGTTCTGTGGACGCCTCAATGATGGCGATCCAGTGGTAGTTCTCGTCTTTGTTAACGAAAATCCAGAAGAACTGGTCCAGCGCCGCGGTCTCGCAATACATAGCCGCGCTGAGGTGATAGTCACGGTCTATGATTTCCCTGTGCAGCCTGGCGCGCAGGCTTTCCTGCTTCACATTCCACATGCTGATGGTTTTCAGGTCAGCACCGATGCGCACGCCGTCCAGTTCAATCTCGAGGTCAGGGCGTACACGCACTTCTAATCCGGTTTCGTCGTCGAAACCGAAGTAGCTCACTTCAACGGCGCGGCTTGGATGTGTCAGCAGCATGCCGGCGGTCGGGTGCGCCAGGAGTGCAGACTGAATTGCACGCGCTGTGGCCAGCTGCTGGCGGGTAACCAGAATCTTTTCGCCAGGGTTGTCGCGCCAGGCATCCAACAGTTCGTCGGCGAATATGGCATCGGGCTTAACTGATTTAACTGCCTGGATCATGTCTGCTTTGGTACCGGACACTTTCAGAGGTGTCGGTTTCTGCGCTTCCTGTGCCACCAAATCAGGATTGATGATCGCTAATTGCTCGAGTTGCGCATCGCGGCTGCCACTGGTTTTAACCGGCACGGGCAGGGTGGCGTTGTACTCTTTAATGCATGCCTTCATTGCCGTTGCCGTTTGCTTCTGGCCTTCTTCAATACGCTGGTACTCAGCAGGGAGAACCATATAGCTTTGAGCCGTTTCTTCCAGGCTCGCGCCAAGCGGCACTGGAGCGGGAAGGGATGTGTTATGTTCTTCAAGCAACGCTTTGATCTCGTCAGCGCTTAGTAGTGCCGGCAGGCTGGCGTTGTACGCGTCGATGAACTCACGCAAAGTCGCGGTGGTGGTGAAAGCCCCCTCCGGGATCTCAGGTTCTACGCTGAACTCTGCTTCGAGGTTTTCCGGCTGCAATGCAAGGGCGTGCACTAGGTTCCCCATGTCCAGCACTTTGGATGCTGTGCGCGGTATTGTTTTAGCCACATGGCGCGCGTTGAAGTACATCAGGCTGACGCGGGCATCTTTCACCTGGGTTGAGCTAATACCGTTTGCTGCGTGATAAACGTCATTCGGTAGGCCTTCGTAGCGGCCAGGTTCGAAGTCTGCAGGGAACTCCACTTCTGGGTTCGATTCCTGAACGTCAATTGTTGTTTCCTGCAACTGGTCTGCTTCTACGGAATCTGTCTGCGAATTAGCTGCATCAGTGCTTTCGCCCGGTGGTACCGAACCAACATCTTCGTCTTTCTCTGGCTTAGCCGTTTCCATCTGCACATCGCTGGTGGTCTCCGCTGCGTTTTCCGTTTTTTCGACTTCATTTGAGGTGGTATTGATGCCCGGGGCGGTATTTCCAACCATCAGACCATCGATGGAGAACACTCCACTGCCGAGATTTTCAACCTGCGGTTGTTCAACAGGTGCTTCGGTCTCAACAGCCGGAGTAGACAGCGGCAGCAACTCCACAGCAGAGTTAAACTCAGCCGTCATGGTTTTATTCACAAACTCAAGATGAGCCGCTGGCGTGTGATGAATGTTTTCTGGTGCGATGCGGATCAGATTGAAGATTGCCGCACGGTTCACCGCCAGTACGCCGGGCTGATTACGCAGGATGGCGCTCCATGATTTCCATGGTTCTTCTTTCTTAGCCACGATTTCTTTGGCACGTCGTAACACGCTCGAAGGAATCTCGAAGTGGTGGAAGTCCATAGGCAGTAGAGCGCATGCGATCTCAAGATCGAGAGTGTCCAGAGTGTGATGCGCGCCTTCGCCGCGATCCGTTACGTAGCCACCGTCGGCATTAGTACCAGAATCGGTGCGCTGAACATTACTGATGCGATTACCGGCTGCCCACTCGCGAACGAGAATGCCGCGGTCAATATAATCAGTCGCCGCCCAGATTCTGGTGAAACGGAGAACCAAAGCGAGTTCGTGACGCTTTTCTTGGCTGAACACCTTGCGAATGGCGTCGGTATAGCGCCACAGGTCTTTGGTGTCGTAACCCTTAACCTCTTCGCAGTTTTCTCCCGCCAGCAGCAGGTTCTGGACATAGCTGTTGTCAGTGTCCATCTCCAGCGCACTGATAGCTTCGTACTCTTCGCGGGTTAAGTGGTGGCGCAGTTCGTCGGCGGTGAACTGGGCGAGTAGCTGCTTCCGGAACGGCATACGCACGACTGGATAACGAGTGGTTTCGTCATCATTCTCGTCAATCTGAAGACCGTTTTCAGGTTCTGGATCCTGACCGGTTGTAACATCGATGTCGTTAGTGCTTTCTGATTTGAGAAGAGAAAGCTTTCCGCTTCTCCACTCTCTAACTAACTCATTGCGGTCACCTGCATCTACTCTCAACCAGTCGGCCATGAAAGCAGCAAGTAGCTTTACTTCGTGCTCTTCATCTGGCGCAAATACCTGCTTAATCGCCTGAACCAGTTTCCACTCAGCGTTCAGGCTGAGTTCGGCAACTTCAGGGATGCCGTTCTTCGCCAGCAGCAGGTTCTGGAGATAGGTGTTGCCTTCATCCAGTGACATTTCGCTGGCAACCAGCTGCTGCTCTTTAGTGATATGTGACTGGTATTTGTCGCTGGTCAGGTGGACGGCAAAACGGACCGCTGGAGTACGGTTATCAAGCGTGACACTCTCGACAGTAGTTTCGACTTTAACGGTCGGTTCCGGTGCGGCAGTGTTGTCCACGGCTCCAGTAGATTCAGCACCAGTCTTTGGCAGCCAGGTGCGTCCATCGTCCTGCAGTTCGTAGCGTTTGCACCAGGTGTAATCCACTGTGCTTTCTTCAGGCAGATCGTTGTAAACAGGGAAATCGGTGCGAACCGGTTTGGCGTAATCCTTCCCGCGTCCGGTTTCAATACAAGCATCTTCCAGCTCAACATCGAGCTGCAGGTTGGCACGGGCTTCTGATTTAGCAGTGAACCAAATCACTGCGTCTTCTTTGCCAGATTTCTGCGTAGCCTTCACTACATAGAAAAATTCCATGTGAGATCCTCTTTTTTGGATGTAAGATCCCCGGGCCAGAGATAGCGCCCATTGGGTGAACTTTGGTTTTTTAAGTAGTTTTCCGGTGTAACTTTGGTCGGGAGCACCGGACGTACGGGCCGCCTTGCGCGGCTTTTACGTTATGCCTCGTGGGCCATTTGGTCGTAGGAAGCACAACGTTCAGAGCAGTATTCTTTTTCTTTGCGCGCCAGCTGTGCGCCGTTGCGATAGAGAAGGGTACTTTTGACTACTTCCTCCGGTTCAACCGGCTTGTGGCAGTACCCGCAGTTCGTTGAGTTACACATCTGGATTCCCCTTTTGCGCCAACAGGTAGCAAAAGCGGCGAAGAATCACCTCGAAAAAATTCAGTTTTACGGCCTGCTGCCGTCCTGGTTTACGTGCGAAATCAATCATTCTCACCCTCGTTTGCCTTATCGCCGGCCAGCGGAACGTTTACACCTGATGCGCGTTAATCTCTTCACCTCATCCGACTATTCGTATGCCGTCGGCGGCTACTTCGTGGGCGTCCTGCCTTGGTGGTTTGTAGTGCGTCTTGGTAATGCAATATTAAGCCTGGGGCTTAAATTGTGTCAAGCCCAGGATTGAGTTTGGGTGTAAGTTTCAGGCTTAAAGATGATGATCGACGTACGGGTAGCAAAAAAAATCTCGACTCAGTGGTCGAGATAGGAGGAGTGGATGATTGAAAGCTGCGCTCAGTATAAAGAACGGGCCAGTAGTAATGAAATTTGAAGGAAAACAAGCAGGGGGGTTAAGCTACATATAGTGTTGCAGGTATTTGTACAAACCAGTACCAATAGCGATTATTGCAGGAACACCCAACAAAATTGCTAATTTAGCATCTGTTATTTTCTTTTCGACAATATCTGTCGATGGTTTTTTATCAAGAGAAAGCCGGATAGCTTCAAGGCGTTCAAGAGCTACAGTCATGTTTTGGTTGATCAACCTTACATCAGCTCTTAGTTCGTCGACATCACGCCTTATGTAACCAACATCAGACTCAAGCTTTGCTACCCTTGCTTCAAGCATGCCATTGCCTCCGCCATTACCACCGCCATACTGGGAGTATGCATCTTCACCAGAGGACTGTCCATGATGCTTGTAGACGTCCTGATTTGGTCGAAGTTGCACTATCGAATTATCTAAATTCATTACGAATCATCCCTGTTGGCTTGATGTCAAAAAATGAACTTGCGACGCTAAGTATCTTTTTTGTAGAGGCATCGATCAGTACAGCTTGAACCTCATAGATGCCTGGATTCTCGACTTTAACATTGTCGAAGTTAACTTTTAGGGATGCTGTTACAACAGTCTCGCCATCAGGAGAAGTAGAAACTCGAAAAGAACGCTTGTTCATGAACTCATCAGAATCAATAGCGATCAGGGTTTCATTGTGATCTTCACTGAGAACTTTTACAGCAACGATGTAATCTTTGCCTGCATGAAGACCTATAAAGAAAACGCCAAAAGCTATGTCTGCCTCTCCACTCCATTCGTCGAATTCATAAACCAATATAGGAATACCGGAGGTGTCTTCTACAACCGCAATTGGGATGACGTAAGAAATTCTTTCTTGGATGGTCATAACTTTGCTTTCCTGAACGAACAAACGTACGTATTTGTTAGCTGACTAATCTGACTCACCTTTTAAGCGTCTACCCATATATTTTGCATACAATTCGTCTAGCTCTTTCAGTCGCAAAGAAACAATACGTAGCATGTTGCGTTGCTCTTCTTCTGGCAGTTGTCGGTAGAGTTCCAGCAGGCGCTGTTCATCTGGCTTCAGACCATCTTTCTCACCAACGTCCTCACCGAGCAACCATGGCACAGATACGCCAGCTGCGTCAGCAACGGCAAGTGCGGATTTCTTACTGATCACACCTTTCTTAAACCAGCCGTTTACAGATTGCGGAGTTACCCCAGCAACCCTGGCCATATCGGATTTGGTCATACCACGTCCATTCAGCTCTGAAAGGCGGTCGACAAGTAGTGGATTAAGTACGGTTTTCTCTTTCATGGTTAAAAGAATAAGCCTTTTGCTTAAACTTGAAAATTCGCCTGGAGCTTGACATGTTATTAAGCTTTAGGCTTAATTTGGTTGTATTCAAGACGGAGACAATAATGAACGGTTTAACTAAAGCTATTAAATCAGCTGGCACAGCAACAAATCTAGCATCCATGCTGGGTATAAAACCTATGTCGATCAGTCGCTGGAAAAACCGATACCACGGTGTGGTACCAGCAGATCGGGTCCTGCCAATTTACGCAGTAACTGGCGTAACTCCCCACGAACTGCGCCCCGATCTCTACCCAAACCCCACAGATGGTTTACCTAAACAGGAGCCTTAACAATGCAGACTGTTTCATTCCAACAGAGTAACAGAGCTTCCTCTAATCCACTGATATTCCCGTGTCATCAAAGCGAACCGGCAACGCAGGATATTGCTCATCGAGATATCTGCTCAGCGGTCCGAGCTTGGGCAGCGGCAGAAGGGCGCGTAGCTGTGGCACTTCAAATCCAAGAAGCGGCGGAAGAACTCCAACTTGCTGGCGTGGATTTCTCAGGCCAGGCAGATGTCTGGAACGTGAAGCTGTTCCGATGGCTGGACAACAAAGAAGACTCCGCATCTTACCGAAAGAACGTCGAACAGCTGGTGCCCGCGATCATGTCTGTATTACCGATTCGATACCGCGACCGCGTCGTAAAGAACGACTCGTTTGCCTACCGGATGGCCAGGTTGGAAAAAGAGGTGAGTGAGGCGAAGCAAGCTCTGATGCTCGATGCGCCGAAGAAGGAAAAGCTGAAGGAGTTAGGCGAGGGGATTTTTGAGATGTTCAGAGTCGATCCTGACCTTACGGCACCTCTGCTGGCGATGGTGACAACCATGCTGGGGGCAATGTGAAGACTTCAGAAAAGGCGAAAGCCGCGGTGCTCGAACACCAACGGCTTTCAGGTGCAAAAACGGAGTGTAATTGCGGAGCTAAGTATGTCAAACACAGCTGAAATTATCAATTTCCCCCACAGAACCGAACAACCGGGAGGTCGTATGGCCGACCTGTCAAACGGGTATACCAAGGTCGCTAACGAGATCCAACAGCTCAAGCCTCGTCTGAGAATGTCAGGCCGGGAGTGGCAGTGTTTTGAGGCGGTGATCTGGCTTACCTACGGCTGGAACAAGAAACAGGACCGCGTTACAAACACGGTTATCGCTGAGCTTACAGGGCTGAGTGATTCGCATGTTTCTGATGCGCTCAAATCGCTCGCAGAACGCAAAATTATCTTCAGTCAGAAGCAGGGCGTGATGAAAACGGTCGGTATAAATACTGACCTTTCCGCCTGGATTTTAGACAAACCGAAAACGGGAAAAGTCTTCCCGAAATCGGGAAAAGTGTTACCGAATACGGGAAAAACCTTCCCGGAAACGGTAGACACCCAAGACTATAACAAGAACAATATTAAAATATCCTCGTCTCGGAATTCTGACGAATCCCGAAACCAGAAAACTCAAAAATTTCTCTCACGCCATCCTGAAGCTGCCGCCGGGATATACACCCCGGCAGGCAAATCATGGGGATCCGCTGACGACCTCAAGGCCGCACGCTGGATTTACGACAGGCTTCTCACCGTCAACGCATCGCTATCCGAACCAAACTGGGCTGAATGGGCAAACACCATCAGGCTGATGCGTGTCCAGGACAAGCGTACTCACTACGAAATCTGTGACCTGTTCCAGTGGGCCAACCGAGATGAGTTCTGGAAAGACAACATCCTGAGTCCCTCGAGTCTTCGCAAACAGTGGGATCAGCTCACCACGAAGCGGCTGCGTGCAACCGGAACGGCAAAGCCATACCAGGGCGGCATTGACCTGCATAACACCGACTGGATTGATGGGGTGCTGGAATGAAAAACCTAGCCGAGAGCATTCGCAATTTTGACCGGGAACAGGCACGCCGTGTGGCACACAACATGTCTGAGCAGTACACCGAACGCGAACAAACGCAGCAGGTGGCGCAGATTATCAACGGGCTGTTCGTACAGCTGGCTGCCGCGTTCCCGGCAAGCCTGGTTAACCGCAGTCAGGAAGACGTGAATGAGATCCGCCGGCAGTGGGTGTTGGCGTTCAAAGAAAACGGGATCACCACTCTGGAGCAGGTTGAGGCCGGTATGCGCATGGTACGCCGTCAGGAGCGTCCATTCCTGCCTTCGCCAGGCCAGTTCATCAAGTGGTGCAGGGAAGGGCGCTGTGTGCTGGGGATCACCACCGCTGACGTGATGGCTGAATACTGGAAGTGGCGCAAGCTGGTGTTCCGGTACCCGAGCAGCGAGCAGTATCCCTGGCCAAAGCCTGTTTTTTACCACATCTGTCTGGAGCTGCGGCGCCGTGGAACAGATGGTCAGTTGAGCCAGAAAGAGCTTGAGCATGAGGCTGGCGATATTCTGGACATGTGGGAAAAGCGGGTGCTGGCCGGTAAGCCGATTCCGCCAGTGCGTCGGGCATTGGCAGCACCAGTTGCTCCGAAGGGGCCGACACCAGCTGAGCTGCTAAAAGCAAAGTATGAGCGGATGAAGGCTGGTGGGAGTTTAGAGCGAAGGAATTGACAGTTATCAGTGATTTCGCGGACGTTGGATTTTCATCCTCGCTGGGCGTCTAATGTATGTATTATAGATTCAAGGACTCAATAGCTTGGTCGGAGATTGTATATGTTCATATATAACGTTTTTGGACGGAATATTGGCGTCCAACGTAAAAAAATATCGCTGGCTGGTATTCCGTGCTGACCTGACGGATAGTAAATTTTCTCGACTCTTTGACATTGCTATTCCAGACGATATGAAAGAAGGCGAGATTGCCAACTAGCTTGGTGACATTTTCCATGACGCTGCAACCGAGCGTCATCCAAATGTAGAACGCATCGAATAAGGGTTTAATGGATCGCATTACGTTGAGTCCGCTTTGACACGAAGCGCTACGTATCTATTTGGATCGCAATTGTGCTGTTGGTGGTGAATTGAAGGTGTAAAGAGGTACATAAGTTGGGCGAACTTTTAGGACGCCCACTGGAGAAGTTGCTTGGTAATACTGAGATGGTAAGGCCAAATTTGGCATTATGGTGTTAGGCACATGAAAACGGGAGCCCGGTAATTACCTACCAAGTAGCCGTTCTCAATCCTGTATATTGTAAGGACGTTGCGCGATTTAAGTGCTAGCGAATAGAAATTATCAGAAAAATCTTTATCTGATGCATTATCACGTTCACCTTTTATTACTTTAAGATTCTCCATTCTGAATGAGGAAGCATCAAGTTGATTATATGTAAAAATCGCATCGCGATTTAGCCACGACTGCTCGTTATTGGACTCAACAACACCATCAATTCTGATGTGCCCGTTTCTACTATGGTCCATTTTGAGTTTCATAGTACCTTTAATCAGATACTGTTTTTGAGGTGCACTGAAAACAAAATCTGCATCGCAGTCAATGATAACGCGATTACGATATTTAAAGTAGGTAAAGATTGCCGACAACAAAATAAAAGAAAGTAATATGAAAGTGATGGATTTTCTGTTTTTTAAAATAGATATGGAGATATGCATATTTACATCCATGAGTGATATGTATAATCAATACAGGAAACAATTTCATTGTCTTTTATCTGGCAATGGGATAAAAAAGCTCTTCCACCCTGATTCTTTAAGATTCCGCCAGTTGCGAAAAAGTAAACTTTGCTATTGCCGTTGCATGAGATGTTATTTTCCTCAATATAATTTTGAGCGAAAGAAAGTACTTCGTTCATTCTTGAATTCCGTCCCATTAACACAGAATAGACTGGGCAGTCCCCAATCGCACCAATTTTCTCAGAGCTAATGGACATGCTTTTTTTGTGCGTCATATCAATTAAGTTGATAACAGAAAATGGAGTGCTAATGAGTACAATAAATAAACTGATACTCAGCCACGTAACAATGGAGCGCTTCGATTTCTTTATCGGTTGAGGTAATTCTGCACTCAATGAAGGAAGCGTCACAAGTTCTGATTCATTCTCGATCTTGATATTCAACGTGCTATTGAGTACGAATCCTTCCCTCGGAACTGTTCTAATAGAATCGTCAGGTAACTGAAAATTAGCCATCAATTTTCTTAGTTGGGATACATACTGATTAAGGCTGTTGTTGGAAGCCTCCAGCCCGTGCTTCTCCCAAACGTAATGCATAATTTCTTCTCTTGTAAGCAGTTTACCTTGCTCTTGTAAGAAAAGTTGGAATAGTCGTGCAACGATGGGGCTGAGGATTAAACTATCTTTTTCGTCATTATTGGTCCAGAGCGCACCATCATCTGTGCGAAAACAGATCAAATCCTCGATGATATAAAGCATAATCCCTCATTTCCTCTTCAAAACACGCTGAAAATTCTACATCCTACAACCTTCTGGATAAACCCATGTTAGGAAATTTCCTAACGGATGTCTTTCTGGTTAGTGTATTGGTCTATAAAAATTTATAAATCAGCTTAATATTCTATAAAATCAATATTTATAATATAAAGATTCCATTTTCGGTTTTTGATGGTAAATTTCTGCCCATCGAAAAGTTGCCGCAACATAACTCTGATAATTGAGCACGATGTTAGGCAGTCCAAGTTGTCGAATGAGCTATGTGACTGATTTATGCATTCGAACTATGTGGAAGCTGGAATAGGAGTCGACAGTGAAAATGTGCAGTAAAGAATACTCATTTTCTGCTGAGATTACTTGTGATGAACTATCAACTAAGCTAAATCATTATGGGTTTATAGAATGTCATGAAATGATAAATTTCCTTGAGTTTGTGTGTGACAAAAAGCCAGACGGACTTGCATTAAACTGGCTGAAAGGAAAAGTCACCCAATGTCTTGAAATACACGATAACGGAAGTGATTATTTTGATGAGTTGAGAATTATTAAGTTTTTAATTTATGATGCGTTGATTGTTGATCGTTCATTAGATTAATTCTGTTCACGCAGTATTCATCAAACTACACAGAAACTACCAAGTGTGGAATGAGGTGTTATGTTTAATTTTAAAAATGTCATGAATTTGGCAGGGGTAGTTCTATCTCTGGGAATCTTCTCTGCATCGGTCAACTCAGCTCCGATGATTGGTATAGGAAGCATGTATGATGTACTAACTCCTGAAAGTCAGAGTTTTTCAAAGCGTATTTATAACAGTGGCGACTCTACTGCCTTTGTGAGAGTTGAATTGCTAGAGATAGATCCGAATAGCAAAAACACCTCTAATAATGAAAGCCCCGTGAAAGAGATGGATGGTAATGTTCTCGAAAAAAATAGGCTGGTTGTTACACCTTTGAGGATGATCATTCCACCAAATGGGTTTCAGTCGGTTCGTGTGATGTGGCCAGGGATGCGAGACAAGGAACGGTATTTTCGTGTTCGGTTTACCCCTGTTATGCCACAAGCTGATGATGGTTTTGGTCTCGATAGCAAGGCCGCAGGACAATACAGAAAAGATACACTTCAGGCTGGTGTAAATATTCTTACGGGATATGGAGCTATTGTAATTGTTCAACCTGAGAAGCCTAAATTTCATACAAGAATTAAAAATAATACCACTGGCGGTGTTACTGTCACTAACAATGGTAATGCAACGGTAGTACTAGAGGATATTCGCCAGTGTCGAACTGCTAATACAGACTGTGGGGAAGTCAGTCGAGAGTTTATTCTTCCTGGGCGTAGCCATTCAATTACTGGCAAAAAAGATTTTAAAACAAATTTCACTCTCATCGAGGGAAACAATAAGCAGGCGAAGTCTTTTTAATACCTGTTTAATTCACTAGCACTCTTTTGTGCGAATTTTGGACGAAATAACCTTAAGGAGTTTTTAATGAATCGTCAATTAACTGCAATCAAAACTAGTATTTCTGCGGCTATCTTTGCTTGTGCGGCAATGACAGGTGCAGCAAACGCAGCTGATAGCCAAAGTTACACTATCAACCTGTCGGCTACCGTGCCATCAGATTCCTTCCAGGTTCTCCCGGTAGATTCAGGCTGGATCGACCAGACCCAAGATATGGGTTATGACATTGCAAGCAGCAAACTTCAGGTTTTTGAAAAACAGTTCCAATACAAAAACACCGCTGGGGCCATCCAGGCAACTCTCACTGGTAACCTCAATTCTGACGGTAAACCACAGCTTTCAAACGGTACGGATGTCATTCCATTGGCTGTGACCTTTAACAATATGCCTGTTACTAAAACTGCATCCGAAGTGGTAAGTGCAACTGCAGCTAAAGCTGGTGGCCGTACTGCCCTAAAAATCATGCAGGCTGACGATGCCGCACTCACCGTAAACGGTATGTTTACCGGGTCTGTGGCCATGATTTTTGAGCCTGTAGTAGTGACACCATAACTTCTGGCTTGTTTCTTTAACCTGACAGAGGAGGCCGCTGTATTGCTGCAGCGGCTTTTTATATGAAAAGATTCGTGTTGCTTTTATCTATGTACCCATTCTTCAATGCAGAAGCGGATATTACACTTGCCTCTAATATGCGGGCTCTTCCCGAGGATTTCAGACGTTACTTTTATGAGTCAGAAGTTCATGCCCAGGTTTTTTTGAACGACTCACTGTTATTCGAGGCTGCCATCACCTTAACAGAAGGTGGTAACGTTCGCCTTATTCGTATCGTTGAAGAGTCAGATAACATTGATCCGATCATTAGGAACCGATGGAAAGAGGCGTTGGAGAAAGGGGTGTCAGTAGGGGAATGTTCTAAAGACTGTCCCCCTGGTCTTATGGCAGCGGAATACCGATTAGATAGCTCAATACTGAAGCTATATACATCAGATTATGAAACAGCAAAAACTCAAGAAAGCTTCATCTCATTACCGGAGGGAATGCCTGGTGGGATGATAATGTATAATGATATTTCTGTGACTAACAGCGATAGTACCCGCAGTTGGGGTATCAACTCATCACTTACCGCCTCTTTGCTGGGGTGGAGTCAGAAAGCCTCATTTCAGTCTTCTGGTACAGACGGAAAATATCATTTCAGCAGCAGTAACCTATACGAACTATATTCCCAGAAAGAATTACCCGGTCATTTTATTCGACTAGGCTTTTTCACACCTGACAGTGATACTGGTAACGTAGAAATGACAGGCTTCGGATATGACACGGTAGTAGGCGCCATGTGGGGTACGTCTGACTCCTTACTAATTAATGGTGACAGTGTCAGTGCTTGGCCAGTCTATGTAACTGGGCAACATCAGTCCATTGCGGAAGTTTGGCGCGACGGGCGGCTTATTCATACTCAGCAGTTGGAAGCGGGTGTGCAGGCACTCGACACTCGTCGTCTACCCGGCGGTATTTACGACATTACCATAAAAATTATTGAAAACGGCCAAACCATCGACACCCAGCAGGCCCAGATTTATAAACCTCAGGGCTGGAACAACCCCGATAAGCGCTGGCGCCTGAACCTTTGGGGTGGTCAGCAGCGAACCATCGGTACTAACAATCGTTATGGCGACGACCACGTTAATCCTGGAGCGGCGGGCGGCGGCATTGACTATCTTATTCACCCGCGGGTGGTTATGGGCTTGAGCGGCGCAATCACGGAGAACGAACATCAGGTCCGGATAAGAAGTAATGTTACGCTTTCACCGAACGATTCGTTGTTTGCGCAATATACAACAGGTAGTGATGACAACCAGTCAAATCAAAATACCGATTTTCGTTACTACCGTACCATTCCTGGTGGAGGCTCGGCGAGCCTATATTGGAGGTCAACTACAACTGACGTATACGGCTATCAGACTCGAAACCGTCAGCAGGGCAATACCTGGGGATCAACTTTGTCGTTACGACTACCTTGGTCAACATCACTGACAGTAAACGGCCAGTATATCGATACCCCCTGGCGCAAGGGATTTGGTGCTGATGTCTCGACGACGACTCTGGGTTCGTTAGCTGGAAGAAATATGAACTTTAGAGTCAGTGGCTGGGATAGGCCAGGTTACGGTAATAAGCGCCGAGATAATGGCGTATCGCTGGGTCTTAGCTTGTCTCTGACTCCATCTTCAATGCACACAGTATCAGCGGAAACTGGGATGAATCAAAATCGCGGGTATTCAAGTCTCAGTTATCAGTATCAGCCAGAGGATGAAAGCGTACTTCGCACGATGGGAGGAAGTTTGTCATATAGCTCCCAGAATACTGTATTAAGCGCAAATGCTTCTGTAGATACGACATTCGCAAGCGGTGATGGCTGGGTGCAACACAATACTCAGGGAAGCACAAACACAGCAGGAGGAAACCTGAGTCAAGTGTTGATGCTGGGTGGAGGAAAGATAGCATCGGTCAGCGGCAGTACCACTCGTGGTATGAGTTCTGCTCTGATTGTGGATGTTGAATCGGATGAGGATGATATCGGTATCCAGGCCTCGGGAAAATTCTCTGAGATCCGCTTAACCCCCGGTAGAAATGTTGTACCAGCAGAACAGTGGAAAAGGGACGTAATTCAATTTAGTGCCACTGGAGGAGATAGCGTTAAAGTTTTCCCAGAACAAGAGAGTATACAACTAAACAAGGGCAGCGTGCAGTACGTGAAAGTAAATGCGGTTAAGACCTATTCATTTATCGGAACTTTACTAGATGAGCAAGGTAAACTTCTGAAAAACAGATTCGTTGAAAGCGATGTTAGCGGCTCGGTAATTAATGCAGAAGGCGTTCTGACATTAGAGACAGGCAGAAACAATCGAATATTAAAAATGAGATCTGAAGATGGGAAACCAGCGCTGACATGTATCTTGCCAGTTATTGAGGATCTTCAAAATACTTCTGTACGCTTTTTTAATGCGTTGATATGCAGCGTGGAGCATGAAGGAGATAAAAAATGAGAATAAACAAACTGGGCTATTTCTCAGGTATCATGATGTTAGCATTTACAGTATCAGTTGATGCTGTGACTTTAGATATTACAGCTACTTTCACCCCTTCCATCTGGGCTCCAGAAAATAATGTATTTACGAATACGACGCCTCAGGGCGGATATTGTGCGATTTATCCTGATCAATGTCACCCTGGTGATACTAGTCTTGCGACGGGAATAGAGTTGATACCTTCTAAATCCCTTACTGTTAATGATCAGCCAAGAGATAGTCTTTTTTTTAAATTACCTTCCTCTTTTCGTGAGGTTGAAGTCACTAATGGCACTAATAAAGCAACAGTTTTATTTAGAATGAACGTATTGAGTGCAGCATATATAGCCTCAAGTGATCACGGAGTCTATGATTGGAAAAACGTCCCTTACTTCTCTTACCCTACTGGGGGATGTGTGTTCCGAGCCCCTGGATGGGGGTCAAATTCAATGTTTACATGGTTATGGTCGTACCCAGAGGGGGTTGGTGGTTGTTATAATATTACATCTGTTGACCGCCCTGAAGGTGACAGTAAGTATATTAAAAGAGTGGATACAATAAGTTTCGGTTATGAACTCAAAACGCCTAACCCATTGGAAATGGAATCCGGGGTTTATCAAGGAACGCTCCGGTTGGATGTAGGCCCAGGAGCGGATATGGATTTCGGAGACAACTTTAAAGCTTCGGATAATGTAATTGTGCTTAATTTTAAGCTTTCCGTAAACCATGAACTTAAAATTACAGCCAATATTGAAGAACAAAATGTTTCTATGCAACCTTGTGAACCAGGTAAAAGATGTACTGCAGAGCATGGGGACGCTAATTGGGAACGTTGGATGATAACTCGAGTAACCCCAGAAATGACCGGCATAAGTAATTTTGCAATATCTTCTTCAGGATCTTTTACCACTTATCTTCAGTGTGAATATCAAATAGAGGATAATTGTGCTCTAAAAAGTGATAAATCTGAACAAGCAGTACCTGTTCAAACTTTTTTGACACTGCCTGATAATATTGTTGATGGAACTACAGGTGGATTAGTTAGACGAAAGCGAATAGGTATTATTAAAGATAATAATAAAAATATCTTCAAAACTAAAACATATGCTTTGAATAAAAATGGTTACGTAGATTTTTTGGTTAATAAACAGGACGTAGATAGGATGTTATCTTCACGACCTGATACGTATCGTGGTGCAGTGACAGTGATTTTCGACTCTCATATCTATTAATAACAAAACACGTTCTGGGAATTAACGCAATCAGGCCCCCTTTTAGGGGGCCTGATTGCATTAATAATAACTTCTGTTCTCTAGCTTTGCTTCGTAAGCGTAACTATAGATAGTTGCAAAATCCGTAGGATAAGTTTATAAATGCACTGTATGTGCATACAGTTGTGTTTCTGCGGAGGGAAAAATGAAAATCGAGTTAGCCATTGATCGCATGAAGAAACTTCCTGATGGAGCTATACCTGCGCTCGAGTCAGAACTGCTCAAAAGACTCAGCAA
The DNA here is from genome assembly GCF_052045065.1 of Enterobacter sp. 22452. Lineage (NCBI taxonomy): Bacteria > Pseudomonadati > Pseudomonadota > Gammaproteobacteria > Enterobacterales > Enterobacteriaceae > Enterobacter > Enterobacter sp. 22452. The sequence continues at coordinate 28,655 of NZ_JBQEOB010000008.1, read as the reverse complement.
GCAGTTTGAAGATTGCCAGCTTACGATTAAGCGTGCCAGTAATGATGGTCTGACTGTTTTCGGTGGTGATAAGAAGGAAGTCGAACATATCCTGCAGGAGACCTGGGAGAGCGCGGACGAGTGGTTTTATTAATCGCGTGAATTTCACTGGAGCAGTTTCAAAGAGTATCGCTGTTTGCGTTCCCCTGGCTGTTCCCGATTACTATTTATCGCGTCAATAAGTCGCTCTGGGGGAAATAGTGTGTAGTGCAGATGCCTTTAATGCAGATGATCAATGGTACGACGTGGTCAGAAGGGCCGATAAAGCAGTTATCTATAGCTTCCCGGCGGAAGGGAGATATCTGGTTTATCGAGTAAATGGAATAGTTTCATTACGACCATTACTCGAAGAGGAAGAAATCTTCACTCTGAACGGGTTTATGCAATTTGCAAAACGACTGGGGTACCGAGTTACACCACCGTCTGATATTATTCTTTCATAGGCCTGAACACCCTATACCTGATGCGCCACGGAGAGAACCATGGCGCTAGAATTACAACTTATCAAACACCACTCAGGAATACTGATCCCGGCCACACCCGAGACCAGCGATATCCTGCAATCCAAAACCCGGCTCGGCGATGTTCTTGTTGCCGAGTTCAGGTGGCTACGAAACCCGGCATTCCACCGGCGCTTTTTCGCGCTTCTCAATCTCGGTTTTGAATACTGGGAACCAACCGGCGGGGCTATCTCGAGTAACGAGCGGAAGCTGATCACCGGCTACGCCAAGTTCCTGGCTTCGTATGGCGGGAATGAAGGCGCGCTTATCGATGCTGCCGAGCAGTATCTTGAGCAGGTTCCATACCGGCGTGTCACGAATGGCATTAGCCTGTGCAAATCCTTCGATGCTTACCGCTCATGGGTGATCGTTGAGGCAGGGCACTTTGATGCCATTCAGCTGCCCGACGGAACACTTAAAAAGCATCCTCGTAGCATCTCATTCGTCAAGATGGACGAGCTCGAATTCCAGCAGCTCTATAAAGCTGCGCTCGATGTTCTTTGGCGCTGGGTCCTGTCCCGTTCATTCCGCAGTCGTGATGAGGCCGAAAATGTCGCCGCGCAGCTGCTTGGCTTCGTGGGGTGACGGGTATGAAATATTCTTGGTTCCATCATACCGACTGCAGCACCGAACAGGCCGACGAACTGGTTAAGCGTTATAAAGCGCGCGGCGTGCGAGTTGAACGCAGCCTAAACCAGGATTACGTGACCTGGACTGTCAGTGCATTCCTTCCGACTTCAAATACACCAGCGCGCCCGGATAGTCGCTGGCGAAACCGGATGTGGGGGTGAACGTGAAGACATATCAAATCACTTTGCCCTGGCCACCGAGCAACAACCGGTATTACCGGCACAACCGCGCGCGGACACACATTAGCGCTGATGGCGTAGCGTATCGCTATGAGGTGGCCACTGTAATTCGAAGCGCCCGGCTTAATATCCGCACGGCCGCACCACTCAAAATCCGAATTGAATGTCACATGCCCGACCGCCGGCGCCGCGATCTGGATAACCTGCAGAAGGCAGCTTTCGACGCTTTAACCAAGGCGGGATTCTGGCTGGATGACTGCCAGGTTGTGGATTATCGCGTTGTGAAAATGCCTGTCGTTAAGGGCGGGAAATTAGAACTCACCATTACCGAGCTGGAGTCCGTATGAATCTTGAAAATACCCTCAAATATCACTTCGCCAAATCGAAAATGATTAGTGATTCTCCGCGTGCAACGGCGTCAGACTCATTAACCGGAACGGATATCATGGCCGCTATGGGCATGACGCAGGAACGGGCAGCCTTGGGTTATAGCGCTTTTCTCGGGAAGATGGGGATCAGCAACAATGACCGGGAGAGGGCGATTGAACTGCTGGCCCAGTACGCGTTGACTAAGTGCGATCGGGTGGCTGCGCTGCGCAAACTAGATTCAGGGGTTAAACCACTGGTGATGCATCAGCTGGCCACCTTCGCGTTCGAGGACTATTCTCGCAGCGCCGCAAGTGTGAAGCATTGCGTATGTTGCGACGGACAGGGGTTCATTGACGCAGATGTGTTTACGATGAAGACCAGCACCCCTTGGCACGCAAAAGATGTTATTAAAAAATCCTCCGCTTGGGGGCTGAAAGTTATCCCTTCTCAGTACGAAAACAAACGCCAGGTGCGAGAAGTAGCCCGGGTGCTGTGCCCGGAATGCAAGGGGAAGAAGGTTGTCAGCTGCGCCTGTAATGACTGTCAGGGGCGCGGGAAAGCCATTAATCAGGCTCTAACAGAGCAGCAGGGCGTTCCGGTTCTGGCCGATTGTAAGCGCTGCTGCGGGCGTGGGTACGAGCGGATCCCATCAACTGAGGCTTACGCCGCGGTGTGTCAGATAACAGATGTAATCAGCCTCGATACCTGGAAGAAGTCAGTTAAGCCATTTTACGATCAGCTAATCACCAAGTTTGATATGGAAGAAGCATGGGCAGATGCACAGCTGAAGCAGATAACAAAATAGGGTGTTATTTTATCGTGAGCTATTTACTTTTCCCGAATCTGTGATAATTTTGCTCTAACGATGGGTTATTGCCTTCGTTTAAAGCCCTGCGGTTAAACCCGCGGGGCTTTTTGCTTAATAGCGATTTAAGAATTTCTAAAACCATCACTATTCATTGCCTCTTATACTTTCTATATCGGAGAGGGGGGAATGATGCGAGAAGGCTATTACTGGATTCAGTACAATGGTAGCAGGCAGATCGCTTACTACGTGCACGAAAAAATCGACGATTTAGAGTCGGGTGAAACTATTTACGGCGCATGGTGTGTGACTCGTGGAGATGATCTCGCCAACAATGGAGAGGTCGAAGTGCTAAGCGAACGTATTGAAGAGCCAAAGCTGTAACAGGAAAAAAATTAAGTGAAGCCTCGTTACTGTGCGAGGCTTTTAGTATCCATGGAAGAAGTAGCGAATCTTTAAGCCTATAAACTTCAACACTGGCCAGACATAATGCTGGATTAAATATAGGACAGGCGGAACAACTAATGTCGCACCAGTTGCGCAGATTGCGTATACCGCCGAGTCCTTTGCGATTGATGAGTAATTTAGGTTAAGTGTCTCAAGATTAATTGCATTGGCTGTACTCGAACCTACAAATCCAGAGCCAAAAACAACCAGAAACACATATAGTGATGCTGTTATGAGCTTTAAAATTAGCCGAATGTATTTCACGATGAACACCTGCTGATTGATGTCATCTTTTTACACAAATGCCATCTGTTTAGCTAGCTTAAAGGTCTCTTGCTTCTAAATAATACCCTGCTCATTGCCTTACCCTCACATTGCCAGCCTGTCGCTGGCTTTTTGATTTCAGGCTCTGGGTACCATCATCGACACGCCTTCTTGTTAATCGTCCCGACGGACTTACCCTTTTCAAACACACAGCACCCGCTAACTACGCGAGGTGAGAGCATGTATCGCATGGACAAATTAACTACTGGTATCTCCTATGGCGCATCGGGAGGTAGTGCCATTTACTGGTTCAGAAGACTTCTTGACGGTTACTCACCCGAACAATGGGCCGCTATAGGTGTGATCGGTAGTTTACTGTTTGGCTTACTCACCTTTCTTACCAACCTCTATTTCCAAATCAAAGCGGATCGCCGCAAAGCTGCCCGGGGTGAATGATGTCGAATAAAGCAAAGCTCAGTGCAGCAGTGCTGACACTAATCGCGTCAGGTGCATCTGCACCACTCATTTTCGACCAATTCATCAGCGAGAAAGAAGGCAATGCGCTGGTGGCCGTTGTTGATCCGGGTGGGGTCTGGTCTTTATGTCACGGCGTGACCGTTATCGATGGCAGGCGTGTTGTTAAAGGCATGACGGCCACTGAGGAGCAATGCCGGAAGGTTAACGCTATTGAACGCGATAAGGCATTAGCTTGGGTTGATCGCAATATCAAAGTGCCTCTGACAGAACCACAGAAGGTGGGTATCGCATCCTTCTGCCCGTATAACATCGGCCCCGGTAAATGCTTCCCGTCCACGTTCTATAAGCGCATCAATGCCGGTGACCGCCATGGGGCATGCGAGGCAATTCGCTGGTGGATTAGAGACGGTGGCCGCGACTGCCGCCTGACTAAAGGCCAGAAGAACGGCTGCTACGGTCAGGTAGAACGGCGAGACCAGGAAAGCGCGCTGGCGTGCTGGGGGATAGACCAGTGAAATTTAATCTTTTACCAATCGCGGTTGTGGTTATTGCTGGTCTGTCAGTCGCTCTCGTTAAGAGCTGCTCAGACACCAGTAGCCTTCAGAGCGATAACGACGTTCTGCGGAGTGACAACTCTTTGCAGGGGCAGGTGATCGCTACCCAAGCCTTCAACTTCAATCGATTCAATCAGGTTTCGGAGCATGCCAATAGGCTTAACTCCCTTATCGACACCAGAACCGAAGAAACCGTAATCGAATACCGGGAGATTCTCCGCCTTGAAAAAACCTGTGATCTTCCTGTTCCTGCTGACATTGCTGGTGGGCTGCTCGAATACGCGTACCGTTTACGTTCCAGCGCAATGCACGCCGATACCCACGGATCTGACGCAGCCGATGATGGTACCGCTGCCTCCAGCTCAATAACATACTGCCAGGCAGTGCTCTGGATTAAGCCTCTGCTGGCCGTGATTGAAAAGGGGAACAATAATCTGGCTGGTATAAGACAGATAGAGCTGGAAAGGAAAAACTAGGGATGGCTCGTCCTTGAGCACACGGGTATTTCTGAACGACGGCTTTACCTGACATAGCAAAGCACCTTTAAATTCTAGAAAAGACTCAATATTTAACAAGCGAACCGCATCAATCCCAAAAAAAAGCCCCCACAAGGAGGGCTAGGGGAGTCTCAGTTTCACATGCTCTTCTTATGGATGTTTCCCTGGAGTTGGCATTCTCCTCATCAGAGTCATGAATAGCCTGGCCGCAACCAAGAGATCAACAAGCGCAAGCGGAAGTAATAGGAATAGCCTCAGGCTGTTGGTGAAAATTATTTTCTCGAATAGTAGATGACTATTGTTATATCCCCATAAAAAATAACCAAATATTTGACGCGGTTAATTGAGTTTTCGAACTGATGATTTACTGCGTTGAGCTATACTCTTGGTTGGGTAAAAGAATGGGAGCGTGTTATGACTATTCATCTACGTAGTACCAAAGCAGGTAAAGTCATGACTCAGGAGGAATGGCTACACTCGTTAAATGAATGGGAAGATGAAGGAGGCGCTCCTGGTCATGCTGATGAATTCATAGAAGTTTATAAGAATGATGAAGAAAATGAGGAAACTATTCCACTTTCTGGTGGTAAAGCTCGGCATATGAAGTCTTAAGAAAAAACATAACTATGGTGGTTCTTTCTTAGGATCAATTGAATGCTGTTTAGTTTAGGAGATGCAAAATTTTAGGGTGCGGCCAATATTTTTCCTCCCTGAGTGGATGCTCTATTTGTAATTTATTTGTAAGTATATCATTTAATATGCCCGGTATTTAATGACATGGGGTCGGGATATTTTTAGTAACATCAAATGTGTGATTTATTTTCTATATTGCTACTATAATAAACATACAGCAATTTGCTGTCATTATCACTGGAGTTACCCATGAAAGCTAAACATATGAACATCTCTAATGAGCGGTCCCAGGACAGGAATAATGGGAAAGAAAAAGGGAAAGATCGAAACAATGATGAACAGGATAAAAAATCGGCCAAAAGAGATCAGAAATAAAAAGTACATGAATTATTAAGGAGTATATATGTCCGGACGTCCTGATTTTGATGATCCTGCCCCTGATTTAGAACCTTCCCCTCAAGAGGAACCGCTTGACCTTCCTGGAGAGGGACAACCATCAAGTCCACTTGAACCCGATGATAAAAGAGATTTACAGAATTAGCATACAATAATTAAACCGCCTAAGGGCGGTTTAATATGATGATTATTTATTGGTCATCTCAGCGCCTAGTTGAATGAATAAATACGTATTTAAGAAGGGTTTTGACGTTTGGGCTGAATGCTTATTATTATCTACGCCCCAATAAAAAACCTAATGCGAAAGCTACACTGGTTAATATAGCAATGCATGTTCGAGGGTTTGATTTTATTTTTGATTTTATATCGTCAGAGTGGCTGCGTATGGCATCGTTGGTTTGTGCTGCGTATTTTTTTGCGGTTTCTATTACAGGATGTTCTGATGGATTAATTGCTCCCCCAAAACTGCCTTCCATATCACCAAGTTTCTCTTGGTTTTTATCTGCGGATTTAGTGAACATATATACTCCTGGGATTATGTGTTGTATTAATCATAGCAGAAAATAAATATTTTACTGTAAAGGTGTGCAAGTAACACCTTTATAGACTTTACCATGCCTTAAATAGTGTTTTTTTAGTTCCTTTTGTTATATGATATTTTAGTGGGTATATGCATATAGGGGAGTGGTGCATATTTGCCATAATGTCATGAATCATCTATACATAAGTATCTGATTCGCTCATTAACGATTTGTGTTTGATTGAGTGTTAATGAGTTATTTATAGGAGGTAAAATGAATTCTGATAACATCAAGAATGAAATCGAAAAAGAGATTTCGTCTTTCATCTCAAAAAAAATGGTTGAGTTGAGAAAAAAAACAGGGAAGGAAGTCTCTGATGTTGAGTTTATTCCTATAGAAACTATGTCTGGCCTCCAGGGTTATAGTATCAAAATCAAGCTTATTTAAGGTTTGCAGTAAGTACTCGGCACCACAACAATCCTAAGTCACTGGCATTGGCTGGTGGCTTTTTTATTGGAGTAAACAATGGCAAAACCGGACTGGGGCGAGCTTCAGCAACGGTTCCTGTCCGACCATGCCGCAACCGGCGTATCACCAAAGGAATGGTGTAAAGCGCAGGGACTGAATTACGCTACTGCCCGCCGATACATCAAGAAACCCTTTGCGCAAATTGCGCAAAAATCTGCGCAGCAAAAATTGCGTGCTGCGCAGAAGGATAAAAGCGTCGATGAGCTGGTGGATGATGATGGGTTAACGACACAGCAAAGACGCTTTGTCGCAGAATACCTGAAGGATGGCAATGCCACACAGGCAGCTATCCGGGCTGGCTACAGCAAAAAATCAGCTGAACAAATCGGCTATCAACTCCTTCAGAAAACTTCAGTTGCGCAAGCCATTGCGCAGCAGCAGAAGGCATCTATTGCGCGCACGCTTGGCAGTGCCGATGAAGTCCTCGCGCAGATGTGGCAGCTCGCCACTTTCGATGCAAACCAGCTTTCACAGTATCGCCGCGGCGCGTGTCGTTACTGCTGGGGTTTCGGTCACCACTACCAGTGGCGGGATGCAGTTGAGTTTGAAGAGAAAAGACTCGAGGCTGTTGAGCGTGACAGACGTGAACCAGATGATTCCGGTGGTTACGGTTACGACCACAACCGAGAACCAAGCCCTGAATGCCCACGCTGCAATGGTGACGGCATTGGCCAGCCTTATTTCCCTGACACCCGCAAGCTCCCTCCAGTCTCGCGGCTCGCATACTCTGGAGTGAAGGTCGGCAAGAATGGCGTTGAAATCACTGCTATCAGCCGTGAGCGCATGTTCGAAGCGGTAATGAAGCGTCTTGGCCTGGCTGATAGCGAGTTCGCGCAGCGCCTGCAGCAGATTGAAATCGAACGCCGGCAACTGGAGGTGGAAAAACTCCGCAAGGAGTTGGCGGGTGATGGTGAAGACGACGAACCAACGCCAGTGCAGATCAATATCAACGTAGTGGATGCGAGGGCAGACGATGGGGATCAGCCCGACACTTAATATTCCTCAGGCGCGCTTCCTCGCGATGAAGCACAAGTTTAAAGCCTACGTTGCCGGGTTCGGTTCTGGTAAAACGTGGGTGGGTTGTGGCGGCATCTGCAAAGGGATGTGGGAACACCCGAAGATTAACCAGGGCTATTTCGCGCCGACGTACCCACAAATCCGCGACATCTTCTACCCGACGATTGAAGAGGTGGCCTTTGACTGGGGGTTGAGCGTCAAAATCAATGAGGGGAACAAAGAGGTTCACTTCTACGAGGGGCGACGGTACCGCGGGACCACAATTTGCCGCTCTATGGAGAAGCCCGGCTCGATAGTCGGCTTCAAAATCGGTAACGCGATGGTGGATGAACTGGACGTCATGGCTGCGGCTAAAGCGCAGCAGGCCTGGCGAAAAATTATCGCCCGTATGCGTTACAACATCCCAGGCCTGAGGAATGGAATTGACGTAACGACAACGCCGGAAGGTTTCAAGTTCGTCTACCAGCAGTTCGTTAAGGCTGTACGTGAAAAGTCCCAACTGGCAGACCTGTACGGTCTGATTCAGGCCAGCACGTTCGACAACGCGAAGAATCTTCCTGCGGATTACATCCCGTCGTTACTAAGTTCTTACCCTGACGAACTGATTCAGGCCTATCTGCGCGGCAAGTTCACCAACCTTAACAGCGGGACCATTTACCATACGTTCAACCGTAAGCTGAATAACTGTTCTGACGAGATTCAGGATGGGGATCCGCTCTTCATCGGTATGGACTTCAACGTGGGGAAAATGGCCGCGATTGTTCACGTAAAGCGTAACGGCCTGCCGCGCGCTGTTCGTGAGTTAGTGAAAGTCTACGACACGCCGGCGATGATTAAGCGCATTCAGGAGGAATTCTGGCGCTACGAGGATGGCCGCTATGTGAAAAACCGGGAGATTTATATTTACCCGGATGCCTCAGGCGATTCCCGTAAATCCCAGAACGCCAGTAAGACCGATATCGCCCAGCTCAACGAAGCCGGATTCAGCGTCATTGTTGATGATGCCAACCCGCCAGTTAAAGACCGCATCAACTCGATGAACGCCATGTTCTGCAACGCCAACGGCGAGCGCCGCTATTTGGTTAACGTGCAAAACTGCCCGGTTTATACCGAGAGCCTCGAGCAGCAAATCTGGGCGGCCAATGGCGAACCGGACAAATCAGCTGATAACGATCACCCCAATGATGCTGGTGGGTACTTCATCGTGAAGGATTACCCGATCGTGAAACCGGCATACTCAATCACCATGGACACCACTTTCTGATATGGCAAACGACGACATCACCTGGGTTCGACCAGAACACCGGGCGGCTTCTGCTGCCTGGCGGAAATACAGGGACTTTTGCAAAGGGGCTGAGGCCGTAAAAGCGGCGGGTAATAAATATCTGCCGTATCTCGACCCAACCGATAAATCCACGCGTAACCGCAAACGCAACGAAGACTATCTGAGTCGCGCGGTGTTCTATGCCATTGCCGGCAACACGAAAATCGGCATGCTTGGGATGGCGTATCGCAAGGACCCCACGTTTAACGGTCCTGAAAAGCTCAAATACCTGTTAGACAATGCTGACGGTGCCGGTACCAGCATCTATCAGCAGTCGCAGCTGGTGACCGAGAACGTGCTGGAGGTGGCACGAGAGGGGCTTTATGTTGACTACGCAGAAGCATTCGATGAGGCGATCATCCTCCGCTATCCGGCAGAGAACATTATCAACTGGCGAACAAAGAGAATTAACGGACGCGATCAGCTGGTGCTGGTGGTACTGCGCGAATGCGTAGAAGAGCCGGATGGCTACGCTTACAAGGATGAAATCCAGTACCGAGAGCTGGCGCTGGAAGAAGGGCGGTTCATCTGTCGGGTATGGCGCCGGGCTGGTGGCACTGCAAGCGGAACCTACACCGTTGACAGTGAGTACCACCCTAAGCCGAAAGGAAAGGACTACTGGGACGAAATCCCTTTCACCTTTGTCGGTGCTCAGAACAACGATCCCACTATCGATGATTCACCGTTGGCTGCGCTGGTGGAGATAAACCACGGTCATTACCGTAACAGTGCTGACTATGAGGACAGCGTGTGGTTCTGTGGCCAGGTGCAGCCGTACATGACCGGGCTCGATACCGGCTGGCGCGATCACCTCGAGAAGAAGGGCGTGAAAATAGGTTCCCGCTCACCCTTATTGCTTCCTAAAGAAGGCTCGTTTGGCTATGCCCAGGCGCAGCCGAACATGCTGGCGAAAGAGGCCATGGACAGCAAGCGTGATTACATGGTGCAGCTTGGCGCGCGGCTGATTGAGCAGAACGCCACGGCGAAGACGGCAACGCAGGCAAGCGGTGAACAGAGCGCATCAACTTCTGTGCTGGGTATCTGCGTTTCAAACGTATCAGAGGCCTATACGCTGGCGCTGGGCTGGTGCGCAAAATATCTTGGAATTAAAGGCGATGAGCCAGCCTACACCATCAACCAGGAATTCATCGCGAAGGTTGCCGAGTCTGGCATGGTAACCGCTATTGTGAATGCCTGGCAGTCCGGCGCGCTGCGCGATACCGATATGATAAGGATGCTTCAGAAACTTGACCTCATCGACCCGGCAGACAGCCCGGAAGAGGTGATTGACGCGCTCCGCAATCAGGCCCCCACGTTGACCGGGGGCTGATATGGCAACCGTAAACGAAAGCCTGCGCGATGAGTCGATCGCACATTCCGTCTGGTTAAGCCGCTATGCAACAGGCGTGGCAAACCGGATGGTGAAGTTGCTCAACGAGACGGACGCAGACCTGTCGGCACGCCTGCTCGATGCGCTCGACAGATTGCCTCCTGAGAGCTTCACCGTTAGCCGTCTGCAGAGTTTACTGGGCAGCGTGCGCGATCTTAACCATCAGGCCGTAGCCACCATGCAGGTAGGACTCGAGAGTGAGCTGGTGGCGCTGGCAAAGAACGAGGCCAGTTATCAGATGAGCTTGTTCGATTCCCTTCTTCCCTCACAGGTGCTGGCACGCTACCCGCTACAAGGAATCACCGCCGATATGGTGTATGCCGCGGCGATGGCTCAGCCATTTCAGGGGCGCCTGCTAAGAGAGTGGGCGGAAAATCTTGAATCGGACAGGCTGGCGAGGATCGTAAACGCTGTACGTCGTGGGTATCTTGCCGGCGACACGGTAGAAGCAATCGCGCGCAGTGTTCGCGGCCACGCCAATAAAGATTATCGCGACGGCGCGCTGCAGATGAGCAGGGCAAACGCCGCCAGCATCGCTAAAACAGCCGTGAATCATCTGGCTGCCACAGCACGCAACAGCTTCACCAGTGCCAACAGTGACATCGTGAAAGGTAAACAGTGGCTGTCTACGCTGGACAATAAAACCAGCCACGACTGCATTATTCGAGACCTGCTGCGCTACACCCTGGATAACAAACCAGTCGGGCACAAGGTGCCTTACCTGCAGGGGCCCGGGAAAATTCATTTTTGCTGTCGTTCTACCGAAACCCTGATCCTCAAGTCGTGGCGCGAACTTGGCATCGATATCGACGAGATGGACGAAGGGAGTCGGGCCAGCATGGATGGACAGGTACCGGGGAAAACTTCGTATCTGGAATGGCTCGCGCGCCAGCCGGCACAACGTCAGGATCAGGTTCTTGGTGCCGAGCGTGGCCGTTTGTTCCGCGCGGGTGAAATCGACCTCGCTGATATGTTCACTGACAAAGGCGAATGGATCAGCCTGGAACGTCTGAAGCAGCTCTCAGGCACAGACAACTAACAATCACATCTTACTCCACGCCCTGGCATCCGCCGGGGCTTTTTTATGGGCGAGGCCCGGCAAAATCCCGAGGGGAAATTATGTTAATTCGAAACATGCTTCTGAAATACTACGCACCTGAAAGCGGCGGTGAGGGCGGCGGTGGCGGTGGTATCGAAATCACGCCTGAAATCCAGAAGCTGATTGATGAGCGCGTGACCAGTGAAGTCACTGGCCTCAAAACGAAAAATAGCGAACTGCTGGGCACCATTAAACAGCAGAAAGAAAACCTATCCCGCTTTGAAGGTATCGATCCAGACGCTGTGCGCGGCATTCTCCAGCGTTTTTCCGACGACGAAGAGGCAAAGCTGATTGCCGCCGGAAAAATCGATGAGGTGCTCGATAAGCGCACCGAGCGTCTGCGTGCTGACGTCGATAAGCAAATCAAAGCCGCAAATGAACGCGCCGACAAAGCCGAAGCGTTCTCCAACAAATTCCGGGATCGAGTTCTGGGGGATGCAATCCGTGCAGCAGCGTCCAAAGCTGGCGCGCTGCCGGAAGCATCTGACGATCTGATCCTACGTGCCAAAGGCACATTCCAACTCAACGACGAAGGCGAGGCCGTAGCAGTTGATGCAAATGGCGATGTTCTGTTCGGTAAAGACGGCAAAACCCCACTAAGCCCGCTTGAGTGGGCGGAGTCTCTTAAGGAGACGGCTCCGCACCTGTTCCCGCGCGCCGAAGGCACCGGCGCAGGCGGACACAAATCAAACAGCGGTGGCAGCCTGAAACGTTCCGAAATGAGCGCCAGCGACAAAGCGGACTACATCCGCAAACACGGCCAGCAGGCCTTCCTCAAACTTCCGAAATAAGGGATTTAAACCATGGCAACGACTGTTAATACTGACCTGGTTATTTATGATGACCTGGCTCAGACCGCTTTTCTTGAGCGCCGCCAGGATAATCTGGAAGTGTTCAACGCTTCCTCCAACGGTGCGATTTTGCTGGATAACGAGCTGATTGAAGGTGATTTCCGCAAGCGAGCCTTCTACAAGGTGGGCGGCTCTATCGAATCGCGTGACGTTAACTCCACCGAAAAAGTGACGGGTAAGAAGATTGGTGCCGGTGAAGCCGTATCCGTCAAAGCGCCGTGGAAATACGGTCCATACGAAACAACAGAAGAAGCGTTCAAACGCCGCGGCCGCTCGGTTGACGAGTTCTCCGAAGTGATCGGCGTGGATGTCGCAGATGCCACGCTGGAGGGCTACGTGAAATACGGCCTGAAAGCGCTGACTGCGGCGATTGGTGCTAACGCCGACATGGTCGTAACCGCCGATATTGAGACCGACGGTAAAAAGACCCTGACGCGTGGCCTGCGTAAGTACGGCGACAAGTTCAACCGTGTGGTGCTCTTCGTGATGCACTCTGCCACCTACTTCGACATTGTTGATGAGGCGATTGCCAACAAAATCTACGAAGAAGCGGGCGTGGTGGTTTACGGCGGACAGCCAGGCACGTTGGGTAAACCTGTGCTGGTGACCGACACCATGGACGCTGATGCGATCCTTGGGCTGGTCGCTGGTGCGGTTACCGTTACCGAGTCTCAGGCGCCGGGCTTCCGTTCCTACGATATCAACGATCAGGAAAACCTTGCGGTTGGCTATCGTGCTGAAGGCGTGGTGAACGTTGATCTGCTGGGCTACAGCTGGGATACCGCCAAAGGTGATAACCCTGACCTGACCGCCATTGGCACTGCGGGCAACTGGAAGAAACACTTCACCAGCAACAAATCTACGGCAGGCGTGCTGATCAAACTTGAATCCGCAGTGGGGGAGTAACACTGTCAGCGGATAAAACCTCCGCAACTGCTGACAGCACAGACGCGGTAACTGTTTCTCTGAAGTACACGCTGAATGGCTCCGGTGTATCCGGTAAAACCGTCGCGTGGACGTCCACAGGTGGCACGCTTAGCACGGCCAGTTCTCAAACAGGCTCTGCTGGTGGTGCAACGGTGAAACTCACATCAGACGTTGCTGGCACCTTCACGGTAACCGGCACGGTTGAAGGAGTGGCGAAAACCACTGATGAGATCACCTTCACTGCGCCTGCCGGAGAATAACGAATGGGGCGAAAGCCCCATAAACAGGATGATTCGATGATCAATACCGATATCACCTCTCCTGATGCCAACAGCTACGCCAGTGAAGAGGATCTTGCCTCGTTTGCGGAAATACGCGGCATTGAACTGCCTGACAAGCTCACACCTTTGTTGATTAAGGCCATGGATTACCTGGACGGTCTGGACTGGATTGGCTCAAAAGCTGACCCGAGACAGGCTCTGGCATGGCCACGCGTGAATGTCGTTCTGGATGAACATGATTTCCCGCCGGATGAAGTTCCACGGCAGGTTATAACCGCACAGTGCATGCTGGCGGTAGAGGCAATCGACGGCGATTTACTCTCCAGCGTGCGCGAAGCCGCTGTGAAAACTGAACGTGTGGAAGGTGCTGTCACCATGACCTATGCGGTCGCAGATGGTGAAGTCTTCACGCCGTCTTATCCTGCCGTTATGGCGCTGCTGGGCGACCTTGCTGGTGGTCGTGGTTACGCCATTAATGCATTTGCTGAGAGGGCCTGATATGTCGATTGATTACCAACGTATGCAGGCCAGAACGACCCGCATGCTCAGGCAGAACGGCGCGACGTACAACGTCACCCGTAAAGGCTCGGTAATGGTTATCGGCGGCGTTGAGCATAAAACTGAAGAGGTCCGTTTTACTGCTGTGGGCGTGAAGACCGAATACGCGCCAGGCGAAATTGATGGAACGGTCATCGTTAACGGCGACGTGCAGATCGTTTTTACGGCAGAGCAGGAAATTAAAATCGGTGATGTGGTTGATATTGACGGCACAGCCTACCGTGTTGTCAAACCGAACCCGGCAAAACCTGCCGTGCTGGTGCTCTGCTACAAAGCGCAACTGAGGGCTTAGCATGGGCGAGAACGCGGCTTTCCTGGCAGAAATCACGGCTTTCGTTAACAAGGCGAAAACGAATCAGGAAGCAGTGGTGCGCGTAGTCGGAATCAAAATTCTTAACCAGCTGGTGGTGATGTCCCCAGTGGGCAACCCGGAGTTGTGGGAAGTTAACCAGACAGCCGTTTCCTATAATCGCGCTGTTTACGACCATAACGAAGCGCAGCGCGCCAATCCCGACAACCTGACCAAAACCGGGCGACTGAAGAAAAAAGCCCGGGTGGTGGATGGGATGGATATCAAAGCACCGCCGGGGTATACGGGCGGACGCTTTCGCGGTAACTGGCAGGTGTCCTTTGATGCGCCAACGACTGACGAGACAGGGCGAATAGACAAGACCGGCGACCTGACAAAAGCGGCCGGGAACTACACGCTGTCGCTCTTCAAAGTCGGGATGAAGGCCATTTATTTCTGCAACAACGTGCCCTATGCCTACCCGCTTGAAATGGGGCATTCCACACAAGCTCCGGGCGGTATGGTCCGCATAACTGCAGCTGAGTTTCAACGCTTCTTTGAGGAAGCTGTCAGGGAGGTGACTAAGTGATTCCTGATATTGCATCTGCACTGGCCGCCAGACTGGGTACCTGGGCTGATGCCGAGGGCATTTCGGTTGCATGGGAGAACGCGCCGTTTACACCTCCTGCTAACGAGATGTACCTGGCCGTTCACGATATGCCCGTTACGCCGCGAACAATCGATCTCGGCTTGCGCTGCCGGACTTATTCTGGCGTGTACCAGATTAATGTCGTGGCGCCAGCCGGCTCCGGCCGTACCTCCGTCGTTGCCCTGGCGGGCAGAGTGGCGGAATTGTTCCCCGAGGGGCAGGAAATTGCAGGCAAAGACTTTACCTGCTGGATTAGCAGCGCGCCTGGCATATTCCGCGGCGTCCCTACACCTGTGTCCTACACCGTTCCTGTCAGCCTGAATTATCGGGCAGACATTACCAACTGATTCCCTCTGTGATGTCCCACAACTGACCGGCCTTGAGCCGGTTTTCCCGTTTCTAAAGGAGTAACCATTATGGGCTTTGCATTGCCTAACGGCGCTCATGTTTATCTGGCGTCGGGCTACGGCCCGGCCATTACTTTCACCGGGGCGACGAATGCTGAGCACGCGGTGATCACCGTTAGCGCCGCAGACGATATCGCGGTCGGCGATATCGTTCACGTGAACTGCAACTGGTCGGGTATTGATAACGTTATCGCGAAAATCGACGCGATTGCGGAGAATGCTGTCACTCTTCGCAACATCAATACCACAAACAAAAACAAATACGCGGCGGGCGGCGGTTCCGGCTCTATTCGCAAAATTGAAGAATGGACCGAGCTGCCACAAATCACTGAGGTATCGAAATCTGGTGGTGATCAGAACACCACGCAGATTCAGTTCCTCAGCGATGATCGCCAGCGCAACCTGAACACCTATAAATCCGCAGTCTCTCAGACCTACTCGATCGCGCATGACTCCACGCTCCCGGTATATCCATTGCTGCGCCAGCTGGACGAAGACGAAGAGACCGTGGCGGCTTACATGTACGTGCCGAAGGCGAAAGAGAACCGTTACTGGGCAGCCACGGCATCTTTTGACGACACGCCTACCACGGCGGTGAACGAGGTAGAGACAGTGAGTGTGGTGCTGAACCTGCAGTCACCGGCGATGACGTTCTACAAGGTGACTGACGCTGCCGCCTAACCCGTCAGAGCTTTCACCATTCCATGCCTCCCATCACGGAGGCTTTTTTTTCGTTAAGAGGTATCAATGGCGACTAAATTCACCCTTCAGCCCAAACCAACCTTCAAGGCCAACGTCTCGATCCCGCGCGCTGGCGATGAGGATGGCGTACTGACCTTCACGTTCAATCATAAGCCACTTAAAGAGCTGGCTGATCTGGAAAAACTGGAAGACAAAACCGCCACTGATTTTCTGATGGAAATCATTTCTGGCTGGGCACTTCCCGATGCTTTCAACGCAGAAAACCTGTCGGTGCTGCTGGAAAACTATCCGGCGGCGATGAAGGCTATCCCTGAAACCTACTATCGCGAACTGATGGGGCAGCGCGAAAAAAACTGATAGCGGTTGCCTCTGCATTCTATACGCCTGAACCCACAGCGGCAGACCTGGCGCCCTATGGGCTTACGCCGGATGACTACGACGATCAATACATCGACGTCTGGCCAGATGTATGGCCTTCATTCCTGGTGTTTCAGGCTGTCAGCACACAGTGGCGCACGGGCATGGGAGGTGCATCAGGGCTTGATTACAACGTGCTGCCCTGGGTAATGCGCCTGCACCACGTCGAGGACGAGGCAACCGCGCTTTCGGACATCCGAATCATGGAGAGCGCCGCACTAAAAGTTATGCATAAAGAGAGGGCGGAATGAGTAACGATATCGCCACGATTTCCCTGCGCGTAAATACCAGTGAGCTGGAGCGCGGTAACCAGGCACTGGATCGCTTTCAGGAGACCGCGTCCGCCGCGGCAGGCAAAGCGGATGACCTGAACAGCACGTTCCGCACCGGTATCGATAACCAGAAGAAAAACAGCGAAAGCCTGAAGCAGCAGCGTCAGGAACTGCAGAACCTGCTGAATAAAATCAGCCCGGTAAACAAGGCGCTGGATGAACTGGACACTATCCAGGAGAGCCTGGCGAAATTTCGCGGTAAAGGGCTGGTGGGAGACGAGGATTTTACTCGTTACAACAGCGTGCTTGAGACGACGCGGGCAAAACTGGCACAGGTAATGGAGTCTGAAACTGCAGAGGGGCGGGCTCGCATTGAACAGGCTCAGGCAGCGCAGCGTGCAGCTGCGGCGGGCAAAACCTTTATCGATTCGCTGGAGGAGCAGGTCACAGCAATCGGAAAAACGCGCGCAGAACTGTTAGAGCTAAAAGCTGCCCAACTCGGCGTATCCGATCGTGCTGCACCAATGATCGCAAAGCTGAAAGAGCAGGAGGAAGCGTGGAAGTCTGGGGCTATCAGCGCGGGGCAATACCGCAATGCTATGCGTTATCTCCCCATGCAAATTACCGACATTGTGACCTCACTGGCTTCCGGTATGCCGGTTTATATGGTTGCTATTCAGCAGGGCGGTCAGCTCCGTGACTCGTTTGGCGGTGTAGGCAATGCGCTGAAAGCGATGTTGTCGATGGTGACCCCTGCCCGAGTGGCAATTGGCGGCCTGGCCGGTGCTGTACTGATTGCGGCCAAAGCGGGATCGGACTACTTCACCGCCTACGACGAAATCAACAAGGCCATTATCAGGACTGGCAACATTGCTGGCACGTCAGCGCTCCAGATCATGGCTTCCTCCCAGTCTATAGCTGCCTCTACTGGCGCTACTGTAAGTACCGTTCAGAGTTTGATGACTGAGCTGGTTGGCATGGGATCGCTGACACAGCAGCAACTTGAAAAAGCAGCGGGCTCCACGGCGCTGGCGGTTCAGACCGGTATAGTCTCGGCGCAGGACATCACCAAAGCCTATAAGGACATCGAAAAAGACCCTGTTAAAGCGCTGCAGAGTCTCAACGAACAATATAATTTCCTGACCGTTTCACAGCTTAAGCATGTTGACGATCTGATAAAGCAAAAGGACCAGACCGCGGCTGTTACGCAGGCTATGGACCTGTTTGGCGATACGATGGCAAAACGTGGGGAGCAGGCTTACGACTCGCTGACACCGTTTGGTCGCCTGTGGCTGGATATCAAGGGCTGGGCGTCTGAGGCCATGCAGAGCATCGGTCAGTGGGTAGCTGAACTGGCATCAAACACACTGAAGGAATTCAACGCAATTTATTACAGCGTTGCGATCGTTTTCCAGAAGCTGAACCAGATTATTTCTTCCTCTATCGCTGCCGCGATTAATCTCGTTCCAGACTGGGCGAAAACAGATACTTTGCAGGGATGGCAGGACTACAACGAACAAATGGCCGGCGCATATGGTGACAGCGTCTCTCAGCTGAAAAAAGACTGGGATGCGGCTGATATCAGTGCAGGTAAATACCTCGATACGACCAGAAAGATAAGTACCGCAACCACCCAGAAGGATCGGGAAGGAGTCGCTGCTTTTGGCAAAAAGACCAAAACCGGAAAGCAGGGCACTTTATCGGCTGGCGATCGCAGCACGGATGCTGCCCAGGCCGAATTACTGGCGCTTCAGGCACAGTTACGCGCGCTGCAGCAGCATAAAGGGCTGAACGACACTATCAGCCAACAGCGCAAAGATCTGTGGACGACTGAAGCGAAATTTCAGGTGCTGGAGGAGGCCTCGCGTTCACGTTCACTGACAAAGCAGGAACAATCCCTGCTGGCGAGTAAAGACCAGGTGCTTCAGTTGGCACGGCAGAAAGCCCTGTTAGGTGATCAGATTACCGCACAGGAACAGCTGAACAAGCGCATGGATACATCTCATAAATACGTCACGCAGATGGCAGAGAAGCAGGCTGCATTAGTGAACGGTGCCGGGATGAGTGACCGCCAGGCGCAGCGAGAGCTGGCAAAAAGTCAGCTCGCCGCCGGCTGGAAAAATACTGGTGGTTCGCTGGATGAAGAGGGATATCAGAAACAGCTTAAGGCAGCTAACGATTACTATGATGCTGAAGATCAGCTACGCGCTGACTGGCTGACCGGCGCGAAAAAGGGCTGGGCTGAATTTGAAGACAGCGCGACCAATGTTTACTCGCAGGTGCAGACGATTACCAGCAATGCGTTCACCGGGATGGCCAGCACGCTCACTGATTTTTTTACTACTGGTAAATCTAACTTCTCTGATTTCCTGTCTACTTTCCTGAAAGGCATCGCCCAGATGCTGACGCAACTGGCTCTAATTAATGGAATGAAGTCAGCCTTTGGTGGAACTGGTATCGGGGCGTTTTTTGGTTTCTCTGGTGGCGGTCTGGTGCCGGGATTCGATAGCGGTGGCTACACCGGTGATGGTGGTAAGTACCAACCGAAAGGCGTGGTTCACGGCGGTGAGTTTGTGTTTACGAAGGAAGCGACCAGTGCACTGGGTATCGGCAACCTCTATGCACTTATGCGTGGAGCTCAGGGGTATGCTAACGGCGGCTATGTTGGCCACGCCCCGATGTATGGTCTGCAATCCAATGCAGCTGGTGGCGTTTCAGTTCAAACGTCTGTGGTAGTTCAAAGCCAGAACTCTCAGCAGCAGACTTCCGGTAATAATGATGCTATTTCTCGGGCTTATAAACAGACCATTGACCAGTCAGTGCGTGCAGGGATTGCGAGGCAACTCCAACCAGGTGGTTTGATCTGGAATGCAACAAAATCACGTTAGAAGGCAAAACGACCATCCAATGAATCAATGCGCGTAAAACCGCGTAAATTCGCTAGGTTGTTCTAGTCCTTGGCCGATAAAACACTCTACAAGCATTTTTCATGGAGTTGTTCAGTGAAAGCAAAAATTGCTATTTGGTTAATTGGTTTTGTGTTGGGCGTGCCGGTGACGATAGCAGGTGTCGAATGGGCGATGTTCAAATATAACAAGCAACTTGTTAACTGCGGTGCAGATGCTGTTCATGCCAGCATGAGCGTGATGGAATTGGAGAAGTATCCAAACAGTTCTGAAGAGCTGAACCTAATAGCTGAAAATTTGGACAAGTGTAAGAATAAAGCTAGCCCTCTTAAATCTAATCTTGATTTCATGCGTGATGAAATGGGACGACGGAATTAATAACCTCTTTTAAGTTTTATTTTAAACCCGCTTCGGCGGGTTTTTTTATGCTCGGAGATAGCATGGCAATCGAAACGTTCACCTGGCGAACACAGATACAGGCGGGAATGGAAGGGGCGTTTAGCCTTAAAACGCGCTCTGCAACCTTTGGCGACGGCTATGAGCAGATCGCCGGGGAAGGCATTAACCCTGAAAAGCAGTCATGGCCTGTCACACTGACGGGGAAAAAAGCGGACATGCTTCAGGCCCTGAAGTTCTTTCGTTCTCACGTCACAAAGTCATTTATCTGGACATCGCCCGTTGGCGAAACAGGGCTCTATCGGATTGAGGCCGAATCAATCAAATCACAGCCCTTATCCAGCAATGTTATGACCATTTCCGCAACATTCAAACAGGCGTACGCACCATGATCACAGCAGACTATCAAAGCCTTGAGCCCGGCAATAAAGTCCGGCTTATCGAAGTTGATGGCTCTACGTTCGGCGTGGATGATGTACTGCGATTTCACGCGTACAACCTCCCGCACACGGAAGAAGAAATCACCGCCGCTGGTGGTGATGAATCAAAGCTGGAAGCGAAAAGCATATGGTGGCAGGGGGAAGAATATGCCGCCTGGCCGTATCAAATTGAAGGGCTTGAAGCATCCACAGAAGGCAACAGCGCCCAGCCAACGCTGACGGTTGCAGATATCGAAAGCAAGATTACAGCGCTGTGCCTTGCCTATGACGATATGCTACAGGCGAAAGTCACTATCCATGACACCTATTCGCACTATCTCGATGCGAAGAACTTCCCTGCAGGTAACGCAACAGCAGATCCGCAACAGGTCAGAAAACGAGTTTTTTACATTGATAGCAAAGCCAGCGAAATTCCGGGCGAGAGTATCGAATTCGTACTGGATAGCCCGATGTCGTTACAGGGAAAGATGATCCCTACCCGTCAACTTCATTCTCTGTGTACCTGGTGTATCCGGAATAAATATCGCACCGGCGACGGCTGCGACTATGCCGGAACCCGCTATTTCGATAAAAACAACAACCCGGTGAGTGACCCCTCTCTGGACGAATGCAACGGCACGCTTACGGCCTGTAAGCTCAGGCATGGAGACGGCAACGAACTGCCGTTCGGTGGATTCCCTGGCACGTCTTTGATCAGGAGCTGATATGCGTCAGAAAACCATCGATGCGATTATGGCTCATGCTGCAGCTGCGTATCCTCGCGAGTGTTGCGGCGTGGTGGCGCAGAAAAGCCGTGTTGAACGTTATTTCCCGTGCCGGAATCTTGCCGCGGCGCCGGAGGACAATTTTGTACTTTGCCCCGAAGACTATGCAGCTGCAGAAGACTGGGGGAAGGTGATCGCCATCGCTCACAGTCACCCGGATGCCACGACGCAACCGAGCGAGCTGGATAAAGCGCAATGCGATGCAACCCTTTTACCCTGGCATATCGTGAGCTGGCCGGAGGGAGATTTACGGACCATCCAGCCGCGTGGAGAACTGCCGCTGCTGGAGCGCCCGTTTGTGCTTGGTCACTTCGACTGCTGGGGTCTAGTGATGAGCTATTACCGGCAAACGCACGGGATAGAGCTTCACGATTACCGGGTCGATTATCCCTGGTGGGAAAACGACTACCCGGACAACTTCTATCAGGATTGCTGGTATGAGTGCGGATTCCGTGAATTCGACGGGCCGCCAAAACCTGGCGATATGGTGATCATGCAGGTTCAGGCTGATAAGTGGAATCATGCGGGGATTCTGCTGGAAGGCAACATGCTACTGCATCACCTTTATGGGCATCTGAGCCAGCGCGTACCTTATGGCGGTTACTGGCGTGAGCGCACAATGAAAATACTGCGCTTTAAAGACTGTTTCTGATAACCGCCTGTGGCAGTTTTTATGGGGGAAAAATGGCTGCATTACTCAATGTTGAGCCGGTCCGCACAATTCGATTGTACGGCGTGCTAGGCGCCACTTTCGGGCGTGAATATCGTTTATCAGTAGCTTCACCTAAAGAGGCCATCCGCGCCCTGAGCGTTATCGTGCCGGGTTTTGAGCGTTTCCTGAATACCAGTAAGCAACGAGGTTTAACTTATGCGGTATTCAGCGGGAAACGAAACCTCTTAAACGATGAGCTCATTATGGACAGGAGCACAGAGGAAATCCGCATCGCGCCGGTGATCATCGGCAGTAAGCGAGCCGGGGTGTTTCAGACAATCCTCGGGGTTGCCCTTGTCGCTGTTGCTGCGTTCGTCACGGGAGGGGCCGCGATTGGGATTGGTGGTACCGCTTTCGCTGGTGGTTGGGGCGCTGTGGCGGGGATTGGGGCATCAATGGCGATCGGCGGCGTAGTCCAGATGCTTTCTCCACAGACAACCGGGCTCGCCAGTAAGCAATCTGCGGATAACCAAGCCAGCTACGCCTTTGGTGGAGTAACAAACACGACAGCTCAGGGGAATCCGGTACCACTTCTTTATGGCCGCCGGCGAATCGGCGGCGCGATTATTTCTGCCGGGATTTATGTCGAGGATCAACAATGAAAAAATACTTGAGAATAACTATTTCAGGCCTACAGCGAGTCGATGAAGGCATTTTAATCGGTGGGAGTGCGAAAGTGACAGTAACACGTGGTGAAGATGTTATTTGCCGCGAGAATTTTTCAGGAAAGGTTTCTGATAAATATTCCAAGCTATATGACGTTGAAGACAACGGTCTTCCTGTATTAGTAACGACTTCAAGCGATTGTCCGTTTTTCAAAGCTGAAGCTGACTTTGTAAACCCATTTAGCGAAACAAACATCTAACTAATTTTCTTCAGAAATAAGCCACCTTCGGGTGGCTTTTTTTATGGGCGCAATATGGCAACTGCAATCGCTATAAAAGGCCGCAAGGGCGGAAGCTCCAGTTCCCGTACCCCTACCGAACAGCCTGATGATCTGCAATCTGTAGCAAAGGCAAAAATCCTCGTTGCACTGGGGGAGGGTGAATTTGCAGGGCAGCTGACGGCGAAAGATATCTACCTGGACGGAACGGCTCTGGAGAATGCTGACGGCTCCCAAAACTTCAGCGGCGTCACGTGGGAATTTCGCGCGGGAACGCAGGCGCAAAAATATATTCAGGGCATACCCGGCACCGAAAACGAAATCAGCGTGGGAACCGAGGTATCAAGCGAAACAGCGTGGACGCGCACGTTCACCAATACGCAGCTTTCAGCTGTTCGCCTGCGTCTGAAATGGCCCTCGCTTTTCAAACAGGAGGACGACGGCGATCTGGTCGGTTACTCGGTTAATTATGCGATTGACCTGCAGACGGACGGCGGCACATGGCAGACGGTACTCAATACCAGCGTGACCGGCAAAACGACATCAGGTTACGAACGCAGCCACCGTATCGATTTACCTCAGGCTGGCAGCACCTGGACAATCCGACTGCGTAAGATTACCTCTGATGCAAACAGCGCGAAGATCGGCGACACGATGACGCTGCAGAGCTTCACGGAGGTGATTGACGCCAAGTTACGCTATCCAAACACTGCGCTGCTCTACATCGAATTCGATTCCAGCCAGTTTAACGGCTCTATCCCGCAGATCTCCTGCGAGCCCCGCGGCCGCGTTATCCGCGTTCCGGATACTTATGATCCCGAGACCCGTACGTATAGCGGTACGTGGGCTGGGACATTTAAATGGGCTTGGACCGATAACCCTGCATGGATTTTCTATGACCTGGTGGTTAGCGACCGTTTCGGACTTGGGGATCGTCTTACAACGGCCAACATAGATAAATGGACGCTCTACCAGGTTGCACAGTATTGCGATCAAATGGTACCGGACGGCAAAGGCGGAAGTGGTACCGAACCACGCTATACCTGCAACGTGTACATACAGGAACGCAACGACGCTTATACGGTCCTGCGTGATTTTGCTGCCATCTTCCGTGGGATGACCTACTGGGGCGACGACCAGATTGTGGCGCTGGCGGACATGCCGAGAGATGTTGATTTTACATACACGCATGCGAACGTTATTGATGGGCGCTTTACCTATTCCAGCAGCACCACAAAGAACCGTTACACCAATGCGCTGGTTTCCTGGTCTGATCCTGATAACGCTTATTCTGATGCGATGGAGCCTGTTTTTGAGCAGGCCCTGGTTGCGCGTTATGGGTTTAATCAACTTGAGATAACTGCGATCGGCTGTACCCGTCAGTCAGAAGCGAATCGGAAAGGGCGATGGGGGATCCTCACCAACAACAAAGATCGCGTTGTTACTTTCAATGTAGGGGAAGATGGCAACATTCCGCAGCCTGGCTATGTTATCGCTGTAGCGGACCGAAATCTCTCCGGGCGCGACCTGGGCGGCCGTATCTCTGCGGTGAATGGTCGCGTGCTGACGCTGGACAGGGCGCCGGATGCTTCGGCAGCCGACAGGATGATTGTCAATCTTCCATCGGGTGTTTCACAGTCACGCACCATTCAGTCGATTACGGGCAATAAAGTGACCGTTACGACCGCTTACAGCGAAACGCCTGTGGCTGAGGCCGTATGGGTCATTGAGTCTGATGAGCTCTACGCGCAGCAGTATCGCGTTATTACGGTAACTGATAATAATGACGGCACGTTCACAATTGTCGGTGCAAATCACGATCCGGATAAATTCGATCGCATCGATACCGGAGCCATCATTGACCAGCGGCCGGTGAGCGTGATCCCGCCGGGCAACCAGTTGCCACCTGCGAACATCGTGATCAGCTCGTTTTCTGTGGTGCAGCAAAATATCAGCGTCGAAACAATGCGCGTGAGCTGGGACCAGGCGCAGAACGCTATCGCCTATGAAGCGCAATGGCGCCGCAACGACGGGAACTGGGTTAACGTGCCGCGCACCTCCACCACATCATTCGACGTCCCGGGGATTTATGCCGGGCGCTATCTGGTGCGCGTGCGAGCAATCAATGCCGCAGAAATTTCATCCGGATGGGGCTATTCAGAAGAGAAAACGCTGACGGGTAAAGTGGGCAACCCACCGAAGCCAGTTGGCTTCATCGCTTCTGAAAACGTGGTATTCGGTATCGAGCTGAACTGGGGATTCCCTGCGAATACCGACGACACGCTGAAGACGGAAATTCAGTACAGCCTGACCGGTACCGAAGACGATGCGATGCTGCTGGCCGATGTGCCTTACCCGCAGCGCAAATATCAGCAGATGGGCCTTAAGGCTGGGCAGATTTTCTGGTACCGCGCGCAGCTGGTGGACCGCAGCGGCAACGAATCAGGTTACACAGAATGGGTGCGCGGTCAGGCCAGTATTGATGTGTCCGACATCACCGATGTGATCCTGGAGGAGATTAAAGACTCGCATACCTTCAAAGACCTGATCGAGAACGCGGTGGACAGCAACGAAAAAATTGCTGGCATGGCTAACGATATCAAACAGGCCAACGACGAACTGGAGCAGCAGGCGAAGGATATCGCCAAAAATGCCCAGGACGTCGGGAAGGTTCAGACCAGCGTTAATGAGCTTTCCAGCACGGTCGGGAATGTTTCGTCTTCACTCAGTCAGCTTGAGCAGACCGTTGCGACGGCTGATACCGCCCTGGGCCAGCGAATCGACAACATCAGCGTTTCTATGGACGGCATGACGGGCGGGGTGAAGAACTCTGCAATTGCGATAATCCAGGCCAACCTCGCTCAGGTGGCCACGCGTAAAACCCTTTCTGCATCGGTCGCTGGCAACAGCGCGAATCTGGACCGCATTGATGAAGTGATTGTCAACGACAGGGAGGCAACGGCGCGCTCGCTGCTGAGCCTGCAGACGGACGTTAACGGCAACAAGGCATCCATCAACAGCCTGAACCAGACGTTCTCCAATTACCAGCAGGCTATGGCCACGCAGGTAAACAGCATCACGGCGACGGTGAACGGGCATACCTCAGCCATCACCACCAACACTCAGGCCATAGCGAACGTAAACGGCGACCTCAGCGCGATGTACAACATCAAGGTTGGTGTCTCCAGCAACGGGCAGTATTACGCCGCGGGGATGGGGATCGGCGTTGAGAATACGCCATCCGGCATGCAGTCGCAGGTTATCTTCCTGGCAGATCGCTTCGCAGTCACCACGGCGGCCGGTAACAGCGTGGCCTTGCCGTTCGTGATCCAGAACGGGCAGACATTCATCCGGGCCAGCTTCATCCAGGACGGCACCATTGAGAACGCCAAAATCGGCCACTATATCCAGTCGAATAACTATGTGGCTGGCTCAGTCGGGTGGAGGCTGGATAAGGCCGGTACGTTTGAGAACTACGGTTCGACAGCTGGCGAGGGGGCCATGAAACAGACCAACCAGACAATCAGTGTACGGGACTCCAACAATGTGTTGAGGGTGCAGATCGGGAGAATCACTGGTACATGGTGACGGGAGGCCTCTTGCGGGGCCTTTTTTTTCAGGAGATACGATGGCGGATTTCGGTGTTCAAACATGGGACGCTTCAGGCAAGGTTAACAACTATGGAATTAAGCCAGTCAGCGTTTGCGGCTATCTGCAGCTGGCCGTTAACCAGAAAACTGGCTCTTATTCCGTTGCCCTGCCACCGGGTTGCAACCTGACCTACTTTCAGGTCATGAACGATGATAAGTGGGGAACTGGAAGAAGGAAGATCACCATCTCCGGCGGTACTGCAACGGTTTCCTCTGTGGGGGATACCGACTACTCAGCAGGAACTGAACCCGCTGTTGCAGCTTTTCTCATTTTCCAGATCGAGAGGGCATAAATGGCGCAGTATGGCGGTTTACTGACGACGACGAGCGGTGAGGTGTGGGTTACCGCCAACAGCTCGCCGATTGCATTACAGGCGCGAAAGACAGCGGCACTGCAGGGGACATCGGGTTTCAATACCAGGGTGACGCACTCCTTTCCCTCAGGTCAGCCCGTTGTGGCCTTCGTTCATTGCACGGTTGAGGTGGAAATCACTCAGACGGTAAGCGGAAACACCATCACGATTGATTTTCTCAGACCTAATGCAACCGGCACAGCGTACGTTTATTTTTTCACAATTTTCCCCCAGACAAAGCCAGATTACGGGATGGCCGTGTGGGATGCATCGGGGACCCTGATTTTAACCCACGAGACGCGCACGCTCGGCGATGTCGTTACCATAGGCACTGCCGGAGTGGATGCAAGCTCAGGCTACAACATCAACACAACCCGGGCGGGGAAGTGGGCTTGCATGCCCGTCATGCTCGGCCTGATTACCGGGGTTATATCAGCCGGTGGCCAGCCACAGCCCTACGCTGCAATTTACAAGAGCATGGCAAAACTCGAGGGAAGCAATACGCGGATATTTGCCAGACCTCAGACAACACCCTCCGGAGGACTGCAAAACGTTGCCTACTCAAACATGAGAAACGTCATCATGGCCATCAACTGCGCCAACTACGATTGATCGTTTTCAGCGATCAATTTCTAATAATTGATCTACCAAATCAATTATATCCCGTTGATTCATATTGTTATTGTGTAACCTTGTGAATGCCCTGGGATATAACCACGATGAAAAACATGATTCTTAGCCTGGCGGTGGCGGTTTTGCTCTCCGGTTGCGCTGGCGTTATTGAGAAACAGCAACCTGTGTGTTCTGGTACCGCCCTTATCGGCGGGCAGGAAAACAGTGTCCAGATTTACGGAGTGCGTAAACAAAACAATCAGACCCAGTACCGCGCCGGTTATCCCTTTAACTGGACCTGGGTTAGTGCCAACACGTTCACCAGCACCACCTGCCAATAACTCATTCTGTTTCAAAACAAACCTCGCCCCGGCGGGGTTTTTTATTGCCTGGAGAAAATATGCTTTATAACACCGGCACCATCGCCGTTAACGGAAACACCGCAACCGGCACCGGCACAAACTGGACGGCACCGGCCAGCCAGGTACGCGCTGGCCAGACGATTATCGTCATGTCTAACCCGGTACAGCTGTTCCAGATTTCATCCGTGAACAGCGCCACGTCAATGACGGTTACGCCAGCTGCTTCCCCGGCGGTGAGCGGTCAGAAGTATGGAATCCTTGTGTCGGACAATATCTCTGTCGACGGCCTTGCGCAGGCGATGTCGCAGCTCATCAAAGAGTATGACGAGAATATTGGTGCCTGGGAGACGTTCGCTACTACCTCAGCAAACCAGGCTATCACCGTTACCATCAACGGGGCCTCCGTGAACATTCCTGGTATTGGCGCACTTGCCAGAAAGGGGGTAAACAGCGATATCACGGAGCTGAAAGGGCTCACTACTGCGCTTTCTATTGCGCAGGGTGGCACCGGGGCAACAACGGCAGAAGGCAGTCGCACAAACCTCGGTTTGGGAA
>NZ_JBQEOB010000007.1:75355-173344 GCF_052045065.1 Enterobacter sp. 22452 | reverse complement strand
TCTCTCGCATCCCAGGGCATAAGCGACTCCATAAACGGGTTCTTATGCCTTAGTTGTAAGTGTCTACCATGTCCCCGAACAAGTGTTCACTATGTCCCCGGACCGTACAGGGAAGAGGGTCAGGGTGAGGGGAAAGAAAGCGCTACTTACCCGCTTTCTCCGCACGCTGACGACGCAGTTCTTTCGGATCGGCAATCAGCGGGCGATAAATCTCAACCCGGTCGCCCTCTTTCAATACGTCGCCAAGTTTCACCGGACGGCTGTAAATCCCGACCTTATTCTTCGCCAGGTCGATATCGCTGCGAAGCTCAAGGATGCCGGAAGCGCGAATAGCCGCCTCGACGGTGGCCCCCTCTTCCAGCGTCACACGCTGCAGATACTGCTTTTCCGGCAGCGCATACACCACTTCCACCGCAATCTTATGCGACACTGTAAACCTCTTTGGCGCGGGTCGTGAACGCCTGAACCATGTTAGACGCCAGCTCTTTGAAGATGCGGCCAAACGCCAGCTCAATAAGCTTGTTGGTAAACTCGAAATCCAGCTGGAATTCGATACGACAGGCATCTGCGCTCAGCGGCGTAAACTTCCAGCCGCCCATCAGGGTCTTAAACGGACCATCCACCAGATGCATCAAAATACTCTGATTATCGGTCAGCGTATTGCGGGTGGTGAACGTCTTGCTGATCCCCGCTTTGGAGACATCCACCGCCGCCGTCATCTGCGTTGGGCCGGACTCCAGAACACGACTCCCGGTACACCCGGGGATGAATTCAGGATAAGACTGAACGTCGTTCACTAACTGATACATTTGTTCCGCGCTGTAAGGCACGAGCGCAGTACGGCTAATCTGAGGCATAGCATTTTCCATGGTCACACAACGGACAAATAATAACATTTATCACCTGTTAAAAAAACGCTAAGCCTCATCTCGTGCTAATATAGCGCGTTAGACCTCACGGGACGCAATGAGGTGACTTTTTGAAATCAGATTACCGACGGCTTTACGACACTTATGACGAAGAAAAAAGCACATAAACCAGGATCGGCGACCATTGCGCAAAACAAGCGTGCTCGCCACGAGTATTTCATCGAAGAAGAATTCGAAGCAGGCCTTGCGCTGCAGGGCTGGGAAGTAAAATCGCTGCGCGCGGGTAAAGCGAACATTGGCGACAGCTACGTGATCCTGAAAGACGGCGAGGCTTTCCTGTTCGGTGCGAACTTCACGCCGTTGACCGTCGCCTCTTCACACTACGTATGCGACCCAACGCGCACGCGTAAACTGCTGCTGAACAAGCGTGAGCTTGAATCTCTTTACGGGCGCATCAACCGTGAAGGCTTTACCGTTGTTGCGCTCTCTATGTACTGGAAAAATGCCTGGTGCAAAGTGAAAATCGGCGTGGCGAAAGGTAAAAAACAGCACGATAAACGTACTGACCTGAAAGAGCGCGAATGGCAGTTGGATAAAGCGCGTATCATGAAAAACGCAGGACGTTGATTCTGCACACTTATTGTACTATTCAATAAGTTAGCGTTTCGGGCTGGTATCCAGGAAGTGAAATCTGGTATACTCAGTTCAACACTATTGGGGCTGATTCTGGATTCGACGGGATTTGCGAAACCCAAGGTGCATGCCGAGGGGCGGTTTGCCTCGTAAAAAGCCGCAAAAAAATAGTCGCAAACGACGAAAACTACGCTTTAGCAGCTTAATAACCTGCTAAGAGCCCTCTCTCCCTAGCTTCCGCTCTTAAGACGGGGATCAAAGAGAGGTCAAACCCAAAAGAGATCGCGTGGAAGCCCTGCCTGGGGTTGAAGCGTTAAAACTAATCAGGCTAGTTCGTTAGTGGCGTGTCTGTCCGCAGCTGGCGTGCGAATGTAAAGACAAACTAAGCATGTAGTACCGAGGATGTAGAAATTTCGGACGCGGGTTCAACTCCCGCCAGCTCCACCAAAATTCTCCATCGGTGATTACCAGAGTCATCCGATGAAGTCCTAAGAGCCCGCACGGCGCAAGCCCTGCGGGCTTTTTTGTGCCCTCAATTTGTCCCGCGAAGTCCGAAGAGAACTAATTAAATCCGAACCTTTTAGGCACCTTGTTAGGCACCTCATAAAGCTATATTGTTTTTGAGGTGCCTAAAACTATGGAAATCTGGCAATGGCAAGACAAACCAAACCTCTCTCCGTTAAGGAAATCGAATCTGCCAAACCCAAGGAAGCGGACTATGTGCTCTATGATGGCGATGGCCTTGAGCTACTGATCAAATCCAGCGGGAGTAAAATCTGGCAATTTCGCTACATTCGCCCCGTGACCAAGAAGCGAGCGAAAAAGAGCATTGGCCACTACCCGTCAGTTACGCTTGCCGATGCTCGAAGCTATCGGGCAGAATCCCGTTCTCTCCTTGTGAAACAAATCGATCCCCAGGAACATCAGCAAGAACAACTGCGTAGTTTGCTTGAAGCCAAAACTAATACTTTCCAGCTAGTGGCAGAACGTTGGTGGAATGTGAAGAAAGCCAGTGTTACCGAGGACTATGCAGAGGACATATGGCGCTCTCTTGAAAGAGATGTATTTCCAGCGATTGGTGACGTCAGCGTTACAGATATCAAAGCTCATATGCTGGTTCAGGCCGTGCAACCGGTACAGGCCAGAGGTGCACTGGAAACTGTTCGTCGCCTTTGCCAACGCATCAATGAGGTCATGATCTATGCCCAAAACACGGGCCTGATTGATGCTGTTCCCAGTGTCAATATTGGCAAGGCATTCGAGAAGCCGCAGAAGAAAAACATGCCCAGTATTCGTCCGGATCAGCTGCCTCAGTTAATGCAGACGATGCGAACGGCCAGCATTAGCCTTTCCACACGCTGCCTGTTCATGTGGCAACTTCTTACCATAACCCGCCCTGCCGAAGCGGCTGAGGCTCGTTGGGAAGAGATAGACACGGAGGCACGAGAATGGAAGATTCCTGCATCACGCATGAAAATGAACCGCGACCACACTGTTCCATTGTCAGATGAAGCAATCGCGATACTGGAGATGATGAAGCCGTTAAGTGGTAATCGAGAATTTATCTTTCCCAGTCGCATTAAGCCTACCCAGCCGATGAACAGCCAGACAGTGAATGCTGCACTCAAGCGTGCTGGCTTAGGAGGCATACTCGTATCACATGGTTTACGTTCTATCGCTAGTACGGCACTCAATGAGGAAGGATTTCTGCCTGATGTCATTGAAGCAGCACTGGCTCATGTTGACAAAAATGAGGTACGTCGCGCTTATAACCGCAGTGATTACCTTGAGCAACGGCGACCGATGATGCAATGGTGGGCTGATTTTGTTATGGCTGCTGATCGCGGAAGTATGATTGTGGGAGGTATGAGGGGAGAGCGTTTAACGGGATGACGGATAATTAATGACAGTTCCCACTTTAGTAGTGGGCCAGATGAGAATTTATATTTCAAGCGAAAGCTAATAGTTTTAGAAATCAAGCTAATTAGCATAATATCTCTTAATTGAAGGGATATGGAGCCGCAGAAATAAATGAAGACACGGCAGTATGCGCAAAAATCAATCTTCGATCTGGAAGCAATCTTCGAGCAGTCCAGCAACAATGCTAGCGAACTTGAACAGTTGTTGAGCGAGCTGACCTTTCGCAACACTGCCAGGGCGCGGACGCTGACGGCTAAAATCGAGCAATCTCTATTTGCTCTTAGCGGCCACAGCGTGGTCGCCATATCGGCTTCCAGCCCATCAACACACCATCCCGATTCGGTGTCCATTCAATCTTCTCGAGTTGTGCCCCACAATTCGCCTGCTGCGGAAGAGCAACTTCAACTGAAGGCCATCCCAGACTCTGCCATACGAGAGCAATTCGACAAAGACCAAATCGACCTTGGTCCGATCCCGTCTTTTTCTCCATCAGGTAAGGCGAATGATGCGCGAGCAATACTGGCAGCATGGACAGCCCTCGAAGCACTGTCGCCTCAAGCTTATAAACGCCCAGAGGATATGGCAACCGGCGACCGCTCTAGGGTTGCTCTATTGGAGCGAGGTGTTCCATGGGGACCAAATGCCCGCAGCAAGCCCAGTTATAAGCTTTATTTCGAGGTCGTCCTCGGCTCCATCGCTCTCGACAAGGCGACGGACGAGCTGGTCAAGGTTTTTGGCGAGGATGAGGAGCGTTCACGCCCGGACGGTAAGAAAGCGGCCATCGGCTCGATCCTGATCGACAAAGAAGGCTTTGTGCTTGAGGACAAAGGCGTTGCCGTGTCCAGTTTTGCCTGGGCACTCAAGCCGGCTCTCGATCTGAAGCTTGGGAGTTTAGGGAATTGGCCGAATGTTGAGCCGCGCATTATCGATCATCTGGTTCGAATGGTTCGCCACCACAACAAAGATGGAGAACCCATACCGATCGATCTGAATGTTGTTCATAACGCTTATAAATGGCTTGTATCGCAGTTCAGTGTACCCGAGCATTTGGTTGAGCCACCCACATTCGCGATTAAGGTGTTTCATCATTTCAAGGCTAAGGCGCCGCCTGAACCTTCGTTACTGAATTCCTTCTATCTTGAAGATCTCGGTGAAGCAACCAAATTGCTCGAGACGGGCAAAGCCGGAACCGGTTTGCGCCGCTACATGGGAATTGGAAGACCTGACCAGAAAATCGACGTGCTATCGCCCATTTCCGCAGTTGAGCCGTTCGTCGCACCGTCGCTCATGCCGCAGGCTCGTTGGCCTTCGAAAGGTGGCCATCCACTGGTGCTGCTTCAACAGGCTGCCGTGAATGCGGCGCGTGCTGAGCTGAATGATGCTCCAGGTATCATCGGCGTCAATGGGCCTCCGGGAACCGGAAAGACCACTCTTCTCCGGGATATCGTCGTTGGATGCATTCTCGATCGGGCCACGGCGATGTCCGGCTTCAACAAACCGCAGGATGCCTTTTCCACAACTGGCGAGAAGCTGGCATTCGGTTCCAATGCATTCCTGCACTTCTACAAGTTACATGCATCCTTGAAGGGCCATGAGATCGTCGTAGCCTCCTCCAATAACAAAGCAGTCGAAAACGTCAGTAAAGAGCTTCCTCTCAAGGTAGCCAATGGTCGCCATGAACAGATCGCCTACTTCCGGTCCATCAGCGACCTGATTGCGAATCCCAAACGCGCCGGCTATTTCGAAGCCGAGGCCGAGGGGGACATCCCCTCCGACACTGTCGAAACCTGGGGTTTGATCGCCGCAGCTCTCGGCAAGAGCAGCAACCGAGGCGCGTTTCAGCAAGGTTTCTGGTGGAATGAAGACGGTGGTTTCCTTACCTACCTGAAAGCAGCTCGCGGCATAAATGTCATGCGTGAGATCAAGGACGAGCGAACTGGCGAAACCATCGATCGCGTGATGCCCAGCGTGGTTGTCAATGAGCGGCCCAGCACCAACGAAGCGGATGCTGCTGCGGCCTGGCAGAAAGCGCGAACCGCCTTTCTTAAACTTAAGGAGACGGTAGACGCCGAAATCGCCAGCATCGAAGAGATGCGACGGGATATCCAGGCGCTCAAGGGAGCGATCACCGAACTTCAAAGAGCTGAACAGCGTCGACCGAGTCTGAATGAAGCCGTCGAAGAGGCACACAAGACTGCTGAATCCTGCCAACGAGAGCATGAGAAGGCAAAATCGCAGATCGAGCAGGACAAGATCATGCTCGACAGCCATCTTGCTTGCCGTCCAGGTTTCTTCTCCCGTTTGTTTGCGACTGCGGCCTGGAAGTCGTGGAGATCGACACTGCAGAAGCTCTCGGCGACCTTGCAGCAATCAGTCATACGGGCGCAGGGGACGGACGGTGCCCTAGAGCTTGCAAGGGCTGAGTGGAGCAATACTGAGTCCCAGTTACAGCAACTCGACCAGGAAATTTCCAGCAAATGTCAGGCTGTCTCGAAATTGAAGGCAACCGAGGCACAGGCACGAAACCGTATGGGAGACAGGGTCGTTGATGAGAGGTTCTTCGAGCGCGAGCACGAGGCTATCCACCTCACTGCACCCTGGCTTCCCGATGAGGTTCATCGCCTGCGGGAGGATCTTTTCGCCGCTGCCCTGACTGTGCATAAAACGTTCATTGATGCTTCGGCCAGCCGCTTGCAACACAATCTTGGGTTATTGATGTCAGGCATGGTAGCTGGTGCCTTCCAGTCTTCCGCTCACCGTGAACTTCTCCCCGACCTTTGGTCAAGCCTTTTCGTGGTTGTGCCGACCGTGTCCACGACATTCGCCTCTGTTCGGACGATGTTCGGGGATCTGCCACCAGAGAGCATTGGTTGGCTTCTGGTAGATGAAGCGGGCCAAGCCGTTCCTCAGGCAGCAGTTGGAGCTATCATGCGGGCAAAGCGCTCCATCGTGGTAGGTGACCCGTTGCAAATCCCACCTGTAGTTTCACTTCCTGAAAAGCTGAACGCCGAAATCTGCAAGTTCTTTGACATTGACCAAGTCGAATGGTCTGCCCCCGCAGCATCTACGCAGACCCTTGCTGATCAGGCATCGCGCTTCAAATCCACCTTCGTCATGGACGTAGGTGATCGAGAAGTCGGGCTGCCATTGCTCGTTCACAGGCGTTGCCAGAACCCAATGTTTGATGTTTCTAACTCCATCGCCTATGCCGGGCAGATGGTCCATGCTGTCGGGCCTAAAAAACCCGGATCTATCGGCTCGGCTTTGGGGAGATCTCACTGGGTGGATATCAATGGCGATGCTGAGACGAAGTGGTGTCCCGACGAGGGCGAAGCGGTTGTGCGAATGCTCAAAGAGCTGGCAGCATCGGGCATTACAAATCCGGACGTATTTATCATCACACCATTCAAGATCGTAGAGCAGAACATGCGTCGGCGTCTCGACAGTGAAACTGATCTGCTGCGAACGTTCGGCGTAAAGCTGGATGAATGGTGCCGTGATCGTGTAGGCACAATCCACACGTTCCAGGGCCGAGAGGCGGACACGGTAATCCTGTTGCTGGGTGCGCCGAAAGCGAGTCAGCAAAGGGCACGTCAGTGGGCGGCAAGCCCACCAAACATAATCAATGTAGCCGTCTCACGCGCCAAGCAAAACCTGTATGTGGTCGGCTCGGCTGCTGCATGGGCAGGGGCGGGAACTAGCCTTCAGGTCCTGCATCGGCAATTGGCGAAATCAGCCTAACAATCTCCGAGGTGGCCCTCATTATTGAGGGCTCATCGCGACTCATTTTTGGCTAACTTCAGTAATGGGCTGGCCGCTATGTGTTAAAATCTGACATTGCTCACATAATAGTCAAGCAGTCACTTTTCACCGCCCATCCAAGCTTGATTATTCTTACCGCTCCCCTTATATCCACACTGAGGAATAACCTCTGACATGGCTAAGGAGTATGATTATGGGGCTTAAACCTGGTCCAAAACCAATCGCAAAATCAACAGGAAAACCCGATCAACGCAGACGTGATAATAAGGATACACCCGGCAATACCCCAGGACTGAAACCAAGCAAATCAACTGGGAAGTAATCGTTTAAGGGTATGGAGAATTCATCTATACCCTTATCTCATCAAATCAGTCTGCTTTAGCCCGTTTAGTGCCAGGAACGGACATTCGCAATTTATTTAAATGAACCGCACAGCAAAATTCTTTTACCAGAAAATTCATCCCTTACAAGAGTCATGACTGATAAGACGCTCGCGACAAACATCCAGAATTTCGTCAGCAAGAGCGGAATTATCTGGACAGGCACGAGACAACACCAGGGCGCCAACAAGATGCGCGATGGTATTTATCAAGTCAGCGCGCGTGCCATTTTCGGTTCCTAAAACTTCCAGTTGCCGCTCAATTCCGGCCGCAAACGTCTCTTTTATTGATTCAGATTGACGAGCTGCATCAGTACCCAGAGCCGACATCACGCAGCCTTTTCCCATGTCATCACGATGTTGTCGGGAGAGATAATATTCAATAAATTTTTCCCGATTAACACCCTCAGTTTTTTCTGCGGATCGCGTAAAGCCGCAGTTCATGGCCTCAGACAGTAAATCTGCCTTGGAACCAAAATGCTTGTAAAAGCCACCGTGAGTTAACCCTGCCTCAGACATCAGTTCCGATATCCCGATACCATCGTAACCACGCTCACGAAAAAGTTCTGAGGCCGTTTCAACAACTCGCATCCTGTTCTCGCGAACCTGCTCTTTTGACACTTTCACGTTTCTACCCTCTTCAAATAGAGCCTGATTATACATTGATGATGATCATAATCAAACTGGTTGACTTTTTAGATTATGATCACCATCATTAAATCAGTACCTCAACCAATCATTTACAGGCGGATAAACATGACGAACCAGGCATTATTTCAACCTTATGATCTTGGCCTCATAACACTTGCCAACCACATCGTGATGGCCCCTCTAACGCGTAACCGGGCTGGTGCTGGGCTGGTACCGGGCGAACTGGCAGCGACTTACTACGCCCAGCGAGCTTCAGCAGGATTATTGATTACCGAAGCCACGCAGATTTCGCCACAAGCGCAGGGATATCAGGATACACCGGGGATCTATACGCAAGCTCAAATAGAGGGTTGGCGCAAAGTGACTGACGCAGTCCATGCCAAAGGTGGGCGTATATTTGTACAGCTCTGGCACGTAGGGCGAATTTCGCATGTCGATTTACAGCCTGGTGGCGCTGCACCAGTCGCACCGTCCGCTATCCGCGCTGAGACGAAAACCTTTGTGAACAACGGTTTTGCTGATGTTTCTGAACCACGTGCGCTGGAAGTGGAGGAAATAAAGGGGATCATCGATGATTTCAGAAAGGCAGCTGCAAATGCCATTGTCGCCGGGTTTGACGGAGTCGAAATCCATGGTGCGAATGGTTATCTGCTGGAACAGTTCCTTAAAGATGGTGCTAATCAGCGTACCGATGAATACGGCGGCTCTGTCGAGAATCGTGCTCGCCTGCTGTTAGAAGTCACTGCTGCCGTAAAAGATGAGATTGGCGCGGAACGCACCGGCGTGCGCATTTCGCCGGTATCTCCTGCTAATGCAATTTCTTGCAGTGATCCGCAACCTCAATATGACTACCTCGCTGAGCAACTCAATGCATTAGGCATCGTGTATCTCCACGTGGTTGAAGGTGCTACGGGCGGCCCGCGCGATGTATCACCGTTCGACTACGACTCACTACGTCGACGCTTTAACAACACCTGGATCGGTAACAATGGCTATGACCTGGCGCTGGCGACCACTCAGCTTGAGCAAGGCAAGGCCGATCTGTTTGCCTTCGGTCGTCCGTTCATCTCCAACCCGGATTTGGTTGAAAGACTGAAGACGGGTGCGCCGCTGGCCTCACTTAATCCTGAAACGCTTTATGGCGGTGGTGCACAAGGGTACACCGATTATCCGTCGCTTACCGGAACCAGCAAGTAGATCTGTGAATATCACGGTTCGACCTGAATCGCACATTGCGGAATCAGTTTACACATTAATAAAGAAGAGCAACTTATGACTAACGCTTCAGTTCTCATTACGGGTGCATCCACAGGTATTGGTGCTGTTTACGCTGAACGATTTGCCCGTCGGGGACATGACCTGGTACTGGTCGCCCGCGACAAAGCAAAGTTAGAGATACTGGCCGATCGTCTGCGACGGGAAAATGGCATTTCTGTTGATGTTCTTCCAGCCGACCTCACGCAAGCGGTCGATTTAGCGACTATCGAAGCGCGTCTGCGTGAAGACGAGCAGATCGGTATTCTTATCAATAACGCAGGTATCGCGCAGTACAGGAGTTTTACAGAGCAGACGCCTGAATCGATAGAACGCCTAATCGCGCTTAATGTCACGGCACTGACGAGACTGGCAAATGCAGTAGCACCACGCTTTGTAAAAGCGGGCGAAGGTTCTATCGTCAATATCAGTTCCATAGTTGGGCTCGCTCCGGAATTTGCAATGACGGTTTACGGTGCAACCAAAGCCTTTGTGCTTTTCCTGTCTCAGGGAATGAGTCTGGAGCTGTCATCTAAGGGTATTTATATCCAGGCGGTACTGCCTGCCGGGACGTACACGGAAATTTGGGATCGTGCGGGTATCGACATCAGTAACTTTGCCAAAATGATGGAAGTAGGTGAGTTAGTCGATGCAGCCCTGGTGGGTTTTGATCGTCGCGAACTCGTCACCATCCCGCCTTTACAGAATGCTGCGCACTGGGAGACCCTCGATGCTTCCCGTCAGGCTCTGCTTTCAGACATCAAACAAGATGAAGCCGCAGAGCGATATAAAACACGTTAAGTAAAGAGTTGCCCTCTGCAGAACAATCTTTTAGGTGTTTTTCAGACGGGCAAATAAAGCATAACGCCCTGATAGCAGGTTTTCTCATTCCCTATGAGAAACCTCAAACAAATCATAAAGGTCTCGTTCAGTATGACAACAAAACGTGTAGCGCTGGTTACAGGCGCTTCGTCAGGTATCGGCAAAGCGTCAGCGACTAAACTTTTAGCTGCGGGTTTTACGGTATACGGCACAAGTCGGCGTGGCGCGCTGGCGGGAACACATCCTTTTCCACTATTGACGCTGGATGTGACGGACGACGCCTCTGTTGAGGCAGCCATTGATGAGTTGCTGCGCCTGGAGGGGCGGATCGATCTTCTTGTAAATAATGCGGGTTTCGGGGTCGCGCCAGCAGCTGCAGAAGAAAGCTCTCTCGATCAGGCCAGGCTTATTTTCGACACCAATTTTCTGGGCATCGTTAGGTTAACACGTGCTGTTGTCCCTCATATGCGCCGTCGGGGCAGCGGGCGTATCATTAACATTGGTTCGATACTCGGTATCGTTCCGTTGCCGTATGTGGCTCTTTACGCTGCCAGTAAGCATGCGGTCGAAGGATACACGGGAGCACTTGATCACGAGCTGCGCACGCAGGGTATCCGGGTTTCTGTCATTGAACCTGCTTACATAAAGACCGAGTTTGAAGCCAATAATATCGAACCGGATGCCAGGCTTGAAGAGTATGACCTTATCCGGGCTAAGCTGACGAAAGTGGTGAGCAAAGCAATGGCCGAAGCGGAAAGTCCGGAAGTTGTGGCGGACGTAGTGGTTAAAGCTGCTGAGGATTTACGACCAAAAGTGCGTTATACCGCGGGAACGCTGGCGGCTAAACTGAATTTTCTTCTCAAATTCGCGCCCTCAAAAATCCTGGATGAGGTAGTGAGAAATAGTCTTCAGCTTGATGCTAGAGAATAAAAATGAAATTTTCGCGACTGGCTATCCTGGCATCAGTGTTGTTTTTCATCCTCGCTACGGTATGGATGATTTTCCCGGAACAGCTCCTCGCCTTGTGGGGGATTGAAAGCACACCAGGTACCAATGTGCTCGGCCGACGTTCTGCTGCATTCTTCGCTGGAACAGGAGCAATGTATGTTTTAGCGAGGAATGCTGAGCCTTCTCCAACCCGATATGCTCTGGCCACCGGCATTAGTACGATATCTTTCATGTTAGCCGTGTCTGGCCTGTTCGAATGGTACAAAGGACATGTTAACGGGCAAATTCTTTTTGCAGTATTTATCGAGCTGCTACTGGGAACCGCTTTTTTACTCAGCAATATTGGCATTGGCACCCGGAAAATCAACAGGATAAACAACAAATGAATACGAAGACGATGAAAGCGTTTACGTTTAAACGCTATGGTAAATCTCCGGAGTTGGGATTTGATAACATAGATTATCCTTCCATCGGTCCTGACGAAATTCTGGTTAAGGTTTACGCTGTAGGCCTCAATCCCATTGACAACATGATCCCCACCGGAATTTTCAAACCAGTTTTGCATTTTAAGCTGCCAGCAACACTAGGTAGCGACCTCTCCGGGATTGTGATTGCAACAGGAAGCCGGG
The DNA here is from genome assembly GCF_052045065.1 of Enterobacter sp. 22452. Taxonomy (NCBI): domain Bacteria; kingdom Pseudomonadati; phylum Pseudomonadota; class Gammaproteobacteria; order Enterobacterales; family Enterobacteriaceae; genus Enterobacter; species Enterobacter sp. 22452. Next base: position 161,477 of record NZ_JBQEOB010000007.1, on the reverse strand, counting down.
TGACGCGTTTCAAGCCAGGCGACGAAATCTTCGCGAGTATTTTCGACAGAGGTACAGGCTCTCTTGCCGAATTTGCCGTTGTTCCTGAAAGTCTCGCGGCCATTAAACCTGCAAATATCGATTTTGTGCAGGCAGCTTCACTCCCGATGGTAAGCCTCACCGCCTGGCAGGCGCTCACAGAAAGAGCCTGTTTGCAGTCTGGACAGAAGGTTTTCATCCCGGCTGGTTCAGGAGGAATTGGTAGTTTTGCCATCCAGTTGGCGAAGCACCTTGGCGCAAAAGTGGGAACGACAACAAGTTTAGTCAATGTCGAATGGGTTAGTCGTCTTGGCGCAGATGAAGTGGTTGATTATAAAAAGCAGGAGTTTGAAAATGTTCTGAGTGGCTACGATATTGTTCTGGGCACTGTGAGAGGAGATACGATAGAAAAGTCCACTCACATTCTTAAGCCTGGCGGAAAGATTATTTCACTCATTGGGCCATTAGATGCTGCTTTTGCACGTGAGCGACATTTAAATATTTTTCTGCGTACTGTATTCGGCCTGATGAGCCGTAAAATCATACGTCTTGCAAAGAAGAGGAGCCAAACCTATTCATTTCTGTTCGTTCGACCTGATGGCGCACAACTCACTCAAATAAGTATGCTCGTGGAAGCGGAACACGTCCTTCCAGTGATCGATAAGGTTTTCCCCTTTGCAGAATCAAAGCATGCTCTTGACTATCTTGCTGGAGGACATGCGAAGGGCAAAGTTGTCGTTAAGATACAAGATTGAAAAGAACGGTGATTTGTATCAGCCTACTTTTGAGTAAATCGCAAGAGGCTTTTGCCTCAGGGAAGAGGTGCACAACGTCCGCTCCTCGCTCAAAGCAGACCTTATGACCTCGATTTCTGGCAGATCCGAGCCAAGAGCGAAAATTGATATCATCAATCGGCCTCAAGCTTAAGGGGAACATCTCCCCCTTTTTATGTAACCAGTTTACTGAAGATGTTCTTTCAGCCAGGTACACGCGCCTTCAATGTCATACGCTTTTTCCCCAAATCCTTTCGCAAGCAGAAACTCTGGTAAATATTCATCATATTTATCTAAGTACTTTTCTGGAACATTTACAGCAAGATCAAACGCTGAGGGCAAGCCTGACAGCAGCAGGCCTTTAAGGGCCTGTTGAACAGAAGTGATACTTGAGCCGTCAATTTCTATAACTCCAGCCAATGAATTAGCTTTAAAGCCACAACGTATGAGCAAGGCTGTAATCGTATTGACAACCTTATCTCCCATCCATGGGAGGATGTAACAGTATTGGCCGCTCGTAAGAAAATACTCATTTTGCAGGTTATAACTCTGGAAGTTACGACTGCCTTCCGCAAATAGGCTTCTGGCGGCAGAATCGGCATAATCTACTCTCTTGCTACCTATTGCTATGCGGTAATCACCTTCCCTATAGATAGCGAGCATTTCCTGACGAACGGCATCATGAACAGACATTCCCCCCCCACTAAATTGTGGTGGCTGACCGCCTTTGGTCGCCTCTACATAGATAACTTTTTTCTCTGTCTCGATCTCTGTCACTCTCCAGCGCCGCCCACCGAAGATGATGTGTTGATCTGGTAGCAGTGGGGAGTCCACAGGCACTGTTCCAAGGGTTCTGTTTCCGGTGACAATGCGGAACTCTTCTGGTGTGTTGAACACGGCATAAAACGTATAATGGTTAGTCAGTTTCTCTCCCTCTGCCCCAACAACCATTTCTCCACTAGCGAGTTGAGTGAGCAGGCCACATGCCCCCATATGTTTAAGCAGGCTTTTGAAATCGCCTATATCCACATTACGGAACGGGCCTGTTTGACATAGCTGTGACCAGAGTTGATCGGCACGAACTCCGCCCCATTGCGCGGTAATAGCAAGAATCTGGTGTAGCAGCGTGGAGTAATGCATCTGCTGGGAATCGGCAGGCTCAAACCATTGTTTAGAGATCATCAGTCTGATCATTGCCATCGACTGGACCAAATGCAGCCGTAGGTGGTCAACGATACTGCTAGTCACAGTGAGCTCATTTTCTGTAATTAGCATTCTTAGAACTGATGGGGAGTCGCGTCGCCCAGAACGTCCCATACGCTGACGCAGACTGGAAACAGTATGCGGAGGCGTAACTTGGATAACCGACTTAACCTTACCGATATCAATTCCCAACTCAAGCGTCATTGTACAAACAGCTGTTGTGGGCAAATTTCCTTTCTGAAGACGAGTTTCAAGCGCTTCCCGCAATTCCTTGGCAAGGGAACCATGGTGGGGAAAGAATTCATTGGGAACAATATGTTCCTCACACATGTCGCTCAGCGTGGCAGCAATGCTTTCAGTCCGCTTTCGACTGTTTGCAAAGACCAAATGAGAATCGCCACGGCAAAGTCTAAAAATGTCAGCGCAAACGTCATGTTCAGCTGAACTCTGAAGTTCTTCTTCTTTTTGGAGCACTCGCTCCAGATAACCTTTGACCTGTACCTGAAGAGTGGCCTCGCTCTTACTATCTGTAACAGTTACGCAGGGTAGTCGTTTGTCCGGGCGCAAAAGTTCGGGTACTTTTTCCAGTTCCCCCAGCGTGGCACTCAACGCAACGCGGGGAATTGGATTTACCAGGCGTCCTAACACATGGTCAATTCTATTGAGCAGAGAAAGCAGCTGTACACCACGCTCTGAGCCAATGAAAGCATGAAACTCATCAATAACGATGTATGCGACTGACGAAAACGCCTGTTTGAGCCAGCCCATTGAATTTATGAGCAAAGACTCAAGTGACTCAGGTGTAATCAGTAAAATGCCAGCAGGGTTTGTCCGAGCCTTCTTCTTTTTGCTTTGTGGTACATCCCCGTGCCAAGGAGTCACTGGCATTTCCAATGCATCTCCAAGGCTCTCAAGACGACGGTACTGATCGTTAATCAATGCCTTCAACGGACTGATATAGACGATGCCAAATCCATTAGTGAGATCTGCAACTGCCGAACAGGCAGGAAGAAAGAAAGCCTCTGTTTTACCCGCTGCTGTGCCTGCACTGATTAGCACGTCTCGATCACGGGCTAAAATTGCCGGGATAGAACTCTCCTGCAAGGGCCTTAATGTAGACCACCCCTGCTTGTAAACCCACTTGCGGACGCGGGGATCGAGACTATCATAGGCACTGCTCATAATTTGAAGTTAGCCAGTCCGTCGTCGTCATCGCTTTCCTCTATAATGGCGTCATCCATTTCGCTGGGCCTGTCCTCTTCAATCGCCACACCCTCGATTAGTGTTTGCCAGTTCATCGTTCTGTTTTGTTCCAGCACGGCCAGCATGTCCAGGAAACCTTTTATGGTATTACGGGGGGTACGGAAGTAAGCGTCTCCAATGGTTTTACTACAGTGATGCAGAAATCCAGTCAGTGCCTCATCTGGAACCAGATAATTCTCTGGATCTCCGCCTGCATAAACATGAAGAAGATTTCTCAGTAAAATATACAGTTCCTCAGGGGTGAGGCTGGCAAGATGCAAAGTGGGAGACGAGTAGTCAATCACTCCTGCTTTTTGCGCGAACCGATTTTCCGCCAGACGTGATTGGAGCGCCTCATAGCTGTAAAGACCTTTGCGAGGATCGAAAAGGAACTCTGGCGTCCCCCCGAGGATAAAACCAATATTCTCGGCTGAGCCTTGCAGGCAGTCATTCAGGATCCGCAAAATCTGTTCGTAGTTCGCTGTTCTTGCTTGCGTATTATTCAGTTTAAAGAGGTTCACCATTTCGTCGAGGCTGACCAAAAGACCGGCATAGCCTGCCTGGCGGACAAAAAGGCTCATCAGCTTCAAAGAGTCATAGAATGAAGCGTCTGAGATAATAGTCCGAACGTCGAGATCGTTACGGGCATCAGTTTTAGTGGTGTACTCTCCCCGCAACCAGCGAATAGCATTGGATTTTAGTGTTTCGTTATCCTGCTCATGCCCGCGCCAGAATGCATCAATGACCTTCGCAAAGTCATATCCGCCGACCATATCTGATAGTGCTGCCAGGCGTTTATGAATAACTGATGAAACCTCGGAGCCGTTCGTGTCAGCTTCCTTCCTTGCCTCCGTAACGAATCTTTCAACAACGCTAAGTAACGCATTACCATCCGGCTTGTTTCTGGTGGACATGTTTTTCATAAGTTCAGAATAGAGATTACGAGCCTGACCTCCCGATGAGTGAATGCGTCTGTCAGGAGAAAGGTCTGCACTGATTGACACCAGCTTCTTCTCTAGCGCAATAGAGCGCACAACACTCAGAAAGAACGTTTTACCAGAACCATATTCACCGATGATAAGTCTGAAGCTTGCACCACCGTCAGCAATCCTCTCAATATCCTGGTGGAGAGCGGTGATCTCATTCACGCGGCCAACCTGGATATGCTGAATGCCTATCCTTGGCGTTACACCTGACTTAAGTGACTGAATAATAGCGTCGCGTTCTTTCACTCTTATACGTGTTACAGACATTCACTATCCCTCTAATTCTTTGGCAATTTCCAGGTCAACCCAGATATCATCATCGGCATCGTCCAGTACCGGAGCATCAACCTCCGCATAGGACCAGTCATTAATCACCTCAAGCGCACCGCCGAGCATCAAATTCAAATTTCCGCACAATTCTGTCGCCTCTTTCCGGGACCACTGTTCTTTCTCCAGCAAACTGCGATAAAGCTGGCTATGTGCGGAGTCTAGCCCCCCCGCCTCCGTTAATGAGGCTGGAGCGCTTTCTGGCTCTTCCGGTTCTTCTTCGGTGAAAATTGTGTTCAGCAATTTACGAACATCATCCGTGGCAGATTCGTGGCGGGCAAGTACATTAGCATCCAGTGTGAACCCTACTGCTGGCTGATCAGTTGGTATAGACGAGACGAGATCATGTTCAGTTGCGGAATGCTGATGGATATTGCTCGAGACAGATGAGGGATCCAGCCCCAAACTTGAATAAATCTTCTCAAGCTGTTTGATTTCGGCAGGCGCTATTGTCCTATCCGAACAGGCAACACTAACGATAACTTTACCCACAGCAGCTTTTTCCGCGGCCCCCATCAACTCAATCCTGCTTTTCATTCCTGTCATATTGGCTGGGGTATGAAGTTGCCACGTTAAATACGCATGTAGAGAGCGTTTTTCATCATCGGTGAAGCCAGTATTGTTGTTGATGGCATTCTCAAGCACTTTCTGTTCAGCTTGATCAAGAGAATCGTCAATCAAGGCGACCATCGCCCCTAATCTGAGCGTCATTACTGCTGAGATAAATTCAGAAGAAGGTGAGAAGCGTCCACCTTCGGCGGCAGGGAATAGAACAAGTGTCCCATCAACATCCGCCTTCACATGGTGATAATACGGGTCAGGTGCCAGACCGTAACCCATCTTCAGAGCAAAGGCCTGCATCAAATCGGCCTCTTTTTTATTGATCTTATTGGGGCAACTGGCATTCATATGTGCCCAAAAGTCAGCAACTGAGACTAACCCCTCCTTGACGAGGATCGCCTCATCAGCCCAGCGTTTGAATGAGCTTAATATTTTTTCTGCGCTTTCATTAACGATCTCTGAAGGGAGCAACATAATTGCAGCCGTATCATTGACTGACTTACCTTTCCTACCAAGGTAGCGACTATAAGCATCAAGTTCATCCGTACATATGTCGGCAAGAGCCATAATTTTCTGGACAGGGCTCTTCAACGCACTTGGATCAGGCAGGTCGGGAACAGGGAGTCGAACACCTCGCAAACTAGGACTTGCTGGTGTGTAATCTAACCTTAGGCGCGTTTTATTCGCCTTAACGACCATCCCTTCACCATATTTGAGGGTGTAACGCCGTTTGAAAAGCGCAGCAAACTCTTTAGCACAGCGGCGAGCCGGGGTACGCAGCGAATACTCGGTGTGGTTTATTACCCAGTTCAACGCCAGTTCAGCTGATACAGGAACTCCTTCATGTACAGTTTTTGCCAGAGCCAGCTTAAATTGCATGCTGTTGCTGAAACCTGAATTGCTATCGAGCTCAGTGGCTAAGCCCATGTTCGGGCGCAGAATAGACATGGCTTCGAGTAACTGGGCCGAATATCCACGGAATGAGCGGTTCTCAATGAATACGGCTCTTAACCGAGCGACTTCTTTGAACAGATTACGGAACTCAGCATCAGGGAATTTTGGGTCAATGGAATCTATGAGCGCTTTTCTTTCCAGGCCGTAGAGGTAGATAAAAACATAGCCGATAGGACACGATTGATCAGACCTATCGCTGGCGAGCCAACTGACATACGCACCGCGTGCTTCTGGGGAAAGAGAGGAAAACCTGGGCCAGTATCCTAATGAACTGTCCTCGTAAAGATAAGAAGTAGGTTTTATCTTACATGTGTCATCAATTAATGATGCCTCATTTCCATCGTCATAATAGCCGCCTGATTCCTGACCGGAGGGCTTCATACGTTGCCCCAAGTATATGTGGCCACCGCTAATTGCTACACCAGCTACAGTTATCATCTCACCCGGAAGTACCCATCGAGCTAGTGCACCTGCTGACTTTGAGGTGTTCCGGTAATGATTGGTTGTCACCCGAAGTTCAACACCCCGGCCACCGCTCAATGTAAAAGTTGCAAGGTTATCGTCTTCACTATCATCGTTTCGCACAACCGCCTCTTTTTTCTTGATGTCAGCGAGCCATTCTTTTGGTGGTGCCTTCACGGGGCTTGAAGCATAAGACTTTGGAGATTTACGTTTTTTCTTTCTAAAAAACAACAAGTAAATTACTAAAATCGCCGCCAAAAACCTCAATAACTCCATGATATATAACCTTAAAATCATTCTCTATTCACATTTGAAATGTGGTAGGGAATTCATGGCAAGTGGATTAATCTCAAAATAATACGTCTAAATCGCTAGGGTTAAAAGCAAATCGCAATTAAAATTAACCAATTGATTTAAATGACAAAAATCATTAAATGATTTACTTAACCAGAAGTGAATTTTTAAGGAGTAAAAAGCCTGCTGGGCCATTCGCCTAAAAATGATGTTGTACTAATGCTAGGTTAACATACGAGCAAATATACTTCGGATGCAGAACTGACCGCTGTATGATGACATTTACCTAGTCGTTGAGAATTTCGGTAACTATTGGAAAGCCGTTAGAGACTGTACATTCTCGGATTTTAAGAGTAGCTGGTTTAGTTTTGTGTAATAGCTGCGTCAAGTCAAACCTGATCTATGAGCAGATATAGCGAGGGGCCCCACGCTGATTTTTATCAACTAATTAAGCTATGAGCTGAGTTGTGCCGAAGTTAAGATATCCTCATCACCTACGTTGATGAGCTGAAGAGCACCTCTGACGCCATTAATGCAGTTTATCCGGAGAGCGGATTAAGTTCTGTATCATTCACATGGTGCGCAATAGCCTACGGCTTGTATCTTAGAAGGACTACAAAGCATTAACCCATGACCTGGGGTACCAGCGGCAGAGGCGGTTTTACACGACGAATACCATTGCCAGATTGGACAGTGTGATCCGGCATACCATTAAAAAGTTGTATCGCTATCAACCCTGTCAGTATCGCTAAAAAGATGATGATGTTCAGGGGAGCTCGTATCGTCTTATTATCAGCTCTATGCTCTTCTGCACAGCCACATCTGAGAAAAGGCAGTCACATTGAATCACGTAGCGCTCTCAAGGTACCGGACTATCGATTTTGCGACACCCCGATACGTTTTTGTACTGCCTTCGCGAACGCCGCCTTCACTCTTTTGTCTTTGACTGACCATTCAGCCAACAACTTGCTCTGGCTTGCCTCCACCATTGCCGCGTCCCGTGAGTCGTTTTTATCCTGTGCGGAAGGCCATCCATGCTCCTCAAGATAGGGCCTTAACGCTTTAATAATTGCGTTGATGGCATCGGTTTTAGTTTCCCAGCCCTCAGGTTGCGCTTCCAGGTGTTTTATCACTTCGTCTTTAACGCCATCAAAACGTGTCGCTTTGACCTTTCCGCCATAAGCAGAATTGAGTTTATGCCGTTCCTTGATTCTTTTACCTGCTGCGGATTCACTGCGTTTCAGACCGCGATCCAACAACGCGATAGCCCTCAGCATTAATTGCACCGCATGATCTGGATCAGATTCGAGAGCCGATGTTCCCTGCTCCCAGTATTGTTCAGCCTTAGACATATCGTTCCTGATCCCCTTTATCATCCATTCTGAAAGACTGAAAATTTTCAGATAACGCCGCCATTTTTTCTCTCCGTGCTCATCAGCAAGTCGCCGCGCTAAATCTTCATCCTTCGTTTGTCTCCCTGTTTGTAGCACGATAACAATTTCAGTATCTTTATTCAGCCATTGCCTGGCGATATGTTTCTGTCTGACCCCGAGATGAAAACGTAACGCTTTCCTCTTTTTACGAAATACGATGAGTAACTCATCAGGGGTAAAATCCCTGTCTAAATCAGCCATGAAGTCCCTCTTTTTGAATGACAATTTCTATACTCCAGTAAATTTCCTTGCCTGACACCTGGAACGACTCATTCTTGCCCTTAGCCAGACGCTTCCGACACCATTTTCGAAAAAAAAACATTCTGTCACCAACAAAAAATGGAAAAAAACCCTAAAAAAAACCCTATCTCGTTGTTATAAAATGCCTTTTTTTGCTACAGCCACCAGGCGGGTGCCATTACCTGTTCCGGCACCATACAATTGCGTCCATATCGAAAGAACAGGGGGAATTAACAGATATGTCTGTACAAGGTATCAGGATACTGCGCATACGCGCCGTTGTTAACAAAACTGGCATCGCCCGCTCAACCATCTATGACTGGATTAACCCGAAGTCACCGCGTTACGACCCGACCTTCCCGAAACAGCGCAGGCTGGGTATGCAGTCCGTCGGCTGGCTTGAGTCAGAGCTAGATGCATGGCTGCTGGAACGCCAGCAGCCATCATAAGCGATGAGATAGTATTGGTAAAAATTAAAGGAGGATACGCAGGTTATATAACAACGTCTCTGATTTAAATATGCGCTCGCTGCGACATATTTTTGCCAGTTGCAAGGAAACAGAATGCGATTATTTATTGGGTAAGATTATTACTTTAAATAAATTTTAACGCTTGGCTATTTTATTATATTCACAACTAACCCGTTACTGAAAACAGTAACCAAGGAGAATATTACATGCAGAATTTACTGCCATACACTGTCATTCCGAAAATGCCGGAGCCTTATATTCCCGTACAAAACAGAACCCCGGAGGGTTACCCTGTCTTCGCGTTCCCGCCGGTGATGCGGGATGTCATTGATGCTCTTTATAACGAGACGGGTATCCCGGCGGAACTGATAGCGGGGGCCGTACTGGCAGCCGCTTCCCTCGCCTGTCAGGCTCATATTGAGGTGGTACCACCACACTCATCGGATCCGATGCACTGTGCACTGTATCTACTGACGCTGGCGGTCTCAGGAGAAGGTAAGACCAGTATCAGCAAAAAAGTGATGAAACCTTTTTACCGGTTCTCTGAGCAATTGAAGCAGCAGCACGACAGTCTGATGAAGACGCACCTGCGTGCTGACAATATCTGGAAAATACACCAGAAAGCACTGACCAGTAATCTGTACACTGCCATCAAAAACGGTTATGAGGGGATGGAAGAAGAACGGCTGTTAGATGAGCATGCAGAAACCCGGCAGCAGCCTCCAGCCCGTCTGGCGATGCTTTATGATGACACCACCGCAAAGGCGCTCCTGGAAGGTCTGAGCCGGTACTCTGAAGCCGGGGTGGTCTCAGATGAGGCAATTACCTTTTTTAAAGGGTATCTGAAAAACAACCTCGGTTTACTGAATAAAGCCTGGGACGGGGAGACCTATGAATACCACCGCCCGGGCGGCGAAGAGTACGATATCAATGCCTGTCTGACCCTGGCATTAATGGTTCAGCCTCCGGTCTTTGAAAATTACTGCCGCAACCACGGTGAACTCAGCAAGGGAAGTGGTTTTCTGTCACGGTTTCTTTACATCAATACCATCAGCACACTGGGTCGTCGCCGCACCAATACAGGTCACGCTCAGTCTGATGAAGCATTAAATGTATTCCACCAGAAAATTAACCAGTTGCTTGATAAGCAGAAGGTGCGTTTTTATAGTAACGACTCGCAGAAACAAACGCTCAGGTTATCTGATGATGCGACCGCTTACTGGGCAGAAAAACAGTCAGAGCTCAGCCGTAAAGCAGCCCCCGGACAACAGATGGAACATATCAGTGAAATTGCAGCCAAAGCGGGGGCGAATGCCCTCAGGGTTGCGGCCATCCTGACATATATGTATTCACCTGAGAGTTTATGTATTTCGCGGGGGGTAATCCAGGCCGCCTTCAACATTGTGGAATGGCATCTTGAAGAAGCGGAAAGGCTTTTTTTCCCTTCTTCTGAACGGAATGCATTTATGGAAGACGTTTACGAGATGTTCAGGTGGCTTAAGGAGAAATTTCTCGATGATAAGGGATATCCATTCAGGAAAAATGAGGTAAACCGGAACGGCCCGAATCGGTTGCGTGACGCCAGTAAATCACAATCTGTTCTGGAGCAGTTAATCGCACTGGGTCTGATTTGTTTTATTCGTCCGGGCCGTCATTCTGCGGTGTATATTGCCATGCCTTCCCTGGAAGATCGCCACTCATGGTGTATTCCACCGGCATTCCTGGAGAACGGACATAATCCGATTATTGCATCGCCAGAGAATGTTACTGGTAGGTATGGTTTTGAATACTTTGACTTTAACAGGCTGGAATATTAATCGGGACACCTCACTACAGAGACCCGAATGGCCAGAGCGTAAACCGGTTAAATGTCTTCGAAAAACAGCCACAGAGGCAAAAACCCCGCGCCAGTCGCGACTGGTCGCAATCCGCGCGGGGTTTTCTCAGAATACAGTGCTAAAAAACAGATAATGACGACTGGTGGAAAGCTCTGTGGATATGAACCATTAACAGCCATCAAAACATGTAATTTAACACAATGTGTTTTGCTAGTGTATTTCTTACTCATTTGAGACAAATACATTAACATTTAATTAATGTTGATCAATAAATATATTTAATGACATATAAAAATAGCATCATTATTATTAACAATAAAAGCAAAGATATTACCACATTAAATAAGAGTTTAATTATGGCCGTATGTAAAAGAAATAACTGCATGGCACAGATCGGCCATTCACCCGCCGAACGGATATTACGGCTATGCCCGGCACATTATCAGGGCAGACAGTTAAATGCAGCCAGACGAACGGAAAGAGCAGCATTAATATGCCAGTATCCTGCCTGTGGTATCAGTATATCTGAAACCCGCAATCAGTTTTATTGTTGTAAGGAACATCGGGATAAAGCCCGGAGGTTAATCGATGACGATGCTATTATAAGACTGGTTAAGCACTCTTACTGGCTCAATGTGGAAGCTATGCTAAAAAATAATTCCCTTGGACTGGGGAGTATCACCGGTCCGACGGATATTGCAGACCTCATTCGGTTATATCAGCGCAAAGCTGACCACCAGAAAACGTATAATACGCTGAACGGGCACAGAGTTGCTGATACGCCAAAAAGGTTAATCCCCTGGCTGGATCTTGAGCTATGCCACATTTACCCTAACTCTAAGGGCGGTGCAAATATCGCCAGAAACATTATCATCGCACCTGCTGCTATAAACCGGATGATGAAGGATTTTATCCCCTGCTGTCAGTCAGGAGTGCTGAGTGGCATAAAAGCAATGGAAACACCTCAACCGGTTAAATCGACCTTACTGAAAGCGTTAACGGATAAATACGGTTCAGATGCTGTACAGGAAGCATTGTACGGAGTTAAGCATCTTGCCTTTGCTGATTTAAGTCTGTCACGCAGGCTATTTGACACTGATATTTACGCATTTCCTCCACTAACCCGTCTGTTAAAAGAGGAAGCCTTACGCCTGAATTTGATGTCACTATGGGAAACGCTGGTTTGTACCGAAGTCAGCGTCTGGCTTAATGCCGGGCCTGCGAATGAATTATTTGCCGTTGCCGCGTTTCATGCGTTGCTGAACGGCGACGGCGACCGCCTGCTGGAGCAATGTTATCGTTTAGTCGATGAAATCAGGGTGAAGCACAAGCGGGGGTCTCAACAAATCTACGACGAATTTCAGCATATACTCAGCCAGTACATGGCAAAATATTTTCACATTGACACTAGCGACCACAGAGCCTGTAATCTCTTCTATAACCGCTTTTTTAGTGTTCCTCCTGTCACAGAGGACGGTGTCTGCGCCATACCGCCTCAGTGATGCATTTCCTCAGCCTGTGTTCAATAAAATCTCAGATATATATCACCCTTCTGAAGTGAAACCGGACCATCGATAAACTCGGGCGAGGTTTACGGTAAATATATTTACTGAACCACGATCAATTTTGTCGATCGGTTCGATCGAATTTCATCGTTATCCCCTTCTTTTTTGCAGCTATAAAATCCCAACGGGATGCTTATGACTGTCTGTCTTCTACTAAAAATCATGCAGATACCCTTTCCGGGTAGCGTTTTACGAAAACCAGAGGTGCACAAAAATGAACAGAAAAATGATTCACCCTTTACTACTGACCTGTGCGCTGGTACCGGCAGTGGCAATGGCCTTCGGTAATCAAACCACCTGGACCCGGGGCTGGGGCCAGGGAGTATCAGAGTTTGTTATCAATGGGGAAAGTCAATCGCAACTGTCTCTGACCTGTGAGGATTACGGCTCGCAACCGGCCACGGTCATATTCACTGACGCCAGCGGGCATCAGGTCAGTATGGATGAAGATAAAAGCCTTCAGGTCAGTATCGACGGTGGAGCCCCCATCGACATCAGCGAATCTGGCAGTCGAGTGGGCGGTAATAACCTGGCGCTGGCCTGGGCTCAGCTACGTAATGGCAAACAGGTCTCAGTAACCGGAGACGGTGTTAAGGATGCCACATTCACGCTGGCTGGGGCAGCAAAGGTATTGCCAGTATTCGGGACCCACGGCTGCGTGGGTAAAGATGCACTCTAGCCTGCATCTGAATTTAATACCTGTTGATTACGTTATTTTTAAAAGGAACAGTTTATGAAATTTAAACACATGCTGGTGCCCGCACTGTTTGCACTGTCAGCCCTGGCGCTGGCAGAGCCAACGCCATCCATCAAAGTGGAGACCAGTAATCAGGTTCACCCTGCCGGAACACGCTACGTCACGGTCGTGGTCACTGCACTGGATAACACCGTGAAAGTCGAAAATATTGACGTGAACCGGGGAAACTGTCGCATTGCCAACCAGAAATATCTGTACTCCAGTAATAAAGAAACTATTTTGCCTGCCACCCTGCGTTACGGGCAGTCCGTCAGCGTGAGTTTTTATAATAACTGCGTGGCTTCAGAAGTCGTCGTCACTACTGATAAGGGGGGATGGCGTTACACTTACCACTGAGTCCCCGCCCCTGATTAACGTTTCCCAACCTAAAAAATGCCACAAGACCAACGGGCTGCCGCTGCGCAGTCCAGAGTAAATCCTATGACCTTTCTGAAAATGCTGGTGACCGCCCTGAGCCAGGCGCTGACCTGGTGCGGCGGACATCATGCCCGGCAGTATATTGAAATCCGCTTTCGTCAGGCCGGTTACGATGACGACTGCATTGATACAGCCCGGGAAGCGGTCACGTTGCTGGTCACTGCACTTATCTCCGCCCTGATGGCGCAGATACTGAAGATTCTGGATACGCTGTAATCCCGCCCTATCCGTTCATTGAGAACAACACATCCAGCCCCTGCCTCCTCACGGAGCAGGGGCTTTTGCTTTTATGCCTTCAGATTAACCAGATGAGGAATCAACTATGCGATTAGCCAGCCGTTTTGGTCGGGTGAACCAGATTCGCCGTGACCGTCCCTTAACCCACGAAGAACTGATGCAGCATGTCCCCAGCGTCTTCGGGGAAGACAAGCACGACTCCAGAAGCGAAAAGTACACCTACATACCCACGATCACCCTGCTGGAGAACCTTAAACGCGAAGGGTTCCGGCCATTCTTTGCCTGTCAGTCACGAGTGCGCGACCAGAGCCGACGGGAACATACAAAGCATATGCTGCGCCTGCGTCGTGCCGGTCAGATAAACGGTCAGCAGGTGCCGGAAATCATCATTCTGAATTCGCACGATGGCGCGTCGAGTTTTCAGTTACTGCCGGGGATATTCCGAAGTGTCTGCACTAATTCGCTCGTCTGCGGACAGTCGTTTGGCGAGATCCGCGTGCCACACAGGGGGGATGTCGTCGGGAAGGTGATTGAGGGTGCCTATGAGGTGCTCAGCGTCTTTGACCGGGTGGAAGAGAAACGTGACGCTATGCAGTCCCTGCAACTCCCGTCACCAGCACAGCATGCACTTGCTAAAGCGGCGCTGGCCTACCGTTTTGGGGAAGAGTACCAGCCAGTGACTGAATCGCAAATCCTTGCACCTCGCCGCTGGCAGGACGAGAGCGATGACCTGTGGACTACCTACCAGCGCATTCAGGAAAACCTGCTGAAAGGCGGGCTAAGTGGCCGTACCGCGCAGGGTAAACGTACCCATACCCGCGCAGTAAACGGGATTGATGGCGACGTTAAGTTAAACCGTGCGCTCTGGGTGATGGCCGAAAACATGATGGGCCTGTTGGGCGGGTAATAACCCGCGCCCCGCCACCGAAATCAATCCCCGGCCCGAGTCTTCCATTCAACATCTCCATGCATAAGGAAAAATTAACATGACCGACATGATTAATATTAACGATAAAAATCAGCTACCTCTGCAGGCTGACGATAACGGTTCTGCACATGCTCTGACAGCCGCGCCCGTACCAGACGAACAGCGTGTGGAGTTCTGGCCGCAGCACTTTGGCAACATCCCGCAGTGGATAACCCTTGAACCGCAGGTCTTTGCTTGGATGGATCGGTTCTGCGCTGACTACAGCGGCGGTGTCTGGAATTTTTATACTCTCAGCAACGGCGGGGCCTTCATGGTTCCGGAAACGGACAACGATGTCTTCTGGTCGCTGTTCAACGCCATGAACGGCAACGCCTCAGACATGAGCGCCGAAGCTGCAGGGATTGCAGTCTGTCTTATCGCTTACAGTCATCACGCTTGCCGCACGGAATGCGACTCCATGACGGAACATTACTGGCGTCTGCGTGACTATGCGCTGAACCACGCAGAATGCAGCGCCATCATGCGCATTATCGACTGAGCATCCCGCCATGCCGTATGAACTGTCTCACCTTAATGCCCTGTGGGATACGCTGAGGAATACAACGGTCAGGGATGAGGACGGTGACCTTGTGACCGACGAACCCTTCCTGCATTTCCTGACGGGTACCCCTCTCTTCCATATCTGGTGATGGTTTGAATCCCTGCACGACGAGTTCGTCGTTGCCGAAAAACTGTACAACACATCTCCTCCCAACGCGTCAACAGACAGGAAAAGCAAATGAATATCACCACGTGTCCCCCTGACAGCGGGGGAATATCTCCCACCGCGCAGCGCACCATCAGACGCGCTCTGACCCTGCTGGAACGCCAGTTACGCGAGCCCGGCGAGGCATTTACCTCCAGCCATGCAGTTCGCGACTGGCTTCGCCTGCAGCTCGCCACACTGGAGCGTGAAGTATTCATGGTGCTCTTCCTCGATAACCAGCATCGTCTTATTGCCCATGAAACGCTCTTCACCGGCACCATCAACCATACGCAGGTACATCCCCGTGAAGTGATAAAGGCAGCACTGAAATACAACGCGGCTGCCATCGTGCTTTCACACAATCATCCGTCAGGTTATGCCGAACCCAGCCATGCCGACAGATTGCTTACTGACCATCTGAAGCAGGCACTTAAACTCGTGGATATCTGTCTGCTGGACCACCTGGTAGTGGGAGGCATGGACATCGTCTCGTTTGCCGAGCGTGGCTGGCTTTAGGGAGAGAATAACGATGAAAATCATCAGCAAACGTCAGGCAATGGCGATATACCGCCAGCATTCTGAGTCCCGGCTGTTTCGCTTCTGTACCGGGAAATATAAGTGGTCCGGCAGTATCTGCCATTACTACGGCAGGGAAGTGCAGGATATCCGGGGTGTACTGGCCGTGTTTGCTGAACGTCGACAGGACCGCAACGGTCCGTATGTGATCCTGCGCAGCGTCACCCTGAATTAACTCACCGTTAAGGAGTACTTACATGCAGAAAGCAACCCGTGTAATCAACCATAACATCGCGGAACCCTGGTGGGGCCTCAGACGCAACGTCACGCCATGTTTTGGTGCCCGGCTGGTACAGGAGGGTAACCGCCTGCATTACCTTGCTGACCGCGCCAGCACCACCGGGACATTTAATGACGCAGATTTACGCCATCTGGACCAGGCATTTCCGTTACTGATGAAGCAGATGGAGCTCATGCTGACCAGCAGCGAACTCATGCCCCGCATTCAGCGCTGCATCACGCTCCATGCAAAAGGGCTGATATGTAAGGCCGATACGCTCGGTTCCTGTGGCTATTTGTATATCGTAATTTATCCGGCGTCTGCAACAACCGCATAAACCCCGGACGCTTTTCCTTCGTCAAAAGAGTGCAAACCATGCAAATACAATCCCTGCCCCCTCAAAGGGCGGCATCGTCACGTCTGTCATCAGTCAAAATCTGGCAAAAATTACTGGAGTATCTGCTGGAGCAACACTACGGCCTTACCCTCAACGACACACCGTTTGGCAACGACAGTGTGATCCAGAAACACATTGATGCGGGAATCTCACTGTGTGACGCTGTGAATTTTATCGTGGAAAAGTACGACCTGGTGCGTACTGACCGTCACGGCTTCAGCGTGAAAGAGCAGTCTCCGTTTATCGGCAGCCTTGATATGCTCCGAGACCGGAAGGCTACCGGGCTGATGACCCGCAAGGGATATAAAACCGTTACTGACATCACAGGTGGCAGATTCAGCGGAGGGAAATAATGACGTTAGCCCTGATCGTTGACGCCAACACCGTCAGCGATCAGCCCCTCAGGTACCAGTACAAAGACTGGCGCTTTTATCAGATCTCCATTAGTTGAAAAAGATGTTCGCTCAGACAGCGCGTATGGTGGTAACACCTTAACGGAGATATCCGTCTGAGGTAGAAGAGGGTGTGGCAGGACGCCGCCAGAACATCAGGGGCCGTATCGTCTGTCAGGATGGGGCTTAATTCCGGGGCGTTCAGTAAAATGAAACATTTCTCCGGGAGCATACCGTCGACATTTCCTTTCGGAAAATAACCGCCCAGATACAGTAACACGGCCAGCAGGCGAAACTGTCGGGTGAGTACCGTTTCAGTGTCCCGGTAATGTGCGGCTATCCACAGGCATTCCCGCAGCATAAACCGTCGGGTCCGTCGGGTGAGGTCACCGCCTTTATCATACCAGTGTTCGACGATATCCCTGGCGGAGCGAATGGAGTCATCACCCGTTGTCGCAGTTTGCCACGACCGCGCCAGAAGCGTTGCGATATCCATGGATTAACGCCGCACCTGCGAAACGGCTGCGGGAGTATTGCGGACACCAGGCAGATAAATATTGCGGACCAGCTTCAGGAGGAAAAAGACATCGCTCAGGTTGCTCACGCCGGATACCAGATGGCGAAAGGCTATCCGCGCACGAAAACGCGCCCGGACCGCCAGCCGGTCATTCACCCTGCGCCGGTACAGGCCCAGAAAATGGCGGCTTTCCACCAGCGCATGCCTGACCAGCGCTCGTCTGACAGATCGGTACTGCGTCTGTGTACTGAGTGCCAGAATATCTGCAATCACGTCGCAATAGCTGAACGCGCGGATATCGTAATAATCCGGGCGGTGGGTAATTGACGCCGGGTTATTCACCCACAGGTAATCCTGTCTGTCAGAGAAATAAAATCGGCCATCTGCGGCGGCAAGCTGTATCGTCCAGAGAATGTCCTTGTGGCTTTTCCCTTCCTGGAATCGCAGGTCATGCTCGCGAATATACGCTGAACGGATTATCTGCAGCCACAGATAATGCGGCCATTCCCTCTGACTGACGCAATGGCGTATCCACTGCTGACCCGTCAGCGTCTGACCGTAAGGCTGTCTGCGGTGAACGGTATGCCGCAGATGTCCGGCGCTGTCTGTATGCCGGGCATTGAAAAGGACGACATCGGCCTGTGCTTCGCGGGCTGTGCGCAGCCGCTCCTGCAGAAAATCTGCCGCAACCCGGTCATCCGCATCCAGGAACACCACCCATTCACCACGGTGAATCGCCAGTGCAGCATTACGGGCAGCATACACGCCCTGATTTTCCTGACGAATGAGAATAAGCCGTTCATCTGTAATGGCGCTGAGTAGCGTCCATGTTTCGTCGGTTGAACCGTCATCCACAACAATGATTTCAGTACTGAGCGTTGTTTCGCCAAGCAGTGTATGGACCAGAGCCCCGATGCTGTCAACTGCATTGAAGGCAGGAATGATGACGCTGATATCGATGTTGATTTTCATTGCTCAAAGGGAATGTAAACAGAGGGAAGCTTCAGAGTTGTTACCCCATCAGAGGCAATAACCTGCCGGGTACGAAACATTGTCAGGAAGAGCGTCCCGGTGATTTTCGTGCTGGTGTGGACACCACTCGTTTTTCTCTGATTTCCTGGTTAACCACCATCAGACAGCCATCGCAAAATTCTTTATCCAGCCCGAAAATCCGGTCCAGAATGCTTCTTTTCTTGTTACATCGGGCACATCTTTTCATTCCATCACCTGCTGTCGCATTCCCATGCCGTGCCCGCAGGACAAAAGAAGGGCGCCCACCAGAAGACAGGAAATAAACTAATAAACAATACGTTAAATGAATTGCTGGGAATTTAGCACAGGCACTAGCGTGCCGGATAATTCATTTTGCAGATCAATTTTATAAAATCGATCGGTTTAATCGATCATCTTTTTCACTCTGCTTTACACGCCATCCGTGTGCCTGCATACCCTATCGGAGCGTTCGGTTTGTCGAGCTGTAAAGGATGCTATGCCTGCTGGATAGTCAAACCATTCCCGATAACTGACATCATGTGGAAGAGAAAATATACAAAAATTATTATCGCTTTGAATGGCAGCTATAAGCGAGAAGCGGACCTTCAAATCCGAACAGGTTCAATTGATTAACCTTGGTTGTCAGTTACGCCATCGTTAACATGAAGCCGATCGAATAATCCCCTGTCCCATTTTTTACAAATACGCAGTGGCAAGAAAGATGGATTCTGGCTCGTGACAAGTAGAGTTGTTCATTTGTATAAAGAGACTTCGCCTTCAGGACGCGTTTTGAACCTGCGATGCATCCACAGGTATTGCTCAGGGGCACGGAGAATTTCACGCTCGATGATCTTGTTCATATAAGCCGCTGCGGCGACCTTGTCTTCCCCTGGATAGCCTGATAACGGATTGCTGATATACATGTGATAACCTTTTTTATCGCTACGTCGAATCATGCTAAGTGTGATCAAGAGTGCACCAGCGAGTTTTGAAAGGGCATACGTTCCGTTCGTCGTTGCTGCTTTTTTTACCGAGAAAAAAGGTGCAAAAACGCTTCCTTTAGACCCATAATCCTGGTCTGGTGCAAACCAAACGGCTTCACCAGCTTTTAGCGCATGAACAAAACCAGATAAATTACGTCGATTAATCATAGCTTTATTTGAACGCATACGCCCTTTTGTCTGTACCCATTCCATTAATGGATCATTGTGTGGGCGATACGTTGCCATCATAGGATGGCATAACCCCATTACTCTTCCACACAACTCAAGGGACATAAAATGAATCCCGACAACCATTACTCCTCTTGTCGCACCGGTCAGGTTTTCAAGCCCTTCGACATCAAACCATTTTTTGACTCTCGCATCGCTCCAGAACCAGGCCATTCCTGTTTCCATCAGTCCCAGCCCGAGAGAAACAAAGTTTTTATTGACCATCTGGCTCCGGGCAAACGGTGTCATCTCGGGAAAGCACAGTTCGATATTTCTAATCGCAATCCGTTCCCGGCGTTTCAGAAAGGGTCTGGATATTTTTCCAAGGCCAGAGCCCAGAATATGTAAAACCGGGTAAGGAAGTTGAACGAGAAGCCACAGCAGACCCAAACCAGACCAGGTAAGCCAGTGGCGAGGATGAAGTAAATTATGAGTAAAAGTCTGTGCCATAAATTTCCTTAATGCTAATGAAGGTTATAACGCAAAAGGAAAACAATGAGGCAATTCGTCTTTAGCGATACATTTTGTTTTAGATAATTTAAATTCATCTAAATTTAGGAAAAAATATTTTCCAATGACTGGTGAATAATTTAAAGAGCCAAGGGTGAATTGTAAGCCAGCAAATTTATTCTGTTATAAATCCATGGTTTTATCATTGATACTCAAGGAATTGTCTTCTTGATTCATCATCATCAAGGTACTCAAAAGAAAGAAGCCGAATTTTGGTAAGTTTATAAAACCACTCACAATCGTTTCGTTGAATAATTTCGCCTGGTTTGAAACATATCCCGGATGCCACCCGAATAATCGCATATTTACCATTACTAAACCTGACCCGGTGAATACAGAAAGGTTGGCCAGGCTGTCCGTGACAGCTGTTCGACATGATATGCCCTTCAATAAAAACAGATTTTTTAGATTTCATTATCATACCCTCGACAACAGCAGTACAGGAGGAATGTTGTCATTTTCCGACATCACTGACGTTAAGTGATCAGCCGCCGATACACCAGCATTCTGAAGGTCTGAACAACAGTCCGCAGGCAGGGCACTCAAGAACCGCATCTTTTCTTAGTTTACCTGCTTTCTGATCGGCTCTGTGTGCACATACCGGGCAGGCAACATGAACCGGTCTTTCTTTAAAATACCTGAGCCCATTTGTATAAGACATAAATAATTCTCTGAGGAATACAGTAATTATTATACGCTTTAATATAAAAATAACTGGCATAAGTTATGTTAAGTTGTGTCTGAATCAGGATATCAGATATTGAAAATTGAACGTCTTATTTATGATACACTACCCTTCCGTGAGAAATTTAAGATGAAATCAGAAGACACCCTTGACTGGTATCCGGCACAACTACCGCCTGTGAAAATTATTCTTGGCGAAGCCGTGCTGGCTGTGGGTAAACAGGGCCGACCGATTAATACCCGCACCTTGCTGGAATACCTTCAGGTCATGCAGGACAAACAAAAAAGGCGGGATGACAAAATCGCCATGCAGACTGCGATTGATGTTCTCAGGGATAATCAGCGCATTAACGGCAGACGTTAATGCACCTCCGGGATCAGTGTCAGTTCTGAATGATCTCAACCGTATGGTTTTGTCCATCATCCTTCAGCGGTATTCTGTCATCAGGGAGGAGAACACCATCCAGCGTCACGCAATATTCTGCATCGCCGCGTGAAACACTAATCTGATAATGGCTTTCACCATATTGATATGCCATAGAAAAAGACGACCACTCATCCGGTAACCTGGCATGAACACTAAAGTCAGTGCCGGAACGTTTTATCCCCAGTAATTCCTCGGTAAGTAAACGC
Source organism: Enterobacter sp. 22452 (assembly GCF_052045065.1). Lineage (NCBI taxonomy): Bacteria > Pseudomonadati > Pseudomonadota > Gammaproteobacteria > Enterobacterales > Enterobacteriaceae > Enterobacter > Enterobacter sp. 22452. Next base: position 139,894 of record NZ_JBQEOB010000007.1, on the reverse strand, counting down.
CAGGCCCAGCCTGCGGAACCGGTATACCAGCTCCACCCTGCACGTCCGGTATGGGGAGCGACGCTGTAGACATCAGCACTCATGACATAAGGCTCAGCTTTATAAATCCCGACAGAGTCCGCATTCAGGGTATGATTTATAGGGTTGAGCATTGACCAGAGTTGCCAGGCTCGTCCGGCATTCCCCATTCGGGCAAAGGCCATCACTGCCCAGATGGCGCCATGCGTATACTGCCCTCCGTTTTCCCGCACGCCGGGCAGGTACCCCTGTATGTAGCCCGGATTTGGACCGTGTCCGTCGAAAGGAGGCGTTAACAGTTTGATCAGCCCTCCTTCGTTATCCACAAGGTGCTTATCCAGCGCCTGCATGGCCTTTGCGCACCGTCCCGGGCTCGCGGCGCCGGACAATACAGACCAGCTCTGCGCAATCGCATCAATCCGGCAGTCCTGTGAGGTTTTCGATCCCAGGGGAGTACCATCGTCAAAATACCCGCGCCGGTACCATTCCCCATCCCAGGCGTGGGCTTCGAGATTACTTTGCAGGCGCAGAGCCTGTGAACGGCACATCGCGGCGACGCTTTCATCCAGCCTGCGCTCCGCCAGCGCTGCAAACCGCTGCAAAATGTCGTACAGGAAGAAGCCCAGCCAGACGCTTTCACCTTTGCCTTCGATACCCACCCGGTTCATCCCGTCATTCCAGTCACCAGCCCCCATCAGCGGCAGGCCATGCTCCCCGAAGCGAAGTCCATAGTGAATAGCTTTGACGCAGTGTAACCAGAGTGTCTCTTCGGTGCCGCTGATGACCGGCGTGTCATAGACAGACTCTTCACCAGGCTGAAGCGAGCGTCCCTCCAGATAAGGAATGCGTATTTCCAGTGCATCCATATCCCCCGTCGTTTCAACATAGTGGCAAACAGCAAGCGGCAGCCAAAGATAGTCATCGGAACAGCGGGTACGCACACCGTTGCCGTGTGGCGGGTGCCACCAGTGCTGCACATCCCCCTCGATAAACTGCCGTGATGCACAGAGTATTATCTGTTCACGCATCCGGTCCGGAGCAGCATGGCTCAGAGCCAGCGTATCCTGCAGCTGATCGCGAAAACCAAATGCACCGCCAGACTGATAGTAGCCACTCCGGGCCATAAGACGGCAGGCGACCGTCTGATACAACAGCCAGCCATTAACCAGTAAATTTACGGACGTGTCGGGGGTGTTAACTACGATTTTATCGAGAACATTGTGCCAGTGATTATGAATCCGGTTCAGCTCCTGACGGACCGTATCCTCGTTCATGTAGCGGGCCAGCGTCTCCTGAGCACAAACATCATTCTCCTCTGCGCCGAGGATAAAAATAAACGTCCTCTGGTCCCCGTCAATTAATGTAACCGCCGATTGCACCGCTCCGCAGGGATCCAGACCGGCCCCCGTCTTACCAGAAAGCTTTTGCAGTTTCATAGCCGAAGGGGCGTGAAGGGAACCATTACGGCCAATAAACTCCCGGCGGTCCCCTGTCAGAGAACAGTCATTACCGCTGACGGCAAAAAATGTAGTTCGGCCGCCACCATTATCACCATAAAAGTTATTCGCAAGTATCCCGCAGCCGCCGGGCGTTCTGGCCACATGTGTCACAATGTGAGGGGCTGAGCGCGTTCGTGTTTCTCCGAGCGTCCACTCTACATAGCCTGTGACGGAAAGTTGACGTGTCCGTCCCGAAGAGTTACTGAGCGTCAGGAGCACCAGTTTAACCGGATCTTCTTCAGCAACCAGGACCGTCAACTCGCTGTCTATACCACTCTCACGATGGGCAAAAACGCTGTAGCCAAAACCATGGCGGGTCAGGTAATCACCGTGTCCGCGAACAGGTAAAGCCGTCGGCGACCAGCACTCCCCGCTCTCTTCATCGCGCAGGTAAAATGCCTCGCCGCTGCGATCGCTCACCGGATCGTTCTCCCACGGCGTCAACCGGTATTCATGGGCATTCTCATACCAGGTATAGGCCTGCCCTGCCTCTGAGATCACACTGCCAAAACGAGAATTTGCCAGTATGTTCGACCAGGGAGCCGGTGTAAGCGCATTTTCCCGAAGGACGATCTGATACTCCCGCCCATCCTGAGAAAATCCACCGTACCCATTGAAATGGCATAACTGACTGGTATCAGGGCTCCAGTCCGTATGTTGATTACGCTCGCGCACAGCACGCGGAATGAATGCCCTTGCCGGCGATTTCAGGGTATGAATACGCTGGTTAAGCTGCTCATTAATCCCCCCTGCGCGGTCATCAAGATAAAGACAGGCCACGCTCATCAAAAGCAACTTATCCTCAGCGGAGAGATGCTCACCGTTGCGGACAAAAAGCCCGCCCTTTTTATCCAGCAGACTGGCTTCAGACCCGGCATAAATTAACTCCATAATCTGATTTTGTAATCCCTGCTGGTAGCCGCCGGGGCTGTTATTCAGGATAACTAAATCAACATCCAGCCCTTTCTGTCTCCAGTAACGGTGTGCCTGAATCAGTGTGGTCACTGAGGTGATACTTTCCTCGCTGGTTATACTCAGCAGCACTATCGGCAGATCCCCTGAAATTGCCCAGCCCCACAGTCCGGACTGGCCACGCCGGTTGCGGCCGATCGCCTGGCCTTCGGCGCGCAGCTCCTGGACAGGGTAAAGCACAGCGCTGGCGAGACTATTGAACAACGTGGCATCATCTTCACTGGCGTTCATCTGGCGCAATACCACCAGACTGTGAGACCAGGCCAGTTCAAAGACGCGATCGGCGATAGGGTAATCGCGATATTTCTCCAGCAACGCCAGGCTCTGCTGACGGGTCTCGCTGATGCCATAAATGATATCAATCGTAACCGGCTGCCCCGGCTGCAGAATAATGGCGTTGCGAATTGCCAGTATCGGATCCAGCACCGAGCCCGACGTGTTGCCTAGCATCCCTCCCGTCTCTATTGCCTGTGCATTCGCAGGGTTTCTGCCACGTCCAATAAACCTTGCCCTGTCCGTTTCAAACGACACGTTATGTCGGTTATCGCCGTGCACCACCATCATGTGAAACAGGCAAGGGCCCGGTTCATCCGGTGAGCGCGGGCGCCGGTGGCAAAGAATAGCGTCACGCTCAGGAGCCAGCTCAGTCTGAATAAACAAATTGCTGAATGCCGGGTGTGCCAGATCGCTGGCATCAGGTGCCAGTACCACTTCAGCATAGGTTGTCAGCTCCAGAGAGCGAGGCTTGCGACCACGATGAATCAGTGTGAGCCGTCGCAATTCAACATCATCCTCCGGAGAGATCACCACCTGAGTTTTGACGCTGAGTCCCCCTAAGCTGCGTCTGAATTCTGCCCCCGCATCGGTGAACAACACTTCCTCGTCTTGTCCGCTGGTGTAGCCTGTTGGTTGCCAGGTATTGCTCCACACATCTCCCGTCTGGGTATCGCGGATGTAGCAGAATGCTCCCCAGTTATCACGGGTGGTATCACTGCGCCAGCGCGTTAGTGCAATATCATTCCAGCGACTGTAACCGCCGCCGCCCGCGGTCAACATCAGATGATAATGGCCGTTGGACAGGAGTTGAATATCCGGGGCGGGGGTATCCACGCTATAGAAAATACGGGGTTCATAGCGAACGGGTTTGACCATGCCCTCATGAGATTCAAAATGACGGCGCGGACTGTACAGATCGACCGCATCCGGCACGCGCTCCTGTAACAGCAGACTCGCTGACCGGAATACCGTACTGGACATAAAGCGTTCAGTCATGGGGGCATCAAGCAGCACATGAGCCAGCGCCTGAAATGCCATACCCTGGTGATGCGCCATCCAGGACTGTACCACCGCATAGAGCTGACCGGTTGCAAGACGTGAGGGGGTATAGTCCAGCGCTTCATAAAAACCGTATTCTCCGCATGCACCATTTTTTTGCAGCCTGAACAGGTTCTCACAAGCTTTCTGCGGGGAAACCATCAGCGCCAGCAGCGTGGCGTAAGGAGCGACAACCATGTCATCGGCAAGTCCCCTGCGTAGACCGAGCCCCGGTACGCCAAATGCCTGATACTGATAATTATGCTGAACATCAAAAGCATGATAGCCAGACTCTGAAACACCCCATGGTACCCCGCGTTCTTTCCCCCAGTGAATCTGGCGCATAACCGCCGACTGACTCATTTCATCGAGCAGGCTGCCGGGCCAGGTGGGCATCACCAGATTCGGCATCAGATATTCAAACATGGATCCGCTCCATGACATCAGGGCAGTTTCATTATCAATCGTGGTAAACAATCGACCCAGCGCGTACCAGCTTTTAAGAGGCAGCTGATTAGTCGCAATGGCAAGAAAACTGGTCAGGCGGATTTCAGACGGCAGGAGATCGTAGTGGCTCTTGTCAGGCATATTGGTGTCACAGTTATAACCGACGCTGAGCAGACTGGTTGCTTCACTGTACAGAAAGGCGAAATCCATCCGGGCATGCTCATCCAGCCGCTGTTCCAGCTCGGTGATAATATTGAGTCGCATTCGGGCCTGCTCCGCCACTGACGCCGGAGGCGTTCCTGTACCGGTTAATGTCGGACGGGCAAGCTCGCTCAGCGTCGGCAGCGTCTGTTCATTCCAGGATGCAGGCAACCAGCCAAGCAACAGAGACCACTCATGGCAAAGCTGAACCAGTTGATGCTCCAGATGTCCAGCCCAGCGCATCTGAAGAGGAGATCCCTGATGACATGCGCTGGTCAGATGGTTGCACTGGGTGCGCATGCTTTTCAGTTCGCTGAAAAGCGCCTGCGGAGAGAGCGACACCGCGTTCAGGCAATGCTTGCGCAGCAGTCTCAGGCTGTCAGGTGGGTTCTTACCCCACTGTTTTTCCAGAATATCCAGCGTATCGTTCAGTCCTGCCAGTATCTGTTGGTTGCTTAAAACAGGCTGATGACGCATGGCGGACAGGCCTGCACGCAGGGTCAATAAATGCCCGGCCATATTGCCGCTGTCGACGCTGGAGATATAGCGTGGACTGAGGGGGACCAGCGTACGGGTGTCATACCAGTTGTAGAGATGGCCCCGGTAGTGCTCCATTTTATCCATCGTGTCGAGCGTGAGCGACACGCGCCGGAGCACCTCTCCGCCAGGCAGGTAGCCAAAGTCCCATGCCGTCAGGTTAGCCATAAGTGAAAGACCAATATTGGTAGGAGAAGTTCGGTGTGCCACCGTCGGTTGTGGTATTTCCTGATAATTATCAGGCGGAAGCCAGTTCTCTTTTGCTGTGGCAAATGTTTCAAAAAAAGCCCAGATTTCACGGCTTGTCTGGCGTAACAGCTGTTTTTGTTCCTGATTAGGCGAAAAAACCTTTCGCACGGGCTGGCGACTCAGCCAGCTCATCAGCAGCGGTGCCACACACCATACCAAACCGATCGGTAACGCAATCCCCAGCAGCTGTGGGGCAAATTGTCCGGTCAGTATTGTCAGCGCCACGCCACCGGCAGCGTTCAGCCACATCGCCTGATAAAAACGTGCAACAGTGGGTCTGGCCTGACTGCTGTCCTGGCTGTGGCTGACCCACTGGCTGAGGTGACGCCTGCTTATCCCCAGTCGCCATAGCGTCACGGCGATCGCTTTCAGCGAATATCCGGCTTCGTGCGGCAGTATCGCAAAATTAAGGCTGATACCTGACAGACGCTTTAGCGCGCCCGCCCCCACCAGTAACAGATGCGACTTCACGCGGCGACGCAGAGGTTTATGCAGAAGGTCGTGGCTAATGCAGAGGATGGCTGGCAACAACCATATCAGCAACAGTATGCCCAGCCAGTAAACCGGATTGGGTACCCAAAGCAGAGTGAAGAACAGCAATATCAGTAAGGAGGGGGCGACCAGACTGCGACGTAGATTATCGAGTAATTTCCAGTAAGAAAGCGCGGTCAGCGGATTCCTGACCCGGGTTCCATCGGCTTTTCTGACGCGTGGTTTTAGCCAGTTAAGCAGTTGCCAGTCACCCCGGATCCAGCGTGAACGTCGTGCAACATCCGACAGATAATTATTAGGGTACTGTTCGTACAGTAACACCTCGCTCAGCAGACCCGAACGTGCATAGCATCCTTCAAGCAGATCGTGGCTGAGTACCAGATTTTCCGGGCAGATGTTCGTAGTGGCCTGCATAAAAATATCAACATCGTAAATCCCTTTGCCCACAAACGAGCCTTCCCCAAAGAGATCCTGATAAATATCCGAAGACATCATCGAATAAGGGTTATTGCCCGGTACGCTGCTGCGCAGGGCTGCGTAACGCCCCTGACCGTTGCGTGGTATCTCCTCCGCAAGACCGGGCTGTAAAATACCGAATCCTTTGACAACCCTCTGGCGTACCGGATCATACTCAGGCGTATTCAGCGGATGCGCCATCGTCGCGACGAGTTTGTGTGCCGTATCGCGCGGGAGCACCGTATCGCTGTCCAGGGTAATGACGTATTTTATGTGACCCGGTAAAAGGTGGGCAGGCATCTCTGCAACGCTGACGAATTGCGTTCCGGGATGGCGCAACCAGCTGTTCAGTAACGCCAGTTTTCCCCGCTTGCGTTCATAGCCCATCCACGCGCCTTCCGAGGGGTTCCATTCAGGCTGGCGATGTAACAGATAAAAACGTGGTCGGCCGGAGGGGTAGCGGCGATTAAGCGCCTGCGTATCGGCGATAGCCTGTCTGAGCAGTGCGTGACTTTCCGGCGAGGGTTCATTTTCAGAATCAGCAAAATCAGTGAGCAGCGCGAACCTGAGATTTTCGTTTTCATTCCCCAACCAGCAGACTTCAAGACTGGTGAGGAGCTGGCTGAAACTTTCGTGGCTGGTCAACATGCAGGGAATGACTAACATGGTGGCACTGTCAGCGGGAATACCGGCTGAAAAATCCATCCCCGGCAAGGGTCGAGGAACGCGAAAACGGGTGGTTGCATCACTGAGCAAATCGCTCATTAACTGAGTTAATGCGATAATCAGAGGTAATATCACCGCGATCAATAGCCAGTCTGCCCCCTGCATGGCGGTTTCGTGCAATATTGCTGCGGTCGCTGCGGTTGTCAGCAACGCCAGGCTTCCAAGCCATGACAGCAGGGTTATTCTGTTGAAACTGTGCCGCAAGCGTATGAGCCTTGAGGCGTCTGCCAGGAGATGAATATCCAGCGCCTGTCGACCTTCGCCCGCAAGATAATAACCAACATGATGTTCCGGTGTATCAGGCGCTTTTTCCTCTGAAAACGCCAGCGCCTTCTCAGCAACCTCAGGCTCGCTGAGACCGCTGTCTCTGGCCAGAACCTCAACTACGTGCCGGTAATGATCCCGGGTATTGAAATGCATCCGGGGATAGATGCCGGCAGGATCATTGCGTAATGCCTGTTCGACAACGCTTATCGTTTCGGCGAAATCAGCCCAGTCCGTTTCACTCAATAAACGCAGGCCCGCGATGCTGTTACTGACGGACAGCTGGCTGGCGGCAAGCTGCTGATTGAAACTATGTATGAGAACGTCAGTGGTGATCCCCTGTTCCCGAAGGCACTGATCAACCCAGGTCAGAGGTAACGACAGCGCGTTGCCATGCCCCTGCAGGCGCCGCACCAGCTCTGCGACAAACGCACTGGTTAACGGAGGTCGGGAGCGCGCCATATCGGCAACCACCATGATTAAATCACCAGGCGCACTCTCTGCACATTCGACAATCCTTGTTATCCACGTATCAGCAAGGTTTCTGTCCTGCTGCGCTTTTATCACTTCCATACTGATACGACGAAGATTTTCAATCAGCGCAAGGCGCAGCATTCCCGGTAACGCCCAGACTTCACCCAGCGTCAGCGGCGTCACCTGTTGATAGGCAGTGAGATAGCTGGTCAGGCTGGCGGCATCCCAGCGGCCATCGCCGTGAGCAATGGCCTCTGATGCAATATGATAAATTCGTGGGCAATTCAACGGCGATACCAGCGACGGAAGACCTTTGCCAAAGCTTTTCGGCAGATGCTGGCGGACAGTGCGGATTTGTTCCTCAATCAGATAATAATTGTCCAGCAGCCATTCACCGGCGGGCATGATACTGGTCTTTTTACCCGCGTTAAGCTCATAGCAGTTTTGGGTAATGACGGCCTCATTGTCGCCAAGCCGTTTCAGAAGATAATAAGGATGCCTATCCGGTGATACTTTATGAGTCCGCGCCAGCTTCTGGCCGTAGCGTTCCATCTGGACGGTCGAAAAGAGTTCTGACCGCGGCGAGCTTTCACCGGCAGGATCGTTCGCCGAAAACGTTATGTTTTCGGCAGCATTCATCAGAATACGGGAGCGGTTAAACCACGCTCTGGGGATCATTTTCATAGCATTGCTCTGATGCGACGTTAGCGCGCAGGAGCAGTTGCGAAATCAGTTCAGAAACGTTCTCTCAGGATGGGCGTCAGGCATCAGGGATTTAACAGCTGCCGGAATCTAACATAAGTATAGGACATGAGCTCTGTTCTGCGATTTTGGTCGAGCTAGCGTCGGGAGATAAACAGAGCCTTACATCCGGGGCAAAGCATGGTTTGGTTGAGCCGGATTTTTGACAACGGTTGTACTGATTTTAAGCCACAAACAGGACAGGCAGCAGTGGCAGTAGACGCACTGCTGAAGAATTTCATTGCGTAATTGATAACAGACATAACCATTAACCTTTCAATGAATGAGCTTCACCGTACCACATGTGGTTAAGTTTTAATCTATCTATTTTGACATACTGAAAATCAGGAAAGATAAATGTTCGCAGCCACAGGCCCCCTGAGACCGTTTATCCGGCAAGACTCTATGCGGCTTCCAGGGATGAGTAATTCTGATTAGCGAGAGTTAACGGCTGAAATGTGAAGCAGAACGTCTTTTCGTCCATCAGATGGGATGATGAGGCCTTTACCACTAAGAATATCAAAGCTTTTGACAATTCCTGTCATTTTATGGGACAAGTCAATTCCTTATTGAAAACACTTAAAGACTATACATTGAAAATGGCATTCAGCCACTTTTATTTTCCCTACAGGACCTCTGGACGGCTAAAAGATAATTTGCTTATATCGATTCCCTGTGTCTTAATGAATCCCATCAGTTCGATGTACTAATGAAAGTTAGAAATTTTCCGGGCAGTTCTCATTACCAGGCGCTATCGTTGATATCCCCTCTTTTGAGTCCATACGTTTAATCTTATACGTTTACTATCAATACAATCATGTATAACGGAGTCAGTATGACCTCGAGAATTATGGGCCTGGTTAAATGGTTTAACGAAGACAAAGGTTTTGGCTTCATCTCTCCTCTTGATGGCAGCAAAGATATCTTTGTCCATTTTTCTGCACTTAATGGCGACAACTTTAAAACTTTATTTGAAGGTCAGAAAGTTGAATTCGCCATTCACCGCGAAGACAAGGGTCCTGCTGCTGCAAATGTAACACTTTGCGATAAATAAATCATTGTGGGTCTGCGATAACGATGAAGGATTATTCCTGAGTAGACAGATCCATAACTTAAATCAGATGAAAGTCGTTTATTCTTAATATCTGATCAGCATATTTTTCAAAATTATGAGTATGCTAAGCGATGTGATGAAGTGCAGTACTACTGCATAAAAAGTCTAAAAGCACAAGCTAACCACATGTTAAATAAGAAGTGCGTAATGGCTTTGACCTTAATGGCATCTGCCAGTTAATATCCACGAGAGAACAGGGTAATAGAATATGATTAAAGTCCTTGTTTTCTTTAATGCTGAATCCTGTAAAGTCATGACCGTTCTGGAAGGTATATCCTCTATCAGGCAGGAATATCCAAACGGTGAAGAAACACATCTTCGGATTATGTCTGCAGGTTTTCCTTCCTTAACTGGCGATCATGGTATTGTTTACGTGGCTACTGACAGGGAGTTAACGTCACAGGAGATACTTGATGCGGCCAGGAAATATTTATAGAATTTTTGTCATGCTCTCTGCTCCACGTTTAATTGCATGCTTACCCTATTTATCAGAATCGAACAAAAAATGAGTTAAAAGCATTTATGGCCTGCTAACAGCAGGCTTTTTTTTACATTACACTTTTTTAGAAACGTCTCTATAAAGAGAGAGTAATTCGCTACCCTCTGACAAAATGCAGGTGTCTCCCCCCTGCGTGCCATCTTGCCATTTGTGAAAACCTTGCTAAGTGGCGGCGCTGTCTCTCCTCATTTCAAATCTCATCAGGTGTGACTGAAGCAATAAGTTATGAGGGTATAAAAAGGCTCTCCGGATGACTCCTGGCATCATAGTTTTAAGTACCTTCAAAAATGCATGGACATTTCGTAGGAGTTGTAATTTAGTTCTTGCACATTCTTCTTAATTTTGTCTTGCGATAAGAGATTTATATAAGTAGTCTAAACCTCGTTAATAACAATATGTACCAATCGGATTAAAATGCTCAGTAAGAAAAATCGGGTTGATGAGCAACCGTCGACATTGGTATTTGCTGAACAACGAAAAAACTTTAAAAGGTCTCTTTATGTCAGATGCTCTTACACAGTTAAACAATATCCGTACCTTACGTTCTCAGACTCGTGAAATGTCATTAGATGTACTGGAAGATGTTCTGGAAAAGTTTAAAATTATTCTTATAGAACGACGAGAAGAAGAGACATTACGTCTTGCAAATGAAAGTCAGCGCCGCGATAAACTGGAAACACTTCGTCAGATGATGCTTGATGAGGGTATCGACCCCTCCGAACTTTTAGCTGCTATTGGCTCTCCGGGTAAGGCTAAAAGGACGCGCTCCCCCCGCCCCGCGAAGTATCGATATACTGACGAAACTGGAGAGTCAAAAACATGGTCAGGTCAGGGGCGAATGCCGAAGCGGATCTCAAATCTGATTGCTGAAGGTGGAGAATTAAAAGATTTCGAAATCAGCTAAAAAAGAGCCGGGCATACCCGGCTCTTTTTACGGATAGCCCACAACCATCCTTAGAGGATCGTCGAGAAGCATCTGGTTCGTAACCGGCTTCAACAAGGTGTTTCATGAAGAGATTATGTTGCGCTATAAACTGGGTAAAGAAGGTATTAATGGTGACATTACGCAGTTGTAATGCAGCCAACACCACAGTTTTTCCTCTCATAGCATAATGCGGACGGGGTTAGTAGGCTGGAGGTCTTTAGTGAACGGCAAGCGGACGCCCTCGTAGATTAAACAGGCGTCCGATATCTTGAAGTGGACAGATTACCTAACCCGCTTTCCCGTTTCGTCAATGACCTTCTCGCCATCCTCTTTGGTAAACGCTCCTTTCTGACCTTCCGGAAGAATATCCAGCACTATTTCCGAAGGGCGGCAAAGACGAGTACCGAGCGGCGTAACGACTACCGGCCGATTAATCAGGATTGGATCTTGAAGCATGAAATCAATCAACTGCTCATCACTAAATTTCTCTTCATCAAGACCCAGGCGTTCATAAGGTTCAGCGTTTTTACGCAGCAAGGCGCGCACTGTAATCCGCATATCTGAAATAAGTTTAATAAGCTCATCACGGGTCGGGGGAGTATCGAGATAATAAATTATTGTCGGTTCGTTGCCGCTGTTGCGGATCATCTCCAGCGTGTTACGTGAGGTGCCACAGGCCGGGTTGTGATAGATGGTAATATTGCTCATATCAATATCTCGCTACAAGGTGACAGAGAGCCGCCACGCCAGCACAGCCAGAGTGACGAAAAGCACGGGCAGGGTCATGATTATGCCGGTGCGGAAGTAATATCCCCAGGTGATGGTCATGTTTTTCTGTGCCAGCACATGTAGCCACAGCAGGGTTGCCAGACTGCCAATCGGAGTGATTTTCGGGCCTAAATCGCAGCCAATCACGTTGGCATAAATCATTGCCTCTTTGACGACACCTGTCGCCGTACTTCCGTCAATCGACAGCGCACCAATCAGCACCGTCGGCATGTTATTCATTACCGACGACAGGAACGCGGTCAGGAAGCCGGTGCCGAACGTTGCTGCCCATAACCCCTTTTCTGCCAGCAGGTTTAGCACGTCAGACAGAGACTCCGTGAGCCCTGCATTGCGCAGGCCATAGACCACCAGGTACATGCCCAGTGAAAAAATAACTATCTGCCATGGTGCATCGCGCAGGACTTTTCCTGTGTTGATGGCGTGACCTCTTTTCGCCACTATGAACAGTACTGCTGCGCCAGTAGCGGCTATCGCACTTATCGGGATCCCAAGAGGTTCCAGAACAAAGAAACCGACAAGCAGCAAAAACAGGACAATCCAGCCCGCCCTGAACGTTGCCGGATCCTTTATCACACTGGCAGGCGTCTTCAGCAGCGAAACGTCATACGTCACCGGAATATCCCTGCGGAAGAAGAGATGCAGCATGACCAGCGTGGCCGTAATCGCGGCCACATCTACGGGGATCATCACGGAGGCATACTGCGTAAAGCCCAGACCGAAAAAGTCCGCCGAGACGATATTCACCAGGTTAGAAACAATGAGCGGCAGGCTGGCCGTATCTGCAATAAATCCTGCGGCCATGACAAAGGCCAGTGTCGTGCCCTGACTGAATCCCAGTGCGAGCAGCATCGCAATTACGATCGGCGTCAGGATCAGTGCGGCTCCGTCATTGGCAAACAGTGTAGCAACAGCAGCCCCAAGCAAGACTATCCAGCTAAACAAAAGGCGGCCACGTCCGTTACCCCAGCGGGAGACGTGCAGTGCGGCCCATTCAAAGAAGCCGGACTCATCGAGCAGCAGGCTGATGATGATGACCGCAATAAATGCCGCTGTCGCGTTCCAGACGATATTCCAGACAACGGGAATATCAGCGATATGGATGACTCCAGTTACCAGCGCCAGCACAGCCCCGATACTCGCACTCCAGCCAATACTCAGGCCTCCGGGTTGCCAGATCACCAGTATCAACGTCAGTAAAAATATACTCCCCGCCAAAAGCATCTCAGACTCCGTTATATATGATTATGTGAATTTGTTTTCTTTTCTCAGCAGGAGGTGCAGGCTGATTTATCCAGCCATTTACACAAATCCTCCCGCATACACTGCCAGGACGTCGTGATTGTCTCAGCTGCCCATGCCGGTATGTGGGGTGACAGACGATAGTGGATCCATTTGCCTTCACGACGGTCCAGAACCAGCCCGGCCTCACGAAGGATAGCCATATGTCGCGAGACTTTGGGTTGTGATTCGGAAATGGCTGCGCAGATATCACAAACGCACAGTTCTCCTGACTCCCGGAGAATCATGACGATGGCGAGCCGAGTTTCATCCGACAGGATTTTGAAAAGCTGAACAGGTTGTAGCATTTTTCACTCCGTTCCCTTTAGAATATATATATGATAAATCATATGTGTTAAATTTGAAATCATCTACTCTCTCCGGAGGAGAAAAATGGAACAATTTCCTGCCCTTAATATTGAATTCTTTGATCAACACATCGCTGAACGCCTGAACCTGCAAGTGCCACCACGGATTCTTATCCTGTATGGCTCAGTAAGAGAGCGCTCCTACAGCCGCTTTGCCGCGGAGGAAGCCGGTCGTCTTCTGACTGCAATGGGCGCGGAGGTGGAATTCTTTAACCCCTCTGGTTTACCCCTGCCTGATGATGCGCCAGACACGCACCCTAAGGTCACCGAACTACGCGGCCTGGTCAGATGGTGTGACGGGATGGTGTGGAGTTCCCCTGAGCGGCATGGGACGATGAGCGCGGTGATGAAGGCGCAAATAGACTGGATACCCTTAAGTGAAGGCGCGGTTCGTCCTTCGCAGGGCAAGACACTTGCAGTGATGCAGGTCTGCGGTGGTTCGCAGTCCTTTAATGCGGTGAACCAAATGCGCATTCTGGGCCGATGGATGCGGATGTTCACGATCCCCAACCAGTCCTCCATTGCTAAGGCATGGCAAGAGTTCGACGAAAACGGCCGAATGAAACCTTCGTCATGGTATGACCGTATCGTCGATGTAGCCGAGGAGCTGTTTAAAATCACGGTGCTGCTTAAGGGACAAACTGGTTATCTTGCAGATCGTTACAGCGAGAGAAAAGAGAGCTATCAGGAGCTTTCATCCCGTGTCAATCAGGACAAAATTTAACGTATATTTTTCGTGAATCCATACTGCATGAGATTAATAACATCCACTATGGCACAAAGGAGATATCCCATCCTGTGTCAGAATATGAAAAACTACCTTGAGGTGAACTAGTAACTCTGGTTATGACGTGGCGCTTGCGCGTCATGATGCAAAACTAATTTTGATGTTTAATGAAATCCTGGTTGCACCCAAGCTAAGCGCTTCATGCTAAATTTTAGGCGAAGGAATAACAGAAGTCCTGTCCATTGCGTGTTATAACCGAGGTTGAAAACCGGCACACTGGCGGTTGAGAGGCATCGCATGAAATTACAAATCACAAGAGCAATTGGCCTCAGTAAGCTCTCTCCACGTTGGGTTAAGGTTATCTGCTTACGGTTAATTAAAAATGATATTGAACGCTCTCTCAACGCTCTTCTGGTCAAAATTGATGAATCTGAACTCTCTACGGAGCAACTTAAAGCGTTTAAGGAATGCGTTGAAAGAATTAACCTGGCACGGGGTAAGGGGATGCAGGCGTGAGCATTTTTAATTAAGCATTTTTCGATGCTGCATTGGTGATGATGGCTTTTATCCAAAAAATTTCGCAGGCGAATAGTAGTCTAAGCGTTTGATAAAAGGTAAGCCCAAACCGTATATGCGCGGCGCGTTTGCTGCGCAAGAAATGGTTACCAGGTCAAATCTGTTTTTCAGTGTGACGACTCAACTAGATATCACCACGCACAGTCCCTATCTCGTCTTCTTTCTCATCAAAGGGAGAAAAAACTTTTAGGCACCCAAATAGGCCCCTAAGAAAAGTTGAACTAGCAGTTATTCAAATTAATTCAATGAATTACACAACCAATTCAGACTCCGCCAGCCCACCAAAATTCTCCATCGGTGATTACCAGAGTCATCCGATGAAGTCCTAAGAGCCCGCACGGCGCAAGCCCTGCGGGCTTTTTTGTGCCCTCAATTTGTCCCGCGATGTCTGAAAACCAACTGATTAAATCCGAACCTTTTAGGCACATTGGTAGGCCCAACGAAAAGCTATAGTGTTTCCGTTGGGCCTAAACGCATGGAGACTCCCCCTTGCAAGAAAACCAAGCCGTTACTTTCGACCTCTGACAAAGCAGTGAACTGAAGTGGTCAACTAAAACTGACCGCCGCTTTAGAGTTTTCCAATATCGGTTTTTCGATTCGTTTGAGGGTAACCCAGCGTTATATTTATGCGGCTTTAGCGAGCTGTAATACCCCCTATATAATAACCTGACACCGGCACCCATTCGTTTTCAGACTCCGAAAGAAGCGTTCCATTGGGCTATTATCTCAGCATTTTCCACGCCGACTCACACTGAAAATATTTAATCACCGTGACTAATAAAATGCCGACTCGCAACTTGTGAGCGGCATCCATGATTATTTCCGCTGTCACGGAGATAATAGCGTTGCCTCTAAGAACACTGGGCTGGCGCATGACAGGATCAACACGGATGACTATATGCACAACAAGGAGAGTAATATGTACAGACCCTTCACCATACTATTTTTTATTCTACTGACGCTGGCAGCACTGGCTGAGATGGGATATCTCACGCTCGGTTAGCCTTTCGCATGAAATAGCGCCTTCGTGGCATCCATTCTTTTACAGTTTTTTCCTAAAGCCGCTTCGCTTCGTCTGTGACATGCTGAATCACGCTCATAACCGAAAACGTTAAATGAGGATATTATGAAAAAAACAATTATTGCATTATCTGCTGTTCTGCTGGCTTCCCCAGTTTTTGCTGCGACCACACATGCAACTGACGACACTGTCGCCGCGGCGAAAGCGAACGCCAACGACGCGAAGCAAAAACTGCACGAAGAGCAGAACAAAGGTGAAGAACTGAAGCTGAAAAATGAGCATGCCGCAGAAGGTAAAAGCGAAAGCTTTGGCAGCAAAGTCAGCGAAGACTCTCAAAAAGCCTGGCATAAAACCAAAGAAGGCACAGAGAAGGGGTGGGATGCCACCAAAGAGGGTGCAGAGAAAGGCTGGAATAAAACCAAACAGGGTGCCAGTGAATTAGAAAAGAAAGTCACTGAATAATCCCCAGGAAGGCCGCGTTAGCGGCCTTTTTTCATTTCTCCGAATAAAGACAGCAGGTCATGCGTTAACACTGTGCGCGCTTAACGGAGAATCACCATGTATCGGCTGCTGGCTTTTAGTTTCCTGCTGTTTTGCTCATCTCTTTATGCAGCCCGCAGCACTTTATCATCGACACTAACAACACGCGTATTCACCTGTCGTGGCATGCCTTTGGTGGCATCCTCTCATGGGCCAGGCTCATTGGCGTGACGGGTGATACCACCCTCACCCCGGATATCGCCATTGCGATTCAGGCTAACACATCATAGAGCTGCTGCGCATTGCTCTGTAACGCGGGGAGTGGATTACGGCCAATCAGAACGAACTGATACCCCGCATCTTGCCACCATACCAGGTTCATACTGTGCCGTTGCTCCTGCTGGAAAGCGGTTTTCATCTTCTGCTCTGTCGGGGAGATGCATAGCGCCATCGGTCCATAGTCGGCGTTTAGCCAGGCGATTTGCGCGATAGAGGTGGCGTCGTACCGTAGCATGCGTACCATTTTAAGCTCGGCCCCACGCAGGGAAAGCTGTGACTCCGCAAGTTGCAGGCCGATATCCTGTGCCGCGCGCGCTAGCCCGCGCTGAAGAACAGGCGACGCAGCGTCCATATCCAGCAGCGTCTCGACGCTATACAGCGACATATATTGTGCTTCCCGTTCACGGATCTGGGCGTTTTCATCAGCCAGCGCGGAGGTCAGCCTTAGCCAGTATCCCAGCCCTGACCCCAGCACCAAAAAACTGAGCGATGCGGCAATCAGCGCCCGCCTGCTAACGCCATCTGATGGCGCGGGCCGCTGTTCAGAAAGCAGCTCCAGACGGGCCTGCATTCGTTCCACCGGTGCGTCATTCAGCATGTCGGCGAACGCGAGCTGATAGTTCTGGTTGCTTTTCATCAGCTCCGCCGTCCGACCGGAGAGCTGGTCATCCGTTCGTAGCTGCGCTTCAAACTGTTGTGCCTCGGCACGTGACATCTCACCATCTATCCAGGCCACGATAGCATCATCGTTGTAGGGCGGTGTAAAACGGTACGCGTTCAAGAACGTTTCTCCTTTACCGGGGGCGATGCATTAGCCGATTTTGCCAGCGTCGCTCTGGCTGTTGCCAGCCGACTCATAATGGTACCAATCGGTACCGATAGCGTGTCCGCCGCCTCCTGATAGGTAAAATCTTCGACGTAAACCAAAAAAACCGTATTGCGCTGCATCACCTTCAGATAATGCAGGCGCATCTCATCCTGCTCACGCGTGTCAGGCGCCAAAAGCTCGTCACTGACGACAAAACCCTGCCCCTGCCGCACGAGCCGTGCTCGCAGTTCAGAGATCCAGATTGAGTGCAGAATCGCGAACAGCCACCTGTCGATACGTGTACCAGGCGTGTACTGGCTGCTCTTTTCAAGCGCCCGCACGCAGGTAGACTGCACCAGTTCTTCAGCGATATCCCGGTTTCGCGACAACACCAGCCCGTAGCGCCAAAGGCGCGCCAGGTGTGCAGCTAACTGTTCACGAACGTCACTGGTAGCGATTTGCTTTCCCTACAGAGGGCATTCAGGATTCAGGATGTCCGTTAATGGCAGCCTGCAGGTCACGGTACTCCTCGCAGTTCTGGCCGCAAATACCGGCAATCACCTTCAGCTGTTCTTTGGCCAAATCCGGTCGCCCTTTCACCACCCACGCTTCACCCAGATATTCGCGAGCTTTGGCATAGTTCGGTTCGATAGCAAGCGAACGCTGATAATAGCCAATACCTTCATCCGTGCGGCCGAGTTTACGCGTGGCATAACCGCGATAGTTCCAGGCTTCAGCCGTATTCGCATTTTTCAGAGAGTCAAGCAAGTTGAGCGCCGCCTGGTACTCTCCTTTCTTCGCAAGATGGTAGGCATAACGGGTTTTGTCCTCATCGCTGAGGCTGCTGCTTTTATCAGGCACGCATTTCTGAGATGCACTGTCATAGACCTGCCCGGACGGGCAGTCAGGCGTTTTGCTCTCGGTACTATTATCGCCCATCGCAGACGCCAGCGGGGTGTACAGGAAAATGATCAGCGTCGGGAACAGACGAAGCAGAGTGGTGTTCATACAGAGCTCCAGGGTCAAAAGTGAATACGTCGGTTAACGCGCGAGCCACACATTTTATTCATTTTTGCGGGGACTTTTTATTATAAAAAATGGCGTCCATATTTTTACCGCACTGACGATCAGCCCAATGTATTTCACCCGCCTCTCAACTATTCTTATCGCTCCTGGTAGCAGAAATTTGTTTATGCATCAGAATATATTTCCACTCACTAAAAACATAATATATCTTACATCAAAAATGTTACCCTAACTTAAATAAATATTAAGCAGCCTTAAACAGCATTATTTAAATAAACAGAAAACCTCTCACCACCGCATTATTTAACCTCTCATAAAAACGTTAAAAAACACGCCCCAAATTTACAACAACACTTAAAAAACAACATGTTAATCATTCACACCGATAATCAACGCCCATATATTAATATTTACCTCATGATATCCCCCTGTATTTACAGAATCTTAATTTGCATATCGGGGCTTTTCTGGCTATATCATTTTTATACTATTTCGAATTAATTCCTCTATTAATCGCAGGGTTATCGAGAGCACAAAAAAAAGAATACGCAATATTTTCCATCAAATAAATAGATTCGCTCTGATGTTGCCACTCTATATCCTGGCGGGCATCGTTCGCTCTAAAAAAATACGGTGAGTACTGCTTAATTGCAGTTACTCCGCCGCGGGCGCGCTTTTCCCTTCATAAACAGATGGCTCATCTTGCACGCCGTTCACGACAACTCGTCTGGAGTAATGACTAAATGAGCCAAATCTCTGTTATATCGAAACTTACTGGCGTGGAAACCACCACAGAGGGCACCCAGGTTACGCTGAGCCATTCCTCTATCGTGGAGCTACACGTAGAGCGAACCGATATTTCTCATTTCGCCCGTAGCGGTAACGATCTGGTGGTGACGCTGCACTCCGGCGAGGTGATCACCCTGAAAAACTTCTACGTCACGGATGCCCAGGGCGTGAGCCAGCTGGTCCTGGAGGAGAGTGACGGCGCGCTGTGGTGGATTGAAGACCCTACCGGGGCCGCCACATACGAATCAATCGCCTCCACGGACGTATTACTTGCCGCGTCAGGGAGTGATGCAGGCGGTGCCGCCGTCTGGCCATGGGTGCTGGGTGGTCTTGCGGTAGCGGGTGGGATTGCCATCGCAGCGGGCACCGGCGGAGGAGGCGGAGGTGACGATGATGACAACAGCAACCCCGGCAATCCGGGCACACCGACGGATCCCGATACCACGGCGCCAACCGCGCCAACCAACTTACAGTTCTCCGACGATGGCAAAACCGTCACGGGTACCGCTGAGCCGGGCAGCACCGTCACGCTAAAAGATGCCGACGGTAACGTGGTCGGCACCGGAAAAACGGGCAATGACGGCAAATTTACCATCGTGCTGGATAAGCCCCTGACCAACGGCGAGGTGATCACCGCCACCGCGACGGATTCATCCGGTAATACCAGCCAGGCCGGGCACGTCACCGCGCCCGATACCACCGCACCGGATGCGCCCACCAATCTGCAGGTATCGGATGACGGTACCACCGTCACGGGTCGCGCTGAACCGGGCAGCACCGTCACGTTAAAAGATGCCGACGGTAACGTGGTCGGCACCGGGAAAGCAGGCAGCGATGGCGCGTTCACCATCGAGCTGGGTAAACCGCTGACCAACGGCGAGCAGCTTACCGCCACCGCGACGGACAGCGCGGGCAACACCAGCCAGCCTGGTCAGGTCACCGCTCCAGACTCCACCGTGCCGGATGCGCCAAACCTTCTCATCGTAAACGATGACGTCGGCACGGAAACGGGCCCGCTGGACAATGGCCAGCGCACTGACGACGCCCGCCCTACCCTCAGCGGCATTGGCGAAGCCGGAACCACCATCACCATTTACGATAACGGCACCCAGATCGGCACCACCAAAGTGGATGCTAACGGCAACTGGAGCTTTACCCCAGCAGGCAATCTCGCCAACGGAAGCCACACCATCACGACCACGGCAACCGATGCGGCGGGCAACACCAGCGCGCCATCGACCGCCGTAACCTTTATCGTCGATACCGTCGCCCCGACGGCGCCGGTCGTCATCAGCGTTGTTGATGATGTCGCCCCCATTACCGGTACGCTGGGCAATGGCAGCAGTACCAACGATCCGCGGCCACAGCTCACCGGTACCGCAGAAGCAGGCTCGACCGTCACCATTTATGACAACGGTATCGCGATCGGTACCGCCGTGGTCGCCGCTAACGGAAGCTGGACGTTTACGCCATCCGTGAACCTCAGCGAAGGCAGCCATCAGCTGACCGTGCGTGCCGCCGACGTCGCAGGCAACACCGGCCCAGCCTCCCCGGCGTTTACCCTTACCGTGGATCTCACCGCCCCGTCAACGCCGTCTGCATTCGTGGTTAATGATGATACCGGAAGCCTCAAAGGTGCCATCAGCGTAGGACAATTTACGGATGCCTCACAACCGCGTCTGACGGGCAGAGGTGAACCTGGCAGCACCATTACCGTTTACGATAACGGCGCGCCCGTAGGGACTGCCACGGTGCAGCCTAACGGCACCTGGAGCCTGACCCCGACATCACCTCTTGCAGAAGGCGCGCACTCGATTACGGTGCGTGAAACCGATGCGGCAGGCAACCAGAGCGGCCTGTCTCAGCCGATTAATTTCATCGTTGACACCACACCGCCGGATCAACCCGTCATTTCTCTGAATCCGGCTGGCACACAGATTACCGGCACCGCCGAGCCCAACAGCAGCATTGTGATCACCAACAGCGACGGAGACGTTATTGGCCGTACGACCACGGACGGCAACGGTAACTTTGTTGCCACGCTTACCCCTGCGCAAACCAACGGCCAGCTGATCTCCGTGGTGGCGTCTGACGCTGCAGGTAACCAGAGCACGCCAGCGACCGCTACCGCAGCCGATACCACCCCGCCAGCCCTGCCCGGCAATCTCGTGGTGTCCGACGATGGTCAAAGCGTCAGCGGGACGGCAGAACCGGGCAGTACCGTCACCATTAAAGCCCCGGATGGCACAGTCATCGGCGAAACGACAGCCAATGGCGACGGGACCTTTAGCACGCCAATCAGCCCGGCCCAGACAAACGGCGAAGTGCTGACGGTTATCGCAACCGATGACAGCGGTAACGTTAGCCTGCCGGCTACGGCCACTGCACCTGATTCGACGCCACCTCTCGCACCGGATAACGTCGTCGTGTCCGGCGACGGCACAACGGTTACGGGTACCGCTGAACCGGGCAGTACGGTGACTATTCGTGAAGGTAACGTCACGGTGGGTCAAGGCAAAGCCAATGATGACGGTAGCTTCAGCGTCACGCTCACGCCGCCAAAAGCCAACGGCGAAAGTTTGACCGCAGATGCCACCGACGCCGCAGGCAACACGGGGCCAACAACCCCTACCGTTGCGCCGGACATCACGCCTGCGCAAACGCCGGTGATTATTTCCGTGGTGGATGATGTGCAGGCCACCGCGGGTCCAGTCGCCCAGAATGGCCTCACTAACGACCGGACGCCCACCATCAACGGGACGGGTGAACCCGGTACAACCATTACCGTTACCAGCGGCAGCACCGTCATCGGTACCGTGACTGTTCCGGCGTCCGGCGAATGGAGCATTACCCCAACGGCACCGCTGCCTGATGGCGGTCACGTCCTGACGGCAACGGCGGTCGATGGAGCAGGTAACCCGAGCGGGGCCTCAAATACCTGGAGCATCACCGTTGATGGCACTGCGCCGGTCGCACCGGTCATAACGCAGGTCGTGGATGATGCCCCTGGACGCACCGGCCCGCTCGATACCGGTGAAACGACAAACGACGCCACCCCGACGCTCAACGGTACCGCCGAGCCAGGTTCAACGGTCACCATTCGTCTTGATGGCAACGCCATTGGTACCGCGCTGGTCGACAGCAACGGTGCGTGGACCTTCACGCCCACAACGCCGTTGAGCGAGGGGCCGCATACCCTGACCGCCGTCACCACCGACGCGGCGGGTAACACCAGCCCGGCATCCGGCGGCTTTACGCTGACGGTCGACGTTACGCCACCGGCGGCGGCCACTATTGAGACGGCGCTGGATAACGTGGGTCCGGTGCAGAACCCGCTTCAGGACGGTGACACAACGGACGACACCCAGCCTCAGCTGCAGGGGACGGCACCGGCGGACACCATCATTACACTTTATGACGGTAATACCCTGCTCGGCACGGCGACTGTAACGGGGGGAACATGGACCTTTACGCCAACCACCCCGTTAACCAACGGCCCACATTCCCTGACGGTGCACGCCACGGATGCTGCCGGTAACACGACGATTTCGCCTCCGTTCGTGCTCACCATTGATACCATCGCGCCTGATACACCGGCGATACCGGATATCACCGTAAACCCGGACGGCAGCACGCCGGGTACCGCACTGAACCCGGGTGAAACGACCCGCGATACCACGCCAACCCTGAGCGGAACGGGCAACCCGGGTGACGTGGTGAATATTTATGATGGCACGACCAAAATCGGCGAATCTCTGGTGGACGGTGACGGCAACTGGACCTGGACGCCGAGCACACCGCTGGGTAACGGGACCTACGATCTCTCCCTGACGGTCACCAATCAGGATGGCGCGGGCAACGAAAGCGCCCCGTCCACCCCGGTGACGATCACCATTGATACTGAAGCCCCTCTGGCCCCAACGGTGCCGGTCGTGACCGACAGCGTGAGCCAGATCACCGGCCCCGTAGCCGACGGCGAAACCACCAACGATCCGCGCCCGGTATTGAGCGGAACGGGTACGCCAAACGATGTGATCACCATCTATGACAGCCGCGATGGCGGCACAACGACGACAGCCGTAGGCACGGTGACGGTAGACGGAAACGGCAACTGGAGCTGGCGCCCTGAGAGCAACATTGGGGAAGGCACGCATGAATATACCGCCACGGCCACCGATGAGGCGGGCAACGAATCAGATCCGTCAACCGGCATCACCATTACGGTAGACACGCTCGCGCCCGATACACCGGTTATCGCGGCCATCGGTGGTGCACAAAACGGTGGTTCTACGACAGATAACACCCCAACGATCGGCGGAACCGGTCCTGACGGTGAAACGGCGATCATTTACAACAACGGTGTTGAACTGGCGCGCGTTGATATCGTCAATGGCCAATGGTCATACACGCTTCCGACGGCCCAAACGGACGGCCCGCTGAATATTACCGTTGCGGCAGTGGATAGCGCAGGTAACGTCAGTGCGCCAGGCCCGGTCTTTACCGTGACGATCGATACGCAGGCTCCCGCGACGCCAGCTATCGACGCGGTTTCTGATAGCCAGCTGACAAACGGTACCCTCTATACGCGCGACGGCACCCCGGCTCTCAGCGGTACCGGCGAGCCGGGCTCAACAATCATCGTTTCAGTGGATGGGACGCCATCAACCATTACCGTAACGGTTCCTCAAAACGGTATCTGGACGTGGACCGCCGACAGCACCTTACCTGATGGCCCGCACACCTTCTCGGTCTCATCCCGCGATCCCGCAGGCAATATTTCGGGTAGCTCTCCGAACCTGGCGGTAACCGTCGATACGGGTATCCCGGCAGACCCAGCCAACATCGCCCTTACTCAGCAAGGCACCCCGCTTACCGGGACCGCTGAAGCGGGAGCCACCATCACCGTGTATGCCGCAGACGGTACGACTGTCCTCGGTACCGGCGTTGCGACCGGTGGCAATTTCTCCATTGCGCTCAGCCCGGCACAGCTGGATGCCACCACGCTGAAGGTGACCGCCACGGATGCCGCGGGGAACACCAGCCCAGGTGCAAGCTTTGTCGTCACCGACTCGCCGCTGGACCTTCCGGACGTACCGGTTATTACGGCTATTACCGATAACGTTGGACCGATCACGGGCAATGTGAAAGACAAAACCTCTGATGACACCTCGCCTACGCTGAGCGGGACAGCAGAACCTAACGCCGTCATCACGATTTATCAGGATGGCGTACTGGCAGTGCCGCCAACCGTGGTTGCGGATGGAAGCGGCAACTGGAGTTACACCCCGCTCTTCCCGTTGACAGCAGGTCCACATACCTTTGAAGTCACCGCGACGGATATTGTTAGCGGCGAAACCAGCGGACGCTCTCCTGCCGCAACCGTCACCATTGACCTGACCGCCCCCGACACACCAGCTATCGGCTCCATCATCGATGACGTCGGTCCGGGCATTGGGCCATTGAGCGACGGCCAGACCACCAACGATAACCGCCCAACGCTGAACGGCGTGGGGAACGTGGGTGATACGATTACCATTTACAATAACGGTACTCCGTTAGGCAGCGTTGTCGTCGGCTCAACCGGCACATGGACCTACACCCCGCCAGCGCTGGCTGATGGCGATCATACCCTGACGATCCGGGCCACCGATCCGGCGGGCAACGCGAGCGGACTCTCTACGGGCATCACCATCACCGTTGATACCGTCTCCACGACGCCGGTGATCACCAGCGTGACCGACGACGCGGGGAATGCCGCGACCGTAGTACCTGACGGTGCGCCAACCAACGACGCCACGCCAACCCTGACCGGGACGGCGGAAGCGGGCAGTGTCGTCGTTATTTATGATGGCACAACGCAGATCGGTATCGTGGCGGCAGACAGCGTCACCGGCGCATGGACCTTTACGCCTGAAACCGCCCTCGTGGAAGGCTCGCACTCCTTCACCGTCAAAGCCACCGATCCGCAGGGCAACGTGAGCCAGACCTCCAACGCCTGGAGCATTGACATCGACCTGACGGCGCCAACGGTGCCGACGCTCGATACGGTTAACGACAACGTGGCGGGCGGCGTGACCGGTAATCTGACCGCCGGCCAGGTCACCAACGACAATACGCCGACGCTGAGCGGGACAGGTGCGCTGGGCAGTACAATCCACATTCTGAATAATGGGGTGGAGATTGGTACCACCACGGTAGACAGCAACGGCAACTGGACCTTTACGCCTGGCACTGCGCTTGGCGATGGCAACTATAACATTCGCGTCAACGCCACGGATGCCGTAGGCAACGTCTCGGCTAACTCTCCGGTATTCGCCTTCACCGTGGATACAGCAGGCCCTGACGCGCCGGTTGTAACGACTGTCATTGACGATGTCGGGCCGGTCACCGGGACGCTCCTCACCGGTAACAGCACCAACGATGCGCGCCCAACCTTCAACGGCACGGGCGAAATCGGTGCGACGGTTCACGTGATTGTGGATGGCACTGAAATCGGCACCGCCGTGGTGAACGCTCAGGGGAACTGGACCTTTACCCCGGGTACGGCGCTCGGTGAAGGGCTGCACGCCATCACCTTCAACGCCACCGATACGGCGGGTAACACCGGCGCCACCTCGCCAGCGTTTAACCTGACGGTGGACACCGTCGCGCCGCTGGCACCGGTCTTTACGCCGGCAACGGATAACCAGGGTACCGTTCTCAACCCACTCACCTCGGGGCAAAGTACCGACGACACCACGCCAACGTTGAACGGAACCGCAGCGGCCAACGCCACTATCACCCTTTATGAAAATGGTCAGCAGGTCGGTACCGTTCAGGCCAACGGCAGTGGCGTATGGAGCTTCACGCCTGCTAACCCACTCAGCAGCGGCAGCCATACCTGGACCGCCACGGCAACCGACGCGGCAGGCAACGTCAGCCCGGCTTCACCGGCCTTTACGCTGATTGTCGATACCACTCCACCGAACGCACCGGTTATCTCGCAGGCTATCGATGATGTCGGCACGGTGACGGGCGCGCTTGGCTCAGGGCAAAGTACCGACGACACCGTACCGCGTCTTGTGGGCACCAGCGAGCCGTTTGCTACGGTGAACATCTATGAAGGCACTACGCTTGTCGGCACGGGCACTGCAGACGCCAGCGGCAACTGGAGTATCTTGCTCAACACGACGCTGGCGACTGGCCCGCACAGCTTTACGGCAGAAGCCACCGATGCGGCTGGCAATACCAGCGCGTCATCAGCCACCTTCACGCTGACCATCGACACCACGCCGCCAGCGCTGCCGGTGCTGACAAGCATCACGGATGACGTCGGTAACGCCGCCACGCCAATCGCCAACGGCGGCTTAACCAACGATGCGCAGCCGACGCTCACGGGCACGGCAGAAGCGGGCTCGACGGTGAAAATCTTCGATAACGGCGTGCAGATAGGCAGCGTCGTTGCGACCGGCGGAAACTGGAGCTTTACCCCTTCTCCGGCGCTGGGTGACGGCTCGCACAGCCTGACCTTCTCGGCGACCGATCCGGTAGGTAACGCCAGTGCGCAAACCCCTGGATATGTGATTAACGTTGACGCAACCGCGCCAACTGCGCCGGTTATCAGCTCTGTTGTCGATGACGTGGGCACCGTCACCGGTCCGGTGACGGGCAGCAACCCGACCAACGACACGCGCCCTACGCTCAACGGCACCGCGGAAGCCAACGCCACCGTTCGCATCTATGACGGTACGACGCTTGTGGGTACCGTGACGGCCGATGCCAACGGGAACTGGACGCTACCGCAAACCAGCATCACGCTGGCGGAGGGGCAACATAACTTCACCGCCACGGCGACCGATGCGGCAGGCAACACCAGCGCGCCATCGTCAGTCACCACCATCACCGTTGACCTGACGCCGCCAGCGGTTCCTGCCGGCCTGGCGGTGATCACCAACGGGACGCACGTCACCGGCACCGCCGAAGCGGGCAGCACGGTTACCATCACCACCAGCACCGGTACGGTCCTCGGTACGGCGGTAGCGGACGGTAGCGGCAACTTTAACGCCACGATCTCCCCTGCGCAGACGGGAGGAGAGTCGCTGGTGGTCTACGCCACCGATAAAGCCGGAAACGCGGGTGTGAGCGCATCGGTTACCGCGCCGTTCACGACGCTGCCGAACGCGCCGGTAATCGCCACCATTACCGACAACGTCGGTACCGTCACCGGTAATCTGACCAACGGCAAAACGACCGATGACACCACGCCAACCCTCAGCGGAACGGCGCAGCCTAACGCCACCGTCACGCTCTACAATAACGGCGTCGCAATGGGCAGCGTTGTCGCCGACGGATCAGGCAACTGGACCTTCACCACTCCGGCGATGAGCGAAGGCTCCCATGCGTTTACTGCCACCGCGAGT
The DNA here is from genome assembly GCF_052045065.1 of Enterobacter sp. 22452. Classification (NCBI taxonomy): domain Bacteria; kingdom Pseudomonadati; phylum Pseudomonadota; class Gammaproteobacteria; order Enterobacterales; family Enterobacteriaceae; genus Enterobacter; species Enterobacter sp. 22452. The sequence continues at coordinate 112,426 of NZ_JBQEOB010000007.1, read as the reverse complement.
AACGGCTCGGGAACCGGTCCGTTCTCTTCCGCCACGACGGTGATTGTCGACCTCACCGCGCCAAACACGCCAACCGGCAGCTTTAACGCCGACGGTAGCGTCCTGACGGGTAACGCCGAAGCGGGCAGCACCGTCACCATCCGTCTGGCAGATGGCAGCACGGTGACCACAACGGCAGGCAGCAACGGTACCTACAGCTATACCTTCCTCAATAAACAGACCGAAGGTCAGACGCTGCAGGTCACCGCGACCGATGCCGCAGGTAACGTTTCGCAGCCAGGATCGGCCCTCGCTCCGGTCGTGCCGCTGTCGGCCAGTAGCAACGTTGAAGAGTTGGACCTCACCACAACCGCAACGGTCACCAACTCGCAGTACAGCGATTACGGCTTCCTGCTGGTGGGCGCGCTGGGCAACGCGCTTACGCTGCTCGGCAATGACACCGCGCAGGTCGGCTTTACGGTGGGCAGCGGCGGCAGCGCGGACATCACCGTCAACGCCAACGCCACGGGTGCAGTGCTGTCGCTGCTCAATACCCTTGAACTGGTGGTGCAGCGGTTCGACAGCGTCAACAACACCTGGACAACGGTGGTGGATACCGGCCAGCCGCAGTTTGCCGATCTGCTCACGCTCGGTGCGACCGGCGTTTCGCTGAACCTGAACGGCCTGGCCAACGGTCAGTATCGCGTCCTGAGCTACAACACCAACCTGCTGGCGACGGGCTCTTACACCAGCATTGATGTGGGCGTGAAAGAGACCAGCGCAGGCACCGTCACCGGCGAAACCAGCCTGGGCGGCAACGTCATCCTCGACGTTGACCCGACCACCGGTAGCGATAACGCCCCGGCGGGCACCACGGTTACCGCCGTCACTAACGCGCTGGGGGTCATCACCAGCGTCACCGCCGACGGCACGGCAATTCAGGGGCAGTACGGTACGCTGACCATCAACCGCGACGGCAGCTACACCTATACCCTGACGAATACCAGCGCCTCGGTGATTGGCCGTACGGAGAACTTCACCTACACCATCTCCCACAACGGAACCAGCGCCTCGGCGAACCTGGTGCTGTCGCTGGGGACAGGCACGGCCACCAGCGGCATCGTGGCCGTGGATGACACCGCATCGCTGACCTTTGACACCACGGTGAGTGCCATTAACAACGGCACCTCGTCGCAGGGCGGCTTTACCGTGGTCGGGATTAACCTCGGTAATACCCTGGGCCTGAATCTGCTGGATGATTTGAGCAATCCGATCATCTACAGCGTGGAGGAAGGCACCACCCGCACCATGACCATTCAGGCCTCCGTGGGGGGCGTAGCGCTGGCCTCGGTGTTTGACCTGTACATCTATAAGTTCAACGACGCGACCCAGACCTTCGAGCAGATGCGCGTTCAGCCGGGCTGGCTGCGCGCGCCGCTGCTGGGCGGCACCTCGTCCACGCTGACGCTGAATCTGCCGTCTGGGGAGTACCTCTTCCTCCTGAACACGGCGGCGGGGATCACCGCGCTGACGGCCTACACGCTGAACGTGCTGGAAGACCACGTCTATAGCGTGGCAAGCGTCGGTACCAGCACCACCGGGGATGTGCTGGCGGATGACGTCGCGCCATCCGGCACGCTGGTGACGGAAGTAAACGGCGTGGCGGTAAACAGCAGCGGCCTCACCACCATCGTGGGGGAATACGGCACGCTCTCCATTAACGCGTCCGGTCAGTACACCTACACCCTGAAGAGCGGCGTTGGCGCTGACCACATCAGCACGCCGGATACCTTCGTCTACACCATTACCGCGCCGAACGGTGCCAAAGATACGGCCTCGCTCAACATCACCCCAACCGCGCGGGCGATGGATGCAGTGAACGATGTAAGCACCGCGATGGACGTGACCTCGGTACACCACACGACGGCCTACTCGGATACAACCGTAGGGACGGCGAGCTGGAACGCCGCGCTGCTGGCATCAACCCAGGGTAGCGGAAACGGTACCTTCGTGGTGGATCCGAATACGGCCCTGCACAATGTGGTATTGACCTTTAACGTCGCATCGCTCCTTTCTCTGGGCGGGTTGACGGTGGACTGGACGATAACCAATGGCGCGACCACCGTAAGAAGTGGTTCATTCAACGGCGGGCTGCTGCTGGGCGGCACAGCCACCATCAACCTGACGGGACTGGATCTGGATGCAGGTACCTATACGCTCAGCTATACCGGCAAAATGGGTCCACTGGCTGCGGGGAATATCACCATTACCCCAAGCGTCAGCGGCACCGCCTACTCCCTGACCCAGTTCGACTCCACCAGCGGTCATACCGTCAACGGCAACATCTTTGACGGCACCGACTCCGCCGGGGCAATGGATCAGCTGCACTCGGTGGATACCCGCCTGAGCATCACCGGCTACAACGGCGTGACCACCACCCTGGATCCTTACACCGGCAGCACTGCGGTGAACATTGTGGGCCATTACGGCACGCTGGCGATTGCGGCAGACGGTCATTACACCTACAGCCTCAACGCCGGGGTATCGCTCTCAACCATCACCTCGAAGGAGGTCTTTAACTACACCCTGACCGACGCGACCGGTAAAACGGATACCGCCTCGCTGACCATCAATATGGCGCCGCAGTTCATCAGCTCTGAACACAACGACGTCATCACCGGTACGGCTTACGGCGATACGCTGATTTACCAGGTGCTGAACAGCACGGCAGGCAACGCAACGGCGGGGAACAGCGCGGGCGACCACTGGACCAACTTCTCACTGGCGCAGGGAGACAAGATCGACATTGGCGATCTGCTGGTGGGCTGGAACGGCAGCGCGTCGACGCTGGGTAACTATCTCACTGTTTCACAAAGCGGTAACAATACTGTGATCTCCATCGACCGTGACGGTACGGGGGCCGCCTACACTAAATCTGCACTCGTTACGTTGGATAACGTTCAGACCACCTACGACGAGCTCGTTAACCAGCAGCACATCATTACCTGATAGCAACAGAACCACCTGACCCGGGCGCGCAGCGCCCGGGCACAACAATAAAGCTGTACCATTTTATTAGGGACAAGACATGGGAATGAAGATGCCTTACTGGTGGCTCTCGTGCTGCCTGATATCTGTGCCCGCTCTAGCTGCCAACCCGGCGGGAACGATCAATGCCGAACAACTCAGCGAAACGCAGGAACTCCCCTCTTTGAACGGCCGCGTGGCCCCGGTGGCCACGAAAGCCGCGCCCGGCACGCTGCAGCTGGGCGAAGCCGTAAACCGTGCCGTCACCTGGCACCCGGCCATCAGCGAAGCGGTAGGTAAACTCTACCAGCAGAGCGAAAACGTGGACGTCGCCAAATCGAAATACTATCCGCAAATCAATGCCGGAATGGAGAACGGCTATACCCACGACGGTGACGACAACGGCTTCACGCCGTCGCTGGTCCTCTCCCTCTCGCAAATGCTCTACGACTTCGGCAAAGTGGCGAGCCAGGTGCGCGCCGAAAGCGCAGGCGTCGCCCAGCAGCAGGCTAACGTGCTGGTCAGCATTGACACCATCGCCCACGATACCGCCATCGCCATGGTGCAGGTTCAAACCTTGCAGCAGATGGTGGACACTGCCAAAGAGCAGCTTGATGCCCTCTCCTCTATCGGAAAGCTGACGAAGCTGCGCAATGACGAAGGGGCCACCTCACTCTCTGACGTGGTGCAGACCGATGCCCGTATCGAAGGCGCGCGCGCGCAGCTGATGCAGTACCAGGCCAGCCTCGACAGCGCCCGCGCCACGCTGATGAGTTTTCTCGGCTGGGACAGCCTGAACACGATCAGCAACGATTTCCCACAAAGTCTGGCGCGCAGCTGCGACATCGCCGAGCCGGACGATCGCCTGGTGCCCGCCGTACTAGCCGCCTGGGCGCAGGCCAACGTCGCGCAGGCCAACCTTGACAATGCCAACGCGCAGATGACGCCGACCATTTCGCTTGAGCCGGAAGTGCGCCACTACCTTAACGACCGGTATGCGGGCAACGAAACGCGGGATCGCACCCAATATTCCGCCTGGGTAAAAGTGCAGATGCCGCTCTATCAGGGGGGCGGCCTGACCGCCCGACGCAATGCGGCCGGACACGCGGTCGAGTCGGCGCAGTCCACCATTCAGCGCACCCGCCTCGACGTGCGGCAAAAACTGCTCGAAGCCCGCAGCCAGGTGATGAGCCTGATGGCCACGCTGCAAATTCAGGGGCGTCAGGAAGCGCTCAGCGCCCGCACCCGCGAGCTGTACCAACAGCAGTATCTCGACCTCGGCTCGCGTCCGCTGCTCGACGTGTTAAACGCCGAACAGGAGGTTTATCAGGCGCGTTTCACCCAGCAGCAAACCGCCGGACAGCTGCATCAGCTTCAGCTCAACTGCCTGTACAACACCGGGCGCTTACGTCACGCGTTCGATCTTGATAACCGTACCATCCAGACCGTGGAGATCCAGCCATGAAGCAACGCGATATCCCACAGGGTGAAAACATGACGGATGATGCGCTGGAACAGTGGGCACAGGCGTTTGGCTACGTGGCAACGCGTTATCGCGTAGCCTGTTCACCCGGCGCGCTGATGGCGGGTGCGCCGTGGCTGAAAGGTAAACCGATGGTGCCTGCCCTCACCCAGCTTGCGCGCGAGGCCGGACTGACATTTGAGCTGCTGACGGCAGATCGGCAGTCCATCAATAGCTGGCGCTTGCCCGTCGTGGTGGAGCTGAGCGAGGGGAAAATCGGCGTCATTGAACATTTCGACGGCGAAGACACGCTTGAGGTCAGCTTTTTCGACGGCAACACGCACACCAACCGCCTGTCGATGACGGCCATGCTCCCGGCCATCCGCCATGTGATCGCCCTGCGTCCTCTGGCCGCCCTGAAGGACAGCCGGGTGGATGCCTATATATCTAAATATCGCCCGGACTGGCTCTACCGGCTGGTGATGCGCGATCTGCGCCCCTACAGCTGGGTCATGCTCGCCGCGCTGTTTATCAACGTGCTGTCGCTTTCGGGGATCGTGTTTTCCATGCAGGTCTACGACCGGGTGATCCCGGCCCAGTCCTACCCGACGCTGTACGTTCTGACTATCGGGGTGCTGATCGCCACTCTGTTTGGTTTTGTGCTGCGCGTGGCGCGCGGGCACATTATGGATCTGCTGGGCAAGCGCTCGGATCTACGCGTGTCGGATCGTGTCTTTGGCCATGCGCTACGCCTGCGCAACAGCGCCATCCCCCGCTCCACCGGCAGCTTCATTTCCCAGCTGCGCGAGCTGGAGCAGATCCGCGAAATGGTCACCTCCTCTACCATTTCAACGATTGTCGACCTGCCTTTCTTCCTCCTGTTTGTGGTGGTGCTGGCGATCATCGCGCCGCAGCTGGCGTGGATCGCCCCGGTCGCGGCGGTGATCATGGTATTGCCCGGCCTGCTGCTGCAAAAGCGGCTGGCGGAGCTGGCGAAGCAGTCGGCACACGAATCCACCCTGCGCAACGCGGTACTGGTGGAGAGCGTGCAGGGGCTGGAGGACATTAAATTGATGCAGGCAGAAAATCGCTTTTTGCAGCAGTGGAACAGCTACATCCAGATCACCGCCGAATCCGGCCTGCGCACCCGCGAGCTGACGCAGAACCTGATCAACTGGGGGATGACCATTCAAAGTCTGGTCTACGCAGGCGTCATCGTGGTCGGCGCGCCGATGGTGATCGACGGCACCCTGACCACCGGCTCGGTGGTCGCCGCCTCGATGCTGGCCTCCCGCATGATCGCTCCGATGGCGACGCTGTGCGGCGTGCTGGCCCGCTGGCAACAGGTGAAGGCCGCCAAAGAGGGGCTGGACAGCATTATGCAGCTGCCCACCGAAAACCAGCGCGAAGAGACGCCGATCCGCCAGGACGTGCTGCGCGGCCATTACCTCTTCGAGCAAGCGCAGTTCCGCTATCACCCGGAAGATCCCCGCATGGCGCTGCGCATTAACCGTCTGGAGATCAAACCTGGCGAGAAAGTGGCGATCCTCGGGCGCAACGGCGCGGGCAAGTCAACCCTACTGCAGGCGATGGCGGGCGGGATGGATCTGGCGGGCGGCGAGCTGCGGCTCGACAACTTCAGCCTGCCCCATCTCGACGTGGCGGACGTGCGGCGTAACGTCGGCTTTATGACCCAGAACGCGCGGCTGTTTTACGGCACCCTGCGCGAGAACATCACGCTGGGTATGCCGCGCGCCACCGATGAAGAGATTTTTGAGGTGCTGGAAATGTGCGGCGCGGCGAGCTTTGTGCAGAAGCTGCCGAAGGGGCTGGACTACCCGATTATGGAGAATGGCGTGGGGCTGTCCGGCGGGCAGCGGCAGTCCATTCTGCTGGCGCGCATGCTTCTGCGCGACCCGAATATCGTGCTGATGGACGAACCCACGGCGTCGCTTGACGAGCATACCGAGCGGGAATTTATCCAGCGCCTCAACGCCTGGCTCGGCAACCGCACGCTGGTTGTCGCCACCCACCGCGTGCCCGTGCTGGAGCTGGTTGAGCGCGTGGTGGTGTTAAAAGAGGGGATGCTGGTGATGGATGCGCCGAAAGCGCAGGCGCTGAGCAACAGCCGTATGCAGCAACAGCAGGCAGCAACCGGACGGGAGTGGAAAAATGAAAATCAGTCAGCGTGACGTTGCCGCAATGGACGATCTGGATAACGCCCTCGACTCCGAAAGCGGCTACACCGGCGCGCGACGGATCGTTGTATTCTCCCTGCTGCTGTTTGTGGTGCTTGGCGTCTGGGCGTGGTACGGCATTCTGGATGAAGTTTCCACCGGAACCGGCAAAGTGATCCCCAGCTCGCGCGAGCAGGTTTTACAGTCGCTCGACGGCGGGATCCTGACGGAACTGAACGTGCACGAAGGGGATCAGGTTCAGGCGGGACAGGTGCTGGCGCGGCTCGATCCGACGCGTTCGGAATCGAACGTCGGCGAAAGCGCGGCGCGCTACCGGGCATCGCTCGCCTCCAGCGTTCGGTTGTATGCCGAAGTGAACGATCTGCCGCTGAAGTTCCCGCCTTCGCTGGCGAAATGGACGGATCTGATCGGGGCCGAAACGCGCCTCTATAACTCACGTCGCGCACAGCTTGAAGATACCCAGCGCGAGCTGCGCTCGGCGTTAGATCTCGCCAATAAAGAGCTGGCGATCACCCAGCGGCTGGTGAAAACCGGCGCCGCCAGCCACGTGGAAGTGCTGCGTCTGCAGCGGCAGAAAAGCGATCTGGAACTCAAGCTCACCGACGTGCGCTCGCAGTATTACGTTCAGGCGCGCGAGGCGCTCTCCAAAGCCAACGCGGAGGTGGATATGGTTTCCGCCATTCTCAAAGGCCGTGAAGATTCGGTGACCCGCCTGACGGTGAAATCCCCGGTGCGCGGCATTGTGAAAAACATCAAAGTGACCACCATCGGCGGCGTGATCCCGCCCAACGGCGAGCTGATGGAGATCGTACCGGTGGACGATCACCTGCTGATTGAAACCCGCCTGTCGCCGCGCGATATCGCCTTTATCCACCCTAATCAGGAAGCGCTGGTGAAGATCACCGCGTACGATTATGCCATCTACGGCGGGCTGCATGGCGTGGTGGAGACCATTTCACCGGATACCATCCAGGACGAAGCTAAGCCGGAAGTGTTCTATTACCGGGTGTTTATCCGTACCAGCCAGGATTACCTGGTGAATAAGGCGGGCAGGCACTTCTCAATTGTGCCGGGGATGATTGCGACGGTGGACATTAAGACCGGAGAGAAAACGGTGCTGGATTATATGATCAAGCCGTTTAACCGGGCGAAAGAGGCGCTGAGGGAACGGTAGTCAATCGCCGGGTGGCGGCTGCGCCTTACCCGGCCTACATCCGCATGGAGTAAAAATTCGCTATGATTTTCTCCCTCTCCCTGTGGGAGAGGGCCGGGGTGAGGGCATCACAAAATGCAGAAAACCAAGGAGCGAGAATCGAACACCTCTAACATAACCATCACCCCCCAATCTGCTAAAGTAGCTCAAACTCATTTTCAGGAAGAAACCATGCGCCAACGTACCATTGTCTGCCCCATCATTCAGAACGACGGGGCCTATCTGCTGTGCAAAATGGCCGACGATCGCGGCGTATTTCCCGGCCAGTGGGCACTGTCCGGTGGAGGGATGGAGCCGGGTGAAACGATGGAACAGGCGCTGCGCCGGGAAATCCGCGAGGAGCTTGGCGACGCGCTGGAGATTACCGAGGTAAAACCCTGGGCATTTCGCGATGACACTCGGGTGAAAACCTACGCCGACGGCACCACGGAAGAAATTTATATGATTTACCTGATCTTCGACTGCATCAGCGCCAACCGTGAGGTGACCTTCAACGAAGAGTTTCAGGAGATTGCCTGGGTTCGCCCGGCGTCCTTACAGGATTTGGATCTGAATGAAGCCACTCGTATGACATTTGCACAGAAAGGGCTGCTGTAAGGAAGGCTTGCGCATAGCGACGTTGCCGCCATTATGCGCAGATCGTTTACAGCGAGATTTTCAAACGTCGAACCGCTTCTATCAGCTGTTCATCCGTTGGCGTCACAAACGACATACGCAGCGTCGTATGGTCCGGTTCATTGCAGTAGAAGAACTCGCCAGGTACAAACACCACGCCATTGCTTAACGTCTTCTCCAGCCAACGCGTGGTGTTCATGCCGTTGTTCATTTTCGCCCACAGGAACATGCCGCCCTTCGGCTTGTGGAACGACATCACATCGCCCAGTTCGGCCTCCAGTTCAGTGGCAAACGTCTGGTATTTCTGGCGATAGGCTTCGCGGATCATCTTAATCTGCCCCGCCAGACGTCCGGTTTTCAGGTACTCATAGGTCATCAGCTGTGACAGCGTGCTGGTGTGCAGATCGGTGGTTTGCTTCAGATTAACCACCGCACGTTTCAGCCACTCGGGGACCAGCACCCAGCCCACGCGGGTTCCCGGTGCGAGGATTTTAGAGAAGGTGGAGGTGTACACCACGTTCTCTTCATTGCCGATATCTTTGGCGTGAGCAATCAACGGGCGGAATACTTCGTCGGTGTAATTAATTTCGCTGTACGGGTCGTCTTCGATAATCACGAAATCATAACGCTTTGATAATTCCACCAGCTGTTTACGGCGCGCTTCGGAAAGCGTCACGCCGCCGGGGTTACCAAAGGTTGGAACGATATAGACTGCTTTGATGGCTTTCTTTGCCACCAGCGCTTCAAGCTCATCCACCTTCATACCGTCGCCGTCGGTGCCAACGGATTCAAAGTTGGCCTGCGCCAGGCCGAAGACCTGCAGCGCGGCGAGATAGGTTGGACGCTCAACGACGACGGTGTCACCCGGGTTGATTAACGCACGCGCCAGCACGTCAAGTGATTGCTGCGAGCCGGAAGTAATAACGACATCATCGGCCTTACAGGCGATACCGCGCCCCTCGCAGATGCGTTTAATTTCCTCGCGCAGCCCCGGGACGCCTTCCGTCAGGCCGTACTGGAACGCCTCGCCAAAATGCTGTGATAAGACGGAATCGGCAGCAATTTTAAGCCCTTCGTGATCGAACAGATCGGGATTAGGAATACCACCGCCCAGCGAAATCACCCCTGCCATTTTGCTATGTTTTAATAATTCACGGATGGCAGAGGATTGCAGGCCCTGCGCGCTGCTGGCGAGTTTGTTTGCAGACATTCTTTGATTACCTTCTTTTTTTATATTGTGCCCAATCTTAGCAGAATATGGGCGATAAATTCCGTAAGCTTAGGCAGTTGACGTAAATCCTGACGCCACAATAAATGCACCGGCCTCGGCGCGGGCGTGTACTGCTCCAGCACCCGCACCAGCCTGCCGCTTGCCAGCTCTTCCGCCACCAGCACCTCCGGTTGCAGCAGTAATCCTGCACCAGCCCGCGCCGCCATGCGTAATCCATAGCCATCGTTGCATCTTAAGATCGCATCCCGCTTCCAGCGCACTTCTCCTTCCATGCCCGGTAGCCGCCACTCGTTACGCGCGGTCCACACCGTGTGTGACAGGCACAGATGATTCACCAGATCGGCAGGCGTCTGTGGCGTGCCGTAGCGCGCTAAATAATCCGGCGCGGCGCAGATCACCATCCGGTAGGGACAGAGATACTTCGCTACCAGATCGTCGTTTTGAATGTCGCCAATACGAATGGCCAGATCGACCCCTTCATCCACCAGATCGACCATCCGGTTGGTGAGATCCAGCTCCACACGCACCTCCGGATAACGCTGTAAATAGGTGGCGGTGAGCGGTGCAATCACACAGCCACCAAACGACGTCGGTGCCGTGACGCGTAACGTTCCGGCAGGCGCAGCACGCAGCCGCTCAACTGCATTTTCAGCAATGGAGACCTGCTCCAGCACCCGCTTCGCCTCCTCGAAATAGACGCGCCCGGCATCGGTCAGGCTCTGACGGCGCGTGTTGCGCTCCAGCAGTCGCGTGCCGAGCTGGGTTTCCAGCAGGGCAATATACTTCCCCACCATCACCGCCGACATCTCCAGACGTGATGCTGCACCGGTAAAGCTACCGCTTTCCACCACCGCAATAAACGTCTCCATACCGCGAAGCTTATCCATATTCCGAACCTCTGGTTAGCAATCTTCTAACGTTAGCCCAGTTTATCTGACTTTTTATTTATTAAAGAATGAAGTCTCACAACATAAGGAGTCTGCTATGAAAATCGTCATTATTGGTGCCAGCGGTACGGTCGGTCGTGCAGTAACGGAAGCGCTGAGTCGTCGTCACGAAGTCATCCGCGTCGGTCGCACGCAGGGCGACTATCAGGTGGATATCACCTCGCAGGCGAGCGTCCAGGCGCTGTTTGAGAAAATCGGTCCGGTGGACGCGATTGTCTCCGCCAGCGGCAGCCTTCACTTTGGCCCCCTCGCGACCATGAAAGACAGCGATTTCAACCGGGGATTGCAGGATAAGCTTTTGGGGCAGGTGCGACTGGCGCTGACCGGCCAGCGCTACCTGAACGAGGGCGGCTCGATTACGCTGATAAGCGGGATTGTTGCGCACGAGCCGATTGCACAGGGCGTGAATGCCACCACGGTAAATGCGGCGCTGGAAGGGTTTGTACGCGCTGCCGCCTGTGAGCTGCCGCGCGGGATCCGCATCAACCTGATTAGCCCGACGGTACTCACCGAATCCGTCGAAGCGTACGACGGCTTCTTCCCGGGCTTTGAGAGCGTTCCCGCCGCGACCGTGGCGCAGGCCTACCGCCGCAGCGTGGAAGGCGTGCAGAGCGGACGCGTGTATAAAGTGGGTTACTGAGCCTTACGGGCGGCGATCAGCACCAGCATCGGGCGCACTGCCTCTTCGGCCAGCGCGGGCCAGGCGTCAATCTGCGCCTGCGTTGGCCCCCACTCGTTGACCTCGCTTATCGTTAACCCGGCCCCGATCAGCGCGTTAAGCGTGGTGCCCAGCGTGCGGTGATACTTGATAACGCCGTCCGCCAGCCAGTTGCTGACGCGCTTGCCTTCTTCCTGATAATGGTTCACGCCCCAGAACCGCTCGCCACTGTCGTCGGTCAGCCAGCCTTGACGGGTGGCGCAGGTGTAAATGGGGTGCTCCATGGAAAAGACCAAGCTGCCGCCGGGCTTAAGCGCGCGCTGAACCTTCGCAAACAGGGTATCCAGCTCCGGCAGGTAGTGCAGCGCCAGGGAGCTATAGACCAGATCGAGGCTGTTCTCGTTGAGCTCGAGTGATTCCAGGTCGCTACGCTGATAGTGAATCTGTGTGTCAGCGGTAAGCTCCCCAGCGCGGGCGAGCATCTTTTCGGAGATATCAACGCCCGTGACCTCAGCAGCGCCCAGCTCGCGCGCCGCGCGGCAAAACCAGCCGTAGCCGCAGCCGAGATCGACAACCGATTTGCCGGTTAAATCTGGCAGCATGGCCTTAAGCGCGGGCCACTCCGGCGCGCCGTCGAGCCCCTGAACCGAGCGCGGAAGCTGGGCGTAGCCTTCGAAAAATGCCGGGTTGTCGTAGATGTTTTGTGCCATGGCAGATCCCTCTTTAAGAATGTGCATAGCAGTATACTGCATTGTCGGGTGGCGGNCAAAATCTCCGAACCGTAGGCCGGGTAAGGCGAAGCCGCCACCCGGCTCGCTTTTAGCCTACGACACCCCAGACAAGGTTGCCCTTATGGAACGTCGCGGTGCGCGGTGAAATGCGCGCCACCGCTTCGGCGGAACAGGAGGCATCCACAAGCACAAAGCTGGCGTCGTCCTGCGCTTTTGGCCACACGCGCTCGCCCTTGTCGTTCAGCGGCAGCACGTCGCCGGTGGCGATACCGAGCGCGCGGGAGAGCGTCTGCTCGTTCGGGCGGATGTAGAGCTGCGCATAAAGATTCGCTTTCTCCAGCATGTCCCCCAGACCGTACGGCGACCAGTGGTCGATCACGCTGTCGGTCCCCGTCATAACGAACACGCCCTTCTCACGCAGCTGCTTCAGCGGCATATGCAGGGTGCCAATCGGCACGGTGGAGGCGATGGTCACCTGCTGCGCCGCCATGCGGGTGGCGATCTCATCCACCTGCTGCTCGTTGAGCGTCGCCAGCGCGAAGGCGTGGCTGATGGTCAGTTTGCCCTTCAGCTCCGGCGTTTTCTCCACGGTTTCGACCATGTAGTTCACCGCCGCCACGCCCGCCGGGCTGGTTTCGTGCAGGTGAATATCCACCCCTTTGTCGTAGTCCAGCGCGATCTGGAACATCAGATCGAGAGATTTCTCCATCGCACCGTCAACGTTAGTCGGGTCCAGCCCGCCCACGTAATGCGCCCCGGCCTGCATCGCCTCGCGCATCAGTTTTTCTGAGTTTGACAGCAGCAGCCCGTGCTGCGGGAAAGCGACGATTTCACAGTCAAAGCCGGGCTTACGGCGCGACAAAACCGCCTGCAGATTTTCGAGATTCTTCAGGCCGGAGGTCGGCTCGATATTGCAGTGGCTGCGGGCAATGGTGGAGCCTTTCGACTGGATCAGGTCGATCAGCTTTTCCGCGCGTTCTTGCGTATAGGGCTGCAGCTCCGGCAGCATTTTTTGTTCCAGGCGGATCATGTCCTGAATCGTGGTACCCGCCGGGCGGTTCAGCGAGCGCCACGGGCCGCCGTAAAAGGTTTTATCCAGATGGATGTGCATGTCGCGCATCGCCGGGAGCATCAGCTTGCCGCCTGCGTCATAGTGCGGCAGCGTGGCGTCGGCATGGCTTTTATTGTCGCGCAGGGCGACGATCTTGCCGTCTTTGATTTCCAGCGTTTTCAGCTCGGTGCGGGTGCTCGTCGCCACGCTGCCGTCGACGTTGAACCCGGCCTCCAGCAGCACGTTATCCAGGTAGTAATGTTTCGCGGTGATGCTCATCGGTTTACCCGTCTCGCAGGTTGGCTTTGCGGTATCCGCAGCATACGCGACGGAGCCGGTGGCGCCAAACAGCGCGCAGGCGGTAACCATTTTGCCGCTCTGGCTAATAAACTCGCGGCGGCTTTTGTTTTCACTCATCTTATCTTCCTTCATTAACGATATGGGTGCCGGTTTCTCCGCGCAGCGCCGCGGGCAGGCAGTCCGGCGAGGTGATGATCACCCGCTTGCCGCCGTGTTTTAAAAATTCCAGCGAGGCGACGATTTTGGGGAGCATGCTGCCCGCCGGGAAGTGGCCCTCTTCCATATAACGCGTCATCTGCGCCATGTTTACAGCGTCCAGCGCCTGCTGGTTTGGCTTGCCAAAGTTGACGCACACTTTCTCTACGCCGGTGGTGATCGCCAGCACGTCGGCGCGGATCTCGCGTGCCAGCAGCGCGGTGGAGAGATCTTTATCAATCACCGCGTCGACGCTCTGATAATCCCCCTGCTCACTGCGAACAACGGGGATCCCCCCGCCGCCCGCGCCGATCACCACAAAGCCTTTTTGCGTCAGCGTTTTGATGGCGTCGGCCTCAACAATGCGCAGCGGCTGGGGTGAAGCCACCACGCGACGGTAGCCCCGACCGGAATCCTCAACAAAATGCCAGTCCGGGTGCGCGCGCTGCAGCTCGTCGCGCTGTGTCTCGCTGAAAAACGCACCGATCGGTTTCGTCGGGTGCGTAAAGCCGGGATCGTTTTTATCCACCTCAACCTGCGTGACGACCGTGACCGCTTTTTGCTCGCCGCGCGCGGCAAGCCGGTTATTGAGCGCCTGCTGGATCAGGTAACCGATGCCACCCTGCGTATCCGCCACGCAGTTTGCCAGCGGGGTCAGCGGCAGCCCTTCCCGCTCGTGGGCGATTTCGGCACGGCGCAGATCCAGCCCCACCTGGGGGCCGTTGCCGTGGGTGAGAACGATGTCATAGTCGGAGGCCAGCATTTCCAGCACCGACTCGGCCACCGCTTTCACCGCCTGCGCCTGATGTTCAACTGACTGGCTGGCGTTGTCTTTGATAATGCTGTTGCCACCAATGGCGACGACCATAAGCTCTTTCATTTTGTTTCCTTTAGAAGGTGCGTTCTGGTGCCCTCACCCCGGCCCTCTCCCACAGGGAGTGGGGGATTAACAGAGATATCCAGCACATGCTTCACCACAAACATGCCGCCCATCATCAGGTAGGCCGTCACGAACATCAGCGAACTGCCTTCGGCAAATCCCACCACCGGGGCATGGATCACCCCAAACAGCGCCAGCAGCGCCCCGCCCGCAGCGGCGACAGCCCCGCGCAGCGGTTTGTTGATGATGGCAAAGATGGCGATACAGCCCCACAGCATGCTGGCAAGCGGTGCGCCGTTGCCGAGATGCATCAGCCCTTCGTAGTAGATCCCTTTGCTGTGCAGCACGTCGGTGCCGATTTTCCCCGCGCTGGTGCCCGCGGCGCTCATCACGCTGTTCATCATGGTCAGCGCCCAGTTGGCGATCCACGGGAACAGGCAGATGAAGATGACGGGCACCTCCACTTTGGGCGTTTCCCTCACTACCTGGTTGGCCGTCACAACGCCGATAAACACCAGAATCGGCACGATGGCGGTCATCGGAATGATGGCGAGCATAAACGCCCCCAGCCCGAACAGCGGCACGATGAACATAGTCACGCCCGAGGCCAGCGTGTAGCCGATGCTGGCCCCCATCGCTTTCCAGCCGGGGTGGCCGACGTAGACCGTGACCGGGAACGGGTTCCCCATCAGGCAGCCGAGCATCGACGACAGACCGTTCGCCAGCATCACCTTGCGGGTCGGGTATTCATCCCCCGCCGCGTGGGCGCTTTCGATGTTTTCCAGGTCAAAGATGTAGTTCGCCAGCCCCAGCGGTACGGCAGAGGCAAGATACGGCAGCGCGTGCGGCAGGCCCTGCAGGAAGCCTTCTACGTGCACCTGCGGCGGGTTAAAGCCGAAGGATGACATGGACGCTTTAATCGCTTCCGGGCTTTGCAGACCCGAGAGCCACGCTAGCGCCGTTCCTGCAACCAGCAACAGCAGACCGGTCGGGATTTTGGCGAAAATGGGCTTTTTACCGAACCAGTTAATGAAGATCAGCAGCAGCACGATAAACGACACGGTCGGCGCTTCGAACGCCTGCAGCATCGGGTTCATCGCCAGCAGCAGCAGGCCCAAACCGGAGAGGCACGACAGCAGCACGGTGCGCGGGATCATCTTGCGGATGGTCTCACCCAGGAACGAGCCGCCCGCCAGGATCATCGCCTCAACAAAGCACCACACCAGGCCAATCTGAATGGCGAACTCCGCATCGCCCGTTTGCTGATACACCGGCATCAGCACCAGGAAGGTCACGGTAAAAATTGACGGCGCGCTGGGGCCGGACGGCAGCGCGGTGACGTCCGTTCGCCCGGTGGCGCGCGCCATTTGCATGCCGAACCAGGCGTAGCAAATACTCGCGACCAGCACCGCCAGCCCGAAGGCTGGCGCGATGCGTCCATAAACAATCTCCTTCGGGATGCCGACGACAAAAATGAGCAGCCCCATCATGGTCAGCAAATTGGTCAGGTTGTTGGTCATCAACCCGAAATACGCCGCCCAGTCACCTCTTTTCCACTCCAGTTTCATGTTTTTCATGGATGCTTGCCTTATAAAAAGTAGCGATCGCGGAAGGTCAACAGCGCCTTTTCAAAACAGCTAAACGGCGGGTGAACGATGCCCGCCCCAATCATGCCGATGCCCGCGTCTTTATGGGCAATGGCGGTATTAATGACCGGCAGAATGCCGCTGCCCGCGACTTTGGTAATGTCGATGGCGGTTGGGATGCCCATAAACGAGAGCAGCGGAATGGTGACGTTTGGGTTTTCGCCGAGGGTGATTTCGCGCATTTGGCGGGAGAAGTCGATGGCTTCATCCACCGTCCCGCCCACCAGCGCGACAATCGCCGGGGCCGTCGCCATCGCAAAGCCGCCAATGCCGTAGGTTTCGGTGATGGCGCTGTCGCCGATATCCAGCCCGGAGTCTTCCGGCTTATAGCCCGCGAACATCGGACCAATCACCTGCTGCGCCGGGCCGGTGAACCACTGCCCCGGCAGGCCGGAAATGCGCAGGCCGAACTCGTAGCCGTTGCGCGCCATGGTGGTGACGACGGTGCTGTACTCAATGCCGTGAGCAGCGTCCAGCGCGGCCTTACACATCGCCATCCACGTCGGACCGGAGAAGTAGTCGCTGCTGGCGACAAACTCAAATACCTCGCGCTGCTGCTCCACCGGATACCCCGCCTGAATCAGCCCCGGCGTCAGCGCCTGGATCAGCAGCGTGGTGCCCGCGTTGTTGCGGTTGTGGCACTCGTCGCCCATGTGCAGCGCCTGCGCCAGCATCAGGCGCAGGTCGATTTCGCCGATGATCTTCATGGCGTCGCGCAGCATCGGGCCGAGCACGTCGCGCATCCAGTTCAGGCGGTCGATGACGCTCTGGTCGTTGGCCCCCATGCGCAGGATCTTCGCCATCTGCTCGCTGAGGTTGGTGAACGCGCGGTTGCCGTAGGTTTTGTTTTCAACGATGTGCATAAACATCGACGCGGAGGTGACGCCCGCCATCGAGCCCACGCAGTCATGCTCGTGGCACGGCGAGAACGTAATATCTCCGGAGGCGGCGAGCCTTGCCGCATCGTCCAGATCTTTCGCCAGCCCTTCAAACACCAGCGCCCCGGTGACCGCGCCCTTCATTGCCCCGCACATGTTCTCCCAGGAGACGGGCGGACCGGCGTGCAGAATGGTGGTGCGGGTCATGCCCGGCACCACGTTAATGGCCTGGTCATAGCCCACCAGTACCGGATGGGACTGAATAATGCGCTCAAGCGCAATTTGGTTGGCGGCGGCGATTTTCTCCACCAGCGGTTTTTCGGCCAGCTGGTCGAGCGCCTCAACGACCTGCATATTGCCCTGCCCCGGCGGCGTCCAGTCGAGCTGGGTGACGGGAACGTGCTGTTTTTTGAGATCATCGCTGAACATCGCAATGCCGACGTTAATGACGTTCAGCGGCTGGTTGAATAAGGTCGTCATTATGCTTTCTCCCCTTTGCAAACAAATTCGCGTGCCAGTAATCCAGTGTTGGTACTGCTGCTGGCCCAGATAACGCCAGCGTCGGTCAGCAGCTGGCACTGCTGCGCCAGGGACTGCGGATCCTGGTCGGTGCCGAGTACGTAGCCGAGAATTTCCAGAGGACGGTTATCCGCCTTCGCGATGGCCTGCGCCTCCTTAATGGCATCAAGCATCACCCCCACCGGATCCTCATGCGCGCCGAAGCCCAGCACAAAGTCCATCACGATGACGCCCACCTCAGGATCGCGCGCCTCCTGCAGCAGGCGGCTGATGCGGTTGGTCGGGTCGATCATCGGATGCGGCTTGCCGTTGGTGAAGTCGTCGTCGCCAAAGTCGAGGAAGGTGTGGGCTTTACTGACGCTGATGTCGCTCAGGCGTCTGGCCGGATCAGGCTGGATGTTGCTGTAGACGTCGTCGAATTTCGCAAGCGCCGCAAACATCGCCTCGTCGCACAGGGTGCCGCCGCAGAACAGGCCGCGAATGTACTTCTGCTGCGGGGTCAGGCGGGCGCGAACCTCTTCAATCAAAGGCCAGTTGAGCGGATGCAGGTCCAGGGACTCTTTTTTGATGCCGGTAAGCAGGACCGCCTTCAGGGCCGCCTCTTTGGTACCGCGGGCAAACTGCAGGCCATCTTCATCGGCGGGCGGTTCGCTGCGCCCAAGGAAGCAGACGACCACCGGCTTGCGGCAGGTACGCGCGCGGGCCAGCACTTTCTCCGCCACGGCAGGAGCCGCTGGTTTGGAGATCAGCGCGATAACCTGGGTGCCCTCGTCGGCTTCAAGCATGTCGATGGCGTCGAGCATCATCAGGCCGCCAATTTTCTCGCTGAGATCGCGCCCGCCGGTGCCAATCAGCTGCGACACGCCGCCGCCAAATTCGTGAATGCGCACGCTCAGCTCCTGACTGCCGGTGCCGGAAGCGCCGACGATGCCAACCGAGCCGCGGCGCACAGCGTTAGCAAAGCACAGTCCCGCACCGTTGATGATGGCGGTGCCGCAGTCCGGCCCCATCATCAGCAGCCCTTTCTGGTGCGCGAGCTGCTTCAGCGCCAGCTCGTCGTCGAGCGACACGTTATCGGAAAAGAGCATGACGTTAAGATCGTTTTCCAGCGCCTGGCGCGCTTCGCGGGCGGCGAAAGTACCGTTGACGGAAATCACCGCAAGGTTTGCGTCCGGGCGATGGGTTTTGGCGCTGACAATCGTGGCGTAGCGCGCTTCATGAGAGCCTGCGCTCTCTTTACGCGTGAACAGCGCTTCAATAGCGGCCAGCGTTTCATCATTCGCCGCGTCGCCTTTAATCACAATCATCAGGTCGCCGTTTTTGGCTTCCGCTAATTCCGGCGTTAATAGCCCGAGGTTTTTTAAGACGCCTTTGTTCATTTCCGTCGCCATGGCCACAAACGCCTGCTCGACGCCGGGCAATTTATTGGCTTTGGTGGAAACCGACATCAATGAAACCGAATCAAACCAGGTATTCTTTTTAATCACGACTTTCGTTGGCATTATTTTCTCCTGAACGCGGATAAAAGGGGGCCGCCGTCGTGCAAAATGCACGTCGGTTAAAAATACTTTTGTATTAACGGCCAGCCGGAAATGGCTGGCCGAATGCGTTATGCGCCTGCCGCCAGCAGCAGGTCGGCTATCGCATCGAAGCCTTTTTCCCGCGCCAGCTCGAGCGGGGTTTTGCCGTATTTGTCGGTCATGTGCGGGTTCGCGCCGTGATCCAGCAGCAGCTTGACGATCTCCTGCTGCTTCGCGCCGCCGTCGTTAAGCACGATGGCTTCCAGCAGCGGCGTCCAGCCGACAAAATTGGTGTGGTTGACGTTGATATCCGTTTTTTCCAGCAGCTCGCGCACGATCTCCACATGCCCTTTTTCACTGGCAGGCGTAATGCCCACGCCGCCAAAGCGCGTCAGGCGGTCGAGATCGGGATTTGCCGGAAGGACAAGGCGCAGCAGGGTGATATCGTTGGTCAGGCAGCTAATCAGGAAGGGGTTAAAGCAGGTCTGGTCCTGTTTATCAATATCCGCACCGGCGGCAATTAATAGCTCCACGCAGGAATAATGCTTTTTCAGGCTGGCAATAATAACCGCCGTTCTTTTCTGGCGGTTGGTGGCGTTAATATCCACGCCTTTCTCCAGACAGGCTTTTAGCGCATCGCTATTGCCCTCTTCTGCTGCCAGCAGAAATTCAGTAACGAGTTCGTTCGCAGACATATTCAGACTCCCGATGTTTTTATTTCTGTTGACCTGAGAATAGCAACAGCCTGGTCATAAAAGAATCCGCTTAAAAATGATTCATCGACAGCCAATTAATTGTTGAGTTAAATTCAACAAACGGGTTAAAATGTGCGTCTGTGCAACCTTTTTCTTATGTTTCACCGCGTTTTAGCGCGCGAAGCTGCATTATGCTTATGCCTGACGAAGCCTTACCGAGTGCGGCCTGCAGCAAATAGCCAGAACTGTGACCGGCTTCAAATGCGTTGTAACATCGTTGTTAAAATATGTTCAAAACTGATGGCTCACGGGAGCAGTGATATGAATTCCATCTTTACCGAAGAGAACCTGCTGGCCTTCACCACCGCGGCGCGCTTTGGCAGCTTCAGCAAAGCCGCCGCCGAACTGGGCGTGACGACCTCCGCTATCAGTTACACCATTAAGCGCATGGAGACCGGGCTGGACGTGGTGTTGTTTGTGCGCAACACGCGCAGCATCGAGCTGACCGAGTCCGGGTTTTACTTTTACCGCAAGGCCACCGACCTGCTAAACGACTTCCACGCCATCAAGCGCGGGATTGATACCATTTCGCAGGGCATCGAGGCGCGGGTGCGCATCTGTATTAATCAGCTGTTGTATACGCCGCGCCACACCGCCAGGCTATTACAGGTGCTGAAAAAACAGTTTCCGACCTGTCAGATTACCGTCACGACCGAGGTCTACAACGGCGTCTGGGATTCTATTATCAACAATCAGGCCAATATCGCGATTGGCGCGCCGGACACGCTGCTCGACGGCGGCGGGATTGATTACACCGAAATTGGCGCTATCCGCTGGGTCTTTGCCATCGCACCGGAACATCCGCTCGCCTTTGTTCCCGAACCGATAGCGGAGAGCCAGCTGCGCCTGTATCCGAACATCATGGTGGAAGATACCGCGCATACCATTAACAAAAAGGTTGGCTGGCTGCTGCACGGGCAGGAGGCGATTCTTGTGCCGGATTTCAACACCAAATGCCAGTGTCAGATCCTGGGGGAAGGGATTGGCTTTTTGCCGGAATACATGGCGAGAGAGGCGGTGGAGGATGGTCTCCTGGCGACGCGACGCATTAACAACCCGCGCCAGGATTCGCGCATGCTGCTTGCCACGCAGCATGCCGCGACCGGTCAGGTGACGCGCTGGATCAAACAGCAGTTTGGTCCAGAAGGTGTGCTGACCGGGATCTACAGCGATTTACTCTGGCGTGCTTAGCTTTTGGTCTGGACCCAAAACGCGTGAATAAGACCCGGGATGTATCCCAGTAAGGTCAGAAGGATGTTGAGGATAAACGCCCAGCCAAACCCTTTGCCAAGCAGTACACCCAGCGGCGGCAGGATAATCGTAAAAACAATACGCCAAAAACCCATAACAGACTCCGTGCAAGCTAACCAATTGAAAATAAAAAGAGACTATCTCTAAGCATAGCCAGTTTACCGCTTGCTGCCAGGACGTTCCTGCGCTTTTACCTGCCTTTACCCTCTTTACACTGGCTTAAGGCATTCATTAAGTGCTCTACTTGTCAGACCTATCCCGATGAGTTGCTGTAAGGAAACACGATGCCTCTTGCTCTTATTACGCCACAGCAGGCGAATGCGCTTATTGCTGAGGGCGCAAGACTGATTGATATTCGCGATACCGATGAATATGCCCGTGAACATATTGCGGTTGCACAGTCCGTTCCGCTGGATACCTTACCCGCCGGGCTTAAAACAGCGCCCGGTGAAACGGTGATTTTTCATTGCCAGTCCGGCGCACGAACAGCAAACCATGATGCCCGTTTGGCCCAGGCAGCATCACCCGCTCAGGCCTTCGTGGTTGAGGGGGGCATTCAGGGCTGGAAACAGGCCGGGCTGCTGACCGTCGAAGATAAATCACAGCCGCTGCCCCTGATGCGGCAGGTACAAATTGCAGCGGGGCTGCTGATCCTGCTCGGCGTGGTGCTGGGCTACACGCTCTCAGGCGGCTTTTTCCTGCTGAGTGGTTTTGTGGGGGCGGGCCTGCTGTTTGCCGGTCTGACCGGTTTTTGCGGCATGGCGCGGCTGCTGAAGATCATGCCGTGGAACCGTCGTACCTCGTAAGCAGTACCAGACCGTTTAATGCTGTACCCTTTGCACGACGTGGGCTAAGGTGAAGATCGCTAAATGAGAGGAGGTACTATGTTTTCTGTTGGTGATTATGTGCAGCCGCGTCAGGGCGGTCCAAAACTGAAAGTGCTCGACGTGAAGGACGACAGCATTGTGGTCGTGCAGGCCAGCAATGAACAGGGCGAGACATTTACCCTGAAAGCCGCAGAGGTGACGTTATATACCGAAGCGGGTGATTTTGGCGTCTGCTGATTGTAAAACCGGGCGGATACGTCCGCCCGGCTCAAGACTTAAATCAGAAAATCATCCAGTGTTTTACCGTTTGCCAGCGCATTGGCAATCGCCTTTGGCGTGCGGCCCTGGCCGGTCCACGTTTTCTCTTCGCCATTCACATCAATAAAGCGATATTTCGCTTCACGCACTTTGCGTTTTTTCGCCGGTTTACCGGCCTGCACGCGTTCAGTACCGAGCAGATCGGAAGGTGAAATACCGTCGGCTTTCATCCGTTCCAGCAACGCATTAATTTTATCCTGCTGCTCTGCACGTTGCTGCTCGAATTCCGACTGCTCGTGTTGTTTTTCTTCAACAACGATCCTGACCTTCTCCAGCATTTCGTCAAGAATGTCGACGGATAATTCACGTGCCATTGCACGCAGCGTACGGATATTATTAAGATTCTGTAACGTCAAAGACATAATAATTAAAAACCTTTTCTTTGGAGTAAACCGGAAATCAGCCGACAGAATAATTCATTTTAAACACAATATCTACCCATCAGCGCGACAGGACAATTTTGTAAATATTTTAAAATAAATAATTTATATATCAGCCGAGAGAACCGCATGCGTCCCGGGAATTAATTGCCGCATCAATATATACGGTTACCTTTGAGCCAAATTGTAGAATATCACGCGGTTCTCAGAGACGCGGTTACGGCCTCTGAAAGGATCAAGCATAAACAATTGATTTATAAACATAAAAATACATCAAGGAGAGAAAATAACGAAGCGAGTAAAAAACAGACAAATTTAGAGCATATTGTGGAAAAAACGCCAGCAAATAAAAATTTATCACTAGTTGTTAGTTCAAAGCCAGAGAGATACGCTATACGCGTCAAACAAACCAATCTAAATCACTAAGATTTACCGATAAAACATCACCTTTTGTGCTTCTCAAGGAGTTCAGACATGTTCTCACCGCAATCACGCCTGCGCCATGCGGTAGCGGATACCTTCGCGATGGTAGTCTACTGCTCCGTCGTCAACATGCTGATTGAAATTTTCCTCTCCGGAATGACCTTTGAGCAGTCACTTTCATCTCGTCTGGTGGCCATCCCGGTCAACATCGTTATTGCCTGGCCTTACGGATTATATCGCGATGCGATTATGCGCTTTGCCCGTCGCATTAGCCCGGCAGGTTGGGTTAAAAATCTGGCCGACGTGCTGGCGTATGTCACATTCCAGTCACCGGTTTATGTGGCTATTCTGCTGACTGTGGGCGCAGACTGGCATCAAATCGCGGCGGCGGTCAGTTCAAATATCGTGGTTTCGATGTTAATGGGTGCGGTCTACGGCTACTTTCTCGACTACTGCCGCCGTCTGTTTAAAGTCAGCCAGTACAGCCAGGCAAAAGCATGAGGTGGGGCGACTGGCTCATGCCAGTCGCAGACTTACTGAATGTCGCCAAACAGTCCCTTCAGAAAACGCTCCAGCGCCATCCGTGAACTGAAACCGTGCGGAATACCATAATGCTCATGCGTCTCACCGCCTAAATAGAGCGGAAATTGCTGATAATGATCGCAGGTTTTAATATCCGAGGCAGGCTCAGCAAAGGACAAACTTCTGTCTTTCAGGGTCGGGTGAATAATGAGAGCGGTGCGCCCCATTCTCGCTTCACGGTTTACGTAAACATAATTCTCGCCACGGCGATATCCATACGCTTTAGATGTCACCTCATCCATGGTGAATCCCTCTTTTTCAAGAACGCGCGCCACCTCATCGGGTCGTAAATACATATCTCTTCCTCGTTATCTTTTCCTGCCCGGCAACCTTACAGTATTCAGCATTAGCAGGGCTTTCAGAATATTCCATAAACTGTTCAATAAGCCGTGACTCGCTTCAGATATTAAATTTCTGAACTAGACTAAACGGGAACGCAAAATTATGGAGGATCCTATGTTTAACAGACCGAACCGAAACGATATTAATGATGATGCGCAGGATATTCGTAATGATGTCAGCCAATTAGCGGACACGCTAGAGGAAGTGCTGAAGTCCTGGGGAAGTGACGCGAAGGATGAAGCAGATGCCGCAAAACGTAAGGCTCAGTCTCTGTTGCGTGAAACCCGAGCCCGGATGCACGGTCGTTCTCGCGCTACGCAGGCGGCCTGCGACGCGGTGAGCTGTGCCAATACCTTCGTCCGTGAAAAACCGCTTTGTGCACTGGGTACGGTTGCCGCCGTCGGTATTTTTGTTGGTGCCCTGCTCAGCCTGCGTAAGTAAACACGACTTATCAGCCCCGGTTGCCTCAGGCGCCGGGGCTTTTCTTTGTCCGAACACCTGTAAAACCCGTACAGCACGCCCTGCCCCGCTGTGCTCATCACCCGGGCATTATCAATCTGAATTTCCCATATCTTGTATGGTTGATAATTATCACAACTACATCTAGTATTCCTTTAGCAACAGAGACACAACCTGACGCGTTCAATCGCGCCGTTTTCTTATTCTAAATGGAAATACGAATCATGAGCATTATTATTTACACTCGTAACGATTGTGTTCAGTGCCACGCAACCAAACGTGCAATGGAGAGCCGCGGCGTGGCGTTTGAGATGGTGAATATCGACCTGGTGCCCGATGCCGCCGATACCCTGCGTGCGCAAGGTTTCCGGCAGCTTCCGGTGGTCGTCGCCGGGGAGACCAGCTGGTCTGGCTTCCGCCCGGACATGATCAACCGCCTCGCCGCTCAGGCCGCCCGTGCATGAGTGGGCTGGTGTTCTTCTCCAGCGGCTCGGAAAACACGCTCCGCTTTATCGAGCGTCTCGGGATGTCTGCGACCCGCATCCCGCTTAACGAGCGGGAGCGAATTCAGGTAGACGAACCTTTCATACTGGTGGTGCCCAGCTATGGCGGCGGGGGTACGGCGGGGGCGGTTCCCCGTCAGGTGATCCGCTTTCTCAACGATCCCCATAACCGGGCGCTGATCCGCGGGGTTATTGCGGCGGGAAATCGCAATTTCGGCGATGCCTTTGGCCGCGCCGGGGATGTCATCTCTCAAAAATGCGGCGTGCCGTATCTCTATCGCTTTGAACTGATGGGGACACAGCAGGACGTAGAAAACGTGCGTAAAGGAGTGAACGAATTTTGGCAACGACAACCGCAGAACGCGTAATGCAGGCAACGCCTGATTACCACGCATTAAATGCGATGCTCAACCTCTATGACCGCGAGGGGCGCATCCAGTTTGGTAAAGACCATGATGCGGTGGACGCCTTTTTTGCCGCCCACGTTCGGCCTAACACGGTGACGTTTGGCAGCCAGCATGAGCGTCTCGACTATCTGGTTAAAGAAGGCTACTACGAAGAACGCGTGCTGACCCGCTACGACCGCACCTTTGTGGTGAAGCTGTTTGAACGCGCGCATGCCAGCGGTTTTCGTTTCCAGACGTTTCTTGGCGCGTGGAAGTACTACACCAGCTATACCCTGAAGACCTTTGACGGCAAACGCTACTTAGAGAGCTTTGAAGATCGCACCGTGATGGTGGCGTTAACCCTGGCGCAAGGGGATGAAGCGCAGGCTGAACGCCTGATGGAGGAGATCCTCTCCGGCCGCTTCCAGCCCGCCACGCCGACCTTCCTCAACTGCGGCAAGGCCCAGCGCGGCGAGCTGGTTTCCTGTTTCCTGCTGCGCATCGAAGACAATATGGAGTCGATTGGCCGCGCGGTGAACTCGGCGCTGCAGCTCTCTAAACGCGGCGGCGGGGTGGCGTTTCTGCTCTCGAACCTGCGCGAAGCGGGCGCGCCGATCAAGCGCATCGAAAACCAGTCCTCGGGCGTGATCCCGGTAATGAAGATGCTGGAAGATGCCTTCTCGTATGCCAACCAGCTTGGCGCGCGTCAGGGCGCGGGGGCGGTTTATCTGCATGCACACCACCCGGATATTCTGCGCTTTCTGGATACCAAGCGCGAAAACGCCGACGAAAAAATCCGCATCAAAACCCTGTCGCTCGGCGTGACGATCCCGGACATCACCTTCCAACTCGCCAAAGAGAATGCCGAGATGGCGCTCTTCTCGCCCTATGACATTGAGCGTATTTACGGCAAAGCCTTTGGCGACGTGGCGATAAACGACCTCTACGACGAGCTGGTGGCAGACGATCGCATCCGTAAAAAGTACATCAACGCCCGCGATTTCTTCCAGACGCTGGCGGAGATCCAGTTTGAGTCCGGCTATCCCTACATCATGTACGAGGACACGGTGAACCGAGCGAACCCGATTGCCGGGCGCATCAACATGAGTAACCTGTGCTCGGAGATTTTGCAGGTCAACAGCGCCTCCACCTACGACGAAAACCTGGACTACGCGGACATCGGGAAAGATATCTCCTGCAACCTCGGCTCGCTGAATATTGCCCACACCATGGATTCCCCAGACTTTGGCCGCACGGTGGAGACCGCCATTCGCGGGCTGACGGCGGTGTCCGACATGAGCCACATCCGCAGCGTGCCGTCTATTGAAGCGGGCAACGCCGCGTCCCACGCCATCGGGCTGGGGCAGATGAACCTGCACGGGTATCTGGCGCGGGAAGGCATCGCCTACGGCAGTCCGGAGGGGCTGGATTTTACCAACCTCTATTTCTACACCGTCACCTGGCACGCGCTGCACACCTCGATGATGCTGGCGCGCGAGCGTAACCAGCGCTTCGCGGGCTTTGAGCAGTCGCGCTACGCGAGCGGAGAGTATTTCAGCCAGTACCTTGAAGGCGACTGGCAGCCGAAAACCGAAAAAGTGCGCGAACTTTTTGCCCGCGCGGGTATTACCCTGCCGACGCGCGAGATGTGGCAGCAGCTGCGTGTCGACGTGATGCGCTACGGCATTTATAACCAGAACCTGCAGGCGGTGCCGCCAACCGGATCGATTTCCTACATCAACCACGCCACGTCGAGCATTCACCCCATCGTGTCGAAAATTGAAATTCGTAAGGAAGGCAAAACCGGGCGCGTTTACTACCCTGCCCCGTTTATGACCAACGAGAACCTGGCGCTCTATCAGGATGCGTATGAGATCGGCCCGGAAAAAATCATCGATACCTACGCCGAGGCGACGAAGCATGTCGATCAGGGGCTGTCGCTGACGCTGTTCTTCCCGGACACCGCCACCACGCGGGATATCAACAGGGCGCAGATCTACGCCTGGAAGAAAGGCATCAAAACGCTCTACTACATTCGCCTGCGCCAGCTTGCGCTGGAAGGCACCGAAATCGAAGGCTGCGTGTCCTGCGCGCTGTAAGGAGAAAGGATGAAACTGTCACGCGTGAGTGCCGTTAACTGGAACAAAATCCAGGACGATAAAGACCTGGAGGTGTGGAATCGCCTGACCAGCAACTTCTGGCTGCCGGAAAAGGTGCCGCTTTCGAACGATATTCCGGCCTGGCAAACGCTGAGCCACGCCGAGCAGCAGCTGACGATCCGCGTCTTTACCGGCCTGACGCTGCTGGACACCATTCAGAATACCGTCGGTGCGCCAGCGCTGATGAGCGACGCGCTGACGCCGCATGAAGAGGCGGTGATGTCGAACATCAGCTTTATGGAAGCGGTGCATGCCCGCTCCTACAGCTCGATTTTCTCCACGCTGTGCCAGACCAAAGACGTGGACGCGGCCTATACCTGGAGCGAAGAGAGTGAGTCATTACAGCGCAAGGCGGAACTGGTGCTGGAGTATTACCGCGCCGACGAACCGCTGAAGAAGAAGATCGCGAGCGTGTTCCTGGAATCCTTCCTCTTCTATTCCGGCTTCTGGCTACCGATGTACTGGTCGAGCCGGGGCAAGCTCACCAACACCGCCGACCTGATCCGCCTCATCATTCGTGATGAAGCGGTGCACGGGTATTACATCGGCTATAAGTATCAGAAAGGGCTGGAGAAAATCAGTCTGGAGAAACGCGAGGCACTCAAAGGTTTTGCCCTCGATTTGCTGATGGATCTGTACGACAACGAGCTGAGCTATACCGAAGAGCTGTACGCCGGAACGGGCTGGGAGGACGATGTGAAGGCGTTCCTCTGCTACAACGCCAACAAGGCGCTGATGAACCTGGGCTACGAGGCGCTGTTCCCGCCGGAAATGGCGGAGGTGAACCCGGCGATTCTGGCAGCGCTGTCGCCTAACGCCGACGAAAACCACGACTTCTTCTCCGGGTCTGGCTCGTCGTACGTGATGGGCAAAGCGGTGGAGACGGAAGATGAGGACTGGGATTTTTAATGTATGAATTAACGTTCATTAATTAAATATACATCTCATTATTTCCATACCAATATTTCACCAGGCACTACACTGTAATTTCCCCGTCATATTCGCCTGAATCATACCGATTCAGGCGAAATTTCCCGATGCAGCAGCAAAAAATTGAGAAAAATTCAAAAAGCCCTCAGCCCTTTACTCATGGGAAATTCAGCCGTTTCGCTTGCGTCAAAATTCCGACTTCAGGTCACCTCAGGGTTGTCTCAGATTCTCAGTATGTTAGGGTTATGCCCGTTAACAATTTACCATGGTAATCATATCGACATAAACTAATAACAGGACACTCTCTATTGCATGGCAATTAAATTAGAAGTGAAAAATCTTTATAAAGTATTTGGCGAGCATCCGCAGCGCGCATTCAAATATATTGAGAAAGGCCTTTCGAAAGAGCAAATTCTGGAAAAAACCGGGCTATCGCTTGGCGTTAAAAACGCCAGTCTGGCCATTGAAGAAGGCGAGATTTTTGTCATCATGGGGTTATCCGGTTCGGGTAAATCCACTATGGTTCGCCTTCTCAATCGCCTGATTGAACCCACCCGCGGGCAGGTGCTGATTGACGGCGTGGATATCGCCAGAATATCAGACGCAGAGCTTCGCGAGGTGCGCAGAAAGAAGATTGCGATGGTGTTTCAGTCATTCGCGCTGATGCCGCATTTGACGGTGCTGGATAATGCCGCCTTCGGGATGGAATTAGCCGGTACGCCCGCTCAGGAACGGCAGGAAAAAGCCCTTGATGCACTGCGTCAGGTCGGGCTGGAAAATTATGCCCACGCGTATCCGGATGAACTTTCCGGCGGTATGCGTCAGCGTGTAGGATTAGCCCGCGCGTTAGCCATTAATCCAGACATATTATTAATGGATGAAGCCTTCTCGGCGCTCGATCCGTTAATTCGCACCGAGATGCAGGATGAGTTGGTAAAATTACAGGCTAAACATCAACGTACCATTGTCTTTATTTCCCACGACCTCGATGAAGCCATGCGTATTGGCGACCGTATTGCCATTATGCAAAACGGTGAAGTCGTGCAGGTGGGAACACCGGATGAAATTCTCAATAATCCGGCGAATGATTATGTCCGTACCTTCTTCCGCGGCGTGGATATTAGCCAGGTGTTTAGCGCCAAAGATATTGCCCGTCGAACCCCGAACGGCATTATCCGTAAAACGCCAGGCTTCGGCCCGCGCTCGGCGCTGAAGCTGCTGCAGGATGAAGACCGTGAATACGGTTATCTGGTTGAACGCGGCAATAAATTTGTCGGCGTTGTTTCCATCGACTCCCTGAAAACGGCTCTCACTGAGAACCAGGGGATCGATGCGGCGTTAATTGACGCTCCGCTCGCCGTGGACGCAGAAACGCCGCTCAGCGAGTTGCTCTCTCACGTGGGCCAGGCGCCGTGCGCCGTACCGGTCGTTGGTGAGGAACAACAGTACGTCGGCATCATCTCAAAACGGATGCTGCTGCAGGCTTTAGATCGC
This sequence comes from Enterobacter sp. 22452, assembly GCF_052045065.1. Taxonomy (NCBI): domain Bacteria; kingdom Pseudomonadati; phylum Pseudomonadota; class Gammaproteobacteria; order Enterobacterales; family Enterobacteriaceae; genus Enterobacter; species Enterobacter sp. 22452. The sequence goes on along the minus strand of NZ_JBQEOB010000007.1, from coordinate 82,567 downwards.
GAGGGGGCAAACAATGGCTGATCAATCTAACCCGTGGGGTACCACTGAAGCAGCGGACAGCGCTGCGCAATCTGCCGACGCGTGGGGTTCCACGCCAGCGCCGACCGATGGCGGCGGTGCGGCAGACTGGCTGAACAGCGCACCCGCGCCTGCGCCAGAACACTTCAATATTATGGATCCGTTCCACAAAACGCTGATCCCGCTGGACAGCTGGGTTACGGAGGGGATCGACTGGGTGGTCACCCACTTCCGTCCGGTCTTCCAGGGGATCCGCGTCCCGGTGGATTACATCCTGAACGGCTTCCAGCAGCTGATGCTGGGCATGCCAGCACCGGTGGCGATTATCCTGTTCTCCCTGATCGCCTGGCAGTTCGGTAGCGCGGGCATGGGGGTCGCCACGCTGATCTCGCTGATTGCCATTGGCGCGATTGGCGCGTGGTCGCAGGCAATGATCACCCTGGCTCTGGTGCTGACCGCCCTGCTCTTCTGCGTTGTCATCGGCTTACCGATGGGGATCTGGCTGGCGCGCAGCCCGCGGGCCGCGAAGATTATTCGTCCGTTACTGGATGCGATGCAGACCACGCCGGCGTTCGTCTATCTGGTGCCGATCGTGATGCTGTTCGGCATCGGCAACGTGCCGGGGGTAGTGGTGACCATTATCTTCGCCCTGCCGCCGATTATCCGTCTGACCATTCTGGGGATTAACCAGGTGCCAGCGGATCTGATCGAAGCCTCACGTTCCTTCGGCGCCAGCCCGCGTCAGATGCTGTTCAAAGTTCAGCTTCCGCTGGCGATGCCGACCATCATGGCGGGCGTTAACCAGACGCTGATGCTAGCCCTGTCGATGGTGGTGATCGCCTCGATGATCGCCGTTGGCGGACTGGGCCAGATGGTGCTGCGCGGTATCGGCCGTCTCGACATGGGGCTGGCTACCGTCGGCGGCGTCGGCATTGTGATCCTCGCCATTATTCTTGACCGCCTGACTCAGGCCGTCGGTCGTGATTCACGCAGTCGCGGCAACCGTCGCTGGTATACCACCGGCCCCGTCGGGTTACTCACCCGCCCTTTCACGAAATCAAAATAAGGAACAACGATGCGACATAACGTACTTTTTGCCACAGCGTTTGCCACCCTTGTCTCCACCAGCACGTTTGCGGCTGAGCTGCCTGGCAAAGGCATTACCGTACAGCCGGTGCAGAGCACCATTTCGGAAGAGAGCTTCCAGACGCAGATCGTCAGCCGCGCGCTGGAGAAGCTGGGCTATACGGTCAACACGCCGAGTGAAGTGGACTATAACGTGGGCTACACCTCGATTGCCTCTGGTGACGCCACCTTTACCGCGGTTAACTGGCAGCCGCTGCACGACGACATGTATGCCGCCGCCGGTGGCGACAAGAAATTCTATCGCGAAGGCACCTTCGTGACGGGCGCAGCGCAGGGGTATCTGATCGACAAGAAAACCGCCGATCAGTACCACATCACCAATATTGAACAGCTGAAAGATCCGAAGATCGCCAAGCTGTTCGACACCAACGGTGACGGCAAGGCCGACATGATGGGCTGCTCGCCGGGCTGGGGCTGTGAAGCGGTGATTAACCACCAGAACAAAGCCTTCGATCTGGCGAAAACCGTCGACGTGAGCCACGGCAACTACTCCGCGATGATGGCCGACACCATTGCCCGCTTCAAAGAGGGTAAACCGGTGATCTACTACACCTGGACGCCGTACTGGGTGAGCGACGTGCTGAAGCCGGGTAAAGACGTGGTGTGGCTGCAGGTGCCGTTCTCCTCCCTGCCGGGCGAGCAGAAAGATATCGACACCAGGCTGCCGAACGGCATGAACTACGGCTTCCCGGTGAACACCATGCATATCGTCGCCAACAAAGCCTGGGCAGAGAAAAACCCGGCGGCGGCGAAGCTGTTCTCGGTGATGAAGCTGCCGCTGGCGGACATCAATGCCCAGAACGCGATGATGCATGCGGGTAAATCGTCAGAAGCGGATGTAAAAGGCCACGTGGACGGCTGGATCAAAGCCCACCAGCAGCAGTTCGACGGCTGGGTGAAAGAGGCGCTTGACGCGCAGAAGTAAAAAATACAACACAACCTTACCCCTCACCCTAACCCTCTCCCCAAAGGGGAGAGGGGACTTTATACACCCTCTCCCCTTTGGGGAGAGGGCTGGGGTGAGGGGATTAACCGCACAAACACACACATAACAATCCCCCAACATTCACCATCATTGGTTATTATGGTTTCCGGAAATATAATCACTCAACTAACGATTCCTGAAACTAATGACAAAAACAACTCAAGGGCTTAGCCCCGCACTCATCCTTTTAATGTCCGTGGCAACGGGTCTGGCAGTCGCCAGCAACTACTACGCGCAACCTCTTCTCGACACCATCGCCCGCGCGTTCAATCTCTCTGCCAGCTCCGCAGGCTTTATCGTCACCGCCGCCCAGCTTGGCTATGCCGCCGGACTGCTGTTCCTGGTGCCGCTCGGCGATATGTTTGAACGCCGGATGCTGATCGTTTCCATGACCCTGCTGGCGGCCGGTGGGATGTTGATCACCGCCAGCAGCCAGTCGCTGACGATGATGATTATCGGTACCGCCCTGACGGGACTGTTTTCCGTGGTGGCGCAAATTCTGGTGCCGCTGGCGGCAACGCTCGCTTCGCCGGAAAAGCGCGGCAAAGTGGTAGGCACCATTATGAGCGGCCTGCTGCTGGGGATTTTACTGGCGCGAACCGTCGCCGGGCTGCTGGCTAGCCTCGGCGGCTGGCGCACCGTTTACTGGGTGGCGAGCGTGTTGATGGTAGTGATGGCACTGGCGCTGTGGCGCGGGCTGCCGAAAGTGAAGCAAGAGAACCATCTTAACTACCCTCAGCTTCTGGCCTCCGTATTCAGCCTGTTCACGCAGGATAAACTGCTACGCACCCGCGCTCTGCTGGGGTGTTTCACCTTCGCCAACTTCAGCATTCTCTGGACGTCGATGGCCTTTCTGCTGGCCGCACCGCCGTTTAACTATTCCGAAGGGGTGATTGGTCTGTTTGGTCTGGCCGGTGCGGCGGGCGCGCTGGGCGCACGACCGGCGGGTGGGCTAGCTGACAAAGGCAAATCGCACATGACCACGACTGCCGGGCTGGTTTTACTTCTGCTCTCCTGGGCGGCTATCTGGTATGGGCACGTCTCCGTGCTGGCGCTGATCGTCGGTATTCTGGTGCTCGACCTGACCGTCCAGGGCGTGCATATCACCAACCAGACCGTCATTTACCGCGTGAAGCCTGAAGCGCGAAACCGCCTCACGGCCGGGTACATGACCAGCTACTTTATCGGTGGTGCTGCAGGTTCGTTGATTTCTGCTTCCGCATGGCAGCATGCGGGCTGGACAGGCGTGTGCGCCATCGGCGCCGTCATGGCGGTGCTGAATCTGCTGGTCTGGTGGCGTGGCTATCACCGCCAGGAGGCAATTCACTAAGATTTACACTGCTTTAGGCCTCCTGGGGTGTAAAGGGGGCCTGCATCTGTTAATGTTAACGCAATTATTTATTCCAGAAATTTTAATGTGGGTGACATATTTAGTATACGCATGAATAGCTCAGACCCCCATCCTCACCTCCCCTCTTCAACGGGTTCATACCCTACGCTTTCTGTGCTCACCGGGTCACGGACTTACCCGGCGCTTTCTGATGGTGACATACGTTTGGCGGATATAACCGCACAAATAATTCATTTACATTATTTGTCACTGTCGTTACTATATCGGCTGTAATTAATGAGGTTATGCCCAAAATGGATAGTTCGTTTACGCCCATTGAACAAATGCTTAAATTCCGCGCCAGTCGTCATGAGGACTTCCCTTATCAGGAAATCCTGCTGACTCGCCTGTGCATGCACATGCAGGGTAAGTTGCTGGAAAACCGTAATAAGATGCTGAAAGCTCAAGGGATTAACGAGACGTTGTTTATGGCGTTAATTACGCTGCAGTCTCAGGAAAACCACAGCATTCAACCGTCTGAGCTGAGCTGCGCGCTGGGTTCATCCCGCACCAATGCGACCCGTATCGCTGATGAGCTGGAAAAACGCGGCTGGATTGAGCGCCGTGAAAGCGACAACGACCGCCGCTGTCTGCATCTGCAACTGACCGATAAAGGTCACGAATTCCTGCGTGAGGTGCTGCCACCTCAGCACAATTGCCTGCACAAACTCTGGTCTGTCCTCAGCACTGCCGAGCGCGACCAGCTTGAGCACATCACTCGCAAGCTGCTCACCCGTCTGGACCAGATGGATGAAGACGGCGCCATTCTTGAGGCGCTGCGCTAACGCGACGACACGCTCGAATATCCTGATTTAAAAAAGAAAACTGACAGGCCAGCACGTCACACTGCTGGCCTTTCTGACAACAGGTCGGCTCAGCCGATGTGAAAATAAGAAGATCGTGGAGAACAACAATGAGCGCAAATGCGGAGAATACCAACCCGCAGCAACCGGCCAACAAGAAAGGCAAACGTAAGAGCGCCCTTCTTCTGTTGACCTTGCTCTTTATTATTATTGCCGTGGCATATGGGATCTATTGGTTTTTAGTATTGCGTCATGCTGAAGAGACTGACGATGCATACGTGGCAGGGAACCAGGTTCAAATTATGGCGCAGGTGTCGGGCAGCGTGACGAAAGTCTGGGCTGACAATACCGACTTTGTGCAAAAAGGGGATGTGCTGGTCACGCTCGATCCGACCGACGCCCAACAGGCATTCGAAAAAGCACAGACAGAGCTGGCCTCCAGCGTCCGTCAAACTCGCCAGCTGATGATCAACAGCAAACAGCTTCAGGCCAGCATCGACGTGCAGAAAACCGCACTGGCACAGGCGCAGAGCGATCTCAATCGTCGTGTTCCTCTCGGCACCGCCAACCTGATTGGCCGTGAAGAGCTGCAGCACGCCCGCGACGCCGTTGCCAGCGCGCAGGCTCAGCTGGACGTGGCGATCCAACAGTACAACGCCAACCAGGCGATGGTGCTGGGCACCAGTCTGGAAAACCAGCCAGCCGTTAAGCAGGCGGCGACCGAAGTGCGTAACGCATGGCTTGCCCTGCAGCGTACCAAAATTGTCAGCCCGATGACCGGCTACGTCTCCCGTCGTTCCGTCCAGCCAGGGGCACAAATTAGCCCAACCACGCCGCTGATGGCGGTCGTTCCGGCGGACAATCTGTGGGTGGATGCGAACTTCAAAGAGACACAGCTTGCGCATATGCGTATCGGCCAGACCGCGACCGTTATCAGCGACATCTACGGCGATGACGTGAAGTACACCGGTAAAGTGGTCGGTCTGGACATGGGGACCGGCAGCGCCTTCTCCCTGCTGCCTGCGCAGAACGCCACCGGTAACTGGATCAAAGTGGTTCAGCGTCTGCCGGTGCGTATCGAGCTGGATGCCAAACAGCTGGCGGATCACCCGCTGCGTATCGGTCTTTCCACGCTGGTGACGGTCGATACCGCCAACCGCGACGGTCAGATCCTCGCAAGCCAGGTGCGCAGCAGCCCGGCTTATGAAAGTAACGCCCGTGAAATTAGCCTCGATCCGGTCAACAAGCTGATCGATGACATCGTGAAGGCAAACGCCGGTTAATCCGAAGGTGAGCGTTATGCAACAGCAAAAGCCGCAAAAACCGCTGGAAGGCGCGCAGCTGGTCATTATGACCATTGCGCTGTCTCTGGCGACATTCATGCAGGTGCTGGACTCCACCATCGCAAACGTGGCGATCCCGACTATCGCCGGGAACCTTGGCTCATCGCTGAGCCAGGGAACCTGGGTCATTACCTCGTTCGGGGTGGCAAACGCCATCTCCATTCCGATCACCGGCTGGCTGGCGAAGCGCGTCGGTGAAGTGAAGCTGTTCCTGTGGTCAACGGTATTGTTCGTTCTCGCCTCCTGGGCGTGCGGCATGTCCAACAGCCTGACGATGCTGATTTTCTTCCGCGTCATTCAGGGGATTGTGGCAGGGCCGTTGATTCCGTTGTCGCAGAGTTTACTGCTGAACAACTACCCGCCCGCCAAACGCTCCATTGCGCTGGCGCTGTGGTCAATGACCGTAATTGTCGCGCCGATTTGCGGACCGATTCTCGGTGGCTACATCAGCGATAACTACCACTGGGGCTGGATCTTCTTTATCAACGTACCGATTGGTGCGCTGGTCGTGTTGATGACCCTGCAGTCTCTGCGCGGTCGTGAAACGCGTACCGAGCAGCGGCGAATTGATGGCGTGGGGCTGGCGTTGCTGGTCGTCGGCATTGGTAGCCTGCAGATCATGCTCGACCGGGGTAAAGAGCTGGACTGGTTTGCCTCGTCGGAAATCATCGTCCTCACGGTCGTTGCCGTGGTCGCTATCAGCTTCCTGATTGTCTGGGAGCTGACGGACGACAACCCGATAGTCGATCTCTCGCTGTTTAAGTCGCGAAACTTCACCATCGGCTGTCTGTGTATCAGCCTCGCCTACATGCTCTACTTCGGCGCGATCGTTCTGCTGCCGCAGCTATTGCAGGAGGTATACGGCTATACCGCGACCTGGGCGGGGCTGGCCTCTGCGCCTGTGGGGTTAATACCGGTTCTGCTGTCGCCGATTATTGGTCGTTTCGCCCATAAGCTCGACATGCGCAGGCTGGTCACGTTCAGCTTTATCATGTACGCCGTCTGCTTCTACTGGCGCGCGTATACGTTCGAACCGGGAATGGACTTTGGCGCGTCCGCGTGGCCGCAGTTTATTCAGGGCTTTGCGGTGGCGTGCTTCTTTATGCCACTGACCACCATTACGCTTTCCGGCTTACCGCCTGAGCGCATGGCGGCGGCATCGAGCCTGTCGAACTTTACCCGAACGCTGGCGGGCTCCATCGGGACGTCGATCACCACGACGCTGTGGACCAACCGGGAATCATTGCACCATGCGCAGTTGACCGAAGCGGTGAACCCGTTCAACCCGAATGCTCAGCAGATGTATAGCCAGCTGGAGGGAATGGGGATGACGGAGCAACAGGCGTCCGGCTGGATCGCCCAGCAGATCACCAACCAGGGTCTGATTATCTCAGCCAACGAGATTTTCTGGATATCGGCAGGGATCTTTATCGTCCTGCTGGGGCTGGTGTGGTTTGCTAAACCACCGTTTGGCGCCGGTAGCGGCGGCGGCGGTGCGCACTAGTCCTGTGCGCAGGTTGCCGGGTG
>NZ_JBQEOB010000007.1:0-75332 GCF_052045065.1 Enterobacter sp. 22452 | reverse complement strand
ATGCCCGTAGGCCCGGTAAGGCGTAGCCGCCACCGGGCAACAATCGCCACCGATGTCCAGTACGCGACAGCGATTGTCAGTTTCGATAAAGCAGCGCGCCTGAAATCGATTCACGATAGTGAAAAGACAACAGGAGCGCATCATGCTGAACACACCCGCCGACAAGTACCAACCCTATCCCACGCTTTCCCTGCCCGACCGCCGCTGGCCGGAGCAACGCATCACCCGCGCGCCGCGCTGGCTCTCAACCGACTTACGCGACGGCAACCAGGCGCTTGCCGAGCCGATGGACAGCGCACGCAAGCTGCAGTTCTGGAACCTGCTGCTGGGCTGCGGATTCAAAGAGATTGAGGTGGCCTTTCCGTCCGCCTCCCAGACCGACTTCAATTTTGTGCGTCAGCTGATTGAAGAAAACCGCATTCCCGATGACGTCACGATTCAGGTGTTAACCCAGGCGCGGGAAGATCTCATCCGTCGCACTTTTGAATCCCTGCGCGGTGCGAAACAGGCGACCGTCCATCTGTATAACGCCACCGCCCCGCTGTTCCGCCGCCTGGTGTTCGGCATGGAGAAAGCGCAAGTCGTCGAGCTGGCAACGCGCGCCACGCGCCTTATTCGTCAGCTGTGTGAAGAGAATCCGGATACCCGCTGGCAGTACGAGTACTCCCCGGAGACCTTCTGCTTTACCGAACCGGCGTTTGCGCTGGAGATTTGTGAAGCGGTGGCGGAGATCTGGCAGCCGTGCGATGCGCGGCCAATGGTGATTAATTTACCCGCTACCGTCGAAGTGAGCACGCCTAACGTCTACGCCGATCAGATCGAGTATTTCTGCCGCCACTTCAGCCGCCGCCGCGATGTCTGCATCAGCGTGCATCCGCATAACGACCGCGGCACCGGCGTCGCCAGCGCGGAGCTGGCCATGATGGCAGGCGCAGATCGCGTGGAGGGCTGCCTGTTTGGCAACGGTGAGCGCACGGGCAACGTCTGCCTGGTGACGCTGGCGATGAATCTTTACAGCCAGGGCGTTAGCCCGAATCTGGACTTTAGCGATATGAACCGGGTGGTGGAAGTGGTGGAAGCCTGTAACCAGCTGCCTGTGCACCCGCGCCATCCGTGGGCGGGGCGGCTGGCGTATACCGCCTTCTCCGGCTCGCACCAGGACGCGATCAAAAAAGGCTTTGATGCCCGTCAGCCTGGCGAGCGCTGGGAGATGCCCTATCTGCCCGTCGATCCGCAGGATATCGGCTGTACCTATGAAGCGGTGATCCGCGTGAACAGCCAGTCGGGCAAAAGCGGCAGCGCGTGGCTCATCGAACAGAACCATGGCCTGAAATTACCCCGCGCCCTGCAGCAGGATTTTAGCCAGCACGTGCAGCAGGAAACCGATCGCCACGGAAAAGAGATGACGCAGAATGCGCTGTGGCAGCTGTTCCGCACCCGCTACGGCCTGATAGCGACACCGCAGTATGCGCTGCAATCCTACCGCAGCGACAGCCAGCAGGATGGCCAACTGCACTTAACGGCAAGCGTCACCACGCAGGGAGGAACGCGCCAGCTGGAGGGTCAGGGTAATGGTCTGCTTTCTGCCGCCGCTCAGGGCTTAAGCCGCTGGGTCAACGCCCCGTTCGTGATTAAGGATTACCACGAGCATACGTTAGGCGAACGCAGCGACAGCCGCTCGGTAGCCTACATCCGCTGCCTGTTCCAGGACGGCAGCAGCCACTGGGGCGTGGGCATTGACAGCGACGTGGCGCGCGCGTCGCTTCAGGCGCTGTTCAACGCCGTCAGTCGTTCTTAAAGTAATCGCTGGGTGAAGTTCCCATCACCCGGCGGAACATCGCTGTAAAGGCGCTGTGACTGCCGTAACCCAGATCCAGCGCCACACGCAGCACCGGCTGACCCTGCGCCAGCCGCACTAAGGCTTCCAGCAGGCGCGCCCTTCTCACCCACTCACCGTAGCTTAATCCCGTTTGCTGCTGAAAATGGCGGTTCAGGGTACGCTCGCTCATCCCTACCAGGCTCGCTGCCTGCGCGCTGCTCCAGCTTTCCCCCGCGTTTTGCCGGATTTGCAGACACAGATGACGTAATGCTTCACTTTCTGGCTCCGGCAGATAAAACGGCAATGCCGGCATCATGCGGATTTCATCGAGGATCAGCTCATAGACACGTTCATCCCGGCTGCCGGGTGAGTACGATTCAGGTAAAGCAAGGGAGACGAGGATCAGCTCGCGCAACAGCGGCGTGATCTGCACGATCTGGCAGGTGGCCGGGAGATCGGCGCGCGCCAGCGGATCGATAAACAGCGTGCGGGCTGCGACATTGCCGGTGATTCGAAGAGAGTGCTGTGTCCCCGCAGGGAGCCAGACGCCGCGACCGGGTGGCACCACCCAGCAGCCGGATGCGGTATCGACCCGCACCACGCCAGTCAGGCTGTGCAACAGCTGAGCGCAGTCGTGCTGGTGCCACGGCTCGCTGTCGCCGTGAACGTAATCATGGGCAAACGGAACGAGGGGGCGATGGGTAAAGGAGAAAGTAGAGGTTGTGGTCATGGGGTTAAACCACCCTCACCCTACCCTCTCCCTGAGGGAGAGGGAAAAGGTGCACTAGATGTGCAGTTCCTGCAGTTTTTCTTTTGGCAGGGCCAGCTCGTCGTTGCTGTTCACGCGAACGTCACGCTCGATGATGTGGCGCGCGATTTCCTGCGCTTCTTCCAGAGAGTGCATCTGGTAAGTCCCGCACTGATAAACGTTCAGCTCAGGGATCTGGTTCTGCTCTTTCACCTTCAGCACGTCTTCCATCGCCGCTTTCCACGCATCTGCAACGCGCGTCTCGTCAGGCACACCAATCAGGCTCATGTAGAAACCGGTACGGCAGCCCATCGGAGAGATATCGATGATCTCAACGCCGTTGCCGTTCAGGTGGTCGCGCATGAAACCGGCGAACAGGTGCTCCAGCGTGTGAATGCCTTTCTCCGGCATCACTTCTTTATTTGGCACGCAGAAACGCAGATCGAAAACGGTGATCGTGTCGCCGTGCGGGGTGTGCATGGTCTTCGCCACGCGGACTGCAGGTGCTTCCATACGGGTATGGTCGACAGTAAAGCTATCTAATAACGGCATACGTCACCTCCGATAGTGATTTTTTTTAAAATAAACTGAACTCTTCTACAGAATGCGCGTCTGAGTATATGAAAGACGCGCATTTGTTATCATCATCCCTGAATTCAGAGATGTATATTTTGGCCACAGCGATGTGGCCTTTTTCTTTTTCAGCTCAAGCCTGCTTCGCCAGAAACGCCTCAAACGACTCGGTATCCGCCGCTTCAACCTCTTTCTGACGCATGACGGACGCATCGCGTTCCGCCACAAAATCCGCTTCGCTCAGCACTTCTAACGGCTCCTGCATCAGCATCTCACGGTACTCCGCTGAGAGTGAACGCCCCGTGCCGCCAATGCCCTGATCAATCATAGAACGCAGAATGCGTGCTGAGAACGTCAGTTCAGGATTATCAAAGCTTTCAACCAGCTGGTCGCAAACGGCCTGATACGCTTCACCACCGTATACGCTGTCCATCGTCTGGGCCACGCGCTTCAGGTCGTGGAACAGATCTTTACCCACCTTAGCGAGCGGGAACTGTGCCGTTTCACAGCCGATGCCTAACGTCAGGCCAGGCTTGCGCCCTTCCAGAATCACGCGATTCCAGTTGGTGCGGGTACAAAGCAGTTCGTCTGAACTCATTTCCGGCGCATCCGCCAGCACGCACCAGACCATAAACAGATCGAGGAAGCGAACCTGCTGCTCGTCGACGCCAATCGGCGAGAACGGGTTGATATCCAGCGAGCGTACTTCAATGTATTCAATCCCGCCGCGCTGCAGCGCGTCCGACGGCGTTTCACCGCTGCGGGTAACGCGTTTTGGACGAATCGGCGCATACAGCTCGTTTTCAATCTGCAGCACATTACTGTTGATTTGCAGGCGCTTGCCGTCTTTTTCGAGGCCGATTTTCTCGTACTCTTCCGACGGGGTTTTGATCGCCCGCTTCAATCCTGCCACATACTCGTGCAAATCGTTAAACGTAATACCGAGATTGCTTTGCGATTTATTGGTATAGCCAAGGTCGCTCAGGCGCAGAGAGGTCGCGTACGGCAGGTAATACATTCCGCACTCGGTCTTCTCGAACGGCAGCGTGGTCGGTTTTCCCTGCAGGAAGGAAGAACAGATCGCCGGAGAGGCACCAAACAGATACGGAATGATCCAGCCAAAACGATAGTAGTTGCGGATCAGGCGGAAGTAGCCCGCTGAGATCGCGTCTTTATCGGTTTCGCCGCATTTTGCCTGCCAGAACGCCATTGGCAGTGAGAAGTTGTAATGCACGCCTGAAATCGTCTGCATTAACGCGCCGTAGCGGTTTTTCAACCCTTCGCGATACAGCGTCTTCAGTTGACCGATATTGGACGTGCCGTATTGTGCCAGCTCAATCTCCTGCCCCTGCTCGATATAGCACGGCATGCTGAGCGGCCACATGCGCTCATCGCCCATGTTACGGGCAGTAAAGCGATGAATGTCACGCAAAATGGAAAGCATATGATCAACATCACCTTCCACCGGCGTGATGAACTCCAGCAGCGCCTCAGCAAAATCGGTTGTGATCCATTTATGTGTCAGCGCCGAGCCTAACGCCTTCGGGTGACCCGTCGTCGCTAAGCTACCGTCCGCGTTAACGCGCAGCGTTTCACGCTCAAGACCACGCTGAATACCCTTCAGAGCCTGAGGGTGGTTTTCCAGCCAGGCCAGCGCCTGAGATACGTCCGGGATCAAATTGACCTCCCGCCTGTCAAAGTAATGTTACTCAGCATAATTGTAATGGTTGACGATTGAAGGTCGCGTATTCATTCCACCAATTAGTGCCACCACGTCATACCCTGTAGTGTTGCCCACGCCACGAGAACATAGCGCAACGCCTTGCCAAGGCACAAAAAAAAGAGCACCGGTCCCCAGGAGATGCGCATCCATCCCGCCAGCAGACACAGTAAATCGCCTATTACAGGCATCCAGCTTAATAACAGCGTGGCAGCGCCATAGCGTTTTAGCCAGCCGACTGCCTTTTCCTGCCAGCGCGACTTTTCGCGCAGCGGAAAGAAACGCCCAAGAATAACGTTAGTCAGCCCCCCAAGGCTATTACCCATTGTTGCTATTAATACGAGCAACCAGGGCTGACTCACGCCGGACAACAGCATCGCCACCAGTACCACTTCCGAATTTCCCGGTAACAGCGTGGCGCTTAAAAAACTGCTGGCGAATAATGAGGCGAGTGACAGCGCGTCACTCACAGTAAGCGCACATCCACCGCGTCCATTCCGGCATCACGCGCGGCCTGGATACCGAAATCGGCATCTTCAAACACAACGCATTTTGCCGCCGGGACGCCCATTAACTCTGCACAGAGCAGGAAGGTGTCCGGTGCGGGCTTGTGATGTTTAACATGATCGGCGGCAACTACGGCAGAAAAATAGTGGCGAAGGCCAAGATGGTTGAGTAATGCTTCAGCAATCGCACTTTCGCTGCCTGTTCCTACCGACATCGGGCGACGCCCGTGCCACTCTTTTACCACGTCAATCAGCGGCAGAGGGCGTACGGTATCTAAAAGCATGGCTTTGACCGCATCGGTTTTTTCACGTGCGAGCAGGTGCGGGTCGAGATCGGCCTGATTCAGTTCAATCACGGCCTGCGCAATACGCCAGGTGGGGGATCCGTTGAGGGCAATCATCGCCTGAAGGTCGAAACGCATACCGTAGCGGCCCAGAACGTCAGTCCAGGCTTTACGATGCGTAGGTTCGGTATCCAGGAGAGTGCCATCCATATCGAAGATCAAACCGTCATACTGTGCGTACATCGTGCTCTCGCTAACCGATTAACAAAGCATTACTTTATCGTAAATGGTGGTTTTTGTCGCTGATTGAGAGTGTGATTGCTGACAGAACGTCGAAGGAATAAACAAAGAAAGGGAAGATGGTGCATCCGGGAGGATTCGAACCTCCGACCGCTCGGTTCGTAGCCGAGTACTCTATCCAGCTGAGCTACGGATGCATCGGGAAATGCTTTTAGAAACAGTAAATGGTGCATCCGGGAGGATTCGAACCTCCGACCGCTCGGTTCGTAGCCGAGTACTCTATCCAGCTGAGCTACGGATGCATCAGGGAACTGCTTTCAGAAATAGTAAATGGTGCATCCGGGAGGATTCGAACCTCCGACCGCTCGGTTCGTAGCCGAGTACTCTATCCAGCTGAGCTACGGATGCATCGGGATTTACTACTGTACTGCTCGATATTCATATCACTTCTAAAGCAATATGAAGTAATAGATGGTGCATCCGGGAGGATTCGAACCTCCGACCGCTCGGTTCGTAGCCGAGTACTCTATCCAGCTGAGCTACGGATGCAAAATGGCGGTGAGGCGGGGATTCGAACCCCGGATGCAGCTTTTGACCGCATACTCCCTTAGCAGGGGAGCGCCTTCAGCCTCTCGGCCACCTCACCACACAACGCCTCTTTCGAGTGCTTCGAGCAACTCGTTAAGAGCTTCTCGTCGCTGCGTGGCGCATATATTACTTTCTGGGACTTATAAGTCAAACAATTTTCCACAACCTTTTATCGTTTGCACAAATCGCACGCAATTCGCATGTAAAAGCCGCAAAGAGGGTGTTTTATAAGCGGATTTTGCAGACATCTTCACAGAAAACTCTTGTGAGAAACACGCAGTCAGGGCGAGATAAGAGTGAAGGAGTGGTTAAAAACAGAGCGATTGAAATAGAACGGTAACTTTATGCAGGAAAAATGGCAGGAGGGTTGCGTCTCGCCCGACAGCGAGACGCGACAATATCAGTAACTGGACTGCTGGGATTTTTCAGCCTGGATACGCTGGTAGATCTCTTCACGGTGGACAGATACTTCTTTAGGAGCGTTAACACCAATACGTACCTGGTTACCCTTTACCCCTAAAACTGTCACGGTGACCTCATCCCCAATCATGAGGGTCTCACCAACTCGACGAGTCAGAATCAGCATTCTTTGCTCCTTGAAAGATTAAAAGAGTCGGGTCTCTTGTATCCCGGCATTATCCATCATATAACGCCAAAAAGTAAGCGATGACAAACACGTAAAGTGTAAGCAGTCACGGCATCACATTCTGTTAAACGTAAGTTTAGCCGATATACACAAACTCAACCTGACTTTATCGTTATCGATAGCGCAGTGAACAAGACGCCATAACGTTACCGCTATGGCGTCTGCTTGTGCTTTGTAGTTATTACAGTTTCGCGCTTACCCAGCTTTCAACGCTGGCCAATGCCGCAGGAAGTGCCGCCGCATCCGTACCACCGGCTTGCGCCATGTCCGGACGACCGCCACCTTTGCCACCCACCTGCTGGGCGACCATACCAATCAGCTCCCCTGCTTTGACGCGGTCGGTCACATCCTTAGAGACGCCCGCAATCAGAGAAACCTTACCTTCTGCCACTGTCGCCAGCACGATAACGGTAGAACCAAGCTGGTTCTTGAGATCGTCGACCATAGTGCGCAGCATCTTAGGCTCAACGCCCGCCAGATCGCTGACCAGCAGTTTGACGCCCTTAATGTCTACAGCCTTGCTGGAGAGGTTTGCACTCTCCTGCGCCGCAGCCTGCTCTTTCAGCTGCTGCAGCTCTTTTTCCAGCTGACGCGTGCGATCCAGCGCAACGCGCACTTTCTCGCCCAGGTTCTGGCTATCGCCTTTCAGCAGCTGCGCGATGTCGTGCAACTGATCGCTCTGCGCATGCAGGCTGGCGATTGCGCCTTCACCGGTCACCGCTTCAATACGACGCACACCTGCCGCCGTACCTGATTCGGAAACAATGCGGAACAGGCCGATGTCGCCGGTGCGCGATGCGTGCGTACCGCCACACAGCTCGGTAGAGAAGTCGCCCATGCTCAGCACGCGAACATGGTCGTCATATTTCTCGCCAAACAGCGCCATCGCACCTTTTTTCTTCGCGTCCTCGAGCTCCATGATGTGGGTCTCGATTGGCAGGTTGCGACGGATCTGCGCGTTCACCAGATCTTCCACCGCGCGGATTTCAGACGGTTTCATCGCTTCAAAATGCGAGAAGTCGAAACGCAGCACTTTGTCGTTAACCAGAGAACCTTTCTGTGCAACGTGGGTACCCAGCACGTCGCGCAGGGCAGCGTGCATCAGGTGGGTTGCAGAGTGGTTCAGACGAATGCGCGCGCGGCGTGCTTCATCAACGTTAGCCTGTACGCCCTCGCCCACTTTCAGAGAACCGGAAACCAGTTTGCCCTGGTGACCAATCGCCTGACCGTATTTCTGGGTGTCGCTAACGCTGAAGCTAAAGCCGTTGCCTTTCAGCTCGCCCTTATCGCCAACCTGGCCGCCGGATTCCGCGTAGAACGGCGTTTTGTCCAGAATCACAACCGCATCCTGACCCGCGCTGATGCTGTCCACGGCTTTACCGTCAACAAACAGGGCGGTCACTTTGCCGGTCAGTTCCAGTGCTTCATAGCCTTTGAATTCTGATGCGCTATCAACGCGGATCATCGCGTTATAGTCTGCGCCGAAACCGCTGGATTCACGCGCACGACGACGCTGTTCTTCCATCGCGGTTTCGAAGCCCGCTTCGTCAACTTTGATGTTGCGCTCGCGGCAGACGTCTGCCGTCAGGTCAACAGGGAAGCCGTAGGTGTCGTACAGGCGGAAAGCGGTTTCGCCATCCAGCGTGTCGCCTTTAAGCTTCGCCAGCTCTTCGTCCAGCAGCGCCAGACCGCGCTCAAGCGTACGCGCAAACTGCTCTTCTTCGGTTTTCAGGACCTGTTCGACCTGCGCCTGCTGGCGTTTCAGCTCATCACCGGCAGCCCCCATCACGCCAATCAGTGGCCCAACGAGTTTATAGAAGAAGGTGTCCTTCGCGCCCAGCATGTTGCCGTGACGAATGGCACGACGAATGATACGACGCAGCACGTAGCCACGGTTTTCATTCGACGGGATAACGCCATCGGCAATCAGGAACGCGCAGGAACGAATGTGGTCTGCGATAACGCGCAGCGATTTGTTGCTGAGGTCGGTCGCACCGGTCACTTCCGCGACGGACTTGATCAGCGTGCTGAACAGGTCGATGTCATAGTTGGAGTTAACGTGCTGCAGCACTGCGGCAATACGTTCCAGACCCATACCGGTATCAACGGACGGCTTCGGCAGCGGCTCCATGGTACCGTCAGCCTGACGGTTGAACTGCATGAAGACGATGTTCCAGATCTCAATGTAGCGGTCGCCATCTTCTTCAGCGCTTCCCGGAGGGCCGCCCCAGATGTGGTCGCCGTGGTCGTAGAAGATCTCGGTGCACGGACCGCAAGGACCGGTATCACCCATCTGCCAGAAGTTGTCAGACGCATAAGGTGCGCCTTTATTATCGCCGATGCGAATAATACGTTCGCGCGGGATACCGACTTCTTTTTCCCAGATTTCGAACGCTTCGTCATCGGTTTCGTAAACGGTAACCCACAGACGTTCTTTCGGCAGGTTGAACCAGTTTTCACCGGTCAGCAGTTCCCATGCGTACTGGATAGCATCGTGTTTGAAGTAGTCGCCGAAGCTGAAGTTACCCAGCATTTCGAAGAAAGTATGGTGACGCGCGGTGTAACCGACGTTTTCCAGGTCGTTGTGTTTACCGCCCGCACGCACGCAACGCTGTGAGGTTGTGGCGCGGGAATAATTACGCTTGTCGAGACCAAGGAAAACATCCTTGAACTGGTTCATCCCGGCGTTGGTAAACAGCAGAGTCGGATCATTGTTCGGTACCAGGGAGCTGCTGGCAACAACCTGGTGTCCCTTACTATGGAAAAAGTCGAGAAACGCCTGACGGATCTCAGCGGTGCTCTTGCTCATAATTATCCTGAAATCAAGCTAACGAAATGTCGCAGCAGGTCTGTATCGGTAAACCGTTGGACAGACCAGCTACTGGAAAAAGTGGGAATAAGATAAGTTTTCTTGGGTGGGAAGTAAAATCCCGCATGCGTTCAATCGGCAAAATTACGCCAGATATCCTGAATATCTTCCATCAGAAAGCCGCGGTAGAGCAAAAAGCGTTGGATTTTGACTTTTTCTGAAAATTCACGCGGCAGCGGTTCGCCGTATTTCCGAATCGCCTGTTCTTTTGCCAACTCGCACCAGTCGGTATCGCATTCGCGCATCGCTTTTTCAATCGATTCACGGGCAACCCCTTTCTGGTTCAGCTCCTGCCGAATGCGCGCGGGCCCGTATCCTTTGCGGCCACGGCTGGCGAGAAAGCGTGAAGCAAAGCGCTCGTCGTCAAGATAGTGATGCTCATAGCACCAGGCGATCACGCGGTCATAATCTTCTGCTGAAGCATCAATCTCTTCCGGTCCGTTTTTGCTCATCACGGGTGCTGACAGTTTTCGCCGTAGCTCTTGTTCGCTGTGGTCACGCACGGCAAGGATGCGCACCGCGCGGTCCAGTAAGCGTGCATACGCGGGTCGACGTGATGTGGATTCACTCATAAAAAACCTGCAGATTCAGAAATGCAAAAAGGGCCGCATCAGCAGCCCTTCATCTTTACACGAGAAACTTAAAAGTCTTCGTTGGTTTCTTCAGCATCCGCGGCGTCCACCACGAAATCAGGTTTGGAGTCCTGGTTATTCAGCAGAAGCTCACGCACCTTCTTCTCAATCTCTTTCGCTGCAGCCGGGTTCTCTTTCAGCCAGGAGATCGCATTCGCTTTACCCTGACCAATCTTGTCACCGTTGTAGCTGTACCATGCGCCCGCTTTTTCAATCAGCTTTTCTTTCACGCCCAGGTCAACCAGCTCGCCGTGGAAGTTGATGCCTTCGCCGTAGAGGATCTGGAACTCAGCCTGTTTAAACGGCGCGGCGATTTTATTCTTCACAACCTTCACGCGGGTTTCGCTACCGACCACGTTCTCGCCCTCTTTCACCGCGCCGATACGGCGGATATCCAGACGGACAGAGGCGTAGAATTTCAGGGCGTTACCACCGGTAGTGGTTTCCGGGTTACCAAACATCACACCAATTTTCATACGGATCTGGTTGATGAAGATCAGCAGCGTGTTGGACTGCTTCAGGTTACCGGCCAGCTTACGCATCGCCTGGCTCATCATACGTGCTGCGAGGCCCATGTGAGAGTCACCGATTTCACCTTCGATTTCCGCTTTTGGCGTCAGTGCCGCAACGGAGTCGACGATGATCACGTCAACCGCACCAGAACGCGCCAGCGCGTCACAAATTTCCAGTGCCTGCTCGCCGGTATCCGGCTGGGAACACAGCAGGTTGTCGATATCAACACCCAGTTTACGGGCATAGACAGGGTCCAGCGCGTGCTCAGCATCGATAAACGCACAGGTTTTACCTTCGCGCTGCGCCGCTGCAACAACCTGCAGGGTCAGGGTGGTTTTACCCGAGGATTCCGGTCCGTAGATTTCTACGATACGGCCCATCGGCAAACCGCCAGCGCCCAGTGCGATATCCAGAGAAAGCGAACCGGTGGAGATAGTTTCCACGTCCATGGAACGGTCTTCACCCAGGCGCATGATGGAGCCTTTACCGAATTGCTTTTCGATCTGGCCCAGTGCTGCCGCCAACGCTTTCTGTTTGTTCTCGTCGATAGCCATTATTACTCCTGTCATGCCGGGAGAAGCGACTGCGCTTCACCGTGGATTTCTGTTCTGTTGGTGCAATTATACTGTATGGTCATACAGTATCAAGTATTTTGTAGAAATTGTTGCCAGAGCGTTTTCAATGCGTATTCCGTTGCCTGGCGACGTACGCTTTCGCGGTCGCCGCTGAAGCACTCCCGGCGGGTGATCCCCTCGCCTTTGGCGGTGGCAAAACCAAACCAGACGGTGCCGACAGGCTTCACGTCGCTGCCGCCGTCCGGGCCTGCGATGCCGCTTATGGAAATCGAGTAATCTGCCCGCGCCTCTTTCAGCGCGCCAATGGCCATCTCAATCACCACCGGTTCGCTCACCGCGCCATGCTGTTCGAGTGTCGATTCACGCACGCCAATCATCTGTGCTTTAGCTTCGTTACTGTAGGTCACAAAACCGCGTTCAAACCAGGCGGAACTCCCGGCAATGTCGGTAATCACTTTGGCAACCCAACCGCCAGTACAGGACTCTGCCGTTGTGAGGGTCGCACCACGCTGTTTAAGCGCCAACCCTACCACTTCGCTAAGCTGCATCAATTCATGGTCAGTCATTCTCGCTCCAGGCTTCGGAAAAACGTGCTGCACAAGATAGCACTTTCTCGTTAGATATGGGGATGCGCTTGCGGTTTTACGAGGGAGCTTCAAAAAAAAGCCGATGCAGGCGCACCGGCTCTGGGCATGTTATTTCATGCTGTTCGCAATCGTATCGACATTGTGACGAAACGCCTTAACGTAGGTGTCTGCTACGCCGCCTTTTGACGACAGTGCTTCCGGGTAGAGTTCGCCGCCCGGCTGCGCACCCGTGGCGCTGGCAATCTGTTTCACCAGTCGCGGGTCAAGCTGGTTTTCCATAAACCAGGTTTTTACGCCGTCGGCTTTAATCTGATTAATGATCTCAGCCACCTGCGCCGCACTGGCCTCGCTCTCTGACGACAGCCCCTGCGGGGCCATAAACGTTACGCCGTAGGCGCGGCTGAAATAGCCGAACGCATCATGGCTGGTCAGCACCTTGCGCTTATCCTTCGGGATCGCGCTAAAACGCGTTTTGGTCCAGCTATCCAGCTGGTTAAGCTGTGCGACATACGTTTTTCCGGAAGCTTCCAGCGCAGCTTTATCTTCCGGGTCAGCTTTCACCAGCCCGTCCAGAATATTTTGTGCATACAGCGCCCCGTTCGCCGCGCTGTTCCACGCGTGCGGATCGGTCACGGTTTTGCCTTCTTCCTCAAGCGTGTGGGTTTTCACTCCGGTCGACGCCACCACCAGTTGGCCTTTAAATCCTGAGGCCTTCACCAGCCGGTCGAGCCAGCCCTCCAGCCCCAGACCGTTAACCACCACCACATCGGCCTTATTCAGCGCCGCGCTGTCTTTCGGTGACGGTTCGAAGGTATGCGGGTCGCCGTCCGGCCCTACCAGCGTCGTCACTTTCACGTGGTCGCCTCCCACTTCCTGAGCCATGTCACCCAATATTGAAAAACTGGTCACCACGTTGAGCGTTTTCGCCATCACACCGTGCGACATCATCCCCAGCGCGAGCGCCACAGCTAACCCTGTACGTTTCATCATTTCCCCTTGCGTTAAAAAAGCGCCCGCAGGCTGCCAGCCAGCCTGCTGCGCGTACCAAATAAAACAGAGATAAAGAACAGCGCGCTGGCGGTGAGCACGATGGATGGCCCCGCAGGCAAACTCGCCGCCCAGGAGAGGCTGAGCCCGAGCCACGCACAGAAAATACCGCTGATGCCCGCCATCAATAACAACCCCGGTAACGTGCGTACCCAGCAGCGAGCAGCCACTGCGGGAAGCATCATCAGCCCGACGGCCATTAGCGTGCCAAGCACCTGAAATCCGGCCACCAGATTAAGCACCAGCAGCGCCAGAAACAGTCCATGCAATAAGCCAGGTAACCCGCGAGCATTCACCTGCAGCCAGGCGGTATCAAAGGCCTCTGTCACCAGCCCGCGATAGAAAATCGCCAGCGTGATAAGCGTGACGATGCACACGCCGGTGACGAACAGCGCGGCGTCGTTGTCCACCGCAAGAATGGAGCCAAACAGCAGATGCAGCAGATCGACATTCGAGCCGCGCAGCGAGACCAGCGTGACGCCCAGCGCCAGCGAGCCAAGATAGAAACCGGCAAAGCTGGCATCTTCTTTGAGCGGCGTGCGGCGGCTGACCAGACCGGCCACCAGCGCCACGGTAATTCCCGCGATAAAACCGCCAATACTCATCGCCAGCAGCGACATTCCGCTGAGCAAATACCCCACGGCGACACCCGGCAAAATGGCGTGAGAAAGCGCATCCCCCATCAGGCTCATCCGACGCAGCTGAAGAAACACGCCGAGCGCGGTGGTGCTGACGGAGAGCGCCAGGCAAACCACCAGCGCGCGGCGCATAAACCCGTATTCGATAAACGGCTGGAAAAATGTATGCCAGATCATGCCACCCTCACCCGTTCGGTTTTCCACTGGGGAACGTCAGCATCCAGCCGTAGGGTTTGCGGGAAGTGGCGTGACACGCGCTCGCTGTCGTGTAAAACCGCGAGCAGCGTTTGCCCCTGCATATACATCTCCAGCATCAGGTCCATCAGCACGTTGCAGGTGGCTTCATCGACCCCGGTAAAGGGCTCATCCAGCATCACCAGCGGCGCCTGCTGCACCAGGACACGTGCAAACAGCATGCGCTGAAACTGTCCGCCGGAGAGTTCATCGATGGTGGATAACGCCATGGATCCCAGCCCGACGCGCTCAAGCGCGCTGGCAATCCGCAACCGCGTCTCGCGACGAAAACCGGAAAAAAGCGATATGCGCGGCCAGCAGCCCATGCTTACCACGTCCTGTACGGTCAGCGGAAACTGTGCCTCCAGCGCGTGACGCTGTGCCAGCCAGCCGATTACCGGGCGCTTACCCTGCCAGCGGAAGCCGCCGCTGACAGGAGGAATAAACCCCGCCAGCGTTTTCAGCAGCGTCGATTTCCCGCAGCCGTTAGCGCCGATAATGGCGGTCATGCTCCCCCGTTCGATCACCCCCGAAAGAAGACGCGTAACGGGCTGGCAGTCATAGCCCGCGACCAGCTCGTTCATCACGATCATGGCAATGCCACCGCCCAGCGCACGGCCAGCCCGATAAAGACAACAAGCACCAGCGCCAGCAACAGCCGAACCAGAGCGGAGAGAGAAAAAAGAGACGTTGACATGTTGACACCGAAATTAATGTTATAACATAACAATAATGAAAGGCGGTTAAGATGTAAATGGCGGGGTTGGAAAGGGAGTGTGGCGAAATGTTTCTGCAAAATTCCCCTCTCCCGTGGGAGAGGGCATCAGGCCGCACCGTGCATGCAGCCATGCCGGGTGGCGGCGTTGCCTTACCCGGCCTACCCGTCAGAATGACTTACTGACTAAACGGTGACGCCGCCGGGACGCGGGCCTGAGACACCGCCAGCCCCAGCTGCCACACCGCCATTGCGTAGTGGGTGCTGTGGTTATAACGGGTGATGGTGTAGAAGTTCGGCATGCCGTACCAGTACTGATACCCGGTTCCCACGTCCAGACGCAGCAGGCTCACCTGATCGACATTGCCCAGCGGCTGCGTTGGCGTTAAGCCTGCCGCCGTCAGCTGTGCAACGCTGTATTTGGTTTTGAAGCCGTTTTCCAGACCAAACGCCTCGCCGTTTGCCTGCACCGCAACTTGCCCACCCGGCGTCCAGCCGTGCGCTTTGAAGTAGTTCGCCACGCTGCCGATGGCATCCACCGGATCCCACAGGTTGATGTGACCATCACCGTTAAAGTCGACGGCATATTGCTTATAGGAAGACGGCATAAACTGACCGTAGCCCATCGCACCGGCAAACGACCCTTTCAGATCCAGCGGGTCGTCCTGTTCGCTGCGCGCCATCAGCAGGAAGGTTTCCAGCTCGGAAGAGAAGTACTCCGCGCGGCGCGGGTAGTTAAAGGAGAGCGTCGCCAGCGCGTCGAGAATGCGGGTTTTACCCATCACGCGGCCCCAGCGGGTTTCCACGCCGATAATCCCGACGATGATTTCAGGTGGTACGCCGTACACCTGCCACGCGCGGTTAAGCGCATCTTCATACTGATTCCAGAACACCACGCCGTTTTGCACGTTGTCCGGGGTAATAAACTGTTTGCGATAGCGCAGCCACGCGCCATTCGGCCCGCTCGGCACCTGAGCCGTCGGTGCCTGCCTGTCCATCAGGCGCAGCACGTAGTCCAGACGCTTGGCCTGAGACAAAATTTCGTGCAGTTGCTGTCTGTCAAAGCCGTGTTTGCTCACCATTTTATCGATGAACTGTTCGGCCGCCGGGTTATTGGCGAAGTCGCCGCCCATCTGCATCATATTGTGCTGCGGCTCCAGCAGGAATCCTCCCGAAGGCGCACCCGCCGTTTGCTGAACGGCTTCGGTCTTAGGTTTGCTACTACAGGCAGACAGCAGAATAAGCGCAGGCAACAGCGCTGCATAACGACGCTTGAACATGAGACATCCATTTAACGGGTTCGATAAGAACCCAGTATGGTAAAGCATCCGCAACACCTCAAGGAAGCGGTACGCACTCCCCCAACGCAAATCCGCGCTTTTTTCCACCGAAAACCATTGACCCCATCAATAAACTTTCAAAATAATCCATTTTTCTTTCATTGTGAGATCTAATTAACACTTTAAAACCTTTCAAAGTGATTATTATTAGCCTGTCAGACAAAAACAAAAAAGCCCCACAGGAGAGAAGAATGATAGAAACCATCACCCACGGCGCCGAGTGGTTCATCGGGCTGTTTCAGAAAGGCGGAGAAGTGTTCACCGGTATGGTGACCGGGATCCTGCCCCTGCTGATCAGCCTGCTGGTGATCATGAACGCGCTGATTAACTTTATCGGCCAGCAGCGCATCGAACGCTTCGCCCAGCGCTGCGCCGGGAACCCACTGTCCCGCTACCTGGTTTTGCCCTTCATCGGCACCTTCGTGTTCTGTAACCCGATGACCTTAAGCCTCGGTCGCTTCATGCCGGAAAAATACAAGCCGAGCTATTACGCCGCCGCCTCCTACAGCTGCCACTCCATGAACGGCCTGTTCCCGCACATTAACCCCGGAGAGCTGTTTGTTTATCTCGGGATCGCCAGCGGTCTCACCACTCTTGGCCTGCCGCTCGGCCCGCTGGCGGTGAGCTATCTGCTGGTCGGCCTGGTCACCAACTTCTTCCGCGGCTGGGTGACGGACCTCACCACCGCCATTTTTGAGAAAAAAATGGGCATCCAGCTTGAACAGAAAGTCCATCTCTCAGGAGCCACAGCATGAACCGGATCCGCATTGAGAAAGGCACGGGCGGCTGGGGCGGCCCGCTGGAGTTCGACGCCACCGAAGGCAAAAAGATCGTTTACATCACCGCGGGCACGCGCCCGGCGATCGTTGACAGGCTGCGCGAGCTGACCGGCTGGGAAGCGGTCGACGGCTTTAAGGAAGGCGAACCGCCGGAGGCGGAAATCGGTGTGGCGGTGATCGACTGCGGCGGCACGCTGCGCTGCGGTATCTATCCGAAGCGCCGCATTCCAACGGTGAATATTCACTCCACCGGAAAATCCGGCCCGCTGGCGCAGTACATCCTTGAGGACATTTACGTCTCAGGCGTGAAGGAGGACAACATCACGCTGGTGAATGGGACGCCTGCACCGCAAAAAGCGGCCCCGCGCGAGTACGACACCAGCAAGAAAATCACCGAGCAGAGCGACGGCCTGCTGGCGAAGGTCGGGATGGGCATGGGTTCCGCCGTGGCGGTACTGTTCCAGTCCGGGCGCGATACCATCGACACGGTACTGAAAACCATCCTGCCCTTTATGGCGTTCGTCTCGGCGCTGATCGGCATCATCATGGCGTCCGGCCTGGGCGACTGGATTGCCCACGGCCTCGCTCCGCTCGCCAGCCACCCGCTCGGGCTGGTCACGCTGGCGCTGATCTGCTCCTTCCCGCTGCTGTCGCCGTTCCTCGGCCCGGGCGCGGTGATTGCCCAGGTCATCGGCGTGCTGATTGGCGTGCAGATTGGCCTGGGCAACATTCCCCCGCACCTCGCCCTGCCCGCTCTGTTTGCCATTAACGCCCAGGCGGCGTGCGACTTTATCCCCGTTGGGCTGTCTCTGGCCGAAGCGCGCCAGGACACCGTGCGCGTGGGCGTCCCGTCCGTACTGGTGAGCCGCTTCCTGACGGGCGCGCCGACGGTGCTGATTGCCTGGTTTGTCTCCGGCTTTATTTATCAATAAGAGGTTCCTGCGATGACCGTGATTTACCAGACCACCATTACCCGCATCGGCCAGAGCGCGGCCGATGCCTTAAGCGACCAGATGCTGATCACCTTCCGCGAAGGCGCCCCGGCAGATATCGAAGAGTTTTGTTTTATCCACTGCCACGGCGAGCTGAACGGTGAGCTGAAGGCAGGAAGTCAGCTGGAGCTGGGCGAGGTGCGCTATTCCGTCACCGCCGTTGGCGACGTGGCCGAGCAAAACCTGCGCGAGCTGGGTCACATCACCCTGCGTTTCGACGGCCAGCCGCAGGCCGAATATCCCGGCACGGTTCACGTGGCGGGCCCGGTTCCGCAGGCTGTCACCCCAGGCTGCACGTTAAAATTTGTTGCGTAATTTAAGGAGAATCACATGAGTCAGGTTGCCGTTGTCATTGGTGGAGGACAAACCTTAGGCGAGTTCCTCTGCCGTGGGCTTGCCGCAGAGGGTTACCGCGTGGCGGTAGTGGACATTCAGAGTGAAAAAGCCGCCCGCGTGGCGGACACCATCAATACCGAGTTTGGCGAAGGGATGGCGTACGGGTTTGGTGCCGACGCCACCAGCGAGCAGAGCGTGATGGCGCTGGCCCGCGGCGTGGACGAGATTTTTGGACGTACCGATCTGCTGGTCTACAGCGCGGGAATTGCGAAAGCGGCCTTTATCGGCGATGTCGAGCTGGGGGATTTTGACCGTTCGCTGCAGGTGAATCTGGTGGGCTATTTCCTCTGCGCCCGCGAGTTTTCCCGTCTGATGATCCGCGACGGCATTCAGGGGCGCATCATTCAGATCAACTCAAAATCAGGGAAAGTGGGCAGCAAGCATAACTCCGGCTACAGCGCGGCGAAGTTTGGCGGCGTGGGGCTGACGCAGTCTCTGGCGCTGGATCTGGCCGAGTACGGCATTACCGTTCACTCGCTGATGCTGGGCAATCTGCTGAAATCGCCGATGTTCCAGTCCCTGCTGCCGCAGTACGCCACCAAGCTCGGCATCAAGGCTGAGGAAGTGGAGCAGTACTACATCGATAAAGTGCCGCTGAAGCGCGGGTGCGACTATCAGGACGTGCTGAACATGCTGCTGTTTTACGCCAGCCCAAAAGCCTCGTACTGCACCGGGCAGTCGATCAACGTGACCGGTGGGCAGGTCATGTTCTGAGTTCATTCCCCGGTGGCGCTGCGCTTACCGGGGCTACAATACCCCTAGGCCGGGTAAGGCGCAGCCGCCACCCGGCATGTAAGGAGTGAAATATGGTAACCGCACTCATCACCGTCGCCGCCCTCGCCTGGCTGTGCCAGATGGCGTTTGGCGGCTGGCAGATCCACCAGTTTAACCGCGCGTTTGATGCCCTGTGTCAGAAGGGTCGAGTGGGCGTCGGACGTTCCGGCGGACGCTTCAAACCGCGCGTAGTCGTCGCCGTTGCGCTGGACGAGCACGACCAGGTGTGCGATTCCCTGATCATGCGCGGCATGACCGTATTCGCCCGGCCGGTGAAAATCCAGGCAATCAACGGCATTTCGCTGCAGGAATTACGGCCTGATGTGATCTTTCCCCATGATCCACTCTGTCAGAATGCACTATCATTAGCGCTTAATCTGAAACATGGATAATTTCGTTGTGAAAGATATAGACTTGCGAAATTATCATTTCGCAACCTAAGGAACGAAGCGCCTATGAAACCTCGTCAGCGGCAGGCGGCCATTCTCGAACATCTGCAAAAGCAGGGAAAATGTTCGGTAGAGGATCTGGCCCACTACTTTGACACCACCGGCACGACAATACGCAAGGATCTGGTATTGCTCGAAAACTCTGGCGCCGTCATTCGAACCTACGGCGGCGTGGTACTCAATAAGGACGAAGCGGACCCGCCTATCGATCACAAAACGCTGATCAATACCCACCAGAAAGCGCTAATTGCCGAAGCTGCCGTAAAATTTATCCAGGACGGTGATTCCATCATTCTGGATGCAGGCAGTACCGTCCTGCAGATGATCCCGCTGCTCAGCCGCTTTAACAACATCACGGTGATGACCAACAGCCTGCACATCGTCAACGCCCTGTCGGAGTTCGACAGCGAGCAGACCATCCTGATGCCCGGCGGCACCTTCCGCAAAAAATCGGCGTCGTTTCACGGCCAGCTGGCGGAGAATGCCTTCGACCACTTCAGCTTTGATAAACTCTTTATGGGCACCGACGGCATCGACCTGAACGCGGGCGTTACGACGTTCAACGAGGTGTTCAGCGTCAGTAAAGCGATGTGCAACGCCGCGCGGGAAGTGATTTTGATGGCAGACTCGTCGAAGTTTGGCCGCAAAAGCCCCAACATTGTCTGTAGCCTTGAAAGCGTTGATAAGCTAATTACCGACGCGGGTATCGACCCGGCGTTCAAGAAAGCGCTGGAAGAGAAAGGAATCGACGTGATCGTAACCGGAGAAAGAGATGAGTGATTTTCTGTTAGAAACGGGCCGCCAGACGCTGATGCTGGAACTGCAGGAAGCCAGCCGCCTGCCGGAACGTCTGGGCGAGGATTTTGTCCGCGCCGCCAACACCATTATCCACTGCGAAGGCAAAGTGATCGTGGCGGGCATCGGTAAATCTGGCCATATCGGCAAAAAGATTGCCGCGACGCTCGCCAGCACCGGCACCCCGGCGTTCTTTGTGCATCCGGCAGAAGCGCTGCATGGCGATCTCGGGATGATTGAAAGCCGCGACGTGATGCTGTTTATCTCCTACTCCGGTTCGGCAAAAGAGCTGGACCTGATTATTCCACGCCTGCAGGAAAAATCGGTCGCCCTGCTGGCGATGACCGGAAAATCCCGCTCGCCGCTGGCGCTGGCCGCCAAAGCGACGCTGGATATTTCCGTTGAGCGTGAAGCCTGTCCGATGCACCTCGCCCCGACCTCCAGCACCGTTAACACCCTGATGATGGGCGACGCGCTGGCCATGGCGGTGATGCAGGCGCGCGGCTTTAACGAAGAAGATTTCGCCCGTTCGCATCCGGCAGGTGCGCTCGGCGCACGCCTGCTCAACAAGGTTCACCACCTGATGCGCACCGACGATGCCATTCCGCAGGTCAAACTCGATACCAGCGTCATGGACGCGATGCTGGAGCTCAGCCGCACCGGTCTGGGGCTGGTTGCGGTCTGCGATGACAGCGGGAGCGTCAAGGGCGTGTTCACCGACGGCGACCTGCGCCGCTGGCTGGTAGGCGGCGGCAGGCTGGAAACAAAAGTGTCGGACGCCATGACCAAAGGCGGGCTGACGCTCAACGCCGAGAGCCGCGCCATTGAAGCCAAAGAGGTGCTGATGAAGCGCAAAATCACCGCCGCGCCGGTGGTGGATGACACCGGCAGGCTGTGCGGTGCTATCAACCTGCAGGATTTCTACCAGGCCGGAATTATCTAGCCCTTCAGTCCCAGACGCTTCGCCAGCCTGTGCAGGTTGGCGACGTCCATCTCCAGCGCCCGCGCGCACGCCGCCCAGCTGCGGTTATTCTGCTCCAGCGCGCGGGTAATCATCTGACGCTGAAACGCCTCCGTGGCTTCACGCAGATTTTCATTCGCTATCTCTGGTGCCGCCTGCGCGACAGCCGGTGCGGTTTCATCCTGAAGCGCAAAATGCCGTGCGTGGATCACTACCTCGTCACCCGAGCGCGTCGCCCGCGCCAGCACCACCGCGCGGTGGATCGCATGCTCCAGCTCGCGCACGTTGCCTGGCCAGCCGTAACTCAGCAGATGTGACCTCGCCCCCGGGCTCAGCACCACGCGGGAAAGCCCCATCCTGAGACGACACTGCTCGCAGAAAAAGCCCGCCAGCAGCAGCACGTCGTCCCCGCGCTCGCGCAGCGGCGGCACGGTTAGCGGGAACACGCTCAGGCGATGGAACAGGTCGGCACGAAACTGCCCTGCCAGCACCGCTTCACGCAGGTCGCGGTTGGTGGCCGCCAGCACGCGCACGTCCACTCTGTGACTGCGATCATCCCCCACGCGCTGGATGTCGCCGTACTGCAACACGCGCAGCAGCTTGGCCTGCAGCGACAGCGACAGCTCGCCAATTTCATCCAGAAACAGCGTGCCGTTATCGGCCATTTCGAACTTGCCGCTGCGGTTGCTGATGGCCCCGGTAAACGCCCCTTTAACGTGACCAAACAGCTCGCTTTCCGCCACGCTTTCCGGCAGCGCGGCGCAGTTGAGGTACACCAGCGGGTTCACCGCGCGCGGCGAGGCTTCGTGAATGGACTTCGCCACCAGCTCCTTACCGGTGCCGGTTTCCCCGAAGATCAGCACGTTTAAATCTGAGGCGGCAACAATCTCAATCTCTTTTTTGAGCTGCGCCATGCCCGGAGAAAGGCCGATCATCTCCGTGTGCGTTACCTGCTCAAACGCCGCCGGGCTGCCGGGAAGAATGTTCTGGCTCTCCAGCTGTTCAATCAGCAGGGCATTGTTCAGCGCCCCGGCAGCCAGGGCGGCAATCAGGCGCAGCTCTTCGTCGCTAAAGGTGTCGAACTGGTCCGGCGACATACCGTCGAGCGTCAGTGCCCCAATCAGGTTTTGCCCGGCAAACAGCGGCAGGCCGATACAGGCGTGCACCTTCAGGCTCTCCTGTCCGGGAATAAGCCCGTCGTACGGGTCGGGCAAGTCGCTGTCTGCCGGGAAGCGCACCACGTCACCCGCCCGGGCGATAGTTTCCAGACGCGGATGGCCTTCAAGGGTAAAACGCCGTCCGAGCACGTCCTTCGCCAGCCCGTCGATAGCCAGCGGAATAAACTGCCGCCCTTCATAGCGCAGCAGCGCCGAGGCGTCACACGCCAGCACGTGGCGCAGCGTGGAGATCAGCCGCTGAAAGCGGTCCTGATGGCCGATACCGGTTTGCAGCTCAATGGCGATCTTCGCCAGCACGTCGACGGAAAAGCTCATAGTGACCTCGCTGTCATTTTGACAATGCATGTTGTCATATTGACACTAATTTTAATAGTCATAATGACTACCCATTACGGATCATAAGAATTTTTATCAAACAAAATCAATAAATTAAAAGTTGGCATGCAACTTGATATAAGCAAAACATCTTATTTGAAAATGCGATATTACGCTGAGGTTGCTATGTCTATTCTGGTTAAAAATAATATTCATTGGGTCGGTCAACGTGACTGGGAAGTGCGCGATTTCCACGGGACGGAGTACAAAACGCTGCGCGGCAGCAGCTACAACAGCTATCTCATCCGGGAAGGTAAAAATGTGCTGATCGATACCGTCGATCACAAATTCAGCCGCGAGTTCGTGCAGAACCTGCGCAGTGAAATCGACCTGGACGCCATCGACTACATCATCATCAATCATGCGGAAGAAGATCACGCCGGCGCGCTGACCGAGCTGATGTCTTACATTCCGAACACCCCGATCTACTGCACCACCAACGCCATCGACTCGATCAACGGCCACCACCACCATCCGGAGTGGAACTTCCACACCGTGAAAACCGGCGACGCGCTGGATATCGGCAACGGCAAACAGCTGATCTTCGTGGAAACCCCGATGCTGCACTGGCCGGACAGCATGATGACCTACATGACCGGCGACGCGGTACTGTTCAGCAACGATGCCTTCGGCCAGCACTACTGCGACGAGCGCCTGTTCAACGACGAAGTGGACCAGACCGAGCTGTTCGAGCAGTGCCAGCGCTACTACGCCAACATCCTGACGCCGTTCAGCCGCCTGGTAACGCCAAAAATTACCGAAATCCTCGGCTTTAACCTGCCGGTGGACATGATTGCCACCTCCCACGGCGTGGTGTGGCGTGAGAACCCGACCCAGATCGTCGAGCTGTACCTGAAGTGGGCGGCGGACTATCAGGAAGACCGCATCACGATCTTCTACGACACCATGTCCAACAACACCCGCATGATGGCGGACGCCATTGCCCAGGGCATCAACGAAGTGGACCCGAACGTGGCGGTGAAAATCTTCAACGTGGCGCGCAGCGATAAGAACGAGGTGTTGACCAACGTGTTCCGCTCTAAGGGCGTGCTGGTGGGCACCTCCACCATGAACAACGTCATGATGCCGAAAATTGCCGGTCTGGTGGAAGAGATGACCGGCCTGCGTTTTCGCAACAAACGCGCCAGCGCCTTTGGCTCCCACGGCTGGAGCGGCGGCGCGGTAGACCGTCTGTCTACGCGTCTGCAGGATGCCGGTTTCGAAATGTCCCTGAGCCTGAAGGCGAAATGGCGTCCGGATATCGACGCCCTGGAGATCTGTCGCCAGCATGGCCGCGACATTGCCCGCCAGTGGGCGCTCGCACCGCTTCCACAAGCTGCGAAATCAACCGAACAGCAGGAAGCCTGCGCCTGTGCCGCCGCGGCAGCCGCCGATCTCGGCCCGCGCATGCAGTGCAGCGTCTGCCAGTGGATTTACGATCCTGAACTGGGCGAACCGCTGCAGGATGTTGCCCCGGGCACGCCGTGGCGAGACGTGCCGGACAACTTCCTCTGCCCGGAATGTTCACTCGGTAAGGACGTCTTTGACGAACTGGGTACGGAGGCAAAATGAGCAACGGTATCGTCATCATCGGCTCGGGCTTTGCCGCCCGCCAGCTGGTGAAAAACATCCGCAAGCATGATGCCAGCGTGCCGCTGACGGTGATTGCCGCCGACAGCATGGACGAGTACAACAAGCCTGATTTAAGCCACGTCATTAGCCAGAATCAGCGCGCCGAAGACCTCACCCGCCAGACGGCGGGGGAGTTCGCAGAGCAGTTTAACCTGCGTCTGTTCCCGTACACCTGGGTCACCGATATCGACGCCGGTGCTCGCGTAGTGAAAGCGAAAGAGAAAACCTGGCAGTATGACAAGCTGGTGCTGGCCACGGGTGCCTCTGCCTTCGTGCCGCCGATTGAAGGCCGCGAGCTGATGATCACGCTCAACAGCCAGCAGGAGTACCAGGCAAGCGAAACGGGGCTTCGCGACGCACAGCGCGTGATGATTGTCGGCGGCGGGCTGATCGGCACCGAGCTGGCGATGGATTTCTGCCGGGCGGGCAAATCCGTCACCCTGGTTGACCACGCGGCGAGCATTCTGTCGGCGCTGATGCCCGCAGAAGTAAGCAGTCGCTTACAGCATCGCCTGACCGATATGGGCGTCCATCTGCTGTTGAAATCGCAGCTGCACAGCCTGAGCAAAACCGAAGGCGGCATTCGTGCCACGCTCGACCGCAGCCGCAGCGTTAACGTAGACGTGGTTATCGCGGCGACGGGCCTGCGCCCGGAAATTGCGCTGGCGCATCGTGCAGGGGCAGAAACAGGCCGTGGCGTGAAGGTAAATAGCGACCTGCAAACCACGCAGCCGGATATTTACGCCCTGGGCGACTGCGCTGAAATTAACGGTCAGGTGCTGCCCTTTTTACAGCCAATTCAATTAAGCGCGATGTATCTGGCGAAAAACCTGCTCGGCGGCAGCGCGCCGCTGAAATTACCCGCCATGCTGATTAAAGTCAAAACGCCGGCATTACCGCTGCATCTTGCCGGTGAAACGCAGCGTCAGGATCTGAACTGGCAAATTACCCTCGAGCCGCAGGGAATGGTCGCACGCGGTGCCGATAATGAGGGTCAACTACGCGCTTTTGTCGTCAGTGAAGACCGGATGAAGGAGGCTTTCGCTCTGCTGAAACTGTTACCTGCCTGACCCTCTTTTTGCCGGGCGGCGCTTCGCTTACCCGGCCTACAGCACGACCACGCTTACTTAACCTTTGGATTTAATTATCCATCACCCCGATGTCCCGGGGCTTTTTTTTACGGATTCTATTCATCAAATAAATGCAAAGCAGGTATATCATCGCTATCAATCCCTTATTTATTATTTCCATTAATACTTAAATGCGGAACAGCTTAAAAACCTCACCCTGTTTTATTATTCGCATCCGGCTTAGTCTGAAAAGGTATTAATCAGCCGGAGACAAATCATGGCGACTTTTCATAAAGAACTCAATTATCTTTCTCGTTATTTCAAAGAAGCGAAGCATGCTGAACACATTTTATTTCGCTGGCTTTATTTGAGCCCGGAGGCGCGCATTGAGCGTCTGCGCGAGCTGATGATGCCGGTCAGTGAACATGAGCGGTAATCGCCGGGCAAAACCGGAACACTTTACGTAAACCAGCACTTTTTCTTCCGCAAAAAAATCCTACACTCTCAGCATCCCTTTTTCATCGGTATGCCGCTATGCGCCAGCTTCAGAAAATCCGTCATTATCAACGGCTTTATCAGCACTACGGCGCAGCGCCAGCGTCCACGACTATCGCGGAAGTCGCGGAGGTTGCGCTGTGCAGCGAACGTCATGCGCGTACCCTTCTGCGCCAGCTCGCGCAAAGCGGCTGGCTAAGCTGGGATGCGCAGCCGGGGCGCGGGCATCGTGCCACCCTGCACTGCCTGACAACCACCAGCGAACTGAGCGCGCCGCTGATGCACGCCTGCCTGGAAAAAGGCGATTACCAGAGCGCGCTGCAGCTGGCCGACGGCGATCCGGCCAGCCTGCACCACATCATCACCCCGTTTTTAGGCGGCAAATGGCTTAAGCACCAGCCGACGCTGCGCATTCCGTGGTATCGCCCGCTGACCTCGCTGCATCCTGCCCTTCAGCGTCGCCGCGCCGAACAGCATATTATCTGCGCGGTTCACGCAGGTCTGACACGCTATGCATCCGGTAACGCGCAGCCAGTAGCGGATTTAGCCCATCACTGGGATGCCTCCGAAGACACGCTTCGCTGGCGCTTTTACCTGCGAAGCGGCGCGCACTGGCATAACGGTCAGGCCATCAGCGACGAAGATATTCTCAGCGCGATGCAGCTGCTGCTGGACGATCCGGCACGCAGCGCGGGGCTCACGCACGTTCAAACGGTGTCGCTTGTCGCCCCTTGGTGTCTGGAGATTGCGCTGAACGTGCCCGATGCCATGCTGGCGCATCGTCTCGCGCATCACGCCTGTCGTCTGCCGCATCCGCAGCAGCCTGATATCGGCGCGGGCCCTTTTGCTATTGCCCATCACCACTCGCATTACCTGCGCCTTGAGCGTCAGCCCTGGTACTTTGCCGCGCACCCGCTGCTGCACGCGATTGAGTTCTGGCGCACCCTCAGCGAGGCGGAAAAACCCGCGTGGATAACCGTGGGTAAAGGCGACAATGCCCGGGAATCCGTCACCTCCACCAGCGGCGGGTTTGCCTGGCTGATGCTGAACGCCGGGCTGCCGCAGCCGCTGGCCGCGTGGCTGCGTCAGGAGATTCAGCACATTAACCAGCAGCACCTCCGCCGGGAGGATGTCGATACCCGCACGGAGATCCTGCCCGGCATCACAACGCCCGCGTTTGCGGATGCCTGCGACGTGGCGCTCCCCGCAGTCCTTTCTCTGATCTGTTACGACACGCCGGGGCTGTGCGATCTGGCCAGCATGCTGCAAACGCGCCTGAAAAAGCGCGGCTGTGACGTTAACATCCAGCGGAAAGACCGCGAGGCGTGGCATGCGCCCGACGCGCTGGCGCAGGGAGATATCTTGCTGGGGGATTATCTGGCGGGTGAAGTACCGGTATTTGCGCTGGCAGAATGGTTTACTGAAGAGCCCGCGTGGGCCGCCGCGCTAGGGCAGGCAGCCTGGCAAAAAGCAAAGCAGACGCTGATGACATACTGCGAAAGCGAGGAGACGCTAAAATCACACCTGCCCGCTTTCTTTCAGCACCTGCTGGAAAGCGGCGCCTGCACGCCGCTGTTCCACTACCGCTATCGTCTTAACACCCTCGAAAACGTGCAGGACATTGTGCTGACCGCCAGCGGCTGGCTTGATTTTACCCGCGCCTGGCTGCCGCCGGTTCAGGAACGCACGACCAGCGCGTCGTAGCCGCGCCAGCGGTAATTGACCATGGAGATCAGCCAGCAGGCAACAAACAGCCCAACTACCACAAACCCGGCGTTGCCCAGATTGTCGTTTACCGCACCAATCAGATCCCAGACGCCGCCGCTGAGGGCGAATTTGTCCATCAGCAGGCCCAGCGCTTCCAGCCCGCCGATAAACAGCGCCACCACCACGGAGGTGCCGGTGATGGTCATGTTGTAGTAGAGCTTGCGCTGCGGCTTGTTAAACGCCCAGCCGTAGGCACCGACCATCAGCAGATTGTCGAGGGTATCCACCAGCGCCATGCCGCTGGCGAAGAGCGCCGGGAAAATCATGATTGACCACACCGACATCCCGCTGGAGGCGCTGGCAGCAGAGATCCCCAGCACGCCAATCTCGGTGGCCGTGTCAAAGCCGAGACCAAACAGGAAACCAACCAGGTACATCTGCCAGCTTTTATTCACCAGGCGGAAGGTTTTGCCGAACAGCCAGTTCATGACGCCGCCCTGGGCAGGTAGCGTGATGTCTCCCTGCACTGGCCTGCCGTGTTTCAGCGCCTGAAAACTACGCCAGACGCCGCGCAGGATCACCATGTTCACCAGCGCCATCGCCAGCAGGAAGGTCGCCGACACCGCCGTGCCAATCAGGCTGCCAGTTTCGTGGAACCATTCCATGTTTTTCTGAAACGCCGTCGCGGTAGCGGCGATGGCAATCGAGGCCAGCACCACGATGGTGGAGTGCCCCAGCGAGAACCACGCCCCCACGCCGGACGGGCGCTTGCCCTGCTGCATCATCTTACGCGTCACGGTATCAATGGCCGCGATGTGGTCGGCGTCCACCGCGTGACGCAGCCCGTAGCACCACGCCAGCAGGCTGGCGGCCATCAGCGCCGTGCTGCCGCTAAAGGCGTGCCATGCCCATCCCCAGGCCAGCAGGTTTGCCATTACCAGAGCCAGCAGCAGAAGCGCGGCGCGAGGTTCATTGCGTAAGAGTCGTAACATTTTAAGTCCTTTGTGAACATGACCGGGCGGCGGCGACCACCGCCTGCCCGAAGGAGATCGCTCCGTCACCTGCGGGCAGGTGCGAAGGAAAAAGAAGCGTAAAGTCAGAAAGATAATGACGCAGGCGCGCGCGCAGCAGACGGTTGTGAACCACGCCGCCGCTGAGGCAGATTGTCGACAGCGATAAGCGTCGGGTATGGAACGCGGCGAGTTCTGCCAACCCTTTTGCCAGCGCATCGTGAAACGCCCATGCGCGCGCGCACGGCTCAGCCTGCCAGTTCAGCCACTGCCGCCAGAAAAGCGCGAGGTTGTCGACAGATAGCGTCACCGGATGGTCGACGCCCGCGCACTGCGAGGCCAACGCTTCCAGCCGGCAGGCCGCTTCACCTTCCCAGGACTGCGCGTCGATACCAAGCGCGCAGGCGACCGCATCAAACAGGCGACCACATGACGAGGCCTGCGGCGCGTTGATGCTGCGCCCGATCGCCGTCGCCAGCAGAGGCCAGTTCTGGCGCTGTACCGCGCGCGTTTCCGGATACTGCTGCCAGTCAGGGACAAATGCCAGACAGTGGGCGAGTAAATTGCGCCACGGCTGCCGCGCCGCGAGATCGCCGCCCGGCAGCGCAACGGCAGGCAGCCCGCCCAGATGCTCGCACGCGAGATAGTTCACCCGCAGGCACTCCCCGCCCCACAGCGCGCCGTTCTCACCCATGCCGATCCCGTCCAGCGTGAGGGCGATAACGTCTCCGCCCTCACGCGGCCAGCCGTTTTCCGCCAGGCACGCCGCCGCGTGGGCGTGATGGTGCAGTACGGTTTCGACCGGCAGCGCCTGCGCTTGCGCCCATTGTTGCGTGTGATAGCCCGGATGGGCGTCGCACACCACGCGTTCCGGCTGGAAGGCGTAGATGTCCTGCATCGTCGAGAGCGCGCCGCGCCACTGCGCTTCGACACCCTCGTCGCCGAGATCGCCAAAATGCTGGCTCAGCACCGCCTGGCTGCCACGCACCAGGCAGAAGGTGTTTTTCATCTCCGCACCGGTGCATAACATGGCGGGGATATTCTCAAAACCCGCAGGTAACGTGATGGCATCCGGCACAAAACCGCGCGCCCGGCGCAGCATCGCACCGTCCCGATCCATCACCGAATCGTCCATCCGCTGAAGAATATCGCGATTGTGCATCAGGAATCCGTCCGCAATGTTGCCCAGTTCATCCAGTGCCTGTTGATTACTGATGGCTGGCGGCCTGCCGCTGAGGTTGCCGGAGGTCATCACCAGCGGGCGCTGGCAGTCCATCATCAGCAAATGTTGCAGCGGGTTTGCGGGAAGCATGATGCCCACGCTATCCAGACCCGGCGCGATTGCCTCGGGGAACACCGGCAGCCAGGCTTTTGGCGTGAGCACGACAGGTGCCGCGGGTGAGCGCAGCAGCGTCTGAATCGACTCAGGCAGCTTATCCGCCTGCGGGATCATCACCGCCAGCGGCTTCGATGGACGCTGCTTGCGTGACCGCAATGTCAGTATCGCCTGCGGGTTGAGCGCGTCGCAGACGAGGTGAAAACCGCCCAGCCCTTTAACCGCGACGAT
Source organism: Enterobacter sp. 22452 (assembly GCF_052045065.1). Taxonomy (NCBI): domain Bacteria; kingdom Pseudomonadati; phylum Pseudomonadota; class Gammaproteobacteria; order Enterobacterales; family Enterobacteriaceae; genus Enterobacter; species Enterobacter sp. 22452. The sequence goes on along the minus strand of NZ_JBQEOB010000007.1, from coordinate 44,878 downwards.
ACCGCCGTCCTTGAGCATCGCCACCGCCGCACGCAGTGCCGTTTCGCGGGTGGCAACAACGTCGCCCGCACGCCATTCCAGCGCTGGCCCGCAGTCCGGGCACGCCACCGGCTGGGCGTGAAAACGTCGGTCGGCAGGATTGCGGTACTCCGTCTCACAGGGTGCGCAAAGGGAAAATGCGGCCATCGACGTGGCCGGACGGTCATAGGGCATGGCGCGGATAATGGTAAACCGCGGCCCGCAGTGGGTGCAGTTGATAAACGGGTAGCGATAACGGCGCTCGCCGGGGTCGCGCATTTCAGCCAGACACGCCGGACAGGTGGCGGCGTCCGGCACAATCTGGGTGTCCATCGCGCCGCCCGCACTGTGGCGGATAACAAACGCGTCCGGCAGGTTCGTCCAGGTGAACGGCTGCGTTTCAACGTGGTCAATGCGTGCCAGCGGTGGGCAGTCCTGATGCAGCCTCGCGGTAAAGGCCCCCCCATTACCCGCGAGGCGCACCAGCACGCCCTCTCCGTCGTTGCAGACATCGCCCGTTAGCTGAAGCTGATGCGCAAGCTGCCAGACGAAGGGCCGAAACCCCACGCCCTGCACCTTGCCGCGCACGCGCAGCTGTACGCCGTTACTGCTCATGGCGGATCAGAACAGCAGTGATGCTGACGTATCGAACGCCGCACGACGGCGCTTTTCGGCGCTCATCTGCTCAAGCTTGTCGCGATCCACGCAGACCAGCGCGTGCGTCGGGCAGGCTTCCATGCAGGCCGGGCCAGCGTCGCGGTGGTAGCACAGGTCACATTTGTTGGCTTCGGCTTTCTCCGCCCGCACGCTCAGCCCCAAACCGCTGTTGCGCACCACCGGACGGACAACCACCTCCATCGCGCCGTACGGGCAGGCGACCACGCAGGTTTTGCAGCCAATGCAGCGCTCCTGCATCACGTGCACAAAGCCTTTCTCGCGTTTAATCGCCCCATTCGGACAGACGTTCGCGCACGGCGCGTCTTCGCACTGGCGACAGATGGCGGCGGTAGAAATATTCACGCCTTTAATGACGTGGATGCGCGGCAGGAACGTGTCAGGAGTCAGCGACGCGCAGTCCTGCTCCACCTGATGGGAAACCACGCACGCCACTTCACAGGTACGGCAACCTATGCACTTACTGGCATCGGCCATAATAAAACGGTTCATCTGCTTCTCCAGCATTACAGTTATGCGCGGAGATATTCATAAACCGTGCCAATTATTAACACTATGATTTTTAATGATTTTAAAAATGAGCGTGGTGCTGTCATCGTCACTTATGACGATGACAGCTGTCGACGTCACCGATGCGGACCGTCGATCACGGAGTCGCGCAGGATAAGCTCACCGGAGAAGGTTTGCTGGTATTTGAACTCACCGCCGTCAAGCATGAAGATCAGGCGGCTGATGGTCTCCTTGATCATCTCCGTCACCGGAATGCGCACGCTGGACAGAGACGGCACCATGTACGGCGCGATGGCAACATCATCGAAACCAATCACCGACACCGCGTCCGGCGTGGCGACACCGCTGTCGTGCAGCTGCTTCATGGCACCAATCGCCATATCGTCGTTACTCGCCACCAGCGCCGTAAAGCGTTCGCCCCGGGATAGCAGCTCCACCACTGCCGCCGCGCCGCTGGCCGGGTTCCATTTCCCCTGCGCAATCAGCTCCTGGCGCAGTGGAATGCCGTGCTGCATCAGTGCTGCCCGGTAACCGGAAAGACGCTCAACGCCGGTCGGGGAATCGAGTGAGCCGGTGATAAACGCAATATCCCGGTGACCTTTCGCAATCAGCTTCGACACAGCGTCCTGGCAGGAGGCGTTATGATCGGACCAGACGCTGTGGCTGCTGTTTTTCCGCAATCGTCGGTTGAGCACCATAATCGGCTGCTCGCACTTTTCGACGATCTCGTCCATCTCCTCGACGCTCAGGAAACGCGGGTAGATGATCACCGCGTCGCAGCGCATGTCGAGCAGATATTGAATTGCCTCGCGCTCCTCGTCGGCGCTGTGCTTACCGTCCGCGAGGATCAGCTGCCGCCCTTTTTCTTCCGTCATGCGCGCGGCGTGGAACAGCAGTTCGCTAAAGTAAACGCCGTGGTAAAGGGTGTTCGTCACCACCAGCCCCAGCGTCTGGGTACGCCTGGTCGCCAGGTTGCGCGCCAGCAAATTCGGGCGATAGCCGCTCTCTTCAATAGCCTGAAACACCCGGTCTTTGGTCTCCTGGCTGACGTAGCCATTTCCCGACAGCACCCGGGAGACCGTCGCTTTCGAAACGCCTGCCCGCTTCGCCACTTCCAGCATCGTGGTCATGTTGTTATTCCGTTTGAAACTGATGAGCGCAGTGTACTGCACTGCAAAAAAATTGTCGCAGCGGCGAAATCACGCTTTGAGTGACGATAGGTGATCGTCATCACGAATGTGAAAAATGTACAAAAAGCGATCTTGTTTCATTCAAAGAAACTCATGATGATTATGTGAAACCGGTTTCCTACATTTCTCACAACGATAACAGGATCACATCCGATGGCCAAAAATTACGCCGCGCTGGCGAACGACGTTGTCAGCGCGCTGGGCGGCAAAGAGAACATTGTCGCCGTCACTCACTGCATGACGCGTCTGCGCTTCGTCCTGAAAGACGAAAGCCTTACCGATGCCGCGCGCCTGAAAAGCATCAGCGGCGTGCTCGGCGTGGTACGCAATGACAACCAGTGTCAGGTCATTATTGGCAACACCGTTTCTCAGGCGTACCGCGAAGTGGTGAGCCTGCTGCCAACCAACCTGCAGCCTGCCGTACCGGAAGGCCCGCAGAAGCTAACATTACGCCGCATCGGCGCCGGGATCCTCGACGCGCTTATCGGTACCATGTCTCCGCTGATCCCGGCGATCATTGGCGGCTCGATGGTCAAGCTGCTGGCGATGATCCTCGAGATGACCGGCGTGCTGGGCAAGGGCGATCCCACGCTGACCATCCTGACGGTCATTGGCGACGGCGCGTTCTTCTTCCTGCCGCTGATGGTGGCGGCCTCGGCGGCGGTGAAGTTCAAAACCAACATGTCGCTGGCGATTGCCATTGCAGGCGTGCTGGTGCACCCGAGCTTTATCGAGCTGATGGCGAAAGCCGCGCAGGGCGAGCACGTTGAGTTCGCCTTTATCCCGGTGACGGCGGTGAAATACACCTACACCGTCATCCCGGCGCTGGTCATGACCTGGTGCCTGTCGTACATCGAGCGCTGGGTGGATCGCATTACCCCGGCGGTCACCAAAAACTTCCTCAAGCCGATGCTGATCGTGCTGATTGCCGCCCCGCTCGCCATCGTGCTGATCGGCCCGCTGGGCATCTGGATCGGTAGCGCCATCTCCGCGCTGGTCTACACCATTCACGGCTATCTGGGCTGGCTCTCCGTCGCCATTATGGGCGCGCTGTGGCCGCTGCTGGTGATGACCGGGATGCACCGCGTGTTTACGCCGACCATCATTCAGACCATTGCCGAGACGGGCAAGGAAGGGATGGTAATGCCGTCGGAAATCGGCGCCAACCTGTCGCTCGGCGGCTCGTCGCTGGCGGTGGCGTGGAAAACGAAAAACCCGGAGCTGCGCCAGACGGCGCTGGCGGCGGCAGCCTCCGCCATCATGGCGGGGATCTCTGAACCGGCGCTGTACGGCGTGGCGGTGCGTCTGAAACGTCCGCTGATTGCGAGCCTGATCAGCGGCTTTATCTGCGGTGCGGTGGCGGGCATGGCCGGTCTTGCCAGCCATTCGATGGCGGCACCGGGGCTGTTCACCAGCGTGCAGTTCTTCGACCCGGCCAACCCGATGACCATCGTGTGGGTGTTTGGCGTGATGGGGCTGGCAGTAGTGCTGTCGTTTGTTCTGACCCTGATTCTCGGCTTTGAGGACATCCCGGTCGAAGACGAGGCCGAAAAAGCGCGCGCCCTGCAGACCGCACCGGTTCAGAACAAAGCAGCAGAAGCATAAATTGAAAGCGAGGTAAGAATGTCTGTTTTTCCACAAGGATTTTTATGGGGCGGCGCGCTTGCCGCCAACCAGAGTGAAGGTGCTTACCGTGAAGGCGGCAAAGGGCTAACCACGGTCGATATGATCCCGCACGGCGCGAATCGCCTGGCGGTGAAGGTCGGTAAGGAAAAGCGTTTCTCGCTGCGTGACGACGAGTTCTACCCGAGCCACGAGGCGATTGATTTTTACCATCGCTATAAAGAAGACATCGCCCTGATGGCGGAGATGGGCTTTACGGTGTTCCGCACCTCGATTGCCTGGAGCCGCCTCTACCCGAACGGCGACGAGCCGCTGCCGAACAAAGAGGGTATTGCCTTCTACCGCGCGGTGTTCGAGGAGTGCAAAAAGTACAACATTGAGCCGCTGGTGACCCTGTGCCACTTCGACGTGCCGATGCACCTGGTGACGGAGTACGGCTCCTGGCGCAACCGCAAGATGGTCGATTTCTTCGCCCGCTACGCCCGCACCTGCTTTGAAGAATTTAACGGGCTGGTGAAATACTGGCTGACCTTCAACGAAATCAACATCATGCTGCACAGCCCGTTCTCCGGCGCGGGGCTGGTGTTTGAGGAAGGTGAAAACGAGGACCAGGTGAAGTACCAGGCCGCGCACCACGAACTGGTGGCGAGCGCGCTGGCGACCAAAATCGCCCACGAGGTGAACCCGGAAAACCAGGTCGGCTGCATGCTGGCGGGCGGCAATTTCTACCCGTACTCCTGCAAGCCGGAAGACGTGTGGATGGCGCTGGAGAAAGACCGCGAGAACCTGTTCTTTATCGACGTGCAGGCACGCGGCAGCTACCCAGCCTACTCCGCCCGCGTGTTCCGCGAAAAAGGCGTGGTGATTGTGAAAGACCCGGGCGACGACGACCTATTGAAAAACACCGTCGATTTTGTTTCGTTCAGCTATTACGCCTCGCGCTGCGCGTCGGCGGACATGAACGCGGGCAATACCAGCGCGGCGAACATCGTGAAGTCCCTGCGTAACCCGCATATTCAGGTGAGCGAATGGGGCTGGGGCATTGACCCGCTCGGCCTGCGCATCACCATGAACATGATCTACGACCGCTACCAGAAGCCGCTGTTCCTGGTGGAAAACGGGCTAGGAGCGAAGGACGAGATCGATGCGAATGGCGAGATTAACGACGACTACCGCATCAGCTACCTGCGCGAGCATATCCGCGCGATGGGCGACGCGATTGAGGACGGCGTGCCGCTGATGGGCTACACCACCTGGGGCTGCATCGACCTGGTGGCCGCCTCAACGGGCGAGATGAGCAAGCGCTACGGGTTTGTGTACGTTGACCGGGACGACGCCGGAAACGGCACGCTGGACCGCAAGCGCAAGAAATCGTTCGGATGGTATAAGAAGGTGATTGCGAGTAACGGGTCGGATCTGGAGTAGCCTGTGCTTACCCCTCACCCTAACCCTCTCCCCACGGGGGAGAGGGGACAAAATACACCCTCTCCCCTATGGGGAGAGGGCCGGGGTGAGGGGTTCAAACCCACCGTCCCCAACCCACTCCGCAAGCCGTGAATAGACCACGTCCACCGCCTCTTTCACCGGCGGCGTCATCGGGTAATAAAACCCGACGATGTCCGGCTGAATGCCCAAAAACAGCACCTCGCCCACGTCGTCTTTAATCTGATCGACCAGGTAGTTCAGCGGCATATTGTGCGTCGTCATCATAAACATCTCGGCGATGTCTTCCGGGTCAATCAGGCGGATCTCACCGGGGTTGAGCCCCATATCGGTGGCATCGACGATTAACAGCCTCTCCGGACGCATCTCGCGAATGGCGACCACATCGGTTTCCGGCGCGCTGCCGCCGTCAATCACTACCCAGCTGCCCTGCGGGTTCGTGGCGCACATCTCTGCGAGCAGGGGGCCCGCGCCGTCGTCGCCCATCATGCTATTGCCAACACACAGTAAAACGTCAGTCACGTAATCTCCTCACCATCAGGTAGATGGCGCTCTCCTGATGAATATCGTGCAGCATGCCGAGCAGCGTTTTGCTCCACGCCTGCTGCTCGGGGGTTTGCCTGCTCAGCGCCGCGTCAAAGGCGTTGGCGAGCATCGCAATGTGGTTGGCGTCGATGACGATCTCGCCGTACTTCGGCACGCCCTCCATTTTGCGCCGCGCCGTGCTGCCCTCCTCCAGCGTGGCGATCCACGCCAGGTACTCGGGCCACGGGCAGCTTAACGCCGCCTCCAGGCAGTCGATCACCCCGAGGTGGTGCCCAATCGCCAGGCTGTAATAGACCACCTGCTGCGCCGCATCCGGCGTGGCATCGTTCTCATCAATAAACTTACGGCTCAGCTGGCTGAACACCACCGTTTCACTCATCGGATACGCGCCTCATCCACAATGCTGTTCAGGTTCGCCACGATCTCATTGAGACGCGGATCGTTTTCCGCCTCCAGCCAGCGCGCCACCTGATGGTCGCCCTGGCTCAGCAGGCGCAGATAATCGTCGGCAATCTGACGCCCGTAACGGTAGCCTGCCAGCCTGCGCGCCGTGCGGTCGACCTTCACCCGCAGCGGCTGCACCATGTCCGGGTGCAGGATGGCCGCAGGCTGGTTATCCAGCTCGCCCGGCTCGCGCGCATGGATTTTCTGCTCCAGCAGGCCGAGCGCCATCGCAAAGCCGTACAGCGTCGCGGCGGGCGTCGGCGGGCAGCCCGGGATGTAGACGTCCACCGGCACGATTTTGTCGGTGCCGCCCCAGACGCAGTACAGGTCGTGGAAGATGCCGCCGCTGTTGCCGCAAGCCCCGTACGAGATGCAGATTTTCGGGTCCGGCGCAGACTGCCAGGCGCGCAGCGCGGGGGATCGCATGGCGCGTGTCACTGCCCCGGTGAACAGCAGGATGTCCGCATGGCGCGGAGACGGCACCACCTTGATGCCGAAGCGCTCAGCGTCAAACAGCGGCGACAGCGTGGCGAAGATCTCAATCTCGCAGCCGTTGCAGCCGCCGCAGTCCACGCGGTAGACGTAGGCCGAGCGTTTGATTTTTTTTAGCAGCGACGCCTTCATGCTGGCGATGGATTCGTCCACCGTCATCGGCACCGGAATGCCGTTTGCGTCGCGCGGGCCGAGTAAATTGTCCATCAGCTGGCCTCTCTCATATGGCGGGTGATATCAATGCGGTCGGACGGCAGCAGGCACTTCTGACGCTTGCACTCCGGGCAGGTTTCAAAGCTTTCACGGTGATGCTCCGCGCGGGCGTCGCCGTTGTGCTGCAGCAGCGCGATGGCGTAGTCGATCTCTTTCTGCACGGCGAACGGGCGTCTACAGACGCGGCAGCTGCACAGGTCAAAGCGCGACTGCTGCAGGAAGTCTTCTTTCTTCCACACCGCCAGCTCGAATTCCTGCGACAGACGAATGGCCACCGTCGGGCAGACCTCCTCGCAGCGGCCGCAGAAGATGCAGCGCCCGAGGTTAAACTGCCAGGCCAACTCGCCGGTTTTGAGATCCGTTTCCACCGTCAGGGCATTCGACGGGCAGGCGTTGACGCAGGCCGCGCAGCCGATGCACTGCTGCGGATTGTGCTCCGGCTTGCCGCGAAAGTTTTTATCCACCGGCATCGGCTCCAGCGGATAACGGCTGGTCTGCGTGCCGGTTTTGATCACTTTTTTGATAAAGGTAAACATGGCGAGTCCTTATTTCAGCGGCGAGTTTTTACGCTCGATGCTGTAGCGCTCAAGCTCTTTGTAAGGCACCACCTGGCTTTTCTTCTTGCGCACGTCCACGACGGTCATGCGGTCGGTGCAGGAGTAGCACGGGTCGAGGCTGCCGATGATCAGCGGCGCATCGGAAACCGTGTTGCCGCGCAGCATGTAGCGCAGGGTTGGCCAGTTGGCATAGGTGGCCGCGCGGCAGCGCCAGCGGTAGAGCTTCTGGTTGTCGCCGGTCATGCTCCAGTGAATGTCGTCCCCGCGCGGCGCTTCGGCAAAGCCGAGGGCAAAGCGGTTCGGGATGTAGGTGAAACCCTCCACCATCAGCGGTCCGCCCGGCAGGTTATCGAGGCCGAAGTCGATCATATTCAGGGCGGTGAACACCTCGTTGATGCGCACCTTCAGGCGGGAGATGACGTCGCAGCCCTGCTCGCTGTGCACGGTCATCGGCAGCAGGCCGTAGCCGACAAACGGGTGATCGGCGCGGGTATCGCGGGCGTGGCCGCTGGCGCGCACCATCGGGCCGACGTTGCTGAAGTCACGGGCGATTTCCGGGTCAAGGCGGCCGATGCCGACGGTGCGCTGCTCGATGTTTGGCGTGCTGAGCAGCATGTCCACCAGCTCCTGCACGTCGCGGCGCATCTGCTGCGCCAGCAGGCGGGTCTGGATCATGTCGTCCTTCAGCAGGTCGCGGCGGATCCCGCCAATCAGGTTCAGACCGTAGGTTTTACGCGCCCCGGTGAGGATCTCCGCCATCTTCATCGACGCCTCGCGCACGCGGAAGAACTGCATAAACCCGGAGTCAAAACCGACGAAGTGGCAGGCCAGGCCGAGGTTCAGCAGGTGCGAGTGCAGGCGCTCCACCTCCAGCAGAATGGCGCGGATCATCTGCGCGCGCTCCGGCACCACGATCCCCATGCCGTTTTCCACCGAGGTGGTGTAGGCGGTGCTGTGGGCGAAGCCGCAGATGCCGCACACGCGGTCAGAGAGGAACGTCACTTCGTTGTAGCCCATGCGGGTTTCCGCCAGCTTTTCCATGCCGCGGTGGACGTAGAACAGGCGGTAGTCGGCGTCGATAATGTTTTCGCCGTCGACGAACAGGCGGAAGTGGCCCGGTTCGTCGGAGGTGACGTGCAGCGGGCCAATCGGCACCACGTTGTTCTTCTTGCTGCCCAGCTCGTTGATGAACTCGTAGGTTTCGCTGTCGGTGGTCGGCGCCGGGCGCTGGCGGTAGTCCATGCTGTCTTTGCGCAGCGGGTAGAGTTCATCCGGCCAGTCGTCCGGCAGCACCAGGCGGCGCTCGTCCGGCAGGCCGACCGGCACCAGGCCGTACATGTCGCGCACCTCGCGCTCGCCCCAGACGGCGGCAGGCACGCGCGGCGTGACGGACGGATATTCCGGCTTATTTGGGTCAACTTCGACGCGCACGGTCAGCCAGCACTTTTCGCTCTGCTCCATCGACATCACGTAGTACACCGCATAGCTGCCGCACAGCTGGCGTTCGTCGTTGCCGAACAGCACCGACAGCCAGCCGCCCTGCTGGTAATAGAGGAACTCCACCACTTCCGGCAGGTAGTTCACCTTAATGGTGACGGTTATCTGGTCTTTGGTTTGCCAGGACTCCTCCAACACCACGCCGGGGAAAGCCTGATGCAACGCGGCGAGATACTGCTGACCTTTCTTTTCTTCAGACATAAAAACTCTCTTTAATCACGCCACCAGCAAGGAGACGAACGCTAAAAATGCAAAACCAAAACCGGCCCAGGTGATGCGCGAGGTTTCGACAAAACGCAGGCGCGCCATGCTGTTTTCAAACAGGGCAATCACCAGCACGCCGACCAGCAGCTTGAGGGCGGCAATCACGACGGCCAGCACCAGACCGCCCGCGGAGAAGTGCGTCATCTGCCCCCACGGGAAGAAGACGCCGACAAACATCTGCAGCACCACCAGCTGTTTGAGGCTGATGCCCCACTTCAGCACCGCAAAGCCGTAGCCGCTGTATTCGGTGAGCGGCCCTTCCTGCAGCTCCTGCTCGGCTTCCGCCAGATCGAACGGCAGTTTGCCCATCTCGATAAAGGTGGCGAACGCGCAGGCGCAGAGCGCCAGCACCAGCGGGATCGAGTGCGTCACAGGCCAGTGATAAACGGTGTCGGTGATAAAACTGATATGGGTTGAACCCGCGACCTGCGCGGCGACCCACAGCCCCAGCAGCAGGATCGGCTCAACCAGCACGCCCAGCATCGCCTCGCGGCTGGCACCGATGCCGGTAAATGGGCTCCCGGTATCCAGGCCCGCAATCGCAAAGAAGAAGCGGGCGATGGCGAAGAGGTAGATAAGCGTAATCAGATCGCCAAGCACGGGCAGCGGCGACGCCACCGTGACCACCGGCAGCGCGGTGGCGATGGTCAGCATCACGCCCACCATCACGAACGGCGTCAGGCGGAAGACCCAGCCTGCGGCATCCGGAGCCACGCTCTGACGAGAAAGCAGTTTGAAGAGATCGCGATACTCCTGGAGCACCCCGGGCCCGCGACGGTTGTGCATTCGGGCGCGTGCCACGCGCGTGATGCCCGACAGCAGCGGCGCAGCGGCGAACAGGACCAGCGCCTGAAGAATGGCCAGTAACAAACTCATGTCAGGCTCCTCGTGAAATCACAATGATCACCAGCACCGCCAGTTCGATCAGCGCCAGACGACGGAACAACACGGGCGCGGCGGCACTCTGCCAGCCCGGCACCCAACCCTTCGGATTCAGCCAGTGGCGCAGCTTCAGCACGACGGCGAAGTTCTCCTTCACCGGCATGGCGAAACCGTGGGCGGTGATAACCATCGACTGTTCGTGTTCGTAGCCGCAGGCCCACGCCGCCCCGCGAGAGCGGGAGGCAAGGCGGTCGCGCCTGAAGAACAGCATCAGCACGAACGGCAGCAGCGGCGCGGCAATCAGCAGAAGCGCCATCATCGGCTGGGATACGACGGTATGCGCCGTCGCGAGCGGCAGTGGAATAGCGTTACCCAGCAGCGGCAGCAGCCACGGCGCGGCGACACCACCCGCGATGCAGCACAGCGCCAGCGCGACCACGCTCACGCCCATCAACACGGGCGCGCAGCAGGCGTTTTCCGCTTCGCGGGTGCGCGGCGCGCCGAGGAAGGTCACGCCGTAGACTTTCGCCATACACATCACCGCCAGCGCCCCGGTAATCGCCAGCCCGACCGCCAGCAGCGGGCCGAGCAGGCGTGCAATAAAGACATCGCTCTGGCCGAGCGCGAAGAAGGACTGATAGATCACCCACTCCCCGGCAAAGCCGTTCAGCGGCGGCAGCGCGGCCATTGCCATCAGCCCGACCAGCATCGCCAGTGAAATCACCGGCATCTTTTTGCCAATCCCGCCCAGCTTTTCAATATCCCGATGGCCGGTGCGAAACCAGACGCTTCCCGCGCCGAGGAACAGGGTGCTTTTAAACAGGCTGTGGTTGACGAGGTGATAAAGACCGCCGATAAACCCGGCCGCGATCAGCGCAGGATGATTGAGTGCCAGCCCGGTCACGCCCGCGCCCATTCCGAGCAGGATGATGCCGATGTTTTCCAGCGTGTGGTACGCCAGCAGGCGCTGGATGTTGTGCTCCATCAGCGCGTACAGCCCGCCGACGAACGCGGTGATCATACCGGCAATCAGCAGCACGACGCCCCACCACAGCGGCGGTTGGCCGCCGGCCAACGTGATGCTCAGAATACCGAACAGTCCTACCTTCATGACGACGGTGGAAAACAATGCAGCGGCAGGTGCAGAGGCATTGGCATGCGCCTGCGGCACCCAGCCGTGCAGCGGGATGATTCCGGCCAGCAGGCCAAAGCCCACAGTGCCGAGCAGCCAGACGTCATTCCCTAGCGGATGCCCGTTGAGCGCAGCGAAGTCTAGCGTGCCGAAGCGTTGCCACACCCGCCAGCAGGCCAGCGCCAGCAGCAGCGTGCCGAGGCGTCCCAGCGCAAACCACAGCTTGCCGGAGGCGCTACAGCCCGTCAGGAACACGCCGCACAGCGCCATGATCTCCGCCATCACCACCAGCGCGCCGAGGTTGCTGGCGATAACGGTACAGACCGCCGTTGCCATCAGCAGGTTAACCAGCAGGCCGTTGGCTTTGGCGTGCGCATGGCGGTGCCAGTCGATATTGAACAGGCTGATAAACAGTCCGCACAGGCCAAAGGTCACCAGCCAGATGGCATTCAGCGGAGTAATAGCCACGGTATGACGAATCAGCGGCATGAGTGTTTCAACAGATTGCCCGCCGATCAGAACGACACCGCCCGCAGCGAGCGTCATCACGCTACCGACCGCCCCGCCGATACCGGCGATCCCACCGCTCAGGGTTTTATGGAAAGAGAACACCAGCGCCAGCACGGCGGCGGCAGTGAAGCACGCCACGGCGCTGTTAATCATGAATATCGCGTTCATTTCGCCCCCTCGTTAAGCGCCTGCAAAAGCGAAAGATCGCCAAAATCGCTGTTGATGGTCAGCTCGCGCTTGCGTTTGCTGGTGCGGGCGATGTCGCGAATGTTGACCAGAATCAGCGCCCTGGTCGGGCAGGTGCGCACGCAGGCCGGACCCTGTTCGTCAAAGCTGCACAGATCGCATTTCACCGCGACGGCGCGGATGCCGGGCACCCAGTCCAATAGCGTGCTCACCTTCGCCGGAGCGGGTGGTGCGGGCGGCGCTTTCGGGGTATTTGCGTTTGCCGGAATATGCAGTGGGCGGCTGCCGGAAAATTCAATCGCGCCGAACGGGCAGGCAATGCCGCACAGTTTGCAGCTTACGCACAGGCTTTCGTTGAGCTGGACAGCGCCATCAACGCGGGTGATGGCATTCACTGGGCAGACACCCGCGCACGGGGCATCTTCACAGTGGTGGCAGAGCTGCGGAGCAGACTCTTTTTCATTACGCATGACGCGCAGACGCGGCATGGACTGCAGCCCGTGCAGGCGGTGGGTTTCCGAACACGCCGCCTCACAGGTTCGACAGCCAATACAGACCGTCGAGTCAGCAATTACAAAACGGTTCACCGGGCAATCCTCAGGTGATGGTCATTTTTGACGAAGAAAAACTGTCTTATCGACACTTTCGACACTTGGTGATCAGGCAACGTTTGCGGAGGTATTTCCCGCCGTCAGCTGCTTCAGATCGACCGGCAGGTCGTGCTCAACCGCGGTATAAAGCCCGTTATAAACCGGCGCGATTTTCTCCAGATAGTGCTCGAGCACCTGCTGGCGATCGCGGTTGCTGACGTAACCATCGACCATGCCGTCAGCCATCAACTGCGCTTGCGCAATACATTGTTTTTCACCCTCTTTGTTCTCAACAAAGTACTCAATGGTGTGGCTGTTAAAGCTGTCCGCCAGGGTGACAAAGACCGTGAAGTGGCCAAAAAGGACAAAGCGCATATCGCCCTGCGCCGCGCAGCTCATCGCATGGTGCAGACGGGCTTTTGACAGGGTGATCCCCTGAACCAGAGAGTTGCAGTAGAGGTGCCACTGATCCTGGAGCTGCTGATGACGCTGCGCGATGTAATCCGCTTTTTCGCTGATTTCCCAAATAGTCATAAAAGGTATCCGGTTAATGGAGATAGCGGCTGTTAAGCAGATTCCATGCCAATTTTTAAGATTATGAAATATATGACTTTTAACTCTTAGCGCACTGTCAACCGCGCGGTGTCGACGTGTCATTTCGACAGTGTTGACACCGTCACGCCTTAACAGAAATCAAGCTGGCACCGTTATTGCATTCAATGGCGCAATTCATTGAGGAGGCGTCATGCACGAAATCACCCTCTGCCAGCGGGCCCTGGAGCTTATCGAACAGCAGGCAGTGCAAAACCACGCGAAGCGCGTCACCGGCGTCTGGTTGAAGATCGGGGCGTTTTCCTGCGTCGAGACCAGCGCCCTGACCTTCTGTTTTGAGCTGGTGTGTCGCGGCACGCTGGCAGAAGGCTGCGAGCTTCATATTGAAGAGCAGCAGGCGGAGTGCTGGTGCGGGCAGTGTCAGCAGTACGTGACCCTGCTGTCATCAAAGGTTCAGCGCTGCCCGCAGTGCCAGAATACCGGGCTGCGGATCGTGGCGGACGACGGTATGCAGATCCAACGCCTCGAAATTGAGAAGGAGTAATGTATGTGTAGCACCTGCGGTTGCGCCGAAGGCAACCTGTATATCGAAGGGGATGAACATCGTCCTCATTCCGCGTTTCGCTCCGCGCCCTTTTCACCGGCTCCGCGTCCTGCGGCGACGCTGACGGGTATCACCTTTGCGCCGCAGCAATCCCCTGCGGGCGATCTGCACTACGGCCACGGCGAAGCGGGTACCCACGCGCCGGGCATGAGCCAGCGCCAGATGCTGGACGTGGAGATCAACGTACTGGACAAAAATAACCAGATTGCCGCCCGCAACCGCGCCCGCTTTGCCGCCCGTCAACAGCTGGTGCTGAACCTGGTGTCCAGCCCCGGCTCCGGCAAAACCACGCTGCTGACCGAAACCCTCAAACGCCTGAACGAACGCGTTTCCTGCGCCGTCATTGAAGGCGACCAGCAAACCGTTAACGACGCGGCGCGCATTCGCGAAACCGGCACGCCGGCGATTCAGGTCAACACCGGCAAAGGCTGCCATCTGGATGCGCAGATGATTGCCGACGCCACGCCGCGGCTGCCGCTGGCGGATAACGGCATCCTGTTCATTGAAAACGTCGGCAACCTGGTCTGCCCGGCGAGCTTTGACCTTGGCGAACGGCATAAAGTCGCGGTGCTCTCCGTCACCGAAGGGGAAGACAAACCGCTGAAGTACCCACATATGTTTGCCGCCGCCTCCATCATGCTGCTGAACAAGGTCGACCTGCTGCCGTACCTGAATTTCGACGTGGATAAATGCCTGTCCTGCGCCCGGGAAGTGAACCCGGACATTACGATCCTGCTGGTCTCCGCCACGCGCGGCGACGGGATGGATGCATGGCTGAACTGGCTGGAGAGCGAACGATGTGCATAGGCGTCCCCGGACAAATTCACACCATCGACGGTAACCAGGCCAAAGTTGAAGTCTGCGGCATCCTGCGCGATGTCGATCTCACGCTGGTGGGCAGCAGCGATGAAACGGGCGCATCGCGTCTCGGCCAGTGGGTGCTGGTCCACGTGGGGTTTGCCATGAGCGTGATTAACGAAGCGGAAGCCCGCGATACGCTCGACGCCCTGCAAAACATGTTCGACGTGGAGCCTGACGTGGGCGCGCTCCTGTACGGCGAGGAGCGATAGCACATGCGTTACGTTGATGAATACCGCGCGCCGGAACAGGTGATGCAGCTTATCGGGCACCTGAAAACGCGCGCGGCGCTGCTGGACTACACCAAAGAGAGACCGCTGCGGATCATGGAGGTGTGCGGCGGACACACGCACGCCATCTTCAAATTTGGCCTCGACCAGCTGCTGCCGGAAAACATCGAGTTTATCCACGGCCCCGGCTGCCCGGTCTGCGTTTTGCCGATGGGGCGTATCGACAGCTGTATAGAGATTGCCAGCCAGCCCGACGTCATTTTCTGCACCTTTGGCGACGCGATGCGCGTGCCGGGGAAAAATGGCTCGCTGCTGCAGGCGAAAGCGCGCGGGGCCGACATCCGGATCGTCTACTCGCCGATGGATGCCCTGACGCTGGCAGCGGATAACCCCGCGCGCAAGGTCGTGTTTTTTGGCCTGGGGTTTGAAACCACCATGCCCGCCACCGCCATCACGCTGCAGCAGGCTAAAGCGCGTAGCGTCGATAACTTTTTCTTTTTCTGCCAGCACATCACGCTCATACCCACGCTGCGCAGCCTGCTGGAGGAGCCGCAAAACGGCATTGACGCCTTTCTGGCACCGGGCCACGTCAGCATGGTGATTGGCACAGACGCCTATGGTTTTATCGCTGAACAGTACAATCGTCCGTTAGTGGTGGCTGGTTTCGAACCGCTTGATCTACTGCAAGGCGTAACCATGCTGGTTGAGCAGAAAATAGCGGCCCTGAGCGCGGTGGAAAATCAGTATCGCCGCGTGGTGCCCGATGCGGGTAATGAACGAGCGCAGCAGGCGATAGCCGACGTGTTTAGCGTTGAGGGCGACAGCGAATGGCGCGGTCTGGGGGTGATTGCCGAATCCGGCGTGCGCCTGACGCCCGCGTATCAATCCTTCGATGCAGAGGCGCATTTTCGCCCGCAGCCACAGCAGGTGTGTGACGATCCGCGCGCGCGCTGTGGTGAGGTACTCACCGGCAAATGCAAACCTCATCATTGCCCGTTATATGGCAATACCTGTAACCCGCAAACCGCGTTTGGCGCACTGATGGTCTCCTCCGAAGGAGCCTGCGCCGCGTGGTATCAGTTCCGCAATCAGGAGTGTGAAGCATGAACACGGTTGAAATGGCGCACGGAAGCGGTGGTCAGGCGATGCAGCAGCTCATTAATCAGCTGTTTATGGAAGCATTCAACAACCCCTGGCTCGCCGAGCAGGAAGACCAGGCGCGCATTGACCTGTCAACGCTCACCGCTCACGGTGACAGAGTGGCGTTTTCGACCGACAGCTACGTGATCGACCCACTGTTCTTTCCCGGCGGTGATATCGGCAAGCTCGCCATTTGCGGTACGGCCAATGATATCGCCGTCAGCGGCGCGGTTCCGCGCTACCTCTCCTGCGGGTTTATTCTCGAAGAGGGGTTACCGATGGCAACGCTTAACGCGGTAGTGAGCAGCATGGCGCAGACCGCACGCGAGGCGGGCATTGCTATCGTCACCGGTGATACCAAAGTGGTCCAGCGCGGCGCGGCGGATAAACTTTTCATCAATACTGCAGGAATGGGGGCGATACCGGCCGACATTCACTGGGGAGCGCAGCAGCTTGGCGCAGGCGACGTGCTGATCGTGACCGGAACGCTGGGCTGCCACGGGGCAACCATTCTTAACCTGCGCGAAGGCTTAGGTCTGGACGGCGAACTGCGCAGCGACTGCGCGGTACTCACACCGCTGATTCAAACCCTGCGTACCCTTCCGGGCGTAAAAGCCCTGCGGGACGCCACCCGAGGCGGCGTGAATGCCGTCGTGCACGAGTTTGCGGCAAGCTGCGGATGCGGCATTGAGCTGACCGAGCGCGATCTGCCCGTCAAGCCTGCCGTGCGCGGACTGTGCGAACTGCTGGGACTTGATCCGCTTAACTTTGCTAACGAAGGTAAACTGGTGATCGGCGTGGAACGTACCGCTGCAGAAGCGGTGCTTGAACAGCTTCGCGCCCATCCCTCAGGAAAAAACGCCGCTATCATTGGCGAAGTGGTTGAGCGCAAAGGGGTGCGCCTGGCCGGGCTGTATGGCGTTAAACGCACGCTGGATCTGCCGCACGCGGAACCCTTACCCCGAATTTGCTAGAACCGCGCCATAAGCGGTCAGCACTGAATCTCTTTTTTTGCCAGTTTCTATTGGAAAGCAATATGCCGTATACACCGATGAGCGATCTTGGACAGCAGGGCCTGTTTGACATCACGCGCACACTTTTACAGCAGCCCGATCTCGGCGCGCTGAGCGATGCCCTTACCCGGCTGGTCAGGCAATCGGCGCTGGCGGACAACGCCGCGATTGTGCTGTGGCATAGCGGAACGCATCGCGCGAGCTACTACTCGACGCGTGATAACGGCAAAGCGTTTGAGTATGAGGACGAAACGTACCTCGCGCATGGCCCGGTGCGCCGTATACTCTCCCGGCCTGAAGTGCTGCACTGCAATTTTGCGGAGTTCAGGATGGCGTGGCCGCGACTGGCACAGAGCAATCTCTATCAGCCTTTCGGCCATTACTGCATGTTGCCGCTAGCGG
Source organism: Enterobacter sp. 22452 (assembly GCF_052045065.1). NCBI lineage: Bacteria > Pseudomonadati > Pseudomonadota > Gammaproteobacteria > Enterobacterales > Enterobacteriaceae > Enterobacter > Enterobacter sp. 22452. The sequence continues at coordinate 27,307 of NZ_JBQEOB010000007.1, read as the reverse complement.
CAGAGGGTCAGATTTTTGGCGGCTGCGAGTTTATCCGCACGACCGACCAGCCCTGGAGCGAGGCGGAGTACGAGCGCCTGCACACCTTTACCCAGATAGTGGCCGTGGTGGCTGAGCAGATCCAGAGCCGCGTCACCAACAACGTGGATTACGACCTGCTGAGCCGCGAGCGCGACAACTTCCGCATTCTGGTCGCCATCACCAACGCCGTACTGTCGCGCCTCGACATGGATGAGCTGGTCAGCGAAGTCTCGAAAGAGATCCACCACTATTTCAAAATCGATGCCATCAGCATTGCGCTTCGCGGCCATCGCAAGGGCAAGCTGAACATCTACTCCACCCACTATCTTGATGAGGCCAATCCGGCGCATGAGCAGAGCGAGGTCGATGAGGCCGGTACGCTCTCCGAGCGGGTGTTTAAAAGCAAAGAGATCCTGCTGCTCAACCTGAACGAACAGGATCCGGTGGCGCCTTACGAGCGAATGCTGTTCAACACCTGGGGCAACAAAATTCAGACCCTGTGCCTGCTGCCGCTGATGTCCGGCAACACCATGCTGGGCGTGCTGAAGCTGGCGCAGTGTGAGGAAGGCGTATTCACCACCGCCAACCTGAAGCTGCTGCGCCAGATTGCCGAGCGTATCTCCATCGCGCTGGATAACGCCCTCGCCTACCAGGAGATCCACCGCCTGAAAGAGCGGCTGGTGGACGAAAACCTCGCCCTGACCGAACAGCTCAACAACGTGGACAGCGAGTTTGGCGAAATCATCGGGCGCAGCGACGCCATGTACAGCGTGCTCAAGCAGGTTGAGATGGTGGCGCAGAGCGACAGCACGGTGCTGATCCTCGGCGAAACCGGTACGGGTAAAGAGCTGATTGCCCGCGCTATCCATAACCTGAGCAACCGCAACAGCCGCCGGATGGTGAAGATGAACTGCGCGGCGATGCCTGCGGGACTGCTGGAAAGCGATCTGTTCGGCCACGAACGCGGGGCCTTTACCGGGGCCAGCAGCCAGCGGCTGGGCCGCTTTGAGCTGGCGGACAAAAGCTCGCTGTTCCTCGACGAAGTGGGCGATATGCCGCTGGAGCTGCAGCCGAAGCTGTTGCGCGTCCTGCAGGAGCAAGAGTTTGAGCGGCTTGGCAGCAATAAGCTGATTCAGACCGACGTGCGGCTGATTGCCGCCACCAACCGTGACCTGAAAAAAATGGTCGCCGACCGCGAGTTTCGCAGCGATCTCTATTACCGCCTGAACGTCTTCCCGATCTTCCTGCCGCCGCTGCGCGAACGCCCGGAAGATATCCCCCTGCTGGTCAAAGCGTTTACCGCGAAGATTGCGCGGCGGATGGGCAGGAACATCGACAGCATCCCCGCCGAGACGTTACGCACCCTCTCGTCGATGGAGTGGCCGGGCAATGTGCGCGAACTGGAAAACGTTATCGAGCGCGCGGTGCTGCTGACGCGCGGGAACGTTCTGCAGCTTTCTCTGCCCGAAATCTCCCTGCCGGACGAAACCCTCGTTGCGGCAGAAGTGGCGCAGAACGGCGAAGATGAGTATCAGCTGATTATGCGCGTGCTGAAAGAGACCAACGGCGTGGTGGCCGGGCCTAAAGGTGCCGCCCAGCGCCTGGGGTTAAAACGCACTACCCTGCTGTCGCGCATGAAGCGGCTTGGGATTGATAAAGAGAGCCTGGTTTAAGTCCGCATTCCGGCGGTGTTTTCTGACACCGCCTTTCGTTACCCTGCGCAATTGTCCCTCATTGACACCAAATCGTTTCCTCTGTATAAAATTCCGCCTTAATAATGAGTTTCATTTGCAACAACAATAATATTAATGAAGGGTAGCGTTTAATGAAAAAGGTCATCTGCGCGTTAGGCCTGGCGATTGCGTCGGTCGGTTCTGCTCTGGCAACCACATATCCCCTGACGATTGAAAACTGCGGGTATAAAGAGACGTTCACCAAAGCGCCGGAACGCGTCGTGGCCCTGGGTCAGAATACCGTTGAGATCCTGCTTCTGCTGGGTCTGGAAGATAAGGTTAAAGCCAGCGCCTTCTGGCCGACCAAAGTGCTGCCGCAGCTGGCTGAAAAGAATGCAAAAATCAAAACCCTGACGGTAGAAATCCCGACGCTGGAATCCATCCTTTCGCAAAACCCCGATTTTGTTCCTGCCCAGCTTCCTCTGCTGCTCGGGCCGGAAAGTAAGGTCGCAAAACGTGAAGATCTGGCCACCGTCGGCGTGAACAGCTATTTATCACCAGGCATGTGCGCCACCAAAAAGGCTGCAGGCGATATGTACGGCAGCCGCCAGACGCTGTGGGATATGACGTATCTTTATAAAGAGATTGAAGATTTCGCGAAGATTTTCAACGTTGAAGCGCGCGGCCAGGCCGTCATTGCCGATTTCAAAAAACGCGAGGCCGACCTGCGTCAGGAATTTGGTAAAAACAAAAAAGATCTCTCGTTTGTCTTCTGGTTCTCAAGCGCCTCGCCTTCGGCGGATGCCTATGTCGGCGGGAAAAACAGCGCCTCCGGTTTTATTGCCAACGTGCTGGGCGGCCATAACGCCATTACCGCTGAGACCGAATGGCCAACCGTTGGCTGGGAAAGCATTATCGCCGCGAACCCGGACGTGATTGTTGTCTCCAGCCTGGATCGTAACCGCTGGGCGCTGGATAACGCGCAAGAGAAAATCAAATTCCTGAAAAGCGATCCCGCCGTCAGCCAGCTGGACGCGGTGAAGAAAGGCCATATCGTGGTGATGGACGGCCAGGCTATGAACCCGACAATCCGCACGATTTACGGCGCTGAACAGGTGGGCGAGCAGCTCAGAAAGCTGGGGCTGAACTGATGACGGCAGCCGTACTTCAGGCCCGACAGGGCCTGTTCCTGACCACCTCTGCTCTGCTTGCCGTCGTCCTGCTGTTGCTAGTGATCGCCCTCGGCGTCAGCGTCGGCGAGCTGTCGATTCCGCTGTCCAACGTCTTTTACGCTATTGGCAATAAGCTGGGGCTGACCGACGTTCCGCTCAACCGCATCTATGAGAGCGTGATCTGGGACTTTCGCCTGAGCCGCGCGCTGGTGGCGGCCTGCTGCGGGGCGGGGTTAGCCATCTGCGGCGCCGTGCTGCAAAGCCTGCTGAAGAACGCGCTGGCGGAACCTTACGTGCTCGGCGTGTCGGCGGGTGCGTCAACCGGTGCGGTGTCGGTCGTCGTATTAGGGATTGGCACCGGCGCGGTGTCGCTCTCTGCGGGCGCGTTTGCCGGGGCGTTTGCCGCCTTTGCGTTTGTCGCCTTCCTGACGAACGGCGCGCGCGGCGGCAATGAACGCACCATTCTGGCGGGCGTAGCCGCCTCACAGCTGTTCAACGCCATTACCGCCTATACCATCAGCACCTCCGCCAGCGCGCAGCAGGCGCGCGACGTGATGTTCTGGCTGCTGGGCAGCTTCAGCGGCGTACGCTGGCCGGAATTCCAGCTGGCGCTGGTGGTCGTGCTGGCGGGCCTGGCCGTCTGTCTTTACTATTCCCGGGCGCTGGATGCGTTCACCTTCGGTGACGATGCCGCCGCCTCTTTAGGCATTGCCGTACCCTGGGTGCGTCTTGCCTTGTTCACCACCACCGCACTGATTACCGCGACCATCGTCAGCATGGCGGGCTCAATCGGCTTTGTGGGTCTGGTGGTGCCGCACGTCATGCGCTTCCTGTTCGGGCCGCTGCACCGCACGCTGCTGATTGCCAGCGCGCTGGCGGGCGCAATCCTGATGGTGCTGGCCGATATCGCCTCGCGCATGCTGATAGCCCCACAGAGCCTGCCCGTCGGCGTAGTCACCGCGCTGGTGGGCGTGCCGTTCTTTGCCGTAATTATCTACCGTTCAAGGAATAAGTGATGAGCATCTGCGCTGAAAATATTACCTGGAAGGTAGGCAAAAAGGTCATCGTCAACGGCGTCTCGCTGAAGGTTTCACGCGGCGAAACGGTAGGCCTGCTCGGCCCTAACGGCTGCGGAAAATCGTCGCTTTTGCGCATTCTGGCAGGCCTGCGTCGCCCGGACAGCGGCAGCGTTACCCTGGACGGTCAGGACATCTCCCGCATCGCCAAAAAGCAGCTGGCGCGCCGCGTGGCATTCGTTGAGCAGCACGGCATGACCGATGCCAACATGCGCGTGCGCGACGTGGTGAAGCTCGGGCGCATTCCGCACCACTCCCCTTTTTCGAACTGGAGCGCGCAGGATGACGAAACCGTCACTGCCGCCTTGCAGCGTGTCGATATGCTGGACCGCAGCGAGCAGGGCTGGATGAGCCTGTCCGGCGGAGAACGGCAGCGGGTGCATATCGCCCGCGCGCTGGCGCAAACGCCAACCGAAATCCTGCTGGATGAACCCACCAACCACCTGGACATTCACCATCAGATGCAGCTGATGCATCTCATCAGCGAGCTGCCGGTGACCAGCATCGTCGCCATTCACGATCTTAACCACGCCTCGATGTTCTGCGATTCGCTGATCGTTATGCAAAAAGGGCAGATCGTCGCAACCGGCACCCCGCAGGCGATCCTGTCGGAGGAGCTGCTATGGGACGTTTTCAGAGTGAAAACCAAAATTGAGATCTCGCCGTACCATGGTAAAAAGCACATTCACTTTATTGTGTAGAGCCGAGTAAACAGCATGCCATTGCGCCCTGCCGCCACCCTCTGGCCGCCCGTTCTGCTGGGCAGCCAGTTTGTTTTCAACATTGGCTTTTATGCCGTTGTGCCCTTCCTGGCGATATTCCTGCGCGATGACCTGCTGCTTTCCGGCGGGCTGATCGGGCTGGTGCTTGGTCTGCGCACGTTTTCGCAGCAGGGGATGTTTATCGTTGGCGGTGCGCTGTCGGACCGCTACGGCGCGAAAATCGTTATCCTGAGCGGCTGCGTCATCCGCGTAGCGGGTTATCTGCTGCTGGCCTTCGGGCAATCGCTGTGGCCTATTATTCTCGGGGCGTGTCTGACCGGCATCGGCGGCGCGCTCTTCTCGCCCTCCATTGAAGCGCTGCTGGCGAAAGCGGGAACGCAAAGTGAGGCAAAAGGTAAACGGAGCCGCGCAGAGTGGTTTGCGCTCTTTGCCGTTTGCGGAGAACTGGGCGCGGTGCTGGGCCCGATTGCGGGTGCCCTGCTGACGGGGCTTGGCTTTCGTCAGGTTGCGCTGGCCGGCGCCGGCGTGTTTGTTGTCGCGCTCGCGGTGCTCTACTTCTGCCTGCCGGCTGCCCGCCATAGCCAGCGTCCGCTCGCTATTCAGCCCTGGTGGACAACGTTTCGCCAGACGCGATTCGTCGCCTTTATCATCGCCTACAGCTCGTGGCTGTTTAGCTATAACCAGCTCTACCTGGCGCTACCGGTGGAGATCCAGCGCTCCGGAGGCAGCGAGAAAGATCTGGGCCCACTGTTTATGCTGGCCTCGGTGCTGATCGTCGCGTTTCAGCTTCCTCTTGCGCGTGTTGCAAGGCGGATCGGCGCGGTCAGAATTTTGCCCGTGGGCTTTTTGCTGCTCTCTGCGGCCTTTGCCAGCGTGGCGCTGTTTGCCGCAAAGGAGCCGCCGGAAGGCTGGCTGCGGCTGTTGCCCTCTGCGAGCATGGTCACGCTGTTAACGCTGGGGCAGATGCTGCTGGTGCCATCGGCAAAAGATCTCATCCCCCGCTTCGCCGAGGAATCGACGCTTGGGGCCCACTATGGCGCACTCTCAACCGCCGGGGGCATTGCGGTACTGGCAGGAAACCTGCTGTTTGGCAGCCTGCTGGATCGCGCGCTGGTGCCCTCGCTGGAGGCCGTTTATCCCTGGCTGCTGCTGGCCATTTTCCCACTCTGCAGCGCTGTCGCCTTGCATATTATCTGTCGACCGCTTCGGTAATAAATACGTTACGTTTTCGGACGATACTTTTGCGGCAACGCCGGTACTGGACGACGATCGTCAATCAAATGACGAAGAGTCAGAATCGGATGACGCCACAGCATTCTCGGCCCCGCCCAGCGCATCACCTGCTTCATCTCTTCTCGCTTCGCGGGCTGGTAGCAGTGAATGGGACACTGTTTACAGGCCGGCTTTTCTTCCCCAAACGCACATTTATCGAGGCGCTTATCGGCATAGGCCCTAAGCGCCTGATAATGCCCTTCGTCCTGAGAAGCCTGCGGGCATTGCTTTTCATACAACGCGATCATCTTCGCGATGGTCTCTTTTTCTCGTGATATGCGTTTACCTGACATAACGGTTCACCGAATAATAACGTGCATTGATAATACATTTTTAAGCACTGGATTTCAGTTGTTGCATCCCGTTTTCTGAAGCCTGATTCCAGTTTTAGCCCTGCATCTCCCGACAATCACTGGTATTTTATACAGGCATCAGAAATGACCTTTGTCCGTGTTGCCGGGAGACCCTATGCAAGAGAGAGCGATCAGCAAACCCTATCGCCATTTAAAAGTGGGATATTTTAGAAAGCGCCATGAAGACCGCAATACCAAGATACCGAAGCGTTATAGCGTGCATGCGGCGCTGAGCTTAAAAGGTGACTGGCTTGAACAGGCGGGGTTTACCACTCATTCCCGGGTCAGAGTGGGCGTGGAGCACGGTAAAATCATCATCGAGCTTATGTTGGAAGGCACCTCGTAAAGCGACGACATTTTTCTGCGCCGTACCTTTTTTTCATGCGACAATAGAGGGAACAAACGGCCACTGAGCCGCTCAAAACGGTTTATTTTCAAAGAAATGGACATCATAACTCCATGAGCACAATCGACAATTTCGACGCACATACGCCGATGATGCAGCAGTATCTAAAGCTGAAAGCACAGCATCCTGAAATCCTGCTGTTTTACCGTATGGGCGATTTTTACGAGCTGTTTTATGACGATGCCAAACGTGCATCGCAGCTGCTCGACATCTCGCTGACCAAACGTGGCGCATCGGCAGGCGAGCCCATTCCCATGGCTGGCATCCCGCATCACGCGGTAGAAAATTACCTGGCGAAGCTGGTGAATCAGGGTGAGTCCGTTGCCATCTGCGAACAGATCGGCGATCCGGCAACCTCTAAAGGTCCGGTTGAACGCAAAGTCGTGCGCATCGTCACGCCCGGCACCATCAGCGACGAAGCGCTGCTGCAGGAACGCCAGGATAACCTGCTGGCCGCGCTGTGGCAGGACGGGAAAGGGTTTGGCTATGCGACGCTGGATATCAGCTCCGGGCGTTTTCGCCTGAGTGAACCGGCTGACCGTGAAACGATGGCTGCCGAATTGCAGCGTACTAACCCGGCAGAGCTGCTCTACGCCGAAGATTTCGCTGAAATGGCGCTGATTGAAGGTCGTCGTGGTCTGCGTCGTCGTCCGCTGTGGGAATTCGAAATTGATACTGCGCGCCAGCAGCTCAACCTGCAGTTTGGCACGCGCGACCTGATTGGCTTTGGCGTGGAAAACGCCCCGCGCGGACTGTGTGCGGCAGGCTGCCTGCTGCAATATGTAAAAGATACCCAGCGCACTGCCCTGCCGCATATCCGCTCTATCACCATGGAGCGTCAGCAGGACAGCATCATCATGGACGCCGCCACGCGCCGTAACCTGGAGATAACCCAGAATCTGGCGGGCGGCGTTGAAAACACCCTGGCTTCCGTCCTCGACAGTACCGTTACGCCGATGGGCAGCCGCATGCTTAAGCGCTGGCTGCATATGCCGATTCGCGACACCAATACGCTTATCGGCCGCCAGCAAACCATCGCCGCATTGCAGGACAGTTACACCGAATTACAGCCGGTACTGCGTCAGGTGGGCGATCTGGAGCGTATCCTCGCCCGTCTGGCTCTCCGTACGGCACGCCCGCGCGACCTCGCACGTATGCGCCATGCTTTCCAGCAGCTGCCGGAACTGCGCGCTCAGTTGGGCAACGTCGACAGCGCACCGGTGCAAAAATTGCGCGAAACGATGGGCGAGTTCACCGAGCTCCGCGAACTGCTTGAGCGCGCCATCATCGATGCGCCTCCGGTTCTGGTGCGCGATGGCGGCGTGATTGCCCCCGGATATAATGAAGAGCTGGACGAGTGGCGCGCGCTGGCAGACGGCGCAACGGACTACCTTGATAAGCTGGAGATCCGTGAACGCGAGCGTCTGGGTCTTGATACCCTGAAAGTGGGCTATAACGCGGTCCACGGCTACTACATTCAGATCAGCCGCGGGCAGAGTCACCTGGCGCCGATTCACTACGTGCGCCGCCAGACGCTAAAAAACGCTGAGCGCTACATTATCCCCGAGCTGAAAGAGTACGAGGACAAAGTTCTCACCTCGAAAGGAAAAGCGCTGGCGCTGGAAAAGCAGCTGTATGACGAGCTGTTCGACATGCTGATGCCGCACCTGGCCGATCTGCAGCTAAGCGCCGCCGCGTTGGCCGAACTGGACGTGCTGGTCAACCTTGCTGAACGCGCTGAAACGCTGAACTATACCTGCCCGACCTTTACCGACAAGCCCGGCATTCGCATTACCGAAGGGCGTCATCCGGTGGTGGAGCGCGTGCTGAACGAACCGTTCATCGCTAACCCGCTCAGCCTGTCGCCGCAGAGACGCATGCTGATCATTACCGGACCGAACATGGGCGGTAAAAGTACCTATATGCGTCAGACGGCGCTGATTGCGCTGCTCGCGTATATCGGCAGCTACGTCCCGGCGCAAAACGTGGAGATTGGCCCAATCGACCGCATCTTTACCCGCGTCGGTGCTGCGGACGATCTGGCGAGCGGTCGCTCAACCTTCATGGTCGAGATGACCGAAACGGCCAACATTCTGCATAACGCCACCGAGCACAGCCTGGTGCTGATGGACGAAGTCGGTCGCGGAACGTCTACCTATGATGGTTTGTCCCTGGCGTGGGCCTGTGCGGAAAGCCTCGCGAATAAAATCAAGGCTATGACGCTGTTTGCGACCCATTACTTCGAACTGACGCAGTTGCCGGAGAAAATGGAAGGGGTGGCGAACGTGCACCTTGATGCGCTGGAGCACGGCGAAACCATCGCCTTTATGCACACGGTGCAGGATGGCGCGGCGAGCAAGAGCTATGGGCTGGCTGTAGCGGCGCTGGCAGGTGTACCGAAAGAGGTGATCAAGCGCGCGCGACAGAAACTGCGCGAGCTGGAAAGCCTGTCGCCGAACGCGGCGGCGACGCAGATAGATGGTACGCAGATGTCGCTGCTGGTGCCTGCGGAAGAGACGTCGCCAGCCGAGGAAGCACTGGAGAATCTCGACCCGGATTCCCTGACGCCGCGTCAGGCGCTGGAGTGGATTTACCGGTTGAAGAGCCTGGTTTAGTTTTCTGCAGTCTGTTTTGTCGGGTGGCGGCTTCGCCTTACCCGACCTACAAAACCCGTAGGCCCGGTAAGCGCAGCGCCACCGGGCTTTTTTTTACAGCAGCGGTGGGATCGTCGGCACCTGCGGTGCCTCATCAATATCCTTCTGCGTCATGCGAAACGCTTCCGGGTAATGTTCGCGGTTGGTGCGGCGCAGCGGTTCGGTATCGCGCCAGGTATACAAACAATGCTGGCACTGGTAAACCGTCCAGACCCCTTTCACCGGTGATGTTGCCATCACTTCAATATGCTCATCGGCACAACGTGGACAAATCATCTTTTCCTCCTTATTGGCGTGCTGCCAGCATCGCGGTCAATTTTTCAGCCCAGGCTTTGGTTTCAGGCAGATCCTGTACCGGCTGGCTGTAGTGACCACGGGTGTCCGGTGCAACTGGCGTGGTGGCATCAATAATCAGCTTGTCGGTAATGCCCGCCGGGCTGGAACCAGGGTCAAGTTCAAGGACCGACATGTTCGGCAGCTGTACCAGATCCCCTGCCGGGTTCACTTTCGACGACAGCGCCCACATCACCTGCGGGAGGTTGAACGGATCGACATCTTCATCCACCATGATTACCATCTTCACGTAGCCCAGACCGTGCGGCGTGGTCATGGCACGTAAACCGACCGCGCGGGCAAAACCGCCGTAACGTTTTTTGGTGGAGATAATCGCCAGCAGGCCGTGGGTGTACATCGCGTTCACCGCCTGCACTTCCGGGAATTCTGCTTTTAGCTGCTGGTAAAGCGGTACGCAGGTTGCCGGGCCCATCAGATAATCAATCTCGGTCCACGGCATGCCGAGGTAGAGCGACTCAAAAATCGGTTTGGTGCGGTAAGAGACTTTGTCGATACGTACAACCGTCATGTTACGTCCACCGGAATAGTGCCCCGTAAACTCGCCGAACGGCCCTTCAATTTCACGCTTGCGGCCTTCGATGACCCCTTCAAGGATCACTTCAGAACCCCAGGGCACGTCGAAGCCGGTCAGCGGCGCGGTGGCAATCGGGTACGGGCTTTCACGCAGTGCGCCGGCCATTTCATACTCGGACTGATCGTATTTCAGCGGCGTCGCGCCCATCAGCGTGATGATCGGATCGTTGCCGAGGGTAATCGCAATCGGCAGATCTTCACCGCGTTCTTCCGCTTTATGCAGATGCAGAGCGATATCGTGCATCGGAACCGGCTGCAGGCCGAGCTTGCGCTTGCCCTTCACTTCCATGCGGTAGATGCCGACGTTCTGCTTGCCGAAGTGGTCCGGGTCGAGCGGATCGCGCGAGACGACGCACGCTTTATCGAGATAAAAACCGCCGTCACCGTCGTTCAGGCGAAATAGCGGCAGAATGTCGAACAGGTTGATCTCTTCACCATCCACCGTATTCTGCGCCCAGGCGGGGTTAGCGCGACGCTCTGGCGTAACGGGGAATTTATCCCAACGGCGAATAAACTCGTCGATCTGTTTTTTTACCGGGGTGTTCGCAGGCAGCCCCATCGAAATGGCGTGGTTTTGCCAGGAGCCGATGGTGTTCATCACCACGCGGGCATCGGTAAAGCCGCGAATATTGTCGAACCACAGCGCGGGCGCGCCGTCGCCAATGCGGCCGGTCGCGTTGGCGGCCGCCGCCAGATCCGGCTCGGCGTTCACCTCTTCCTCAATTTTCAGCAGTTGCCCTTGCTCATCGAGCGCCTGCAGGAAGCTTCTCAAATCATCAAATGCCATCGTTAGTCTCCTGTGAAAAATGTTTCGCCTCACGCAAGCCGTTCCAGCGGCGCGCCTTTTTATGCTCCAGACCGAACTGGTCGAGCACGCGGGTCACGATATGCTGGGTAATGTCATCGGCGGTTTGCGGGTGGTTGTAATACGCAGGCATGGGCGGCACCATCGCCACGCCCATGCGGGAAAGTGCAAGCATGTTCTCCAGATGAATGGTGCTGAGCGGCGTTTCACGGGGGACCAGCACCAGCTTTCGCCCCTCTTTCAGCACCACATCCGCCGCACGCCCCACCAGCCCCTCGGCGTAGCCCGCGCGGATGCCCGCCAGCGTTTTCATGCTGCAGGGAATGACGATCATGCCGTCGGTGCGAAACGAGCCGGAGGAGATGGTAGCGGCCTGGTCAGCCGGGCTGTGAACAACGTCAGCCAGTGCGGCGACGTCATGCGCGGTGTAAGGCGTTTCCAGCTCAATGGTGGTTTTTGCCCACTTCGACATCACCAGATGGGTTTCCACCTCCGGCATCTCTCGCAGTGCCTGCAATAAAGCCACACCCAGCGGCGCGCCCGTTGCTCCCGTCATTCCTACTATCAATCTCATTCAGTACCTCAATCATTTTGTTCGTATACGAACATATGGAGTAACCTACTCCTGGAACCTGTTCATGACAAGATCGTTCGCATACGATCACACTAAATGCTAAAAACTCCCGCGTTATAATCCAGGGCGTTAGCGGCTATCATAGAGAGTGATTTTTTTCGTCGGAGTGTTCATGGAACTAAGACAAGAAGCGTTCCACCTGTTGCGCCAGCTTTTTCAACAACATACTGCGCAATGGCAGCATGCTTTGCCGGAGCTGACCAAGCCGCAATATGCGGTTCTGCGCTCAATTGCCGAACATCCGGGCATCGAACAGGTGGCATTGACCGAAGTGGCAGTCAGCACGAAAGCGACGCTGGCAGAGATGCTCAGCCGCATGGAGGCGCGTGGGCTGGTAAAACGCGAGCACGATCCCGCAGATAAGCGCCGCCGGTTTGTCTTCCTGACGCCAGAAGGTGAAGCCCTGCTTGCAGGCTGTAAACCGGTCGGCAATGACGTGGATGAGGCGTTTTTAGGACGCCTGAGTAAGGCCGAACGCGAGCAATTTTCTGCGCTTATCAAAAAGATGATGCACGACTAATTCACCCTCGCACGCATAAAATCGATAAACTTTCGGACTTTCGCGGGCACGTGTTGGGCATCGGGATAAACCGCATAGATGCCCTGCTGTGCAAAGGTGTAGCCAGGTAATACCGACGCCAGTTGCCCTGCATCCAGCGCATTTCGCACCAGCCAGTCAGGCAGTAACGCCACGCCGCTTCCGGCACGTGCGAAAGCCATCAGCGCCTGAGCACTGTCAGCATAGAGACGCGGGGCTTTCGTGATTTCAAACGAGACAAGCTCTCCGCTGCTCGCTTTCACCTGCCAGCGCAGTGGAGAGGGCAAACGCTCGTGAATGATCCAGTCGGCTTTCGCCAGCTGTTCAAGGGTCTCTACCGGATGGTTAGCCAGCCATTCCGGCGCTGCCACCGGCAATATGGCGAAAGAGGTAATCATCGCGGCGTGGTAGCGTGAATCGGCGAGCGTTCCCAGCCGGATGGCGACGTCAAAGCGCTCAGAGATAAGGTCGGCATGCAAAGAGGACGAAACGTGGCGCACGCGAAGTTCCGGGTGCTGCCGACTAAATTCCGCCAACAAAGGCACCACAACCTGCGAGCCGTACTCGGGCGTTGTGGTTATCCGCAATTCTCCGGAGAGTCCCGCATGATTCGCGCGGACATCGTCCTGCAGCTGTTCTGCCTCCTTCAGAAGCGCGACGCTTCGCTGATGAAAAAGCGCGCCCGCCTCGGTTAACGTCAGACGGCGGGTTGACCGCAGCAGCAGCGTAACGCCCAGCTCGTCTTCAAGCTGGCGAATGTTGAAACTCACCACGGCTTTTGTCAGCCCCATTGCCTCTGCCGCGGCGGTGAAGCTGCCCGCCTCCGCGACTGCGATAAACATCGCCGTACGCTGTAGAGTAAACATCGTTAACCTTTATCACTGTCAAAAATATTTTGACAGTATATCGCTGTTTGTCGCGTTTATCCGTAGCTTGCGGGCCGATACGATACGCCACCTCACCGGAGGATCCACCATGACGTATCGCAGCAAAGTCGCCGTTGTCTATCTGCTCGGCTTTTTCCTTGATTTGATAAATATGTTTATTGCCAGCGTCGCCTTTCCGGCCATGGCGCGCGCGTTCAACACCACTCCCTCAGCGCTTGCCTGGGTCAGTAACGGGTACATTGCCGGTCTGACGCTAGCGATCCCTTTCGGCAGCGCGCTGACGCGACGTATCGGGCCAAAGCGCGTCATCCTCCTCTCTCTGGCTCTCTTTAGCGCGGCCTCCGCTGCTGCGGGACTGTCTTCCTCACTGGAAAGCCTGATTGCCTGGCGTGCACTGCAAGGGATTGGCGGTGGCTTGCTGATCCCGGTTGGACAGGCGCTAACCTGGCAACAGTTTAAGCCTCACGAACGCGCCAGACTCTCCTCGGCGGTGATGCTGGTCGCGTTGCTTGCCCCTGCCTGCTCTCCTGCTATCGGCGGACTGCTGGTGCAGACGCTAAGCTGGCGCTGGATCTTTTTTGCCACGTTGCCCGTCGCCATCGTCACCTTTGTTTTAGCCTGCGTATGGCTTAACGCTGAAATGCCGCCGAAGAAAACAGCCAGGCTATTAAACCTCTCCTTGCTGACCGATCCACTTTTGCGTTTTTCCATGCTTGTCTACGTGTGCGTGCCCGGCATCTTTATCGGGGTAAACGTAACGTGCATGTATTATCTTCAGAGCGAAGCCAGCATGACGCCCGCCGCAACGGGCATGCTTATGCTGCCATGGTCCGCGGCATCGTTTATGGCCATTATGGTAACGGGACGCTATTTTAACCGCGTCGGACCCCGGCCTCTGGTGGTTATCGGGTGCCTTTTGCAGGCAACGGGCATTCTGCTTTTACTGAACGTCAGTTCGGCATCGCCAGCGCTGTTATCTGTCGCGGCCTTTGTGTTGATGGGGGCCGGAGGCAGTCTTTGCAGCAGCACGGCGCAGAGCAGCGCGTTTCTGACGACAGCCCTGGACGATATGCCTGACGCCAGCGCCCTGTGGAATCTTAATCGTCAGCTAAGCTTTTTTGCGGGAACCCTGCTACTGGCGCAGGTGCTGAGCATTGCGCAGGTTTATCTTGCGCCGCTCGTCGCCTGGCACGGGATGTTTATTTTTGCCGCAGGCATCACTTTAGTGCCTGTATTGTGCGTTTTTCGTCTTAACACGATGCAGGTGCTCAGCCAGCTGCGACAGGAGAATTCATGACGCTTTTTGAACACGACATTATCGACCTCCACATTGCGCTTGAAAACTGGTTAGGCAAAGGTGAAGGTGAGGCTGAAACCTTGCTCACCCGCTTTCGACCGGATTTTCTGATGATACCACCGGGCGGCGCCCATCTTGACTATCGCGCCCTTGCCCATTTTCTCGACACCCAGCGTGGAAGCCGGCCCGGCCTGAAAATCGTCATTGATGAACTCGCCACGATAGAAGCCTGGGATAACGGCGCAGTACTTCACTATCGCGAGACACAAACCCGCCCCGATATGCCGGTAAACGTGCGCTGGTCGACGGCGGTGCTGAATCAGGAAGGCGACAGAATTGCGTGGCGTCTGCTGCACGAAACGGCGCAGCCGTAGCACCAAAGAAAAATGGCCCGTCTTACGACGAGCCATTTTTTGACGAAAGGTTGCTTATTCGCGGAACAGCGCTTCGATATTCAGACCTTGCCCCTGCAGGATTTCACGCAGGCGACGCAGACCTTCAACCTGAATCTGACGAACACGTTCGCGGGTCAGGCCAATTTCGCGGCCGACGTCTTCCAGTGTCGCAGCTTCATACCCCAGTAAACCGAAACGACGTGCCAGCACTTCACGCTGTTTGGCGTTCAGTTCGAACAGCCATTTGACGATGCTCTGTTTCATGTCATCGTCCTGCGTGGTGTCTTCCGGGCCGTTGTCTTTTTCGTCGGCCAGGATGTCCAGCAGCGCTTTTTCGGAGTCGCCACCCAGCGGGGTGTCAACCGAGGTAATGCGCTCGTTGAGACGCAGCATACGGCTTACGTCATCAACCGGTTTATCAAGCTGTTCGGCAATCTCTTCCGCGCTCGGTTCGTGGTCCAGTTTATGGGACAACTCACGCGCGGTACGCAGATAGACGTTCAGCTCTTTGACGATGTGAATCGGCAGTCGAATCGTACGGGTTTGGTTCATAATTGCCCGTTCGATGGTCTGACGAATCCACCAGGTCGCGTAGGTTGAGAAGCGGAACCCGCGTTCCGGGTCAAATTTCTCAACTGCGCGGATGAGACCTAAGTTGCCCTCTTCAATCAGGTCCAGCAGAGCCAGACCACGATTGCCGTAACGGCGAGCAATTTTCACGACCAGTCGCAGGTTACTTTCAATCATGCGACGGCGCGAGGCAACATCACCACGCAAAGCACGACGTGCGAAATAGACTTCTTCTTCGGCCGTTAACAGTGGGGAGTAACCAATCTCCCCAAGGTAAAGCTGAGTCGCGTCCAGTACACGCTGTGTGGCGCCCTGCGATAACAGCTCTTCTTCAGCCAAATCGTTATCACTGGGTTCCTCTTCTACTAAGGCTTTTTCGTCAAAAGCCTCTGCTCCGTTCTCATCAAATTCCGCATCTTCATTTAAATCATGAACTTTCAGCGTATTCTGACTCATAAGGTGGCTCCTACCCGTGATCCCTGAACGAGACACCCTGGCTGGCATGCCCCGTCAAATTATCGCTGCGGCAGATACTGCAGCGGGTTTACGGATTTCCCCTTGTAACGAATTTCAAAATGCAAGCGTGTAGAACTGGTTCCGGTGCTACCCATGGTAGCGATTTTTTGCCCCGCCTTAACTTCCTGTTGTTCCCGGACCAGCATTGTGTCGTTATGGGCGTAGGCACTCAGGTAATCATCGTTATGTTTGATGATAATAAGATTACCGTAACCGCGCAGAGCGTTACCGGCATAGACAACGCGTCCGTCTGAGGTCGCGATGATAGCCTGTCCCTTACTCCCTGCGATATCGATCCCTTTATTTCCTCCCTCGGAGGAAGAGAAGTTTTCGATAACCTTGCCGTCAGTCGGCCAGCGCCATGCAGAGATAGGCGAACTGGTGGAGGTACTGCTGGCAGTCGGTTCAGTAGAGCTAACCACAGGTGCCGTAACCGGTGCTGTGACAGCAGTCGCAGTCCCTTTATTATTCGGCAACATTTTGTTAGCACTCTGATCACCTGAATCCTCAGAATACGTAATTACAGGTTGTGAAGCAACCACCGTGGTGGATTTTTGTGCAGGCATAACGCTGTTATTTTGCGCGGTCACATCCGCCGCAGAAACTGTGTTCCCCGGCGTGAGTGGCGTACCCGTCGCGTTGCCCACCTGGAGCGTTTGGCCGACTTCCAGTCCATACGGGGCCTGCACGTTATTGCGTTGTGCCAGGTCACGGAAATCGTTCCCGGTGATCCAGGCAATATAGAACAGCGTGTCGCCGCGCTTCACGGTGTAGGTGCTGCCGCCGGTATAGCTCCCTTTCGGAATGTTCCCATACTTGCGGTTGTATACTATGCGGCCATTTTCCGTCTGAACAGGTTGTTCAACTGGCTGAATCTGTGTTGGCTGCGTGGCTGGACGCTGAACCGGCTGGATCTGCGGAGTTTGCTGCGCCGTAGAGGTGCCCATTTTCGGCGGAGGAGTGATCAACATTCCGCTGGACGTGTTACCCGAGCCGCTGTTCCCGCCGACGGAGCTTACAGGCGCAGGTGCGTTATTCGAACTTGTACAGCCTGCCAGCCAGAGCGAAACCAGTGATAATGCCGCAACACGGCTGATGGTGAATTTTGGGCTTCCCGCGCTCATTTATCCCCCAGGAATGTGTTAACTACCAGTGACTTAAAAATAACCGTGATGGCACGAACCTTTTGCGCCACACAATACGCTGAATTTGCCTTAATAACCCTGGATAAATCCGAGTCTCAGGCCAGCTCCCCCTTAACCAGAGGCACAAAGCGTACGGCTTCTACGGTATCGATAATAAACTCGCCGCCACGCCGACGAACACGCTTCAGAAGCTGGTGTTCATCGCCCACAGGCAAGACGAGAATGCCGCCTTCATCCAGCTGCGACAAGAGTGCTGCCGGGATCTCCAGCGGTGCGGCCGTAACGATAATGGCATCAAACGGGGCGCGAGCCTGCCAACCCTGCCATCCATCACCGTGACGTGTTGAAACATTATGTAAATCAAGTTGTTTCAGGCGACGACGCGCCTGCCACTGTAAACCTTTGATGCGTTCGACGGAACAAACATGGCGAACAAGATGCGCGAGGATTGCGGTTTGATACCCCGACCCGGTGCCAATCTCCAGCACGCGAGATTCCGGCGTTAGCTCCAGCAGTTCCGTCATGCGCGCGACCATGTAGGGCTGAGAAATAGTCTGGCCTTGCCCAATAGGCAGCGCCACGTTTTCCCACGCTTTGTGCTCAAACGCCTCGTCTACAAACTTCTCGCGCGGAACCTGGGCAAGCGCATCCAGCACATGCTCGTTGGTGATCCCCTGAGCGCGAAGTTGTTCCAGAAGAGTTTGTACACGTTTGCTTACCATTGCACGTTCACCCCGACCCGATCTAACCAGTCCGACACCACATCATGCGCGCTATACGCGGTTAAATCTACGTGCAGTGGCGTAACGGAAACATACCCTTCATCTACAGCAGCGAAGTCCGTATCTGGACCGGCATCGCATTTTTCGCCCGGAGGCCCAATCCAGTAGAGGGTATTGCCGCGCGGATCCTGCTGCGGAATAACCTGGTCAGCAGGATGACGGCTGCCACAGCGCGTCACGCGGATCCCCTTGATCTCATTGAGCGGGAGGTCGGGTACGTTGATATTCAGGATACGGCCGGTACGCAGGGGTTCGCGCCCCAGCGCGCGAAGAATCGCACAGGTGACCGACGCTGCCGTGTCGTAATGCGTATGGCCGTTAAGCGAAACCGCCAGCGCCGGGAACCCCAGATGACGGCCTTCCATCGCTGCCGCCACGGTACCGGAGTAGATCACGTCATCGCCGAGATTGGGTCCGGCGTTGATACCTGACACCACAATGTCCGGGCGCGGGCGCATCAGCGCATTCACGCCGAGGAACACGCAGTCGGTCGGCGTGCCCATCTGTACGGCGATATCGCCATTTTCAAAGGTAAAGGTGCGAAGCGACGACTCCAGCGTCAGTGAGTTAGACGCTCCACTGCGGTTACGATCGGGAGCCACAACCTGCACATCCGCAAATTCGCGAAGGTGTTTCGCCAGGGTCTGTATACCTGGCGCGTGGATCCCGTCATCGTTACTCAGCAATATTCGCATAATCACCCGAGGTGTTGATAAGTTCCCTGACAACACTGGTGGCAAAGCTACCTGCAGGTAGCCAGAAGCGTAACTCAACGGTCACGTCATCCCACCAGTTCCAGCTTAACTGCTGCGGGTAGAGCAACATCGCGCGGCGTGCTGCTTCGACTTTTTCCCGCACCAGCAGTGATTGTAATTCTGGCGCATCCGCGACGGCTGACTGCTCGGCAGCGAGCGCGTCGCCCTGCGTGCCCCAGTCGCCCGTTCCGGGCATCGCGGCAGTAATCATCAGCGCTTTGGCGTCCACACGAGACTGGACATCGGCCATTTCATCGACCGTTGCCACAAACCAGCTTCCGCGTCCCGCTAATTGTAGCGCATCGCCGACAACAACTTGATTAGCGTCCGATTTTTTCAGACGTTCGCTCACAATCTGATTAAACAACGCACTGCGGGCCGCAGACAACCAAAAACTGCGTTTATTCCTGTCGCGTACCGGCGCATCGCTTTGCGCCCAGCGCAATGCGCCCTGCAGGTTGCTGCCACCGATACCAAAACGCTGTGCGCCAAAGTAGTTCGGTACGCCGCGTTCGTTTATCGCCTGTAGGCGTTTTTCAACGTCTTCGCGGTCAGTCACTTCACGCAGCACCAGCGTAAAGGCGTTGCCTTTCAACGCGCCCAGACGCAGTTTGCGCTTGTGACGGGCGTACTCCAGCACTTTACAGCCTTCAAGCTCAAACTGGCTTAAATCCGGCATCGTATTGCCCGGCACGCGCGCGCAGATCCACTGTTCAGTAACCGCATGTTTATCTTTCTGTCCGGCAAAGCTCACTTCGCGGGCATGAATTTTCAGGAATTTTGCCAGCGCGTCGGCCACAAACCGTGTGTTGCAGCCGTTTTTCAGAATGCGCACCAGAATGTGCTCGCCTTCGCCATCCGGCTCAAAGCCCAGATCTTCCACCACGAGGAAATCTTCCGGGCTGGCTTTCAGCACCCCGTTCCCCTGCGGTTTACCGTGCAGGTATGTCAGGTTGTCAAAATCGGTCATTTGCTCGCCTTCACCAGCAGCGCCACGGCTTCACAGGCAATGCCTTCGCCACGGCCCGTAAAGCCCAGCTTCTCGGTGGTGGTCGCTTTGACGTTGACGTCATCCATATGGCAGCCCAGATCTTCCGCAATAAACACACGCATCTGCGGAATATGCGGCAGCATTTTCGGTGCCTGAGCGATGATGGTCACATCGACGTTACCCAGGGTGTAGCCTTTCGCCTGAATGCGACGCCACGCTTCGCGCAGCAGTTCGCGGCTGTCTGCCCCTTTAAATGCCGGGTCGGTGTCCGGGAACAGCTTGCCGATATCACCCAGCGCCGCCGCGCCCAGCAGCGCATCGGTCAGCGCATGCAGCGCCACGTCGCCATCAGAATGCGCCAGCAGTCCTTTTTCGTAAGGAATACGCACGCCGCCAATGATAATTGGGCCTTCTCCGCCAAAGGCGTGTACATCAAAACCGTGTCCAATTCGCATTATGCCTTCTCCTGATGGGTCGAACGGGTAAGATAAAATTCCGCGAGCTGCAAATCTTCCGGGCGCGTCACTTTTATATTATCAGCGCGCCCTTCAACAAGCTCAGGGTGAAAACCGCAATACTCCAGCGCTGAGGCTTCGTCCGTGATGGTCGCACCTTCTTTAAGCGCACGCGTCAGGCAGTCGTGGAGCAGTTCGCGGGGGAAAAACTGTGGCGTCAGCGCATGCCATAAATCAACGCGCTCAACGGTATGGGCGATAGCCTGTTTGCCCGGCTCGGCGCGTTTCATGGTGTCACGCACGGGGGCAGCCAGAATCCCGCCGACCTTGCTTGTTTCGCTCAGGGCCAGCAGACGCGCAAGATCGTCCTGATGCAGACACGGACGCGCCGCGTCATGTACCAGTACCCACGATGCGTTTCCGGCAGCCTGAATGCCCGCCAGCACGGAATCGGCGCGCTCGGCGCCACCGTCAACGACGGTAATCTGTGGGTGGTTTGCCAGCGGGAGCTGCGCGAAGCGCGCATCGCCTGGGCTGATGGCGATGACCACGTGCGTCACCCTCGGGTGCGCCAGCAGCGCCGCCACGGCGTGCTCAAGGATCGTTTTATCGCCAATTGAAAGGTACTGCTTGGGACATTCTGTCTGCATGCGCCGGCCAAAACCTGCGGCCGGCACCACGGCACAGACGTCCGAAAAAGTTGCTGCCATGTCGTAATCCTGGGCCTGATTATCGATTGTTTTGTGCTGAGCCCTGATTGCGTTTAGACGCATCCGGAACCAGACGATAAAAAGTTTCGCCCGGCTTAGTCATACTGAGTTCATTGCGTGCGCGTTCCTCAATCGCCTCTTGCCCGCCATTGAGGTCATCAATTTCAGCAAAGAGTTGATCGTTTCGCGCCTTGAGTTTGGCGTTTGTTGCCTGCTGAGCCGCGACGTCATCGCTTACCCGGCTATAGTCGTGCAGTCCGTTCTTACCGAACCACAACGAATATTGCAGCCAGACCAGCAAAGCCAGCAACAGCAGCGTTAGTTTACCCATCCTGCCCCCTGAAAAAACGGCATCATCATCCCATAACTTTCCGTTCGACTCTACTCCGGGGTTTTAATTATGTCGCAAGTTAGCCCATCAGCCATAAAAACAGCAGGCCAAACATCACCACAACGGTCACAATCGTGATAACCGTACTATACAGGAGTCGGCCATTGAAGAGGGAGTGCAGCGCAATACCCACCACCACCGCCACAGGCATCAGCGCCAGGAAGAAAGGCCAGGTATAGAGGAAGAAGAACAGCGTGTTACCGCCGTAAATGAGAAACGGGATGCCCAGCGCCAGTAACCACGAGATAAAGCCGACAATGGCCCCAGGGAAGGACCAGGTCGTCTCGTCGTCGGTCGTTAACGGCTCCGACCCGGTGGTGATAATGTAGTTTTCACTGTTGCGCATAGCTGATCCTGTGACCATGACTCATCGTTCGGGAAGACAGCTCCCGAACGATACCGTCTCAGGATCTGATAATATCGTCCCGTCTGAGCAGGTCTAATAATTGGCTTACTAAATTTGTTACCAATTGTTGACCTTCCAGGTGAATCTCTGGCGATTCAGGCGCTTCGTAGACCGCGTCAATGCCGGTGAAGTTACGCAGTTCTCCGGCACGGGCTTTTTTGTACAGCCCTTTCGGGTCGCGCGCTTCGCAAATCTCCAGCGGCGTATCGACAAACACCTCAATAAAGCGGTCCTGACCCACGCGTTCGCGCACCATCTGGCGCTCGGCGCGGTGCGGTGAGATAAACGCGGTCAGCACCACCAGCCCGGCATCCGCCATCAGGCTGGCGACTTCGCCCACCCGGCGGATGTTCTCTTTGCGGTCATCGTCGCTAAACCCCAAATCGCTGCACAGGCCGTGACGCACGTTGTCGCCGTCCAACAGGTACGTGCTTACGCCCTGCTGATGCAACGCCTCTTCCAGCGCGCCCGCCACCGTGGATTTACCCGAGCCGGACAGCCCGGTAAACCACAGTACAACGCCACGGTGGCCGTGGAGCTGTTCGCGCTGGGCGACAGTGACCGGATGAGGATGCCAGACGACGTTCTCATCATGGGCGGCCATTACTTGCCTCCCAGCAGATCGCGTGCGCCCCAGTGCGGGAAGTGCTTGCGCACCAGCGCGTTCAGTTCCAGCTCGAAGGCGCTGAATTCTGACGCCACGGCAGCCTGTTCTTTAGGCTCGCGCACCATACCAGCTCCGACGGTCACGTTGGTCAGCCTGTCGATAAAGATCAGCCCGCCCGTAACCGGATTCTGCTGATACGGATCCAGCACCAGCGGTTCGTCGAAGGTCAGATCCACCAGACCAATACCGTTCAGCGGCAGTTCGGTGACGTCACGATGGGTCAGGTTGTTGATATCCACCTGGAACTGAATACCGTCCACGCGGGCGCGGGTTTTCTTACCGGCAATTTTGATGTCATAGCTTTGGCCTGCGGTCAGCGGCTGTTCGGCCATCCACACCACATCCACGGACGCGCCCTGCACTGCCGCCAGCGTTTCGTGGGCATCCACCAGCAGATCGCCCCGGCTGATATCAATTTCGTCTTTCAGCACCAGCGTTACCGCTTCACCGGCACCCGCATCCTGCAGGTCACCGTCGAAGGTGACGATGCGGGCGATGGTGGATTCCACGCCGGATGGCAGCACCTTAACGCGCTGGCCGACCTTCACGAAGCCTGACGCGAGGGTGCCGGAGAAGCCGCGGAAATCGAGGTTAGGACGGTTCACGTACTGTACCGGGAAGCGCATCGGCTGGGTGTCGACGACGCGCTGAATTTCAACGGTTTCCAGCACTTCCAGCAGCGTCGGGCCGCTGTACCACGGCATGTTCGCGCTCTGGGAGGCGACGTTATCCCCTTCCAGCGCCGAGAGCGGTACAAAGCGAATATCCAGGTTGCCCGGCAGCTGTTCGGCAAAGGTCAGGTAGCTCTGGCGGATCTCCTCGAACTTCTCTTCGCTGAAGTTAACCAGATCCATCTTGTTGACCGCCACCACCAGGTGTTTGATCCCCAGCAGCGTCGAGATAAAGCTGTGACGACGGGTCTGATCCAGCACGCCTTTCCGCGCGTCCATCAGCAGGATTGCCAGGTCGCAGGTAGACGCACCGGTCGCCATGTTACGGGTGTACTGCTCGTGCCCCGGGGTGTCGGCAATAATAAATTTGCGCTTCTCGGTAGAGAAGTAGCGGTAGGCCACGTCAATGGTGATGCCCTGCTCGCGCTCCGCCTGCAGGCCGTCCACCAGCAAGGCCAGGTCGAGTTTTTCACCCTGGGTGCCGTGACGCTTGCTGTCGTTATGCAGGGAAGAGAGCTGATCTTCATAAATCTGGCGCGTATCGTGCAGCAGGCGGCCAATCAGGGTACTTTTCCCGTCATCCACGCTGCCGCAGGTCAGAAAACGCAGCAGGCTTTTGTGTTGTTGCGCGTGCAGATACGCTTCCACGCCGCCTTCATTGGCAATTTGTTGAGCAATAGTGGTGTTCATGGCGGCTCCTTAGAAATAACCCTGACGTTTCTTCAGCTCCATGGAGCCTGCCTGGTCGCGGTCAATCACGCGCCCCTGTCGCTCGCTGGTGGTGGACACCAGCATCTCTTCGATGATCTCCGGCAGCGTCTGCGCGCTGGATTCCACCGCGCCGGTCAGCGGCCAGCAGCCGAGGGTACGGAAGCGCACCATCTGTTGTTTGATCACTTCGCCCGGCTGCAGGTCGATGCGATCGTCGTCGATCATCATCAGCATGCCGTCGCGCTCCAGCACCGGACGCTCGGCGGCCAGATACAGCGGAACGATCTCGATGTTTTCCAGGTAGATGTACTGCCAGATATCCAGCTCGGTCCAGTTAGAGAGCGGGAAGACGCGAATGCTTTCGCCTTTGTTGATCTGGCCGTTGTAGTTGTGCCACAGCTCCGGACGCTGGTTTTTTGGGTCCCAGCGGTGGAAGCGGTCGCGGAAGGAGTAGATACGCTCTTTGGCGCGGGATTTCTCCTCGTCGCGGCGCGCGCCGCCGAAGGCCGCGTCAAAACCGTATTTGTTCAGCGCCTGCTTCAGCCCTTCGGTTTTCATGATATCGGTGTGCTTGGCGCTACCGTGCACGAACGGGTTAATGCCCATCGCCACCCCTTCCGGGTTTTTATGCACCAGCAGCTCGCAGCCGTAGGCTTTCGCGGTACGGTCGCGGAACTCGTACATTTCGCGGAATTTCCAGCCGGTATCCACGTGCAGCAGCGGGAACGGCAGCGTGCCCGGATAAAACGCTTTACGCGCCAGATGCAGCATGACGCTGGAATCTTTACCGATGGAGTACATCATCACCGGGTTAGAAAACTCGGCGGCCACTTCGCGGATAATATGGATACTCTCCGCTTCAAGCTGCCGCAGGTGTGTAAGACGTTTTTGGTCCATAACCGTTCCTTAAGCCAAATTTACGACAGAAGAACCAAAGCCTTCTGTATCGGTTGTGTTCTGAAACCAGGCGAGCGTGCTGTGCAGCTGCACCACTTCCCCCACCACGATCAGGGCGGGCATCGGGGCGTCTTTCGCCAGGGTTGCAAGATGTTCCAGCGTGCCCGTCGCAACATGCTGATCGACGTGCGTGCCGCGAGAAATCACGGCAACGGGCGTCGTCGCCTCGCGACCGTGCTGAATAAGTTGTTCGCTGATGTCTGCCGCTTTCATCGTGCCCATGTAGATCGCCAGCGTCTGGCGGCTCTGGGCGAGATGCGACCAGTCAAACGGCGTGCTGTCGGCCTTGTAGTGTCCGGTCACAAAAGTCACGCTCTGGGCATAATCTCGATGGGTTAGTGGGATACCGGCGTAGGCCGTCACCGCAGAGGCCGCCGTGATGCCGGGCACCACCTGGAACGGTATGCCCGCTTCGGCTGCTGCCTGCAACTCTTCGCCGCCGCGACCGAAAATAAACGGATCGCCCCCTTTCAGGCGCACCACGGTTTTACCCGCTTTGGCGGCGTTAACCAGCATCTGGTTAGTGTCGTGCTGCGGCACCGAGTGCTCGCCAGCCCGTTTGCCGACGCAGATTTGCTCCGCGTCGCGACGGATCAGCTCGCGTACGCCGTCGGTGACCAGATGGTCGTAGAACACCACGTCCGCGTCCTGCAGCACCTGCAGGCCACGCAGCGTCAGCAGCCCGGCATCGCCCGGCCCTGCCCCCACCAGAATGATCTCCCCGCTCGTGCTGCCGGGGTTATCCAGTTCGTCCTCGAGGATTTTCTGCGCCGCCGTCTCATTACCGGCATGCATCAGGCTGGCAAAGCGGCCGCGAAACACGCGCTCCCAGAAGCGACGACGTTCCGCCACGCTGGTCAGGCGGGTTTTCAGGTGGTTACGCCAAAAGCTGGCTTTTTCCGCCATGCGCCCAAGGCTGGTCGGCAGCAGCGCTTCGATTTTTTCCCGCAGCACGCGCGCCAGCACCGGCGCGGTGCCGCCGGAGGAGATCGCCACCAGCAGCGGCGAGCGGTCAACAATCGACGGGAAGATAAACGAGCACAAAGGCTGGTCGTCCACCACGTTCACCAGGCGGTAACGGGCTTGCGCCGCGTCAGAAATTCGACGATTGAGTTCACGATTTTCGGTGGCCGCAATCACCAGCACCACGCTGTCGATTTGCGACTCCTCGAAATCCGCCTCTTCGACTACCCGTACCTGCGCGCCTGCCCGTTGCAGGAACGCGATTTTGCGATCGGCAATTTCACCCGTACCAACAACCAGCACCGGTCTCTCTTTAATTGCGGCAAATAAGGGCAGATAGTCCACAGGCAACAACTCACTAACAACAGGAATAGTGGGACTATAGGGGGCGACTTAGACCGAATGAAATTACGAATTGGAATGAGTAGTTACTCAATGGAATAACGCCCTGGAAAAGCAAATATCAAAAAGTGCTTAACACGCGAAATTTCGGGCATTTAAGAGCAATTCAAATTGTGTATGCACGATCACAGTTTCATACTAAGCGGGTTAAAAATTTGCTCTGTTTTTAAGGACTCACTATGTTTTCCGCAACGCGCCACCGTATTGCTGCCCTGGCGCTCGGCGTTTGCTTCATCCTTCCGGTTCAGGCAAAAAACCAACCTTATGGTGAAATCGCCAATATGCAGGCGCGGCATATTGCCACGGTCTTCCCTGGACGCATGACCGGCACACCGGCCGAGATGCTCTCCGCAGACTATATTCGTCAGCAGTTTGCCGACATGGGCTACCAGAGCGATATCCGCTCGTTTCACAGCCGCTACATCTATACCTCACGTAATAAAACAAAAAACTGGCACAACGTGACGGGCAGTACGGTCATTGCCGCACACGAAGGGAAAGCGGCTGAGCAGATCATTATCATGGCGCATCTCGATACCTTCGCCCCGATGAGCGACGCCGACACCGACAATAACCTCGGCGGGTTGACGTTGCAGGGGTTGGACGACAACGCGGCGGGTCTGGGCGTCATGCTTGAACTGGCCGAGCGAATGAAAAATATCCCAACGAAATACGGGATTCGCTTTATTGCCACCAGCGGAGAAGAAGAAGGAAAGCTTGGCGCTGAGAATCTCCTTAAACGCATGAGCAATGAGGAGAAAAAAAATACGCTGTTGGTGATCAATCTCGATAATTTGATCGTCGGCGATAAGCTCTATTTTAATAGTGGGCAGAGCACCCCCAGCAGCGTGCGTAAATTAACACGCGACCGGGCATTAGCCATCGCCCGTAGCCACGGTGTGTATGCCACCACCAATCCCGGCGGCAACCCGGATTATCCGAAAGGAACCGGCTGTTGTAACGACGGCGAAGTGTTTGATAAAGCGGGCATTCCGGTGTTGTACGTTGAGGCGACGAACTGGGGTCTGGGCAAGAAAGATGGGTATCAACAGCGGGCGAAAACGAAAGCGTTCCCGGAGGGGACAAGCTGGCATAACGTGATGCTGGACAACCAGCAGCACATTGACAGCGCGCTGCCTCAGCGAATTGAGCGCCGCAGCCGTGATGTGGTGAAGGTGATGCTGCCGCTGGTGAAGGAGCTGGCGAAAGCGGGGAAAGCCTGAGGTTTTTAAGTATAGCGAGGCCTGATGCCCTCACCCCAACCCTCTCCCACTGTACAGTCCGGGGACATGGTAGACAGGTGTTCGGGGACATGGTGAACACTTTTTAACATCCTTTACCCATGGTGATCGACTTTTTCTTCAGGTCGATCACCCCCACTTT
>NZ_JBQEOB010000006.1:68546-287017 GCF_052045065.1 Enterobacter sp. 22452 | reverse complement strand
TCGTCCATCGCGATTGGGTGGATCAGAGTCACAACCATCTTGATGTTGTCGCCTGGCATTACCATCTCAACGCCTTCTGGCAGTTCGATGGTACCGGTCACGTCAGTTGTACGGAAGTAGAACTGTGGACGGTAGCCTTTGAAGAACGGAGTATGACGGCCGCCTTCGTCTTTGGACAGGATGTACACTTCAGATTCGAACTTGGTGTGTGGCTTGATTGAGCCTGGCTTCGCCAGAACCTGACCACGTTCGATTTCTTCACGTTTGATACCACGCAGCAGAACACCAACGTTCTCACCAGCACGGCCTTCGTCCAGCAGTTTGCGGAACATTTCAACGCCAGTACAGGTAGACTTAGCAGTCTCTTTGATACCAACGATTTCAACTTCTTCGCCAACTTTGATGATACCGCGCTCTACACGACCGGTAACAACGGTACCACGACCGGAGATGGAGAATACGTCTTCGATTGGCAGCAGGAATGGCTTGTCAATCGCACGCTCTGGTTCTGGGATGTAAGAATCCAGGTAGCCAGCCAGTTCGATGATTTTTGCTTCCCACTCTGCTTCGCCTTCCAGCGCTTTCAGCGCGGAACCACGAACGATTGGAGTGTCGTCGCCTGGGAAATCGTACTGAGACAGCAGTTCACGAACTTCCATCTCTACCAGTTCCAGCAGCTCTTCGTCATCAACCATGTCGCATTTGTTCAGGAACACGATGATGAAAGGAACGCCTACCTGACGACCCAGCAGGATGTGCTCACGAGTCTGAGGCATTGGGCCGTCAGTCGCAGCAACAACCAGGATCGCGCCGTCCATCTGCGCAGCACCGGTGATCATGTTTTTAACATAGTCGGCGTGGCCTGGGCAGTCTACGTGTGCGTAGTGGCGAGTCGGGGTGTCGTATTCAACGTGAGAAGTGTTGATGGTGATACCACGAGCTTTTTCTTCTGGTGCGTTATCGATCTGGTCGAATGCGCGAGCAGAACCACCGTAGGTTTTTGCCAGAACGGTAGTGATTGCAGCGGTCAGCGTTGTTTTACCATGGTCAACGTGGCCGATAGTACCGACGTTAACGTGCGGTTTTGTACGTTCAAACTTTTCTTTAGACATCGATTGTCCCTCTAAGACACGGATAAATCGGTGATATCACCACATCAACCAGGCGAAATGCCTGAACTGTTGAATACATTTAAATTGAAACAGAGAGAAACGGGAGGAGAAGTGAAGTGGTGCTGATACCCAGAGTCGAACTGGGGACCTCACCCTTACCAAGGGTGCGCTCTACCAACTGAGCCATATCAGCACGTATTGGAGCGGGCAGCGGGAATCGAACCCGCATCATCAGCTTGGAAGGCTGAGGTAATAGCCATTATACGATGCCCGCATCCTGAAACTCGGCTACCCAGTTCTTTCTGTAACAAAAAAAGAGATTTCTCTCTTTTCATGTTCGAGCTGGTTAATTTTTCCAACCAGCTCCGGCGGCATTTACGCTGCCAGAAAGTGGTGGTGGGGGAAGGATTCGAACCTTCGAAGTCTGTGACGGCAGATTTACAGTCTGCTCCCTTTGGCCGCTCGGGAACCCCACCGGACTTGATGGTGCCGACTACCGGAATCGAACTGGTGACCTACTGATTACAAGTCAGTTGCTCTACCTACTGAGCTAAGTCGGCATCAAGTAGCGCGCATTCTATGGAGACATGCGCAGTCATGCAACTAAAAAATTGCATAAAACGTTCTTTCGCTCACATTTTATGCGAAACCAGTGCTAACCGCTTTAAATTCATCCGCTCGCGGTCAAATATTCAACATGAACCCCTGATTTACCCCTTCTATACCGTACCGTGATACCTCCCGCGTAAAGCATCGCTTTCCCATATTTTTTCTTATTATTCCTGTCATCTGGTGTTAACCTCCTGCCCATTGTCCAAAATTAACTATGTGAAGAGCCATGACCCGGCAGTTTTGTGCTGGCTCACAGAAGCATGCTTATGAGCAAAAAAGAGCAAACGTTAATGACACCTTATCTTCACTTTAACCGCAGCCAGTGGGCTGCCCTGCGTGATTCCGTTCCTATGACGCTGACGGAGGGTGAAATCGCACGGTTAAAAGGGATAAACGAAGATCTGTCCCTGGAAGAGGTGGCAGAAATTTATCTTCCCCTCTCTCGCTTGCTTAACTTCTATATAAGCTCGAACCTCCGCCGCCAGGCGGTACTGGAACAGTTCCTCGGTACTAACGGTCAGCGTATTCCTTATATCATCAGTATCGCGGGCAGCGTGGCAGTTGGTAAAAGCACCACCGCGCGCGTGTTACAGGCGTTACTGAGCCGCTGGCCAGAACACCGCAGCGTGGAGCTGATTACCACCGACGGCTTCCTGCATCCCAATGAAGTATTGAAAGAACGCGGGTTGATGAAGAAGAAGGGCTTCCCGCTCTCTTATGATATGCACCGTCTGGTGAAATTCGTCTCTGATCTGAAATCGGGCGCGCCTAACGTCACTGCGCCGGTTTACTCGCATCTGATTTATGACCGTATCCCGGATGGAGACAAAACGGTTGTGCAGCCAGACATCCTGATTCTGGAAGGGTTAAACGTGCTGCAAAGCGGGATGGATTATCCTCACGACCCGCATCACGTCTTTGTTTCCGACTTTGTTGACTTCTCTATCTATGTTGATGCGCCAGAAGATCTGCTGAAAAGCTGGTATATCAACCGCTTCCTGAAGTTCCGCGAAGGGGCGTTCACCGATCCTGATTCCTACTTCCATAATTACGCCCAGCTCTCTAAAGAAGAGGCTATCAACGTCGCAACGGGACTATGGAATGAGATCAACTACGTGAACCTGAAAGAGAACATTCTGCCAACACGTGAGCGCGCCAGCCTGATCCTCACCAAGAGTGAGAAACACGCCGTCGACCAGATCCGTCTACGGAAGTCATAACGCAGACATGAAAAAACCGGCTTCACGCCGGTTTTTTTCTTTACGCATGCGGCTTTTCGCCATTTTCATCCTGATCGACCGCGAAGCAGGCCACCAGTTGTCCACGATAATCCTTCAACTGTGGCTGCAACTGCGTGCAGGGTCCGAAGCGTCGGCTACAGCGGGCATTGAACGCACATCCCGGAGGCGGATTCAGCGGGCTTGGCAACTCGCCGGTCAGCTTAATGCGCTCACGACGATCGTCCGGGTTCAGACGCGGCGTCGCAGACAGCAGTGCCTGGGTGTACGGGTGACGAGGATTATTAAAGATTTGCTCTTTCGTCCCTTTCTCCACGCAGCGCCCTAAGTACATCACAATCACTTCATCGGCAATGTGCTCCACGACAGACAAATCATGTGAAATGAACACATACGACAGCCCCAGATCCTGCTGCAGATCCATCATCAGGTTCAGCACCTGCGCACGTACGGATACGTCGAGCGCAGAAACAGGCTCATCGGCAATCACCACGTCCGGGTCGAGCATCAGACCGCGGGCGATGGCGATACGCTGACGCTGGCCGCCCGAGAACATATGCGGGTAGCGATCGTAATGCTCAGTTTTCAAACCCACTTTCGCCATCATCGCCAGCGCTTTCTCACGACGCTGCTCTTTGCTCAGGTTGCTGTTGATCAGCAGTGGCTCTTCCAGAATCTGCCCCACTTTTTTGCGCGGGTTCAGTGAACCGTACGGGTTCTGGAACACAATCTGGATTTTCTGGCGACGCAGCTTCTGCGCCTGTGGGTCGTGCTTGAGCAGATCCTGCCCCTGATAGTACAGCTCGCCGCCGGTTGGCACTTCAATCATCGTCAGCAGACGGCCCAGCGTCGATTTGCCACAGCCGGACTCCCCCACCACCGCAAGCGTTTTACCGCGCTCAAGGGTAAAGGAGACACCGTCCAGCGCTTTGACCAGGCGCTCGGGAGCAAATAAGCCCTTCTTCACCGGGTAGTGTTTTTTCAGGTCGATGGCCTGCAACAGCAGTTGTTGCGTACTCATAGTGTTGGCCTCCCGGCATCATCGAGTGGGTAGTGGCATTTGGACTGGCGACCGTCAGCCAGCAGATTCAGCTCTGGCTCGTCGACGCGGCATTTATCCGTCGCATACGGGCAGCGCGGGTTAAGCAGACAGCCCTGTGGACGGTCATATTTACCTGGCACAACCCCCGGAAGCGAGGCCAGACGCGCTTTATCCTGCGCAAATTCCGGCAGCGCACGCAGCAGAGCCTGCGTATACGGATGACGCGGGGCACGGAAGATATCGTGCGAACTTCCGGTCTCCACCACCTGGCCTGCATACATCACGATGATTTTGTGTGCCGCTTCAGCCACCAGCGCCAGATCGTGCGTAATCAGCACCAGCGCCATATTCTCTTTCTGCTGCAGCTCCAGCAGCAGCTCGATGATTTGCGCCTGGATGGTTACATCCAGCGCGGTTGTCGGTTCATCGGCGATCAGCAGTTTTGGCCGACAGGCAATTGCCATGGCGATCATCACGCGCTGGCTCATCCCTCCGGATAACTGGTGCGGATACACATCCAGACGCGATGCCGGATCGGGAATACCCACCTGCGTCAGCAGATCGATAGCGCGCTGACGACGGGTTTGCTTGTTACCCCCCTGATGCACCTTGATGGCTTCCATAATCTGGAACCCCACGGTGTAACACGGGTTCAGGCTGGTCATTGGGTCCTGGAAGATCATCGCCACTTCCGCGCCCACCAGTTGGCGGCGCTGCTTCTCGGAAATGCGCTGCAGATCCTGACCATTAAATTCCAGGCTTTCCGCCATTACGCGGCCGGGATAATCAATCAGCCCCATAATTGCCAGCGAGCTTACTGACTTGCCGGAACCAGACTCCCCTACGATGCCAACCACTTCGCCCTGATTTACGCTGTAGCTGATGCGGTCCACGGCGCGAAACGGTGTGCCTTCGTCGCCGAAGTGCACCGATAATTTATCTACATTTAATAACGCCATCTCGTGCCTCTTACTGCTTCAGTTTGGGATCAAGTGCATCACGCAGACCATCACCCATCAGGTTAAATGCCAGCACCGTCAGCAGAATCGCCAGACCCGGGAAGGTGACGACCCACCAGGCGCTTTGCGCGAACTGCAACACGTCGGAGAGCATAGTGCCCCACTCCGGTGTTGGCGGCTGCGCACCCATGCCAAGGAAGCCAAGAGCGGCCATATCGAGAATGGCGTTAGAGAAACCGAGCGACGCCTGAACAATCAGCGGCGCAAGGCAGTTAGGCAGAATATTGACGAACATCTGGCGCATCGCACCCGCACCCGCCACGCGAGAAGCGGTGACGTAGTCTCGATTCACCTCGACCAGTACGGCCGCACGGGTTAATCGGACATAGTGCGGCAGCGCAACGAACGTCAACGCCAGAGCAGCATTACCTATCGAAGGTCCAAACACCGCCACCAGCACCAGCGCCAGCAGCAGGCTTGGCAACGCCAGCATGATGTCGACGATACGCATAATGACGTTATCGACGATGCCGCCGAAGTAGCCAGCCACCAGGCCGAGCACAACGCCCATGATCAGCGACAGTACAACAACGAGGCAGCCCACCAGCAGCGACAGACGCGCGCCGTACATCAGACGCGACAGCACGTCGCGGCCCACATCATCGGTACCGAGCAGGTGCGTCAGGCTACCGCCGTCCTGCCACGCAGGGGGCGCGAGTAGCGCATCGCGGAACTGGTCCGCCGGGTTATACGGTGCGAGGAAGTTCGCAAACACCGCAATCAGGATCATGATAACAACATACACCAGCCCTACCACCGCGCCTTTATTGCGCTTGAAGTAGTGCCAGAATTCCTGCAGCGGCGTCATAGGAACCGGTGCAGCGACCACGTTATTTTGAGTGACTTGTGACATGACGGCCCCTTACTTCTTATGACGAATACGCGGGTTCACCACGCCGTACAGCAAATCGACCAGCAGGTTGACGAGGATAATCATCGTCGCAACCAGCAGTACACCGCCCTGCACAACCGGATAGTCACGGCGCTGCAGCGCGTCAATCAGCCAGCGACCGAGGCCCGGCCAGGAGAAGATGGTTTCCGTCAGGATCGCCCCTGCCAGCAGCGTCCCCACCTGCAGACCGATAACGGTAACGACCGGCAGCATGGCGTTACGCAGAGCATGAACGATGATGACGCGCATGCGGGTTAACCCTTTGGCACGCGCGGTACGGATGTAATCTTCGCCCAGCACTTCCAGCATGGAGGAACGGGTCATACGCACGATCACCGCCAGAGGAATGGTGCCCAGCACCATCGCAGGCAGGATCATGTGCGCGACGGCATCAATGAAGTTGCCCTCTTCGCCCCAGATAGCCGTGTCGATCAGCATAAAGCCGGTGAGCGGGTTGGTATCATCAAGGAAGACCATATCGCTGACGCGCCCGGAGACCGGGGTTAGGTTCCATTGCACGGAGACCAGCATGATCAGCATCATGCCCCACCAGAAGATAGGCATGGAGTAACCGGTCAGCGCCAGACCCACGGCGGTATGGTCAAAAATAGAGCCACGCTTAACGGCAGCCAGTACCCCAACAGGAATACCCACCGCAGTGGCGAAAATCATGGCGCAGATGCCAAGCTCGAGTGTCGCTTTGAAACGCGGCACGAACTCGTCCCACACCGGAAGACGGCTTTTGAGTGAAATCCCTAAATCACCGTGCAACACGCCCCAGATATAGTGGAGGTACTGCTGCCACATTGGCTTATCAAGGCCGAGTTCAGCCAGCAGTTGCGCATGACGCTCAGGGGAGATACCACGCTCGCCCGCCATAATCATTACCGGGTCGCCGGGGATCATATGGACGAAGGCAAAAGTGAGAAGGGTGATACCGATAAACGTCGGGATAACGAGTCCCAGACGTCGGAGGATGAACTGCAACATAACCCGGATTCTCTCTGATGACGCACGACCAGTGGCGTGACGTCTGTATTGCTCACAAATGTAAATTCCCTCTCCCTTTGGGAGAGGGTTAGGGTGAGGGGATGCATGCACGATCCTCACCCCTGCCCTCTCCCAAAGGGAGAGGGAGAACACCCTACTTATTATTCAACAGATACGTTTTCGAAGTGGTGTTTGCCCAGTGGATCAACCACGTAGCCCTTCACTTCTTTACGCACTGGCTCGTACACGGTGGAGTGAGCAACAATCAGCGCCGGGGCCTGATCGTGCATAACAACCTGCGCTTGCTTGTACAGTTCAATACGTTTGTTGTGATCGTCAGTCGCACGCGCCGGCTGGATCAGATCTTCAAACGGCTTGTAGCACCAGCGAGAGTAGTTGGAACCGTCTTTCGCTGCTGCGCAGCTGAACAGGGTGGCGAAGAAGTTGTCCGGATCCCCATTGTCGCCGGTCCAGCCCATCATCACCGCCTGGTGTTCACCCGCTTTGGCACGCTTCAGGTACTCGCCCCACTCGTAGGTCACAATCTTGGCCTGAACGCCGATCTTCGCCCAGTCAGCCTGAACCATTTCCGCCATACGGCGCGCGTTCGGGTTATATGGACGCTGAACAGGCATTGCCCACAGTTCAACGGTAAAGCCTTTATCCTGGCCTGCTTCTTTCAGCAGCGCTTTCGCTTTCTCAGGATCGTAGGTGTAGTCCTTAATGTCGTCGTTATAGCCCCACATGGTAGGTGGGATCAGGTTCTTGGCAGCAACGCCAGCGCCCTGGTAAACGGCTTTGATGATCGCTTCTTTGTTCACCGCGTAGGTCAGCGCCTGACGCACTTTCACGTCATCAAACGGTTTCTTCTCGGTGTTGAAGGAGAGATAGCCCACGTTCAGGCCAGCCTGCTCCAGCAGGTTGATGTTCTTGTCCTGCTTCATACGAGCGATGTCAGCCGGGTTCGGGTATGGCATAACCTGGCATTCGTTTTTCTGCAGTTTTGCGTAACGCACGGAAGCGTCAGGCGTGATGGAGAAGACCAGGCGGTCAATCTTCGGTTTGGTGCCCCAGAAGCCTTCGAAGGCTTTATACAGAATGCGGGAGTCTTTCTGGTACTGCAGCAGCTGGAATGGACCGGTACCGATTGGATTCAGGTCGACTTTCTCCGGCGTACCGGCTTTCAGCATGTTGTCCGCGTACTCTTTAGAGAGAATAGAAGCGAAGTCCATGGCCAGGTCAGCCAGGAATGGCGCTTCCGGACGCGTCAGCACGAACTGAACGGTTTTATCGTCCACTTTTTTCACTTCGGCGATCAGGTCCGGCAGACCCATCCCTTCGAAGTATTCATAGCTGCCGCCAGACACTTTATGGTACGGGTTCTGGGCATTTTTCTGACGGTCGAAAGAGAACACAACGTCGTCGGCGTTAAAGTCGCGCGTTGGTTTGAATTCTTTGCTGTCCTGCCACTTCACGCCCTGACGCAGGTGGAAGGTATAGGTTTTACCGTCTTCGCTGACTTCCCACTTCTCAGCCAGACCCGGAATCACTTCCGTGGTGCCGGTTTTAAATTCAACCAGACGGTTATAGATCGGTACAGAGCTTGCGTCGTACGTCGTACCAGAGGTAAAGAGCTGTGGGTTAAAGCCTTCCGGCGAGCCTTCAGAACAGTAAACCAGGGTTTTTGCCTGTACGCTTGCTGCTACGGTCATAGCCACCAGGCTCAGACCAAGCTTTAGCATCCCTGACTTCTTCAAGGAAATACTCATTATTCTGCTCCAATGTGATGTTTTGCTTTGTTGTGTTACGCCGCCTGACCTTTATTTATTTTTTACCCGGTCTGGTCGGTGATGCCCGAAGGCTTTAAAGGGATGGAGAATCCTTTCAGAAGAGCGTTTGAGTTGCAGCGCAGATCGTCCCTGAAATGCCCCTCATGCCCTACAATCTGTCAACAGAATGTGAAAACGTCAATACAGGTGACGGGGATTTACGCGGAGTGTGAGAAACCGCAAACAAAGATTAAAAAAACCTCCGGCGCCAGTTTTCAGCAGGGAAATTTATGCTACTCGCCATGTGGCAGCACAAATATCTTCATATTTCGCAACATGTAGTGATTAACTTTTATTCAGATTGGGTAAATTTTCTTGCGGAATGGTGATTATCTGAGCACTAAATACCGCGAACGTTAAAACGCACAGCGAAAAATGCTGAGGTTATCCATAAGCAACGCGAAAAAAGATCAATCCATATATAAAAAAATACAATGGATAATGTCACAAAATCGTTAACAGGCAGGGTGAAACAGGGCTAAGGGGCGTTTTAGTGAGTCTGGCTGGCTAACGCCATAATGCAAAAAGGGCTAACCTTGCGGTTAGCCCTTTTTTAAATGTGGTCGGCGAGAGAGGATTCGAACCTCCGACCCACTGGTCCCAAACCAGTTGCGCTACCAAGCTGCGCTACTCGCCGAATGCGGAGCGCATCTTACTGCTGAGGTGCGCGCCCGTCAATCCCTTATTTTCAAAAAGCCATTCAACTGGCGATATTCTCGCCAGAGCAGCTACTGCGCGGCTTTTGCGGTGTTATCAGGCAGTTTACACCAGTTGTTGTTTTCGTTAATCCCACCGTTCGGTGAGGTATAGCCGAGACAACCCATAATGGTGTCGTACAGCTCAACGTGACGGCGCGGGACCTTGATCTCTGCCTGCTGCTTCAAATGCGCAAACATTTTGGCTTTATCAGGGTTCTCAAGGTACTTATCCGACATCCACATGATCATCGGCACGCGGA
This sequence comes from Enterobacter sp. 22452, assembly GCF_052045065.1. Taxonomy (NCBI): domain Bacteria; kingdom Pseudomonadati; phylum Pseudomonadota; class Gammaproteobacteria; order Enterobacterales; family Enterobacteriaceae; genus Enterobacter; species Enterobacter sp. 22452. The sequence continues at coordinate 277,325 of NZ_JBQEOB010000006.1, read as the reverse complement.
ACTGCTCCGGCGGCGCAAGCTTGCGTGGCGTACCGTGCAGGTGTTCTTTTTCGTTGATTGACTCGCCGTGGTCAGCCGCGTAGATCACAATCGCTTTCTTATCGCGAAGCTCGTCGATCACCCTGCTCAGGAACGTGTCCACATACAGAATCGAGTTGTCGTAGGCATTGATCAGCTCCTGCTTGCTGCAGTTTTTGTTAATGCCGACACACTCAGGCGTCCATTTCGCGAAATCGCGCGTATAACGCTGGTAATAGCTGTAGTGCGAGCCTTTGGTATGCAGCACGATAAGATGCTTACCCTGCGGATGGTTTTTCAGCGACTGTTCCATCTCGGAGAGCAGCAGCATGTCATCGACATTCTTCCCACGGTTGCGCGGCTCGGCACCAATCTGCTCACGATAGGCGATGTTATCCGCCATGGTGTTGGTGTAGAACCACATCTCACTTTGCATAGCGAACAGGTCGGAGCTAAATCCAAGCTGCTTCAGTACAGCAAATACGTTCTGCTCTTTGAGCGTACGCTGCGGGTTATCGCTGGCACCGCCTTCACGCACAAACATACAGCGCAGAGAGAGCTTCGTCGCGGTATCGCAGGAGTAACCGCGGTAAGCCACAAGGTTCTTTTCCTGGGCCAGTTTTGGCGTGGTATCGCGGTCATAGCCGAGAATACCCATATGATCCCAGCGCGTGGTTTCACCGATAACAAAGACGACGTAGGTATCATCCAGCCCGTCAGCCGGTGCCACGTAATTGAATTTTTTCGTCGGATTCATCAAGGATTTTACATCACTGGATTCATCCGCCTGTGCCCAGGCATACAGGCCTAAGGCCGAGAGCCAGTTGGAGGGCAAATAGGAGTTAGCGACCACACCGCCGTAGCTTGGCATGTCTACGCCCGTCGCTTTTTCGATGCGTTTTTGCTGTTTTTCCATCAAGCGAATCGGTGCCCAGACCAGTAATCCGGCCAACAGGACAACGGCGATATTCCGGATCCGCTGCCCGCGCGTGCGCAGCTGGCGTAACAACGTATAGCGGCAGGTATTACTCCAGATAAAGAAGAGCGGTATCAGACAGGTTAAAACCGTCCAGACGATAAAGCCCTTACCTACGACCTCTTTCGAGAGATCGATATCGGTGGTCATGACTGACGCCACAATCCCATAGCCAATGACCACATTCATAAAGGTCATGTAATAACTGGCGGCGGCAGAAATAATGACAACCAGTGAAGCCAGAATTTGCCACGGGCGTCGGCCAAAAAGGGAAAGCAGACGTAACAGGAAGAAGGTAGCGAGGATGGAACCGAACACTTCAATTGCAGCAAAAATTCCATTTCTTACGGTGAGGTGCTCGAAATAACCTTCCACTCGTCTGAACAGCACCGCGCCATTCAGAAACAAACCGATATAGACAGCCAGCATCAGACACAATCTTTGCTGGGTAAGAGACCTAATGTATTTCATGCAAACAACCCTGGGGGAAGGGGTATAGAGACCCGCCGACTCTCATCGAGAAAACAGACAGAGTAAGTATGTGCGTAGGAAAGCGTTATCAGAAACGTCTACAAGCGCGGTAAGTAGACCACAGCGGGAGAGAAAAGTGGCAGCAGAGAATGTGATTCGTGCAAATTTTTACAAAAAAGCAAGTCAGGAAGCGTATCCCTCAGCGCAAAAAAAGAGGCCATTACGGCCTCTCCTTATTCGTTAAGCATGCACTTCTTTAAAAACTTCTCGCTGCGGCTGGCGAATCGTCGTCGACAGCGCCAGGGAAATAATCAGCAAGGCAAATATCACGCAGAAGGTCACATAGAACCCGCCGAATAATGAAGCAATCAGCGAACCGCAGATACTGCCGATCCCGAAGCCCAAGTAGATGACGCCGTAGTTTTTTGCCAGATTGTTCAGGCCAAAGAACTCGCTCACCAGAGACGGGAAGACGGTAATGGTGCCGCCAAAGTTAAAGGCCACACAGGCAATCGCGGCAAAGAACGTGGCCTCATTCAGCGGTGCAAACAGCAGTGCCGCCATGCCCACCAGCGAAACCACCTGCCCTATCGTAATGACGCGGATACGGGCAATTTTGTCAGACAGAATACCGAGCACCAGACGGCCCGAGAGGTTGGCAATAGAAATCACGGTGACCGCATTCGCCGCCGTGGCCGCGTCCAGTTTCACCATGCCCTGCGCGATATCTTTCGCCACGCCAATGACATACAGACCGCTCATGCAGGCCGTCAGGAACATCACCGCCAGCATCCAGTACTGTGGTTTGCGCATAGACTGAGCCAGGGTGAAGTCGTTCTCCACCACGCCGTTAACGGATTTCACTTCCTGCTGCGGCGCATCGGTCATCAGCGTTGCACCGAACAGAATCATCACCAGAACGATAACGCCCCAGATCATAAAGGTTTTTTCGAGGCCAACGGAGGCCAACAAATGGGAATCGATAAATTTGAACCCGAGGCTGCCCAAACCATATGAACCGATGGCAAACGCAGAGATCAAACCTTTACGCTCCGGGAACCATTTCACGCAGTTCGACAGCGTCAGCAGATAACCAGCACCATCTGCCAGCCCCACCAGAACCCCGGCGCTCAGCCAGAGCATCATCAGGTTGTTGGAATGCGCCGTCAGGAAAAAGCCCACGCCCAGCAGGATCCCGGACGCCATGGTGACGCGCTTAACGCCAAAGCGCTCCTGCAGTTTGCCCGCGACGGAAGAGGAAAGCGCCAGCCCTAGGCTTAGCAAACCGAAAGAGAACGCCACCTGGCTCACCGGCGCACCGAGCTTATCGGAAAGCGCACTGTTGAACAGGCTCCAGGTGTAGACCGAGCCCAGCGCGAACTGGGTGACGATAGTGCCGAAAAGCGTGAGCCAGCGCGTACGGTTATAAGTTGAAGTGTTCATGGCAGTTGTCCTGCAAGAGAAATTAAGGAAGTTCGCTGAGGACAACAATAAACAAAACCTTATTACCGCTGGGGTAAAACGGCATGAAATGCAGGAGGAACGGAATGAAATGCCTGGAATCGGGAATGAATGACCTTGCCGGGGAACGACATGCACAATTGTTAGTGCTCGCTATCGCGACAAGGCGCGCCGTTATTGTATTTAAGATGTTATCGCAACGTTGAAAAAAGTGACAGCTTTAAAAGTTTGCACTCACACCCAGGGTGTACATGAACTCCTCGCCCGTCGTGGTGTTTTCCCCCTGAGCCAATGACGCATAGGCCGCCATATGGGTTGTAAACGGCATATCCGTTCCGACGGTCACGTCCATCCAGCTGCTGTTTTGTGCAATAGCTGGCGTCTGCGACATGCCGAACTGAGACTTCCACTGGTTCTCGCCAAACTGCTGATTGAAACTGACCTGCGCCCAGGGCCGAAGATCGCCATATTGCGTATCCACGCGCCAGCCGAGGCTGCTCACGCTGGCATGCCAGAGCGGATCGGTCAGCCCCTGCGTCGTCACGCTATCACCGAATTCATTAATCATCATGGGTGCCGTGCCATCGTAACGCCACGCCATCACCGGGCCGGTTGTTATATTTCCCGCCAGCGGAAAATTCCAGCCCACGCTCATGCTGCCTTCCGCTGTCGGGCCGGAAGGCGAATTCAGGGCAAGCCCGGGGCCAGTTTGTGAAGTCTTAATACGTTCAGCCAGAATGTCTTCATAACGCGGTTGGTGATCCGCATCCCATGTATAGCGTTCCGCCGTATTACTTTGTGCGTCTGAAACGATATATTCCAGTTGCCAGGCAGATGCTGTGTGACAAAAAAACAACCACGCTGAAATCCCCACCAGGCCAGAAACAGCATGGCGACCACTGATTTTTTTTATCATCATCAAAGCGACTCCAGAAAGAGCCAATTTCGGCGATATTTATCGTTGTTCAGGAAGAGGTTAACGGGCATATAGCCCTGTATTAACTATTGTCTTTAAAGTAGACACGTCAAGCCTGACGAAATGAAATTTTTTGCGATAACCGTGTGAATAAGGGAGATAACCTATGCAACGTTGCGGCTGGGTAAGCCAGGATCAGCTCTACATCGACTATCACGATCGTGAATGGGGCATACCGGAAACGGATGGCAAAAAACTGTTTGAAATGATCTGCCTTGAGGGCCAGCAGGCGGGTTTGTCATGGATTACCGTACTGAAAAAACGGGAAAATTACCGCAACGCCTTCCACCAGTTCGATCCTGTCGCCGTCGCCGCCATGACCGAAGAGGACGTCGAACGACTGGTACTGGACGCCGGTATCATTCGTCATCGCGGTAAAATCCAGGCCATTATCGGCAATGCACGCGCTTACCTGGCGATGGAGCAAAACGGCGAGTCATTTTCAGAATTTGTCTGGTCTTTTGTGAATGACACGCCACACGTCACGCAGGCCGCTACGCTCGGGGAGATCCCCGCCTCCACACCCGCTTCAGATGCACTCTCTAAGGCGCTGAAAAAACGCGGTTTTAAATTTGTGGGCAGCACCATCTGTTACGCCTTTATGCAAGCCTGTGGGCTGGTCAACGATCATATTACGGGCTGCTTCTGTCATCCGGGAGGCCACCATGATCCGCAAATGGCAAAGTGAAAATACCGATCCACTCCTGAGTCTGTGGCTTGCAAGCACCACGGAGGCGCATCCGTTTATCGATGCAAACTACTGGAAAGAGAACGAAGCCATGGTGCGGGAGGTTTACCTGCCGTCGGCGGAAACCTGGGTCTGGGAACAGGACGGAAAGCCGTGCGGATTTATCAGCGTGATGCAGTCGCAGTTTGTCGGCGCGCTGTTTGTCGCACCGTCGTACATCGGGAAAGGCATCGGGCGGGCGCTGCTGAACCATGTTCAACAGCGCTTTCCGCATTTAAGCCTGGAGGTGTACCAGAAAAATGTCCGGGCGGTGAATTTCTACCATGCGCAGGGCTTTCGTATTGAAGACAGCGCCTGGCAGGATGACACCCAACACCCGACGTGGATCATGAGCTGGCAGGCGGATCAAACGCCGTTAACGTAAGCGCTGGCCCCTGATATTTCTCGACCCATGCCAGCGCCGTATTCCCCGCGCAGCCATTCCCCAGCTTCGAGCTGGGGAGATCTTTGGTCAGCACGTTAACCGCCCCGTTTTTACAGATACCGCCTTCGCTCAGGTCCAGATCCGGCCATGCCCCCTGGTGAATGCAGATAACGCCCGGCTTAATCCCGTCGCTCACCACCGCTCCCGCCAGCACCTGTCCGCGCCCGTTCCAGACGCGCACCACATCGCCATCTGCGATTCCACGCGCTTTCGCGTCCTCGGAATGCAGGGTAATGGGCTCGCGCCCGGCAACCGCATACTGCTCGCGAAGTGACGTATAGTTCAGCTGGCTGTGCAGGCGGTGAGCCGGATGGGCAGATAAGACCTGAAGCTGCCCCGGCTGCGCGTTGCCGTGCCATTCGTCTGGCTCCAGCCACATGGGGTGCGGTGGGCAATCAGCATAGCCAAAGCCAGCAATGCGTTCGCTGAAGAGAACGATTTTCCCGCTTTCGGTTTTTAGCGGATGGTTCTCCGGGTCGCGGCGGAAATCAGCAAAACGGACAAACTGCGCATTTTGCTCGCTCTCTGGCATTTCGAAGATGCCATTCGCTTCCCAGAACTCAGCAAACGGCGGCAGCGTCACGCCTTGTGCTGCGCCACGCTGGGCCGCAATCTGGTAGAAGGTTTCCAGCCATTCCAGATCCGTTTTGCCTTCGGTAAAACGCTCGCGCCCGCCCGCTTCCCAACGCTCGCTCAGTTCCGCAAAGACGTCAAAATCATCACGCGCTTCATCTCGTGGCGCGACAACACGCTTCATTGGCACCATGTGCTGGTTGCTGTAGTCGCCGGTCATGGTGAGATCGTTACGCTCAAACGAGGTGGTTGCAGGCAGCACAATATCGGCATGCTTAGCCGAGCCGGTCCAGAAGCACTCGGAAATGACCACCAGCTCCGGCTTCTGCCAGGCGCGGATCAGGCGGTTGGTATCCTGATGGTGCGTGAAGTTCGATCCGCCCGCCCACCAGACAAATTTAATATCCGGGAAGTGGCGGTCCAGACCGTTGTGCTGATAAAAACCGCCCGGGTTTTCCAGAGCTTCAACAATGCGCGCCACCGGGATTTTATCCACGGCATCCACGCCACCCTGCACCGAGCCCTGCAGAGACGCCAGCACCGCCGCTTTACGCGTTGGGTTACCGCCGTTCGCAAAGTGATAGGAGAGACCAAAACCCCCGCCCGGCGTGCCAATCTGCCCAAGCATTGCGGCAAGGGTCACCAGCATCCAGTGTTTCTGCTCGCCAAACTGCTGGCGCTGCATTCCCCAGCCGGACATTAACATGGTGGTATTTTTATGGAACAACGCCGCCAGTTCGCGGAGTTTGCCCGCAGGAACGCCACAAATCTCTGCTGCCCATTCCGCTGTTTTAGCCACCCCATCGGATTCACCCGTCAGGTAGTCGGCGAATTTATCGAAACCGGTGGTACAACGCGCCAGAAATTCCGCATCGTGCCAGCCGTTTTCTACCAGCGTATGGGCGATACCCAGCATCATCGCCACGTCGGTACCCATATGCGGGGCGATCCACTCGGCGCGGTCGCCAAAGAAATCCATGGTTTCCGAACGCATTGGGTCAATACAGAGGATGCGCTTGCCGCTTTTGCGCAGCGCGTCGAAATATGACACGCCCTGTTCATCGCTGGCATTCCAGGCAATTTTCAGGGTGTTGAGGGGGTTAGCGCTCCACAGCACAACCACATCAGTATGTTCCAGCACCAGCGGCCAGCTGGTCTGCTGTTGGTAGACCTCATTCCCGCCCACGACATACGGCATAATCGCCTGCGCCGCACCGGTGGAGTAATCTCCCAGATGCCCGGTATAGCCCCCGGCCAGACTCATATAGCGCTGCAGCAGCGTCGAGGCCTTGTGCAGCACGCCGTTCGAACGCCAGCCGTAAGAGCCAGCAAAAATGGACGACGGACCATAGCTATCACGGATACGTTTATGCTGGGTGTGAATCAATGCCAGCGCCTCATCCCAGCTCACGCGGACAAACTCATCCTGTCCCCGAATACCTTGCGGTTTGTCTGGCGAAGCCAGATAACCTTTACGCACCATCGGCCAGCGCACGCGCGTTTTGCTATGCACCTGATCGCGAACGACAGTCTGTAACGAGTTGGGATGCTGTGTTGGCAGTGCCCCGCGGGACGACAGGACAGTTTCCCCGTCGGTTTCGACCAGCATAGGTCCCCAGTGGGCGGCGGTCAGAATGGTTTTGGTTGAGGTGCTCAAAGCGTGCGCTCCTGGTTGCGTGCAGGTTTACGGCCTTCTTAATTGAGGCGATTTATGGTTTGTCACAAATTTCAGAGTTATACACTGAATTTTCTCCGTATCTGGACGTAATAATCAACTGCCACGCTCGCCGTGGCAAAGAATAAAAAGGATTAAGGAAATAAGATGAAAAAACGCGTACTCGTTATTGCCGCTCTGGTGAGCGGTGCACTGGCTGTTTCTGGCTGCACAACTAACCCTTACACCGGTGAACGCGAAGCGGGTAAATCCGGCATCGGCGCGGGCATCGGCTCGCTGGTTGGGGCAGGCGTAGGGGCGCTCTCTTCCTCCAAGAAAGATCGCGGTAAAGGCGCACTGATTGGCGCAGCAGCCGGTGCAGCACTGGGCGGCGGCGTCGGTTATTACATGGATGTGCAGGAAGCGAAACTGCGCGACAAAATGAAAGGTACAGGCGTGAGCGTCACGCGCAGCGGCGACAACATCATCCTGAACATGCCAAACAACGTGACCTTTGACAGCAGCAGCGCAACGCTGAAACCAGCAGGCGCAAACACCCTGACCGGCGTGGCGATGGTGCTGAAAGAGTACAATAAAACCGCCGTTAACGTGATTGGCTATACCGACAGTACCGGCAGCCAGGATCTGAACATGCGTCTGTCTCAGCAGCGCGCCGATTCCGTGGCCAGCTCGCTGATCGCCCAGGGTGTTGAAGCGAACCGTATCCGCACCAGCGGCATGGGTCCGGCAAATCCAATCGCCAGCAACAGCACGGCGGAAGGCAAAGCGCAGAACCGTCGCGTAGAGATCACGTTAAGCCCAATTCAGTAGGTAAAAGCAAAACGGCAACCCCGTTGCCGTTTTTAGTGTTTGCGCCCTCTCCCGTGGGAGAGGGTTGGGGTGAGGGCATCAGACCGCAACCTCCGGTAAGCGCAGCGCCACCGGGCAAATTACTTGCCATCGTTGATTTTCCCGCTAAGGTATTCTCACTAAATTCAGGGAAATCAGCGATGAGCAAACCAACCCGGGCCACCATCAGCGACGTGGCGAAAGCCGCCAAAACCGGTAAAACCAGCATTTCACGCTATCTCAACGGTGAGAAACATCTGCTGTCCGACGCGCTGCTCGCCCGCATTGAACAGGCCATTGCCGAACTCGACTATCGCCCAAGCCTTATGGCGCGCGGCCTGAAACGCGGCAGAACTCGCCTGATTGGTCTGATCATCGCCGATATCACCAACCCCTACTCCGTCAACGTGCTCAGCGGCATCGAAGCCGCCTGTCGCGAAAAAGGCTTTACGCCGCTGGTCTGTAACACCAACAATGAGGTCGATCAGGAGCTGCATTACCTGGATTTGCTACGCAGCTACCAGGTGGAAGGTATTGTGGTGAATGCCGTGGGCATGCGTGAAGAAGGGCTCAACCGACTGCAGCAGTCTTCGCTGCCAATGGTGCTTATCGACCGCAAAATCCCGGAATTTGCCTGCGATGTCGTCGGGCTGGATAACACGCAGGCGGCCACGACAGCCACCGAGCACCTCATCGAACAGGGTTTTGAAGCGGTCCTTTTCCTGAGTGAACCGTTGGGAATGGTCAACACGCGTCGCGAGCGTTTAAGCGCCTTTCGCGCCACGCTGGACCGCTATCCCGGCGTGATCGCCGAAAATGCCGAAACGCCGCTGCATGAAGCTGACCAGATTGACAATACCCTTCGCCAGTTCCACACGCGCCACCGTGGAATGCGTAAAGCCGTCATCTCCGCAAACGGGGCGCTAACGCTCCAGGTTGCCCGCTCCCTCAAGCGCATTGGCCTGCACTGGGGAAGTGATATCGGCCTGCTGGGTTTCGATGAGCTTGAGTGGGCAGAGCTGGCTGGCGTCGGCATCACCACGCTCAAGCAACCCACGTGGCAAATCGGCTATGCCGCTGTTGAACAGGTGGTTCGCCGTATTGAAGGTGCGAGCGACGCCGTGCGTGAACAGGTCTTCTCTGGCGAACTGATCGTTCGCGGCTCAACCGCCCGCTAAATTTCCCTTCGTGACAGCGATCATAAATTCAACATCCCGATCTTTTCTTTGGAACCGGTTCCATCTAGCGTAATACTATCGATTACGCGATGGAGTCTGGTATGAGCAGGAAAATAATGGTGGTCACCGCCGCTTATGGCGCTGACCAGGTGCGGCAGGCCGGTGGGCAACGCGCAATGCTTCCCGTCATTGCGGGCGCAGGCGCGGACGGTGTAGAAATCCGCCGCGAGCTGTTCAACAGCGAAGAGCTGCTGGCGCTGCCTGCGCTGGGTGAATCCATCGAACTACTGGGTCTGCTGGCATGCTATTCCGCACCCGCCGCCCTGTTTATGCCCAACGGAACGCTCAACCCTGACCTCCCCCGCTATCTGGCCGAAGCCACCGCGCTCAACGCGCTGTGGTTGAAAGTCTCGCTGGGTCATTTCAACGATAAACAGCCACTTGAAGCTTTACGCGCGATGCTGAATGAAAGCGGTATGACGCTGGTGGTGGAAAATGACCAGACCGACTGCGGTCAGCTCGCGCCCATGCAGCGCTTCAAAGCCGCCTGCCGGGTGATGGCATTGCCCGTCACCCTGACGTTCGATATGGGCAACTGGCTGTGGGTGGGCGATTCCCCCGAAGAAGCCGCGCGTCATCTGGCTCCGGCCGTGAGCTATATCCACGTTAAGGCCGCCGTTCCGCATAAGGAGCAGTTCCGCGCCATTGCGCCGGACCGCGCGGAATCACGCTGGCTGGACCTGCTTAATCAGCTTCCTGCCGATGCCCCGCGCGGTATCGAATTCCCCCTGGAGGGGGCAGATTTAACTGCCGTTACCCGCCACTACGTTAACCTGCTGCGTGAGGAGTAAACCATGCAAAAGACGCTGGATGTGATCACTATCGGCGAAGCCATGGCGATGTTTGTGGCCACCGAAACGGGCGACCTGAGCGCGGTAGAACACTTTATGAAACGCGTGGCGGGTGCAGAGCTGAACGTCGCCACGGGCCTGGCGCGTCTGGGCCTGAACGTCGGCTGGGTGAGTCGCGTAGGGGACGACAGCTTTGGCCATTTCGTTCTCGACTCACTGAAAAAAGAGGGAATTGATGCCGCAGGCGTCACGCTCGACGGACGCTTCGCTACGGGTTTTCAGTTGAAATCTAAAGTCGAAAATGGAACCGATCCCATCGTGGAATATTTCCGTAAAGGATCGGCCGCAAGCCATCTCTCCGTGGAGGATTACCACGCCCACTATTTTGCCTCCGCGCGCCATCTGCACCTCAGCGGCGTGGCGGCAGCGCTGTCTGCCAGCTCGTATGCGTTGCTGGACCATGCGGCAACAGCCATGAAGTCTCAGGGTAAAACGATCTCTTTCGATCCTAATTTGCGCCCGGTGCTGTGGAAAAGCGAAGCGGAAATGGTCGAGAAGCTGAACCGTCTGGCGTTCCAGGCTGACTGGGTTCTGCCGGGCCTGAAAGAAGGGATGATCCTGACGGGTGAAAAGACGCCGGAAGGCATTGCCGATTTCTACCTGAATAACGGGGTAAAAGCGGTGGTGCTGAAGACCGGTGCCGATGGCGCATGGTTTAAAACGACCAACGGCGAACAGGGCGCGGTCGCGGCGGTGAAGGTTGAGAACGTGGTCGATACCGTCGGCGCGGGCGATGGCTTTGCCGTGGGCGTCATTAGCGCCCTGCTGGAAGGCAAACCGCTGCAGCAGGCCGTTGCGCGTGGCAACAAGATTGGCTCGCTGGCGATTCAGGTGCAGGGCGACAGCGAAGGATTACCAACGCGAGCAGAGCTCGGCGTTTAAATTCCCTCTCCCCGTGGGAGAGGGCCAGGGTGAGGGCAACAGGCCGCACCAAATAATTAAGCCACCGTGTACCCTACAGACAACGGCGGTAACAACCTCAACAACAGAGGCAAGCCTATGAACAGTTCGACCAATGCAGTAAAACGCTGGTGGTACATCATGCCAATCGTGTTTATCACGTACAGCCTGGCGTACCTCGATCGTGCTAACTTCAGTTTCGCATCCGCTGCGGGGATCACCGAAGACCTCGGTATCACCAAAGGTGTATCCTCCCTGCTCGGCGCCCTTTTCTTCCTCGGCTACTTCTTCTTCCAGATCCCCGGCGCGATTTACGCGGAACGCCGCAGCGTGCGCAAGCTGATCTTCGTCTGCCTGATCCTGTGGGGCGCCTGCGCGTCACTGACCGGCGTGGTAAACAATATTCCTGCTCTGGCCGCCATTCGCTTTATCCTCGGCGTCGTTGAAGCGGCGGTCATGCCGGCGATGCTGATTTACATCAGCAACTGGTTTACCAAATCTGAACGCTCGCGCGCGAATACCTTCCTGATCCTCGGTAACCCGGTCACGGTACTATGGATGTCGGTGGTGTCTGGCTACCTGATCCAGTCCTTCGGCTGGCGCGAAATGTTTATCATCGAAGGGGTGCCAGCAGTGATCTGGGCATTCTGCTGGTGGGTGCTGGTGAAGGATAAACCTGCCCAGGCGAAATGGCTTTCCGAAGATGAAAAAGCCGCGCTGCAGGCCCAGCTGGATAAAGAGCAGCAGGGTCTGAAGGCGGTTCGCAACTACGGTGAAGCCTTCCGCTCCCGCAACGTGCTCCTGCTGTGCGCGCAATATTTTACCTGGAGCATTGGCGTATATGGCTTCGTACTGTGGCTACCGTCAATTATCCGCAGCGGTGGCGACAATCTTGGCATGGTCGAAGTAGGCTGGCTGTCATCCGTGCCTTATCTGGCTGCCACCATCGCGATGATTATCGCTTCCTGGGCATCGGACAAACTGCAAAATCGTAAGCTGTTCGTCTGGCCCCTGCTGCTCATCGCTGCCTTTGCCTTCATTGGCTCCTGGGCCGTTGGTGCGAACCATTTCTGGGTCTCTTATACGCTGCTGGTGATTGCGGGTGCAGCGATGTACGCCCCGTATGGTCCGTTCTTTGCCATCATTCCGGAAATGCTGCCGCGTAATGTGGCAGGCGGCGCGATGGCGCTGATTAACAGCATGGGCGCGCTGGGGTCGTTCTGTGGTTCCTGGTTTGTGGGCTATCTGAACGGTGTAACCGGCAGTCCATCAGCGTCGTACATATTTATGGGGGTAGCGCTTTTCGCCTCGGTATGGCTTACTTTGACCGTTAAGCCTGCTAATAATCAACAGCACCCTGTCGGCGCGCGACACGCCTGAAACCTTTTAAAATCAACGGAGATTAGCATGAAGCCGTCCGTCATTTTGTATAAAGCACTGCCTGACGATCTGCAAAAACGCCTTGAAGAACACTTCACCGTCACGCAGGTGAAGAACCTGAGCCCGGAAACCGTGGCACAGCACGCCGGGGCGTTCGCCAGCGCTGAAGGTCTGCTGGGTTCAAGCGAGAAAGTGGATGTCGCCCTGCTGGAGAAAATGCCGAAACTTCGTGCGACGTCTACCGTTTCTGTGGGTTACGACAACTTCGACGTGGATGCCCTTAACAAACGCAACGTTCTGCTGATGCACACGCCACATGCCCTGACGGAAACCGTGGCCGACACGCTGATGGCGCTGGTGCTCAGCACGGCCCGTCGCGTGGTGGAAGTGGCTGAGCGCGTCAAAGCGGGCGAATGGACCAAAAGCATTGGTCCGGACTGGTTCGGCGTGGACGTCCACGGCAAAACGCTGGGAATCGTGGGTATGGGGCGTATCGGGCTGGCGCTGGCACAGCGCGCACATTTCGGTTTTAACATGCCGATTCTGTACAACGCACGCCGTCGCCACAGCGAAGCTGAAGAACGTTTCAACGCGCGTTACTGCGAGCTTGATACGCTGCTGCAGGAAGCCGATTTCGTCTGCCTTATCCTGCCGCTGACGGACGAAACGCGTCACCTGATTGGCAAAGCCGCGTTTGAAAAGATGAAGACGTCGGCCATTTTCATCAATGCGGGTCGCGGCCCGGTGGTGGATGAGAAGGCGCTGATTGAGGCACTGCAAAACGGCGAGATCCATGCAGCAGGTCTGGACGTGTTTGAGCAAGAGCCGCTGTCAGTAGATTCCCCGCTGCTCAAACTGCCAAACGTCGTCGCCCTGCCCCACATCGGCTCTGCCACTCACGAGACGCGCTACAACATGGCGGCGACTGCGGTAGACAACCTGATTGCCGCGCTTGGCGGGAAAGTGGATAAGAACTGCGTTAACCCGCAGATCCAACAGTAGAAACGAAAAAACCCGCCAGAAGGCGGGTTTTTGAATTTTGTGCTACTGGGTTGGAAGCTTACAGGCTTACAACGTTACCAGCTGCTGGGCCTTTAGCGCCGCTTTCGATGGTGAAGGAAACTTTCTGACCTTCATCCAGAGATTTGTAGCCATCGTTCTGGATAGCAGAGAAGTGTACGAACACGTCTTTTGAGCCATCGTCAGGAGTGATGAAGCCGAAACCTTTATCAGCGTTGAACCATTTTACCAGACCAGTCATTTTAGCAGACATAGAAATTACCTTATTAACAAATATATTGTGCCTTCCGGCTTGATGGATTGCGTTACAGATTTTTAAGCGATGAAGGAAGGGTCACAACGAAGGGTATCTATGGATAACAATCTGGACTGCTTTACTAAACTGCTTTAGGTCTGTGTAACAAACCGACGGGGATAGTTATACCGATGTGGTAGAGGAATGACAAGCGTTATTTTCAATACCCCTAAAAAAAACCCCGCACGAAGCGGGGATTTTTATCTTACTCGGTGGCAGCGACTGCCGCACTCCACGCCTGGCTAAAGGCCTGGTGCTGGGAAGCCAGCGGCCCAATCAGCGTATTATATTGACTTGCCTGCTGTGAGGTTGGGAACTGAATACCGTTAGAGACAAAGCTCACCTGCGTCCCCTGTTGGGAGATAAAATCCCCCACCTGAACCAGCTGCTGCGTGAAGACCTGCGCGGCCGGGATCAACGGCTGCAAAGCGTCAGACGGCTTCGTCACCACTTTCTCATACACTTTGTCAAAGACAGGCTTGAGATCCTCGCCCTGTTTCAGCGCAGAACGTGACGCATCAGCCTGCATTTTTGCATTCTGTAACTGCTGGCTCAGCACGCCAAGCGCACCGTTGGACTGGCGCAGCGGTTCACGTTGGGTCATATAATCCTGCGGTACACGGATCGCATTAACGCTATCCAGCACCGGACGAAGGCCGGAGTCCATCGCCTGGCTCACCTGCTGCGAATAACCATAAAGGATGGCGTAATCGGACACGAAAGGACCAAACTGTTTTTTCTGATCCGCAGTCAACGTTGGTAAACGCTCGCCGCTACGCATCACTGTATTCTGTAGAAAATCGATAAACGCTTTGCGCTGATCGCCTTCTTTATCGAAACACCCACTCAGGCTAACTACCATCAACAACGCCGCAAGAGGCGCAAACCAGCGAGAGCAGGACTTTCCTGTCGCCATTTTATAACTCCTTTCACCCAAAAAAGCGCACACCGGCACACGCGTGCCCAACGCTGACAAGGATAGTCCAGGTCAGCCCCGCAAGATACTCTTTTCATGCAAAACGGCTATTGCCGTTTTATTTCTTACCATTTACAAAAAAATACCTGTCGAAGCCGATATATGGCTAATCAGGTAATTAGCATAACTATCCAGATAGCTGAAACGCATAAAGCTATCGTTAACGCACGATTAATCACATCTGCAACGATCCTTCGTTTGTATTAGGGACTATTCTTAATTGGCTCTCTGATGTTCTTGATCCCGATGTGTGATTTAAGAGGAGTCCTCAATGGAATATAAAGATCCTGAGTTTGAGCTGCTGAGCAGCCTGGAACAGATTATTTTTAAAGATGTACCGCAGACGGTTACCCTGCAACAAAAGTCCAATCCCTTTACAGAATTTGAGCAATTGCGCAAAGGGTCAGGGCTGAAAACAGATGAATTCGCCAGAGCGATGGGTGTCAGCGTGGCGATGGTGCTGGAGTGGGAATCAAAACGTGAAAAGCCCACGCCAACCGAGTTAAAGCTGATGCGCCTGATACAGGCGAACCCTGCACTCAGTAAACAGATAGCGTAATACAGTTTGACCGCCCCCGCCCTTGCGGGGGCTTGTGTTTTATAGGCTTACACAATGCCATCCCGCCTCATTCCACACCAGGTTATGCGTCAGCGTTAATCCCTTCAAAAACGTTTCATCATGCGACACCACCAGCAGCGCACCAGGGAACTCCGCCAGTGCAGCCTCAATGGCCTGAACGGAGGCCAGATCCAAATGGTTAGTGGGCTCATCCAGGAGCAAAAGCTGCGTGGCCGCTTCACGCCATAAGACAATGGCCAGCGCGGCTTTGAGGCGTTCACCGCCGCTCAGTTCCGCCAGGGGGAGCGAGACCTTATCTGCGCCAAGCTGAAGCTGCGCCAGGCGAGTACGCAACGTGCCCTCCTCAAGCGGCGTGTTGCTGAGATTAAGATGCGTCATCACCGACTGCGAAAGATCGAACTGCGACAGGTGTTGATCGAGATAGGCGCAGGTGACCGATACCGCGCAGGTTCCTGAAAGAGGTGCTTCCTCTCCGGACATCACTTTCAAGAGCGTCGATTTACCACAGCCATTCGGCCCACGGAGTGCGACACGCATTGGCCCGTCCATACGCCAGCTTATCGGCGGAATATCCACATGTGACAGCGCCAGCGCCTCCAGCACCAGTACCTGTTTCCCCTCCGCGACGCGACTGCCCGGCAGGGTGAAGATGACCGGGTTATCGTCTTCTACCCGCTCGCGCGCGTTGTTTACAGCGGTATTTAACGCGTCATTCTGTTCGCTGTGCTGTTTTTTCCACGAGCTAATGCGCTCTTTTGCCGCCATTTTGTATTTCACCCGCTCAAAGGAGGCGATATTGAGGCTATCAACCGTACGCAACGTTTTTGCCGAACGTCGCTGGCTGTCGTCGTGCTCTTTATGCATCCGCGCGCGGATTCGTTTGCGCTCAGTGGCCGCGTGCTCCAGCGCGGCGCGGGCAGCCTGCTGTTCCGTATCGCGCTGAGTTTTATAATCAGCATAGTTTCCACCGAAGCTGCGCAGGCCAAAAGGGCTCAGCTCGAGAATGCGCGGCACCTGTGCCAGCAATTCACGATCGTGAGAAGCCACCAGCACGCCGCCCTGATGGTGGAAAAGCTGGTCGTAAAACCATTCACGCCCCTGTCTGTCCAGATGGTTCGTGGGTTCATCCAGCAGAAGGTAATCCGCATCCGCAATCAATGCCCCGCAGAACAGGGCGCGAATACGCTCACCGCCGCTGAGTTCCCTGGCCGGTTTATCGGGATCAAACCGCGGGAGGTGCGCGTTCATAAACGCTTCACTCAGGCGTTCCGCCAAATCCCATTTACCGTCGAGCTTTTCCAGATCCTCTGGCTGATAGTCACCGCTGTCGATGCGCTTACGGGCGGCGAAGATCGCGTCATATCCGAGCAGTTCCGCAAGCGTGGTCTGCGAGGAAATATCATGCTGCTGCGCCACATAGGCATGGGTACCGAAACGCTCAATATGGCCGTTTTCAGGTTCATCAATGCCTGCCAGTAGACGCAGCAGGCGTGTTTTACCGCTGCCGTTGCGGCCAACCAGCGCGCATGGCGACGCATCGAGTGTAAGATTTAGCGGACCGAAAAGGGTATCGCCCGTCGCAAACTGACAGGTGACCTGATGCAAAATAAAAGAAGGGGACTGCGCAAAATGAGCCATAAGCACTCCTGAATGAAATCAAAAACCTCCCCTGCCGACGCGGTGGCGTTTAGCAAGGACAGAAATTCATCAGTCGTGTTTGTTCATTTTTGGGGGGCGCTCCTGAGGGAGGACAATAACAGCGTTAAGGATAGCGGCAATGCATTAACCTTTTCAAGGTTAAATTATCGCCAATTCTCACCGAGACAAAGAACCCGCCGAAGCGGGTTAGACACTTAGATAAACGCGAACGCATCGCCAAACAGGCGATCTTCCCGCGCGTCGCGCTCATTACAGAACAGGTCGCGGGCAATTTTCGCCATTTCAAAACGGCCAGCAATGTAGATATCGTGCCCGGCGAGCGTGCCATGATCCTGCAGGACCGCCGTTAGCACCGTACCATTACGACCGCGCCAGCCCTCTTCCGGCTGCTCAACAACCGGCTCAACGCGCAGGTTCGGGTGATTCACGCTCAGCGCTTCCAGTTCGGACAGGTCGTAGAGATGTTTCTCTTCGCGGCCGCCCCAATAGATGGTGATGTCGCGGTTCGGGTTACGTGCCAGCGCGGTCAACAGAATAGAGCGAACATACGAGAACCCCGTACCGCCAGCAATCAGGATAAGCGGACGGTCTTCATCTTCGCGCAGCCAGGCTTCACCGTGCGGAATGTCTACCACGATTTCACGCTCTTTCAGGATGCGGTCCATGACAGCCATGGCGTAAAGGTTAAGCTCAGACGCACCAATATGAAGCTCAATAAATTCCTGCTCCGCTGGCGTAGACGCCATAGAGAAAGGACGTTTATCGCGCTCATCCATCACGACCATCAGGTACTGACCAGCGCGGAAAGAGAATGCCGATTCTGGCACTAAACGGACGCGATATACGGTGTCGGTAATGGCATCTACCGAGGTCACTTTACAGCTTAAGGTTGTCATTCGCTCTCTCTGTCGGGAAGTCTATAGGGCTTAACGGTCAGCTTCAGATTTACCGTTATTCATTATGGCCAGTTCGTCCCAGATCGCGTCTATTCGCGCGGTCACGGCAGGATCTTTTTTGATCGGGCGACCCCATTCACGGTCGGTTTCGCCAGGCCATTTATTCGTGGCATCCAGTCCCATTTTTGAGCCAAGACCGGAAACCGGCGAGGCAAAGTCCAGATAATCTATCGGCGTGTTTTCGACTAACACCGTATCACGCGCAGGGTCCATGCGTGTAGTAATCGCCCAAATAACGTCATTCCAGTCGCGGGCGTTGACGTCATCATCGCAGACGATAACAAACTTGGTATACATAAACTGGCGCAGGAAAGACCATACGCCCATCATCACGCGTTTAGCGTGACCGGCATACTGCTTCTTCATCGTCACTACCGCCAGGCGATACGAACACCCTTCCGGCGGCAGATAGAAATCAACAATTTCCGGGAACTGTTTTTGCAAAATCGGCACAAAGACTTCGTTCAGCGCCACACCCAGCACCGCAGGCTCATCCGGTGGACGGCCGGTATAGGTTGAGTGGTAAATTGCATCTTCACGCTGGGTAATGTGCGTGACGGTAAACACCGGGAAGTTATCAATTTCATTGTAATAACCCGTATGGTCGCCGTAAGGCCCTTCCGGTGCAAACTCACCCTGTTCGATGTAGCCTTCCAGAACGATTTCAGCACTGGCTGGCACTTCCAGGTCATTGGAGACACACTTTACGACTTCGGTTTTAGTGCCGCGCAGCAGCCCTGCAAAGGCATACTCCGACAGCGTATCCGGAACAGGCGTAACCGCGCCCAGAATCGTTGCCGGATCGGCCCCCAGGGCAACAGAAACCGGGAATCGTTCACCGGGATGTTCCGCGCACCACTCCTGAAAATCGAGCGCGCCGCCACGATGTGACAGCCAGCGCATGATAAGTTTATTTTTACCAATCAGCTGCTGGCGGTAGATACCGAGGTTTTGGCGCTCTTTGTACGGCCCACGGGTGACGGTCAAACCCCAGGTAATCAGCGGCGCAGCATCTTCAGGCCAGCACTGCATAATCGGGATTTTTGTCAGATCAACCGCATCGCCTTCCAGCACTTTTTGCTGGCACGGCGCACCGCGCAGGCGTTTGGTTGGCATGTTCAGCACCTGCTTGAACTGTGGCAGCTTGTCGAACAGATCGCGGAAACCTTTCGGCGGCTCCGGCTCTTTCAAAAACGCCAGCAGTTTACCCACTTCACGCAACGCCGTGACATCCTCTTGCCCCATGCCCAGCGCCACGCGGCGCGGCGTGCCGAACAGATTGCACAGCACCGGCATGTCGTAGCCTTTCGGATTTTCAAACAGCAGCGCAGGCCCACCGGCACGCAGGGTGCGGTCAGCAATTTCTGTCATTTCCAGATAAGGATCAACAGGAAGCGTAATCCGTTTAAGTTCGCCCTGCTTTTCCAGCAGCGTCAGGAAGTCGCGTAGATCGTGGTATTTCATGCAGTTAGTCATGGCCTCTCTGTAAGCGCTTCATTATACGGCGTAAGCCTACGTGATGCTGTAATTTTGTTAAATTAGCGTGAACTTCCGCGACTTACTCCACTTTCGCCCATTATAATCAACTTAGCGATCCGGCCAGGGTTTTGATATGCTTGCGCCCCGAACTAAGGGAAAGAGTGATTATGCAGGCCTGGTATTTACTGTATTGCAAACGCGGGCAACTTCAGCGCGCGCAGGAACATCTTGAACGTCAGTCGGTGAATTGCCTGACGCCCGTGATCACGCTTGAAAAAATGCAGCGCGGGAAACGCACGATGGTCAGCGAGCCTCTCTTCCCGAACTATCTGTTCGTCGAATTCGACCCGGAAGTGATCCACACCACGACAATCAGCGCTACGCGCGGTGTCAGTCACTTTGTCCGTTTTGGCACCAGCCCCGCGACGGTTCCCTCAACCGTCATTCATCAGCTTTCGATTTATCAACAACCCGAAGGGATTACCGACCCGGAAACCCCTTATGCGGGCGATAGCGTGGTGATTACAGAAGGTGCCTTTGAAGGCCTGCAGGCCATATTCTCTGAACCTGATGGCGAAGCGCGCTCTATGTTGCTACTTAACCTGTTGAATAAACAGGTGCTGCAGAGCGTGAAAAACACCGACTTCCGTAAGCTTTAAAACGCAATTCGAAACAGGCGGCGCACGTTGTCATCCGTCTGCGCGGCCAGCCAGTGTGGATCTTCTCCGCGCCAGTGCGCCACACTCTCAACGATGTGCCCCAGATACGCCGGTTCGTTACGCCGCGATGCCGGTTTAGGTTTCATGTCGCGTGGCAGCAAGTAAGGGGCATCGGTTTCCAGCAGCAGGCGTTCGGCCGGGATCGCCGGCAACAATTCACGCAGTTCCAGCCCGCGACGCTCATCGCAAACCCAACCGGTTATGCCCAGATAAAGTCCTCGATTCAGGCAATCCAGCGCGTCCTGATGCGATCCGGTAAAGCAGTGCAACACTGCACCAGGCAGTTTATCCAGCCACGGTTCCAGAAGGGTGAGAAAACGCTCATGCGCATCGCGGCAATGCATGAACACCGGCATCTCTAGCTCTGCGGCCAGCGCCAATTGTGCGGTGAATGCTTTTTCCTGGTCTTCCGGCGTGGAAAAATTGCGATTGAAATCAAGACCGCACTCGCCGATGGCGACCACTTGTGGCATTTTCGCCAGCGCGTGGAGCGTTTCAGCGCTGTGTTGCGTCCATTGGCTACTGTCATGAGGGTGGACGCCTGCGGTTGACCAGCAGCGTTCGTAGCGTTGCGCCAGCAACTGCGCCTGCTCACTTTCATGAAGGTTGGTTCCCGTCAGCAACAGCCCTTTCACCCCGGCGGCAAAAGCACGGGCGACGACCTCATCCCGGTCTTTCGCGAACTGCGAGCTGGTCAGGTTAAGCCCAATATCAAACATGCCCCTCTCCATATGACAACCGCCCTGACGGGCGGCTGGTGTTATTCTTCAGTGGTCTTTTCAGGCCCGTCTTCTTCATCTTCCGGCGGACGTCGTTTGCCCACATAGAAGCGCGAGAAGAACACGCCGACCTCAAACAAACAATACATCGGTATCGCCAGTAAGGTTTGCGAGAAGACATCCGGTGGCGTCAGCAGCATGCCCACCACAAATGCTCCTACGAGGATATACGGACGCTTCTTGCGGAGATCGTCAGGCGTTGTCACGCCCATCCAGCACAGCAGGACAATCGCCACCGGTACTTCGAACGCCACACCAAACGCCATGAACAGCGCCATGACGAAGCTGAGATAGCTGGCGATGTCTGTCGACACCTGAACCCCTTCCGGCGCGGTATGCGTCAGGAAGCCAAAGGCCAGAGGGAAGACAACGAAATAGGCGAACGCCATGCCGATATAGAACAGCAGCGAGCTGGAGACCAGCAGAGGGATCACCAGTTTACGCTCGTGCTTGTACAGCGCCGGCGCGACGAAGGCCCAGACCTGATACAAAATGACCGGCGCAGACGCAATCAAGGATACCCAGAAGGTCAGCTTGATCGGGGTGAAAAACGGTGAAGCCACGTCCGTTGCGATCATCGTCGCGCCCAGCGGCATCTGTTTAATCAGCGGTGCAGAGACCACCTGATAGATATCGTTGGCAAAATAGACCAGGCACAGAAATATAAGGAGAACCGCAATAATGCAGTTTAACAGGCGCTTGCGCAGCTCAATGAGGTGCGTAATGAGCGGTTGAGTATCATCTACTGCCATGTTTACGCTTTATCACTCGAGGAAGGGGATGATTCGGAAACGGACGCAGCAGGCTTTGCTTCAGCCGCTTTTAACACTGGCTCGACCGATTGCGCCTGTTTTTTCACTTCAGGTTCCTGCGGCGTCTGTTCTGGTGCAGCAGCCTGATGCTCCGCGCTGGACGGCGTTACGCCCTCACGCTGCTCTTCGCTGCCCTTCACCACCGGGTTATGGATGGTGTTAGCTTCATCACTCGCCTTTTCAGGATCGTTGATGCTGTATGAACGCTTCATAGATTCAGCCGCTTCGCGCAACTCATCCATTGATGCTTTCAGCTCGGGCGTCAGGTTTTCCATGCTCGCCTTCTCAACTTTTTTCAGGCTGTCCTGAAATTCCTGGAGCTTAAGCTCCTGCGCCAGCTCGTTTTGCACGGTGGTTGCCAGCGAGCGAAGCGCACGCACCCAACCCACCACGGTTTTGACCGCAACAGGAAGACGCTGCGGCCCCAGCACAATCAAACCAATCACAAAGACCAGCAGCAGCTCACTAAAACCAATGTCGAACACGAATTACACCTGCTCTTTATCGTGGCGTTTAGCGTCTTCCTTTTTGGCTTCATCTTGCTTATCAGCGATGGATTTAGCAGTAAAGTCAGCGTCCTGGCTGGTTTTATCCTGCTTACTTTCATCATCACCCATGGCCTTCTTAAAGCCTTTGATAGATGCACCAAGGTCGGAACCGATAGAACCGAGTTTCTTCGTACCAAACAGCAGTACGACGATGACGGCAATGATTAACAATTGCCAGATACTGATACCACCCATACGTAATCCTCAGTGATAGATGCTTAATGAGTCAGGTTGCATTATACGTATGCAACCTGGTGATAGCGACGCAAAATCAGCGCGTTTTTCTCCAGCCAGCGAGCCAGACAACAACGCCGCCAGCCATGAGCCAGGCGGGCATCATCTCCCAGTCAGGGCGATTGATGAGCAGCAGCGTACCGCTCAGCAGCAACGTCGCGCCAATGCCAAAGAGGTAACGTGACTGCCCCTGGCGCACGCGGCTGGACTGAAGCTCGTGCGCGATTTTATCCATGCTGTGCTGAAGGTTCTTGCTCTGACGCAAACTGTCGTAAACCAGTTCAGGAATTTCAGGCATTTTTTCAATCCAGAACGGGCCTTTCTCCTTAAGGGAGCGTACCAGCGCTGGAATGCCAACCTGATCTTTGATCCAGGATTCAAGGAAAGGTTTCGCCGTTTTCCATAAGTCTAACTGAGGATAGAGCTGGCGACCTACGCCTTCAACGTAAAGTAATGTTTTCTGAAGTAAAACTAATTGTGGCTGCACTTCCATATTGAAGCGACGCGCGGTATTGAACAGGTTCAGCAAAACGTGACCGAAGGAGATCTCCGACAGCGGTTTTTCGAAAATCGGTTCGCATACCGTGCGGATCGCAAACTCAAACTCTTCGACATTGGTGTCTGGTGGAACCCAGCCAGAATCCACGTGCAGCTCGGCCACCTTGCGGTAGTCGCGGTTGAAGAACGCGATGAAGTTCTCTGCGAGATAGCGCTTATCTTCTTTGTTCAGCGAGCCAACAATGCCACAGTCGATCCCGATGTATTTCGGATCCTCCGGGTGTTCGTAGCTCACGAAGATGTTGCCCGGGTGCATATCCGCATGGAAAAAGCTGTCGCGGAAGACCTGGGTAAAGAAGACCTGCACACCACGCTCGGCCAGCAGCTTCATGTTGGTGCCCTGCTTTTCCAGCGCAACAACATCCGAGACCGGAATACCGTAAATACGCTCCATGACCATCATGTTCTGGCTGCAATAGTCAGAATAGACTTCAGGAACATACAGCATTGGGCTGTCTTCAAAGTTACGACGCAGCTGAATGGCGTTCGCCGATTCACGCAGCAGGTTAAGCTCGTCAATCAGCGTTTTTTCATACTCCCGCACCACTTCCATCGGGCGCAGTCGGCGGCCATCCGGTAACAAACGCGGTACCCAACGGGCCAACCTGTAGATCAGCTTCATATCGGCTTTGATGATCGGCAGGATATCCGGACGAATAACCTTGATAACCACTTCTTTGCCGTTTTCTTTCAGGCGAGCCGTATGTACCTGGGCAATGGAAGCCGATGCGAGCGGCTGAATGTCGAAATCATCAAACCAGGTTTCAACAGGAATGTTGCCCATCGCTTCTTCGATCTGCTTCTTCGCTCTCACTCCGTCGAACGGGGCAACGCGATCCTGCAGCATCGCCAGTTCATCGGCAATTTGCGGCGGGAAGAGATCGCGGCGGGTAGAAAGCATCTGCCCAAACTTGATCCATACCGGGCCCAGCTCCTGCAGCGCAAGACGCAAGCGTTCGCCTAAAACCTGATCTTTGTGGCGATTTGGCATCCAGAACAGCGTGCGCCGCCAGATACGAAGCGGCAGCGTGATACGCATTCTGGGGATAAGCTCGTCGAGCCCGTAGCTCAAAAAGGTGCGAACGATAAAATAGAGGCGCCGAATTTCACCAGGCGTCATTTGCCCTCCAGTTTTTCCAGGCGTTTGGTTAACGCATCAACCGCGCGTTCAACAGCAGCGGTCTCTTCTGCAAACCATGCCACTTCCAGCGGCCCGGGGGCCATGCGCCACTCTTCGGTGATTACCTCTGCGGCATAGCGCTGCTGCCGTTGCAGATTTTTGCGAAGGAACGCCGTACCGCCATGAATCGCTTTTCCGATCCCTTCGGCGGCGATGTCGCCAATAAAAGGCGCAAGCAGTTCTGCCGGGTCAAACTCAGCCAGATCGCTGAGCGCCACGAAGTTCTGCACGACCTGAATGTCGCCTTCAACTTCGAGTTCACCGCTGCGGATAAGCGCCGTCAGTTGCTGACGGTCACGCAGTTTTGGCAGCACGCTCATATGAGTGATGACCGAGCAATCTGCCTCGCCCTCCCATTCACCCAGAACGTCAAGCTGGCGCTCGCTGAAGACCAGCACAAGCGGCGTCGAGAACTCTTTTAAAACGATACGCAGTACCTTTCCGTTCAGCCGCTGACGTGCAGCCTTCAGCGCCGGAGCGCGATACAGAAAGGCATTCAGTACATTCTCTATGCCTGCGGTGACTAAGGGTTTAAAGGGCACGGGACACCTCCACTCAGAACTTGTAACCGCGGTGTAGCGCGACGACACCCGCCGTCATGTTGAAATACTCAACGTTTTCAAAACCCGCGTCCTGCATCATCGCTTTCAGGGTATCCTGATCCGGGTGCATACGGATGGATTCGGCCAGGTAGCGATAGCTCTCTGCATCGTTCGCTACCAGCTCACCAATACGCGGCAGAACGTGGAAGGAGTAGGCGTCGTAGGCTTTGCTCAGCGGCTCAATAATCGGCTTGGAGAATTCAAGCACCAGCAGACGTCCACCCGGCTTCAGCACGCGGTACATGGAGCGCAGCGCTTTGTCTTTGTCGGTAACGTTACGCAGACCAAAAGAGATGGTGATGCAGTCAAAGGTGTTATCCGGGAACGGCAGCGCTTCGGCGTTTGCCTGCACATATTCCACGTTACCCACAACGCCGATGTTACGCAGTTTCTCGCGTCCCATTTTCAGCATTGAGTCGTTGATATCTGCCAGCACGACGCGACCGGTTTCACCCACCAGACGGGAGAATTTCGCCGTCAGATCGCCCGTTCCGCCAGCCAGATCGAGAACTGTTTGTCCACGACGCACACCGCTGCAGTCAATAGTAAAGCGCTTCCACAAGCGATGAATGCCGAAGGACATCAAGTCATTCATCACATCGTACTTCGCCGCCACGGAATGAAATACGTGGGCCACCATGTCAGCTTTCTGCGCTTTGGCAACAGTCTGAAAGCCAAAGTGCGTCGTGTCTTGTGAATCGTCAACCATCTCAGAGCCTGCTTATCAGTAAAATGTTCGTGAAGTGTAACAGATTGGGCGCGTTTGCCCTACGATTCAACCACCGCGAAAGAAACGCGTCGGCTGCTCTTCTGGCGATAAATTCGCCGCTAAATCGTTGTCTTCACTGTGTGTATTTTGTTCATCCGCGCCTTCACGCAGGCGGAACTCTTCGTCCTGCGACGTCGCCTGTTCAACCAATTCCGGATTAATCTCGCGTTTCACCTCCACCCCCAGGCTGCGAAACGCTTCGGCTTGCGCCAGCAGGTTGCCACGCCCGGAGGAGAGCTTTTTCATCGCCTGCCGGTAGTTATCCTGCGCACGATCCAGGCTTTGCCCGACCGAGGACATATCGTCCACAAACAGGCGCATTTTGTCGTAAAGCTTGCTGGCGCGATCGGCAATATGTTGCGCGTTACGGCTTTGATGCTCGTAACGCCACAGATTAGCAATGGTCCGCAAGGCCACCAGCAGCGTGGTAGGGCTGACCAGCATAATGTTATTTTTCAGCGCTTCGGTGATCAGTTCAGGCTGCCTGTCGAGCGCCAGCAGGAAGGCGGGCTCTACCGGGATAAACATCAGCACATAGTCCAGCGATCGCAGCCCCGGCAGCTGCTGATAATCCTTTCTGCCCAGAAGACGAATATGGTTACGCACGGAGGCAATGTGTTCCTGCAGCGCCGACTCGCGGGTGTAGTCATCTTCCGCGTTGAAATAGCGCTCGTAGGCCACCAGCGTCATTTTGGCGTCAATCACCACATCTTTACCCTGCGGCAGACGTACGATGACATCCGGCTGCATACGCGAGCGGGCATCGTTCTCAATGCTGACCTGGGTTTCGTATTCATACCCTTCGCGCAGGCCAGACGCTTCAAGCACGCGCGTCAGTACCACTTCCCCCCAGTTTCCCTGCGTTTTGTTATCGCCTTTGAGCGCGCGCGTCAGGTTCACCGCCTCCTGCGCCATCTGGGCATTCAGCTGCTGGAGATTACGGATTTCATGCGCCAGGGTGTGCCGCTCGCGCGCCTCCTGGCCAAAGCTGTCCTGCACCTGACGGCGAAACCCGTCCAGCTGTTCACGCAGTGGCGTCAGCAGGCTATTCAGGCTCTGTCGGTTCTGTTCGTCAACGCGGCGGTTGCTGTGCTCAAAAATTCGGTTGGCGAGGTTCTCAAACTGTTCGCTGAGGCGCTGCTCGCTGTTGATCATCTGGCGGATTTTGTCTTCCGCATGCAGTTGGGTGGATTCAAGACGGGTGGTCACTTCGCGGAGATCGGCCTCCAGCGAGGTGTTGATATCACGCAGGTTACGCAGTTCATTATTGAGCAGCTCGCACTCGTCACGCCAGTGTGAGCCTTGAGCAAGCTGTTGTTTTGTGGCGCTTAGCTCCGAGACGATCTCCTCACGTTCTGCCAGCTGATCGGCTTTCATCTGCGCATGCTGGTAGCTGGAAATCAGCCAGCCTACCGCCACGCTCACCAGCGCAACCACCGCATAAATCAGGATTGAGATATCCACAATGCCCCCTGCATCAACGTATTACCCGCACAAAATAGAATTGTGCTGTATAAACGTCCAGTTTGAAAGGGTTTTCCTGCGAGGCGCTACGCAAAAAATAAAGGCCGAACATGTCGGCCTTGTGTCTCTGAAGAGAGGATTAGATGAGGCGACGAGCCGCTTCCACCACGATTTTCACCGCATGACTTTCGGTCTGCTTCATGGTTTCGGCGTTCGGGATCTCCTGCTGAGTACGGTTGACGATCACGCCCGCCACCATACCGGCACGCAGACCCTGGCTTGCGCACATGGTCAACAGCGTTGCAGATTCCATTTCGTAGTTCATCACGCCCATGGACTGCCACTCTTCCATAGAGCCTTTGAAACGGCTCACCACGCGGCCTGAGAAGGTGTCGTAACGCTCCTGGCCCGGGTAGAAGGTATCGGAAGAGGCGGTGACGCCCACGTGAGTGGTCGCGCCCACGGATTTCGCGGCCTCAACCAGCGCGGTGGTGCATTCGAAGTCGGCTACTGCCGGGAATTCCATTGGTGCAAAGTGCAGGCTTGCGCCGTCCAGACGTACAGATGCGGTCGTAACCAGCACGTCGCCCACGTTGATGTGCGGCTGAATAGCGCCAGTGGTGCCGATACGCAGGAAAGTACGAATGCCCAGCTGCGCCAGCTCTTCCACCGCAATAGACGTAGACGGGCCACCGATACCGGTAGAGCACACGATCACCGCTTTGCCATCCAGCTCTGCGCGCCAGGTGGTGAATTCACGATGGGCTGCCAGCTTAACCGGCTTATCCATCAGCGCGGCGATCTTTTCCACACGCTCAGGATCGCCAGGGACGATAGCGAGCGTAGCCCCTTGTAAATCGTTTTTAGTGAGGCCGAGATGAAAAACATCAGACTTAGACATAGGGTGACTCCTCTGTGGGTCGGTTAGTCAGAAGAAGTAAAACGGTACTTTACAGAAGCACTACGCAGAATTTCGTGACATACCTCACCATGAATGAAAATGGTTGCAGTTAATTTCCATTAAATAGTGACTTACATCACATTAACAAGTTATATCGACAGGTGCTGCACAAAAGATAGACCGTATAAGGCACTGTGGGTTGTTAACCTGGTGACTATATTTACCTTTGCGCTAACTCATTGGTACGGAGAATGCCATGACTGAAAAAACCGGTTTTGCACCTGCTGCGGCTCCGCATGCTTCAACCATCGTCTCAACCTCAGAAGAAGCCATTACTGCGGGCGAGACCTCCATCCCCTCGCAGGGGGAGAATATGCCTGCTTATCACGCGCGGCCAAAATCGGCAGAGGGTTCGCTGCCGATCGTGATTGTGGTTCAGGAAATTTTTGGCGTTCACGAGCATATTCGCGACCTCTGCCGCCGCCTGGCGCTGGAAGGGTACCTGGCCATTGCGCCAGAGCTCTATTTCCGTCAGGGCGATCCGAACGATTACAGCGATATCCCTACGTTGTTTAACAATCTAGTGAGCAAAGTTCCGGATGCCCAGGTGCTGGCTGACCTTGATCACGTTGCCAGCTGGGCCGCGCGCAACGGGGGCGATGCACATCGTCTGCTGGTGACCGGCTTCTGCTGGGGCGGACGCATTAGCTGGCTGTATGCCGCGCATAACCCGCAGCTGAAAGCGGCCGTTGCCTGGTACGGCAAACTGGTGGGCGAAAAAACGCTGAACTCACCGAAGCAGCCTGTTGATATCGCAACGGATTTGAATGCACCGGTGCTAGGGCTTTATGGTGGTCAGGATACAGGCATTCCGCTTGATACCGTCGAGACCATGCGTCATGCGCTACGCGCGGCGAACGCGAAGGCGGAGATTGTGGTATACCCGGATGCCGGACACGCGTTTAATGCCGATTATCGCCCGAGCTATCACGCAGAATCAGCCAAAGATGGCTGGCAGAGGATGCTGGCGTGGTTTAGCCAGTACGGCGGAAAAAAAGCATAAAAGAAAAAAAGCCCGGTGGCGGCAACGCCTTACCGGGCCTACGCTTCATCAAGCCTGACGCAAGTTCTGCGCCGCCTTCACCATGTTCGCCAGCGCCGCTCGCGTCTCCGGCCAGCCGCGGGTTTTCAGTCCGCAGTCCGGGTTCACCCACAGACGTTCCGCCGGGATCCGCTGGGCAGCTTTTTTCAGCAGGGCTTCAATCCACTCCACGCTCGGCACGTTCGGGGAGTGAATGTCGTACACGCCCGGCCCGATTTCGTTCGGGTAGTCGAACTCTTCAAACGACTCCAGCAGCTCCATGTCTGAACGCGAGGTCTCGATGGTGATCACGTCGGCGTCCAGCGCGGCAATCGAATCCATGATGTCGTTAAATTCACAGTAGCACATGTGGGTGTGGATCTGGGTGTCGTCCTTCGCCACCGCGGCGTTGATGCGGAACGCTTCCACGCCCCACTGCAGGTAAGCATCCCAGTCGCTGCGACGCAGCGGCAGACCTTCGCGCAGCGCCGGTTCGTCAATCTGGATGATGCCAATGCCTGCGGCTTCCAGATCTGCCACTTCATCACGCAGCGCCAGCGCGATTTGCTTCGCGATGGTCTCACGGGTCACGTCTTCGCGCGGGAAGGACCAGCAGAGAATGGTTACCGGACCGGTGAGCATCCCTTTCACCGGCTTATCGGTCAGGGACTGGGCATACTTCGCCCACTCCACGGTGATCGCTTCCGGGCGGCTGACGTCGCCGATGACCACTGGCGGCTTCACGCAGCGGGAGCCATAGCTCTGCACCCAGCCGTTCTGGGTAAAGACGAAGCCGTCCAGGTGCTCACCGAAGTATTCGACCATGTCGTTACGCTCGGCCTCACCGTGCACCAGCACGTCCAGACCTAAACGCTCCTGCTCGATAATTGCCTGCTTAATGTGCTCAGCGATACCGGTGCGGTAGTTGTTCGCATCCAGGTTGCCCTTCTTGAAGTCCAGACGCAGGCCGCGGATTTCAGTGGTTTGCGGGAAAGAACCAATTGTGGTGGTCGGCCACGCGGGCAGGTTGAAACGGGCGCGCTGCGCTTCGGCGCGTACTTCATACGGGCTCTGGCGCTGGCTGTCCTGCGCGGTGATGGCCGCCAGGCGTTTTTCCACCGCCGGGTTGTGCACACGGGCCGAGTGACGACGCGCCTGGATCGGTGCGCTCCATTCGGTAATCGCCGCCGTCTCGCCGCTGTTCAGCGCGTCGCGCAGCAGCGTCAGCTCTTCGCACTTTTGCAGGGCGAAGGCAAACCAGCTTTTCACTTCAGGGTCGAGACGGGTCTCCACGCTGAGATCGATTGGGCTGTGCAGCAGCGAGCAAGAGGATGCCACCCATAGCTCACGTTTGCCGACAATATCTTTGATTTGTGCATATTTCTCGGTCAGATCGGCACGCCAGACGTTGCGACCATTAACCAGCCCGGCAGAAAGCAGCCAGTCCGCTGGCAGGCGCTTGTGTAGCTCCACGACATCGTCTTTACCGTGAACGAGGTCAACGTGCAGGCCCTGAACCGGCAGCGCGGTAATGGTCTTCAGGTTTGGCGTCACGCCTTCGAAATAGGTAGTGAGCAGGAGCTTCACCTGCCCGGTGAGCGCGTCATACGCCGGTTTGAAGGCATCAAGCCACTCCTGCGGCAGCTCGAGCACCAGCGCGGGCTCGTCGATTTGCACCCACTGAATGCCGCGCTTGCCCAGCTCAATCAGCACCTGTTTGTAGACCGGCAGAATATCGTTCAGCAGGCTGAGGCGGTCAAACTGTTCGCCTTTTACTTTACCCAGCCACAGGTAGGTGACTGGCCCCAGCAATACGGGCTTCACCTGATGACCCAGCGCCAGCGCTTCGTCCACTTCATCCAGCAGCTGCGTCCAGGTCAGCCTGAACTGCTGACCTTTCACGAACTCCGGCACCATATAGTGATAGTTGGTGTTGAACCACTTGGTCATTTCCGCCGCTGCCGCTGGCTCCCCCGTTGGTGCACGGCCACGGCCGATGCGGAACAGGGTATCGATATCTACCGATCCATCTTTGTTCTGATGACGAGCCGGCACGTTGCCAAGCAGCAGGCTGGTCGTCAGAACATGGTCGTACCAGGCGAAATCGCCCACCGGCAGCAGGTCAATGCCCGCCTGTTTTTGCTGCTCCCAGTGACGGGCGCGCAGCTCGCGTCCCACCATCAGCAGTTCTTCACGGGTGGTGTTACCCGCCCAGTAGCTTTCTTGCGCTTTTTTCAGTTCGCGGCGCAGACCAACGCGAGGAAAACCGAGAGTGTGATTGCGGATTGTCATGTTATGCCCCTTGTGAAATTTGTTATTTAGACGTCCAGATGTTTACACATCTATAATTGGCAGGTACTGTATATTCCTCAAGCGCAAAATGTTCATGGCGAAGTGAAGGACTTTCATGATCGAGATTAAACACCTGAAAACGCTACAAGCGTTGCGGAACTGCGGTTCTCTTGCGGCAGCGGCGGCCACGCTGCACCAGACCCAGTCTGCCCTTTCTCACCAGTTCAGCGATCTGGAACAACGCCTCGGCTTTCGTCTTTTTGTGCGTAAGAGCCAGCCTTTGCGCTTTACGCCGCAGGGTGAAATTCTGCTGCAACTGGCAAATCAGGTACTGCCGCAGATCGCCAGCGCGCTGCAGTCCTGCAACGAGCCGCAGCAAACCAAACTGCGTATTGCCATTGAATGCCATAGCTGTATTCAGTGGCTGACCCCCGCGCTTGAGAACTTCCGCCAGAAGTGGCCGCAGGTGGAGATGGACTTTAAATCCGGCGTGACCTTTGACCCGCAGCCGTCGCTTCAGCAGGGCGAGCTGGATCTGGTGATGACGTCAGATATTCTGCCGCGCAGCGGCCTGCACTATTCGCCGATGTTTGATTATGAAGTGCGCCTGGTGCTGGCCCCGGACCATCCGCTGGCCAGTAAAACGCGCATCACGCCGGAAGATCTGGCGACAGAAACGCTGCTGATTTATCCCGTGCAGCGCAGTCGCCTGGATATCTGGCGTCACTTCCTGCAGCCCGCAGGGATTAGCCCACAGCTGAAAAGCGTGGATAACACGCTGCTGTTGATACAGATGGTGGCGGCCAGAATGGGCATCGCGGCATTGCCGCACTGGGTGGTGGAGAGTTTTGAACGCCAGGGTCTGGTGGTCACCAAAACCCTGGGTGAAGGATTGTGGAGTCGGCTGTACTCTGCCGTGCGCGATGGCGAGCAGCGTCAGCCGATTACGGAAGCGTTTATTCGCTCAGCGCGGAACCATGCGTGCGACCATCTTCCCTTTGTGCGGAGCGCGGAGCGACCCAACGGCGATGTACCCACAGCGAAGCCAGGATCACCGCTCCCCCAATAAGGAAACTCGGCCAGTGCGGCTGTTGCTGCCAGATGGCGAGGTTGACCAGTAACCCTGCCGGGACATGCACGTTGTTCATGATCCCCAGCGTACCGGCGTCTACCTGCGTAGCGCCGTAGTTCCACATGAAGTATCCCAGCCCGGAAGCCACCACGCCCAGCCAGACCAGAACGCTCCACTGCACGGTGGTAGTCGGCAGTTTTTGCGGGTTGCCGAGCATAAACCACGCCACCACCGCGACAATCGCGGCCCCCATATAGAACCAGGCGAACGCGTTATGCTGCGGCATCGGGCGGGTCTCCATCAGCCGTTTGTATCCCACCATGCCGATGGCGAAGCTGATATTGGCGAGCTGGACGAACATCAGCCCTGTCCAGAAGTGATCGCTTACCTTGTCATAGCGAATAATCGCCGCCCCAAGCACCGCCAGCGCCGCACTTAAAAGATATCCCCAGCGCAGACGACGCTTGCTGAGCAGGTCGTAGATCAGGGTGATGTAGAGCGGCGTGAGCACGGTGAACAGCAGGAATTCCGAGACAGACAGATAAACGTAAGCCCGGAAGCTGAACAGGTACATGATGCCGAGCTGCATCGCGCCCACCAGCATATACAGCAGTATCGTTTTCAGCGATTGTCCGCGCGCGCGCAGAAACGGCAGGAACACCAGCGCCGCCAGCCCCACACGCATCAGCACCGAGAAGTAGCTGTCGACCGAACCGGCAAGGTATTCGCCAATCAGGCTAAAGGAGAAGGCCCACAGGATAGTGGTGATAATGAGTAGCGCCACAATGCTTGTCTCTCAGAAAGAAGGACAGGCATTGTAGCGAACTCTTTAGTTGACAACTGAACAATAAATAACCAAATGAAGATTATTCAAGGAACAGTTTGCGCAGGTACTTAGGCACAGCGTTATCGCCGTTGGTGCCGATCACTTCCAGCTCCGGGTGCAGGTCTTTCAGGCGCTGGTGCGCGTTCTCCATGATGCAGCCTTTGCCCGCCATGGAGAGCATCTCAGCGTCGTTCATGCCGTCTCCAAACGCGATGCAGTCTTTCAGCTCAAAGCCCAGACGTTTAGCCACCGCTTCCAGCGCGTGACCTTTGGAGACGCCACCGGCCATCACTTCCAGACAGGTCAGCGTGGAGAAGCTCACGTTAACGCGGTCGCCCCAGCGAGCGTTGATCGCCTGCTCCAGCGGCAGCAGCGCTTCATGGCTTTCGCAGGTGAAGAACACCTTACTGATCCCTTCCGGCTCCAGCAGGCCAGGCTCGTACAGTGAGTACTGGAATACGGCTTCCTTGAAAAAGCGCATCTCATCCGGGCGGTGGCGGTTCATAAACCACTCGTCATCGCGATAAACGTTGGTGACGATATCCGGGTTATTGTGCACCACGCCGAACAGATCGGCGGCAATATCGCGGTCCAGATTGTGGGTAAAAATCAGGTTACCATCCGTGTCGTGCACGCGCGCACCGTTGGAGGTGATCATGTACGATTTGATTTCCAGATTATCGCGGATCTGCCCCACGTCCACGTGGTGGCGACCGGTGGCAAACACGAAGTTCACGCCACGGGCAGTCAGGAGTTTTAAAGTCTCTTTCGCGTAAGGCGAGAGGGTGTGGTCGGGGGAAAGCAGCGTGCCATCTAAGTCAGATGCAACAACCTGGTACATAGGGAAATTTAACCTCTGGTGAATATCAATTATGCCTGTTGAAAAATTCAACAATGGCGTTAAGCGCGACTGAGCGCATAGCGTCCTTTTCAAAAAGGATCTCATGGTACGCGCCGTTGATGACCAGCGGTTTTCCCCCTTCACAAGGGTGACCGGCGGCAGCGCGCAGTTCACAATAGCGGTCATGCATGCGGTTATCCACCACACGCTCTTCCTCCGCCTGAATCAGAAGCGTCGGCGTGTCATCATCGCCTACCCCCGCCAGCACCTGCTCACCGGCATGAATACCTTCCCGCACCCAGTGCCAGGTCGGGCCGCCAACGCGCAAGCGCGGTTCATCGGCATAAAAGCGCAGGTTGCGGCGATAGCGCTGCCGACTGTGGGTCAGAACGTTGATGGCGAACGGCAATGCGCGCCAGCGTCCGGTACCGATGGCATAGCCTTCACGAATGCGCTGATGGCCCTCAGCCCAGTCGAGAAGATGGCGCACCATCCAATCGGGAAAACGAATGACAATACCGTACATCGGTGCGGTGAGCGCAATGGCGTCGCACTGGTGCTCATACCGCTGCAAAAACAGCGTCGAAATGGCACCGCCCATGGAGTGCGCAAGGATATACTGCTTGCGCCAGGGACCAGGCTGGACTTCCTGCTGCCAGAACGCTGCAAAATCGTCGACGTAATCGCTGAAGTTATCCACGTGCCCACGGTGCGTATCCGGCAGCATACGACCGGACAACCCCTGTCCACGGTGGTCGATGATCAGCACGTCGAACCCCATATGGACCAGGTCGTAAGCCAGTTCGGCATATTTAACGTAGCTTTCGATGCGTCCGGGGCAGACGACAATCACACGGTCATTTTTTTCATTGCGGAAACGAACGAAGCGCACCGGGATGCCCCCGACGCCCGTAAACTCATCTTCCTCACGCTGCCGCCAGAAATCGGTCAGCGGCCCCATAGAGAAAGCAGCAAAAGCGTTTTCTCGTGTTTCCCAGTCCTTTTTCTGCTGAAACATTGGGTTTCCACTCACGTAATCCAGGGAATATCGTTTTTTTCGTCACTGGTCACAAAATGACGCAATAATAGCGTATTGTGGCATAAAAATAGACGGTTCGGGAGTTTCAAATGACCTTCGAATGGTGGTTCGCCTACCTGCTGACATCCATTATCCTCAGCCTTTCACCGGGCTCGGGTGCCATTAACACTATGACTACCTCCATCAATCACGGCTATCGCGGTGCGGCGGCATCCATCGCCGGTTTGCAGACCGGGCTGGGCATTCATATCGTGCTGGTCGGAATTGGTCTGGGGACCCTGTTCTCCCGCTCGGTGCTGGCGTTTGAAGTGCTGAAATGGGCCGGTGCGGCATATCTGATCTGGCTCGGCATCCAGCAGTGGCGCGCGGCAGGCTCCATCAACCTCAATACGCTCGCTCAGACGCAAAACCGAGGCCATCTGTTTAAGCGCGCGGTCTTCGTCAACCTGACCAACCCGAAGAGCATCGTTTTCCTCGCCGCGCTGTTCCCGCAGTTTATCGTGCCGCACCAGCCGCAGGTGATGCAGTACGTGGTGCTGGGGGCGACCACCATCATTGTCGATATCATCGTGATGATTGGCTATGCGACGCTGGCGCAGCGAATTGCGGCGTGGATTAAAGGGCCTAAGCAGATGAAGGCCCTGAATAAAGTCTTTGGTTCGCTGTTTATGCTGGTTGGCGCGCTGCTTGCGTCAGCGCGTCATGCTTAGCGAGAGATGATGAGATGAATGCCGAAGCCGGCGAACAGCGCGCCGGCGAAGCCGTCAATCCACTTCGCAATGCGCTGGTAGCCACGGCGCATTGCCGGTAAAGCGAACAGGCTGGCCACGATGGTGAACCAGGCAAAGGTTTCAACGACGATCAGCAGGAAGATACCCCAGCGCGCGCCCGCGCCGACGCTATCGCCGACAAACAGCGAGAACACCGAGCCGAAATAGATAATCGCTTTCGGGTTCGCCAGGTTGGTCAGCAGCCCTTTCACAAAGCTGCGTCCGCCCGTTGCCAGCTCCACCTTTGGCTCTTCCGGCTTTTTCTCTTCTTTCTTCAGCGCCCCGCGCAGCATCTGGTAGCCCATCCAGCAGAGGTACAGCCCACCGCCGACCATAATGATGTTATGCAGCCAGGCCATCTTCGCCAGGATCAGGTTCAGACCGAGCAGCGCGACTGCCGCCCAGACCATGACGCCCATGGTAATACCGAGCACGCCCATCATCGCCTCTTTGCGGGAGCGGCTGACGGCGGTTTGCGACACGAAGAAAAAGTCAGGGCCTGGGCTCATCAGCGCAACGATGTGCACCAATGCCACGGTGAGAAATAGCATTAACATAATTAGCTCGCGGGGAAATAATGTAGTGAGTCACCATCCTGGCACTTTTTCGCCCGGCTGACTACTCCTCGTCATCACCATCGGCGTGAGAGCGGATGAGCGCCATAAACTCTTTCCCGAAGCGCTCCAGCTTGCGCGTGCCGACGCCGTTGACGCTCAGCATCTCGCTCGCGCTGAGCGGCATCTGCTCGGCCATCTCAATCAGCGTCGCGTCGTTGAACACCACGTAAGGCGGGATGTTCTCTTCATCGGCAATGGCTTTACGCAGCTTGCGCAGTTTGGCGAACAGCTTGCGGTCGTAGTTGCCGCCGTAGGATTTTTGCATCACGCGCGGCTTCAGGGCGATGACGCGTGGAACGGCCAGTTTCAGTTCAACTTCACCGCGCAGCACCGGACGCGCGGCTTCGGTAAGCTGCAACGCAGAGTGCTGGGCAATGTTTTGCGTGGCAAAGCCAAGGTGGATCAGCTGGCGAATGATACTCACCCAGTGCTCGTGGCTCTGCTCTTTACCGATGCCGTAAACCGGCAGCTTGTCGTGGCCCATATCGCGGATACGCTGGTTATTCGCCCCGCGCAGCACTTCCACCACGTAGCCCATACCAAAGCGTTGATTGACGCGCCCAATGGTTGAGAGCGCTTTACGCGCGTCCATCAGACCATCGTACTGCTTCGGCGGATCAAGGCAGATATCGCAGTTCCCGCAAGGCTCCTGTCGCCCTTCACCAAAGTAGTTGAGCAGCACCAGACGGCGGCAGGTTTGCGCTTCGGCAAACGCGCCCATCGCGTTGAGCTTGTGACGCTCGATATCCTGCAGCTGTCCCTGCGGTTTCTCTTCCAGGCAGCGGCGCAGCCACGCCATGTCCGCCGGATCGTAAAACAGCATCGCTTCCGCAGGCAGGCCGTCACGCCCGGCGCGACCGGTTTCCTGATAGTAGGATTCGATATTACGCGGGATGTCGAAGTGCACCACAAAGCGCACGTTGGGCTTGTTGATGCCCATCCCAAACGCCACCGTCGCGACCACGATTTGCAGATCGTCGCGCTGGAATTTTTCCTGCACGTCGGCGCGGATGTGGTTCTCCAGTCCGGCGTGATACGCGGCGGCGCTAAAGCCGCGGTTTTGCAGACGCGCGGCGGTGTCTTCCACCTTCGCACGGCTGTTGCAGTAGATGATGCCGGACTTGCCGCGCTGCTCCTGCACATAGCGTAAGAGCTGATCCAGCGGCTTGAATTTTTCCATCAGCATATAGCGGATGTTCGGGCGGTCGAAGCTGCTGACCTGAATGTAGGGGTCGTTCAGCCCGAGCAGACGAACGATATCCAGGCGTGTAGTGTCATCCGCCGTGGCGGTAAGCGCCATAAACGGCAGCTCGGGGAAGCGCTGACGCAGCTGGCCGAGGGCGGCATATTCCGGGCGGAAATCGTGTCCCCACTGGGAGATACAGTGCGCTTCATCCACCGCCAGCAGCACCGGGTTCCAGTGCGCGAGATGGTCGAGGAAGTTATCCAGCATCAGGCGTTCCGGCGCGATATACAGCAGGCGAATCTGTCCGGTGCGGCAACCCGCCATCACCTCTTGCTGCTGCTCGCGGGTCTGCGTGGAGTTAAGACAGGCGGCCGCCACCCCATTGGCGAGCAGCTGGTCGACCTGGTCTTTCATCAGAGAAATGAGAGGGGATACCACGACCGTCAGGCCGTTCAGCACCAGCGCGGGCACCTGATAGCAGAGGGATTTCCCGCCGCCGGTCGGCATCACCACCAGGCAATCACGGCCTTCCAGCACGGTTTCAATGATGGTTTCCTGGCCGGGGCGGAACTGCTGGTAGCCAAAGGTTTCATGCAAAACCTGTTTAGCCAGCGATTCCTGATTCAATACTTCCGCCTGCGCCACGTTAACCCCATATGCCAGAAATGAAACAGGCGCTATTTTCAGCGCCTGAGAAAGAAACTTCAACGTTTAACGCAAAAACATTCGAGCGACCTAGAAAATATCGTTCAGCATAACGCCCACACCCACACGGGTCTGGTTGAAGTTGTAATCGATAAGCGACTCGCCGTAACCGCTGTACACCTGCGTATAAAGACGCACGTGTTTCGTCACCGGGTAGCTCAGGCCAACCTCAGCACCACCGTAGCCGGTGTTCCAGTTGTACTGGCCTTTCGCGCTCAGCACGGCATCACCCAATTGATAACCAATCTTGAGCTGGTAGTAGCCCATGTATTTGGTGATATCCGGGTTGTCATCGGTGCTGCCCACCACGTACCACGGCTTCACTTCCACCATCCAGTTACCGTTCTGCGCCATCAGGCGCGTATAGGCACGGTTCCAGCTGCGCGAGGTTGGGTCGGAACGTCCGTTGGAATCGTGGTTAAAGCCCACCTCGACGTCACGCAGCGTCCAGCCAGCAAATTCGTAATCCGTTGCGAAGCCGAGGAACAGCTGCGGCTCATAGTTGGTTTCACGGAACGGCGAGGACTCACCGCTGTTGGAGAGCTGCCACCAGGACTTTTGGGTGTATGACGCACCGAGCACCGAGTTCGGCCCAAGAATGCCTCGCCAGAACGGGAACGCGAGGCTGAGCTGGAACTTCACCTCATCTTTACGCGCGTTATCGGACCAGTTATAGGAACTTATCGCCTCTTTGTTGAGATCGCTGGTCTGGGTGTAGATCACGTAGTTGGTATCATACGGGTACAGCGTGAACGGATTGTCATGCTCCTGAAGCATATTGGCGATAATGCTGCCGCGTACTGCGGGGGCATCGTGCACTTCTTTGACGGTTGCTTCTTGCGCATATGCTGTGAGGGGCAGCGAAACCGCCGCCAGTAACCAACCCAGATACGTCCGCATCGGTGGTGTTCTCCTGAAAGGGTGAAATTTAATAAATAGTTTTGTCCGGGCATTCTACAGACTTCTGCAGCAACTTCCGCCTCCTCGTTTCTGAAAGTGGAAATCCTTATTGTTGAGGCATAAAATCAACATTTTGTTAACAACAAGGATGCAACCCCTCATGTCAGCCACGCTTACCGCCGAAGAAACGTTAAAACTCGTGGGCGAGATTTTTGTGTACCACATGCCGTTTAACCGCGCGCTGGGGCTGGAGCTGGAGCGATACGAGAAAGACTTTGCCCAGCTCAGCTTTAATAATCAGCCAATGATGGTAGGCAACTGGGCGCAAAGTATTTTGCACGGCGGGGTAATTGCCTCCGCGCTGGACGTGGCGGCAGGGCTGGTCTGCGTCGGCAGCACGCTGACGCGCCATGACACCATCAATGAAGAGGAGCTCCGCCAGCGTCTTTCGCGGATGGGCACTATCGATTTACGCGTCGACTATCTGCGCCCTGGCCGGGGTAATCGCTTTACCTGTACCAGCAGCCTGCTGCGCGCGGGCAACAAAGTCGCGGTAGCGCGCGTTGAGTTGCATAACGAAGAACAGGTTTATATCGCCAGCGCAACCGCCACTTATATGGTGGGTTAAGGCGATAAAAACGGGTAAAATTAATTCACTCTTTTGTAACGGATTTTCCCGATGGATGCTAAACAGACGCGGCAGGGCGTTTTACTCGCCCTTGCCGCTTATTTTATTTGGGGTATCGCACCGGCGTACTTCAAATTTATCGCCTATGTACCGGCCGACGAGATCCTCACCCACCGCGTCATCTGGTCGTTCTTCTTTATGATTGCGCTGATGAGCGTCAGCCGTCAGTGGTCCGGCGTCAAAACGCTGCTGCAAACCCCTAAAAAGGTCTTCCTGCTGGCGCTTTCTGCGGTACTGATCGGCGGCAACTGGCTGCTGTTCATTTGGGCGGTGAATAACCATCACATGCTTGAAGCGAGCCTGGGATACTTTATTAACCCGCTGGTGAACATTGTGCTGGGGATGATTTTCCTCGGCGAACGCTTCCGCCGGATGCAGTGGGTAGCGGTGATTCTGGCTTTCTGCGGCGTGCTGGTGCAGCTGTGGACCTTCGGCTCACTGCCGATTATTGCCCTCGGTCTGGCGTTCAGCTTTGCGTTCTATGGGCTGGTACGTAAGAAGATTGCGGTGGAAGCGCAGACCGGGATGCTGTTCGAAACCCTGTGGCTGCTGCCGGTGGCGGCAATTTATCTGTTTGGCATCGCCGACAGCGCCACCAGCCACATGGGCAGCAACCCGTGGTCGCTGAACCTGATGCTGATGGCCGCGGGCGTAGTGACCACCATTCCGCTGCTGTGCTTCACCGGCGCGGCGACGCGCCTGCGTCTCTCCACGCTGGGCTTCTTCCAGTACATTGGCCCAACGCTGATGTTCCTGCTGGCAGTGGTGTTTTACGGCGAAGTGCCGGGTGCGGATAAGATGGTGACCTTCGCCTTTATCTGGGTGGCGCTGGCGATTTTCGTTGCAGATGCCATTTATACCCAGCGCAGGGCCCGCAAAGGAATATAGGTGTTTTGTAGGGCGGGTAAGCGCAGCGCCACCCGCCAGGTTTTTACAGCCAGTTCCGACGCTTGAAATAGAGATACGGCGCCAGCCCGGCGAGGATCATGAAGATTATCGCCCCCGGGTAGCCAAAGCTCCACTTCAGCTCCGGCATAAACTCAAAGTTCATCCCATAGCTGGATGCCACCAGCGTCGGCGGCAGGAACACCACGGAGACCACCGAGAAGATCTTGATGATGCGGTTCTGCTCGATGTTGATAAAGCCCATCGCCGCCTGCATCAGGAAGTTCACCTTCTGGAACAGGGATTCGTTGTGCGGCAGCAGGGATTCGATATCTCGTAAGATCTCACGCGCCTGCTCCAGCTGACCGCCCGGCAGACGTGCTTTACGCACCAGGAAGTTCAGCGCACGCTGGGTATCCATCAGACACAAACGCACTTTCCAGCCGATATCTTCCTGCTCCGCCAGCGTCGAAAGCGCTTCGTCATATTCATCGCCCTGATGGCCTTCCATGATCACGCGGCTCAGCTTTTCCAGATCGCTGTAGATGTTCTCAATTTCGTCCGCCAGCTGTTCAATTTTGGTTTCGAACAGATCGAGCAGCAGCTCGTAAGCATTACCGTCCACCATCGCCTGGCTACGGGCGCGCATGCGGTAGAGACGAAACGCAGGCAGTTCGCGCTCGCGCAGGGTAAACAGACGACCATCACGGATGGTAAACGCCACGGTGGAGTTACCCGCGTGGTCATCAGCGTCTTCAAAGAAGAAGAAGGAGTGGATGTGCAGACCGTCTTCATCTTCAAAAAAACGTGCGGATGCTTCGATGTCTTCCAGTTCAGGACGCGTTGCCAGGCTTTGCCCCAGCTCAGATTGTACGCGAAGGCGCTCATCGTCGTCCGGCTCGACCAGATCCACCCATACGGCATCAACGAGGGGCTGTGACTCTTCGGCTTCAAGCCGAGTCAGTCGGTTATTTTCGAGTTGAAATGCGCTCAACATGACCGGGACTCCCAATGCAAAAAATATCGGACAGTTCGGTGGGCACACAGAAACAATTTGGGTTTCAGACCATTAAACAGCCTGACTCAGCGCGACGGGGATAATGCAGTCGCTGACAACCACTAAGGCCATCAGCAAGGGGAGATAGCCTTAGGAGTTGTTCCTGGATGACAGGGAATTGAGCCAGTATCTACTGGGTGTGTCCAAGGCGAATGTCCTCTTAGCGTAATCGTGCGCGCATGTTACGCCAGCAGTAACTGTGGCGTCAACACGCAACGGAACGCTGAAGGGCATTAATTGACCTTCAGCCTATAAGGTTAGCAGATCATTACAAAATAATGATATTTTTCTGAACGTTACACGGTTTCCAGCCTGGCGTAAGCAGCCACCAGCCATTTGATCCCCTGGCCCTGGAACGCCACCTGTAAGCGGCTGTGTTCACCGCTACCTTCGAGGTTCACGATGGTGCCTTCACCAAATTTCGAATGACGCACGCGCTGGCCCAGCTTGTAGCCGGTATCGGTTTCAGCGATGGGTGAACCCATACGCTGATGGCTGACCGGACGGCTGATGCTTGCCCGCAGACGCACTTCTTCCACGCACTCTTCCGGCAGCTCGCCGATGAAGCGCGACGGACGGTGATACACCTCTTTGCCGTACAGACGGCGGGTTTCGGCGTAGGTCAGCGTCAGCTTTTGCATCGCACGGGTTACGCCCACGTAGGCCAGACGACGCTCTTCTTCCAGACGCCCGCCTTCATCCAGCGACATCTGGCTCGGGAACATCCCCTCTTCCATCCCAACGATAAACACCTGCGGGAACTCCAGACCTTTGGCGGAGTGCAGGGTCATCAGCTGAACCGCATCCTGCCAGGTGTCCGCCTGCCCTTCTCCCGCTTCCAGCGCGGCGTGGGACAGAAACGCCTGCAGCGGCATCAGGTCTTCGTCTTCTTCGTTGTAGCTGAACTGGCGCGTTGCCGTCACCAGTTCCTCTAAGTTCTCAATACGGGTCTGGCCCTTCTCGCCTTTTTCCTGCTCGTACATGATGCGCAGGCCGGAGTCTTTAATCACCCGGTCGGTCTGCACGTGCAGCGGCATATCGGCCGTTTCCTGCGCCAGCGCGTCAATCAGTTCGAGGAAGCGCTGTAATGCGCTGGCGGCACGTCCGGCGAGGGCTTTTTCCTGCAGCAGCTCGCGGCATGCCTGCCAGAGCGTAAGCTGGCGGTCACGCGAGGCCTGACGCACCACGTCCAGCGTGCGGTCACCGATGCCGCGCGTCGGCGTGTTCACCACGCGCTCAAACGCCGCATCGTCGTTGCGGTTGGCGATCAGGCGCAAATACGAGAGCGCATCCTTGATCTCCTGACGTTCGAAGAAGCGCATCCCGCCGTAAATGCGGTACGGCATGCTCACCTGCAGCAGCGCCTCTTCCAGCACGCGCGACTGGGCGTTGCTGCGGTAGAGAATGGCGCACTGCTCCAGGACGCCGCCGTTGTCCTGCCAGGTTTTGATGCGGTTCACCACGAAGCGGGCTTCGTCGAGCTCGTTGAAGGCGCAGTAAATCGAAATCGGTTCGCCGTCGACGCCGTCGGTCCACAGCTTTTTACCCAGACGCCCGTTGTTGTTTTCGATCAGGGCGTTAGCCGCGCTGAGGATGTTGTTCGTCGAGCGGTAGTTCTGCTCCAGACGGATAGTTTCCGCGCCGGGGAAGTCCTTGAGGAAGCGCTGGATGTTCTCCACCTGCGCCCCGCGCCAGCCGTAGATCGACTGGTCGTCATCGCCTACGATCATTACCTTGCCGGTATCGCCGGCCAGCAGGCGGATCCATGCGTACTGGATGTTGTTGGTATCCTGGAATTCGTCCACCAGGATATTGGTGAAGCGTTCACGGTAGTGCTGAAGGATGTGCGGCTTGTTGAGCCATAGCTCGTGGGCGCGCAGCAGCAGCTCGGCGAAATCCACCAGACCGGCGCGATCGCACGCTTCCTGATAGGCCTTATAAACGTTCTGCCAGGTCTGCTCGACCGGGTTGCCAAAGCTCTGAATGTGGTGCGGGCGCAGCCCTTCGTCTTTCTGACCGTTGATGTACCACATCGCCTGACGCGGCGGCCACTGCTTCTCGTCAAGATTCATCGCCTTAATCAGGCGTTTGAGCAGACGGAGCTGGTCTTCGCTGTCGAGGATCTGGAAATCCTGCGGCAGGTTGGCGTCCATATGGTGCGCGCGCAGCAGGCGGTGCGCCAGGCCGTGGAAGGTGCCAACCCACATGCCGCCCTGGCTGGTGCCCATCAGCTGTGCGATACGGTGGCGCATTTCCGCCGCCGCCTTGTTGGTAAACGTGACCGCCATGATGGAGTACGGCGAGCAGTTCTCCACGCTCTGCAACCAGGCAATACGGTGAACCAGCACGCGCGTCTTACCACTGCCCGCTCCAGCCAGCACCAGCATATTGGTGCGCGAGGCCGCTACGGCTTCACGCTGTTTGTCATTAAGGCTGTCGAGCAGGTATGAAACGTCCATTGGCACCGTCACATAGTATTCAGGAACACAGCAAAACGCCCGGTGGCGCTTCGCTTACCGGGCCTACAACTGCAAAACCCTGGTAATTTATACAATATTACTGGTGATTATATCAGCGTCGTGAGGGATGCCAACCGCGAAATTTCCACGTGCGGCAGAAGACGGCTATCCTTCGTGGTCATCAGGTCGGCGTTTTCTGGCTTGATCCAGCAAGCCTGCATGCCGCAGCGAATGGCACCCGCTACATCCGTGGTCAGATCGTCGCCCACGTGCAAAATTTCACCCAGCGGCAGGTTCATTTTTTCCGCTGC
Source organism: Enterobacter sp. 22452 (assembly GCF_052045065.1). NCBI lineage: Bacteria > Pseudomonadati > Pseudomonadota > Gammaproteobacteria > Enterobacterales > Enterobacteriaceae > Enterobacter > Enterobacter sp. 22452. The sequence continues at coordinate 232,546 of NZ_JBQEOB010000006.1, read as the reverse complement.
CAGATGGTACATATCGCTGAACGGCTTCGAGCGCCCGTGCGGGCCCGCGCGCAGCACGAACTCAAAGTAATCGCCGAGGCCAAACAGTTCAGGCTGGGCGTTACCGTTAGTGATGGCCACCAGCGGCCACTTTTCGGCAAGCTTCGCCAACGTGTCGTGGGTCTCCTGCGGTACATCGATACGGCTGCGCCATTTGGCGAAGTTTTCCATTGCCGCTTCAGCCCCAATGGCCGCGTCCTGTACGCTCAGGCCCACGTTGAGCATCGCCTGCTCAACCGCACGACGACGCCATTCGGTCACGTCGTGGTAAATGTCCGGCTCGGTCTCCCGCAAGGACTGACGCAGGGTCTGAAAATCCTTGTTTTGCATTGCTTTCAGCGCGGGATGGTAGTTCTGCACAAACGCCAGCGACTCCTGCTCGGTACGCAGGATCACCTCACGGTTGTCATAAAGGGTGTCATCAAGGTCAAACGTCAGGGCCGAGATCTGACCGAGTGGGCGGTAAAAACGCATTATTTCCCCCGTTTGGCGCGTGGATGCGCCGCGTCATACACCGAGGCAAGGTGTTGGAAGTCTAAGTGGGTATAGATTTGAGTGGTCGACAGATTTGCGTGGCCAAGCAGTTCCTGCACGCCGCGCAGATCGCCGCTGGATTCCAGCATGTGGGTGGCGAACGAGTGGCGCAGCTTGTGCGGATGAACGTGGCTGTTTAGCCCCTGCTTGATGCCCCACTCCGCAAAGCGCTTCTGCACGTTACGCGCCGAGATCCGCTTGCCGAGCTTTGATAAAAACAGCGCATTCTCCTCTGCGCCAAACAGCCCGCGCAGATCCAGCCAGTGCTCAATCCAGGAAACTGCGTTGCGGCCAATCGGCAGGCGACGCTCTTTGCTGCCCTTGCCCATGACCCACACTTCGCCGGATTCCAGATCGAGATGCTTTAAATCAAGGTTCACCAGCTCAGAGAGACGCAGGCCCGCACCGTACATCACCTCCAGCATCGCGCGGTCGCGCACGGCCAGCGGATCGTTAAGGTCGATATCCAGCAGGCGATTTACGTCGTCGACGTCGATATTTTTCGGCAGATGGCGCGGGGCTTTTGGCGTGGCGATGCCTTTCGCCGGGTTGGCTTTTAAACCGCCCTGGCTCACCAGCCAGTCGAAGAAACTGCGCAGGGCGGAAAGCCTGAGCGCCAGGCTCGCCGGGCTGAGGTTTTTTTTACGGCTACGCACAACGAACCCGCGCACCGTGGCAGCATCACATTGTTGCCAGCTTTTCAGGCCGATCTCGTCGGCAATCTGGATGATGGCATCAAGCTGACGCTGATAGTTAAGCAGCGTTATGGGGCTGAGCTGACGTTCCACGCCCAGATAGCGCAGAAAGCGCGTGACGTCAGCGGCGAGTGCATCTGTCATACGCGCTCAATCCAGCGCTCCAGCAGCTCAGGCAGCATCAGGGCGATTTCCTGCAGCAGGTGCGTCCCCTGCCCCTGCTCATAATGATGTGCGTCACGGCTGGTAAATAACATCACGCCCAGATCGCCATCGCGCCCCATCAGCGACATCGCCACCGAGCCAATCGCTTTGGCTTCCGGCAACACGACCAGCAGCTCAGGCCCGTTTAGCGGCCCGAGATAGTGCTGCTCACGGCCCAGACGCTGAATGCGCAGCGGCTCAAACGCCTGGCGGCTCAGCGCCAGATGGGTAAACCCGGACGGCGCGCCAATGCGCCAGCGGTCCGGGAACAAGCGAATCGTCGCGCCTGCCAGCCCAAGCTCACGCGCCCAGCGGTGGAAGCGGCTGAGAAACTCTTCAAGGCTGTGCGCCGAGGCCAGACGCGCCTGCAGGTGCAGCAGACGATAAAACAGGCTCTCGTTATTGCTGGCCTGCTCCATCAGCAGCGTCATGTTCTCTTCAAGCTGATTGATGTGCTTGCGCGAGCGCGCCATGTGCCATTCGACCAGCGACACGGTTTCACGAACCGGATGCGGTACGCGCATCTGTTCAACAACGCGTGCATTGCGGATAAAAAACTCAGGATTGTTCAGCAGGTAATCAACAACAGCGCTGTCATCCAGTTCCGTCATTATTTCCTGCAGTTCTTCCCCTGGTTGTTTCATAGATGGATAAACCCGTCATAAACATGTGTCGCCGGGCCCGTCATATACAGTGGATGACCCGGTCCTTTCCAGGCGATATCAAGCCGACCGCCCGGTAATTCCACGCGAACCTCTTCTGCCAGTAACCCCTGAGAGATGCCCACAGCAACTGCAGCACAAGCACCGCTTCCGCAGGCCTGGGTTTCGCCCGCGCCGCGCTCGTAAACCCGCAGACGGATGTGCTCACGCTTCACCACCTGCATAAAGCCGATGTTCGCGCGCTCCGGGAAACGTTCGTGGCTTTCCAGCACCGGACCGAGCGTTTCAACCGCGGCGGTTTGCACATCATCAACCTGAATCACACAGTGAGGGTTACCCATCGAGACGACGCCGCACAATACTGTCTGCTCGGCCGCACGCATAATATAGGTCTTTTCCGCTTTGTTTGCGCGGAACGGTACGGCGGAAGGCTCGAAGTTTGGCTCGCCCATATTCACGCGTACCAGCTCGTCATCGGTCACGCTGAGCACCATACGGCCGTTCGCAGTACTGACGCGAATATCGCGCTTGTTGGTCAGCCCTTTCAGGCGGACAAAGCGGGCAAAACAGCGCGCGCCGTTGCCGCACTGGCTAACTTCGCTGCCGTCTGCGTTAAAAATGCGGTAGTGGAAATCGAGATCGGGATCGTAAGGCGGCTCGACCACCAGCAGCTGATCGAACCCCACGCCCACGTGCCGATCCGCCAGGCGGCGAATCAGCTCCGGGGAGAAAAACACATTCTGCGTTACCGCGTCGACGACCATAAAATCGTTGCCAAGGCCATGCATTTTAGAGAACTGCATCATTTGCTCCATTGCGCGGGTACAGAACGTAATTTGTCAGAGATTAACCTGAGTCGGGCCACCGTTATCGCCGCGATCGTTAGTATCTGGCGTAGTCGACTCAATGCCGCTTTGCACCGGTTTCGTTGGCGGCGGTGCGTTTTTATCCTCTGGCGGGAAGTACAGCGGCCCTTTCAGTCCACAGCCCGTCAGGCTAAACAGCGTGATGAGAACGGCAAGCGTTCGGAAGACGTTTTTCATTATCAAGTTGCTCGTAAGTTCAAATCTGTTTCTATCATCGCAGGAGAAGACACAAAAGCAAGAGTTTGCCGCTTTCCTGCAACGGGAATTATTTAGCGTTATACTGCCGCCATCACGAAAAACAGGAACAAAACCATGAACGACAGTGAATTCCATCGCCTTGCCGACACCCTGTGGATGACCATCGAAGAGCGCCTGGACGACTGGGACGGCGACAGCGATATCGATTGTGAAATCAACGGCGGTATCCTGACCTTAAGCTTTGAAAACGGCAGCAAAATTATTATTAACCGCCAGGAGCCGCTTCACCAGGTGTGGCTGGCGGCCAAACAGGGCGGCTATCACTTCGATCTGAAGGGTGATGAGTGGGTGTGCGACCGTAGCGGCGAAACGTTCTGGGATCTGCTGGAACAGGCGGCGACCGCGCAGGCAGGTGAAGAAGTGAGTTTCAGGTAGTTTTGTTGCCGGGTGGCGGCTACAGCGACTCGGACCGTAGGCCGGGTAAGCGTTAGCGCCACCCGGCGAAAAGGCTCAGGAGAAATACTGCTGCAACAGCGGCGCGGTATCCTGACTGGCAGGCGCGGCAGGCGTTACGGCCTGGGTCCGGAACGGGATCACCTGCGTACGACCATCGACGTTCACAATCTGATAGAACTGCGGCAGGTTGAAGTTAATGAAGCTTGAGCCGTAGGTAAAACGGTCGTGCGAAGAGGAATAGAAGCGGCTGACGTCGCGCACCAGCTCCTCTTTACTGCCTTCACAGTGGTGATACACCTCGGCGCGGTTAGTCTCATCAAGGATGTAGATATTGAAACCGGCATCCTCACCTGACTCTTCGAAGAAGAACTGAATAATCCCTTCGCTCGCAAAACCATCCACCACCTGCGGCAGCTTAACGTGGTTGGTTTCAACCTGCACCGACAGGCCATGCAGCTTGTTGTGTGAAATCGCGCCGTAGAACTCGATGGCATTTTCCAGCTTCTGTACTGACACGTTCAGGCGCTCGAAGAACAGTCCCCAGGTCTGGCCGGAGACGCGCAGCGCTTTAAAGCGCCCGGTTTCGTGACGGGTGCTGGAAAGACGCAGTTCGATGCACTCAGAGACCAGCTGCTGCACGCGGGTACGAATCAAACCGCGCAGGTGCTGGCTGTAGCAGAACACTTCGACGCTGTCCGGCGGCGCGGCGTCCTGGTGCATCTTGCCAAGAATGGTTTTCAGCGCTTCGATCATCGCCTGCTCGCCGTTGAAGTGCAGAGTACGCACTTCATTCCACGAGTTGCGGTACAGCAGATCTACGCTGCCCACCAGGCAGTTTTGCTGCTCGCCAAAGCTGAAGACGTCCAGCTTGCGGAAGTCAAAATGGACCACCTGATTGCGGAAGGCCGCCGTCGGGTCGTACTCCAGGTTGACGATAATCGCCAGATGGCGAATCTCGCACGGGCTGTAGAGCGCTTTTGGCGTTGGCGCAGGCAGACGCAGCGGGAAGTGGTGCGAGACGTCAGCGACCATCTCCTGCAGCTTGGCTAAATCAACCACCTCGTTGCCTTTGATAAACAGGCGCGTGCGCGAGGTCAGCAGGCCGTTAAACCAGGCCCAGGCCACCAGCTTGTTCAGGTAGCGGTTATACTCCAGCGGCTGATGGCTGATGATCGAATCCATGCTTGGGGCACGGTTGTACAGATACCACCCGGTGCGGTTTGCGCGGCCCGGTGGCACAAAGATAAAGGTCAGGTTCGGCTCTGACAGGTCAGGTGAAATCTGCGGGTTCACCAGGGTGACTTTACCCGGCAGCGCTTCAAACGCGGCGTACAGCTTGCGGGTCAATACCCCGATGTCCTGCGGGCTGGCGGAAACGCTGAGGTTGTTACGGCGCGCAAAGCGGATCAGATTACGATAGCTTTGCATCATTGCATCGAGCAGTTCGTTGTGCGCTTCACGCACCTGATCGATCTTCCAGTTGGCGCGGTTGTCGAGCATGGACAGACGCGCTTCGTCCCATCCCCACTCTTTGACTAACTGACTGACCACTTCACGACGCCAGCCCACGCAGGCGCGTTCGCGGCTCAGTTTTTCACAGACTTTGAGATAGAAACATCGACGCACCAGATCGAGACGCGTGGTGTCATCAATGGCTTTCAGGTATTCGGTAACGCGTTCCAGCATCATGCAGTAGGCATCAAGCCCGTAGGAGACAATCTCCCCATCGTGCAGACGCTGTTTGATGTCTTTCGCCAGCAGACGCGGCGTAGGGTATTCCCAGGAATAGGCTTCCAGCAGCAGCGTTTTCAGCACCGCTTTGTACGGTGAGTCGATGCTCTTATAAAGCTGCCAGAGGCTCGCGCCAAAGTACTCTTCGGCGGACAGAGAGCTGAGGCCCCCCAGATCCAGCCATTCGTTTGGCGTCAGTACGCCCTGCGAATAGAGCGACATGACGTAATCATCGTAATGCTCTTCTTCATCGCACGGCACCATATTCCACAGAATACGCTTTCCGGCGAGGCGAACGGCAGTACGGTAGAACTCATCCAGCAATAAGATGTGCTGAGTCGAGCCGCAGTCTTCACCACCCAGACTGCCGCTTTCGTTATGGCGGAAACGGTTTTCATCAATCAGGAAGAAGCTCACTTCCACGCCGAGCGACGCCGCCCAGCTCTCCAGCAGGCTGCATTTACGCTGCAGCAGCTGGCGCTCTTCGTTATCGAGCCAGGATTGATGGCAGACCCAGATATCCAGGTCAGAAGAACAGCTTTGCCCTACCGATGAGGTGCTCCCCATTGAGTAAACGCCAGTGATTGGCAGTTCACCTTTCGGAGAAACCTGAGGCGGCATGCCGCGGTAGAGTTCCAGCTCGTTCAGATAGTGCTGTTGGGTTTCATCAGGCGTGAAAAGGCAAATGCCCTGGGGAACGTTACCATCGAGGTAACCCGGCATCAGCGGATGGTGATAGTGCAATAATGTCGGCAGCAGACTGTATACCTGCTGGAAAGCAGGGCCCATGGCAGCAAGCGCGCGATCCACGCGCAGTTGATTTATGGCATCCAGTCTCTGTTTCAGAGTCTCAATATAGAGGTACAAGACGTATCGCCTGATGTTTCCGGGTGTCGTAAGCTATTCAAAACACGAATAACAGCGAGCCCGCAGTATTTCAAAAAGATAACCGTTACCCTTCTTTCGCCCTTATCATTATGGTGGTACCGACGAAAAAATGGTCTAAAACGTGATCAATTTAACACCTTGCCGGTTGACCGTAAAGAAAGATGCGCTACATACAAGTGTAGCACCGTTCTGTACGTGTAAATTCCTGAATACGGCTACGGCAGACGAATACGCCGCCTTGTCCCTCTCACCCTTCATCAACCGTAAAACTGCCATCCCAGAGTCAACAATGTTAGGATGGTTAGCGATTGATAATGACGGTAACAAGCATGTTAGACAATGTTTTGAGAATTGCCACACGCCAAAGCCCTCTTGCGCTCTGGCAGGCACATTATGTGAAGCAGCGCCTTGAAGCCTGCCATTCCGGATTGCGCGTCGAGCTGGTGCCGATGGTGACGCGCGGTGACGTGATCCTTGATACGCCGCTGGCGAAAGTCGGCGGAAAAGGCTTGTTTGTCAAAGAGCTGGAAATGGCCTTGCTTGAGAACCGTGCTGATATCGCCGTGCACTCCATGAAGGATGTGCCCGTTGAATTCCCGGAAGGGCTGGGGCTCGTGACCATCTGCGAACGTGAAGATCCGCGCGATGCGTTTGTCTCCAACCAGTATGATTCTCTTGACGCGTTGCCGGAAGGCAGCGTGGTTGGCACGTCCAGTTTACGCCGTCAGTGCCAGCTGGCTGAACGCCGCCCGGACCTGGTGATTCGCTCGCTGCGCGGAAACGTGGGTACGCGTCTGGGCAAGCTGGATAACGGCGACTACGATGCCATTATCCTCGCCGTTGCCGGTTTGAAGCGCCTGGGGCTGGAATCACGCATTCGCGTCGCATTGCCGCCAGAGCTGTCGCTACCGGCCGTGGGCCAGGGTGCGGTGGGCATTGAGTGCCGTCTTGACGATGCGCGCACGCGCGAGCTGCTTGCACCGCTGAACCATGACGAGACCGCCATCCGCGTAAAAGCCGAGCGCGCCATGAATACTCGCCTCGAAGGCGGCTGTCAGGTGCCAATTGGCAGCTATGCTGAATTAACCGACGGTGAGCTGTGGCTACGTGCGCTGGTTGGCGCGCCGGACGGTTCACAGATGGTACGCGGCGAACGTCGCGGTAAGGCGCAAGATGCCGAGCAGCTTGGCGTGTCGCTGGCCGAAGAGTTACTGGATAACGGCGCCCGCGAAATTCTGGCTGACGTTTATAATGGAGAACCCCCTGCATGAGTATTCTTGTCACCCGCCCTTCTCCCGCAGGAGAGCAATTAGTGAGCCGTCTGCGCGCACTGGGGCAGGTGGCCTGGAGTTTTCCGCTGATTGAATTCTCCCCCGGTCGGGAGCTGTCCATGCTCGTCGACCAGATGAATGCCCTGCAGGAAGGCGACCTGATCTTCGCGCTGTCGCAACATGCCGTGGAATTTGCCCATGCGCAATTGCAACAAGCAGGGAGAGACTGGCCAACCGCTCCCCGTTATTTCGCTATCGGGCGAACAACCGCACTGGCCTTACATACCGTTAGCGGAACAGACGTTCGCTACCCGTTAGATCGGGAAATCAGTGAAGTCTTGCTACAATTACCTGAATTACAAACTATTGCCGGAAAACGTGCGCTCATTTTACGCGGTAACGGTGGACGTGAACTGTTGGGTGAAACGCTGCGGGAACGCGGGGCCAACGTCACGTTCTGCGAATGCTATCAGCGTTGTGCGAAACACTACGATGGCGCGGAAGAGGCGATGCGCTGGCACATGCGCGGCATCAATACCCTGGTCGTAACCAGCGGTGAAATGCTGCAGCAGCTATGGTCGCTTATTCCACAATGGTATCGTGAGAACTGGTTACTCCACTGTCGGCTTCTGGTCGTCAGTGAGCGTCTGGCGAACCACGCCCGGGAACTGGGCTGGCAAGATATTCGGATCGCTGATAACGCCGACAACGATGCGCTGCTGCGCGCATTACAATAACTCTCAAATGGGAAGCCATAATGACGGAACACGAAAAATCCTCCGCCGTGGTTGAAGAGACCAGGGAGACTGTGGACACAACCCCACAGCCAGAGACGACAGAGAAAACCGCTGAGAAGAAAAACGGCAGCAACAAAACCAGCCTCGCGCTGAGCGCAATTGCCATCGCCATTGCCCTGGCGGCAGGCGTTGGCCTGTACGGTCTTGTTAAGCAGCAAGGCTCTAACCAGACGGCCACCAGCGATGCGCTGGTCAATCAAATTACCGCCCTGCAAAAAGCGCAGGAGACGCAGAAAACCGAGCTGGAAGGCGTGATCAAACAGCAGGCCGCCGCGCTTGCCGATGCGAACAGCAAACGGGAAGAGTTGACCAAACAGCTGAGTGAAGTGCAGGAGAAAGTCGCCACGATTTCCGGTACCGATGCCAAAACCTGGCTGCTCTCACAGGCCGATTTTCTGGTGAAACTGGCCGGACGTAAGCTCTGGAGCGATCAGGACGTTACCACTGCCGCCGCGCTGCTGAAAAGCGCCGACGCGAGCCTGGCTGACATGAACGATCCAAGCCTGATCGCCGCGCGCCGCGCCATTACCGAAGATATCGCCAGCCTGTCTGCGGTGTCGCAGGTGGATTACGACGGCATTATCCTCAAGGTGAACCAGCTTTCGAACCAGATTGATAACCTGCAGCTGGCGGATAACAACGACGACGATTCCCCGATGGATTCCGACGGTACCGAACTTTCCAGCTCCCTGAGTGAATGGCGCATAAATCTGCAAAAAAGCTGGCAGAACTTTATGGACAGCTTCATCACCATCCGCCGCCGCGATGAAACCGCCGTGCCGCTGTTAGCACCGAACCAGGATATCTATCTGCGCGAAAACATCCGCTCCCGCCTGCTGGTTGCGGCACAGGCTGTACCGCGTCATCAGGAAGAGACCTACAAGCAGGCGCTGGATAACGTCTCGACGTGGGTGCGTGCGTATTACAACACTGATGACGCGACGACCACTGCCTTCCTGGAAGACATTGATAAGCTGAGCCAGCAAAACATCACCATGAACGTGCCGGATAAGCTGGAAAGCCAGCCGATTCTGGAGAAGCTGATGCAGACGCGCGTGCGTAACCTGCTGGCCCAGCCCGGCGTTCCGGCGGAAGGCACGGCTGAAGCACCGGCCGCTGCGCCAGCGCCTGAAAGCGCGCCACAAGGAGAGTAATGATGCTTAAAGTCCTCTTACTCTTTATCCTGCTGATCGCCGGGATCGTCCTGGGGCCGATGCTCGCGGGCCATCAAGGCTATGTGCTGATCCAGACTGATAACTACAACATTGAAACCAGCGTTACCGGCTTAGTGATTATCCTGATCCTCGGCGTGGTGGTGCTGCTTGCTGTGGAATGGATCCTGCGCCGTATTTTCCGCACCGGGGCGCATACCCGCGGCTGGTTCGTTGGCCGTAAGCGCCGTCGTGCCCGTAAGCAAACGGAGCAAGCGCTGCTGAAACTGGCCGAAGGCGATTATCAGCAGGTAGAAAAGCTGATGTCGAAGAATGCCGATCACGCAGAACAGCCGGTGGTGAACTATCTGCTGGCCGCTGAAGCGGCACAGCAGCGCGGCGATGAAGCCCGTGCTAATCAACATCTTGAGCGCGCGTCCGAGCTTTCGCCTAAAGATCCGATTCCGGTGGAGATCACTCGCGTTCGCCTGCAGCTGGCGCGGAACGAAAACCATGCGGCGCGCCACGGCGTTGACCGACTGCTGGAAATCACCCCACGCCATCCCGAAGTGCTGCGCCTTGCTGAACAGGCCTACATTCGTACCGGTGCCTGGGGTTCACTGCTGGACATCATTCCTTCGATGGCAAAAGCAGACGTTGGTGACGATGAACATCGTGACGAACTGCAGCGCATGGCGTGGATTGGGCTGATGGATCAGGCGCGCGCCGACCTGGGCAGCGACGGACTGAAAACCTGGTGGAAGAATCAGAGCCGTAAAACGCGTCAGCAGGTTCCACTGCAGGTAGCGATGGCGGAACATCTGATTGAATGTGACGATCATGACACTGCGCAGGAGATCCTCCTCGACGGTCTGAAGCGCCAGTACGACGACCGCCTGGTAATGGTGATCCCGCGCCTGAAAACCAATAATCCTGAGCAGATCGAAAAAGTGCTGCGCCAGCAGATCAAAACCGTGGGCGACCGTCCGCTGCTGTGGAGCACGCTGGGCCAGTCGCTGATGAAGCACGGCGAATGGCAGGAGGCGAGCCTCGCCTTCCGCGCGGCGCTAAAACAGCGTCCGGACGCGTTTGACTACGCCTGGCTTGCTGATTCACTGGATAAACAGCACAAGCCGGAAGAGGCCGCTGCCATGCGGCGTGACGGGTTGCTGTTGACGTTGCAAAATAACGGTAACCAGCCGTAATGGAAATGGAGGCCTTGAGGCCTCCTTTTTTTATCTTCACTCTCCTGCTACATTCATTGCATCTTCCGCAGGAAACGAACCCGCCAATGTAACGATCGCTTTTCATTAACCCCTTTTTCGCACACGCGCATTTTGCAGCGTGGAGTAAAACGTTTTTGAAAGGAAATCGTCATGAATTCGCTTTTGTATGCGCTTATTGAAGCGCTGCGCTGCCACCGCTGGCTGCGCCTGCTTGCCTGCGCGTTTATCTTCTCTTCACTGGGGAATGGTTTGACCCAGGTTGTTGTTTTCGGCTTACTGCTGCAGTGGTCAGCACCACCGGTGCTGCTGACGCTCGCTTTTCTTTTTGCCACGGTGCCGGGATTCCTCGGCAGTATGATCGGCGAAAAATTGTGCTCTCGATTTTCCCCGTTGTCTTTGCTGATTCTGACTGAGGTACTGGGATTGCTCGCCCTGTTCTTTCCCTTTCTCGGTGTGCATTATCACAGCATACCCGCCCTGCTTGCCATGCAATCCGCTGAAGCATTATTGAGTGGGATCGGCTGGCCTGCGCTAACGCTGCTGTTCAAACGCGGCCTCAGTGATGCCGAGCTGCCTGCCGCAACCGTTCTGGAGAATCTGATATTTGCTTCTCAAGTCCTTTTGGGAACCGGACTTGGCGTCGTGCTTTTTCAGAAAATGCCGGTCGTCGATTTGCTGGCAATCGATGCCGCCAGTTTTCTGGGATCGCTCTTGATGCTCCTGCTGGCGAGGCGAGAGTTTGCGGCACGGATAAAACCCTCCCCCACCGATGCTCACGCACTCGTCGCGCTACGTTGGCAGAGGCTAACCCAGCGGCAAAAACGCTCTTTGCTCCTGCTGCCAGCGCTGGCTGCCGTAGGCTCACCGGCTATGGCGTTACTGCCCGCCCTGGCGCAGGAGATACAGCCTGAGAATGCGGCAGGTCTCGCGCTGCCCCTGCTTTTCGCCAGGAGCATGGGGCAGCTTTGCGGTCCAATGTTGCTCAAGAGAGACAGTCTGACGCGCGTCGCGACCCAACCTCTCCTGCTGATGGGCTACCTTGCTCTCTTTCTGGCTGCTTATGGGGTGCTTCCGCTGTTATCCGGCTGGGTTGTGCCCGCGCTGGGAATGATCTTCATTGCACATCTGGCGTCGAATATTGTATTTGCGGCAGGTACGTTTGGGGTGCTTAGTAACTTTCAGATGGCCCAGATTTCGTCAGCAAGCAGTAAAGCCTGGCGCTGGCAAACGCTTAGCGCTTCCCTCTTTACTGGCCTCGCAGCGATGGTAGCGACAGCGTTCGGGGCAGTTGAGGCGCTGTATATGGTCTCTGGCACCGCGCTGCTTTTCGTTACGCTGGTACTGAGGCGTTTCAGTGATTAAGACATAAAAAAACGCCTGCTATAAAAGCAGGCGTTAAAACAGGTCTGTAAGACAACATATTTGGTGCTTCACTCAACGTTGTGTCCATGGTGTTTGATGAGGCCGAAGCGACATCTGTCAGTGGACGATAAGCACCGTAAACGGCTCTGCGTCATTCCTGAGTTTATGAGGCACTAAGGCGAACATAAGAGATGGAATGAGCATCTACACGCATATTATTGCACGTTACATGCCAGGTTTACACGCAGAACTTTTACATTGCGCAACATTCTAAGATAAAAGGAAATTCTGCTGTTAAGAACCGTCTGAAGCCCGATAATGTACCGATAAGAGATTCAACCTGTCGTCGGCAAGAGACAATAAAGCCGCCGGTATATTAAATTGTTTATTTACAAGGCATTGCGTGTCGCCAAATCGCGACAATGGAGAAGTGTGTTGTTGGGGAATAACGACAGGGATTAAAAACCGCAGAAAACAAAAAACCCCGCCGAAGCGGGGTTCAAAATTGGTCGGCGAGAGAGGATTCGAACCTCCGACCCACTGGTCCCAAACCAGTTGCGCTACCAAGCTGCGCTACTCGCCGATATACTGCTTTTTTGAATTTTTAGTTCAATTCATTTAAAAAGTCGTGGTGCGAGGGGGGGGACTCGAACCCCCACATCCAAAGGACACTAACACCTGAAGCTAGCGCGTCTACCAATTCCGCCACCTTCGCAATTCACAACTCTTTCAAATAATGGGGTGGCTAATGGGATTCGAACCCACGACAACTGGAATCACAATCCAGGGCTCTACCAACTGAGCTATAGCCACCACTGTATTCTTTCACGCGGTACTGACTACTTCTCAGACCACCGCAGCTCTAGCACCGGGTTAATGGTGCGCCCGACAGGATTCGAACCTGAGACCTCTGCCTCCGGAGGGCAGCGCTCTATCCAGCTGAGCTACGGGCGCTTAGCGCCGTTGCGGGGCTGGATATTACGTACCTCCGTCCCCGCTGTCTAGTGCTTTTTTGAAAAAAATGCGCGTTTGGTTATGGTTTGCACATTTTGCCGCTTATTCCTCCACTTTATGCGTGGTAGCGCGGCGACCCAGGCCAAAAAGCTTATATGCCGCTGTGACGGCAGCCAGGAAGATCATCCCGACAAACAGCGACATGCGGGTATCTTCATTAAAGTACATCCCAATTAATACGCAAATCAGGAACGCCATCGTCAAATAGTTCGCGTACGGGAACAAAATGGAGCGGAACGGATGGCTGGCGATCGCTTTTTTATGCGCATGACGGAAACGCAGCTGGCTAATCAGGATCACAAACCACGGCACCATGCCCGGCAGCACGCTGGCGCTATAAACGTAAACGAACACGCGCTGCGGATTCGGGATGATGTAATTCAGACATGAACCAATCAGCAGGATCACGATCGATACTGCCACGCCCATAACCGGCACGCCCGCACGGGACACTTTCCCCATCACCGCAGGCAGTTGGTTGTTTTTCGAAAGCGCGTAGAGCATGCGGCCACAGCTGTACATCCCGCTGTTGCAGCCAGAGAGCGCAGCCGTCAGCACCACGAAGTTAATAATCCCTGCTGCCGCTGTAATACCAATTTTCGCGAAGGTTAAGACAAACGGGCTGCCGGTGGTGCCGATTTCGTTCCACGGGAAGATAGTCACGATAACGAAAATTGCGCCCACATAGAAAATCAGGATACGCCACAGCACTTTGCCCACCGCGCTACGCAGCGTGACCTGCGGGTTTTTCGCTTCACCGGCAGTAATACCGATCAACTCAACGCCCTGATAAGAGGCGACAACGATACAGAGCGCCGTCAGAAAGCCCTTCCAGCCACCCGCGAAGAAGCCACCGTTCTCGGTCAGGTTGCCGAAGCCAATCGCGTGCCCGCCGTTGCCGAAGCCAAAGAAAATAACCCCGAGACCCACGACAATCATCACGATAATAGTGGTGACTTTGATCATCGCAAACCAGAACTCGATCTCACCGTAGAGTCGCACGGCAGCCAGGTTAGCCAGCGCCACCAGCCCCACAGCAATAAGCGCAGGTATCCACTGGACCATGTCCGGGAACCAGAACTGTACGTAGACCCCTATCGCCGTGATTTCCGAGATGCCCACGGCCATCCACATAAACCAGTACGACCAGGCCGTAAGGTAGCCAAAGAACGGGCTCATATAGCGGTGCGCATAAACGGCGAAAGAGCCGGTGACCGGCTCCAGGAAGAGCATTTCGCCCATTGAACGCATGATGAAGAAAACGAACAGCCCGGCGATGATGTACGCCAGTAATACGGAAGGACCCGCCCATTTGAGCGTACTTGCGGAGCCCATGAACAGGCCAACGCCGATAGTGCCGCCCAGCGCTATCAATTCAATGTGTCGAGCTTCCAGCCCACGCTGTAGCTCCGGTTTTTTCTCTGCCATAAATCCTCGGTTGTGTCTGCTGTTTACCGGCTTAAGCCGGTTATTGTTTTTTAGGGGAACTAAAATACGGTGCGAATGGTTTCTTAAATTCTGCTAAATGGCAAACGATGCATTAAAAAAATGAATGCATTGCACAGATTAGCAGCAGTTTTGCAGGGGAGTTGCAGCGCGAACAGCATATCGCGCTACATTTTGATTACATTTTACCGGTGTAGTGCCAGGCGAGATAGCGCAGCAGACGGATCTGCCGTTTGATACGCGTCGGTTGTGATAACAGACGATACAGCCACTCAAGGCCGAGGTTTTGCCAGACTTTCGGCGCGCGCTTAACGTGGCCGGTAAAGACGTCGTAGGTGCCACCAACGCCCATGTACAGGGCATCCGGGCAGACCAGACGGCAATCGCGCATCAGGATCTCCTGACGCGGCGAGCCCATCGCCACGGTAACAATTTTCGCCCCGCTGTCGCGCACGCGTTCAAACAGCGCCTGCCGATCTTCTGGTTTAAAATAGCCGTCCTGGCTACCCACAATGTTAACATTCCACTGGCTACGCAGCTTCTGCTCCGTCTGGGCCAGCACCTCCGGCTTACCGCCGATCAGGAAGACCGGCGTGCCTTCCGCTCCCGCGCGCGCCATGAGCTGCTCCCAGAGGTCAGCCCCCGCCACGCGTGAAACATTAGCGCCAGGATACTTTTTGCGGATAGAGCGCACGACGCTGATGCCGTCTGCGTACTTGAATTCGGCTGCGGTAATCAGGTCTTTCACTTCCGCGTTATCTTCAACCGCGAGCATTTTTTCCGCATTGATGGCCACCAGCGTGCCCGATTTCATCTGCCCGTCCGAGAACAGAAAATCCAGCGCGTGTTGCATATCACGCCAGCCTATAAGCTGTTGACCGCGCAGCGCATAGCGCGGCGCAGAAGTTGTGTCAGTCATTACACTCCCTACTCAGACTTGCGACAGCGTTGTGCTGCCCTGATGCTCGCGTCGGTGGACAAGCCCTGCGCTGTCAAACAGCCAGTACAACAGTTTTGCCAGCACCAGACACACACCGAAAACGACCATGAAGAACACCACGCGCGAGACGAACGAATCCAGCCCCTCGCGTGCCAGAACAATCATATTGAAAATGGCACCAAAGCAGAAACTGTGCAAAATAGCCGCCTTGTAGCGGTTGGTCTCTTCGTTACCGAGCGTGTAAAGCCAGTCGAACCATTTAATGATCAGCCCAACCGCAATCGCGCCAGGCAGGATAAACCACGCGCCGCCCATCACGACCAGCGAGCCAATCAGCGTTGGCGAGATTGCCAGGCCAGAATGGTTGTTCAGCACTTCCCAGGTAAAGTAGTTCGCCGTATTGAGCACCACGCCAGGACGGTCCGGCCACAGCCAGGTCGGAATAAAGACGTAGAAGTCGCGGGCAATGGGTGCAAGCCCCTGGAAGTCGATCTTGTCGTAGTTTTGCAGCAGCAATGCCAGGTTTTCCCACGGCGAGAAGGTGTCGCGCGTGAGGTAGAGGAAGGTGTAAAACGCTTCGTCACCGGCAACGTTTAACCCATAGCGCTTCAGCGCCAGCCAGAACATTCCCACAATGCCAAATACGCCTGCCGCCGCCAGCATCCACAGGGAGATCCACCCGCGAATGATGCCGATAAACAGGAAGATGGCGAAGGCGATAATGATGTTGGCGCGCGTTCCACCCACAATCATGTAGGTCAGGATGCCGAAGGCGACGGTACTGACGAGGAAAAACAGCCACGCCTTGCTGTCCTGGCGCAGGAAAAAGACCACCAGCATCGCCGGAATGAAGAAGTAGAAGAACCGTTTGAGCGCCACGCCTGACACTTCAGCAGAGAAAATCTGGCTGTAGGACTGGAGCTTAAACAGCAGGAAGCCGTTATGCATGAAGAAGATGCCGACGCTGACCAGCGCGATAGTCATCAGCATCACCCACGTAAGGTGCGTCTCCACCCGGTTCATGGTGAAAATCGGTCGCCGTGGCGCGGACGCTGTTGATGAGCGCAGGCGCGTTTTATAGGTGACGTAGTAGACGGCGTAGAAGCAGGTTGCGGAGAGCAGCGCCTGCAGCAAAATTTCCGGCGGGGCAACGGCCACATCAAAACGGAAAACCAAAATACTGGTCAGCGGGAAGCCGAAGTAAAAGGTCAGCAAAAACAGCAGCGAGAAGAAGACGTTGAAGTTAAAGCGCACGCGACGGAACTCAAACCAGGTGAGCGTGGCGATAAACAGCGTGCTCAGCAGCCAAACCACCAACAAGCCGCTAAATTGCAACTGGCTCATGCGTTGTCTCCTGCAGCGATACGCAGCGCGCGGTGCCACGGCGTGAGGTAGTTCGGGCTAAAGAAGTCGATGCTATTTTTATCCACCAGCGCCAGCTGGCGCTGCGCTTCCCGCACGATATCGATGTTCAGCGTGTCCGAGGTAAACAATACCGGAATATGCTGCTCGGTCATATCCTGCCAGAACGGGTTTTCGCGGTTCAGCACGCACGGAACGCCTGCCTGGATAAGCAGACATAAGGTACCAATCCCCTGCTGACGGGCAAAGATAAAATAACCCAGGTCGCACTTTCTCAGGAGTGCGAGATAGTCATCAAATTCCAGCTTATCCTGCAGAATATTCACATGCTCAGCGCTGAATAACGCCAGCGCCTGCTGACGGACCTCAGCGATGTAGGCGTCGTTATTCGCCGGGTAGCCCATTGGCACAACCACGTTCACCGTATCGCCAAACTGCTGATGCACCGCCCGGAGCGCCGCAACATGTTCGTTACTGCGATCCCCGGAGTTACCCACCAGAATCGTCAGTTTGCCCTCGCGCACCGTGTCGTTCGCCATATTGTTCAACGCCGGGTTCATGCGGGTCGGGAAATAGAGCAGCTCACCGCGCACGTGCGGATGCCGTTCAGCAAAGTAATTAAGATCGCCACGGGTAGCGAACACGCAGCCCACGCGCCCCTGAGCCATACGGCGCAGAGGATAGAAAAGGCGGAACTTCCAGCCGCGCGACACTTCATAGAGATCGGCGCCCCAGATATGCCAGCTACACTGGGAAGGCTTTATCCCACCGCTCAGCAGAGCCATCCACAGGCCCGTATTGAACTGCCCATGGAAGAAGAAGCGTTGTTCACGATCGGCTTTTGCCTTCGCGATGACCGCTTTCGCCAGCGCGGCTTTATCTGGCCAGAAGGTGATGTTAAGCGCCGGACACGCCGCGCCCAGGCCATTGTCCTGACCTGCAACTATAAACTCGCGCGCATCAGGATTGCCCGACGCCAGCTCATCGTTGAAGAACCGCAGTACGGTCTGGTTATGGTGTGGGATGTCCGACCCCAGGATGTGAATCAGTGCAGTCATGCGCGTTTACGCCAAAGTAAAAATACGCCGCAACAGGCAGCGAAATAAACGATATAAGTTGCCATATAGGCCTGAGCAGCCCCCAGCGCGCCGTGCGAAGGGATCAGCCAGTGAGAGAACGCCGTCAGCAGCGCAAACTGACTAATCTCCGCCAGGATATACAACCGCAGCGAGGCTTTCGCAATCACCAGATAACCGAAAACGTAAGCGCCGACTTTCAACACATCGCCTACCAGCTGCCAGGCGAACAGATCGCGCATGGCGATAAACTTTGCCGAGAAGAGCAGCCAGATGGCGACATCACGTAATAACCAGACGGTAAAGCTGGCGGCCGCCACGGCAGGGAGCACAAAACGCAGTGAGCGGAAAATCTCGCGAGTAATATCCTTTTTTACGGTCAGCCGGGATAAGGTTGGCAGCAAATAGACGCTAAAGGAAGCCGTTATAAATTGGAGGTAGGCATCGGAAATGCTGCTCACGCCCTGCCAAATCCCGACTTCATCCCAACTGTAATGCGCAGCCAGCAGGTTTCGCATCATGACGTAGGCCACCGGAAGCGTCACCGAGGTGATGAGCGCCATCAGGGTAAATTTGCCTAACTGTCCCGCCAGCATCTTGTCCCACTGCGGTTTCAGGTAACGTAGCGGGATGACCCCTCTGCGCATCAGCATAAACGCCGCCGGAACGACAACCAGGGCAGGCACGAGCGCCAGCCCCAGCAGTGCGCCCTCATAGCCACCCAGGCGATAGCAGAAATAATAGGCAATCACACCGATGACGCTTCCCAGGATCAGCGCCAGCGCATTGCCCGCCGCATCACGGAAGCCCTTCATCAGTGCCAGCAGCAGGTTGGCCCAGGCAATCCCCATCTGAACCAGCGCGACCAGGCGAACCAACCCCTGATACTGCGTGTGCCCAAACAGCCCCTGGCTAATCGGTGCCGCCGCCAGTAAAAACACAACGGCCAGCAGCGTGGAAAATCCCAGGACCATGGCCGAGGACGTTCCCACAACCGTGCGCAGTTTTTCGGCATCATCATGATGCTGAGCCACGTATTTGGTGACGCCGTTAAATATTCCCGCCCCGGCCAACACGCCGAGAACCGTGACCAGCTGGCGGAAATTGCCCGCCAGCCCGACGCCTGACGGGCCGAATGAGACAGCCAGCAACTTGACGACCAGCAATCCGGCACCAATTTTTACAAGCGTGGACGCAGCCGTCCACACCGATGCTTTTGCCAGAGACATATCAGCCGAAATAACTCAGAAGGGTATTGATCACCGTGCGTTGATTAACGGGTGCGAGGTTGTAGAACAGAGGCAGGCGGAGCAAACGCTCGCTCTCTTTGGTGGTGTAACGGTCTTCGCCCGCAAATACGCCAAACGCTTCTCCAGCCGGGCTGGAGTGCAGCGGGATGTAGTGGAATACCGCCAGAATTTCAGCCTCTTTCAGCCAGGCAATCAGGCTGCTGCGATCGTCGTTATCGCGCAGCTTGATGTAAAACATATGGGCGTTGTGGACGCAGTCTGCCGGGATCGTCGGCAGTTCAATACGCCCGGCTTTCGCCAGCGGCTCCAGCGCGTCGTAGTAGGTTTGCCACAGGGACAGGCGTTGCAGATTAATACGCTCCGCCGCCTCCAGCTGCGCCCAAAGATATGCGGCCTGCAGATCGGCCATCAGGTAGCTTGAGCCGATATCGCGCCAGGTGTACTTGTCGACCTGACCACGGAAGAACTGGCTGCGGTTGGTGCCTTTTTCGCGGATCACCTCGGCACGCTCCACCAGCGCACGGTCGTTAATCAGCGTCGCGCCGCCCTCACCGCCTGCGGTGTAGTTTTTGGTTTCGTGGAAGCTAAAGCAGCCGATGTGGCCGATCGTGCCCAGCGCGCGCCCTTTGTAGGTGGACATCACGCCCTGCGCGGCGTCTTCCACCACGAACAGGTTGTGCTTTTTGGCGATCGCCATAATCGTGTCCATTTCGCACGCCACGCCCGCATAATGAACCGGGACAATCGCGCGCGTTTTGTCGGTAATCGCCGCTTCAATCAGCGTTTCGTCGATGTTCATGGTATCCGGACGGATATCCACAAAGACAATTTTCGCCCCGCGCAGGACAAACGCGTTCGCCGTAGAGACAAAGGTATAACTCGGCATGATCACTTCATCGCCGGGCTGGATGTCCAGCAGCAGTGCGGCCATCTCCAGGGAGGCCGTACAGGATGGCGTCAGCAGCACTTTGGCGCTGTGAAAACGCTGCTCCATCCACTGCTGGCAGCGACGGGTAAAACCGCCGTCGCCGCAAAGTTTGCCGCTGCCCATGGCAGACTGCATATAGTCGAGTTCCGTTCCCACGACGGGTGGTGCGTTAAATGGAATCATCATGTCACCTGTATAACCAGTAAGCGGTGGCGTCGACGTTGGCCCCACTCGCAATATAACGTTTAAGCGCGGCGGTGTTGCCCATCTGGGTCGCCACCCGCAGCGTCGATAACTGTTCCTGCTCAGCCCAGTGCAGCGCGGCCTGCATGAGTTCCTTACCCATGCCGCGTCCGGCGAGTAGGCCGATACGCGCGTCCTGCTCATTCACCTTACGCAGGGAAACAAAGCCCTGAATCTGTCCATCCACCGCGCGGAAAACCAGACACACGTGGTCGAACGTGCCTTTTACCGCATTTTCAATCCACTGTGCATAAAAACGGCCGCTGTCTTCAGGCTTATACCAGGGAGCACGAAAGCGGCTTTGGGCAAAGGCCTGCGCCGCCATCTGGCGCAGCGCGGGAATGTCCTGCTCTGCTGCAATTTCTGCGCCTGCCGACGGGTGGCGGGAAACCGTTATGGAGAGATCAACCTCGCCCTCGACCAGCTGGAAACCATGTTGCTGCAGCGCATCCAGCAGATCGGCACGGCCCGCCGGTATCTTCGCCTGCACGCGCGGCCAGGCCGCGAAGTCGGACGCCTGCAAAGCAGGCGCATCGTCACGCAGCCGAACAATCGCCGAAGGCCGGGCAAAAAAAGTGCTTTCCCACTCAAGGGATTCCAGCACGCCGTTGAGTTGACTCAACGCCACACGCCTTTGGTATCAACCACGTACTTCTGGGACACGGTCTTGCCGGGGATCGCTTTGAACGCTTTGTGATCTACCAGCAGCACCAGCACATCCGCCGTCGCCAACGCATCGTTTAGCGCGGTCAGCGTACAATGGCCCGCCAGCTTCGCTGGCAGCTCATGGATATTCGGCTCAACCACAAGCGTCTCACCGCTGTGCCATCCTGCGATCATCTCAGCAATTTCCATCGCCGGACTTTCGCGCAGATCGTCAATGTTCGGTTTAAAGGCCAGGCCAAAGCAGGCAATTTTCAGCTCGCTGGCGCGCTTGCCGCTTTCAGCCAGACAATCCGCCACCGTCGCTTTTACCTGATTGAGTACCCAGTGAGGTTTGCTGTCGTTGACTTCACGCGCGGTGCGGATCAGGCGCGCCTGATCGGGGTTTTGCGCCACGATAAACCAGGGATCGACGGCGATGCAGTGACCGCCCACGCCCGGACCCGGCTGGAGAATGTTGACGCGTGGATGGCGATTCGCAAGGCTAATCAGCTCCCAGACGTTAATCCCCTGATCGGCACAAATCAGTGACAGTTCGTTCGCAAAGGCGATGTTAACGTCGCGGAAGCTGTTTTCGGTCAGTTTGCACATCTCGGCGGTGCGGGAGTTGGTCACCACGCATTCGCCTTCAAGGAAAATCTTATACAACTCGCTGGCGCGCGCGGAACATACCGGCGTCATGCCGCCAATCACGCGGTCGTTTTTAATCAGCTCGACCATGACCTGACCCGGCAGCACACGCTCCGGACAGTAGGCGATATTAATATCGGCCTGCTCACCCACCTGCTGTGGGAAGGTTAAATCTGGACGGGCTTCTGCCAGCCACTGGGCCATCTGCTCGGTAGCGCCCACCGGCGACGTGGACTCGAGGATCACCAGCGCCCCTTTTTTCAACACAGGCGCGATAGATTTTGCTGCCGCCTCAACGTAAACCATGTCGGGCTCATGATCGCCTTTAAATGGCGTCGGAACCGCAATCAGAAAGGCATCGGCGTCGACCGGCGTGGTGCTGGCACGCAGGAATCCTCCGTCGACGGCCTTTTTCACCACGAGGTCGAGATCGGGCTCCACAATATGAATTTCGCCACGGTTAATGGTGTCCACCGCGCGCGCATTGATGTCGACGCCTACAACCTGCTTTTGACGAGAGGCAAAGGCCGCCGCAGTAGGCAGTCCAATGTAGCCAAGACCCACGACAGAGATGGTAGTAAAACTCATAGCGTTACCCGATTGTGTTTAAGTGCATGCAAAATACGACCACAAGACTGCCCATCACCATACGGGTTATGGGCCCGGCTCATCGCCTGATACTCTTCTTCATCGTGCAGCAGGCGCGTCACTTCGTCGACGATACGACGCATATCCGTGCCCACCAAGCGTACCGTGCCCGCTTTTACCGCTTCCGGGCGCTCGGTGGTTTCACGCATGACCAGCACCGGTTTGCCGAGAGACGGCGCTTCTTCCTGAATCCCGCCGGAATCGGTGAGGATCAGCCAGGCGTGATTCATCAGCCAGACGAATGGCATGTAGTCCTGCGGTTCGATCAGAAGGACATTGTCCACATGACCCAAAATACGGTTCACCGGCTCGCTGACGTTAGGATTGAGGTGTACCGGATAGACAATCTGCACATCTTCATTCTGCGCGGCAATCTCAGCCAGCGCGTGGCAGATTTGCTCAAAGCCGCGACCGAAACTTTCGCGACGGTGGCCCGTCACCAGGATCGTTTTCTTGCCGTTATGCAGGAAAGGATAGCGCGCAGCGAGTTCTGCCTGCAGATCGGTGTTTGCCAGCACGCGGTCACGTACCCAGATCAGTGCATCGATAACCGTATTCCCGGTGACAAAGATCTTATTGTCGGCAATATTTTCCCGCAGCAGGTTCTGACGCGAGTTTTCAGTTGGCGCAAAGTGGTACATCGCCAGATGTCCGGTCAGCGTGCGGTTGGCCTCTTCCGGCCAGGGCGAGTAAAGGTTGCCCGTGCGCAGGCCCGCTTCAACGTGACCAACGGGAATACGCTGATAGAATGCGGCCAGGCTGGTCGCCACGGTGGTCGTGGTGTCGCCATGAACCAGCACCACATCAGGTTTGAAAGATTCCAGAATAGGCTTCAATTCTTGCAGAATACGGCAGGTGATCTCCGTCAACCCCTGCCCCGGTTTCATAATATTGAGATCGTAATCCGGGACGATAGAAAAGAGAGTTAAGACCTGATCGAGCATCTCCCGGTGCTGGGCAGTCACGCATACTTTTGCTTCAATATCAGGATCTCTGGCCAGCGCATGAACCAGAGGCGCCATCTTGATGGCCTCCGGCCTGGTGCCAAATACGGTTAGTACTTTCACATCGATTCTCTTCGATTAGGCGATGAAGGCCGTAGCCTTCATCGTAGACGGCGTTCTTAATTTGTGCGACGACGCATTAATGCTACGCCAGCGCCAGTCAGTGCGCCCACAATCCCCCACATGATCATCAGGAATGCGCGTCGCGGACTATCGCGTTTTACAGGTTCTTCAGGCGTTCTCAAATAACGATACGTCTGAAAACGGGGGTCCATCGTTGGACCGACGTTCAGGGTGTTAAGCATGGCGCGGTTTTGGTCGTAATCGAGGTCAAAATCAGGGCCAACGGCCTGGAGATTTTCCAGTCGCGCCTGGAGCATAGGACGACCAAGGAGGAACATTTCGGAATCAGGCAGTTCATCAGCCGGAACATCCGTTTCGCTGCGAGAGATATTGTGCTGCTCCGCAATTTTAAGCGCCTGCTCAATATTGTGGACACGGCGGGCAAAAATGGCTTTCGCCACCTCTTCCTGACGTTTCACCTGCGCCTTCATCTGAATCGTTCGCGCAGCCCAGGCACCTTTCAGCTCATCATTGAGATGGCTGGCGGCACGCTGGCTGGCAAAGGCCACATACTGACGTAGCAGGTTGTTCGCATCCGGCGCCGTTTCGGCAATCAGCTTCACGCTGTCGCTGACATTGCGCAGCGCATCGCCCGGCATAAACTGGATATTGTTGATGAGATCATCCAGCAGCGCGGCATCGACTTTTGTGTTATCAACCCGACGCTGCTTGAAGTAATCGGTCTGCGACCAGAAATCGCGACGCGTATCCCATGAGGCGAGCTGCATCACGAACTCTTTGTAGGCCTCATCCATGACGGATACCTGATCCGGCGTGGCGAGATTCGCTTTAATATCCAGGTTACGCAGGAACTGCTGCTGGGAATAGAAGCCGCCGAGCATGTTAACCGTTGGTCTGTCGGTAATCGCCGTCGCGCTCCACTCTTGTTTTGCAAAGAATGTGTAGGCCAGCGCTAACAGAGCGAACCCTAACGCGATCCCCGCTATCCAGAATTTGCCCCGCCATAACACGCGGAACAAACCACGAATATCCAGCTCATTCTCAGTTACCACTGATTTCGCTCCCGCCAACGGTTGAGTCATCATAGTCCCGGTTTTACTTAGTTAATGTTGTGTTTTTGCCACTGTTCCGACGCATCCTGCGTTTTAAACGTTTAATGAATCGTGCGACTTTCCATGCGCGTTTGATGCAGTAACCGTACATAAAGAATGCTAGCAAGAATAATACCAACATTACCCATTCAGGGATGAAATGAGCATATTCCGCGGCCACACCAATACCGGCGAGGATAGCCGCTGCGAGGGTGATCAGGACAAAAGCCTGACGGGACGTGAACCCGGCGCGCATGATCAGATGGTGGATATGCTGACGGTCAGGGGAGAAGGGGCTCATCCCTTTACGCAGACGGCGATACATAATCGCCACCATGTCCATCAGCGGGATAGCAATAATCCACAGCGCCGTTACCGGGCTAATCGGATGCGTTTTACCTTGTGTGGTTTCCAGCAGGACCCAGATAACGGTAAAGCCAATCAAGGTACTTCCCGCATCACCCATGAAGACTTTATAGCGACGCCCCAATACACCGAGGTTGAGGAAGATATAGGGCAGGATGGCGGCAATCATGGCGAAACACCACATTGACAGGCTGTACTGACCATCAAACCACAAAATAATACCGATCGCGGCAAACGAGACGGAGGACAACCCGCCGAGCAGGCCGTCAATACCATCGACCATGTTGAAAGCGTTAATTGCCGCCCAGACGGCAAACAGCGTCAGGAAGAAACCAAACGGCCCCAGCACCAGCTCCCACGGGCCAAAAACATAACCCAGACTTCTCAGGTACAGGCCGCCGACCACCATCATGATGACGCCAATGGCCGCCTGTACGGTCGCGCGAAACTTCACACTGATATCAAATCGGTCATCAAGCGCCCCGACTAACACGAGGACACCCGCACATGCCAGGTAGAGCGCGGCATGCGGAATATAGTAATCCGCGATCGCAAATGTGAAACAGATACCTGCGTAAACCGAAATCCCCCCCACCAGCGGGATAAGCCCCTGATGGCGCTTACGGAAATTCGGCTTGTCCACTAACCCGATTCTTTTTGCTACCTTGCGCGCAATGAACAAAAAACAGGTTGTGAATAAAAAAATACTGATCAGCTCAGTTACTGCAGTGAGTAGATTCACAATGGATTGCTCTCAACAAAAGTTAGTCCCGGAAGTATAACCATGAAGCACCCTGCCTCTGAAGGAATAAAAGGTGGCCTCTCACAACTCCCTTTGTATGTTTTTCAATCAATTATTTCTTTGATTGTTTAAACCTGCTTATTGTCGCACCGACAGGTCGAAAATGGGAGTCTGTGGTAATAGCGTATAGTCCATAAATGAAAAACGCCACGTAAAAACGTGGCGTTCACTGGGATAATTTGCGTTACGAGCGTTTCATCATGTCGAAGAAATCGTCGTTGGTTTTGGTCATCGCCAGTTTGTTGATGAGGAACTCCATTGCGTCGATTTCACCCATTGGATGGATGATTTTGCGCAGGATCCACATTTTCTGCAGCTCTTCCTGAGTGGTGAGCAGCTCTTCCTTACGGGTACCGGAACGGTTGTAGTCGATAGCCGGGAAGACGCGTTTTTCAGCGATCTTACGAGAGAGGTGCAGTTCCATGTTGCCTGTACCTTTAAACTCTTCGTAGATAACTTCGTCCATTTTGGAGCCGGTATCAATCAGCGCGGTCGCAATGATGGTCAGGCTGCCGCCCTCTTCCACGTTACGTGCCGCACCGAAGAAGCGCTTCGGACGATGCAGGGCGTTGGCATCCACACCACCGGTCAATACTTTACCGGAAGCTGGCACCACAGTGTTGTACGCACGCGCCAGACGGGTGATGGAGTCGAGCAGGATGATCACGTCTTTCTTGTGCTCAACCAGGCGTTTCGCCTTCTCGATAACCATTTCTGCAACCTGAACGTGGCGAGATGCTGGCTCGTCGAAGGTAGAAGCAACCACTTCACCTTTGACCAGACGCTGCATCTCGGTCACTTCTTCCGGACGTTCGTCAATCAGCAGTACCATCAGCACGCAGTCTGGGTGGTTGTAGGCAATGCTCTGCGCGATGTTCTGCAGCAGCATGGTTTTACCCGCTTTTGGCGGTGCCACAATCAGGCCACGCTGACCACGACCAATAGGTGATGCCAGATCCAGAACGCGAGCAGTTAAGTCTTCGGTAGAACCGTTACCACGCTCCATGCGCAGGCGAGAGTTCGCGTGCAGCGGCGTTAAGTTCTCAAAGAGGATCTTATTGCGCGAGTTTTCCGGTTTGTCGTAGTTAACTTCGTTAACTTTTAACAACGCAAAGTAGCGTTCACCCTCTTTTGGAGGACGAATCTTACCTGAAATGGTGTCACCAGTGCGGAGGTTGAAACGGCGGATTTGGCTAGGGGATACGTAGATGTCGTCAGGGCCGGCGAGGTAGGAGCTGTCTGCAGAGCGGAGGAAACCAAATCCGTCTTGCAATATCTCCAGCACACCGTCGCCAAAGATATCTTCGCCACTCTTAGCGTGCTGCTTCAGGATGGCGAAAATGATGTCCTGCTTGCGCATACGAGCCTGGTTTTCCAGCCCCATATTTTCGCCGAGAGTGATCAGCTCAGAAACCGGCGTATTCTTTAATTCGGTAAGATTCATAATGGTGTGGGTTCTTAAACTCGGGGTGATTCTCGAACTTAATGTTGTGAATGGTATGGCAGGGTCATCCATGCCTGTTTAGCGGCCATCAACTCATGTCTGTTCGCTGTCTGGTCACAGGGAAAGAACGCAGAACTGAAACGACAAGACGGATTGAGTGACAAGCCCGGAATCTAGCAACTTCACGCACTGTTCATGTTAACAACGGGAAGTATCGGGTAAAACAAGATTCAAACAACAAGATATGTTTAAAACGAAGTCATAGCTAACTTAGCACGACTAAAGCCGGGCGTCCAGAGATCCACACAATTTAGGCGCTCAGGACGCTCAGCCGAGAAACCTTACGCCAGATTAGCGTCGAGGAACTCTTTCAGTTGACCTTTGGACAGTGCGCCCACTTTGGTCGCTGCCACTTCACCGTTTTTGAACAGCAGCAGGGTCGGGATGCCACGGATACCGTATTTTGGCGCGGTGCCCGGGTTCTGGTCGATGTTCAGCTTGGCAACGGTCAGTTTGCCCTGATATTCGTCAGCGATTTCATCCAGAATCGGGGCGATCATTTTGCAAGGACCACACCATTCAGCCCAGAAATCGACGAGGGTTAGCCCGTCAGCCTTAAGCACGTCCGTGTCAAAACTGTCGTCAGTCAGGTGAATAATTTTATCGCTCATATATAACTCCACAGGAATAAGCCTGGTACGTTGGTTTTGTCTCCACCAACGACGTGTTGATGTCGCATTAACCAACTAAAGGTTGACTTTATTTCACCGGATACGCTTTCGTAAAGCAATAGTAAGCTGATATTCTACCACACTATGAGCAAAACACATTTAACAGAACAGAAGTTTTCCGACTTCGCCCTGCACCCAAAAGTGATCGAAGCCCTTGAAAATAAAGGGTTTCATAACTGCACGCCCATTCAGGCTCTCGCCCTGCCGCTTACGCTGGCCGGTCGCGATGTTGCAGGGCAGGCGCAAACCGGTACTGGCAAAACGATGGCGTTCTTAACGTCAACGTTTCATTATTTACTGTCTCATCCAGCGATTGCAGACCGCAAAGTTAACCAGCCGCGCGCGCTTATTATGGCCCCGACGCGAGAACTGGCGGTACAGATCCACGCAGACGCTGAACCCCTGGCGCAGGCTACTGGCCTGAAGCTTGGCCTGGCCTATGGCGGCGACGGCTACGATAAGCAGCTGAAAGTGCTGGAAAGCGGTGTGGATATCCTGATCGGTACCACTGGCCGTCTTATCGACTACGCCAAACAGAACCATATCAACCTCGGTGCCATCCAGGTTGTCGTGCTGGATGAAGCCGACCGTATGTACGATCTGGGCTTCATTAAAGACATCCGCTGGCTGTTCCGCCGCATGCCTGCTGCGAATCAGCGTCTGAACATGCTGTTCTCTGCAACCCTTTCTTACCGCGTTCGCGAACTGGCGTTCGAACAAATGAACAATGCCGAGTATGTGGAAGTGGAGCCAGAGCAGAAAACAGGTCACCGCATTAAAGAAGAGCTCTTCTATCCTTCGAATGAAGAGAAAATGCGTCTGCTGCAAACGCTGATCGAAGAAGAATGGCCCGATCGCGCCATCATCTTTGCGAACACCAAACACCGCTGTGAAGATATCTGGGGCCATCTGGCTGCAGACGGTCACCGTGTTGGTCTGCTGACCGGCGACGTCGCACAGAAAAAACGCCTGCGTATTCTTGAAGAATTTACCCGTGGCGATCTCGATATTCTGGTCGCAACCGACGTTGCCGCTCGTGGTCTGCACATCCCAGCCGTGACGCACGTTTTTAACTATGATCTGCCAGATGACTGCGAAGACTATGTACACCGTATCGGTCGTACCGGTCGTGCGGGCGCAAGCGGTCACTCTATTAGCCTTGCGTGTGAAGAGTATGCGCTGAATCTTCCAGCCATTGAGACCTACATCGGTCACTCTATTCCGCAGAGCAAATACAACCCGGAAGCGCTGTTAAGCGAACTGCCGCCGCCGAAGCGTCTTACTCGCCCACGCTCCGGCAATGGTCCGCGTCGTTCTGGTGGCGCACCGCGTAATCGTCGTCGTTCAGGTTAAGAAATTATGCTCAGTTCCACCTCGCTATATGCGGCAATTGATCTCGGTTCGAATAGTTTTCATATGCTGGTTGTGCGCGAGGTGGCGGGAAGCATACAGACGCTGACGCGCATTAAGCGCAAGGTCCGCCTGGCGGCGGGCCTGAGCAGCGACAATCACCTCTCCCCCGAAGCCATGGAACGTGGCTGGCAGTGTCTGCGCCTCTTTGCTGAGCGCCTGCAGGACATACCCCATACCCAAATCCGCGTTGTCGCTACCGCAACGCTTCGCCTGGCGGTTAATGCCGTGGATTTTATTGCCAAAGCGCAGGAAATTCTCGGTTGCCCGGTGCAGGTCATCAGCGGTGAAGAAGAAGCGCGTCTGATCTATCAGGGCGTGGCGCACACCACCGGGGGTGACGATCGCCGTCTGGTGGTGGATATTGGCGGAGCGAGCACCGAACTGGTCACCGGCACGGGCGCCCAGGCGACGTCGCTGTTCAGCCTGTCGATGGGCTGCGTGACCTGGCTTGAGCGCTACTTTACCGACCGCAATCTCGCGCAAGAGAACTTCGACGAGGCTGAAAATGCCGCGCGCGAGGTGCTGCGTCCGGTCATGGACGAATTGCGCTACCACGGCTGGAAAGTGTGTGTTGGCGCGTCCGGAACCGTACAGGCGTTGCAGGAAATCATGATGGCACAGGGGATGGACGAGCGGATCACGCTTGCCAAACTCCAGCAACTGAAGCAACGTGCTATTCAGTGTGGTCGGCTGGAAGAGCTGGAAATTGAAGGCCTGACGCTTGAGCGTGCATTGGTTTTTCCAAGCGGTCTGGCCATTCTGATCGCCATTTTCACCGAACTGAACATCCAGTGCATGACCCTGGCAGGCGGCGCGCTGCGCGAAGGTCTGGTCTACGGAATGCTGCATCTGTCGGTTGATCTGGACATCCGCAGCCGTACGCTGCGTAACGTTCAGCGCCGCTTCATTGTGGATACCGAGCAGGCGCAACGGGTGGGACAGCTGGCGTCGCTCTTTGCGGACCAGGTCAAACCGCGTTGGGATATTGAACCATTAAGTCGCGATTTGCTGCTAAGTGCCTGTGCGCTGCATGAAATTGGCCTGAGCGTTGAGTACAAGCAAGCGCCGCTGCATGCCGCGTGGCTGGTGCGTAATCTTGATTTGCCGGGCTATACCCCTGCGCAGAAAAAATTGCTCGCTACCCTGCTGCTAAACCAGACCAATGCCGTGGACCTCTCTTCACTCCACCAGCAAAACGCGGTGCCGCCGCGCGTGGCCGAGCATCTGTGCCGTTTACTTCGTCTGGCGATTTTGTTTGCCAGCCGTCGCCGCGACGATCTCCTCCCGGCAATTACGCTGGTGGCAGACGATGAAAAGCTCACGCTGACGCTACCGGAAAATTGGTTGGATAATCACCCACTTGGGGCAGAGCTGATCGAGCAAGAGTGCCAATGGCAGAGCTACGTGCACTGGGCGCTTGAGATAAAGTAAGTCGCTGAACAATGCCGGGTGGCGGCTTCGCCTTACCCGGCCTACTCACCATTATCCTTTCTCTTTGGCTTTTGCCAGCATGGCGCGAATATTCGCCACGTTAGCCTGTCCCTTGTGCATGCGCTCTTCCGCGGTAATGACTTTGCGTTCCTGCTCCCAGATGAGGTCGTCCTGAGGTAGCTCCAGGAGGAAACGGCTCGGCTCAGGGCGCACCAGTTCACCGTACTGTCTGCGCTCTTTACACAGGGTAAAAATCAGCTCTTTCTGCGCGCGGGTGATCCCCACGTAGGCCAGTCGACGCTCTTCATCGACGTTATCTTCATCAATGCTGCTCTGGTGCGGCAGTAAGCCCTCTTCCATACCGACCAGATAGACATACGGGAATTCCAGTCCTTTGGACGCATGCAGGGTCATCAACTGCACCTGGTCGGCCTCTTCCTCACTCTCACCGCGCTCCATCATATCGCGCAGCGTAAAGCGGGTGACTACCTGGGTCAGCGTCATCGGTTCGTCAATTTCCGAGCCTTCCAGCATTTCGGTCATCCAGCTAAAGAGCTGATTGACGTTTTTCATCCGCATCTCGGCCGCTTTCGGGCTGGCAGAGGTTTCGTACAGCCAGGATTCGTAGTCGATACCGTGGATCAGGTCGCGCACGGCAGCCACGGGCTCACGCTCTGCCAGCCGCTGTACTTCACCAAGCCAGTGGGTGAATCGGGTTAAGTTGTCATATCCGCGTCCCGTCAGCGTCTGGCTTAGCCCCATATCAAAGCTGGCGGTAAACAGGCTTTTATTGCGGGTCATCGCCCACTCGCCCAGCTTTTGCAGCGTTGCCGGGCCGATCTCGCGTTTCGGCGTATTCACAATGCGCAGGAAGGCACTGTCATCATCCGGGTTGGTCAGCACGCGCAGATAGGCCAGCAGATCTTTGATTTCCGGGCGCGAGAAGAATGAGGTTCCACCCGAAATTTTGTAAGGAATACGGTTCTGCATCAGCATCTTTTCAAAGACGCGCGACTGGTGATTACCGCGATAGAGGATCGCGTAATCCTTGTACTCCGTTTTATTAACGAAGTGATGGGCAATCAGCTCACCGGTGACGCGTTCGGCTTCGTGTTCTTCATTGTTGGCGCTGAGCACTTTCAGCTCTGTACCGTAGCCCAACTCGGAGAACAGACGCTTCTCAAACACGTGTGGGTTATTGGCGATCAGGATATTCGCCGCTTTCAGGATGCGACCGGACGAACGGTAGTTCTGCTCCAGCTTAATCACCTGCAACGCCGGGAAATCTTTGCTCAGCAGCACCAGGTTTTGCGGACGCGCGCCGCGCCAGGAGTAGATCGACTGGTCGTCGTCACCTACCACGGTGAAACGCGCGCGTTGCCCTACCAGCAATTTCACCAGCTCGTACTGACTGGTGTTGGTGTCCTGATATTCATCCACCAGCAGGTAGCGGATCTTGTTCTGCCAGCGCTCGCGCACCTCTTCATTACGCTGCAACAGCAACGTCGGCAGCAGGATCAGGTCGTCGAAATCCAGCACGTTACACGCTTTCATGTGCGCGTCGTACAGACCATAGCAGTGAGCGAAGATACGATCCCGTTCCCCTTTCGCGCTGGCTGCCGCCTGGGCTGGCGTCATCAGATCGTTTTTCCAGTTGGAGATCGTCGAGATCAGCTGTTGCAGCAGGACTTTGTCATCTTCAATCAGCCCTTCCGTCAGCTCTTTAAGCAGCGCCACCTGGTCAGTATCATCGAAAAGCGAGAAGTTGGACTTCATTCCCAGCGCCGCGTATTCGCGTTTAATAATATCCAGCCCCAGCGTGTGGAAGGTGGAGATCATCAGCCCGCGCGCCTCTTTACGGCCCAGCGTCTGCCCCACACGCTCTTTCATCTCGCGCGCCGCTTTGTTGGTAAACGTTACGGCAGCGATGTGCCGCGCCTGATACCCACATCCACGGATCAGGTGGGCGATCTTATTGGTGATGACTCGCGTTTTGCCCGATCCTGCACCCGCCAGCACCAGGCAGGGTCCGGTGACGAATTCGACGGCTTGTTGTTGTCCGGGGTTTAAACGCATAAAAGATCACTCAATGAAAGTCGGGAGAGGAGGAAAAACGCGTGGTAGTATACCGAGCGTAAACTAGTCGACTCAAGGCACGATCATGGCAAAAACAGCAGCAGCACTGCATATCCTTGTTAAAGAAGAGAAACTGGCACAGGATCTTCTGGAACAGATTAAAAACGGCGCCGACTTCGGCAAGCTGGCGAAGAAGCACTCTATCTGTCCGTCAGGTAAACGTGGCGGTGACCTGGGTGAATTCCGCCAGGGCCAGATGGTTCCGGCATTCGATAAAGTGGTCTTCTCTTGCCCGGTACTGGAGCCAACCGGTCCCCTGCACACGCAGTTCGGATACCACATTATCAAAGTGTTATACCGCAACTAACAAAAAGCCCGGTGAGTCAATGCACCGGGCTTTTTTGTCAATGGCTGCCGACAGGCTAAATGCCGTCGCCATACTCGAACGTATGATGAATACCGTTGAAGTGCTGATCCATATCCATCGACGGTTTATCGCTATCCGGTTTACCGACAATGCGCGCCGGTACGCCAGCAGCGGTAGTGTGCGGCGGTACAGGCTGCAGCACAACTGAGCCCGCCCCTATTTTGGCCCCACGTCCCACTTCGATATTACCGAGGATCTTCGCTCCCGCGCCAATCATCACCCCTTCACGGATCTTCGGATGGCGATCGCCGCTGGTTTTACCGGTACCGCCCAGGGTAACCGACTGCAGGATAGAGACATCATCTTCAATCACCGCCGTTTCGCCGACAACAATGCCAGTGGCGTGGTCGAGCATGATGCCACGACCAATTTTCGCCGCAGGGTGAATGTCCACCTGGAAGGTCACAGAAACCTGATTTTGCAGGAAGATAGCCAGCGCGCGGCGGCCTTCATTCCATAACCAGTGGCCGATGCGATAAGCCTGAAGCGCGTGGAAGCCCTTCAGATACAGCAGCGGCGTGGAATATTTATCGACCGCCGGGTCACGCGTGCGCACAGCCTGGATATCACAGGCAGCAGAGGCGATCATCTCCGGGTCAGCGGCATAGGCCTCTTCCACCACTTCACGAATAGCGATAGCAGGCATGATGGAGGAAGCCAGTTTATTGGCGAGCATATAGCTCAGGGCGCTGCCGAGGTCTTCGTGCTTGAGTAGCGTCGCGTGGTAGAAACTGGCCAGCATAGGCTCGCAGTCGGCCAAAGCCCGGGCTTCGGCTTTAATATTGTTCCAGACGATATCCAGTTCTTCACACGGCATTGCTTACTCCAGACGATAGTTAATGACCAGCCAGTTCTGCGCTGGCTGGGTCATTCAGGTGACAACGGTTCCGACTAGTTACTGCTGCGCTCGTCCTTGCGCGCACGACCTAATAAGGTCAATGCTGCCTCGCGCGCATTTTTTCCGCAATACAATACCTGATAAATTTCCTCGGTTATTGGCATTTCGACACCGAAACGGTGCGCCAACTCTCGGACTTCCTTGGTATTGCGGTAGCCTTCAACCACCTGACCAATCTTCTCCTGTGCACTTTTTACATCGCTGCCCTGACCGAGCATCATGCCGAAGCGACGGTTACGAGACTGGTTATCGGTACAGGTCAACACCAGGTCACCCAGGCCCGCCATGCCCATAAAGGTGGCGGGATCGGCACCCAGCGCTGCGCCCAGGCGCGACATCTCGGTCAGACCTCGGGTGATCAGCGCAGTACGTGCGTTCGCACCAAAACCGATACCGTCGGACATCCCGGCACCGATGGCAATCACGTTCTTCACCGCGCCGCCCAGCTGTACACCGATGAAATCGGGGTTACTGTAGACACGGAAGCTCTTGCCGCAGTGCAGCAGCTGCTGGAGATCGTCAGAGAAGGCCTGGTCAGTGGATGCCAGTGAAATCGCTGTCGGCAGGCCAGCAGCAAGCTCTTTGGCAAACGTCGGCCCGGAAATCACCGCAAGCGGGATATCATCGCCCAGCGCTTCGCGGGCTACGTCCTGCAGCAGGCGTCCGGTTTCCGCTTCCAGCCCTTTTGTCGCCCAGACAATGCGTGCATCCGGGCGCATCAGCGGCTTGATCTGACGCAGTACTTCGCCAAACACATGGCTCGGCACCACAATCAGAATGTTGCGGCTGGCCGCCAGCGCGGTCGCGAGGTCGCTTTCCAGGTGCAGGGATTCAGGGAACGGAACGTCCGGGAGAAACGCCACGTTGCAGCGGTCACGTTGCAACGTCGCGATATGTTTGGGATCGTGGCCCCACAGGACCACGTCGTGACCATTTCTTGCCAGCGTGATGGCAAGAGCGGTGCCGTAAGAGCCGGCACCGATCACAATCATTGACGCATTAACAGTGCTCATCAGGCATCCTGATGTTGTTCGGCACCTTCGCCAGCCTGCTGCTGCAGATAGTTCATGAACAGCGCATCAAAGTTAACTGGCGCAAGGTTCAGTTGCGGGAATGTACCGCGAGAGACCAGGCTGGTGATGCATTCGCGAGCATACGGGAACAGGATGTTCGGGCAGTATGCACCCAGGCAATGTGCCATCTGGTTGCCTTCGATACCGCCAATGGAGAAGATGCCGCCCTGCTGTACTTCACACAGGAACGCCGTTTCTTCGCCCAGAGATGCGGTTACGGTCACACGCAGTACAACTTCATACACATCATCCGCCAGTTGGGTGGATGCGGTATCAAGATCAAGTTTAACCTCTGGCTGCCAATCTTTCTGGAAAACGTGTGGCGCATTTGGCGCTTCGAAAGAGACATCTTTGGTGTAGATGCGCTGGATCTGGAAAGTCATTTCAGTGTTGTTTTGTTCTGACATGGAAAAACCCTTTTTAATTGTCCTAAAGTCTCTTAGCTCAGCAGCGGATCGAGTCCACCACGGGCGTCGAGCGCATACAAGTCATCACAGCCACCAATGTGCTGCGCATCAATGAAAATCTGCGGAACCGTCGTGCGACCACTGCGTTGGATCATCTCTTCGCGTTTAATCGCGTCACCATCGATTGGCAGTTCCTGGAACGTTACGCCTTTGCTGTTCAGCAGTGCTTTCGCACGGTGGCAGAACGGGCAAGTTGCTTTGGTGTAGATCTCAATATTGGCCATCACTGAACTCCTTATTTACCGCGAACTAAAGGAAGATTTTCCCCGCTCCAGCCGGAAATACCTTCTTTCAGTACCGTTACGTTTTCGAAGCCTGCTTTATGCAGTGCGTTGGCAGATTCCTGCGCCTGCATGCCGGTGCCGTCAACAACGATGATCGGCTGGGCTTTATGTTTTTCCAGCTCACCAATGTTGTTCGCTTTGATTTCAGCGGGCAGCAGGTTAATAGAGCCTGCAATGTGACCTTTGCGGAAATCGTCGCGCTGACGCAAATCGACGACGACAGCGTCTTCTTTGTTGATCAGACGTGTCGCTTCACCGCGGGTGATCACCTTAATTTTAGACGTCAGTCCCTTAAAGGTGGTGAACAGCACAGCGACAAGCAGGCCAATCCACGCGATGCTCAGAACCGGGTGGCGGCTAACGAATTGCATAATTTCTTGCATGGGGGTAACAACTCCCGACTAAGTGATTAAAAAAACCAGGACAGGAGTATACCTGTGCGTTGTGGCAAATACAGCCAGCGACAATAAGCTAATCGATTTTCTGCGGCATGCCACGAAAAAAAAGCCTCAAAATGTCCTGGGAAGTGCCTTGCCCCTACGCATTCTTTGATCTTCTGCGGCTATTTGATCGATTCAGCTGTAGTAAAATTACGCAAATTTTTCGTCTCTTGAGCATGAGGTTGTCGCAATGTCGGTTTCTAAAAAACCTATGGTACTGGTGATTCTGGATGGCTATGGCTACCGTGAAGACAGCCAGGATAACGCTATTTTCAACGCCAAAACGCCAGTTATGGATGCACTGTGGGCGAAACGCCCTCATACCCTGATTGACGCGTCTGGCCTGGAAGTGGGCCTGCCGGACCGCCAGATGGGCAACTCCGAAGTCGGTCACGTTAACCTGGGCGCGGGTCGTATCGTGTATCAGGACCTGACGCGTCTGGACGTTGAAATCAAAGAACGCACCTTCTTCTCCAACCCAACGCTCGCAGGTGCGGTAGATAAAGCCGTTGCCGCAGGTAAAGCCGTGCACATTATGGGCCTGCTCTCTGCAGGCGGCGTGCACAGCCACGAAGATCACATCATGGCGATGGTTGAACTGGCCGCCGAGCGCGGTGCGGAAAAAATCTATCTGCACGCTTTCCTGGACGGCCGCGATACGCCGCCACGCAGCGCAAAAGGCTCTCTGCAAGCCTTCGAAGAGAAATTCGCCGCGCTGGGCAAAGGCCGCGTGGCGTCCATCATTGGTCGTTACTACGCGATGGACCGCGACAACCGCTGGGATCGCGTTGAACAGGCCTATGACCTGATGACCCTGGCAAAAGGTGAATTCCAGTTCGCGACCGCCGTTGAAGCACTGGAAGCCGCTTACGCACGCGATGAAAACGACGAATTCGTGAAAGCATCCGTCATTCGTGCTGAAGGCCAGGCTGATGCCGCCATGGAAGATGGCGACGCGCTGATCTTCATGAACTTCCGTGCTGACCGCGCGCGTGAAATCACCCGTGCGTTCGTCAACAGCGACTTCGACGGTTTCGCCCGCAAGAAAGTGGTGAAACTGGACTTCATCCAGCTGACTGAATACGCCGCAGACATCAAAGCGCCTTGCGCGTATCCGCCAGCATCTCTGGCAAACACCTTCGGCGAGTGGATGGCGAAGAACGACAAAACGCAGCTGCGTATCTCTGAAACTGAAAAATACGCGCACGTGACCTTCTTCTTCAACGGCGGCGTTGAAGAGCCGTTCAAAGGTGAAGATCGCATTCTGATCAACTCGCCGAAAGTCGCTACCTACGATCTGCAGCCAGAGATGAGCTCTGCAGAATTGACTGAAAAACTGGTTGCGGCCATCAAGAGCGGTAAGTACGACACCATCATCTGTAACTACCCGAATGGTGACATGGTGGGCCACACCGGCGTGATGGAAGCAGCGGTTAAAGCAGTTGAAGCGCTGGACAACTGTGTTGAGCAGGTAGCAAAAGCCGTTGAATCTGTGGGTGGCCAGCTGCTGATCACCGCTGACCACGGTAACGCAGAGCAAATGCGCGACCCGGCGACCGGCCAGGCACATACCGCGCACACTAACCTGCCTGTTCCGCTGATTTATGTGGGTGATAAATCACTGAAAGCAGTGGAAGGCGGTAAGCTTTCCGACATCGCACCAACCATGTTGACGCTGATGGGCATGCCGATCCCTGAAGAGATGACTGGTAAGCCGCTGTTCATCGTGGAATAATCGCTCCCCATGAGGGGAAAGGCGATTTTTTCAATCACATGGGTCGTGAAGCCGCTTAGGTTATCAGTCAGACCTCTGTTTTACGCCAGCGCACTCAGCGCTGGCGTATTGCTGTGCGCCGCATCTGCCCACGCGGATGACCGCGACCAGCTGAAATCCATTCAGGCCGATATCGCCGCCAAAGAGCGTGCGGTACGCCAGCAACAGCAACAGCGTTCCTCGCTTCTAGCCCAGCTTAAGCAGCAGGAAGAGGCGATCTCCGCCGCCGCACGCAAACTCCGCGAAACGCAAAACACCCTCGCCCAGTTGAACAAACAGATCGATGAGATGAACGCATCGATAGCCAAACTGGAACGCCAGCGTGATGCCCAGGAGCGCAATCTTGCCGCACAGCTTGATGCCGCGTTTCGTCAGGGTGAACACACCGGCCTCCAGCTGATCCTCAGCGGGGAAGAGAGCCAGCGCGGCCAGCGTCTGCAGGCCTATTTTGGCTACCTGAACCAGGCGCGTCAGGAGACGATCGCGCAGTTGAAGCAGACGCGCGAAGAGGTCACCACTCAGAAAGCCGAGCTGGAAGAGAAGCAGACCCAGCAGCAGACGTTGCTCTACGATCAGCAGGCCCAGCAGGCGAAGCTGGAGCAGGCGCGCAACGAGCGTAAGAAAACCCTGTCCGGCCTTGAGTCTTCCATTCAGGAAGGTCAGAGCCAGCTGAGCGAAATGCGCGCTAACGAATCGAAACTGCGTAACAGCATTGCGCGAGCAGAAGCCGCAGCGAAAGCGCGCGCGGAAAAAGAGGCGCGCGAGGCGCAGGCCGTTCGCAACAAGCAGCAGGAAGCGTCCCGTAAAGGTACAACCTACAAACCAAGCGAAAGCGAACGTTCTCTGATGTCGCGCACCGGCGGTTTAGGCTCGCCTCGCGGCCAGGCTTACTGGCCGGTTCGCGGTTCCATTCTGCATCGCTATGGCGAACAGCTGCAGGGTGAACTACGTTGGAAAGGGATCGTTATCGGTGCATCTGAAGGCAGCGAAGTGAAAGCCATCGCCGATGGCCGCGTGATCCTGGCCGACTGGCTGCAGGGTTACGGGCTGGTCGTGGTGGTCGAACACGGTAAAGGCGACATGAGCCTTTACGGCTACAACCAGAGCGCGCTGGTCAGCGTCGGCACTCAGGTGCGCGCAGGTCAACCCATCGCCCTTGTGGGCAGCAGTGGCGGTCAGGGCCGCCCGTCACTCTATTTCGAAATTCGTCGCCAGGGTCAGGCGGTCAATCCACAGCCGTGGTTGGGAAGATAAGTTTTGCTTCAATTTCGTCGAATGATTCTCTCCGTCGCCAGCGCACTGGCGCTGGCTGCACCGGTATACGCAGGCAAACTCGCTATTGTCATTGATGACTTCGGTTATCGTCCGCACTATGAAAATCAGGTACTGGCGATGCCGTCAGCGATCTCCGTTGCGGTCCTCCCCAATGCGCCTCACGCGCGGGAAATGGCGACCAAGGCCCATAACAGCGGTCATCAGGTCCTGATCCACCTGCCAATGGCACCGCTTAGCAAACAGCCGCTGGAAAAAGACACGCTTCGTCCGGACATGAGCAGCGATGAGATCGACCGCATCATCCGCGACGCCTACAATAAAGTCCCGTATGCCGTCGGCCTGAATAACCACATGGGCAGCGCGATGACGTCCAGCCTGTACGGAATGCTGAAAGTGATGCAGTCGCTGGAACGCTACAACCTCTATTTCCTCGACAGCATGACCATCGGCAACAGCCAGGCGCTGCGAGCCTCTCAGGGAACCGGCGTGAAGGTAATCAAGCGCAAGGTGTTCCTGGATGACACGCAAAATGAAGCGGATATTCGGGTGCAGTTTAATCGTGCTGTACAGCTAGCCCGCCGCAACGGCTCAGCCATTGCCATCGGTCATCCGCATCCTTCAACGGTGCGCGTGCTACAACAGATGCTGCCGACCTTACCTGCTGATATCACGCTGGTGCGACCGAGCGATCTGCTCAATGAACCGCAGGTGGATACGTCTCGTCCTGGCAGCGCACAGCCGCCAGCAACGCAGCCGCGTAATCCGTTCAGCGGCGTAAAAAACTGCAAGCCAAAACGGCCGCTTGAACCGGTGCATGCAACCCGCTTCTTCACAGTAATTAGCGAAAGCGTGAGCCAGAGTACGCTGGTGCAATATTTCCAGCATCAGTGGCAAGGTTGGGGTAAAAAGCCCTTCCCCGCGACAGGTGACTAAGGTAGAAAGATGCCGCAACGACACAAAATCCTGCTCCTCGATACCGGTAAAGAATGGGGAGGAGGCACCAACAGCATGCTCGAACTTCTGAAGCGCATTAATCGCGAGAAGTTTGATATCACCTGTTGTTTTTACTCCGACTACAGCCGGGCCGAAGGGCAAACCATCGGTCAGGTGTTGAATGGCATTGGCATCCCGTTAATTGTCATCCCTCAGCATAAGCAGCCCGCGTGGGCGAAGATTGCAAAAGAACTGGGTCGCAGCCTGCTTTTCTTCTCGCGCAGCGGCCGCAAGGCCGTCACGCGCCATATCGATACGCTCTGGCGTATTCGCCCCAACGTCAGCAAAATCGAGACGATTTTCAGGGAAGGCGGTTTCGATACGCTGTACATGAACAACCAGCCAGGTTCTAACGAAGAGGGTTACCTGGCGGGAGCTAAACTGCGTGCGCGGATCATCCAGCACTGCCGCATTGAACCGGTGCTGACGCCGCCGCTGGTAAAGCTGGTGAATGCCCATGTCACAAAAATCATCGCCGTCTCGCACGGCGTTGAGCGCGTGTTACTTCAGCATGGCGTCCGGCCTGAGCTGTGCACAACGGTCAACAATGCCATCGACATCCACCAGCCTTTACCGGATCGACGCGCCATGCGTCATCGCCTGAACATTGATGACGATACGTTTGTCTTTGGCAGCATTGGATCGTTAATTCCTCGCAAAGCCAACCACCACACGCTGGCGGCGCTGGCACAGTTCAGCCGCAGGGAACCCGACGCAAAATGGAAGATGGTGCTGGTGGGTGAAGGTGCGGAGCGTGCCGCATTAACCGCGCAAGCCAAAGAATTGGGCATTGAGAACAACGTGATTTTCACGGGCTTCCAGAATACGCCTTTTGACTACCTTGCCACGTTTGACGCGTTTATACTCGCCTCAAAAAGCGAAGGGCTGCCTCGCGTAGTGCTGGAAGCGATGCTGCTTAAAATCCCTGTTATTGGCTCTCAGGTGACGGGTACGGCTGAATTGATTGATCATGAGTCAACGGGGCTGCTCTTCCCCTGGAGCGATGTTTCACAGCTTGCTCAGCATCTGAATAATATCTGGGCGAATGCAGACCTGCGGGCTCGACTGGCTGCGGCTGCATACCAGAACGTCTGCCATACCTACGCTATCGAAAACTATGTCAGCGGTGTCGAAGCCGTTCTTGGCGCGCACTAACCAAACGAGAAGAACATGTTTAAATTCCTGAATGCTCGCTACCGCCACATCACCGGGCGACATAACATTCCGTACGATTCCCTTCCGGTCACGCGCGATCTCGTGGCGGTAGATTCCATCGTGATCCCGTGTACGGGCGCAGATTTCGTCGAAGAAGCGTTATTGTCAGCGACGTTTGCAGAACGTTACGCCACTGCCGTCAGCGAGATCGTCATCGTCAGCGATCAGCCTGAATCCGCCTTTGGGGTCCTGCCGCCGAAAACCCGCGTAGTGACGCTGAATCTTCCGGTTCGTGAAGAAGGTTACCGCTATAAGCAGATCTACCTCAGCCGTCTGGTGAAGCTTAACGCCCCGCTGCAGGCGCGCGGTGAAGGCGTATTGATGATCGACTCCGATCTCAACCTGCTCAAGATGCCCGAGATCAACATGGCCGACATGCACATCTACTCCAGCTTCCGTCAGGGCAAAATGATTGCCAAGCTGGACGGCGCGCCAGCGGAGAAAGTGCCGGCGTATTACAAGGAGACGGTGCGTCCGTATCTGGTCGATCACGTTAACGGCGCGTTTCTTGCGGCAACCAAAAAAACCTGGCGCCGCATCTGCCCGCTGTGGCTGACGCTGTTCCAGGATACCTGGGAGCTGATGGACGACACGCAGCCGCCGACCGATCAGCTGCCGCTCGCCGCGCTGCTGGACATGCTGGATTTAAAAACGGTTAACCTGGGCGACTGGATGAACTGGCCGGTCTCCAAGAAGATCGGTGGTCAGGAAGCCGTTGTACCGAAAGAGGTGATTGGCGCGCACGGCGGTTTCCCTCTCTCCGAATGGCAGAAGTATCTTGAATCGCCGGATAACAAACTGCTGTTCAAAGGTCAGGACTACACCCGCAAGGTGCGCTACCTGACGGACGAAGAGAAAAAGAACCAATAAAAAAAGGGGCCTGAGGCCCCTTTTTGATTACTTATCCCAGCTCAGGATCACTTTCCCTGACTGGCCGGAACGCATCGCGTCAAAGCCCTGCTGGAACTCATCGATGGAGAAACGGTGAG
The DNA here is from genome assembly GCF_052045065.1 of Enterobacter sp. 22452. Classification (NCBI taxonomy): domain Bacteria; kingdom Pseudomonadati; phylum Pseudomonadota; class Gammaproteobacteria; order Enterobacterales; family Enterobacteriaceae; genus Enterobacter; species Enterobacter sp. 22452. The sequence continues at coordinate 189,989 of NZ_JBQEOB010000006.1, read as the reverse complement.
TAATAATCGGGGACAGATCCAGACCGGACTGGATCAGCGCCGCCATCTTGTACCAGGTCTCGAACATCTCGCGGCCATAGATACCCTTGATGAACAGCCCCTTGAAGATGACTTTGTTCCAGTCGATGGACATATCTGACGGCGGAATACCCAGCATCGCGATACGGCCACCGTGGTTCATGGTGTCGAGCATAGTGCGGAACGCCGGTGGCGCGCCGGACATCTCCAGACCCACATCAAAGCCTTCGGTCATGCCCAACTCTTCCATCACGTCGGTCAGGCTCTCTTTCGAGACATCCACCGCGCGGGTAACGCCCATCTTACGCGCCAGCGACAGACGGTATTCGTTCACGTCGGTGATCACCACGTTGCGCGCCCCTACGTGCTTCGCTACGGCTGCCGCCATAATGCCGATGGGGCCTGCGCCGGAGACCAGCACGTCTTCACCCACCAGGTCGAAGGAGAGCGCCGTGTGTACCGCGTTGCCGAACGGGTCGAAGATAGAGGCCAGATCGTCAGAGATGTTGTCCGGAATTTTGAACGCGTTAAACGCCGGGATCACCAGGTATTCCGCGAAGCAGCCCGGACGGTTTACGCCCACGCCGACGGTGTTGCGGCACAGGTGCGTACGTCCGCCACGGCAGTTGCGGCAGTGGCCGCAGGTAATGTGGCCTTCGCCAGAAACGCGATCGCCAATTTTGAAGCCTTTCACTTCCTGGCCGATACCGACCACTTCGCCGACGTATTCGTGACCGACAACCATTGGTACCGGAATGGTTTTCTGCGACCATTGGTCCCAGTTGTAGATGTGAACGTCAGTGCCGCAGATGGCTGTTTTACGAATTTTGATCAGCAGATCGTTATGACCGACTTCCGGCTCCGGCACGTCGGTCATCCAAATCCCTTCTTCCGCTTTCAGTTTGGATAACGCTTTCATCACACGTCCTCAGGCAATTACGCCCAGCTGTTTGCCGATGCGGGTAAAGGCTTCCACCGCACGCTCAATTTGTTCAGGCGAATGCGCCGCAGACATCTGGGTGCGGATACGCGCCTGACCTTTTGGCACCACCGGGAAGAAGAACCCGGTGACGTAAATCCCTTCTTTCTGCAGCTCGCGGGCAAACGTCTGCGCAACGACCGCATCGCCCAGCATGACCGGAATGATCGCGTGGTCAGCACCGGCCAGGGTAAACCCTGCGGCGCTCATTTTTTCACGGAACAGACGGGCGTTGGACCACAGGCGGTCGCGCAGCTCAGCGCCGGACTCCACCATCTCCAGCACTTTGATGGAGGCAGAAACAATCGCCGGTGCCAGGGAGTTGGAGAACAGATACGGGCGAGAGCGCTGGCGCAGCCACTCCACCACCTCTTTGCGCGCGGCGGTGTAGCCGCCAGATGCGCCGCCGAGCGCTTTGCCCAGCGTACCGGTGATGATGTCCACGCGGCCCATCACGTCGCAGTATTCGTGGGAACCACGGCCGTTTTCGCCGACAAAGCCGACCGCGTGAGAGTCATCGACCATCACCAGCGCGTCGTACTTGTCTGCCAGGTCGCACACGCCCTTCAGGTTAGCGATCACGCCGTCCATGGAGAACACGCCGTCGGTGGCGATCAGCACGTGGCGAGCACCCGCTTCACGGGCCTCTTTCAGACGCGCTTCCAGCTCAACCATGTCGTTGTTGGCGTAGCGGAAACGCTTCGCTTTACACAGGCGTACGCCGTCGATGATGGAGGCGTGGTTCAGGGCGTCGGAGATAATCGCATCTTCTGCGCCAAGCAGGGTCTCAAACAGACCGCCGTTGGCGTCGAAGCAGGAGGAGTACAGAATCGCGTCTTCCATTCCGAGGAAGCTCGCCAGCTTTTGCTCAAGCTGCTTGTGGCTGTCCTGCGTACCGCAGATAAAGCGTACGGAGGCCATGCCGAAACCGTGGGTGTCCATGCCGTTTTTTGCAGCGGCAATCAGCTCAGGGTGATTCGCAAGACCCAGGTAGTTGTTCGCACAAAAGTTGATCACATGGCTGCCGTCGGCAACGGTGATGTCCGCCTGCTGAGCAGACGTGATAATACGCTCTTCCTTGAACAACCCTTCCGCACGTGCGGTGTCGAGGTCGCTGTTTAACTGTTTGTAAAAATCACCACGCATTGCAATTCTCCAGACTCGGCAAATTTCGGCACATATTACCCAAACCTATAGTTCATGACGAGATGACGCAGTATCTCTTCTCGTTTTTGCAGCATAAATCACGTGTAACCCTGCTGCATATCGGTGAATGGCTGAAGGGTCGCCATACTAATGATATGATATGAATATTAGCGTCCGGGATTGTCCCCGGGCTCCACACTTCAAAGGTTACAGTTATGATCATCGTTACCGGCGGCGCGGGCTTTATCGGCAGCAATATTGTTAAGGCCCTCAATGACAAAGGCATCACCGACATCCTGGTGGTGGACAACCTGAAAGACGGCACCAAGTTCGTTAACCTGGTGGATCTGAACATCGCTGACTACATGGATAAAGAAGACTTCCTTATCCAGATTATGGCGGGTGAAGAGTTCGGCGAGATCGAAGCCATCTTCCACGAAGGTGCGTGTTCTTCCACCACCGAGTGGGACGGCAAGTACATGATGGACAACAACTATCAGTACTCCAAAGAGATCCTGCACTACTGCCTGGAGCGTGAAATTCCGTTCCTGTATGCCTCTTCCGCGGCAACCTACGGCGGCCGTACCTCTGACTTCATCGAATCGCGCGAGTACGAGCAGCCGCTGAACGTCTACGGTTACTCTAAGTTCCTGTTCGACGAATACGTACGTCAGGTTCTGCCAGAAGCGAACTCGCAGATCGTCGGCTTCCGCTACTTCAACGTTTACGGGCCGCGCGAAGGCCACAAAGGCAGCATGGCAAGCGTGGCGTTCCACCTGAACACCCAGTTGAATAACGGCGAAAGTCCAAAACTGTTTGAAGGCAGCGACGGCTTCAAGCGTGACTTCGTCTACGTAGGCGACGTTGCAGCCGTAAACCTGTGGTTCTGGGAAAACGGCGTGTCCGGTATCTTCAACCTGGGCACCGGCCGCGCGGAATCCTTCCAGGCGGTGGCAGACGCGACGCTGGCGTACCACAAGAAAGGCAGCATTGAGTACATTCCGTTCCCGGATAAGCTGAAAGGCCGTTATCAGGCGTTCACGCAGGCGGATCTGACCAACCTGCGCGCCGCAGGCTACGACAAGCCGTTCAAGACCGTTGCCGAAGGCGTAACGGAATATATGGCCTGGCTGAACCGCGACGCATAAGTATGAAGATTCTGGTGATCGGCCCGTCATGGGTGGGCGACATGATGATGTCGCAAAGTCTCTATCGCACGCTCAAGGCGCGTTATCCCCAGGCGATAATCGACGTGATGGCACCCGCATGGTGCCGTCCGCTGTTGTCGCGTATGCCGGAAGTGAATGAAGCCATCCCGATGCCGCTCGGCCACGGGGCGCTGGAAATCGGCGAGCGCCGCAAGCTTGGCCACAGCCTTCGAGAGAAGCGCTATGACCGCGCGTACGTGTTGCCAAACTCCTTTAAGTCCGCCCTCGTGCCTTTCTTTGCGGGCATTCCACACCGTACCGGCTGGCGCGGTGAAATGCGCTATGGCCTGCTGAACGACGCGCGGGTGCTGGATAAAGAGGCCTGGCCGCTGATGGTGGAGCGCTACGTGGCGCTGGCCTACGACAAAGGGGTGATGCGCAGCGCGAAAGACCTGCCGCAGCCGCTGCTCTGGCCACAGCTTCAGGTTAACGACGGAGAGAAATCCCACACCTGCAATGCGTTTGGACTTTCATCCGAACGCCCGATGATTGGTTTCTGCCCCGGTGCAGAGTTCGGTCCGGCGAAACGCTGGCCGCACTATCACTACGCCGAACTGGCGAAACAGCTGATCGACGAAGGCTACCAGATTGTGCTGTTTGGCTCGGCGAAAGATCACGAGGCGGGTAACGAAATTCTCGCCACCCTGAGCAACGAGCAGCAGGCCTGGTGCCGCAATCTGGCTGGCGAAACGCAGCTTGAGCAGGCGGTTATTTTGATCGCCGCCTGTAAGGCCGTGGTCAGCAACGACTCTGGCCTGATGCACGTGGCCGCCGCACTGGACCGCCCGCTGGTGGCGCTGTATGGCCCAAGCAGCCCGGACTTCACGCCACCGCTGTCGCATAAAGCACGCGTCATTCGACTCATCACCGGCTACCACAAGGTGCGTAAAGGTGATGCTGCTGAAGGTTATCATCAGAGCCTGATCGACATTACGCCAGAGCGCGTCCTTGAGGAACTCAACGCCCTGCTGTTGAGCGAAGAAGGATAACGAATGCGGGTATTGATCGTTAAAACGTCTTCAATGGGTGATGTTCTGCATACGCTACCGTCGCTGACGGATGCGATGCGGGCCATTCCCGGCATTCGTTTCGACTGGGTGGTGGAAGAAGGCTTCGCGCAGATCCCCACCTGGCATGAAGCGGTTGATCGCGTGATCCCGGTGGCGATTCGCCGCTGGCGCAAAGCGTGGTTCTCTGCCCCCATTAAAGCCGAGCGCAAAGCCTTTCGCGATGCGGTGCAGGCTCAGCGTTACGATGCCATCATCGATGCGCAGGGACTGGTCAAAAGCGCCGCGCTGGTGACACGTCTGGCGCACGGCGTAAAGCACGGTATGGACTGGCAAACCGCCCGCGAACCGCTGGCAAGCCTGTTCTATAACCGTCGCCACCACATTGCAAAACAGCAGCACGCCGTCGAACGCACCCGGGAGCTGTTCGCGAAAAGCCTCGGCTATGCGAAACCCGACACTCAGGGCGATTACGCCATTGCGCAGCATTTTTTGCGTAATACAGACCCCGACACTCAGCCTTATCTTGTCTTCCTGCATGCCACAACGCGCGACGATAAGCACTGGCCGGAAACGCACTGGCGAAGGCTGATTGAACTAATGCAACCTTGCGGTATCCATATTAAACTCCCGTGGGGCGCTGAACATGAACGACAGCGTGCGGAGCGTCTGGCCGCAGGATTTTCGCATGTTGAGGTTTTGCCTAAACTCACGCTGGCACAGGTTGCTGCGCAGTTAGCGGGAGCGAATGCTGTCGTTTCCGTTGATACGGGATTAAGCCATTTAACCGCTGCGCTGGATCGTCCAAATCTGACGATTTTTGGCCCGACCGATCCGGGTTTGATTGGGGGTTACGGTAAAAACCAGCATCAGATGGTCAGCCCGACTCAGCAAACAAAGGATATTAGCGCAGATGCGATTTTTTCATTTTTACAGGGCAGCCACTGGCTTTCCAACAGGGATATTTAACCCATGAGTTATGTATTTCTGCTGATTTTACTCTTTCCGGTGAAGCTCATCCGGAAGCTGTTTCGCAAGGACACAGGTAAAAACCTTGTCATTCAAACAGCCAAAATCGGTGACTTTGTTAATGCTACGCCCCTCCTGGCGTACCTGCAAAAAAGCGATGTGCTTATCAGTCGCAGCGTGGGTGCGCTGGCGAAGCATGATGACACTATCGAGCAGATTTATTTTATCGAGCAGCATAAGCGCAATCTGTGGCGTAAGCTCTGCTTTGCCTGCAGGATCATGAACCGCTATGACAACGTGTATCTCCTGCAACCCAACAGCGTGAACCTCTTTTTCGCCTCCGTCTGTAATGCAAAAAACAAACAATTTTTAAGCACTTATACGCGCAGATGGTATCACGGCATTTTCTATACCACGGCTGACGGTACCGTTGAGCATGGTAAACAAACGTTGTCGGTCACCAACTATCTGAAGCTGGCGGACCGCTCGCTTACGTGGCAAGACTCCCCAAAGCACGCAACAAAGCCACTTTTTAAGCCGCAGACTTGGCCGGAAAGCCTTGATAAACCTGGCGTTATCCGCATCGGCATCAGTATCGCCGCCGGGAATAAAGCGAAAACCGTTCCGCCTATTATCTGGAAGCGAATAGTTGAGCATCTCGCTGACCTGCCCTGCGAGTTTTATGTATTTGGTGCGCCCAATGAGCAGCCGTGGATGGATGATATCACCCGTGCTTATGGTGAAATGCCCAATTTCACCAACCTCATCGGGCAAATTTCCCTTGAAGAGCTTCCCTGGGCGATTTCAAAGATGGATTGCTATATCGCATCGGATTCGGGGAACGTTTATATTGCCGACGCGGTAGGTGTGCCGGTGGTGTTGCTGTTTGGACCATGCTGTCACCATGAACAGCGTCCGCTTGGCAATGTATTGTTGATTGGTAATGACGACAACATTTGTTCTTATGTGTTTGAAACACGTTATTATTTTTCACAAGAACGCGAAGCATTATTCGCGGTAACAGAAGACGCGCTACGCGAGCTTAAACATTTTATCTGCGAGTTACCTAACGTTAACGCAACCACCTATGCTATTGATGCTCAAGGAAACTAATTTCTATGGCTTTTCTTAGCGTCATTATTGCCGCGCATAACGCCGAAGATACGCTTCATGCTACGTTAGAAAGCCTGCACGCCGCGATTGATAATGCCGGCGATGCTGTTGAAGTCATTATCTTTAATGACAGTTCTGATGATGCCACCCAGGATATTATTGAAAAATGGTTGCCTGCGTTCCCACACGCGCAATCCCGGTACGTTGAGTACCGTAACGTCGGTCATGTTCGAAACAGTGCAGTGTCTCTGGCATCAGGCGATTACATCACGATGCTGGATAGTGATGATCAACTCAAGCCTTGCAGCGTCAGGGACGCAGTGGCTTTTTTGAAAGCACAGCGTCCAGATATGCTACTGACACGCTTGCTGGAAACTCGTGATATCAGGAAAATCACCGCATTCTGGCAGGGCTTTACGCCCGTCTCTTTTTCACAGAATGAGGCGATAAAGCGTTTCTTGCAGCATAAAGAGTTTCAGGCACATCTCATCGGTCAATTTATTCATCGGACGTTGTACAAGAGCAACCCTATTCCCTCGATGGTCTGTTACGAAGACTTTGCGGTATTTCCTGCCATGCTCATGCAGGCAGAAAAAATCTGCTATCAACGCCAGGGCCATTACTATTACATCAAACGTAGCGAAAGTTTGTCGAGTCGTCTCGACGCCAGTAAAATCACGACACTTGTTGAATGTACATTAATGATGGAAAAAACGTTTCCGCAAGCGTTTAAAAATCTGATTAATTGTCACTGGTTTGATATCTACAGTAACCATCGGCAACACCTTACCGAACAACAGCTCACATTCGTTAAATCACGGGTAAATGCGCTTTATTCGCTGTCATTTTTCTTATCCAGTGATGTTCGTTTTAGCTATAAAAAAAGGGTTATTGAGGCATTATGGAAAAAGTAAAATTGCGTCTTTATCAACTGACGCTAATTCTGAGCCTTATCTCGCTTGCATTGGCCTTGATCAGTTCGGGTAAGCAGCGAGAGTTTTTCTATATCGCGATTTATGCCAGCATTATCGGCTTAGCGCTCGAATATAAAAAAATCTCACTGCGCCCCTTTTCAATAGCACTTCCCATTTTGTTGATTGGGTTACTTAATTTTGCCTGGTACATGGTTTATGAATACCATAGTGAAGGTTTGAACGCTTACAGCGATTATCTCGGTTCAAGTAAGAAGCTGATTTTAGCCAGCTTCCTTATTTTCTATCTTGACCGGTTTAAGTCTTACGTTGATAAGGCCTCCTTCCAGAAGTATTTCTTCTATGCCTCCGGCGCGGGGTTTGTCCTCGCCACGGGTTATGGCTTATGGCAGGCATCGCAGGGAATGGGACGTGTTGAGATGGCCATTAATCGTGCGACCGTATCAGCTTACGTATACTCTGTGTTATCTCTCGCTTTTATATACAGTCTTTATCTGCAGAAAAACGTTAAGCTGTACGTGGCTGCGGGTCTCACCATCTTAATTTCTTACTTCGTCATTCTTCTGACGGGGACGCGTGCCGCAATGGGCCTCTATTTGCTTTTGGCCATTGTGCTCACGCTTTACCACTTCAGACGAATTCATCTTAAATCGACGCTGATCTTTTTATGTGTTGTGGCGGGGATTGTCATCGTTAGCTACAAGCCATTGATTTCTCCCAAGATAACGCAAACGCAAATCGAAATAGAAAAGTATGAGAAAGGGTATGACAAAACCTCACTCGGCGCGCGTTTCTCTATGTGGACGGTGGGTATTCAGAACGGGCTCGCGCATCCATTGGGGCAGTCAGTTGAAGATCGCCAGGTATGGACGCAGCGTTATATAAAAGAGGGACATCCGCATCTCATTACTGCACTAAAATATATCAATGTTCATCTGCACAATGAATTTATTGAAAAATATTCGCTGCAGGGTATCCCTGGGCTGGTGATATTATTCTTTTTCTTTGCGTCGATGATCGCTTACGCGCTTAAAAATAACAATGGCCTGTTGCTAACGACCATGCTCCTGCTTTTACTGTATGGCCTGACCGACGTTATATTATTGAGTTCTGAAGCCTTGATCTTCTTTGTTACCCTGTTTGCGTTGAGTACACCCTTTTCGCAAACCAGACAACGCTGATGATAATGCCCGCTACGCGGGCATTAATTTTTTTTGTACTGATAAAACTCCGCCAGCGTCATCCCTACGGTTTTATCTGACAACCACGTAAACAGCGCTTCCAGATCGCGATACAAGCCCTCAATCGCCGCATCATCCTTAAACGTGGGGCTCCCGCCGGGCATAAACTCAGATGAATGAAGCATAAACTCCACGTAATCATTCCCCTGCGATAAGCACTGTTGCGCGACCTGAATCATCTGCTCGGCGTTCCCACCAGACGGTCGTAGCCAGTTCACGGACGGTGAGCGATATTTACCGCGAAGACGATCGTAGCCCTGCTTAACGGTATTCAACCAGGCCGGGTGTTTATACTGAATACTCATCGGGACTTCGAGTAGCGGGCTATTACCCGCCCGGGAAATATCATCCGTGTCCATGAAGTAGGCATGGTCAGGGAAATGCTGATAATTCGTTCCGCCACTTCCCTGCGGAGCACCTTTCGCATTGCGCCAGTTCACGCGCGGCGTAACGGAACAATCAACCTGATAGCCCAGTTCAATAAGCAATTTGGCATAGCGGCTATCAAAGGCCCAGCGCCCGGCACGATGGCTCAGCATTTTGGTCTGGAAGGTCTCTTCCAGCAGGCGGGTCATGAAGAGCACTTTTTCGCGCATCATCTCGTCTGAAAACTCAATCAGATACGGCTGCCAGCGCCAGTCATCACCCGTGAGATCGTGCTCCGGCGGGCTATTCCAGGCATGCAGGTGCATACCCACTTCCCCCTGACCGCGAGCAATAACGTCCCTTGCGAATTCAATGAAAACGGGCTCGATTGCCATCTCATAGTTTGTCAGCCAGACGGGCTTAAAACCAAAACGTTCGCAAAGCGCCTGAAAGCGCGCCAGGTAGCGTGCGTTTTCCGTTTTAATCACCCGATGGTTTTGCCAGAGATTATCGCCTTCGGTATCGATCGTGATGATAAACGCTGGTTTTTTCATAATGAGTCCATGAGACAAAGTAGTTAGCGCTATGTTACGCACGCCTCAAAGCAGGAGTAAACCCTTCCAGGGAAATTCCTGACATTGTGGAGAAAGAGTGCAAGTCGCTACCAGGTCTATTAGAATTGCCAACAGTACAACGCCGATAAGATGATGATGAATAACTTACCTGACACGCCTGATTTGCGCATTTTACTGATCAAACTTCGCCATCATGGTGACATGTTACTCACCACCCCCGTCATCGATTCGTTACGCCAAAAATGGCCTGAGGCGCAAATCGACGTGCTTCTCTATGAAGAGACACGCGATATGCTCGCCGCGCATCCCGCGATCGGCACAATTTATGGTATCGATCGCAAATGGAAGCAGCTGGGCACGCTGAAGCATCTCCAGAAAGAGTGGCAGCTGCTTAGCACATTGAGAAGACAGCATTATCACCTGGTGATTAACCTTGCCGATCAGTGGCGCAGCGCCATCGTCACGCGCTTCACCGGTGCCCCAGTTCGCCTCGGGTTTGCCTTTAATAAGCGCAAGAGTGCATTCTGGCGTTTTTGTCATAGCAATTTGGTCTCTGTCGCGAATCACCCGTCCCTGCACACCGTTGAGCAAAATCTTTCCATCCTGTCAGCGCTGCCGGTTGACCCAAACCCCGCCGTCACCATGGCTTACCGCCCGGATGACTGGCAACACGCACACCACCTCTTGACGCAAAAAGGTGTCGGAGAGCGATACATCGTGATTCAACCCACGTCGCGCTGGTTCTTCAAATGCTGGGATGAAGGAAAAATGGCGCAAACCATCACCGCCCTGCAGCAGGAAGACCACACCATCGTTCTAACGGCTGGCCCGGATAAAAAAGAGATGGCAATGATCGATCGCATTCTCGCTGCCTCACCGAAAACGGGTGTCGTCTCGCTGGCAGGTCAATTGACGCTGCGTCAACTGGCATCCCTTATCGATCATGCGCGTCTGTTTATCGGCGTGGATTCCGTGCCGATGCATATGGCCGCGGCGCTTCAGACACCCTGCGTGGCGTTGTTTGGCCCCTCAAAGCTGACGTTCTGGTCTCCGTGGCAGGTCAACGGGGAGGTTATCTGGGCCGGTGACTACGGCCCGCTCCCCAATCCGGACGCCATTGATACCAACACCAAAGAACGCTATCTCGACGCCATTCCCGTGGATGCTGTCGTCTCCGCTGCAAAGAGATACCTGTAATGAAACACCATCGCCTGGCGATTGTTCGCCAAAAATATCGCCCTGATGGCGGAGCGGAACGTTTCGTCTCCCGCGCGCTGACCGCGTTAAGCAATCAAAATCTTGAGCTCAACGTTATCACCCGCGAATGGCAGGGAGAAAAGCAGGACGACTGGCATATCCACATTTGTGACCCGCGCAAGTGGGGACGCATCAGCCGCGAACGCGGTTTTGCGCATGCCGCCCGCGCACTGTGGCAGCAGCAGCAATTTGATATTGTACAAAGCCACGAGCGCATCCCGGGCTGCGACATTTACCGCGCAGGCGATGGCGTTCATCGCCGCTGGTTGCTGCAGCGTGCGCGGATTCTGCCCGCCTGGCGCGCACAAATGCTCATGCACGATCGCTACCACCGTTACGTGATGAATGCCGAACGTGAAATGTACCAGGCTCCTGAGTTAAAAGCCGTTATCTGTAATGCGGAGATGATCAAACGCGAAATCGTCGAAGACTTTGATATTGACGCAAAAAAGATACATGTGATTTATAATTCAATTGATTCCAGCCGCTTCGTTCCGGCCGAGGAAGCACAGCGTGCCGCGCTGCGTCAGCAGTTTGGTTTACCAACCCACGCCGTTGTGTTTTGCTTTGTAGGCTCAGGATTTGAACGAAAGGGGTTAGCCAGCGCCATACGCGCTATCGCGGGAACAGCGGCGTGGCTGATTGTGGTTGGGCAGGATAAAGCGGAAAATCGTTATCGTGAACTCGCCCGTTCACTCGGCTGTGAAGGGCAAATCCGTTTCCTGGGGATGCAAAAAGAGACGTTGCCGTTTTACCAGCTATCCGATGGTTTACTGCTGCCAACGCTGTATGATCCCTTTCCTAACGTTATTCTTGAAGCGATGGCCTGCGGTTTACCTGTCATTACTTCAGAGAGTTGCGGCGGAGCCGAATTTATTGAGCAAGGCAACAACGGATTTTACTGTGACGCACTTGATATCAACACATTGAAGGAGGCAGTAGCTGCCATTCCTTCTCTGGAAAAGAATAACAATATGGGGCTAGCGGCACGTGAACGTGTAAAAGAGGCCACCCCCAAAAAACTATCAAGTCAGCTTATTTCGCTTTATCAAAAATTACTGGATTAAAAATGCGCATCCTAATGATTATTGATGGTTTACCCGGTGGAGGAGCTGAAAAAACAGTTCTTACACTTTCCAGCGGATTGATCGAAATGGGACATCAGGTCTCCCTGTTCTCCCTGCGGAAAGTGTGCGACTACGCCATCCCGGAAGGCATCGATTTTCAGGTTATTCAGGATACGTGTAAAAAGCCGTGGCGGAAGCTGACGGAGATCCCGCGCCGCGCCCGGCTGCTGGATAATGCGATTAAGCAGGCTGAACGCAGTGGAAAATTTGATGTGGTGTTCTCCCACCTGCATAAAACTGACCGCATCGTGGCGCACTGCCGCGCACTGGAACGCGATAAAGTCTGGTTCTGCGTACATGGCATGTTCTCGTTCTCCTATCTGCGCCATCGCAGCGGTCTTTCGCGCTGGTTTAAACATTATAAGATTCGTCATACCTACGAAAACCGCAATGTTGTGGCCGTCTCAGCCGCCGTGTTGAAAGACCTCTCGGAAACGCTGGCAATCGATCTTCGTCGCCAGGCAGTTATCCATAACCCTTTCGATATTCCAGAAATCCAGCGTCTGGCGGACGAACCCTATGAGATGCAGGGACAGGATTACCTCATTCACGTCGGCCGCTTCCACGAGCACAAACGTCACGATCGTCTCTTACGCGCCTTTGCGCTGAGCCAGATAGAGACAACACTGGTTATGATGGGAAATGGCGCCGACGCTAAAATTCAAAAACTAAAACAGCTGGCTACCGAGCTGGGCATTGAAAACAAAATAGTTTTCCGTCCATTCCAGCCCAATCCTTATCCATGGATCAAAGGCGCACGCCTCTTAGTGTTAAGCTCTGACTGTGAAGGTTTTGGTAATGTATTGGTCGAATCCATTATCTGTCAGACACCGCCCGTCAGTACAAACTGTCCGGGTGGACCCGCTGAAATCCTCACAGGCGACTTAGCGCGCGGGCTGACAGCATTAAATGATGAGTCACTGGCAAAAACGCTGGCAGATATCTATGCCTCTCCGCCAGTCGTTGATCGCGCAACGATCGCATCGTTCGGTATCAATGCTATCTGCCAGCAATATATTGCTTTGGTCGACAATCCATAATAATCAGGTTTCTTATGCAAAATTCAGCGCCATTATTAAGCGTGGTGGTTGCCGTTTATAACGGTGAAGCGTTCCTGGATCAGTTCTTTACCTGCCTTGTCAATCAACGCATCGACAGTATGGAAGTCATCATCGTTAATGACGGCTCCACTGACCGCTCGATGGAGATCGTCGAAAACTGGCGAGAAAAGCTGCCGCAGCTGCAGGTCATTGAGCAGCAAAACCAGGGTGTGTCCATCGCGCGGAATAGCGGTCTGGCCATCGCGACGGGTCAATATCTTTCCTTCCCGGATATTGATGATGTCTTTAAACCTGGCATGTATCAGCATCTGCTGGATATGGCCGTTACGCAGGATCTGGACGTCGCCACCTGTAACGGGAACTACGTCTGGGAAAATAATAAAAAACCCTCGCGCCCGATTTTCCCTGAGGACAAACTGGCCTCGACAGGCGTGATGACTGGCGCGGCATGGTTAAAGATGGCGCTGGATTCTCGTAAGTTCCTCCACGTCACCTGGTTGAATATCTATCGCCACGACTTTATCCGTAAACACAGTTTCCATTTCGAACCCGGCCTGCGCCATCAGGATATCCCGTGGACGACTGAAGTGCTGCTCGCGGCAGAGCGGGTTCAGTACACCAGTGAACGTTATTATGACTACTACATTCACTCCGCATCGGTGTCCCATATGCCGGACAATGACGACACGCTCATTCGTTCGGCGCGCCACTACATGAAAATCCTGCAGATGCTTGATGCCATCAATCAGCGCTACCCGGATAAAGTGAAAGGTATCCCGGCCTGCCACTGGCAAATCGCCAAAGAGGGACTGGGGATTATTCACACCTTCGACAACATGAAGGATGAGAAGAAGAAATCCATGATTATTAAAGAATTCTTCGAAACGGGCATCTGGAAACTCATCTGGAAAAGTGCAAAAAGTCCGCGTTTGCGCTGGCGACTGGGGCGCCGTTACTTCCGCTTAAAGCGGTATCTGGCATAAGAGATAGCTTTACCTGGCTTAAATGCTTAGAATTTGCCCGCCGAAACTAAAAAAACGGATAATCGATTGGAATTGTTGTATACCGCCCTGCTCTATCTCATTCAGCCACTGGTGTGGCTGCGACTGTTGCTTCGTAGCCGTAAAGCACCCGCGTATCGAAAACGCTGGGCTGAACGCTATGGCTACTGCCGTAATAAAGTTGCCCCGGACGGTATTTTGCTCCATTCCGTTTCAGTTGGCGAAACGCTGGCGGCTATCCCGCTGGTTCGCGCCCTGCGTCACCGATACCCGTCACTGCCGATCACCGTCACGACCATGACGCCCACCGGCTCTGAGCGTGCGTTATCCGCTTTCGGAAAAGACGTGCATCACGTCTATCTGCCTTACGATCTGCCCTGTGCCATGAACCGTTTCCTGAATACCGTTCGCCCGAAACTGGTGATCGTGATGGAAACCGAGCTGTGGCCGAATATGATTTCTGCCCTCCATGCCCGTAAGATCCCGTTGGTTATCGCTAATGCCCGCCTGTCTGAGCGCTCGGCGAAAGGGTACGGCAAGCTGGGCAAATTTATGCGTCGCCTGCTGAGTAAAATCACCTTGATTGCGGCGCAGAATGAAGAAGATGCGGCGCGCTTCATCGCGCTAGGCCTGAAACGCAACCAGCTTGCGGTAACGGGCAGCCTTAAATTCGATATTTCCGTCACGCCTGAACTCGCCGCCCGTGCGATCACACTGCGTCGCCAGTGGGCCCCGCGACGTCAGGTCTGGATTGCGACCAGCACCCACGACGGCGAAGAAGAGATCATTCTCCAGGCGCACCGTAAGTTGCTGGAAACATTCCCTGATTTACTGCTTATCCTCGTGCCTCGCCATCCTGAGCGCTTTAAAGATGCCCGCGATATGGTGCAAAAAGGGGGTTTCAGCTACACCCTGCGCAGCAGCGGTGAGATCCCTTCCGGCAGCACTCAGGTAGTGATTGGCGATACGATGGGCGAGCTGATGCTTTTATACGGCATTGCTGACCTCGCCTTTGTCGGCGGCAGCCTGGTCGAGCGCGGCGGTCATAACCCACTGGAACCGGCAGCACACGCCATTCCGGTACTGATGGGACCGCACACGTTTAACTTCAAAGATATCTGCGCGAAATTGCAGCAGGCCGATGGTTTAATTACCGTGACCGACGCGGATTCGGTGGTCAAAGAGGTATCTACCCTTCTGACTGACGAAGATTATCGCCTGTGGTACGGGCGTCATGCCGTCGAAGTGCTGCACCAGAACCAGGGCGCACTGACCCGTCTGCTGCAGCTTCTGCAACCTTATCTGCCTCAGCGGAGCCACTAATGTCAACGCGTCTGTCGGTCGTGATGATCGCCAAAAACGCCGCCGACCTGCTTCCGGACTGCCTGGCCTCCGTCGCCTGGGCTGACGAAATCGTCATACTGGACTCCGGCAGCACGGACAACACGGTAGATGTCGCCCGCGCGGCGGGCGCGAAAATCTATACCAATACTGACTGGCAAGGTTATGGCATTCAGCGCCAGCGCGCGCAGGAATATGCCACCGGCGATTATGTGTTAATGCTCGACACTGACGAACGCATCACGCCAGAACTGCAGCAGGCTATTCAAACGGTGCTTTCCTCACCTCAGCCAGGTGCGGTATACAGCATTGCCCGCCGCAACTACTTTCTTGGCCGCTTTATGCGCCACAGCGGCTGGTATCCTGACCGCGTGATGCGCCTCTACGAGCGCGAGCGATATCAGTACAACGACAATCTGGTCCATGAATCCCTGAGCTGCGATAGCGCCCAGATCATCCCCCTGACGGGCGATTTGCTGCACCTGACCTGCCGTGATTTCGCAAGCTTCCAGCGTAAACAGCTCGACTATGCCACCGCATGGGCGCAGGAGCGTCACCAGCGCGGCAAGAAGGCCTCGCTGACGGGTATCTTCACCCACACGCTGGGCGCGTTTATGAAAACGTTGCTGCTGCGTGGTGGCGTACTGGACGGTAAACAGGGCTGGTTACTCGCGGTCGTGAATGCCCAGTATACTTTCAACAAATACACCGAGCTGTGGGCGCTCTGCCGCGGCTACTCTGAGAAAACGTGAGCCATGAGCACAAAAGCGATTTATCCGGGTACCTTCGATCCGATCACCAACGGTCATGTTGATATCATCACCCGTGCGGCGTGCATGTTCGACAAGGTGATCCTGGCGATTGCCGCCAGCCCCAGCAAGAAGCCGATGTTTGACCTGAACGAGCGCGTTACGCTCGCCACCGATGCCATTTCGCATCTGCCGAACGTCGAGGTGGTTGGATTTAGCGACCTGATGGCTAACTTCGCCCGCGCTCAGCAGGCAAACATCCTGATCCGGGGTTTACGCGCCGTAGCAGATTTTGAGTATGAGATGCAGCTGGCGCACATGAACCGCCATCTGATGCCGGAGCTGGAGAGCGTGTTCCTGATGCCCTCCAAAGAGTGGTCGTTTATCTCTTCCACGCTGGTAAAAGAGGTGGCGCGTCATCACGGCGATGTTACCCACTTCCTGCCGGTTAACGTCCACCAGGCCTTGATGGAAAAGTTAAAGTAACGCTATTTCTGGCACTGACGGCAATAGAACGTAGCGCGCTGGGCGTGCTTCGTGGCAATAATTGGCGTCCCGCAGGCTCTGCACGGTTCACCCTTACGGCCATATACCTGCAGTTCCTGGGCAAAATAGCCCGGCTTCCCGTCGCTTTGCAGGAAGTCCTTCAGCGTAGTCCCGCCCTGCTCAATAGAGCGCAGCAGCACCGCTTTAATCACTCTGACCAGCAGTTCGCACTCTTGCGCCGACAGCGAAGAGGCCAGCCGATCGGGATGGATCCCGGCCGCAAACAGCGATTCGCTGGCGTAAATATTCCCCACGCCGACCACCAGCTTGTTATCCATCAGCCAGGGCTTAATCGGGGTCTTTTTCTTTGCGCACTTCTCTTTCAGGTATTCCGCATTAAACGCATCTGACAGCGGTTCAGGCCCGAGATGCGCCAGCACGTTGTGCCCTTCCAGCTCCTTCGTCCACAGCCATGCGCCAAAACGCCGTGGGTCGGTGTAACGCAGCACTTTGCCGTTGCTCATCACCAGGTCAACGTGATCGTGCTTTTCCGCAGGCAGCTCTTCAGTAAGGATGCGCAGGCTCCCGGACATCCCAAGATGGATAATAATCCAGCCGTCAGGCAATTCCAGCAGCAGGTACTTGGCGCGACGCTGCACGCTAAGGACGGGTTTGTCACTTAACGCGTGGATCTCATCGGACACCGGCCAGCGCAGGCGCCCATTACGGACAACTGCGTGAAGAATGGTTGCGCCGACCAGATGGGGCTCAATGCCGCGACGGCTGGTCTCTACCTCAGGTAATTCAGGCATGGTTCCTCCGTTGAGATACAGAATGCAAAAAACCCCGCAGATGCGGGGTTTTTCAATACAAGGAGACTAAAATTATTTGATTTTAGCTTCTTTGTACAGTACGTGCTGGCGTACAACTGGATCGAATTTTTTCAGTTCCAGTTTTTCCGGCTTAGTACGTTTGTTCTTCGTGGTGGTGTAGAAGTGACCTGTACCAGCAGAAGAAACCAGCTTGATTTTCTCGCGAATACCTTTAGCCATGATTTATTTCCTCTTTAAGTACTTAGTACTTTTCGCCACGGGCACGCAGTTCGGACAGAACTGTATCGATGCCTTTCTTATCAATAACACGCATACCTTTAGCAGATACACGCAGGGTGACAAAACGCTTCTCGCTCTCAACCCAGAAACGGTGAGAGTGCAGGTTCGGCAGGAAACGGCGTTTAGTCGCGTTCAGTGCGTGGGAACGGTTGTTACCGGTCACCGGACGCTTGCCAGTAACTTGGCAGACTCGGGACATGTCTATTCTCCAAAAATCAAATTAGCTCGAGCTTCGTATGGGGTATCGGCGCCTCGTCAGGCTTTACAGCCCGGTCATCGCATAGTTCTAAGTGAACTCTCGATTGCCAGGCCCAAATGCCAAACCCGAGATTCTCAAAGGTGGCGTAGTATACGCTGACTCGGCGGTGTGCTCAAGTCCCGAACAGACAAAGATCCCGATGGATCGCGAGAAAGGGTCTAAATCCAACCACGTTCCGCAAAAGAAATGTACTCTCCGCGGCCAATTATCAGATGGTCCAGCACACGAATGTCCATGAATTGACAGCATTTGATAATGCGTTCGGTGATTTCTTTGTCCGCTCTGCTCGGTTCTGCACAGCCAGAGGGGTGATTATGCGCGAGGATCACGCCGGCTGCATTCACTTTTATCGCTTCCCGCACAATTTCTCGCGGATAAACCTCTACGTGGGTCAAGGTTCCAGAGAAAAGGTGAGTGTGTTTCAACACCCGGTTCTTATTGTCGAGAAAGATCACCATGAAGATCTCCCGCTCCATATCTGACAGCTGGCTTTGCAGGAATTCGCGGGTCATCGCCGGGGTAAGGATCGGATCTTCCTCCTCCATACGGACATTGTAAAAACGGCGGGCAAGTTCAGCAATCCCCCTCAGCTGGGCATATTTCGCCACGCCAATCCCCTCAACCTGCGCAAACGCTGCCAGATCGGCGGTCAGCAAACCATGCAGTGAACCGAAATGTTCTATCAGCTCTTTTGCCAGCGTAAATACCGTTTTCCCCTGCGTACCCGTACGCAAAAAGAGCGCCAGCAGCTCATCGTCTTTTAACAAGGTGACGCCATATCGCAGCAGTTTTTCGCGCGGTAACAGCAGTTCCGTCTCTTCCATGCCCAGCCTCCTTCTGTTTGCCATCATGCTGCCACAGGCCAATCCGGGGCTCGACGCTGACTTTTCGTTCTTGCGTAACGCCTCGCAAAGTGAACGAAGGACAAAATCACCCCGTTTTTGTGATTGTGATAAAATGCCCGCTCTCTGGTGAAACCCAACAGGAAAGAATCATGATGAGCCTGGCCGGTAAAAAAATCGTTCTTGGCGTGAGCGGCGGTATTGCAGCCTATAAAGCGCCGGACCTGGTGCGTCGTCTGCGCGAGCGCGGGGCGGATGTGCGGGTCGCGATAACCGAAGGTGGCAAAGCCTTTATCACGCCTATGAGCCTGCAGGCTGTCTCGGGGTACCCGGTATCCGACAGCCTGCTTGACCCTGCAGCAGAAGCGGCGATGGGCCACATTGAGCTTGGGAAATGGGCAGATCTGGTGATTCTTGCACCCGCCACAGCCGATTTGATTGCCCGCGTGGCGGCGGGCATGGCGAACGATCTGGTCTCGACCATTTGCCTCGCGACACCTGCGCCAGTCGCCGTCGTGCCCGCTATGAACCAGCAGATGTACCGTAATGCAGCCACCCAGCACAATCTGGAGACGCTGGCATCACGCGGCCTGCTTATCTGGGGCCCGGACAGCGGCAGCCAGGCGTGTGGCGATGTTGGCCCGGGTCGTATGCTGGACCCGCTGACGATTGTTGATATGGCTGCAGCCCATTTTTCGCCTGTCAACGATCTGCAACATCTCAACATCATGATTACCGCGGGCCCCACGCGCGAACCGCTGGACCCGGTGCGTTACATCACTAACCACAGCTCCGGCAAGATGGGCTTTGCCATTGCTGCTGCTGCTGCAAAACGCGGCGCGAACGTCACGCTGGTGAGCGGCCCGGTCTCATTGCCGACACCTCCGTTCGTTCAGCGCATTGACGTCACCACCGCGTTGGAAATGGAAGCCGCCGTGCAGGCCCATGCGCAAAACCAGCAGATTTTTATCGGCTGTGCGGCCGTCGCGGATTACCGTGCAGAGACCATTGCAGACGCCAAAATCAAAAAGCAAGGTGATGAATTAACGATAAAAATGGTGAAAAACCCGGATATCGTTGCTGGTGTCGCCGCACTGAAAAGCCATCGTCCTTACGTTGTTGGGTTTGCCGCAGAAACAAATAATGTGGAAGAATATGCCCGGCAAAAACGTACTCGCAAAAACCTCGATTTGATTTGCGCGAACGACGTATCGCTGGCCACGCAAGGATTTAACAGCGACAGCAATGCACTGCACCTTTTCTGGCAGGATGGAGATAAAGTCTTACCGCTTGAGCGCAAGGAACTCCTGGGCCAACAATTACTGGACGAGATCGTTACCCGTTATGATGAAAAAAATCGACGTTAAGATTCTGGACCCGCGTGTTGGCGAGCAATTTCCGCTGCCGACCTATGCCACCTCCGGCTCTGCCGGTCTTGACCTGCGCGCCTGTCTCGATGACGCCGTAGAACTGGCTCCAGGTGCAACCACCCTGATCCCGACAGGCCTGGCAATTCACATTGCTGACCCGTCTCTGGCGGCGGTGATCCTGCCGCGTTCTGGTCTGGGCCATAAGCATGGCGTCGTACTGGGTAACCTGGTCGGCCTGATCGACTCTGACTATCAGGGTCAGCTGATGGTGTCCGTCTGGAACCGTGGTCAGGACAGCTTCACCATTGAACCGGGCGAGCGTATTGCGCAGATGGTCTTTGTACCGGTTGTGCAGGCAGAATTTAACCTGGTGGCAGACTTCGATGCCACCGACCGTGGCGAAGGCGGCTTCGGCCATTCCGGGCGTAAATAACCGTCCGATAGATACGCATCTCACAGCGCCATAATGCAATAACAAACCGCAAACATCAGTTTGCGGTCGCTGTGTGGATGCCAGCCTGGCAAGTGCTTATTTTCAGGGGTATTTTGTAACATGGCAGAAAAACAAACCGCGAAAAGGAATCGTCGCGAAGAAATACTTCAGTCTCTGGCTCTGATGCTTGAATCCAGCGATGGCAGTCAACGCATCACTACCGCTAAACTGGCCGCCTCTGTAGGCGTGTCTGAGGCGGCGCTGTACCGTCATTTTCCGAGCAAGACCCGGATGTTCGACAGCCTGATCGAGTTTATCGAAGACAGCCTGATCACGCGCATCAACCTGATTCTGAAAGACGAAAAAGACACCACCGCGCGTCTGCGTCTGATTGTGCTGTTAATCCTGGGCTTTGGTGAACGCAATCCGGGCTTAACCCGTATCCTCACCGGCCACGCGCTGATGTTCGAGCAGGACAGGCTGCAGGGACGCATTAACCAGCTTTTCGAACGTATTGAAGCGCAGCTGCGTCAGGTACTGCGCGAAAAGAAAATGCGTGAAGGCGAAGGGTACACCATCGATGAGACGCTACTGGCGAGCCAGATCCTGGCGTTTTGCGAAGGGATGCTCTCCCGTTTTGTACGTAGCGAATTCAAATACCGACCAACGGACGATTTTGATGCCCGCTGGCCGTTAGTGGCTGCTCAATTGCAGTAACACCGTTGCCGGATGGCGGCTTCGCCTTATCCGGCCTACGAAATACGCAGGCCCGGTAAGCGTCGCGTCACCGGGCAATGCAATTACACGCCGAACTCTTCCCGGTACGCACGTACCGCCGCCAGATGATCCGCCATCTCCGGCTTCTCTTCCAGATAGGCAATCAGGTCTTTCAGGGTGATAATCGACGTCACTTTGCAGCTGTAATCGCGCTCCACTTCCTGAATAGCGGAAATTTCACCGCGACCACGCTCCTGACGATCCAGAGAAATCAGCACGCCAGCAAGCGTCGCACCGTTGGCCTGGATAATCTCCATCGATTCGCGGATTGCCGTGCCCGCGGTGATCACATCGTCCACCAGCATGACGCGGCCCTGCAGCACGCTGCCGACCAGATTCCCACCTTCACCGTGGGTTTTGGCCTCTTTACGGTTAAAGCAGTAAGGCACATCGCGATCATGATGTTCCGCCAGCGCCACCGCGGTGGTGGTCGCAATTGGAATACCTTTGTAGGCCGGACCAAACAGCAGGTCGAAATCAATCCCGGAATCCACCAGCGCTTCGGCATAGAAACGGCCTAACAGCGCCAGATCGCGCCCGGTATTAAACAGCCCGGCGTTGAAGAAATAGGGGCTCTTACGCCCGGATTTCAGCGTAAACTCGCCAAACTTAAGTACCTGCTTGTTAAGCGCAAACTCAATAAACTGGCGCTGATACGATTTCATGGATTCGCTCCTTTGGTTTTTCTGTCTTACAGGCAAAAAAAAGGCGACTCATTGGTCGCCTTTAAAATCAATTTTCTAACGCCGCTTTCTGCGTCGTTACAATGGATTCGATTCCCCCTCGGGCCAACGCCAGCAGAGAGAGAAGCTCTTCGTGGGTGAACGGCTCGCCTTCTGCCGTGCCCTGTACTTCAATGATGCGACCGTCTTCGGTCATCACCACGTTCATGTCGGTTTCGGCAGCGGAATCTTCAATGTATTCCAGATCGCAAAGCGCTTCACCGTTAACGATACCCACGGAAACCGCCGCGACCATGCCTTTCATTGGATTGGTTTTCAGCTTACCGGCCGCAACCAGCTTGTTCAGGGCATCCGCCAGCGCCACGCAGGCACCGGTAATGGACGCCGTACGCGTACCGCCGTCTGCCTGAATGACATCGCAGTCCAGCGTGATGGTAAATTCACCGAGGATTTTCAGGTCAACGGCGGCGCGCAGCGCACGCGCGATAAGACGTTGAATCTCCATGGTACGACCGCCCTGCTTGCCCTTCGCCGCTTCGCGGGCGTTACGGGTATGAGTCGCACGCGGCAGCATGCCGTACTCAGCGGTGATCCAGCCCTGGCCCTGACCTTTCAGGAAGCGCGGAACGCCTTCTTCGATAGAGGCGGTGCACAAAACTTTAGTGTCACCAAACTCAACCAGCACGGAGCCTTCAGCGTGTTTTGTATAGTTACGGGTCAGGGTGACGGGACGCACCTGGTTGGCGCTACGACCTGATGGACGCATGATGGATTCTCCGGCTTGAAACGAATGTGGCTGCGCATTATACGGATTAAACGCGCTTATTCCTATCCTGACAAAGCCCTGAAAGCTATAATCCCCCCATCTCTCCTTTAAAAACGGGAATGTCTATGATCCGCAGTATGACCGCCTACGCCCGGCGTGAAATCAAGGGTAGCTGGGGCAGCGCCACATGGGAAATGCGCTCGGTAAACCAGCGTTACCTGGAAACGTATTTCCGTATGCCGGAGCAGTTCCGCAGCCTTGAGCCTGTCGTACGCGAGCGTATCCGTACGCGTCTGACACGCGGCAAAGTGGAATGCAACCTGCGCTTTGAGCCTGATGCCAGCGCGCAAGGCGAGTTGATTCTTAACGAAAAACTGGCGAAACAGCTCGTGAATGCGGCGAACTGGGTCAAAATGCAGAGCGATGAAGGCGAAATCAACCCGGTTGATATTCTGCGCTGGCCTGGCGTCATGGCTGCCGGTGAGCAGGATCTGGATGCCATCGCCGCTGAAATCCTGGCAGCCCTCGACGGCACGCTGGACGACTTTATCGTTGCCCGTGAAACCGAAGGTCAGGCGCTGAAAGCGATGATTGAGCAGCGCCTTGAAGGCGTGAGCACCGAAGTAGCCAAAGTCCGCACCCATATGCCGGAAGTGCTGCAGTGGCAGCGCGAGCGCCTGGTCTCCAAACTGGAAGAAGCGGAAGTTCAGCTGGAAAACACCCGTCTGGAACAAGAGCTGGTGCTGATGGCGCAGCGTGTTGACGTCGCTGAAGAGCTGGACCGTCTGGAAGCGCACGTTAAAGAAACCTACAACATTTTGAAGAAAAAAGAAGCTGTAGGTCGCCGTCTGGACTTTATGATGCAGGAGTTCAACCGCGAGTCGAACACCCTGGCGTCTAAATCTATCAATGCAGACGTGACGAATTCAGCGATTGAGCTGAAAGTGCTGATTGAGCAGATGCGCGAGCAGATCCAGAATATCGAGTAATGCTTTTCGGGTGGTGTCGACTGCACCACCCATTACTATTTCTAATCCGTGCTGATGCTCAATTATCCCACCTTCCGCCCGTCATCAAGCCTATCCAGACAAATGTGATAAAAATTTATAGGGCAAACTAACTCACCTTAGAAAATCTCAATCGTGATCTTGCGCACAAATCGCTAACCTCCCCGCGTTCACACCGGAGGGTATATGCTGCTTCACGTTCTTTATCTGATTGGTATCACCGCAGAAGCTATGACCGGCGCGCTTGCTGCCGGGCGTCGCCGTATGGACACTTTCGGCGTGATTATTATTGCCACAGCGACCGCGCTGGGCGGCGGTTCCGTGCGCGATATCCTGCTTGGCCATTACCCGCTCGGCTGGGTTAAACACCCTGAGTACGTGATTATCGTGGCGACGGCTGCCGTGCTCACCACCATTGTGGCACCCGTTATGCCCCACCTGCGCCGTCTGTTCCTGGTGCTTGATGCGCTGGGGCTGATCGTCTTTTCAATCATCGGTGCGCAAATCGCGCTCGATATGGGTGAAGGGCCGGTTATCGCCACTATTGCCGCCGTGGTCACGGGCGTATTTGGCGGAGTATTGCGTGACATGTTCTGCAAACGTATTCCCCTGGTCTTTCAAAAGGAGCTCTATGCCGGGATCTCCTTTGCCGCAGCGGTGCTCTATATCGCCTTGCAGCATTACGTTTCGAACCATGATGTAGTGGTCATCTCGACGCTGCTGTTTGGCTTTACGGCCCGCATGCTGGCGCTGCGTCTGAAGCTCGGGCTGCCCGTTTTTCACTACAAGCACAGCGCGCACTGATGTCAAAATCCGTTGATGTGCTGTTCAGCGAGCCACTTCGCCAGCACGTCAACCTGAGGCGCGTGCATCCAGTTCATGATTTGCCGCGCTTTCTCCTCTCCAGTTCCCGGCAAGGTTTGCCAGTCAGCAGAGCTTCGCTGGCTCATTGCCTGCCACGCTCGCCCATCGATAGCGTTCAGTGTCGATTTGGATAGCGGAGCTCCCATCGCGCTAATCCAACGGATAAAAGGTTGTTCCCGCATCTGATTAAAACGATGCCAGAGCGCTAGCCCGCGCGCCGCAGAAAACCCCGGCGTGGCCTGAAGCTGCACCTGTGTTAACAACAGCCATGAAAAAATATGTTCGAAATGATGAGCCTGCCAGAGCGTGCGCCAGCCGGACTCCCCTAAACCTTCAATATCCAGCCCCTGTTTAGAGCTGAGCCATGTTAGCCGGGCAAAAAACTGCTCCATGCAGTCCGGCGAGGCATAAAAACAACTTAATGAATGGTACTGCGAGTCAGGAGGCTGCGGTTTTTGTCTGTCCGTCCCTCGCCATACCACCTTATCCAGGCGCGGAATACCCTGTCCGGCGAGACTGATCAGCACCTGATCGCCTTTGGCGAGATCCAGTCTCTGCCAACGCCCAACCGACCCCAGACTGACTCGTCGCACCTGTTTATCATCCAGTCGCACAGGCTCAAGCCCTGCAACGACGGACACTTTGCCCGTTCGTCCTACAGAAAACTGGATATTCTTTACCTCAGCAAGCTGCGAAACAGGAGAATATTTCCACGCGACGACCCAGTTTCCTTCACCAGGCAACCAGCTTTCGCCCGCAGGTTCATCCTCCGAACGCACCACAATGCCATCCGTGGCAAAGGGTAATCCGGTCTCGTGCCAGCCCGCGCGCTGTTTTTCGACGGCATCAACAGATTCGGCGGGAAGCGTATACCGCGTTGACAGCGAAAAACCGGCTTTAGACAGCTCAACCAGCAAAATCTTCATATCTTTCGGCCCATCCGGCCAGGCCCAGATGAATACGCCGATCTTGCTCAGGAGCGCGTTATCCTTTTGCCGCATCATTGCACCCGCCACCTTTGCGCGAGCGTTCATTCCGCCCATCTGGCTCTGAATGTGGTTGTCGCGTAACCAGAAAAGTTCGCCCTGCAATACGCTATTCGCCAGCGTTCCGGTAAGCTTTTGCGGCACAGACGGGATTAAACGCACCTTCTCGGTCCAGTCTTCCCCTTTTAGCCCATTTCCGCGACTGATAGCCTGGATTAACTTTCCGTCACGATAGACCAGCGTTACCGCCACACCGTCTACTTTAGGCTGCATCCAGAGGTTACGTCGGGCACGCATCCACTGTCTTAGTTCCTCTTTGCTGGTCACTTTATGCACGCCCGTATGGGCAACAGGATGTTTTACGCTCCCCGTCAGCGCGGGGAGTTTCTCTTCTGAAGGCTCGCGGCCAAAACACCGCTGCCACTGGGTTAACCGTGCGTTAAGCTGGTCGTACACGTCGTCATTAACATCGCTTACCCCCTGCTTCCAGTAGGCATCATCCCAGCGTTTGATCTGCGTGCTTAACGACACAATCTCTTTCTCTGCTTTTGCCTGCGACCACACCGGACACACCGCCGCGCCATAGCCACACCACAACACCAGTAATCCGCTTATCCATCGCCACATTGCTACTCCTCCTTTGCATTGCAGGAGGTATAACCTGACGATCGAAACAACGCTAACGGCAACCTTTCGCTTTGCGAGGCGCTATCCAGGGTTTCTTTTTATTTCTGCAAACCGCAGGTAAAACCGGAAAACGACACGCAAAAATCAATAATCCAGGGGAAAAAGTGTGACAAAGGCTACGTCACGGTGCGCCGACGTGTATAATAAGCCCGTATGTAGGACTTCTTCGTTAACACATACAAAAGACTCTCATGGCTCAAGGCACGCTTTATATTGTTTCTGCCCCTAGTGGCGCGGGTAAATCCAGCCTTATTCAGGCACTGTTAAAAACCCAACCGTTGTACGATACACAGGTTTCTGTTTCTCACACCACGCGAGCGCCGCGTCCGGGTGAAGTGCACGGTGAACACTATTTCTTTGTAGATCACGACGAATTCAGAGCGATGATCGGCAGAGACGCGTTTCTTGAACATGCTGAAGTGTTCGGTAACTACTACGGCACCTCGCGTGAAACCATTGAGCAGGTTCTGGCAACCGGCGTAAACGTGTTCCTGGACATCGACTGGCAGGGCGCGCAGCAAATTCGCAAGAAAATGCCTGACTCGCGCAGTATCTTTATTTTACCGCCATCGAAAGATGAGCTAGATCGCCGCCTGCGTGGCCGCGGTCAGGACAGCGAAGAAGTCATCGCAAAGCGTATGGAGCAGGCTGTTGCAGAAATGAGCCATTACGCGGAATATGATTACCTTATTGTGAATGATGATTTTGATGCCGCACTGAGCGATCTCAAAACCATTCTTCGTGCAGAACGTCTGCGTATGAGCCGCCAGAAGCAGCGACATGACGCATTAATCACCAAACTGTTGGCAGACTGAACCCACTTTCAGTATCATGCCCAGTCATTTCTTCACCTGTGGAGCATTTTAAGTATGGCACGCGTAACTGTTCAGGACGCTGTAGAGAAAATTGGTAACCGTTTTGACCTGGTGCTGGTCGCCGCGCGTCGCGCTCGTCAGATGCAGGTAGGCGGTAAAGATCCGCTGGTACCGGAAGAAAACGATAAAACCACCGTTATTGCACTTCGCGAAATCGAAGAAGGTCTGATCAACAACCAGATCCTCGACGTGCGTGAGCGCCAGGAGCAGCAAGAGCAGGAAGCCGCAGAACTGCAGGCCGTAACCGCTATTGCTGAAGGTCGTCGTTAATTAAACCTGCGGGTCGCCCTTGTATCTGTTTGAAAGCCTGAATCAACTGATTCAAACCTACCTGCCTGAAGACCAGATTAAGCGTCTTCAGCAGGCGTATCTCGTTGCACGTGACGCTCACGAGGGCCAGACACGTTCAAGCGGTGAACCCTATATCACGCACCCGGTAGCGGTGGCCTGTATTCTGGCCGAGATGAAACTCGACTACGAAACGCTGATGGCCGCTCTGCTGCACGACGTGATCGAAGATACCCCTGCCACTTATCAGGACATGGAACAGCTGTTTGGCAAAAGCGTTGCCGAACTGGTGGAAGGGGTCTCTAAGCTTGATAAGCTGAATTTCCGCGACAAGAAAGAGGCGCAAGCCGAAAACTTCCGCAAGATGATTATGGCGATGGTGCAGGATATCCGCGTCATTCTCATCAAACTCGCTGACCGTACCCACAACATGCGCACGCTGGGCTCACTTCGCCCGGATAAACGTCGCCGCATTGCCCGTGAAACCCTCGAAATCTACAGCCCGCTGGCGCACCGTTTAGGTATTCATCACATTAAAACCGAGCTGGAAGAGCTGGGTTTTGAAGCGTTGTACCCGAACCGCTATCGCGTGATTAAAGAGGTGGTGAAAGCCGCACGCGGTAACCGTAAAGAGATGATTCAAAAGATCCTCTCTGAAATCGAAGGGCGCTTACAGGAAGCGGGGATCCCGTGCCGCGTCAGCGGTCGCGAGAAACACCTGTACTCCATCTACTGCAAAATGGTGCTCAAAGAGCAGCGTTTTCACTCGATCATGGATATCTACGCCTTTCGCGTGATCGTCCACGACTCCGACACCTGTTATCGCGTGCTGGGGCAGATGCACAGCCTCTACAAACCGCGTCCGGGTCGCATGAAAGATTACATCGCCATTCCAAAAGCGAACGGCTATCAATCTTTGCACACCTCGATGATCGGGCCACACGGCGTGCCTGTTGAGGTGCAAATTCGCACCGAAGACATGGACCAGATGGCAGAGATGGGTGTTGCCGCACACTGGGCGTATAAAGAGCACGGTGGCGAAAGCAGCACAACCGCACAAATCCGCGCCCAGCGCTGGATGCAGAGCCTGCTGGAGCTTCAGCAGAGTGCGGGTAGCTCGTTTGAATTTATTGAGAGCGTTAAATCCGATCTCTTCCCGGATGAGATTTACGTTTTCACCCCAGAAGGTCGCATTGTCGAACTGCCTGCGGGCGCAACGCCGGTCGACTTCGCTTACGCCGTGCACACCGACATCGGGCATGCCTGCGTCGGCGCGCGTGTCGACAGACAACCTTATCCGCTGTCTCAGCCGCTCTCCAGCGGTCAGACGGTAGAAATTATTACCGCGCCGGGCGCACGTCCGAACGCAGCCTGGCTGAACTTTGTCGTGAGCTCCAAAGCGCGCGCTAAAATTCGCCAGTTGCTGAAAAACCTCAAGCGTGATGATTCCGTCAGCCTGGGGCGTCGTCTGCTCAACCACGCGTTGGGCGGCAGCCGTAAGCTGGCTGAAATTCCGCAGGAGAACGTCCAGCGTGAGCTGGAGCGCATGAAGCTCGCATCGCTTGACGATCTGCTGGCAGAGATTGGCCTCGGCAACGCCATGAGCGTGGTGGTGGCGAAGAACCTGCAGCAAGGCGACACAACAGCGGTGCCTGCAACGACGCAAAGCCACGGACACCTGCCGATTAAAGGCGCGGACGGGGTGCTGATCACCTTCGCAAAATGTTGCCGCCCAATTCCTGGCGACCCGATTATTGCGCACGTCAGCCCGGGTAAAGGGCTGGTTATCCACCACGAGTCCTGTCGAAACATTCGCGGCTACCAGAAAGAAGCCGAGAAGTTTATGGCGGTCGAGTGGGATAAAGAGACCGCGCAGGAATTTATCACCGAAATTAAGGTGGATATGTTCAACCACCAGGGTGCCCTGGCGAACCTGACGGCAGCGATAAACACGGCCTCTTCCAATATTCAGAGCCTGAATACGGAAGAAAAAGATGGTCGCGTGTACAGCGCCTTTATTCGTCTGACCGCCCGCGACCGCGTGCATCTGGCGAATATTATGCGCAAGATCCGCGTCATGCCGGACGTGATTAAAGTCACCCGAAACCGAAACTAGGTTTATGAATTCACAACGTTATGCACGTATCTGCGAAATGCTCGCCAGGCGTCAGCCTGACCTGACGGTCTGCATGGAGCAGGTGCATAAACCTCATAACGTCTCTGCTATCGTTCGTACCGCAGATGCCGTCGGTGTGCATGAAGTGCACGCCGTCTGGCCGGACGGCCGTATGCGAAATACGGTCTCGGCGGCGGCAGGTAGCAATAGCTGGGTGTCTGTCAAAAATCATCAAACCATTGGCGAAGCCGTATCGCACCTGAAAGGGCGCGGGATGCAGATCCTTGCCACTAACCTGTCCGCTAAAGCCGTAGATTTCCGCGAGATCGACTACACCCGCCCGACCTGCATTTTGATGGGTCAGGAGAAAACCGGGATCTCCCAGGAAGCGCTGGATCTGGCGGATCGGGACATCATCATTCCGATGATCGGCATGGTGCAGTCTTTGAACGTCTCCGTGGCGTCTGCGCTCATTCTGTATGAAGCGCAGCGCCAGCGTCAGAACGCCGGAATGTATGAGCGCAGCAACAGCATGCTGCCGGAAGAGGAACAGCAGCGCCTGCTGTTTGAAGGTGGTTATCCGGTTCTGGCTCGCGTTGCGAAGCAGAAAAAATTGCCTTACCCCCACGTCAACGCGCAGGGCGAAATTGAAGCCGATGCCGAGTGGTGGGCCACCATGCAGTACGCCGGGTAAGCGATGAAAGGCCGCCTGCTGGATGCCATCCCGCTAAACAGCCTGACGGGCGTGGGCGCGGCGCAAAGCAATAAGCTGGCAAAAATTGGCCTGCATACCGTGCAGGATCTCCTGCTTCACCTCCCCCTGCGTTACGAAGACCGCACTCAGCTTTATAAGATTGGCGATCTTCTTCCCGCCATTTACGCCACCGTTGAAGGCGAAGTCCTGAACTGCAACATCACCTTCGGCGGACGCCGGATGATGACCTGCCAGATAAGCGACGGCACCGGCATTCTCACCATGCGTTTTTTCAACTTCAACGCGGCGATGAAAAACAGCCTGGCGACGGGCCGCAGGGTGCTGGCCTATGGCGAGGCCAAACGCGGGAAGTACGGCGCAGAGATGATCCACCCGGAGTACCGCGTACAGGGCGATCTCAGCACGACGGAGCTGCAGGAGACGCTCACCCCGGTTTACCCGACGACGGAAGGCATCAAGCAGGCGACGCTGCGTAAACTCACCGATCAGGCGCTGGAGCTGCTGGATACCTGCGCTATCACCGAGCTGCTGCCGCCCGAGCTGGCGCAGGGCATGATGAGCCTGCCCGAGGCGCTGCGCACCCTGCACCGCCCGCCACCAACGCTACAGCTCAGCGATTTAGAAAGCGGCAAACACCCCGCCCAACGGCGTCTTATCCTTGAGGAATTACTGGCGCATAACCTGAGCATGCTGGCGCTTCGCGCTGGCGCACAGCGTTTCCATGCCCAAGCCTTAAGCCCACGCGATGAACTCAAAGATAAGCTGCTGGCCTCGCTGCCGTTTAAACCCACCGGCGCACAGGCGCGCGTCACCGCCGAGATTGAACGCGATATGGCGCTCGACGTGCCGATGATGCGCCTGGTGCAAGGCGACGTGGGATCCGGTAAAACGCTGGTTGCCGCCCTGGCGGCCCTGCGCGCGATTGCCCACGGCAAGCAGGTGGCGCTGATGGCGCCGACCGAACTGCTGGCTGAACAGCACGCCAACAATTTCCGCGCCTGGTTCGCACCGTTGGGAATTGAAGTGGGCTGGCTTGCCGGGAAGCAAAAAGGCAAAGCGCGCCTTGCGCAACAGGATGCCATTGCCAGCGGGCAGGTGCAGATGATTGTCGGCACGCACGCCATCTTCCAGGAGCAGGTGCAGTTTAACGGTCTTGCGCTGGTGATTATCGACGAGCAGCACCGCTTCGGCGTGCATCAGCGTCTGGCACTGTGGGAGAAAGGCCTGCAGCAGGGCTTCCACCCGCATCAGCTGATCATGACCGCTACGCCGATTCCGCGCACCCTGGCGATGACCGCCTACGCCGATCTGGATACCTCCACCATTGACGAACTGCCGCCGGGCCGTACCCCGGTCACAACGGTCGCCATTCCTGACACGCGCCGCAGCGATATCATCGACCGCGTGCGCAACGCCTGCACCCACGAAGGCCGTCAAGCCTACTGGGTCTGTACGCTGATTGAAGAGTCTGAACTGCTGGAAGCGCAGGCTGCCGAAGCCACGTGGGAAGAGCTAAAGCTGGCGCTGCCGGAGCTGAACGTCGGTCTGGTGCACGGACGCATGAAGCCCGCCGAAAAACAGGCGGTGATGCAGTCGTTCAAACAAGGTGATTTGCATCTGCTGATCGCCACCACGGTGATCGAAGTCGGCGTGGACGTCCCGAATTCCAGCCTGATGATCATCGAAAACCCGGAGCGTCTCGGCCTTGCCCAGCTCCACCAGCTGCGCGGACGCGTTGGCCGCGGCGCGGTAGCGTCCCACTGCGTACTGCTCTACAAAGCCCCGCTCTCAAAAACCGCCCAAATGCGTCTGCAGGTGCTGCGCGACAGCAACGACGGTTTTGTGATTGCGCAAAAAGACCTGGAGATCCGCGGCCCGGGCGAACTGCTGGGCACGCGTCAGACGGGGAACGCGGAATTCAAAGTCGCAGATTTGCTACGCGATCAGGCGATGATCCCCGAAGTTCAGCGCCTCGCCCGCCATATTCATGAACGCTACCCCGAACAGGCGGCAGCGTTAATTGAGCGCTGGATGCCGGAAACCGAACGCTACTCCAACGCCTGATTTCAGGCAAACATCGGCAGCATCAGGTACAGCTTAATCACCAGCGCGTTGACGATATCAATGAAAAATGCACCAACCATCGGGACCACCAGAAACGCCATGTGCGATGGCCCGAACCGTTCGGTGATCGCCTGCATGTTGGCGATAGCCGTTGGGGTAGCCCCCAGACCAAACCCGCAGTGACCCGCCGCCAGCACCGCCGCATCGTAGTTTTTACCCATCATGCGCCAGGTCACGAACATGGCGTACAGCGCCATAAACAGCGCCTGCACCGCCAGTATCGCCACCATCGGCAGCGCCAGCGAGGCCAGCTCCCACAGTTTGAGGCTCATCAGCGCCATCGCCAGGAACAGCGACAGGCAGACGTTGCCGAGCACCGATACCGCCCGTTCAAACACGCGGTAGAAGCCCATCAGCGCCAGACCGTTGCTCAGGATCACCCCGATAAACAGCACGCAAACAAACGTCGGCAGTTCAAACGCAGAGCCCGCCAGCCATTGCGCAACCACTTTGCCCACGGTCAGGCAGATGGCGATCATGGCGATAGTTTCAATCAGCACCAACGAGGTAATGCTGCGCCCGACGTCCGGTTTTTCGAACGCGGTCGGCACCAGCTCATCGTCAGGTCTGCCGTTCGGCGTGGTGGAGTGTTTAACCAGATAACGCGCCACCGGGCCGCCAATCAGGCCACCCAGCACCAGACCAAAGGTCGCACAGGCCATCGCCACCTCCGTCGCGTTTTCAAACCCGTAGCGCTCGATGAACAGCTTGCTCCACGCGGCACCGGTACCGTGGCCGCCAGAAAGGGTAATCGACCCCGCCAGCAGTCCCATCAGCGGATCCAGCCCCAGCAGCGTCGCCATCCCGATGCCGATGGCGTTTTGCATCAGCAGCAGCCCCACCACCACAATCAGAAATACGCCGAGCACTTTACCGCCCGCCCGCAGGCTCGCCAGGTTGGCGTTCAGGCCGATGGTGGCAAAGAAGGCCAGCATCAGCGGGTCTTTCAGGGACATATCAAAATCGATTTCCCAGCCCATGCTTTTTTTCAGTATCAGCAGGGCCAGCGCCACCAGCAGGCCACCGGCGACAGGTTCAGGAATGGTGTATTTCTTCAGAAGGGAAACGCTATGTACCAGCTTACGACCAAGCAGTAAGACCAGCGTTGCGGCAACAAGTGTCGACAACGTATCGAGATGAATCATAGAAGGCTCCTGTTTTGCGCGTGTTCCATACACACGCGGCGTTATCCTGGGCCGGTTTGCGCTCGTCATGAGCTCCCGGCGCAAAAAGTGTAATTTTTTTTCCCGATGGGGAGTAGAAAACCTGCGCGCAGCGGCAGATTTTCTTCCCTTTTTTTGCTGGCAATCGTTTGCTTTTACCAGGTGGTCAGATAAAATGCCCGCTTTTCCACCGTGGGATTGCCGCCGATGTCCGTTAACACCATAGAGTCGCCTGATGCGCAACCGATTGCGCAGAAGCAAAATAGCGAACTGATTTACCGCCTTGAAGACCGCCCGCCGCTGCCGCAAACGCTTTTCGCCGCCTGCCAGCATCTTCTGGCGATGTTTGTTGCGGTGATAACCCCGGCGCTGCTGATTTGCCAGGCGCTCGGTTTACCGGCGCAGGACACGCAGCACATTATCAGCATGTCTCTTTTTGCCTCCGGCGTCGCCTCTATTATTCAAATTAAAGCCTGGGGTCCGGTAGGGTCGGGATTATTGTCGATTCAGGGCACCAGTTTTAACTTCGTGGCACCGCTAATCATGGGCGGTACAGCGCTGAAAACCGGTGGGGCGGATGTTCCAACCATGATGGCGGCGCTGTTCGGCACGCTGATGCTGGCAAGCTGCACGGAGATGGTGATCTCCCGCGTTCTGCACCTGGCGCGTCGCGTCATCACCCCACTGGTTTCCGGCGTGGTCGTAATGATTATCGGCCTGTCGCTGATTCAGGTGGGCCTGACATCCATCGGCGGCGGTTATGCGGCAATGAGCGATAACACCTTCGGCGCACCGAAAAACCTGCTGCTGGCAGGCGTGGTGTTAGCAATCATCATTCTACTTAACCGTCAGCGTAACCCTTACCTGCGCGTGGCCTCGCTGGTTATCGCGATGGCGGCCGGTTACCTGATGGCCTGGGCGCTGGATATGCTGCCGCAAAATACCGCACCGACGAATGCCGCGCTGATCACTATCCCAACGCCGCTGTACTACGGACTGGGCATTGACTGGGGCCTGCTGCTGCCGCTGATGCTGGTCTTTATGATCACCTCTCTGGAGACCATCGGCGACATCACCGCTACCTCGGACGTCTCTGAGCAGCCGGTGTCCGGTCCGCTGTACATGAAGCGCCTGAAAGGCGGCGTGCTGGCGAACGGCCTGAACTCATTTGTCTCTGCCGTATTCAACACCTTCCCGAACTCCTGCTTCGGTCAGAACAACGGCGTGATCCAGTTGACCGGCGTGGCCAGCCGCTACGTCGGGTTTGTGGTGGCGCTAATGTTGATCGTCCTCGGCCTGTTCCCGGCGGTAAGCGGCTTTGTGCAGCACATCCCTGAGCCGGTACTGGGCGGCGCGACGCTGGTGATGTTCGGCACTATCGCGGCCTCCGGCGTGCGTATCGTCTCCCGCGAGCCGCTGAACCGCCGCGCGATCATGATTATCGCCCTGTCTCTGGCAGTCGGTCTGGGTGTTTCTCAGCAGCCTCTGATCCTGCAGTTTGCGCCTGACTGGGTGAAAAACCTGCTCTCTTCCGGCATTGCCGCGGGCGGTATCACTGCTATCGTTCTGAACCTCGTTTTCCCGCCTGAGAAAAATTGATTTCTCTCACGGCAGGCTGTCAAGGCCTGCCGTGACATCTCTTTACACCATTCCCGCCTTGAGCATTGCGCATAAATCGTGCATAACTCCTTTATGTGCGTTTTGCGGGATGGAAGACCATGAAATTTATTGGAAAGCTGATCATCTATCTTCTGTTAGCTCTGCTTGTGGTAGTGCTGGCATTCTATATTTTGCTCCAGACCCGCTGGGGCGCGTCGCAGGCCAGCAATTGGGTTACGGTAAATACCGATTACGAACTCAACTTTGACCTGATGGATCACCGCTTTTCATCCCCTTCTCACCTCATTCTGGAAAATGTCACCTTTGGTCGTGACGGCAAACCCGCCACCCTGGTGGCCAAAAAGGTCGATATCGGTTTAAGCAGCCGTCAGGTAACCGATCCGCTGCATATGGACACCATTACCCTGTTCGATGGCACGCTGAACCTCTCTCCGCAAACTGCGCCGCTGCCTTTCCAGGCGGACCGCTTGCAGCTAAACAACATGGCCTTTAACAGCCCGAATACCGAATGGGACCTGAGCGCGCAGAAAGTCACAGGCGGCGTCAGTCCGTGGCAGCCAGAGGCGGGCAACGTGCTAGGCAAAAATGCGCAGATCCAGATGAGCGCAGGCTCGCTCACCCTGAACGGCGTCCCGGCCAGCAACGTCCTGATTCAGGGACAGCTCAACGGTAAAGAGGTGGTGCTGAGCACCATTGGCGCGGATATGGCGCGCGGCTCGCTCACCGGCTCCGCCCTGCGTAACGCTGACGGCAGCTGGATTATCGACAGCATGCGTCTGAATGAGATCCGCCTGCAAAGCGATAAATCGCTGATGGATTTCTTTGCTCCCATCACCACGCTCCCTTCCCTGCAGATTGGTCGGCTGGAAGTGACCGACGCGCGCCTGCAGGGGCCGGACTGGGCGGTGACGGACCTTGATTTGAGCCTGCGCAACCTGACTCTCAGCAAAGGCGACTGGCAGAGCCAGGAAGGGCGTTTGTCTATGAACGCGAGCGAGTTTATCTACGGCTCGCTGCATCTGTTCGACCCGATCCTGAACGCTGAATTCTCCCCGCAGGGTATCGCGCTGCGCCAGTTCACCTCTCGCTGGGAAGGCGGGATGGTACGCACCTCCGGCAACTGGCTGCGCGACGGCAAAGCGCTGGTGCTGGATGATGCCGCCATCGCCGGGCTGGAATACACCCTGCCTGAAAACTGGAAAACGCTGTGGATGGATCCCCTGCCGGAATGGCTGAACAGCGTGACGCTAAAAAAATTCGGCCTGAGCCGCAATCTGGTGATCGACATCGATCCTGCTTTCCCGTGGCAGATCACCTCTCTGGACGGCTATGGTGCAAACCTGCAGCTGGCGAAAGACCGCCAGTGGGGCGTCTGGGGCGGCAGCGCAACATTGAACGGTGCGGCCGCGACCTTTAACCGCGTGGACGTGCGCCGTCCGTCACTCGCGCTGAATGCGAACGCCGCCACGGTGAACATTACCGACCTGAGCGCGTTTACCGAGAAAGGTATTCTGGAAGCTACGGCAACGGTTTCGCAGCTTCCGCAGCGGCAGACCACTGTGAGCCTGAACGGGCGCGGCGTGCCGCTCAACGTGCTGCAGCAGTGGGGGTGGCCTGCTTTGCCGATCACGGGCGACGGCAATATTCAGCTCACCGCCAGCGGCAGCGTGCAGGCGAATGCCCCGTTGAAGCCAACAGTGAACGGCAAGCTGAACGCGGTGAATATGGATAAACAGCAGGTGCAGCAGGCGATGACGGGCGGTGTGGTTTCAACGCCAGTGCAATAAACAAGCCGGGTGGCGCAAGGTAAATGCAAAACGGCAACCCTGTTGCCGTTTTTGATGTTTGTTCCCTCTCCCTGTGGGAGAGGGTCAGGGTGAGGGCATCAGACCGCATAATTATCGTAGGCCCGGTAAGCGAAGCGCCACCGGGCATTTTTGCGGCTCAGAAGTGAACCACTACCTCATTCCCCTCCGCTTTCACCACCACACCCCACTCGCTGCCTGCGTGTGAACCGCCTTTCACGCCGCTCACCTTCTGCACGTTGCGCAAGCACACCGACCACTTTTTCGCGTCTCCCGCGCCGGTAAAGGTCACGACGTCGCCCTGACGTGACGCCTTCAGCGTAAACGCCACAGAGCCGTCCGCCGCAGGCACTTCGCTCACCGCCGTTGCGCCGTCGTCCAGGTTAAACAGCTGGAAGGCCGTCCCCTCATTCCACGTGTAGTCCGGCTTCTGGTTATTGTTACCCAGCGCCAGCAGCGTGTTATCGCGCACGTAGACCGGCAGGCTCATGAAATCGTGCTGCTGCTTATGCCAGCGGCTGCCCTGAATTTCGTCGTTGTGCCACAGGTGCGTCCAGCGGCCTTCCGGCAGGTAGAACTGCACGTCCCCCACCTCGGAGAACACCGGCGCAACCATCACCGCATCCCCCAGCATGTACTGGCGGTCGAGGTAATCACACGCCGGATCGTCCGGGAACTCCAGCATCATCGCCCGCAGCATCGGCGTGCCGAACTCGCGCGCCAGCGCCGCCTGACGATACAGATACGGCATCAGCTGACATTTCAGCTGCGTAAAGTGGCGCACCACGTCGCAGGACTCGTCATCGTACGCCCACGGCACCCGGTAGGATTTGCTGCCGTGCAGGCGGCTGTGGCTGGAGAAGAGACCAAACGCGCACCAGCGCTTGTAGACGTGCGCCGGGGCGGTGTTTTCAAACCCGCCAATATCGTGGCTCCAGAACCCGAAGCCGGACAGGCCAATCGACAGCCCCCCGCGCAGGCTTTCGGCCATCGATTCGTAGTTGGCGTAGCAGTCGCCGCCCCAGTGTACCGGGAACTGCTGCGCCCCGACGGAGGCAGAACGGGCAAACAGCACCGCCTCTTCTTCTCCCACCGTCTCTTTCAGCACGTTCCACACCAGCTCGTTATAGATGTAGGCGTAGTGGTTGTGCATTTTCTGCGGATCGGACCCGTCGAACCACTGCACGTCGGTCGGGATACGCTCGCCGAAGTCGGTCTTAAAGCAGTCGACGCCGATCTCCACCAGGCCTTTCAGCTTGTCGGCATACCACTGACACGCTTCCGGGTTGGTGAAGTCGTAAATCGCCAGCCCCGGCTGCCATTTGTCCCACTGCCACAGGGAGCCGTCCGGGCGCTTGAGCAGGTAACCCTTCTCTTTCAGCTCCCGGAAGATCGGGGATTTCTGTCCGATGTACGGGTTGATCCACACGCAGACCTTCAGCCCTTTCTCTTTCAGGCGGCGGATCATCCCTTCCGGGTCCGGGAAGGTCACCGGGTCCCACTCGAAGTCGCACCACTGGAAGGCCTTCATCCAGAAGCAGTCGAAGTGGAACACGTGCAGCGGCAGGTCGCGCTCGGCCATGCCGTCGATAAAGCTGTTGACCGTCGCTTCGTCGTAGTTGGTAGTGAACGAGGTGGTCAGCCACAGGCCGAACGACCACGCAGGCGGCAGCGCCGGACGCCCTGTAAACTGCGTATAGCGGTTCAGCACCTCTTTCGGCGTCGGGCCGTCGATCACGAAGTACTCCAGATACTCGCCTTCGACGCTGAACTGCACTTTGGAGACTTTCTCCGAGCCAATTTCGAAGGAGACGTTTTCCGGATGATTGACCAGCACGCCGTAGCCGCGGTTGGTCAGGTAGAACGGAATATTTTTGTAGGACTGTTCGGTGCTGGTACCGCCGTCGCAGTTCCAGGTATCGACCCGCTGACCGTTGCGCACCAGGGCGGTAAAGCGCTCGCCGAGACCGTAGACCGTTTCCCCCACGCCCAGATCCAGGCGTTCAAACAGGTAATTGCGGTCGGTAGTGGCATCCTGCACGTAGCCGTTGTTTTTCAGCTGGCTGCCTGTAATGCGCTGGCCGTTACGCAGGAAATCCAGCGCCCAAAACTCGCCTTTGGTGACGCGCACGCTGACGCTTCCGCTTTTCAGCTCGGCAAAATCGGCGTTGTTTTCAATCTCTACCTTCACGTCTTTCAATACGTTGAGCGGATAGTGCGGGCCGTTATTCAGCGCGCCCTGGAAGTGCTCGATGCGCACCCCGACAATCCCTTCCTGCGGGGCAAACAGGCGCACCGTGAACATCAACGTGTCGAGCTGCCAGGTGCGCTCGCGCACGTCGCGCGGCGCCACGTACACCACCAGGTCATTGCCCTGCTGCTCCACGTCGAACACCTGCACCGGATATGTCACGTTCAGGCCCGGTTGAATAAGCCAGTTTCCATCACTGATTTTCATACTCTCGTCCTCTTAGTTCTGTAATTCTTTGCTGACCGGCAGGTTTTCAAACTCCTGCTGATTGCGGCGCGCGCCCTGCGCCAGCTCGCCCATGATTTTTGTCAGGAAAGGAGTTTTCAGCGTGTAGTAGCGTTTGGCGATGATGGCGCTCAGCACGTAGCAGACCGCCGGGGCCAGGGTAAACAGGCCGATAATGATGCTGATGGTCGCGCTGTTCTGGGTCTTGGCTGCCGCGTCGTAGCCGCCGCCGGCCAACATCCAGCCGATCATCGCCCCGCCCAGCGCCAGGCCGAGCTTCAGCACGAATAGCGTGCCCGCAAAGCTGATGCCGGTCAGGCGCTTGCCGTTGGTCCATTCGCCGTAGTCGACGGTATCGGACATCATCACCCACTGGATCGGCGTCACCAGCTGGTGCAGCACGCCGATGACGAAGATAAAGGCGAACATCAGCACGGTGGCGTGCATCGGCACGAAGAACATCGCCACGCTGACCACCGCTAGCGCGGCGTTGGTCCACCAGAAGATGCTGACCTTGCACTTCCAGTCGGTGAGGGGTTTCGCCAGCGCGGAGCCGATCAGGTTGCCGACGCAGTAGGTGGTGAGGAAGGCGACGAACACCTCCGGCGAGCCCATGATCCAGGTGCAGTAGTACATCATCGCGCCGCCGCGCACGCAGACGGCGAGGATGTTGAGGATGGTGAGCACGCCGACGATGCGCCACTGGTCGTTGTGCCAGATGTCGCGCAGGTCTTCCCGCATGGAGGTGGTGCTCGGCGGCACCTGGATGCGCTCTTTGGTGGTGAAGAAGCAGAACGCCAGCATCAGGAACGCGACCACCGACAGCACGGCGATCCCGCCCTGGAAGCCGAACGCCTTATCGTCGCCGCCAATCAGGTTCACCAGCGGCATCATCAGCACCGTGGAGAGCATGCCGCCCGCCGTCGCCAGCACAAAGCGCCAGGACTGAAGGGAGATACGCTGCGTCGGGTCGTTGGTGATCACGCCACCCAGCGCGCAGTACGGGATGTTGACCACGGTATAGAGCAGGGTCAGCAGCGTGTACGTAATGGCGGCGTAAACCATTTTACCGTTGAGGCTGAGGTCCGGCGTGGTGTAGGCCAGCACGCAGACGATGCCGAACGGGATGGCACCAAACAAAATCCACGGACGGAACTTGCCCCAGCGGCTGCGGGTGCGGTCGGCAATCAGCCCCATGCACGGGTCGGAGATGGCATCCAGCGCGCGCGCCAGCAGGAACATGGTGCCGACAAACCCGGCGGGAATGCCGAAAATATCGGTGTAGAAAAACATCATGTACAACATGACGTTATCAAAAATAATGTGGCTGGCGGCATCTCCCATGCCGTAGCCAATCTTCTCTTTTACTGACAATACTTCGCTCATCTTTTTGTATCCTTCACGCTGTAGGGGCGCTGAGACCGGTTACAGAGTTTTAAACCATTGTTTCAGGAGCGGGTATTGCGTTTTCTGGTTAGCAGATTACGTTTCTTGTTTTTTGTGATCGCGGTAAATGTTGAGAGCACGAGGGGCTAACATGAGGATTTTCTTAGGAATTAACTTAAACAGGGGTGTAAAGGTCAAAAGAGAGGTGAAAAAAGTGGTGTGGGGTATGTGGTAAATGTCTGAAAGTAGCTATAATGCGCCCCGCCTCCATGTAGCAATCGAGGCGCGGAAGATCGTCATCTCCGGTGAGGTGGCTGGACTTCAAATCCAGTTGGGGACGCCAGCGTTCCCGGGCAGGTTCGACTCCTGTGATCTTCCGCCAAAATTTTTATTGTGATGAACTAGTAATTAGCTGTTCGAAATACAATCTGGCGTCTCGCTCAAATTTATTAGACTTTATGTATTTTTCGAATTTAAAAATGGAAACCATTTCTCCTGTAAGTCTATCTTTGTATGTATAATTGAACTTATTATTATTATTTACCTTCATAACCTCTAAGAATTTACCCCACTCTCTTTCTAAATATAGGATATTTTCTGATATATTCTCAGGCTTCCCTTTAAACAAATAAACATATAAATAAATCTTAAGGGATAATAGTTTATCATATTTATTAAGATGTACTAATCTTTTGTTTTTAGAGGTTTGTACCACTAAATAATTGAAAGCTATGAAACCATAATAGAAGTTATCTAAACTATCATCATCCAATTTAATTTTCGATGTGTCATTTTTTTGAAATAATTTCTTTTGTGCCCCAACTTCTATCATTCCGTTTGCTGAATAATATATTCTTAAAAATAAATTTCGTTCAATCAATTGCTCTGAAGTTATGTAGTTATTGTTTAAGCCATCAGCAAACTCCCCTCGTTTCCTTTCATAAAGTAAACCGAATCTTTGGAAAACTCTCTCTTGTAATTTTTGGTGAAACGTTTCATTTGCAAACTTATCAGCATTTATAACAGGGGTTTGCTTATTAGTTGCATTAGATATCTCATCAATTAATTTTAATTTATTGTCAACACTATCATTATCAATAAGAGTTATAATTTTTAATAAAACTTCTTTTTCATGAAACACTTTACCTACCAAATCTTCCTTTGTCTCTTCATATATACGACTTAATATATAAGAGGTCTGCCCCCCATTAATTATCTGTGGGTTTTTTATACTAAGTTGAGCTTTATTTTTCTGTCCGATTCTTTCATTAATGTACGTTTCATCAGACAATATTGTTATCCCATTATTATATAATGCAAACTCATTTGTTTCATTATCACATATTGTCTTTCTGATTGCAGAATTAACTGCCTGACCTT
The DNA here is from genome assembly GCF_052045065.1 of Enterobacter sp. 22452. NCBI lineage: Bacteria > Pseudomonadati > Pseudomonadota > Gammaproteobacteria > Enterobacterales > Enterobacteriaceae > Enterobacter > Enterobacter sp. 22452. The sequence continues at coordinate 147,679 of NZ_JBQEOB010000006.1, read as the reverse complement.
CAAATTCAAGATAGCTTCGTGGATTATATTTTAAAATTGAGTTTTTATATTTACTCATCACCTTTGCAATTTCTAGCGTAGGAACAAAAAGCACTGTTATTTCACAATCACTCGCTTTCGTTTTCACGGTATAACTTATTTTACTCCCAGCGCTCTTATTTGAAAGATCAATAGGGATGCAGATATCATTCGCGGTAAAATATGTTCCAGATATAACAGGAAATACTAAATCGGAGTATGTTTTTTTATAATCGAACACCAAAGGTGAAATACCACATGTCAATCTCCTGAGTTGACTTACCGTAACATTATTTAAGTTTGCAAGAATGATAACTTTGTATGCATATCTTGCTATATCACTAATTTCCTTTACTTCTCTTTGAAGTTGTTTTATTTTCCCATTATATAAATTACCTTTTTCGTCTGTTTCCGCTCCATCAGTGAGAATATTATCAATATCCATAACTAAAATTTCTTCAAGCTCAATATTTTTACTTTCGAAATTTCTCTCTGTAGTTCTAAATTTTGACTGTATTAAATAAATAATTTTTAAATCATGATCAATATAATACCCATCAATACCACCATCGTAAGAACCATCGGTTATATACCATTCCCGCTCTTCAAATCTTATTAAACCAAAACTTACCTTCAAGAACAGATGAATAAAAGCCCTAGATCTTGCTGCATTTATTTTATCCTCATCTTCTTCCTGTAGAGCATACTTCTTTTTAAAATTATCGGAAGCTTCGCTTCTTAACTTATCTAAAATACTTATTAATATATTGTATTTCATAGATTTCCCTACAATTAATGACCGTTTTCGAGTTTTTTTATACAAGCATCTTTAACCCACTTACTAAAGTTCCCTTTCCCCGCAGCTTTCTCAATCTTTTCTAAAAGCTCATCCTCAAAACGAATGTTCTTCATCGTACTCTTGGTCCGGTCAAAATTTGGTTTCTTTTTCTCTTGCATGGTAGGTACCACTTCGGTTAGTTTATCTGCACGTGGTACCTACCACATGCATTCTGAATTCTGACAACGCCCAGCAGTGTTGGAGCACTAAAGGGCGTCTAACCTCACCAACTATCAAGGAGTTGATTATGGCTGATTCGCATTCTACCCCAGACACCGACCAATCCGGAACCGAGCGTTCGTTAATTGTGGGATACCGCCCGAATGTTTTCGACAAATCCACGCCGAAAATCATCCTTTCCGGCAAGTGGCTGCGCGCGGCGGGTTTTGATACTGGGCAGCAGGTCACGGTAAAGGTCATGAAAGGATGCATCGTTTTGGTGGCGTATAACGAGCAGGAGCAGAGGTTGCAGGATGATTATAAACGGACGAAGGCGAAGCTTATTGAGATAGAGAACGCGCTTGCAGCGATCCAAATTCCGCATGCTGGAAAGCGCCTCGCAAAATCAAATACAAACCACCTGGCTTAGCGGCTGTTTCTGGCTTACTACGAACTTAAAGGCATCACCTTATGACGCGGAGGCAGCATGACATATGAAAAATTAATAAATTCACCAGTCGGTGAGTTCGTCATGTTTGCCAGCAAAGATGGAAAAGTTCGCATTGAATGCCGCTTCGAAAGCGATACGTTGTGGCTCTCACAGGCTACGATTTGTGAGTTATACGGCAAAGCCAAAGCAACGATCAGTGGGCATATCAAGAATATTTTCGATGAGGGTGAACTGGTCGAAAATTCAGTTGTTCGGTTTTACCGAACAACTGCCAGCGATGGTAAAGTATATAACGTTCAATATTTTAGCCTGCCCGTCATTCTCGCCATCGGCTATCTCGTCCGCTCCGCGCGAGGTACCCAGTTCCGCCAGTGGGCCACCCAAACGCTACAAGAATACCTGGTTAAAGGCTTCGTTATGGACGACGAGCGGCTGAAGAATCCGCCTGTCGGATCATCCGCCGTACCTGACTATTTCGATGAAATGCTGGAACGCATTCGCGATATACGGGCCAGCAAACGCCGGTTTATCTCCGCGTGAAGGAGATTTTAGCGTTAGCCGCTGATTATCAACCTTCGCTCAAAGAAACCACGCAATTCTTCCAGACCATCCAGAATAAAGTGCATTTTGCCTGCACTGGACACACCGCTGCTGAGTTGATTCACCAGCGCGCGGACGTCACTCAATCCCATATGGGGCTGACCAGCTATAAAGGCGAAGAAGTCCGTAAAAGCGATGTCACCACAGCAAAAATTATCTGTCTCAGGATGAAGTCAGCGAACTAAATCGTGTCGTTAATATGTGGCTCGACTTTGCTGAAGATCAGGCCAAACGCCGCAAGCAGGTATTTTTACGAGACTGGCAAACCAAACTCGATCAGTTCCTGCAATTTAACGACCGGGACGTATTAGAAGGGGCAGGCAGTATCAGCAAGAAAGCGACTGATGAAAAGGCGTGCTCAGAATACATGGAGTTTGAAAAAAAGCAGCGCCTGCTGAAAAAAGCCGAGGGTGAGAAAGATATCGTCGGCTTATTAAAATGGGATAAGCAGGCTAAGCGCTAATCCCGATTCAACCGCATATGCAACAGCGGAAACGGATTCCCCTGCCCGTCCAGTTCCGAGCGCCCGACCTGCTCAAACCCCATATGGCGATAAAACGCGACGCCCTGCGGATTTTGCTCATTCACGTCCACCTCGTTCGCGCCGAACGCTGTGATGGCGTGGTTCAGCAGCAATTTCCCGACGCCCTTCCCGCGACTCGCATCGTCAACAAACAGCATTTCAATGCGGTTTTCATCCACGCCTAAAAAGCCGTGAATAACGCCTGCATCATCGCGGGCCATCACGACCTTAAGGTTAGGCAGATAGGCGTTGAGCAATAACGGGCGCAGCGCCGCAATATCGCTTTCCTGTAGAAAGTGATGGGTGGCGCGAACGGAGGATTCCCAGATCGCGGCCAGACGTTCGAAGTGTGAGGGGAGTGCGGTTTCTATTTTCATGAGGGGATCATGATTGGAAAACCGAACTATTTCAAGCCACGCTTTGCGGTCTGCCCCCCTCACCCTCTCCCTCAAGGGAGAGGGAACCGACCGAGCTACGCTTTAATCTCCATCACCGCGTACACCCCGTCCTTCGGCACCACCACGGTAACGTTTTCCACCGGCACGCCCGCCGCGAGGTGGATATCCTGCAGCTGCTGTAACGACCTCGGGTAAATATCCTCCCAGCCGATCCCCCGCAGCACAAAGTCAATTTGCGGGCTGCTGGTTAGCATGTTCGACACAATCACCGCGCCGCCGGGCTTTACCAGCCGCAGCGCGCGCTGGAGAAAAATCACCGCATCGGCATCGTTGAAGTATTCGAAGATCCCCAGCGCGTCGACCAGTTCGGCCTGATGCTCGCCCAGCTCCAGCAGTAAGTCCTTGTTACGCACCAGGGTATGAAACAGGTTGCGCCTGAGGAGGGTTAGCTGTTCGCCCACCACAATCCCTTCCTGCGCCGCCATGGTTTCGGCCCAGCTGAGCGCCACGGGGTCTTTGTCCACCAGCGTGAGATACACCTGCTGGCCGTCGAGCTTTGCCTCGCGCAGCGCCTCCAGTACAGGAATGGCGGCCCCGCTCGCCAGGCTTACCCAGTTGTTCTCGCTCTCATTATGAATGTACTTATCCACCAGCGCGGCCAGCACCCGGGCGCGGGAGCGCACGCCTACCGCATCGTTAGCGTGGATAAACCACTGGCGACTGTCGCTGTCCATTTTCGTCCCTTCGGGAAGACGCTCTTCCAGCGGGTTTTGCACCACAAACAGCGCCAGCGCGGAGGGCACCAGCCGGGTTCGCCACGCGGTAAGCGCCGGACGGTTGCGAAAGGCCTGCTCGGAATAGCGGTTCTGCGGGACAAGCACGGCCTGTCCCCCCTCGTCGTATTCAACGCGCGGAGGCCGGAGCGCAGGCTCGGCCTTCAGCGCCCGGTCGAGGGCGGCGATCTCACGGGCAGCATCGTCTTTCATCGGCCATTGGTCGCTGACGTCGGGAAATGACGCACTGAAAATCGTCATATTTGCCGGTGCATCGCCGCGAAAAGGCTGCCAGTTCATGTCGTCTTCCCTCCGTTGGGCTTTTAACGGAAGTCTATCCAGGCGAGCCAGTAATACCCTACGAAGAAAGCACGAAATCGGGGCATTAGCTCTGCGACGTGCGCCATACCCCGGGCGTGCAGCCGTACTCGGTCTGGAAGTGACGGATAAAGTGCGCACAGTCGCTAAAGCCCATCCGCCGCGCAATGTCCGTGACGCTTTGCTGCGAGTTCTTCAGCAGCCAGCAGGCGTAGCGCAGCCTGGCGCTGCGAATGAATTCCCGCGCCGTTTTGCCAAACTCGGCGTGAAACAGGCGGTTAAGCTGACGCTCGCTGAGCGCCACTTCGCTGGCCAGCCCGGCGGTGCTGAGCGGGCGTGTCAGATACTGCTCAATCATCATGACCGCACGGCGCAGGCGTGAGTCCGGGATCAAGGCAATGTTGGCAGGCCGGGGCGTGGCCGTCTCATGCGGCGTCAGGGAAAGGCGCTGGCAGGCGCTATGGGCGATCTCACTGCCGGCGTGGGCGCGAATAAGCTCTGTCGCAAGGGTAATGGTTGAGATCCCACCGGGGCAGGTCAGAACATCCCCCTCGTCAATAAAATCATAGCCTTGTTCGGCGTATACCTGCGGGAATGCGTGGCGGAATCGCTCAAGGTGGAAAGGGTGAACCGATGCGCGTCGTTCGTTCAACAACCCCTCCTGCGCCAGCACAAAGCTGCCGGTGCCGATGCCAATCAGCGGGACCTTCATATGGTGGGCATGGGCGAGGTAGTCTCTGTCCCCCGGATAACCCTGCGAGAGGTACTCCAGCTCGCCGCCGATGATCGCAATATAGTTAAACGTCTCCGGCGGCGCGTGCGGGGCATCGGGCCTGATGCTCACCCCAGAGCTGCTGGTAACAGGGTTATCAGGCTGCTCGCTGAGTAAACTGATTTTGAATGCTTTTTTCTTCTGGGCTTTGGTTGCGTATCGCAACGCTTCCAGCAGGCCGGACAAGGCTAGCAGTGAATACCGGGGCCACAGCAGTAACCCAATATGCAGCTGCGTTTCCGACGCAGATATACCTCCACCGGAAGAGTCAAAGAGAGTTTTCATTTTCTTGCCAAATTTGAATAAGAACAACATTATTGCAACACGTGGCTGCTATTTATATTCCTAAGATAATCCTTAAGCTCTAAATCAAGCATAAATGAAAACGGCGGCTTTGATAACTTTTTACTAAATACGCTCATCCATTTTTTGAACTGCGGCATACATATGTCGGTAATGTTCCTAACGTGAAAATATAGTTATCATTTTGTTGTTCATTGATCCGAATATAAATACTTTTTCCGGGGTATACGAAGAACTGCGGCTCATATTTTTCAAGCCAGCTATCGGTAACATTATCGTCCGGGAATTTCATATGCCGTAAGGAAGTCAGTAAAAAGACATTATCCTTGCGCTCAACCTGAAAAAATATTTTCCGGTCAATATTTTTTGTCGGATCGCTATCAACGCTGCCATTCATACTGAGCGTCCCGCTGTTGCCGTCAAAGATGTAATTCAGCCACAGGGTGAGTTTCTCTTCGGGATGATGCTGTACCAGGTTCGCCTGACACGAAAAAGGCTGCACGTAATACCGGTGCCACAGGTAATAACCCGACAGCATTACCCCCACCAGCAGACATGCGGTGAACAGATACAGTAGCTGACGAAAACGAGCCATGCTAGCGCTCCTCAATAAAATAGTCAGAGATGCAGTGATTCGGCTCCTTCATCGATCTGTCACACCGAATCACGGACGCGCGCGGCAGCAGGGAGTACCAGCTGATGTACACCCACGGATAGCTCGTGCAGGCGTCCTTAAACGGCGTCACGTATGCCAGGGCTTTCGACCGCTCGTCCTGGGTCTGAATATCCTGAGCCAGGTAGACGTGACACGCCCCGACCAAAGCAGTAAACCGATAGTCATCGATAAAACGGTTTTCACGCGCGCTGCTGTGAGTTGCGATGCCTGCTCCAACCAGCACCAGCAGTGCGATCAGCATGCCAGGAAGCCACCGGGAGCGATGCCCGGACGCGCCGGTTACGACGGCTACCGGCTCCGCCGACAGCGGTGGCAGCACGGCAGGCGAGATCGTGTCGCATAGCTCAGGCGCATCTTTCTCGGGTAGCTCTGCGGGACGAGGATGGGGGTCTTTAATCACGATTTGCGTATCGCTCGCCAGCGTTAACCCGATGCGCGGAATGGTGACGATGGGGTCAACCTCAAAACCAATCTTTTTCAGCCCCTTTCGCAGAATAGAGATGTTTTGATAATAAGTATTGGGCGAGACCAGCATACCGCGGCGCTGCCAGACAATATCCAGAAACTCCTGTTGCGTGACAATAGTTCCGGCTCTTTCTATTAATAACAACAGACATCGGCCTGCCGGAGAATTTAAAACCACAACCCGATCGGGGCTGGCGATATCCCTCAGCGTGCTGGTCGCGGGATGAAACTCAACCATATTATTGATGATGTAATGCTTATGCATAGCGTTGGTGAGTGTTCTCCGTTCAATTGCGCCGTTTTTCACGACGGCCTGTCAGTACACCGGCGAATGTAGAATACGTTCGCCACGTAACATAAGGATTAATGTGGCTGATAAAGATTATGCTGTATATATCAGCCATTGGCGAAAAATCTTATTTTCCTCTCTTCTCTCTGTCGCTTCACTGACGCGTGAGACGCATTAAACGCCGCTCCGGCGCGCTCTGGCTGGCCGAATATCCTCTCTCTTAACTTTTCTGAAGTAGTGAAGGAACACGGTAGCTGACAAGGAGTAACCCGCCACGCTTGACATTGACAAAAACAGACAAAAACCCTAATTGAACAGCGTGGACATGGACGTCTGAAATATACAGAACTGTTAACGCTTAAGTTTTCTTAACTTCCTTTAATATCAATAAATAATGCTATTTTTGCCGATATTCACCCTGCGGTATCATCAGTATAAATCGATGATAACACTCGGAAATTGTTATCCTCCGTCAGCACTTCAGCCCCCGCACTGACGCTAACAGACACTTCCCTTACACAACATTTAACAAAGACAAAGATTAATAAAAAAAAGCGGTTATGCTTATTTACAGGCAATAAAGAGGAGAAACATCAACAGAGGAACCGATCGACAGCGGTATCAAAATCGACAATTAATACAAATTAAGATTAATTCAGATTACCTCTTTTATGGCCAGCGTATAGTAGGCCTACTCCATGCATAGCGTGATGACTTCGAGAACTTAGACCAACCTTAATCGTATCGGTTTGTCTTATTATTATTATAAATCGAGGTACTAACATGGCGAATAAGAACGAAACACAACAACATTTACGTATCGCGTTAATGGGTGGCGACCATTATGCACGAAAGGGCATCATCACATTATTAAGGAGCATTACGCCGGAATCTCAGATTGAAATGACAGCCGGGAATTTCCAGCAGCTTGATAACGTATTATCGACTACACCAATTGATATTCTCCTGTTATCAGGTTCTGACAAGTATCACACCGGATATGATTATCTTAATGGGTTGAAAAGAATCAAAGCGAAATATCCCGGCGTGATTGTTTGTATGTATTCCGCCCCTGCGCATTCATCGCAATGGATCAGAGGCGATATCGATGCCTATATCTCGCTGCATGAGTCGGTTTATTGCTGGCGGACGAAATTATTAAAAATGGTCGATAGCCGCTATCGCCCACAAAAGAAACCAACGGCGTTATCGCTAACGCCAGGAGAGTGGAGGGTTTTGAAGGAACTCAGGAACGGACTGGATATGAGTTACATCGCAGAAACAGAGAAGCTTTCATATCGCCGGGTAAGCGCTTTAAAAAACTCCGCGATACGAAAACTCGGGCTCAGGAATAAGACAGATTTGCTGGTCTTTTTAACCAGTTAGACCTGGCGCTTTCAGAGCAAATCTCATCAATAAAAACAAAGGAATTAAGAAAATGAAAGCACGCGTAAAACACAGCACATTTCTGGCATTAAGCATTGCCGCTCTGCTGCCTGCCGGTTCCGCCATGGCGGCAACCGCGAGCGGCGGCACGGTGAACTTCAGCGGCAAAGTCGTGACCTCCGCCTGCGCCATCAGCGCAGGCAGCGCCAACATTGACGTTGATATGGGCGAAGTGCGTACCGCGACGCTGGCGGCCGCAGGCAGTGAAGCCAGCACGGCAAAAGCGTTTGCCATCACCCTGGAAGATTGCGAAATCGCCGATACCTCGGCCTCAACGGAAGACAACCCGATTGCCGCAACAACCGTATCCGTCACCTTCACCGGTACGCCGGACTCCACCGATGCCAATAGCCTGGCCGCCGGAGCAAACGGCAGCACCACCTCCGCGCAGCATGTGGCGATTCGTCTTTATGACGAACAGGGCAACGTGGTGAATCTGGGTGAACCCGCAGCGGCCATCCCGCTGCGTAAGGGTGCCAACACCCTGAACTTCAGCGCGAAATATTACTCGCCGCAGGGCGGTGCCACCGCGGGTGATGCCAGCGCTGTCGCGACCTACACCGTTACCTATTCGTAATTTTCAGGCCCGGTCTGCTGGCCGGGCCTGACTCAGCTTTAAGGAGCGTCACTATGCGCGTAAACACATGGATTTGCCTGGCTGCCACAGTATGTTCAACCGCCGCGCATGCCGGCGGCGTGGGGTTAGGCGCAACGCGAATGGTCTACTCCAGCGCCACCAACCAGTCCATGCTGCAGGTCAGGAACACGCATCCCGACGCCACGTTCCTGATCCAGTCATGGATGGAAAACGAGAAAGGGCAAAAAACCAACGATTTCGTGATTACGCCACCGCTGTACGTCATGAAACCCGCCAGCGAAAGCGCGGTAAAAATCATGTTTAACGGCAAAACCCTGCCAGAAGATCGCGAAACGCTCTACTGGATGACGGTCAAAGCCATTCCGCAGCAGTCCAAAAGCGGCTCCGGCAATTCGCTGCAGTTTGCGTCGGCAAACCGCATCAAGGTCTTTTACCGCCCGCAGAGCCTCGGACAAGGCGCAGGCGAGGCATGGAAAAGCCTTTCTGGCGCCTATCGCGCCGGGAAAGTCACGCTCACGAACCCAACGCCGTACTACCTCACCACTATCAACGTGAAAATTGATGGTATGCCGGTACAGCCGGTGATGGTACCGCCGAAATCCAGCCTGACGCTGGCCGAAACCTTCAGCCATGCAAGCAGCATGAGCTATCAGACCATTAACGATTACGGGGCATGGACCCCCGCCACGCGCGCGTCGTTATCCCAATAATAAAAAAAAACAGTAAGGCGTGACCACGTGAAAAGAAAAATCCTGTGCGCCACGGTGATCTCCCTGGTGATTCGGCAAGCCGTGGCTGCCGAAAGCGAACTGCAATTTAACCCCGCGTTTCTCAACGGCGAGAGCGCAAACAGCGCCGATCTCGCCTGGGTTAACGCCGGGAGCGCGCTGCCGCCGGGAGATTACAACCTCAACGTGTATATCAATAACAACTACGCGTTCACAGGCAACGTCACGTTCCGCATTGCTGAAAATACGGCAGGGGAAGCCCTGCCGTGCCTTACGCCTGAACAAATCGCCGCGCTGGGCATCGACAGCCAGCAGGCAAAAGGCGGCGCGCTGCCGCTGGCGCAGCGCTGCATCTTCCTGACACAGGCTTTTGCCGATAGCCGGTTTGATTTTGACCAGCAGACGCTCACCCTGAACTTCACCGTACCGCAAAGTGCGATGCGCAATTTGCCGCGCGGGTACGTCAGCCCGGAAAGCTGGGAGGCAGGGATCCCTGCCGCGTGGCTAAATTATGTGGTGAACGGTTCGAACAATGAATATCAGGGCGAGACGCGCACGCGCGATCGGCAGCTGTTTGCAAGCCTGAACAGCGCCATCAACCTCGGCGCGTGGCGGCTGCGTGATTTCACCACGTGGACCAAAGACAACAACGAGCTCACTCACGTGCAAACCTGGCTGCAGAGGGATATCCCCGACCTGAATGCCCAGGCGTATGCCGGTGAAACCTATACCTCGTCACAGGTCTTCGACTCCGTGGGCCTGCGCGGTGTTGCCCTGAAAACCGATGACAACATGCTGCCTGCCAGCCTGAGTGGCTACGCGCCGGAAGTCCGCGGCATCGCGCGCAGCAACGCCACCGTAACGGTTCGCCAGAACGGCAACATCATCTATCAAACCTCCGTTCCGCCGGGGGCGTTTGTGCTGAAAGATCTCTACCCGACGTCGTCAGGTGGCGATCTCGCGGTCACCATTCAGGAGAACGACGGCAGCCAGACGCAATACACGATTCCCTTTGCCAGCGTGCCGAACCTGGTGCGTAACGGACAGGTGAAATATGCCTTCGGTGCCGGCACCTACCGCCCGATGGGCGATCAGGCGTCGCCCTCTTTCGCACAGGGCGAGCTGTTCTACGGCTGGCGCTACGGCCTAACGTTTTACGGCGGGGCGCAGTTTGCCGATCGCTATAACGGTCTGGCGTTCGGGGTTGGGCAAAACCTCGGCCGCTTTGGTGCCTACTCTATTGACCTGACCCACGCCCGCAGCCAGCTGGCGGACGATCGGCACTACACCGGCGATTCCGTGCGCCTGCGCTACAGCAAGCTGCTGAACGACACCGGCACGCGGATAAACTTCTTCTCGCTGCGCTACTCCACGGAGGGGTTTTATACCCTCAGCGATACCACGTACAAAGGGATGGCGGGCGGGTCGCCAAAGCAGATTGTGGAAGACAATGGCACCGTCACCACCCATTACGACACCGTGTACAACCTGCGGATGTCGCGTAAAGCCAAGAACCAGCTGCTGCTGTCGCAGCCGATGGGGCAATACGGCTCGCTGTCACTGTCGTGGGATCAGCAAACCTACTGGAACACGTCAAACACCACGCAAAGCCTGCAGTTCGCGTGGAACGCCACGTTTCGTAACCTGTCGCTTGGCGTCAGCGTTCAGCGCAGCGCCAGCCTGTATGACAACAAGAAAGAGAACCTTCTGGCGCTCTCCCTGTCGGTGCCGTTTGGTAACCCGCAGCTCGCCACGCGCGCGCGGTTTACAACCACCCATGCGGACTCTACCGGCACCACCGCCAGCACCGGCGTGAGCGGTTATCTGCCGGGCCAGGAGAATCTGTTTTATAGCGTTAACCAGCGCTACAGCAAGCAGCAACAGTACGGCGGTGATGTCGCCCTGCAGTACGAAGGTGCGCGCGGAGACTATAACCTCGGCTACAGCTACACCCGCGATTCCCAAAACCTCAGCTACGGGATGAGCGGCGGCGCGGTGCTGCATGAAGATGGCCTGACGCTAAGCCAGCCGCTCGGCAATACCAATATTCTGGTTAAAGCTCCCGGGGCCAGCAACGTTTCCGTGCTTAATCACAAGGGCATTAAAACCGACAGTCGGGGATACGCGGTGATCCCCTACGCCACGCCGTATCGCGTCAATCAGGTTGCGCTGGACGTCACCACGGCGGGCAACGACGTGGAGCTCGAGAATGCCATCGTCAACAAAACGCCCACCGACGGCGCCCTGGTTCGTGCCACCATCGTCACGCGTCAGGGGGCAAAAGCGATGTTTATCGTGCGTCACGGCAACGACGTGCTTCCCTTCGGCACGCTGGTCTCACTCAGTGATGACAAAACCAGCGGCATCGTTGGCGACGGCGGCAGTCTGTATCTGTCCGGCTTACCCGTTAAGGGCATGTTGAGCGCAGTGTGGGGCCGCAACAGCGACCAGCGCTGCACCATTAACTATGCGTTAAATAAGCAAAATTATAATGCCCGCACCGGCCTTTATTCCCAGGAGGTGGTATGTCAGTAACGCTCCGGATGACCAGCATCGTCCTGCTGCTGTTTTTTACTCTCCCCGTTCGCGGCTATGACGTGCTGGTTTCCGTCACCGGGAATTTGATCGGCAACACCTGTGTTGTCGCCGCGGACTCCAAAGAGCAAGAGGTACCGCTGGGGACCATTGGGATGAAACAGTTCGCCCGCGCAGGGGCGGTAAGCAATATCAAAACGCCCTTCACGATCAGGCTTGAAGCCTGCGGGCCGACCTTTGCCGGGGTAAAAATCCGCTTCAGCGGCACGCCGGACAATGACGACCCGCAGCTGGTTAAAATTGCCGACGGCGGCGCAACCGGCGTGGCGGTGCAGATCCTCGATAAAGACAGCGCGCTGATTCCACTGAACACGCAAACCACCGCCTGGGGCACGCCGGGCGATGACAGCGTAGAGGTAACCTTCTATGCCCGACTGGCCGCCACGGGCGCGCCCGTCAATGCCGGAGACGTCTCTGCTTTCGCGACCTGGACTACGGAGTATCAATGATGCGTTTAGTGTTTTTTATCACCGGATTACTGCTCTGCGCCAGCGTACAGGCGATGGAGTGGAAATCGGATATTACCCTTTCCCCTCAGCCGATGACCTACAGCGGACCCGCGGATTCGGTGGTGCCGGGCAACATAATCGGATCGACCTGGAGCGCCACCGCCAGCGTGCAGCAGGTGTTCTGGTGCGGGCTTGTTTTTACCTGCTCCAAAGGCACGCTGGAGCCGAGCAGCAGCGCCATCTCGAGCGGGATGACGGTCACCGTCGACGGGGTTAACTACACCATTTTTGAAACTGGAGTCCCAGGCGTGGGTTATATCATCGGGCTGAAGGATTTTAACGGCTCCGCCTGGATACCGCTGCAGAGCGGTATTACGCAAAGCTACCCGGCGGACGGGACCAATGGCTACGCCACCGATCTGGGCTGGTCCGCCAAGGTGACCTTTATTAAGACCGGCACGGCGCTGAAATCAGGGGTTTACCAGATCCCCACCATCAACGCTGCGGTCCTGACCGCATATAACAACGAGGTCAAAACGGCAAAAGTCATCATTAACCCTACCGCCATTACCGTGACGGCGAGCGGCTGTACGGTGGGAACAAAAAGCGCGAATGTCGATCTGGGCACGATTGATATCCGCACGTTGACCACCGTGGGCAGCACGTCACCTTCCGGGTCGTTTAACGTCAGCCTGACCTGCGACGCGAACGTGGCGGTTAACGCGGTGATGACCGACCAGACCACACCGTCGAATACCTCGTCGGTGGTGACGCTGACCGGTGACTCCACGGCGTCCGGCGTTGGGGTGCAGTTTTTCTACAACGGCACCGGACCGCTGATGATGGGGCCAGACAGCTCGGCGGCGGGCACAACGAACCAGTTCTTTATGCAGAGCACCACCGCGGCACAAACCCTGTCGCTGCCGTTCCAGGCGCAGTACATCCGAACCGGCGAACTGGTCCCCGGTTCGGCCAATGCCCTGGCAAGCATTACGTTTTCCTACCAGTAGGGGTTAGTGCTTCACCCACACCAGCTGGTCAACCTGGAAGCCCAGACCGCGCGCGGTGTTCAGGTAATCCTGTTTCACCGCATCCGGGATGGTTGGCGTGCGCGACAGGATCCACAGGTAGTCGCGGTTCGGGCCGCTGACCAGCGCGTACTGGTACTTATCGTCCAGTTTGATCACGTTATACCCGCCGTAGAACGGGCCGAAGAAGGACACCTTCAGCGCGGCCGTGGTCGGTTCGCCGGTAAAGTAGGCTTTACCCTCGCTCTCATTCCACTTGTTCTTCACCGGGTCGTAGCCGCGGTTAAGCACGCTGATGCCGTCGTCGCTGCGCTTGCCGTAGGTAGCGGTAACCTGCTCCAGACCGCGTTCAAAGCGGTTTTCCAGGCGAGCGACTTCGTACCATTTGCCAAGATAGCGGCTGGCGTCAAAACCGGAAATGGGCTGCACGCCCTTCGGTGGGGTGGGGGATTTACAGGCTACCAGCGTCAGGGCAATGGCAACACCGGTCACAACAGGCCATAGCTTCATGAGAATTCCTTTCATTTGCACGGTTGGAAATTAAGTGTAGTGCACCGCGGCGGCGCTTCATCCCGCCCGCGAAAATTCGTAGTATATTGAGAGTATTCCTCAACTCTGGACACGGACATGGCTTACTCCATCGGCGAATTCGCCAGACTCAGCGGGATCACCGCCACCACGCTGCGGGCCTGGCAGCGGCGCTACGGCTTACTCAAGCCTCAGCGCACGGAGGGCGGCCACCGCCAGTACAGCGATGAGGACGTCCAGCAGGCGCTAAAAATCCTCGACTGGGTAAAAAAAGGCGTCCCGATTGGCCAGGTCAAACCGCTGCTGGAGCGCCCTACGTCACGCCTGACAAACAACTGGATCACGCTGCAGCAAACCATGTTACAGCGCCTGCAGGACGGCAAAATCGAGTCCCTGCGCCAGATGATTTACGACGCAGGACGCGAGTACCCAAGACCAGAACTGGTCGCGAACGTGCTGCGTCCGCTGCGCAGTCAGGTTTCGGCAAACGTCGCCGCCGCCATGACCCTGCGCGAGATCCTCGACGGCATCATCATCGCCTATACCTCGTTTTGCCTGGAAGGCGATAAAAAAGCGCCGGGCGACAACATCCTGCTCAGCGGCTGGTACCTGAACGATCCGTGTGAAGTCTGGCTCGAAGCCTTAACCCGCACCGGACAAGGTCACCGTATCGATATTTTGCCCACGCCTCCTGCCACGCTGGCCCCAGAGATTTTCCCGGACCGCCACTGGCTTCTGGTCACGCGCGGCAAACTCACCGCCGCGCGCAAAAAGCAGATCGAGCAGTGGCAACAGCAGGTATCGCTTGAAGTGATTATCCTCTAATCATTTTCTCCTGTGGGAATCTTCACGAAAAGTTGAATATTTTCCCGCGCCACAAATGCTAACGTTTTCCTGTGACCGACAACCCCACAGGAAAACACAATGAAAAAAACTGCCTCTCTGCTGATGCTGACCACCCTGGCCTTTGCCCCTGCCGCCTTTAGCGCTCCTGCCGGCACGCTGAGCGTACACATTCTTGACCAGCAAACCGGGATGCCGCCATCGGACGTTACCGTCACGCTGGAAAAACAGCAGCAGGACAAATGGACCCCAATTGCCAGCGGCAAAACTGACCATGACGGCCGCATCAAATCGCTTTATCCGCAGGATCAGGATATGCAGCCCGGCGTCTATAAAGTGACCTTTAAAACCGCAGATTACTTCCACGGGAAGAAGCTGGATTCCTTCTTCCCGGAGATCCCGGTGCTGTTCACCGTAACCCGCACCAACGAAAAGCTGCACATCCCTCTCCTGCTGAGCCAGTACGGTTATTCAACTTACAAGGGCAGTTAAGAACCGTTGATTTTAAAGGGAAATAAAAAATAATTCCGCTAATACTTGGACAAATTAGTCATGTTGTGTAAGTTTTAAAGAGAAGAACGGGAGGACCACACCATGACAACAAAACCTGTGCTCGGTATTAGCGGATGTTTGACCGGGTCTGCCGTTCGCTTCGACGGCGGACACAAGCGTATGGGCTTTGTCATGGATGAACTGGCCCAGTGGGTGAGTTTCAGGCCCGTCTGTCCGGAAATGGCGATTGGCCTGCCAACGCCTCGCCCGGCCATACGCCTGACGCTGACGGACAGCGGCGAAACGCAGCTCCGCTTCAGCAAACCACCCCATGATGATATTACGCAGAAAATGGCCGACTTTACGGCGGACTATCTGCCAAAAATCGGCGATCTGTCGGGATTTATCGTCTGCGCGAAATCGCCAAGCTGCGGCATGGAACGCGTGCGGCTGTATGATGAAAACGGCAACCGGGGCCGCAAGGAGGGTGTCGGGCTGTTCACCGCCGCCCTGCTTGAAACCTACCCGTGGCTGCCCGTGGAAGAAGACGGTCGGCTGCACGACCCGGTGCTGCGGGAAAACTTTATCGAGCGGGTATTTGCCCTGCACGAGCTGAACACGCTGCGCGCTAAAGGCCTGACGCGCCGTGGGCTGCTGGATTTCCACAGCCGCTACAAATTGCAACTGCTGGCGCACCATCAGGCGGGCTACCGCGAGATCGGCCCGTTCGTTGCGTCGCTGCATGAATGGGAAGATCTGGACGCCTTCTTCGTGGCGTACCGCGAAAAGCTGATGACGATCCTGAAAAAGCCCGCTTCGCGGAAAAACCATACCAACGTGCTAATGCATATTCAGGGCTATTTCCGTAACCAGCTGAACAGCCGCCAGCGCGTCGAACTGCGCGATGTAATCCTGCACTATCGCGACGGGCTGCTGCCCATCCTCGCGCCGCTGACGCTGTTGAAACACTATATGGCCGAATATCCTGACCGATATCTGATGACGCAAAACTACTTTGATCCCTATCCTGATGATTTGGGTCTGCGTCTGGCAGTAACCTGACGATAAGAATGCGAAGGCCCGTTTGACCCATAGAGGCCCAAAGCAGTACCCCGTTTAGACGACACCCTCACTGTCGTCTCTTTTTTGCATTCCACGCAAAATACTGTGATTATATACAGCCCCGTAACGCAAAAAAGGGACTGCCTGTGATCACCACTCTGCACATTCAAAACTACCGCTCGATTCGCGAAATGTCGCTGGAGCTGGAACAGCTCAACATCGTCTTCGGGCCGAACGGCACCGGGAAATCGAATATCTACAAGGCGATACACCTGATGCACAGCGCCGCCCAGGGGCAGTTTTCCCAGGCGCTGGCAAACGAGGGCGGCATTCTGAAGGTGTTCTGGGCAGGCAAAACCCGCAGCGACCAGCTGCGACGGATGAACCTGGCGGTAGAAACAGAGACCTACGAATACGAGCTGCAGGTAGGGTTTGTCGAGAAGCTGCCTTACCCTTCGCAGTTTCAGCTCGACCCGGTGATCAAAGAAGAGTCCATCTGGCTGAGCGGCCAGCACCGACGCCCGTCGTCCCAGCTGATGAAGCGCAGGAATCAGGCGGTGTTTCTGAATAACGTGCATCACGAGAAAGTGACCCACAGCGGTACGCTTTACGAAAACGAATCGGTGTTCGGCCAGCTCGGCGAGCCGCATCTCTACCCGGAAGTGTCGCAGATGCGCGAGTCCCTGCGGAACTGGCGATTTTATCATGAGTTTTCCGTCTCATCCGGCTCGGCGATGCGTGCGCCGCAGGTCGGTTTCCGCTCTCCGGTGCTGGCCAGCGACGGCGCCAACCTGGCGGCGGCGTTTCAGACCATCGTGGAAATTGGCGACGAGCTGCTGCTGATGCGCATCCTCGACCAGGCTTTCCCCGGCTGCGTGTTTTACAGCGACAACACCGGCGGACGTTTTCGCATGATGATGCAGCGCGAAGGGCTGAGCAGACCGCTGGAGCCGGCGGAGTTCTCCGACGGCACCCTGCGTTTTCTGTGCCTGGCGGTGGCGCTATTAAGCCCGCGTCCACCAGCCTTTATCGCCCTCAACGAACCGGAAAACAGCCTGCACCCGCAGATGCTGCCCGCCCTTGCGAGCTTAATCGCCGAGGCCAGCCGCTACTCGCAGATCTGGCTCACCAGCCACTCGCCGGAGCTGGCGACGTTGATTGAGAAACAGAGATCGTTTTCGCTGTATCAGCTGTCGATGGTGGAGGGGGAGACGAGGGTGGAGAGGCTGGGGTAAACGCCGGGTGGCGCTGCGCTGACCCGGCCTACGAGTGAGTCCGAAAGGTCTTTCGCCACTCCGCCGGGCTGACCCCAAAACGCACCTTAAACTGCTGTCGCCAGGTGACAGCGGAATTAAACCCCACCAGCTCAGCCACGCTTTCAACGGGCATATTTCCGGCTTCAAGCAAGATCTGGCTGCGCCGCAGGCGTTCGGCGGTAAGCCAGTCGGCGACGCTCATCCCCGTGGCTTTAACAAAGTGACGGGTCAGCGTGCGGCGGCTCATTGAGACCACCTCCGCCAGCGAGTCCAGGCTATGCGGTTCGGTGATGTGCTGCTGAAGATAGTCGATCAGGCAGTTAATCCGCCCGTCGCGGGTATCTTTCGGCACCGGCTGGGCAATGAATTGCGCCTGCCCGCCCTCGCGGTGGGGAGGAACAATCATCCGGCGGGCAATCTGGTTAGCGACCACGCTGCCAAAGCGCTGGCGAATGATATACAGGCAGCAGTCCAGCGCGGCGGCAGTGCCTGCGGAAGTGATGATATTGCCATCATCCACGTAGAGGGCATTGATATCCAGCCGGACGTTCGGGAAGAGCGACTGAAACTGGCGTTCGAACTCCCAGTGGGTGGCCGCACGCTTGCCGTCGAGGATCCCCGCATAGGCCAGCACAAACGACCCGAGACACAGCCCGACGATTTCCGCGCCGTTATCTCTTGCCCGTGCCAGGCTGTCGAGCAGCGTTTGAGGCGGGCGTTCAAGGACGTGCTGCCAGTAGGGAACGACGACAATATCGGCCTGCCCAATGGCGGAGTAGTCCTCTGTAGCGTTGAGGGCAAATCCGTCTTTTGACGTGAGGAAACCGGGCGTTTCGGCGCAGATCGTGACGTTAAAACGCTTTTCGCCGGAAACCGAATCGCCAAACAGAATGCAGGGAACGGAGTAGTGAAACGGGCTGAACCCGTCCACCGCGACAATTGCGACGTTGATTAGCGACATCTGTCCCTCCCTTCCCTTTAACGCACTCAGAATATAACGGTTTCCCCGTCCTGGGGAATGCTCACCGCGTCACTCACCTGGTTGGCTTCAACGTACTCACGCAGCGCGCTGCGGGTCAACAGGCAGTGGTTGATGGCCTCCATATGGCTCGCCACGATTTTAGCCTGCGGCAGCAGGAAATGGACGTTGAGCACGTCTTCCTGACCCATAATGATTGGCCCAAAGCCAATGACGTGGGCATAGCCAGCGTTAAGCACCACTACATCCGGCTGATGTTTTTGCAGATCCGCTGCCACCTCTTCGCGCCAGACGGTATCCCCTGCCAGATAGAGCGTCTTCTCAGCAGGATGACGCAGCACCACGCCGCAGGCCTCGCCCAGCCGCTCCGCCAGCTCCGGTACGGCGTAAGCGCGGTCGGTACCGTGCTGGCCGCCGTGGGTTTTCACAATCTGAATATCGCCGAAGGTGGTCGCGTCGGTCATGACCGTCAGGTTGCTAAACCCCTGGCTGCGCAGCAGCGCGGCGTCGCTGTCGTTTTGCACGTAGATCGGCTTGTCTTTGGCGATCAGATCAATAGCGGTTTGATCCCAGTGATCGTCGTGGGTATGGGTAACGATCACCGCGTCAGCGTCCAGCAGCGTGTTGACGTCAACGGGAAGCTCGACCGTCGGGTTACGAATATCCGCATGTGCCGTGCCGGCAAAGCCCGGATAAGCGCCCTTCGGGGCCAGCATCGGGTCGATTAAAAGACGCTTGCCGGCGTAGGTGATCAGCTGGGTGGCGTTGCGAATATGGGTGATGTTCATGGGCTATCCTCCGGTTGGTGTGATAAGGAGGATAGCCCGTTGCACCGCTTAACAATGTGGGTTAAAGGGCGATAACCGATGAAATCGGGTCAATCGATAAACCGCTTGCGCACCCGCTCCAGCGGCGCGATAAGCAGGTTGATGAGCGGTTTACGATCGATAACGATATCGGCGTTAACCGTCATACCGCCCATCAATAGACGCTTTTTCTTGTCCGGGTCGGTAAACCAGGAAGGCACCCGCACTTTAGCAAGGTAGTAGTTCTGCCCCTCCTGCAGCGGGATGAGCGCCGAATGGGCATCGATGTTCACCTCATAGAAATCAGACAGGGTTGCCTCTACCGAGCCATATTTATCCACCGGCCAGGAGTCAAAGCGCAGCTTCACCTTATCCCCTTTTGCCACCCGGCCCACGCCCGTGGCGGGCACATAGAGATACCCCTCCATCGACGCGGCGGTATTTTTACGGATCACCACCACCACTTCGCTGTTTTGCGTAATGGCCCGACCCGGCGGAAAGTTGATCGCCACCACGTAGCCGTCGGCAGGAGCCAGCATCGCCATGGTTGAGCTGCCCCGGCTGGAGAGGTTGCGGTCGATTTCGCTGATCCGGTTCTTCACGTACAGCTGCTCCTCGCTCAGGGAGTCGATTTGCGACTGGGTGCTGTCGGTGAGGCTGGTTTTGCGCGCCTCGAGGTCAAGGATGGTGCTCTCTTCCAGGGTCAGGTTGAGCTGGGCGTTAAGCACGTCGTTGTGGCTTTTATCGAGATCCACCTTTGAGACATAGCCTTTGCCCGATACCGATTTCCACGCCTCGTACGTGTCGGTGTTGTTTTTAAGCAGCGCGCGCAGCTTTTTCACCTTATCGCGGGAAACCGCTATCTGCCGGTCGGTAAGATCCAGCTGCTGCGCCAGGTTTTTACGGTATGACGCAATAGAATCATCAATGGCCTGAATGCGCTGCTCGCTGCGCTTTTTCTCCGCTTCCATCTGCTGGCGGTCAAACTGCACCACCGACCCCTGCTTGCCGCCGTAGTCCTGCGAAACGGTAAAAAGCGGATCATTCTCTTTCACGTACTGGCCCGGACGCACCGCGAAATCAACGATGGTGCCGGACTCTCTGGCGCGGACCTCCACATCGCCCTGGGCCGGGATCAGCACGCCGCGCGCCAGCGTGGTCTCCGAAAAATTAAAAACGATGGAAAAGACCAGCAGGCAGAGGAAAAAGGAGATAAACAGCGTCAGCACGCCTTTCAGGCGCGGGGCGTTGATCTCATAGCTCTTTGAAAAATGGTGCGGGATTAGCGCCCGACGTTGTCGGCTTCGGTTTTTTAATTTCACGACATGTCATCCATGATAAATCACTGAAAGATCGTCCCATGCACTCCAGAGCGTGGGGGTTTTACGCAGCGCATTCAGCGTGGCGGTGGCGGCCTGGCGGTAGTCCGCTGGTGCGTATATCTGGCTTTCTAACCCAAACTCCGCCGCATGCAGCGAACAGGTGGGCACCAGCGTGCGAACCGCGTATCCGTAGCGCGTTAAAAAACGCGTCGAGACATCCGTTAACCACGCCTTCTGGTCGCCCGCCTGGGTCATGAACAGCGGTGCATCCGGGAGGCGTTCATCCATCAGCAGCACGGTCACCAGCCGATGCGGCGCGAAAAACGCCCCCGCACGCCGCCCTTCGTGAGCGGCCATCAGCTTGTGCAGCACAGGCTGGCGGGTGACAAACTGAAAGCGTACGTCTTCTGGCGCGGTGGCGAGCAGCGCATCCGCGATCAGGCCAAACCCGGCCCAGCGCATGCCCAGCAGCAGGGTGCGAGGCCGGGAATAGAAATCCTGCTTGCGGGTGAATTCCGCCACGCGGGCATGGAGATCGAAGCGCACGTTGCGCCGCCACAGCGCGGGCGGGAAGATCTGTTCCACGAAGTTAAAGCCGCTCATCTCCCGGGCGTTCTGTCGCAGAAAATCGGCCGGGACGTCGGCCTCCGGGCAGCGCATAAACTGGCTGTAGTTTTGCGTTATCCGGCCTGCCAGCAGGGTGCGTCCAGCCTGCCGGGCGCAAAGTCGGGCGTAGAGACGGGGGAGAAACATCATTGCTCACTCTCCCGCAGCGTGCCGTTTTCCATGGTGTAGAGCCGTCCGTGGCAGCCGACCACCTCCGGCGAGTGGGTGACGAACACCAGGCCAATTCCCAGACCACGCAGGTTCGCCAGCACCTTCTGCGCGGTGGTTTTATCGAGGTTTGCCGTGACTTCATCGCACAGCAGCAGCTTCGGCTGGCTGTACAGGGCGCGCGCCAGCACCAGACGCTGCATCTCACCGGCGGAGAAAAAGGTGTTCCCCGGCAGCAGCTCCGTTTCATAGCCGTGCGGCAGACGCGCCACCACGTGGTCGATCTCCGCCAGACGGCAGGCGGCAATCACCCGCTCTTTGTCCGGGGCGCTATCAAAACAGGAGAGGTTATCCAGGATTGAGCCGGTAAAGAGAATATCGTCCGCGTGCACGATGCGAATATGCTGGCGCAGCGAGGAGAGATCGCATTCGGTAATGGGGATCGCGTTGATCCGCAAGCTGCCCGAAGTGGAGAGCAACATCCCGGAGATCAGGCGCAGCAGCGTGGTCTTCCCGGAACCACTCTGGCCGACAATCACCGCCTCTTCTCCCTGCTTCAGCGTCATGTTGATGTGCTGAAGCGTCGCCTCGCGCCCCGGATAGGCAAAAGAGACATCCTCAAATTCCAGACTGACGGGCGAGGTCACAATCTTCCGGCCGAACTGGCTGGCTTCGGAGGGGGCAAACAGCAGGTCACCAACGCGATCCAGCGGCCCCTTCAGCGCATTTTTATCCAGCAGCTTTTGCGCCACCTGCACCATCGCATCGGAGAAATAGCGTTTGTAGCTTATGTAGGCGTAGAGCATCCCGATGCTCATCTGCCCTTCCAGAATAAGCCAGGCGCCGAAGCAGACCACCAGCAGCTGCTCGGCGTTGATCACCAGCAGCGAGGCGACGTCAAAGCGGGCCAGCAGGCGCTCTTTGCGCATCAGCCCGGCAATGTGTTCGTGCTGAGATTTGTCCATCACCGCGTCCCGGGCCTGCTCCATGTTGTTGGCCTTCAGGGTGATGATCCCCTTCTGCGTCTCCACCAGCAGCGATTCGTACTTCGCGGTGCGCTCGATGGAGTCATCCACCGCGCGCTGGTAAGGGCCAATCAGCGAAAAGCGGATCAGGAAGAAAACCCCCATCAGCAGCATCGTCAGCACGGCGATTTTCACGTTATACAGCAGCATAAACAGCAGGCTGGTAAAGGCGATCAGGCTGGAAAAGAGGATCTGCACATAGCCGTTGCTGATGAACTCCGCGCAGGCGTGGAGTGATTTTTCTATCGCCAGCACGATGCCCGGCGGGCGGCTGCGGAACCAGCCGGTCTGGGTGCGCAGCATATAGCGGCGTACCGACTGGCTGAGGTCGTCATAGGCAATGTTGCGCATCAGGATCTCAAGTATCTGCTTGAGGAACTTACCTATGACTTCAAAAATAAAGACGATGGCGAAGATCGCGGTGAGTAAAATCACCAGATCGTTGTCGTTTCGCGAGATGGCCTCGTCCATGATCAGCTGCACGTAGGTGGGGCTGGCCAGCATGGTGATGAGGGTAAAAATCGAGAGTACAAACAGCAGCACCTGCCGCTGGAACAGGCTTGGGGATTTGTTGGCCAGCCGGCCCAGCGTGAGCGTATCGTCGGGCGATTTTTTGTCGAAGCGCGGCGTTGGCTTGAGCTCCAGCACGTAGCCGGAAAAGAGTTTTTGCGCCTCCTTGAGGCTGTAGCGACGCACGCCGCTGGCCGGGTCGTGGACCGTCACGCTGCGGCCGTCGACCTTCACGATAACCACGAAGTGATTGCCGCGCCAGAAGGCGATGAGCGGCAGTTCGGCACTTTCAATTTCAGTGATTTCGCCCTTTAGCACCCGGCCCGTCATATTTTTATCGCTGGCGAGGGTCATTAATTCCGCCATCGAGGTTCCCGCGTCGGCAGAGACCGAAATCTCCCTGCGCAGCTGGCTGACGGAGACATGGTGTTCATAGTGCCCCAGCACCATCGCCAGGCAGGCCAGCCCACATTCGGTAAATTCATGCTGGCGAATAACGGGTGTCTTACCCTTTTTTTTATACTGAAAAAGCGAAAACATAATTATCCGTGGCTGAAATAAAAAAATGGCCCGGCAATGCGGGCCATAGGTGCATAGGTCAATAACTTATGCGCTGAAGAAGCCGCCGATGAAGCCGCCCACCAGGCCAAACACGCCGCCGATGGTGCCGCCCAGCGCGCCTAACATCTGGCTGCCCGCGTTATAGCCCGCGCTCGCACCCTGAATGGCAGCAGCAAACGGATCCCAACCACCGATGATGGCCTGTGCTTTTTTGAAATCGATAACTTGCATGATTGTCTTCCTGTTAATCTGAATTAGTTGTAGCTGCCAACCAGCGCACCCAGGAAGCCCATCGCGCCACCCAGAATTCCGCCAACTACACCGCCTACCATGCCCATGATGCTTGCACCGGTGTCGTAACCCAGCTGTGCGCCCTTAACGAGGCCAGCAAACGGGTTTAATGCACCACCGATAATGTCTTTCGCTTCTACGAATGAAATCGCTTTCATTTTATTCTCCTGTAGTTGTAAATCTTCAGCTTGCGCCAAAGGTTAATTTCCTTTTATGAAGGAAAGCGGTTGTTACGGGCAGCTCGAAAGCGGAATGATTTTATTTCCATAAATAATCATCCGCCTTGCTGGCTGCGCGTAATTATCTATTTCCAGCCGTTGACCCGGCGGAACATATTTTGAATCGTTATATTGTGAGCTACACCTCTGTGAGGAGACATATTTAAACCAGGTATTACCGGTATTACTCACCACCCCGTTGCTAAACGCATAATCAAAATGTCTTGTCCATGGGCGGACAATTAAAATAGCCTCAAGCGAAACCACCACATCCGACTGGATGCGTTGGCCTTTGCTCATCACAACCCGCGCCTGGAGCGGCGTCTCGGTGAATTTAACGCGATAATAGCGCTCTTTGCTGTCGTGCGGGCCGGTGTAATAAAACTTAAAACCGGCCTGCTCGCCGCTCTCCAGCGTTAACTGTTTAGGCGAGAACATCACCTCGCCATCTTTTATTTCAGTCTCTTTTCCGTGCTCTTTAGGAACATCGACCTGAATAAGCGAAACAGTATAATTCTGTCGAACGCTGGTATCGTTTTTTATTGGCTGAAAAACAACTTCTTTTTCGGGTAGAAAATCAATATTTAGACTTTCAATAATTAAAGCATTTGCGCTTGCAGAAATGAAGTAATTTATTGCGAAAATAGCCAGGAATTTTCCAGTCATCATCATTTAATTCCAGGAAGCGCTGACATCAATTCGACCCTGGGCCGTCACTTCGCCAAACCAGTTATTACCGTCATAGGTGGTTTTCGATACCGGGTTATTCATCACAAACTGCAACACGAGCGGCGTTTTCCACAGCCACATGTCCGTCACACCGGAGCTTATCTTGTCCCACTCTTCCGCATGGGTGGCGGGCGCGGGAATGGACAGCGCTTCGCCCTTGCAGTTATGCGCCTTCAGCGTTTGGCTTTTGCCCACCAGCACGTTGCCGGGGATCGGCACGGTGAAGCCGTTGCCGCTAAAGGCGCAGTAGTCCACGCCGTTCAGGCTCTGCGTCGGCCCGGTGACCTTCACCGTTACCGCAATCGCCGCGTCTTTCTGCGCGCCGCTGTAGGTAATGGTGTAGGGGATCTCAATCGACGCCTCGCCAATTGTTCCTTTTCCGGAGCCGCCAAGGCCGTTAGGGTCGAGGGTGTAGTCCGGGCTATCCGGCACAATCGCCAGTCCTGGCTGGATAGGGTTAATGACCAGCCCTCCGCCCGGCTGGAAGCAGAAATCCGCCGCCAGCGAACTGTTGCCCGGCGTCAGGCACAGGCTGACGATATTGCCAATGTTGCTGCCATCCCCCGCCTGCGCCACGCTCAAAATCAGCGCCTTCGGTAAAAAGATTTTAAGGTTGGCCTTGCCGCCGTTTTTTTGCGGCGCGGCGAGGAAGGTATTCGCCAGCACGCGGGTATCGCTCAAAATACCGCCGGAGATGCTGTACCAGTTGCTCTCGTCGAAGGTGATTTCCGCCGCCAGACCCGTTCCGCCGCTCATGTGCGACTGCAGCACGCCGTTTACGCGGGATGACGTCAGCGCCAGGCCCGGGTTATAGCCGGTGATATCTTCGCCAACGAAAGTATATTCCAGCAGCGAACAGAGCACGCCCGACACCGTATTGCGGGTGTATTTGGTGCAGGTCGCCCCGGTGGAACCATCCACAATCGTGACCTCGCCGCTGATCGGGTCTATCCCCAGATCCAGCGCCCGCGAGTTGGTCATGGTCAACGTCCCCACCTTGTGCAGCGTGTTGGTGGTGGTCACCTTATTGATAGAGGTGATCTGCGGCGTGGAGGTAATGGTCACCTCGTTGCCAGGAGCCGCATTGAGCAGATAGTTAAAGAACGGATCCCCCAGCACCCAGCGGCCATAGGAGGTGCCGGGTTCGACGATCGGCGGTTTTACCACCATAGCGGTGTCGGTATAGCTTGTCGCCGCGGAATAGCCCGTGGTGCCGCAGCTTGAAGAGCACGCGGTGCCCTTAAAGAACGGCGAGGCGCTGGAGCCGGTAACGCTGAAGTTGATGGTCAGCGCGCTGCCCGCAGGGCCGGTAAAGCTGTTGTCCGGAATGTAGCTGGCAATCCCGTTGTTGGTTTTGGCGCTCAGGGTCGGCCACTCGCGCGATCCGTGTAAAAACGCGGTTGAGGTGCTGTTCAGGCTAAACAGCGCCGCCGTGTTGCCCGTCCCGTTGTTGTCCGGGTTGTTGATCGCAAAATAGGGCATCTGCTGCGCCTGAGCAGCCGCGCTAATCAGCAGCAGATTAAGAGCGAATATCTTTTTCATCTTCACGTTCCCGCGTTCCTTTTGCTTCCTGCCAGACGAAATCGCCCTTATCGCAGGAGATGTCCCCAAGCCACAGCGCGCCGCGGTTGGACTCGATATCCAGACGCACCTCGCAGACGCTGTCGTCCGGCGTGGCAATGCTGAGCACCGGATTATTCTTGTCCACGTCAATCACGAAGCGACCGTCGTTTTCCGTGCGGGTCAGCCCGACGTGGTTTTTGATTTGCGTGGCGCTCACCGGGTTGCCGCTGGCATCGACAAGGCGACCAAACAGGGTGACGATTTTTTTCACCTGCGGCTTCATCACCACCGTGTTACCCGGGTAGACCGTGATATGCCGACGGGCATTCGCGCCGATGTCATAGCTTTCGGTCCCGGTTTCGCTGTTCATCACCTCCAGGTCATAGGCCTGATAGGCCGGCAACGACAGCCAGGTTTTATCGCCCTTAATGCGCTCCGTGCGGCCGTTCAGCTTCAGCGTGAGCGACTCGTCGGACTTCAGTCCGGTGCTGACAATCACCCCTGCGCTGTCGGTCCCTTTACCTGCCGCTATCGCTTCTTTTGACCAGCCGACGCTGCCGTCGCTGGTCAGCGTGGAGTTCCAGCCCTTGCTGGTGCCGCTCTGCACGCTGAGGATGTTGCTGTTCCACGGCGTGTCGAAGCTGACGCTGCCGCCGCCGCTCACCGTGCGATCCTGGTTGCTGCTGAAGGCTCTTGAGACGTTGGCGGTGACCGACTTCAGGTAATCCCCTTCGAACTGGCGGCTGGCGCTGACGTTGAGCGCCGTGCCGGTATCGCGGTTATGCGACACGCCCACGGAGACGGTGTTACCCAGCGGGATGGCGAAGTCGAGCATCACGTAGCGGTCTTTCTCTTCGTAGTACCCTTCGTACTTATTGCGCGACATGCCCACCCGCAGGCGCGCCGTGCCGTAACGACCGGCGTACAGCCCCTGGGAGTAGTCAATCTGATAGCGTTTATAGCGGTATACGTCGTCTTCCTGCCGCATCAGGCTCAGGTTACCGGCGGAAGGCAGGCCAAACGACGGCAGGCTGAACGATGCGCCCCACGTGTTGCCTTTGTTTTCATAGATATCGAGGAACTTGCCGCTGGAGAGCTGCTCGTGGGAGTACCAGACCGAACCGATATTCCACGGCAGGCTGACGTTAGCCCCGTAGTTGGCGCGGTACGTGCCGTCCGAGGCGGCCATCGTCTGGGTGTTCACCGAGAAATACCCGGTCAGGTTCAGGGAGGCCCACAGTTCGCTGACCACGTGTTCGCGCATCATGTAGCCGGACGCGTTCCAGTCGATCATCCCGCTGCGCTTGCTGAAGGAGGTGCCGACCAGCGACATGGTGTCTTTGTGCTTAGTGTCGTAATCGTAGTAGTAGCTGTTGTCCTGCTCGTTTTTCCGTTTGGCATACTTCTTGTAGTTGACGACGGATTTGTCGCGGCTATAAATACCGCCCCACGTCTGCCAGCGCAGCGACTCCGACACGTTATTGCTGAAGGGTTTGTTCACCGTGTACATGCTGCGCGACACGGTGCGGCTGCCGCTGACCACTTCCACTTCCACGCTGTAGATACCGTAGGGCAGCGCGCTGGTGTCGATTTCGTGGTTACCCACGTCAAAGCGCTGAATGCCAATAAGCTGGCCGTCGCGGCGAATACGGGCTTCCCCGGCCGTCGGGAAATAGACCACCACCGGCGTCAGGGAGAGGGTATTGTCCCGCTTGCGCGAGTTAGCCTGGTTGCCCACCGACACGCCGTACACTTCGCCACCGGAAATACCGCTGACGCTGGCCAGCGACTGCATCGCCCAGCCGTTCAGCATCCCGGCGGCGTAGCGCATGCCCTGATAGTCACGTTCCCACATCACCGCGTTCATCTGGGTGTCGCTGCTGCTTTCGTTAACGTAGCCAGAGCCATCGACCAGCAGATGATCGACCCCCATCGAGATCCAGCTTTTGGCGTTGAGATAGCCGGACGACCAGCTGTCGCCGTAGCCGCTCTCGGTATGATACGCGCCAAGGTTATAGGAGAGCGTACCGCTCAGATCGTCTGATTCAGGGGCATCGATATCCACTTCACGGGGACGAATGTTGACCCCGTAATCGCGCTGGGAGAGGTTCAGCAGCAGACGCATCTTTTTCTGGTCCAGCTCAAACGCCGACCCGGCGCTCACCGGAATACGCATTTGCTCGTCGAACTGTTTGCCGCTGATGCTTTGCAGCAACGTCCGCATCTCTTTCGACAGACGAATACCGTTATCAGACTCCTGGACCTGCACGTCGCGCAGCCCGAGCTGCCGATCTTTCGCGTAAATCGTCACGTCGCCAATACGGACATATTCGCTCACGTCACGCGCGCCGCTCGCCTTTTGCGCGGCATTCGGGCGGGTATTGACCAAATAAACAGGGATTTTGATCCCCTGCTCCAGCAGAGCATAGAGCGAGTCGGGAAAACGGTAATTAGCGATAACCACGGAGCTGGAGGCAGCATGCGCATACGCGGGCAGGAGGCCGGATGTGCACGCCATCATCACCGGCAACACTAATTTATTTTTCACCATGCATCCTTACTTAACAGGAATGAACTGTTTCAGGTCCCAAATTCCGAGATGAAAATGGCTGTCCGTAACGTTGATATCGTCGATCGCGCGTGAGGTACCCGGCATCAGGTAGAAGTTTTTAACGCACGGTGTGGTCGGTGATTCCGGGTTGGGTTTCAGGCATGTCCCGCTCGCATTCACGCGAAACGCGGTATTGCCTTTATTGGTTATTTTTCCGGCCACGTAGACGTAATCGACGTTCTTCTTCCGGGGCTGTACCACCAGAATGGTGCTCACCACGGCGCGGGTCATCCCTTTGCCATTCTTTTGCGAGCCGTTATCGAGATCTTCGCTGACCCCTTCATCAATGAAGGTCACGCGGTAGTAGCGCTCCCGGTCATCGGCCTTGCCGTGGTAGTAAAATTTGACGATATTGCTGGTGCCGGCGGGCATAACCATGCGCGTGGGCGTCAGCAGCAGTTCGTCGATTTTCTCCGGGTTAATGACAATGCCTTCATCCATCGGGCTGCTGATACGCTGGGCGCTGATGGAAATAATGCGCACGCTGTCCGCTTCGTTTTTTAATTCCTTGGCGGTGGAGTCGGCATCGGCAGGAATAATGGTGGTGACTTTGCCCACATTAATTGCCAGCGCGGAGGAAGAGACAAAGAGTAAAAAGAAGAAGATGGATTTGAGGCTAAACATGATATTTCCCTAAACAGGGGCTTACGCCCCTGTAACTGTCAGCTCTTAGCCCCAGGTTGCGCGGAACGCAACGGACACAGTACCTTCCCACAGGCTGTTGGTCAGGTCTTTGAACTCTTTCGCCGCACCGGTGCTGTCCTGTGCAGAATCGACGTAGAACACAAATTTGTCCTGGCCGGTCACTTCGGTATTCGCCGCCGCACCTGCGCTGGTGGTCAGGTTCCACAGGCCAGAAGAGACGCCGGTGTTGTTTGAAGAGTCAACCAGGGTCGTCCATGCCGTTGATTTCGCACCCACTGTGCCACCGATTGAGCCCAGATCGGTCCCGCCAAAGCGCGCGCCCACTTTCAGCTTGGTTGATTCGCCGCCAACGCTGAACAGGGTGTTGTCAGAGTCGTCAACAATCGCTTCCAGTTTGAAGCTGGTCGCTGAAGAGTGGTCACCACGAATAGCCACATCAAACAGACCGGTGTCGGTGTTAAAGGCTTTCGAGCTTGCGCTATAAACGAAGTTAAGGGCACGCGTCGGCGTGACAACCAGATCGGAATCGCTGTCTTTCGTTGCAGAAGCCTGCCAGGTTGCAGAAGCGGTAGTTTCCGCTGCATTAACAGCGCTCAGGGCAGAAAGTGACAGCAGTGAGCCCAGAACGATAGCGTTCAGTTTGTTCATTTATTTAGTCCTTCAAAAAAGAATCCAGATGTTTAAAAAAGGGGAGCCCCTTTTTCGAGGCGGAGTATAGTCACCCCAAAAATAACGAGGCAATACAGAAAATTTCATCCTGCCTACGGGAAAGGATGAAAAAAAACAGAATGCATTTGCATCTTGTTGTTACATAATGAATAAACTTGAGACTTTTTGATTAATAGACAAACATCTATTCTTATTACTTTGCCGTAATATCAGGATGTCGGTACGGCCATACACATCATTACAGGCAACACCAGCCCTTTAATTAGCCAGGCATGACTTTTAACCCGGGTAACATAAAAGAAGTCGATATTGTCCAGTAGCAGCTCATTGACTATTCCATCCGGTGCAGCATCATCATCAGATTTGTGCAGTTTTTTTCCTTTAATATAGTAAATATCACTGCCAGCCACTTTCTCAACATTCAGCACATAGTTGCGGTCAATCAAAAAGTGCTTCTCTCCGCGGATGAATACGCCTTTATGGATCACCGTGATACGATCGCTGCTATTAAAGAGAAGCAACGTCGTTAGCGACAGACCCGTTGACTCTCCTGACGAATAGCTTTTCCTGGAAATTGTATCTGACTGGCAGCCAAATCCCTCCTCCTGGTTTTTTTCAGGGTAAAACAGGACAATGGCGATAACAGAAAGCAGCAGTACTACACCCAATAATACGCTCAGGTATCTCTTTGACATGTTCTTAACTCCCTGTCAGGCTTCTGTAAGAGGTACAATTTTTATAGCCATCGCCGCTGTCCTGCTGATAACAGACAGCCAGGAAATCATTTTCCAGCTGTGACTTTTTAAAATTTGAATAATACGCATCAGCAGCCTGATGTTCGCAGTCTATTTGTTGACGGATAATGGCCTCTTTGGCCCGGCTAAAGTAAGCCTGTTGCGGCTGATACATGTCCTTATCGATAAGATAAACCGTACAGCGATCGATTTTGCCCAGCAGATGGATATCAGACTCTTTCGGGCGCTCTGCCACGCGCATGTTTTGATAGAAAAAAAGCGCAGCAATGCCGGCAATGACGACCAGCGCCATTACGCACAGCGTGGTAAAGCCGCTGTCCCGACGACGCAGGCGCGCAGGCGGGTCTCGCTGTTGAGTCACCACGTCGGGCGCCTCCGCCACGATTTTCTCCGGAGCAGAAACGGGTGGCCTTACCGTGTGATGTTCTATATGTGCGGCCAGGCTAAACCCTTTACCACGAATTGTTTTAATCAGCAGAGGATCGCGCCCTAAACTGCGAAAGGCTTTTCTAATTTCACTTATGGCGACATTAAGGCTGACCGAGGAGCCGGAAAAGCCGCGGTCTTCCCATACTTTCTTAATCAGGTCGTCCCTGTCGAGGGTTTTGCCATTATTAATGATAAGTTCATATAACAACCGTGCCGCCTGGTTGGATAACTTAATCGAAGATTCCTCTTCTCCATTAATCATGATCACACCGGAGTCCACTTCATAAAGCATTGCGAGATCAATAAGATACTTCATATGATTATTACACCACTGTTATAAACGACTGTATTTGTCCCGCAATAATAGGTCTAAAGAGTGTGTGGTCAAGTCATCAAATATTATTTGAGCAAGCGGCATAGAAAACTTCATAAATTAACAATTATTAATTCATTAATCAGGAACTCCGAATGAAGGTGTTTAGGTTATGATCTTAAAAAAAACATTATAGCAAGATTATAATCTTATAATATGCACATAATCGGAATAATGTTTTGTTATGTATCTTTTTGATGCAACATAATATCGTCAAGGCTCGTACTCAGGTCGCTATGCCCGCTAGCCGGTAACAGTGTGTTGCGTAGCCAGGAAACATTCTTTTTTATATAAAACAAAATATTATGGAGTTTATCATGCTCAAAACGATCATGACCGTATCTGTGCTTGCCGCAGCCATTGCTTCTACTCAGGCGATTGCCGCTGATAACTCAGCAGGTGGCGTAATTAACTTTACCGGTGCTATTACCGATACCACCTGTACGATTAATGGCGGAAAAAGCGCGGATATGACCGTCGCCCTCTCCCCAATTTCGGTTAAGGATGCCGGAACCACGGTCGGCCTGATTACGAAAAATAAAAAATCCATTTCGTTAACCTTCTCGGGCTGTACGCCTGCTGCGGGCACGACCGGCACGCCGCTGAAAGTGTACTTCTCCAGCGCCGATAATATTTCTACCGACGGTAAATACCTGCTGAATAACAGCGTAAATGAAAGTGACGCAAGCGTGGCCCGTAACGTAGGTTTCGCATTAGTGGAGCCGGGTAAATCAACGCCTGTTACGCTCAATCAGGCTTACACCACCAGCATTATGGGTACTGCAGCGGCGCCAGATTCTGAAACGCTGACGCTGGACGTTTATTACTATAAAACCAATGCCGCTGCCGCAACGGTCGGTGCATTGAGCTCTAACGTGACGTACACCATTTCCTACCTGTAATTTCAGTTAATCAGGCTTCGTTTCTGCGGAGCCTGTTTTTAAGGTTACCATTATGCGTAAGGTTATTTTGCTGGCATTCCTGCTGCTCGGCACGGGCTACTCATGGGCCAATATTGTTATTAATGGCACGCGTGTTCTTTATCCTGAGAATAACAAAGAGGTTATTGTTCAGTTAATCAATACGGGAGATGCCCCTGCGCTGGTGCAGTCATGGATCGATGACGGTGATATTAATTCGACGCCGGAAACGGCAAAAGTACCTTTTCTTTTATCCCCGCCGGTGGTGAAGGTCAACGAACATAATGGTCAGCAACTGCGCATTAAAAAGCTGCCTGCCAATTTGCCTGCCGATCGCGAGTCGGTCTTTTTCCTGAACGTGCTTGATATTCCACCGAAGCCGGAAAATGTGCAAAACCAGAATACCGTTCAGCTGGCGATTAAATCTCGCATCAAAATGTTTTACCGCCCGGCCGCGTTAACCGGCACGCTGGACGACGCGACGGGAAAACTGACGCTGATTGCCAGCGGCAAACAGTTCCGCATCGTAAATGAGAGCCCTTTCCATATTACCGTTGCCAATATTTCTCAGGGTAAAAGCAAATTATTGCAGGAATCACCGATGGTATCGCCATTTGGTCAGCTCACCGTGGCAACCAAAAGCGCGGTGACGCGCGACCAAACCTACCAGCTGATGTATGTAGACGATTTGGGTGCTTACAAAACCCGCACGCTTATCAGCCAGTGACCGGAAAGACTCGCCATGAAATTGAAACAAAACAGGCTCTGCATGTTGGCTGTCTGCTCGCTTCTGCTTTCGCATAAATCGGGTGCGGTATCGTTTGATACTTCCCTGCTTGCTGGCGCATCCGGCGAGTCCGATCTGTCACGTTTTTACGAAAACAACGCCATGCCTGCCGGCCCGCAGGAGATGGATATTTACGTCAACGGGGACTGGAAGGGACGCTACACGGTGACCTATGGCGAACAGCGTGATGAAGTTCGCCTTGCATGGAAAGATGCCCTGATGCTGGGGATCAACACCAAAGCGATTCCGGCGCCCGCAATTGCTCAGGGACAGGTGCAACTGCACGATCTCGTTCAGGGTGGCGAGGTGAAAACGGATACCGGCACCCTGAGCCTGGCGCTCACCGTGCCACAGGCGGCCGTGCTGCACACGGAAGAGGGCTACGTTGCGCCTCAGTTCTGGGATGAAGGGATCCCGGCGCTCATGCTCTCCTGGAACACCACCTGGTACAACACGCGGACGAAAGGCTCAGCGAAAGAGACCAACGATGATTTTTACGCCGGGCTGGATTCCGGTGCCAACCTGCTGGGCTGGCAGTTTCGCGACAGCAGCACCTGGCGCAAATCCGCAAGCGGCGACAGCAGCTGGCAAAACAATACCCGCTACCTGCGTCGCCCGCTGGCGGCGCTGAAATCTAACCTGACGCTGGGTGACTTTTATATTCCGGGCGATCTGTTTGATTCCCTGCGCGTGCGCGGCGTCTCGCTGGCGTCAGATATCAAAATGCGTCCCAACTCGCAGCAAGGCTTTTCGCCGGTAGTGCACGGGGTGGCGCGCACCAACGCCCTGGTAAAAGTGATCCAGAACGGCAACGTCATCTATCAGGAAAACGTTCCGCCGGGCCAGTTTACCCTCGACAGCATTCAGCCGACCGGGTCGGCCGGCGACCTGCTGGTGGTCGTGCGCGAAGCTGACGGTTCACAGCAATCCTTCACGGTGCCCTTCTCTGCCGTGCCCGGCATGCTCAAAGAGGGCGTGAGCGAGTACAGCATGATCGCGGGTAAAGTCCATCAGAACACCGTCGAGGCGGAACCGGCCTTCCTGCAGGCCACGCTGCGCTATGGCTTTAATAACCTGATAACCGGGTATACCGGTACGATCGTGAGCGACAATTATCAGGCCGGGCTTATCGGCACCGGCTGGAATTTGCCGTTCGGCGCGGTCTCCGTGGACGTCACCCATGCCAAGACGACGCTGCAGGACAGAACCGACAGCGGCCAAAGCTTTCGCGTGTCGTACAGTAAGTTTATCGATACGACAGCCACCAACTTCACGCTGGCGGCCTACCGCTATTCCACAAAAGGCTATTACAGCTTTAGCGACGCGCTCTACTCCCGTGAAGGGTATCAGCGCCTGAAAGCGCAGTATGACGACTATAAGGATCGCTTCGGGGTCGCCCCGGAGATGACGATGAGCACCTGGGATGCCCTGCGCGCCGCGCAGCCTAAAAATACCTTCACCCTAAACCTGAACCAGCGTCTGCTCAATAACTGGGGCACGGTATTTATCTCCGGCACGCAGCGCGACTACTGGAACGCCACGCAAACCTCGCGCGAATACCAGGCAGGTTATTCCAACGCCATCGGCCGGGCCAGCTACACCGTCTCCGCCAGCCGGGTGCGCAACAGCGAGCGTGAAGAGGAGACGCGTTTTTACCTCTCCCTCAGCCTGCCGTTCTCAGCGTTTGATAACAACGCGTGGATCACCTCCAGCCTGACGGCCAGCGACTCGCATTATGAGCAGAGCAATATCAGCATAAGCGGCAACGCGCTGGAGTCGAACCGCCTGAGCTATACGCTCTCCGGCAGCAATGCCCGGGGCGGGAACAACACGGCCAGCGTGAATACTGCATACCGTTCGAACTTCGCCACGCTGGGGGGTTCATACAGCGAGTCCTCCGACTACCGCCAGACCGGACTGAACGGGCGCGGCAGCCTGGTCGCCGTGCCGTGGCATCTGCTTGCCTCGAACGAAACCGGCACCACCATGACGATTGTCGATGCCCCTAAGGCGGAAGGACTGATGGTCAACGGAGATGAAAGTATCGTGACCAACCGTGACGGCGTGGCGCTGGTCCCTTACGCCACGCCGTACCGTAAAAACGCCATTACCCTGTCCGAAACGGCAAACAGCCGTGGGGCAGAAGTGCGCGGCAACATCGCTAACGTCGCCCCGTACGATGGCGCGGTGAATTACATCCGCTTCGACACCGACCAGCGCCAGTCCTGGATGCTTCGCGCCACCCGTCCAGACGGGGCGCCGCTGCCGTTTGGTACCGAAGTGCTGAACGAGCGCGGCGAGTCGGTGGGGTATGTCGGCCAGGCCAGCGTGCTCTACATCCGCGCGGAAGAGCCGCCACGCGCGCTTAACGTCCACCTGCGTGGCGGAAACTGCAATATCGCCGCACCGGCGTGGGGGCTGGAAAGCCCGCCTTCTGTTTGCCATAACTAACGGAACATCAACATGATACGGTTACTGACCTTTCTGTTTCTCGCCTGCGTCAGCGGGGCAAGCTATGCCACCTGCTCCGGAGGCAGCATTTCCTATGGCCCGCCAATCAGCGTCGACCTGTCGGATAAGCTCACGCCGGCCACGCCAACCTGGACCGGAAGCTTCACCACCCAGTACAGCGGATCGTTCAACTGCTCAACCGGCAACAGCGAGTTTTCCTACACGCCGATCCTCTCGACCGACAGTAACTACGCCACCATTCTGGGCTTCAGTAACAATAAATATATGGTGCGGGCGGAGATCACCAGCACGCATCCCAACAAGACGCTGGCCGCCAGCGGTAACCATACGGCTTCAGAGCTGAATACCCCTTTCACCGTGCGCTTTACGCTGGTAAACCAGAGCGGCACCACCCTTACGGGCGACACGGCGACCATGAGCGACGTGCTGTTCGTCAGCGATATGAGCGGCATGTCGCTGTGGGAGATCATTACCTGGCCGATAAACCAGCTGGTGAAAATTGTGCAGTGGCTATTTAACGGCTTTAAGTGGCCATACGATAACCGCGACATGTTTGGTCAGCCGATGACCATTAAATATGCGCCGAAGCTGACGACCTGCTCGTTTGACAACGCGGGGCTGACGGTGACTCTGCCTACGCTCGGCATTCCCCAGCTTAGCGCCTCTTCTCAGCCTGGGCTGACCCCCTTCACGCTTAACATGAGCTGCCAGAACCTGAGCGCGAACGGCAGTTCTGACCGGGCCATCGAGATGTTCCTCTCCAGCAATCAGCTGCTCTCTACCGACAGCTCGGTACTGGTTGATACCAGCAGCAGCGCCGCGCAGGGCGTTGGCCTGCGGCTGATTCAGCGGAACAACCCGCAGCTGCCGGTTGTTTTCTCAACCTCCACCACCAGCCGTGGAAACGCCACGCTGCTGTTTAGCGTGGCGGCAGGCGGGGCACTAAACAAGACCTTCACCCTGCCGATGGCGGCGTCGTATTATGTCTGGGCGCCGGGGAAAGTCACCCAGGGCAAGCTGAATACCTCGGCCACGCTGAATATTATCTATCCGTAATACGCAGTCCGGAACATCATCGCTTAGTTCCCGATTTTCCCCGCCATCTGCAGGTACCTGATCAGTTCACTGTGGTTGGCGAGGTTGAGCTTCTTCATCGCATTGTGCTTTTGGGTGGCGATGGTACTGGCAGAGCGGCTTCGCAGCTGGGCAATTTCCGTCACCGTGTAGCCTTCCACAATAAGATGAAGAACCTCCCATTCCCGGGCGGAAAGCACCGAGCGCGAGCGCGCGCCGGCGCGCATCATCCCCTTCAGAAAGGATGAGATCCGCGGCTTAACGTCCTCTGTCGTCAGCAGCGCCCGTAATTCCGTTTTCAGCTCCCCGGGCTCGTCCTGCAGAGAAAGCGTCAGCTCGTACTTCATCTCCAGCACTTTTTTTAATAGCCCGTACTGTAGTTCCGGAACAAAAAGCACGCGCTTTACGTTATGCGTATGACACAACATATTAAGCCTGTTACTGGTTTGCACTCCCCAGGCGTTATGATTAAACAGATAGCTGAACTCCGTTATCACTATATCGACCTGGCGATCGATAATCGCATCAAAGAGCTGCTCTGTTGATTCAACTATCGATATGTGCAGGGAATATTCAGGCAGTAATTTCTGCAGCGCATCGCTTATCATCTCCTGCAGAATATTGACCCGATAAAACACAATAACCCTGACGGTTAATTCAGAATAAATCATATTATTTCATTGTTAACGCGAATAAAGGAGAGAGATAGTAATTTAATAAAACCACGCTCACAACTTATTCCCGCCAGGATTTTAACGCCTGGGCCGATAAAAATCCGCAACGGGGGAAAACAATAGCCTGAGGTAAGGATTTCCGGGACCGAAAGAGGCATAACCCACGCAAAAACCGGCCTGCACGGCCATCCCGAACCAGACCAAATCTTAACTTTCGTTATTTTTCAGCATAAAAACCTGTTTGCAATATTATAAGAAGATTAAACATATTGGTTCTGACATTAAAATATTTTTTGAATTTTATTTCCCTCTAATAAAAAACATCCTCTTTACTCGATATGTTCCTCTGGCATACCTTTTACGCATCATCCCACCACCAATTAACGGGTGACCACTCCATTCGAATGACCGTTTTGCTTACAGGGACCTGGTGCTTAGCTAAAGGAGAATGACCATGAAAGAAAAAATATATGTGGCCGTTGTTGATAGTTGCGAGTTCACAATGATTGGCCTGCAATATCTTGGTAACCGCGAACCTGACGAGCATCGGGATGTTATTTTCCATGGGTTTAGAAATATTGAAGATTTTCTTCTCAGCGAACGGACGTGGGATATCGTGATTTACGATCCGCTGAATACCGGAAGCTTTGTGATTACGCCAAATGAAGACATCCTGCGCATGAAAGAAATACAGCCTGATGCGAGGATCTATATCTACTCGTTATCTGCCGGTTTCCTGAAGTTTAAGCATGTTGATGGCGTCATCAATAAGCGCGTTTCGCTGGGGGACATCAAGGCGATGTGGCAAATCCTGATGAGCCAGACGCCAAAGGCGTTAAACCATTACAACGTAAGCATTACGACGCGACAGCGCCCTGCAAGGCTCTCTAATGAGGAAGCCAGCGTGCTTCGGGGCTACTCATGTAACCTGAAAACCAAGCAAATTGCCCGCCAGCTGGGCTGTAACGTCAGGCTGGTCTATTTCTACAAAAACAACGCCATGAATAAGCTCAAGGCCGTCCGGGGCCCCTCGTTCTATCAGAGCATTCGCTGGATCTTGAATTAACTTCCCGACCGTGTGTCGTTTGCCTTTGTTCCCGTGTCCGCGGGAACCTTTTTTTCTCAGGGTCTCGTCATGTACACCGTTCTACCCTCTCCCATGCTGCATACCATTACGGGGCTGCGGTTTCAGCCTTTAGTGGATTTTCATTCCGGCCAGGCCGTGGCGCATGAGGTTCTTGTGGAGATCCACAACGTCAATCTGGAGGTGTTCTTCGCTTCGCTGCCCGCCCGCTGTGCGCTGCAAATCTTTTTCTGGCAGGCCAACACGCTGTTACGGAGGCCGGACAAAGGCCAGTACTGGCTAAATTTTCCGGCCGCTCGGCTGCTTGACCCCAAAGCCATCGAGCTGTTGCTGGCCCTACGCCACCAGCAGCGCTTAACGATTGAGATTCAGGACCCGCTAACCCTGACCCGCATGAGTACCGCGGAGCAACACGGCATCCACAAAAACCTGCACCGGCTTAAGGCGGCGGGCTGGAAAATCTGGCTGGACGACCTGACGTACGAGCTGGCAGACGACTATGCGCGACTTGCCCTGCCGGTTGACGGCATCAAGCTTGACCGCTCAGAGCTCAACGCCGCTTCCCGGTTTGACGCATTCGTTCACTTCGTCAGAGATAACATTGCCAGAGCTGTCGTGGTTGAAGGGATTGAAACCGCGCAGGATCTGCAGCGAGCCCGCGCGTCGGGAGCCCGGTTTGGCCAGGGTTTTCTCTGGCCGGAAAGCCGGGTAGACGCCAGCGTGACGGCGTAAAAGCCGGTGGCTTTACCAGCCTGGCACCGCGCCGCCGTTGAAGATCGTTTCGGCCGCTTTTGCCACCTCAGGCGACTGATACGACTGTATGAATTCCTTCACGTTTTCCGTATCTTTCTTGTCCTCACGCGTCACGACAATGTTCACATACGGCGAGTTTTTATCTTCTATGAAGACGCTATCGTGAACCGGCGACAGGCCGGTTTGCTGGAGGTAGGTGGTACTAATAATGGCGATATCCACCTTCGGATCGTCCAGCACGCGCGGCAGCTGCGCGCCTTCCAGCTCCATAATCTTCAGATTTTTAGGGTTTGCGGTGATATCCAGCGCCGTCGGCAGCAGGCCAACGTCCGGCTTCAGGGCAATCAGCTTCTCTTTTTGCAGCAGCAGCAGCGCGCGACCGAGGTTGGTTGGGTCGTTAGGAATGGCAATCGTTGCGCCGTCTTTCAGTTCATTCACCGATTTAATCTTGCGGGAATAGCCAGCCATCGGGAAGACGAAGGTGTTTGCAACGGCAACCAGTTTGTAGCCGTGCGCCTTGTTATCTTCTGCGAGAAACGGGCGGTGCTGGAAGACGTTGGCATCCAGCTCTCCCTGGTTAGTGGCATCGTTGGGCAGCAGCGATCCGCTAAAGCCCACCAGCTCGACGTCCAGACCGTATTTCTCTTTTGCCACCTTTTTAGCGACTTCCGCCACGTCCTGCTCGGCACCGTTAATCACGCCGACCTTAATGTGTTTGGCATCATTGCTGCTTTGGTCACAGCCCGCGAGCAGCAGGCCAGTCAGGAGAAGCGCACCCAGTCGAAGTTTCACGAGACAGTTCCTTTTGTTAGACGTTTTGAAGACTATATCGACAACGCGACGGCGCGCTAAAAAACGAAAAGGAATCAATAAGAAGGATAAGTTATATGCGGTCTATTGCCGGGTGGCGCTGCGCTTACCCGGCCTACGCGCGGAGGTGTTGTAGGCCCGGTAAGCAAAGCGCCACCGGGCGATGGGCATCACGCCTGCCGACGCAGCGGCGCTTCCCGTAAAAACCACGACAGCGCAAACGCCAGCACCATAATCCCTGCCGCCAGCAGGAACACCGCGTGAATGGCCGAGCCGAACGCATCAAGGTAGTCCAGCCTCAGGGCGTCTGGCAGATGATGGATGGCGGTCGGGTTCAGCTCGCGCGGCAGTTCCGCGCCTTCCGGAAGGCTGTCCATCTGCCCCGATTGCAGAATATTCGTGAATACCGCGCCAAACAGCGCGACGCCAATGGCCCCGCCAATGGAACGGAAGAGCGTGACGCCAGAGGTGGCTACGCCGTATTGATCCGCCGACACGCTGTTTTGCACCGCCAGCACCAGCACCTGCATCACCAGTCCCAGCCCCATGCCCAGCACGCTGGTGAACAGATAAAGCTGCCAGGTTGGCGACGTGATTGAAATGCGCGTCAGTAAAAACATCCCCACCACGCCAAGCAGCGTGCCGAGGATCGGGAACAGGCGATATTTCCCGGTACGGCTGATGATCCGCCCGCTGATAATCGAGGTCAGCAGCAGCCCGCCCATCAGCGGAGTGAGCTGCAAACCGGCCTGCGTTGGCGTGGCGTCTTTCACCACCTGCTGGTACAGCGGCAGGAAGGTCACTGAGCCAAACAGCGACATACCGATGATAAAGCCAATCAGGCTGCAGAGCAGGAAGCTGCGGTCGCGGAACAGCGACAGCGGAATAATCGGCTCCCACGCCAGCCGCTCCTCATAGATAAACCCGGCAATGCCCGTCAGGCCAAAGGCCAGAATGCACCACAGCTGTGGGTCGCTCCACGGGCGAACGGTGCCGCCTTCGGTGGTAAACAGGATGATGCACAGCAGCGCCATGCTGAGGTAAATCGCCCCCAGATAGTCAATCTCGTGCTTGCTGCGCCGCGCGCTGCCGTGAAATACCGCACCTATTACCAGCAGCGCAAACAGCCCCAGCGGCAGGTTGATGTAGAAAATCCAGCGCCAGGATGCGTGCTGGACAATAAACCCGCCGATCAGCGGCCCGATGACCGTCGCCAGGCCAAACACGCCGCCAAACAGCCCCTGATAGCGCCCGCGATCGGCTGGCGGGATCACGTCTGCCACGGCGGCCATGCTGATCACCATCAGGCCGCCGCCGCCCAGCCCCTGCAGGGCACGCATCAGCACCAGCTGGGTCATGTTTTGCGCCAGCCCGCACAGCGCGGAGCCCACGAGGAACAGCACAATGGCGATTTGCAGGACAATTTTGCGGCCAAACAGATCGCCGAATTTACCGTACAGCGGCACCACGATGGTGGAGCTGAGGATATAGGCCGTCACTACCCAGGAGAGCTTATCCAGGCCGCCCAGCTCACCGACAATGGTAGGCAGCGCGGTAGAGACGATGGTTTGATCAAGCGCAGAAAGCAGCATCACCAGCAGCAGCGCGCTGAACAGCAGCTTAATCGACGGCGCTTTTTGCGCGGGTGGGTTCATGACGTCGGATTCCATAAGAGATCGCTTGAAATTAATTAATCGCATAATTAATATTTGTGGAAGTGATGAATAAGATCAAGAGGCACCGTGGTCATGCCAGCATTAAAAGACAATTCTGAACCGCGCCGCCCCGGCCGCCCTCGCGGGGGTAAACGTGTCACCGCCAGCCGCGAACAGCTGCTGGATATCGCCCTGAACCTCTTTTCCCGTCAGGGGATCGCCAATACCTCCCTCAATGCTATTGCCAAAGAGGCGGGCGTCACGCCCGCGATGCTGCACTATTACTTCAACTCCCGAGAGCAACTGCTGGATGCGATGATTGAGGAGCGTTTCCTGCCGTTACGCGAGCGGATCGGGACGATTTTCGCCGATAACCGGGATTCGCCGGTGAACGCCCTGACGGAAATGGTTAAAGTGCTGGCCGAACTGGCGGAACAGTATCACTGGTTTGCACCGCTGTGGATGCAGGAGGTGATTGGCGAAATGCCGGTACTGCGCACCCATCTTCAGGCGCGGTTTGGTGACGAGAAGTATCAGGCGACGCTTACCACCATCAAAGGCTGGCAGCAGGAAGGGAAGCTGAATCAGGCGCTGGCACCGGAGCTGCTGTTTACCACCTTGCTGAGCCTGGTGCTGGTGCCGTTCTCACGCATGCGCAATGACGAGAGGCTAAAATCCCTCTCGCCGGAAATCATTGTCCGTCATGCGCTTGCCGTAATCGGCACCGGGATCGGCGGTTAAAGCGCCTTTGCCAGATAGTGGCGCTGCATGCCCGCATAGGGGTAATCCTGCAGCGACATCTGCAGCCGGTAGCCCTGTTTTTCATAGAACGGGCGCGCCTGGAAACTGGCAGTATCGACCAGCGCGTGCTTGCAGCCCTGGCGTCGGGCTTCATCTTCTGCCGTTTTGATGAGCTGGCTGCCCACGCCGGTTCCCCGCACGGTGTCGCTCACCCAGAGATAGTCAATATTCAGCCAGTCACCTTTGCGCACGCCGATTAATCCGCCCAGCATTGCGCCATTATCGTCTCGCATGTAAACGCCAACATCACCACTAAAGTTCGTCATATCTAAAAACTGGGCGTTGTAAGCTCTTAATCCCACAAATAACTCTTCTTTCTCTTCGGGTGTGACTTTTTTAGTGATGCTCAACTGCATATTGTTCTCCTTATTTTCAGCGCAATCTGAATATCTCACAGCTTAACCTTCATAAAAACTCCTTATTTCCTCCATTGTTTAATCCAGGAAATATTCATTCAATATGTAAATAAAAAAAGCCTTTCCAATACACACCTAAAACGTATAATGAGAACGATCATTCTCACTTTTACACGGTAGCCGACGATGAGCACAAAGCTGGAAGAACGACAAAAATTGCGCCAGGACGAGATCATCACCGCCGCGCGCCGCTGCTTTCGCGCCAGCGGGTTTCACGCCGCCAGCATGTCGCAGATTGCCAGCGAGGCGAAGCTCAGCGTCGGACAAATTTACCGTTATTTCAGCAACAAAGACGCGATTATTGAAGAGATGATCCGCCGTATCATCGACTCGCGCATCGAGGAGATGCAGGGCAAAACGCTGGTAGAAGGGATGCCGCAGGCCCTCGCCTGGCGGCAAACGCTCAACGAGGATGACGATGCGCTGATGCTGGAAATGTCCGCCGAGGCCACGCGTAATCCTCAGGTTGCCGCCATGCTGATCGAAGCCGAATCGCGCATGTTTACCAACGCCTGCGAGCACCTGAAAAAGCAGTTCCCCCACCTGAGCGATGAGCATATTCGCTGCTGCGTGGAGATTACCGCCGTGATGATCGAAGGAACGATTTACCGTCGACTCGCGCCGTTAAAAGTACCGTCAGAACAATTAGAACCTCTTTATCAGGATATTTTAAATATGCTTTTCTCTGCGAAGTAATCGCATATGAATAATTAGCGGGAATAAGTAATTCCCCTTTTTTACATTTCTGGCTCAGCCAGAGATGCGGTATCGCTGTGCCTTTAAATAGCCCTCCTCCCTGTTAAGCGATTAACAGGGCAGGCATCGTTCACCCTGGAAAAAGATTATGAAAACCATAACAACCTCCATCGCGGCATTACTCCTCCTGACAGGGTGCGATAATGCGCAAACATCTGCTCCCCAGCGTCCTCTTCCGGATGTCGGGATTGTCACGCTCATGAGCCAGCCTGTTTCCGTCGTCAGCGAGCTGACGGGCCGCACCACCGCCGCCATGAGCGCCGAAGTGCGCCCGCAGGTAGGCGGCATTATCCAGAAGCGGCTTTTCACCGAAGGCGATACGGTCAAGGCCGGACAGGCGCTGTATCAAATTGACCCTTCCAGCTACCGCGCCGCCTACGATGAAGCCGCCGCCGCGCTGAAGCAGGCGCAGGCGCTGGTGCAGGCCGACTGCCAGAAAGCTAAGCGCTATGCGCAGCTGGTAAAAGATGACGGCGTGTCGCGTCAGGACGCAGAGGACGCGCAGTCCACCTGCGCACAGGACAAGGCCAGCGTCGAGTCAAAGAAGGCCGCGCAGGAAAGCGCGCGCATTAACCTCAACTGGACCACCGTGACCGCACCGATTGCCGGACGTATCGGCATCTCCTCCGTCACCCCCGGCGCGCTGGTGACCGCGCAGCAGGATACCGCGCTCGCCACCATTCGCGGGCTCGACAGCATGTACGTCGATCTCACGCGTTCCAGCG
Source organism: Enterobacter sp. 22452 (assembly GCF_052045065.1). NCBI lineage: Bacteria > Pseudomonadati > Pseudomonadota > Gammaproteobacteria > Enterobacterales > Enterobacteriaceae > Enterobacter > Enterobacter sp. 22452. The sequence goes on along the minus strand of NZ_JBQEOB010000006.1, from coordinate 102,884 downwards.
CCGATCTGCTGCGTTTACGCAAGCAAACCCTTGCCACCAATAGCGATACGCTAAGCGTGTCGTTAATCCTCGAAGACGGCAGCACCTACGGTGAAAAAGGCCGCCTGGCGTTAACCGAAGTGGCGGTGGATGAATCAACCGGCTCCGTCACGCTGCGCGCCGTCTTCCCGAACCCGCAGCATCAGCTCCTGCCGGGGATGTTTGTCCGCGCCAGAGTGGATGAAGGCATCATGAACGACGCGATCCTGGCACCGCAGCAGGGCATCACCCGCGACGCCAAAGGCACCGCTACCGCGCTGGTGGTGAATGCCAGCAACAAGGTCGAGCAGCGTCAGCTGGAAACGGGCGACACCTACGGCGACCAATGGCTGGTGCTGAGCGGCCTGAAGGCGGGCGATAAGCTGATTGTGGAGGGTACTGACAAAGTGACCGCCGGGCAGGAAGTGAAAGCCGAAGAGATGAAAGCCAGCGGAGGAAACGCCTGATGTTTTCACGTTTCTTCGTGCGTCGCCCGGTCTTTGCCTGGGTTATAGCCATTCTTATCATGCTCGCCGGGATGCTGGCGATCCGCTCGCTGCCGGTCGCGCAGTACCCGGACGTCGCCCCGCCGTCGATCAAGATCTCCGCCACCTACACCGGTGCCTCCGCGCAGACGCTGGAAAACAGCGTGACGCAGGTGATCGAGCAGCAGCTCACCGGGCTGGATAACCTGCTCTACTTCACCTCCACCAGCAGCTCGGACGGGTCGGTAAGCATCAACGTCACCTTCGAGCAGGGAACCGACCCTGACACCGCGCAGGTGCAGGTGCAGAACAAGGTTCAGCAGGCGGAATCTCGTCTGCCGACCGAGGTGCAGCAGTCCGGCATTACCGTCGAGAAATCGCAGAGCAACTTCCTGCTGATCATGGGCGTGTACGACAAAACCGACACCGCCAGCAGCTCGGATATTGCCGACTGGCTGGTGAGCAATATGCAGGACCCGCTGGCGCGCGTGGAGGGCGTCGGGAGCCTGCAGGTGTTCGGGGCGGAATACGCCATGCGCATCTGGCTCGACCCGGCGAAGCTGGCGTCCTACTCGCTGATGCCGTCCGACGTGCAGAGCGCGATTGAAGCCCAGAACGTGCAGGTTTCCGCCGGTAAAATCGGCGCGCTGCCCTCGTCGAACGCCCAGCAGCTGACCGCCACCGTCCGCGCCCAGTCGCGCCTGCAAACGGTCGATCAGTTTAAAAACATCATTGTGAAGAGCCAGTCCAACGGCGCGGTCGTGCGCATCAGCGACGTCGCCCGCGTGGAGATGGGCAGCGAAGATTACACCGCCACCGCGAAGCTCAACGGCCACCCGGCGGCAGGTATGGCGGTCATGCTTTCACCGGGTGCGAACGCGCTCAACACTGCGACGGCGGTAAAAGACAAGATTGCTGAGTTCAAAAAGTCGATGCCGGAAGGCTACGACGTGGCCTACCCTAAAGACAGCACAGAGTTCATCAAGATCTCCGTTGAGGACGTGATTCAGACCCTGTTCGAAGCCATTATCCTCGTGGTGGTGGTGATGTACCTGTTCCTGCAAAACATCCGCGCGACGCTGATCCCGGCGCTGGCGGTGCCTGTCGTTCTGCTGGGCACCTTCGGCGTGCTGGCGCTGTTCGGCTACTCCATCAACACCCTGACGCTGTTTGCGATGGTGCTGGCGATAGGGCTTTTAGTGGATGACGCCATCGTGGTGGTGGAAAACGTCGAGCGTATTATGCGCGACGAAGGCCTGCCCGCGCGGGAAGCCACCGAGAAATCGATGGGCGAAATCTCCGGTGCGCTGATCGCCATTGCGCTGGTGCTCTCTGCGGTATTCCTGCCGATGGCCTTCTTCGGCGGCTCCACCGGAGTGATTTACCGTCAGTTCTCGGTCACCATCATTTCGGCGATGTTCCTCTCCGTGGTGGTGGCGTTGACCCTGACGCCCGCGCTCTGCGGCTCAATTCTGAGCCACACGGCTCCGCACAAGAAAGGTTTCTTCGGCGCGTTTAACCGCTTCTATAGCAGGACCGAGCATGGCTATCAGAACAAGGTGCTGCGGGCCCTGCGCCGCTCCGGCGGCATGCTGGTCATCTACGCCCTGCTCTGTGGCGCGATGGGCTTCGCCATGCTTAAGCTGCCGGGCAGCTTCCTGCCAACGGAAGACCAGGGCGAAATCATGGTGCAGTACACCCTGCCAGCCGGCGCGACGACGGTGCGTACCGCCGAAGTCAGCCGCCAGGTGCGCGAGTGGTTCCTCACCAAAGAGAAAGCCAACACCAATGTGATCTTCACCATTGAAGGCTTCAGCTTCAGCGGCAGCGGCCAGAACGCCGGGATGGCGTTTGTCTCCCTAAAAAACTGGTCAGAGCGTAAAGGCGATGAGAATACCGCTCAGGCCATCGCCCTGCGCGCCACGCAGGAGCTGAGCACCATCCGCGATGCGACCATCTTTGCCATGACGCCGCCTGCGGTGGACGGTCTGGGCCAGAGCAACGGCTTTACCTTTGAGCTGATGGCCAGCGGCGGCACCGACCGCGACGCGCTGTTGAAACTGCGTAACCAGCTGATTGGTCAAGCCAACCAGGACAGCTCGCTGCACGCCGTGCGCGCCAACGATCTGCCGCAGATGCCGCAGCTTCAGGTCGATATCGACAACAACAAGGCCGTGTCGCTGGGGCTGTCCCTGAGCGACGTCACCGACACCCTCTCCAGCGCCTGGGGCGGGACCTACGTGAACGACTTTATCGATCGCGGCCGCGTGAAAAAGGTCTACATCCAGGGCGACAGCGACTATCGCGCCGTGCCGTCGGATCTCAACAAATGGTATGTGCGCGGCAGCGACAGCACCATGACCCCGTTCTCCGCCTTCGCCACAACCCGCTGGGAATACGGCCCGGAAAGCCTGGTGCGCTACAACGGCTCGGCGGCGTATGAAATTCAGGGCGAAAACGCCAGCGGCGCCAGTTCCGGCACGGCGATGAGTAAAATGGAGCAGCTGGCAAACAGCCTGCCGTCCGGCAGCACCTGGGCGTGGAGCGGTTTGTCGTTGCAGGAAAAACTGGCGAGCGGTCAGGCGATGAGCCTTTATGCCCTTTCCATTCTCGTGGTGTTCCTGTGCCTGGCAGCGCTGTATGAGAGCTGGTCAGTACCGATTTCGGTCATCATGGTGATCCCGCTTGGCGTGTTGGGCGCGGCCGTCGCCGCCTCCCTGCGCGGCCTGAACAACGATGTCTACTTCCAGGTGGCGCTGCTGACCACCATCGGCCTGTCGTCGAAGAACGCCATCCTGATTGTGGAATTTGCCGAAGCCAAAGTCGCTGAAGGGTACTCCCTGACGCGCGCCGCGCTGCGTGCCGCTCAGACGCGTCTGCGTCCGATCATCATGACCTCGCTGGCGTTTATCGCAGGGGTGACGCCACTGGCCGTGGCAACCGGGGCAGGTGCCAACAGCCGCGTGGCGATCGGTACCGGCATTATCGGTGGGACGCTGGCTGCGACGCTGCTGGCGATTTTCTTCGTCCCTTTATTCTTTGTACTGGTGAAACGTCTGTTCTCCGGTAAGCACGCAAACCGGAGGTCATAATGTTTCGTGTATCAATTTTAGCGTTAGCCCTGCTGAGCGCAGGCTGTGTGTCGTTAGACCCAACGTATCAACGCCCGGACGCCCCCGTCCCGGCAACCTTACCCGGCGCGCACGGCGAAGCCACCGCCGTGGTGAGCCAGTGGCAGCAGGTGATGAACGACGCACGGCTGAAAAGCGTGGTGACGATGGCGCTTAACAGCAACCGCGACGTGCAAAAAGCGATTGCGGATATCGACGCCGCCCGCGCCCAGTACGGTGAAACGCGCTCGTCCCTGTTCCCGACGGTGGACGCCGAGCTGAGCCACACCCGCAGCCGCACGCTGGCAAGCGGCGTGACCACCAGCGACGAAGCCAACGGCGCGGTCTCCAGCTTCGAGCTGGATCTGTTTGGCCGCAACCAGAGCCTCTCCCGCGCCGCGCGTGAAACCTGGCTTGCCAGCGAATTCACCGCGCAGAATACGCGCCTGACGATGGTTAGCGAGCTGACCACGGCCTGGGTGACGCTGGCGGCGGATAACAGCAACCTGGCGCTGGCGAAAGCCACGATGGAGAGCGCGGCGAACTCGCTCAAGATTGTGAAGCGCCAGCAGGACGTCGGCGTGGCGGCGGCGACGGACGTCAGTGAAGCGATGGCGGTTTACCAGCAGGCGCGCGCCAGCGTGGCGAGCTACCAGACGCTGGTGATGCAGGACAAAAACGCCCTCAATCTGCTGGCGGGTGATACGGTGCCGGAGAACCTGCTGCCCGGCACGCTGGAGAGCCTGAGCGATAATGCCATCACGCTGATCCCGGCGGGCGTCAGCTCCAGCGCGCTGCTGCGTCGCCCGGATATTCAGGAGGCCGAGCATAACCTGCTGAGCGCCAACGCCAACATCGGCGCGGCGCGTGCCAACTTCTTCCCGACCATCTCGCTCACCGCCAGCGCGGGCGTCGGCAGCGATTCGCTCTCCTCCCTGTTCAGCCACGGGATGAAGGTCTGGTCGTTTGCACCGTCCATCACCCTGCCGCTGTTTAGCGGCGGGAACAACCTGGCACAGCTGCGCTACGCGGAAGCGGAGAAGAAGGGACTGATTGCCACCTACGAGAAAGCCATCCAGAGCGCGTTCAAGGACGTGGCCGACGCGCTGGCACGCCGTGAAACCCTGAGCGAGCAGCTGGATGCCCAGCGCGAATACGTCGCGGCGGAGCAAAAAACGCTGGATGTGGCAACACGTAGCTATAAGGCGGGCGCGGGGGATTATCTGACGGTGCTTACCGCGCAGCGGTCGCTGTGGTCGGCGCAGGAATCACTGATTGCGCTGCAGCAAACCGACCTGGAAAACCGCATCACGCTGTGGCAGTCGCTGGGCGGCGGGATCCAGTAACCTCATCGGTGGGCGATTCTCATGCGCAGAAAAGAGAAAATCATACTTTCGGCTGGAATCGCTACACTGAATGTAACGATATATTTCATGGGAAGCATGTGACGTTAACTGGAGGTTTCGATGAAAGCTGCGCACCTGGTCTGCCTGCTCGTTTGCCTGTTATTCGCCGCGTTTGTCCACGCTCAGGAGAAGGACGATCCGGCGAAAGACGCCCAGATAAAACAGCAGGTTCTGAAAGATGTGAAGAAAACCTGCACGCCACAGAAAAAGCAGAGCGATAAGGCCTGGCAGGCAATGATTTTGTCGTCGGAGGCCAACCAGCTGCTGATCAAAAACGCCATCACCGCCGTAAAGCGCGACAATCTGGACGCCTACTGGGATGCCGTCAGTCAGGTGGATTGTATGGAAGACTATTGAATGCTGCTTGCCGGGTGGCGCAGCGCTTACCCGGCCTACATCACACGTTTAACGCTTCCGCATATCCGGAATAATTAAATCCCCGCGCAGCACGTACGACCCCAGCATCTGCGTTTTCTCCGTCAGCCAGCTCACAATCCGCGCCGCCATGGCATCCATGGAATATTCAATTGCCGGGATCACCGGAATACCCGGCAGATGCAGCGATCCCCCCAGGCTGAAGACCATGATGTCGTCCGGCACCGATTTATTAAACGCCTGCAGCTGTGGGATCACCCGCTGGGCTTCCTGCTCATCGGCCACCAGCAGCGCGTTGAAATTCAGGGTGCTGGCGTTGTTCAGCAGCTCCTGCAGCGCAACGGATGAGGAGGTGGCGTCCATAAAGACCAGGTTGCGATTAAAGGGCAGGAAATTTTTCTCCAGCGCGTGCTTGTAGCCGAGCAGCACCTGGTCGGCAAAACCGCTGCCGTGCGGGTGGATCAGCGCAATCTGGCGACGCCCCTGGCTGGTGAGGTAGTTACAGGCGGTTTCGGCGGCAAACGCGTGATCGAACTGGATGCTGTTGGCGTTATCAGACTCCATACAGTCGACCAGAATGACGTTTTCCATATCCACGTCCAGCGGAAAACGGGCGCCAATCACCAGGATATCATCGCAGAGCCCGCAGGAGAGTTCTTCAAGGGCGTGCATCACTTCCGCTTTGCTATGCGCGAAGCGCAGCAGCAGATGTTTTTGGTGCTGGCTGAGCTGTTTTTCCAGCGCGTACAGATAACCGGTGGTCTGGTTAATGTTTTCCTGCGCGCAAATCACGCCAATACAGCCCGTCGACTGGCTTAGCAGCGACTGTGCAATCACGTTAGGACGATAGTTCAGCTCATCCACCGCTTTCAGAACGGCCTGACGGCTGGCTTCCTTTACGCCGCGTGACCCGCTCAACACCCGTGATACCGTGGCTTTGGACACCCCGGCCAGACGTGATACATCGTTGATTGTAGACATCTCTCTCCCCTGGCAGGCCAACTTCACGCCTGCAAATTCCATTACCGCTACGGCTCACATTATAGCCAGTACGGAGTATATCCGTTTCCGTTTTTCATGGAAACCGATTTTCCATTCCCACTCAAAATGACGTCATAACTGCCAAATTCCGTGATGCAGATCGTGGTAATAAGCCCCATAAGCACAGCTTCTTGATGGTTGTCACACTTCTGTCTTTTATGAATGGAAACCGGTTTCCGTATGATGTCCAATCATCCTCGCAATAACTTTTTACATTTAGAGGATGGTTGTCGATGTTCAAGATTATGCTGTGCTGCTCTGCCGGGATGTCCACCAGCCTGTTGGTCAGCAAAATGGTCGATGTCGCGAAAGAACGTGGTTTGCCGGTGAAGATTGATGCGTACGGTGTTTCCGAATTTGATACGCAGTTTCCGCAATACCAGGTTGTCCTTCTCGGACCGCAAGTGAAATACATGTTAAAGACACTCTCAGACAAGGCGGCGACGCAAGGCATTCCGGTACAGCCCATCGACATGATGGACTACGGCATGCAGCGTGGCGATAAAGTACTGGACTATGCTCTGTCGCTCATCGAAGCGGCACACTAAAAGGTGTTCACATGAGTTCGTTATATCAATCCATGGTCGCGGTGATTGAGCAGTCAATTACCCCGCTGGCCGCGAAGCTGGGTCAGCAAAAGTATGTGATTGCAATCCGCGACGGATTTACCGCCGCGCTGCCGTTTATGATCATCGGCTCGTTTATGCTGGTGTTCATCTTCCCGCCGTTCTCGGCGGATACCACCAACAGCTTTGCCCGCGGCTGGCTGGATTTCTCCCAGACCTATCGCGAGCAGCTGATGCTGCCGTTTAACCTCAGCATGGGCGTCATGACCTTCTTCATCTCGGTGGGGATTGGGGCAAGCCTGGGGCGTCAGTTCAACCTCGACCCGGTGATGTCCGGCCTGCTGGCCTTTATGGCCTTCCTGCTGGTCGCCGCACCCTATGCCGACGGTAAGATCTCCACACAGTACCTCTCCGGCCAGGGCATCTTCACCGCGCTGATCACCGCAATTTACGCCACCCGCGTTTACGCGTGGCTGAAGCAGAACAACGTGACCATTCGCCTGCCGAAAGAAGTCCCGACCGGCGTGGCGCGTTCGTTTGAGATCCTGATCCCGGTGATGGTGGTGATCGGCACGCTGCACCCGCTGAACCTGTTCATTGAAGCGCAGACCGGAATGATCATTCCGCAGGCGATCATGCACCTGCTGGAACCGCTGGTGTCCGCCTCTGACTCCCTGCCCGCCATTCTGCTCTCCGTGCTGCTGTGCCAGATCTTCTGGTTTGCGGGTATCCACGGCTCGCTGATTGTCACCGGCATCATGAACCCGTTCTGGATGGCTAACCTCTCCGCAAACCAGGCGGCGCTGGCGGCTGGCGCGGCGCTGCCGCACGTTTACCTGCAGGGATTCTGGGATCACTACCTGCTGATTGGCGGCGTAGGCTCCACGCTACCGCTGGCGTTCCTGCTGCTGCGCAGCCGCGTGACCCATCTGCGCACCATCGGCAAAATGGGCGTGGTGCCAAGCTTCTTTAACATCAACGAACCGATTCTGTTCGGCGCGCCGATCATCATGAACCCGATGCTGTTTATCCCGTTCGTGTTTGTTCCGCTGGTGAACGCCTGCCTGGCATACGGCGCAACGAAGCTCGGCTGGCTGGCACAGGTTGTGTCGTTAACGCCGTGGACCACCCCCGCGCCGATTGGTGCCTCGTGGGCCGCCAACTGGGCGCTCAGCCCGGTGGTGATGTGCCTGGTCTGTATGGTGATGTCCGCGCTGATGTACCTGCCGTTCCTGCGTGCCTATGAGCGTACGCTCATCAAAAACGAAGAGCAGAAAGCTCAGGCGACCGTCGGTAACGCTGAAGCCGCCAGCAATTAAGTCAAAGAGGAAGAGTCATGAAATACGCATTTCCCGATAACTTCTGGTGGGGCAGCGCAAGCTCCGCTCTCCAGACCGAAGGGGCAAGAGAGGGCGAAACCACATGGGATTACTGGTTTGCCCGCGAGCCGAACCGTTTTCACAACGGCGTGGGGCCGCAGCAGACCTCCACGTTTTATCAGCACTGGAAAACGGACATTCAGCTGTTAAAGCAGCTGAACCACAACAGCTTTCGCACCTCGATTAGCTGGGCGCGCCTGATCCCCGACGGTATCGGTGAAGTGAACCCGGAAGCGGTCGATTTTTACAATCAGGTCATTGATGAGTTGAATGAGCAGGGCATCACGCCGTTTATCACCCTGTTTCACTTCGACATGCCGATGGCGATGCAGGAGATCGGCGGCTGGGAAAACCGCGACGTGGTGGACGCATACGCCCGCTATGCCCAGATTTGCTTCGAGCTGTTTGGCGATCGCGTGCTGCACTGGTTTACCTTCAACGAGCCAATTGTCCCAGTTGAGGGCGGTTATCTCTACGACTTCCACTACCCGAACGTGGTGGATTTCCGTCGGGCGGCTACCGTGGCGTATCACACCGTGTTAGCCCATTCGCTGGCGGTGCGCGCATACCGAGCCGGGCATTACGCGGGGGAAATCGGCATCGTGTTGAACCTGACGCCGTCCTACCCGCGCTCGCAAAACCCGGCCGACGTCAAAGCGGCGCACGTGGCGGACCTGATGTTTAACCGCAGCTTCCTCGACCCGGTACTGCGCGGTGAATACCCGGCAGACCTGGTGGCGTTACTGAAATCCTACGATCAGTTGCCCGCCTGTAAACCGGAAGACGGTTTCCTGATTGCGGAAGGGAAAATCGACCTGCTCGGCATTAACTACTATCAGCCGCGTCGCGTGAAGTGTCGCGACAGCGCGGTGAACCCGCAGGCGCCGTTTATGCCGGAGTGGTTCTTTGATATCTACGAGATGCCGGGCCGCAAGATGAACCCGTACCGCGGCTGGGAAATCTACGAGCCGGGTATTTACGATATTCTGGTTAACCTGCGCGACAATTACGGCAACCCACGCTGCTTTATTTCTGAAAACGGCATGGGCGTCGAAAATGAGCAGCGCTTTATTGAAAATGGCCAGATTAACGATCAATACCGCATCGAGTTTATTTCCGAACATTTAGCCTGGCTGCATAAGGGTATTAGCGAAGGGTGCAATTGTCTTGGCTACCATATGTGGACGTTTATTGATAACTGGTCGTGGTGTAACGCGTATAAAAATCGCTACGGGTTTATCCAGCTCGATTTAGCCACGCAGAAACGCACTATTAAAAAGAGCGGAGAGTGGTTTGCCGCCACCGCGTTGAATAACAGTTTTGACAGAGAGTAATCGTGATGATCGTATTAGAAGAAGCCGTAATGGAAATTATCGTCAATGCCGGTCAGTCCCGCAGCCTGTGCTTTGAAGCGCTGCACGCGGCGCGTCAGGGCAACATCGACGAAGCGAAAAGCCTGCTGCGCGAAGCCGATGGCTACGCGCGCCAGGCGCACAAGATGCAGACCAAACTGATCGAGCAGGATGCGGGCGAAGCCCGCCAGCCGATGACCTTAATTATGGTGCATGCGCAGGATCATTTAATGAATTCCTTATTAGCGCGTGAATTATCCGAAGAAATTATTCATCTATATCAGAGATAATCTATGGCGAAATAAAATTACTGTAATACCTCTGTACCTTAAATAGAATTCCACTTGTTCTGATGATAGCGACATACTCTGTCAGATCGGAGCGGGATGGTTATTGTCTGAATAAGATTAAACTATATTGAGATAACCATGAATACGATTAAAAAACTTCCATTAACCATGGCGGTTATCGCCGCGCTTTGCCCAATTTCCGTGCTCGCACAAGAATTCACGCAGGAGCAAATCGACGCCATTGTGGCGAAAGCGGTTGATAAAGCCCTGGCCGAACGTCAGGCCAAAATGGATGCGGCGGTCGCGAAAAAAGCGGACGTGGTGACCGAGCCACAAAGCGCGGCGCAGTCCCCGGATATGGCGATTCCGTTCGGCATTAAATTTACCGGCTACGCCCGCTACGGCGCGCACTTCCAGGCCGCCGATCAGAAATACGTGGCGGTGGACGGCTCCTACAACGGCGCGTCCGCCATTGGTCGTCTGGGTAACGAAGGCAACGGCGGTGAATTCCAGCTCTCCAAGGCCTTCAAGGGTGAAAACGGCGCCATCTGGGACATCAACGTGATGATCGACCATTGGGGCGACGAAGTTAACCTGAAAAAAGCCTACGCGGGCGTGACCAATATTATGGCCTCCAACCCGAACGCCTATTTCTGGGCCGGTCGTGATTTCCACCAGCGTCCGCAGCAGGGCATCAACGATTACTTCTGGATGAACCACGACGGCCAGGGCGCCGGGGTGAAGAACTTCGACATCGGCGGCGTGCAGTTCGACGTGGCCGCCGTGGCGGCGGTGGAATCCTGTAGCCCGGAAGTGATGGAAGACGAAGCGAACCCGTCGCGCATCACCTGTACCGGCGGTTCCGGCACGGGCGACAAAGGTAACTACGCCGCGACCTCAAAAATCCACGGCATGAAGCTCGGCCCGATCGACATGGAGCTGTACGCCAACTACGGCTTTGACTCCAAGGCGGTGGAGAGCGATGAACGTCTGAACGCCTGGCAGGGCGGCGTGGTGCTGAGCCACACCAACGACAGCGGCGTGAACAAGGTGATCGCTCGCTACTCCGATAACGCGGACAACAGCGTGTTCAACAAAACCGAGGATCTGACCACGGTTTACGCCAGCTTTGAAGGGCTGTACAAATTCACCCAGGCGACGCAGGTGGAGTACATCCTCGCCTTCCACGACTACGACAACAGCCGCGATAAGACCGACAACCGTAAGAACTACAATGCCATCGTGCGCCCAATGCACTGGTGGAACGACGTTCACTCCACCTGGCTGGAAGCGGGCTGGCAGCACGTTGACTACGACAACGGCGGCGACAACAAGGGCTGGAAGCTGACCCTGTCGCAGAACATGTCTATCGCCATGGGGCCGGAGTTCCGTCCGATGCTGCGCTTCTACGTGACCGGCGGCAAAGTGGATAACGAACGCACCGCGCGCGTGAACAACACCAAAGACGAAACGCTGGACGACTTCAACGTCGGCGCGATGTGGGAGGCGTGGTTCTAAGGTAAAAGCAAAACGGCAACGCAACGTTGCCGTTTTTCGTGTTTTCTCCCTCTCCCCGTGGGAGAGGGCCGGGGTGAGGGCATCAGGCCGCACACAACCATGCTATGCTGTTGACCGAATTAACGACAACATCGCAGGGGAGAACATGGGTTCCACACGTAAAGGGATGCTAAACGTCCTGATCGCCGCCGTTTTATGGGGCAGCTCGGGGGTTTGCGCGCAGTACATCATGGAGAAAAGCCACATTTCTTCGCCTTACCTGACCATGGTTCGCCTGCTGTTTACCGGCGTGATCCTGCTGACGCTCTCCTTCGTTCACGGCGACAAGATTTTCTCGGTCATCAAGCATCGCAAAGACGCCCTCAGCCTGCTGATTTTCTCGCTCGTCGGCGCGCTCACCGTGCAGCTCACCTTCCTGCTGACGATTGAAAAATCCAACGCCGCGACCGCTACCGTGCTGCAGTTTCTGTCCCCGACCATCATCGTGGCGTGGTTTGCCCTGGCGCGGAAAAAGCGCCCCGGCGTGTTTGTCCTGTCCGCCATCATGACATCGCTAGTCGGTACCTTTCTGCTGGTCACCCACGGCGACCCGACCTCGCTCTCCATCTCGCCTGCCGCGCTGTTCTTCGGTATCGCCTCGGCGTTTGCCGCCGCGTTTTATACGACGTACCCGTCGACGCTTATCGCCCGCTACGGCACGCTGCCGATTGTCGGCTGGAGTATGTTGATTGCCGGGTTAATGCTGACGCCGTTCTACGCCGGGCGTGGGACCACGTTCGTGATTGATGGCAGCCTGCTGCTGGCGTTTTTCTATCTGGTGGTGATTGGCACCGCGCTGACGTTCAGCCTGTATCTGAAAGGCGCACAGATGATCGGCGGGCCGAAGGCGAGCATTCTGAGCTGCGCCGAGCCGCTGAGCAGCGCGCTGCTGTCGGTGATTTTGCTGGGCGTGGCGTTCACCCTGCCGGACTGGCTGGGGACGCTGCTGATAGTGTCGTCGGTGGTGCTGATTTCGATGGATTCGAGAAGACGGGTTAAGGCATCGGCGTAGCCTGATGTCCCCTCACCCCGGCCCTCTCCCCAAAGGGGCGAGGGTGAAAAGACAGCACCGAGCAGTCCCCTCTCCCCTGCGGGGAGAGGGTTAGGGTGAGGAGGGAATTTACTACTTCGCCTTCACCTTCCCTGCCACCAGCAGCGCCGTCAGCAGCATCAGCGTTCCGGAGATCACCAGCGGTGACGTCAGCCCCAGATGGTCAAGCGCAACGCCGCCCACTGCCGCGCCGCAGGTATTCGCCAGCTGGATCACCGCCACCTGAATCGACCCGGCCTTTTCCGCCTGATCGGCCAGCGTGCGGGTGATCCACGTCGACCAGCCGACCGGCACCAGCGCAAAGGCAAAGCCCCAGATAATCGCAATCGCAGACGCCACCCACTTATCGCTGCCCCACAGCACCAGCACCGCCGCGCTCAGCGCCAGCACCAGCGGCGCACCCGCCAGCGCCACTTTCAGGGAGCGTTTCAGGAACTGCGACGACAGCGAGGTGCCGACAAAGCTGGCGATACCGAAGCTCAGCAACACCAGCGTCAGGCCGTCCACGTCAAAGCCCGCCATGGTCATAAACACCGGGCGGATGTAGGTGAAGAAGGCAAACTGCCCGGCAAAGGCCATAAAGATGGCGGTCATCCCCGCCATCACGCCGGGGCGTTTCAGCAGCGCGAACATGTTCTGCTTGTGGTGCGCCGCTTCTCCCGGCAGCGACGGCAGCGCTTTCCATACCCAGATAATGCACAGCACACCCATCACCGCCGCCGCATTAAAAACGTTACGCCAGCCAATAATCCCGCCGAGGAAGCTGCCGAGCGGCGCGGCGATCACCAGCGCGATGGAGACCGCGCCAAAGATAACGGACAGGGCTTTCGGCACCGTGCGCGCGGGCACCAGGCGCATGGTGAGCGAGGCCGACATCGCCCAGAAGCCGCCGAGCCCCAGACCAAGACAGGCGCGACCGAGCAGCAGCAGGGTGAAGCTTTCAGCAAAGGAGACCAGCAGGCAGGAGAGCGTCAGCAGCACGCTGAAAAGAATGACCACTTTGCGGCGGTCAATTGCGCCAATCACCTGCGTAATAAACAGGCTGGCGAACATCGCCACGAAGGCGGTGACGGTAACGGACTGCCCCGCCACGCCTTCGGAAATGCCCAGATCCTGCGCCATCGGCGTCAGCAGGCTCACCGGCAGAAACTCAACGGTAATCAGGCAGGCGACGCAGAACGCCACGGAGAAAACCGCCGACCAGTTGGGGCGAGAAACCTCTTTGGTCTGCGGTCTGGTCGTGGGCTGGATATGTTCTGTCATGGCGTCACCTGAAGATAAAAACGTGCGGAAAAGTCGCGCAGTTTATCATCAAAAGTGTGACGGATTTAACGATTTGACAACTTTTCTTGCATCGCCGCATTCGCCAGCCCGACGATCCACTCCTGGTGCCCGTTAATCATCGGATTCGGCACGGTACGAGCAAGTTCCTGCGCAGGGATGCCTTTCTGCGACTCCTGGGTAAGAATACGGACGCGGTTTCCCGGCAAGTCTTCAAACAGCCAGGCGTGGATCACATCCAGACGCGAGCTGGCATCGCCCTCCACCCAGCCGTGCCACGCGATACGCGCGGCTTCTCCGTCAGCGGGCGGAACATACTCCGTGACCTGCGCCTCAACCGGAAAGCCAAAGGTCGTGAAGCGGAAGCGGGCGTTGGCACTCAGTTCCGGACCGCTGCCGTCATGGAAACGGATGTCCTCAGCGTTGCTGTAGTAGTTCGGCCACAGGGTAATGTCGTTAAGCTGCGCCCAAATCTCTTTTGCGCTCAGCCCGGCGACGATAATTTCGTTGGATGCAAAGTTATCGGTGGTGCCTGGCAGGTAGTCGTTCGGCCAGATAATGGCGGATTGTTTCATGGTTCACCTCATCGTGTTAGTGGATGAGGAGAGGGTGCGCCTGCGAGAGGTATAAATCTAATGACGATACTTTATACTCTTCATCACGTTTCGTGATATCAGTGCAGATAAAACACGCCCTCTTCCGGAAGGAAAAGCTGGTTATAGCGCAGCTGGAAGGCGTTAAGCTCCTGCGGATCGGGCTCTATCTCGCGCATGAAGCCGAGCGCGAGGCGGATTTGCGCATCGGTGATCGGCGCAGCCAGGCGGGCTTTACGCAGCAGGCGGTGCCAGGTATGCAGATTCTCTTCGCTTCCGTCGACGATGCAAACCTGCCAGATCAGCAGCACCTGGGCGGCATTTTGCAGATGCGCCTCGTCGGGGCGCTCAAGGTAGCGGATAAATTCATTCCCGGAGAATTTACCAAACTGGTCGATCATCGACTCGACCGGCATCGGGGTGACTCCCAGGCGCTCGCTTAAACGTTTGATGGCGCGGCGAGAGTCCGAGGTCAGAACGCGAAATCCAACCACAAACACCACGGCAAGCGTTGCCAGCATTATCCAGACCATGCGTTCTCCTTAGACTAGCCGCTCATCATAGCGGGAAACGCAGCGCGTCGACAGCGGGCAGCGCCATAATAGTGATCGGAAAAGAGGTGGAAAATCGTCATGAAAGCAGATCTGCGCACGCTGGATCTTAACCTGCTGAAAACGCTGGATGCTCTGCTGGACGAGCGCAGCGTTACCCGCGCGGCGGCGCGTCTTGCGCTGACCCAGCCCGCCGTGAGCGGCATGCTCAACCGCCTGCGGGATAACTTCGACGACCCGCTCTTTATCCGCGCACCGCACGGAATAGTGCCAACAACGCGCGCGGAAGCACTCGCGGCGCCGGTAAAACGTATTCTGGCGGATATCGACGTGCTGCTGCAGCCCGTCGCTTTTGATCCACTCACCGCCAGTCTCACCTTCACCCTTGCCGCGACCGACTACGCTCTGCGTGCGGTGGTGGTGCCGTTTATCGCCGCCCTTAAGACACAGGCGCCTGGCATACGCGTGCGCGTGGTGCCCGTTACCCCCGGTAGCCTTGTCAGCCAGCTTGAGCAGGGCGCTATTGACGTAGCGCTTATCACTCCCCACACCACGCCAGATGAGCTTCACAGCCGTGCGCTTTATGATGAACGGTACGTCTGCATGATGCGCGCCGATC
This sequence comes from Enterobacter sp. 22452, assembly GCF_052045065.1. NCBI lineage: Bacteria > Pseudomonadati > Pseudomonadota > Gammaproteobacteria > Enterobacterales > Enterobacteriaceae > Enterobacter > Enterobacter sp. 22452. The sequence continues at coordinate 87,210 of NZ_JBQEOB010000006.1, read as the reverse complement.
ATCCAAACGCCGGAGAGCCAATGACGATAGACCGATTTTGCGCCCTGGAGCATGTGCTGGTCTCTTACGAGGGAGATGGTTTTCGCGGCGTAACGGATGGCGCGCTGGAGAAGATTGGTCGAATGCGGCACGTGGGACTCTCGGTGAGCCACTTTTTGGTCCTGCCAGACGTGCTGGCTCTCAGCGATATGATTGCCGTCGTGCCTTCACGTATAGCGGAAAACCAGACGGGGATGTTTGTCTGCGAGACACCGGTTCCCGTGCCCGGCTTTACCAAAAGCATGGCCTGGCACGGCAGAACGCACCGCAACCCCGCGCAGGCGTGGCTGCGCGGGTTGCTGCTGGAGACGAGTCAGCGCGCCTGAAGCCCTTTCAGCAGCGCCTCGTGGAAGCGTGCAGGATCCTGCATCTGCGGCGCGTGGCCCATGTCGCTAAATTCCACCAGCGTCGCGTGTGGAATACGTTTTGCCGTCTCTTTCCCCAATACCGCATAGTTACCCAGCGTCTTGCGGATTTCCGGCGGGGCGAGGTCTTTCCCGATGGCAGTGTTGTCCTTCGTACCGATCATCAATAATACCGGCATCTTTAACTCACTAAATTCATAGATAACCGGCTGGGTGTAAATCATGTCGTAGAGCAGCGCCGAGTTCCAGGCCACGCGCGTCTTACCCGGCCCGTTGTTAAGCCCGGCGAGCATAGTCACCCAACGCTCGTATTCCGGCTTCCACTCCCCGGCGTAGTAGGTGTTTTTCTCGTACTGACGAATGCCATCCGCGCTGACTTTTAGCTCGCGCTGGTACCACTGGTCAACCGTAATATGCGGCACGCCGCGCGCTTTCCAGTCTTCCAGGCCTATCGGATTGACCATCACCAGCTGCTCCACCTGCTGCGGCCACATCAGCGCGTAGCGGGTCGCCAGCATGCCGCCGGTCGAGTGGCCGATAACCGTCACGCGATCGACGCCGAGCGATTTGAGCAGCGCGTGGGTGTTATCCGCCAGCTGCTGGAAGGTGTACTGATACCGCTCCGGCTTGGTGGATTTGCAGAAGCCAATCTGGTCAGGGGCTATCACCCGATATCCGCTCGCCGAAAGCGCGCGGATCGTGGCGTCCCACGTCCCGGCGCAGAAGTTTTTGCCGTGCATCAGCACCGCGGTGCGGCCGTTGGGGTTTTCCGGCTTAACGTCCAGGTAGGCCATATCCAGAGACTGATTTTGCGAGGTAAAGGTAAAGTGCTTTACCGGCCAGCCATAGTCGAAACCTTCCAGCTTCTCGCCGTAGCCAGGGGCATTAGCGGCCATCGCGGGGGACGCCAGCGCCATCAGCAGCGCCAGGCAGGATAATCGTCGGGTCAACATGCAAGCTCTCCGTTAGCAAAAAGGGCTAAGGCTGCACAAAAGGCGGCAGCAAAAAACACTGTAGAGCATACGGGGGAGCGGGTGTGTAAAGCGGGGTAAAAGTAAGCGTGAGGGGAAATAAAAAAGCCCGGCGGTCAGCCGGGCAAAGAAGTCACCTGCACACTCAGGCTGTTTTCAATTTCTGCTTCTGCGCGCGATTCTCACGACGAATTTTACGTTCTTCCAGCACCGCGACCATCGCCATCAGGACGATACAGCCGATCGCTGCCGCATCCAGCGCCGCGAAGGTGCCCGCCCAGCCGGTGAGGCCGAAAATCGGCGTACCGTCGGCGATCATCCCCAGACCCAGCTTGGCGAAGCTGTCGCCGATCAGGTAGGCGAAGGTGCCCTTAATCCCATCGGCGGCGCCGATCGCTTTTTTCGGCACGAAGCCCACTGCCGCCACGCCGATCAGTAATTGCGGACCAAACACCAGGAAACCGAGCGCGAACAGGGACGCCAGATAAACGTACTGGTTGCTGGCATGCTGGTACACGCCGAGGGTGGCGATAATCAGCGCCAGCGCGACGCAGGCCACCAGCGCGCGACGACCGTTGGCGAGGTCAGAGAGCCAGCCCCACAGCAGCGTGCCGACCAGTGCCCCCACTTCGAACAGGGTGAAGCCCTGAATCGCCACTTCTTTCGAAAGCTTCAGCTCCTGGAAGGCATACACGGTCGACCACTGGTCGATACCGATACGCACCACGTAGAGGAAAATGTTTGAGAAGCACAGCAGCCAGATCACTTTGTTTTTCAGCACGTACTCAACAAAGATCTGCCATTTGGTCATCTCGTTTTCTTCGGTCTCTTTGTCCTCTTCGCTGATCTCCTCACCGAACAGCTCTTCAGCTTTGCCGAGGCCGTAAGATTCCGGGGAGTCGCTGCCGAAGCGCAGACCGATAAAGCCGACAATCAGGGCGATAATTGACGGGAAGATAAACATGCCGATCACGTGGCCGTCGAACAGGTAGTTCGCGCCAAAGAGCGCCACGCCAGCCGCACCGGCACCGCCGAGGTTGTGGGAAATGTTCCACATGCCGAGGTACGAACCACGCTTGCGGCGCGGGGTCCATTTGGTGATGGTGGAGTAGCTGCATGACCCGCCGGTGCTCTGGAAGAAACCGCTCAGGGCGTAGAAGGCGATCATCATGAACAGGCTGACGGAACCCGCGCCCATGCTGGCGCTGAAGCCGAGCATACAGATGGCGGAGAGGATCAGCATAAACGGCAGGAACTGCTTGGTGTTTTTGCCGTCCGCATAGTAGGAAACCAGCGTTTTCCCCACGCCGTAGGTGATGGAGAAGCCCAGGCCAATCATCCCCAGCTGCGTCATGCTCAGCCCGTAGGTTGAGATCATGTCGTTCTGCGCGATGTTAAAGTTTTTGCGGATCAGGTACATGGTCAGGTAGCCGATGAAGACCACCAGATAGGACTGCATGAACGGTTTGAACCACATCTTGCGCCGCACGTCGAGCGGCAGATCCAGGGTCGGCTTGCGCACCTGATTTAAGAAGGCCAGCATAACTGAGTTACTCCTGAGCTGATTTTTGCAGCATTGTAAAAATCAGCCGGGAGAGATGCCTGAGACAGCGTCCAGGTAAAACCGGGAAAATTTCTTAGTTTTGCGCCACTCGGGGCGAAAAGGTGAGGCGCGTCACGCTTCGCGCGGTGACTGGGCGTGCAAAAACGGCAGCAGCAGCAGGGCGGAAATCCCCGCTGCGATGGCGATCACCGCAAAGAAACCGCTCCAGTGCCAGATGTCGATCACCCGCGCCAGCGGCCAGCCGGAGAGCGATGCGCCAAGGTAGGCAAACAGCCCGACAAAGCCCGTTGCCGCGCCAGCCGCCTCTTTGTGGGAACACTCCGCCGCCGCCATGCCGATCAGCATCTGCGGCCCGAAGACGAAGAAGCCGATGGTGAAGAAGCACGCCGCCTGCATCACGTAGCTGGCAAACGGCATCAGCCACAGCGAGCCGACGGAGAGCAAAATCCCGGCGGCGAAAATCAGGTTCATCGGCCCGCGGTTACCGTTGAACAGCTTGTCCGATCCCCAGCCCGCCACCAGCGCGCCGATAAACCCGCCCAGCTCGAACATCGTCACCGCCGAGTTGGCGGTCACCAGGTCCACGCCCAGCGTCTCGGACATGTACAGGTTGCCCCAGTCGTTGATCGCCGCGCGCACCACGTAGACCAGCACGTAGCAGAGCGAGAGCAGCCAGATGTAGGGATTTTTCAGCACGTACTTAGTGAGGATCTCCCTGCGGGTCAGCCCCGCGCCCTCCTGCTGCTGGGCAATCTCCATCTCGTCGTGCCGCCAGTCGCCCACCGCCGGCAGGCCGACGGTTTGCGGCCTGTCGCGCAGGCGCCAGCATAGGAACAGCCCGGCGACAATCGCGAGGCCACCGGCAATCATCATGCCCGCGCGCCAGCCGTAGTGCAGCGCTGCGGCTCCCACGACCATCGGGATCAGCGCCCCGCCGACGTTATGCGCGGTGTTCCAGACGGCCCACCAGCCGCCGCGCTCGTTGCGCGAGTACCACGCCGTGAGCAGGCGGGCGCAGACCGGCGCGCCCCAGCCCTGGAAAAAGGCGTTCAGCGCCCACAGCAGAGCAAAGGCCCAGAGCGACGTGGAAAAACCAAACAGGATATTCACCACGCCGGTGGCGATCAGCCCGACGCCCATGAAGTAGCGGGCGTTGGAGCGGTCGCTGACGATGCCGGAGAAGAACTTCGACAGGCCGTAGGTGATGTAAAACAGCGTCGCCAGCAGGCCAATATCGGTGCGCGTCATCACGCCGCTGGCGAGGATTTCCGGTGCGGCGGCGTTGAAGCTTTTACGGGTGAAGTAGAACAGCGCATAGCCGAGCCAGATGGTAATCAGGATATGGCGACGCCAGTAGCGGTAGCGGGCGTCGATTTCCGCTTTGTCGCCAATCGGCGCGGCGCTGGCAGGGGTTTTAAACATGGTGGCTCCGTAACGGCAGGCTGACGCTAACGCGCGTCCCGTGGGTGCAGGAGATATTCAGCGTGCCGCCGAGCGCCTTCACGCGCTCGCGCATGCCCGCAAGGCCAAAGCCCTGTTGGCCGGAGCCCGGCGGCAGGCCGCAGCCGTCGTCTTCAATCACCAGCATCAGGCGTTCGTCCTGCTGCCAGCCCTGGATCGTGACCGCGCTGGCACTGGCGTGTTTGACGATATTGTTCAGCCCCTCCTGACAGACGCGGAACAGCGTCACGCGCTGACCTTCGCTCAGGGTAGCTTCATTGATGCGCCAGTCGAGATGGCTGACGATCCCGCGGCTTTCCAGCTCCATCTCGCGCATCAGGGAACGCACCGCCTGCTCCAGGGAAAGATCGTCAAGCTGGCGCGGGCGCAGCCGTCCTAACAGGCGACGAACGGAGTCATAGACGCCAAGCGAGAGCTGTTCGATATGCGCCCCACCCTGCTTCACGCCCGCGTTTTCTGCCGCCAGGCGCTGGACAATACCCGCCTGGGTGCGAATGGCGGTGATGGTCTGGCCGATATCGTCGTGCAGCTCGCGGGCGACCTCCTGCCGCACACTCTCTTCCGTCTCCAGCAGACGCTCCGCCAGACGACGGTTGCGCGCCAGTTCGGTCTGCAGAGACTGGTTCAGCTCGCGCAGGCGCTGTATGCCCGCGCCGAGCAGCAGCCCGGTCAGGCTCTGGGCCAGCAGGGAAAGCAGCAGGTCTACCGGATGGTCGTGCCAGGTCTGGCTGGCAATCAGCGCGATGGCGTTCATCAGCGTGGCGATCAGCGCCCCCTGCCAGCCGTAGTGCCAGGCCAGTGCGATGATCGGCAGCGCCAGGCAAAATGGGGTAAAGCGCGAAAGTTCAGCGGGCAGGCCAAGCTGTAGCCAGAGGCTCACCACAAACAGCAGCAGATACCAGATGAGGTGCCGGGCGCGCCAGTTCACCGGTTGAGTAACCAGCGCCGGGCCGAGCGGCTGCCAGACGGTGCTGGTGAGGTAGTGCCAGAAAACCAGGCAGGTCGGTGCCAGCGTCAGGCCGCCGGTCAGGGCCAGCAGCAGGGCGTTGAGCATCTCCTTCTCGCCGACCCACGGAAGCGACTGCAGCAGCGCGGCGGCAATCAGCGCCGCACCCTGACGCAGCAGCGTGCGCCAGTCACGCTGGTGACGGTAGCGGGAAATCAGCGCAACCGGGAGAAGCGTAAGCAGGCTTCCGGTCATCAATAAGGGCAGATGCGCGAGGGCGACTTCCTGCGCCAGCCAGACCAGCATCAGCCATTCAGCACCCAGCAAAACGGGCCAGTAGCCGCGCGGGCACTGGAGCATTAAGCCCAGACGCAGGCCGAAGGGAAACAGCAGCACAGCCAGCTCCGGGCGTTCCACCAGGTGCAGACTGATGCTCCACAGGCAGAACCAGGCGGCGGAGAAGATAAAAAAGCTGGCGACGACGGCGATCAGCCGTGAAAAAGCGGGACTCATTGCCAGCTGTCGAACATGCGGCGCGCCAGCTCGACGTCGTTGCTGACGTTAAGTTTTTCCATCAGGTTGGCGCGGTGAACGTGCACGGTTTTCGGGGACAGATCCAGCTCGGCGGCAATCTCTTTTACCGACATTCCCTGCGCGAGTTTTTCCGCAACCTGACGCTCGCGTCTGGTGAGCGGATCCTGACGTCCGGCCGCCAGCTTGATGGCGATATCCGGCGTTAAATAGCAGCCGCCGGTGGAGACCGTACGCACCGCGGCGATCAGTTCGTCGGGGCTACAGCGTTTAGAGAGGAAGCCGCGCGCGCCCGCGTTGAGCGCCTGCTCGACCAGCGCCGGGCTGTCGTGGACTGACAGCATAATCGTCGACATTCCTTTCGGCAGCTGGCTTAGCAGCTCCAGCCCGGAAAGATCCGGCATCGAGATGTCGCAGATACAGACCTGCACCCCGCGCCCCGGCAGGCCCGCCAGCGCCTCGCGACCGGAGCCAAACTCGGCCACGACCTGAAAATCCGGTTCGAGGTTCAGAAGCTGGGCAAAGCCGGAGCGGACGATAAGGTGGTCGTCGATAAGAGCGATGGTGGTCATGTGTGTTCCTGCGGTCTGAAAATGCCGGATAGCGCTGCGCTTATCCGGCCTACAAGAGCGAAAGGCGCTTACCTTAAGCGATTTACTCGAAAAACACCGCAATTTTGTTAAACATGGTGGGATCGGACTGATTGCGTGCCACTTTGGTGACATCTTCCAGCTTGTCGATCTGCGCCATCATCTGCTCCAGACGCTGATCGTCATTGACCAGTAGCCAGATGCGGCTGTGCTCGCTGCCCTGAATCGGCAGACAAAGAATGCCTTCCACGTTAAACGCACGGCGGGCAAACAGCCCACAAACGTGCGTCATGACGCCAGGGTGGTTGCGGACGGTGAGTTCCAGAATGACGTTATCATGTTGTTTCTGCATGGTTTATTCTCCCACCATCTCAGTATTTGCCGCTCCCGGCGGCACCATCGGATACACTTTTTGTTCAGGGTCGATACGCACGTGGATCAGCGCCGGGCCGGGGCGAGAAATCGCCGCCTGCAGCGCCGCGTGGGCATCCTCTTCGGCGTTCAGATCGCAGGTATGCAGGCCAAAGCCGGCGGCAATCTGCATAAAGTTAATCATCCCCGGATAGGTCGCCGCAAACACGCCCTGCTTGTAGAACAGGCTCTGCTGCTGGTGCACCAGCCCCAGCGCCTCGTTGTTCATCAGGATAATTTTCACGTCTAACTGGTTTTCGGCCGCGGTCGCCATTTCCTGAATGTTCATCATCAGGCTGCCGTCGCCGGAGAAGCAGATGACCTTGCGGTCCGGATTGGCGAGCGCCGCACCGACTGCCGCAGGCAGGCCAAAGCCCATAGTGCCCAGACCGCCGGAGGTGAGCCACTGGCGCGGACGGTTCAGCGGGTAGGCCTGAGCGGTCCACATCTGGTGCTGGCCCACGTCGGTGGTGATAATCGCGCTGTCGTCCACGCAGGCGGCCACGGCGTTGATCAGCCCGTAGTGGCTCAGCGGGTCGCCTTCGGTTGGAATGGCGCCCGGGAACTCGCGCTGCAGATCGGCCACCAGCTTACGCCAGTCGGCGCGGTCGGCTGCGTCCGTCTGCGGGATCAGCTGCGCCAGCACTTCCGCCACGTCCCCCTGAATCGCCACGTGCGGCTGCTTAATTTTACCCAGCTCGGCGCGGTCGATATCCACGTGAATGATTTTGGCATTCGGGCAGAACTGCTCGGTTTTGCCGATCGCCCGGTCATCAAAACGTGCGCCCATAACGATCAGCAAATCCGCTTCTTGCAGGATGTAGTTGGTGCTACGCGCGCCGTGCATGCCCAGCATGCCGAGAGAGAGCGGGTGCGCTTTTGGCAGCATGCCCAGCGCCATCAGGGTCATGGTGGTCGGCAGGTTGGCTTTTTCAGCGAACTGACGGATTTCATCCGCGGCGTTAATCGCTCCGCCGCCCAGATAGAGCACCGGGCGTTTGGCGGCGTTAATCATGGCGGCGGCATCGCGCACGCTCTCAGCGCTGAATTCCGGCGCGGGGGCACGCTCGCCCGGCTCGGGCAGTACGTCGATCTCGATCTCTGAGGTCTGGACATCCTTAGGAATGTCTATCCACACCGGGCCCGGACGGCCAGACTGCGCAATGCGGAACGCATCGCTGATAACCTGAGGCAGCTCGCTGATATCGCGAACTAAATAGTTATGTTTGGTGATGGGGATAGAGATGCCGTAGGTATCCACTTCCTGGAACGCATCGGTCCCGATCATCGAGGACGGTACCTGGCCGGTAATGCAGATCAGCGGAATGGAGTCGAGGCGCGCGTCGGCGATGGCGGTCACCAGGTTGGTTGCGCCCGGGCCGCTGCAGGCCATGCAGACCGCCGGTTTGCCCTGCGTACGCGCCATGCCCTGAGCGATAAAGCCGGCCCCCTGCTCGTGACGCGCCAGCACGTGGCGGATCTGCGTGCTTTGGCTCAACGCATCGTACAGCGGCAGCACCGTGCCGCCCGGGATACCCGCAACGGTAGTGATGCCCTGTCGTTCCAGCAAATGAACGATCAGCTGCGCGCCGGTGAAACGCGTCTTCGTGGATGTTGTGCCCGAAATTGCCATGCTCCAGTCCTTTTCTTCTGGGCCGACTTTCCGGGGAGGCTCTTAAACGAAAAACCCCGCCCGGTTTGCGCCGGCGGGGTTTTGGATTCGTGTGTTGATCCAGTCCCTACGGCGCATTGCCGACGACCACCACCACACGCACAACGACCACTGCGGCTGGTTGCGCAGTTTTTAGTAGGGTCGAAGTGAAGATGGATGAAGTCATTGGGGACCTGTGTTTGGAATCATTGATTGAATTTATACAAACACAGGTTTTCGGGCATGACAATGGAAATATTTTCATCTGCGCAAAAATGCGTCAGGGATCACGTTTCAGTACGTTGCTCGCTCATTCCAGGAGTCACTATAGATGACATTCCCATCGCAATGCTTCCAGGTGATTTTCTCGTAGCGTATGAGAACCGTTTCAAGGTGTGTTCCGGTGTTTGCGCCGGGATACAGGTCTGGTGTGATTGAGGTTATTTTCACATTCTCCAGGAGGATATTAAAATATTCCTGTTCTAAACCCGCCTCATTAATCTGATACATCTTAATGGTGGCTGACTGGAGCGTTCTTCCCGTACTCAGTGCGCGAAAAAAAAGTGGGGTTACACGATCAAATTCTTTCTGGAACATGATGGGCATGTGTATACGCGTGCCCGTTAATTTCCCGGTATTCCCGTCGACTGGGATGTTGACATTATGAGTAAACGATTTGAGTTCAACTGCACCTTCACGCCCTGACACAAGGCAAGGACCAACCATAGGAGAACCATTTTCATCGGTCAGAAACAAATAAGCTGGGTTTGACATAAGAAATCCTTTTTATACTATTTAATCGTACTTATCAAATCGGCCAAAAATTATCGGATGAAGAATAATAAACACAATGATAGAAATGAATGTTAGTAATACCCAGTGGTCAGGCACCAACCACAGGAACAAAGAGGCGCACGCAAAAATATAAAAGGGGAATAAAACATCCGAGAATAGAATTGAAAGCAAGCTCTTAAACATGCTCTTTACCCTTTAAGTCGTTATAAATTGCATCGAAATCCTTATAGAACCCCATTTGCACCTTCTTAATGAGTTCAGACAGGAAAGGCTCCAAAAAGTAGTAAAGCATCTCCAGTTGTGCGGCATAGAGGGTGGCGTAATACTTAGGGTCCAATGTTTTCAGGCGACGAGCAGCAAGAGCGCACTTCTGTTCCGTTCCAATCAGTTGAAGCGCCATGACAACGTTAGGTACGCGGCGTGCAAGCCGTTCGACCACGATTTCAGAGAGTATGCCAGATTCGGAAAGGAATTTGGCCAGCCCCCATGCTATCGCCAAACGCGCGGCCTTACTTGTCGGTATGTTGTTAACAAGCCCCGTTACTTTTGAATCCATCTTACGAACGCGATTTTGTTCATTTCCATTTTCAGAATCGGTAATAACACTCTCAAAATAAAGGAATAGCATGTGTGCTATTACATCGCGATAACGATAAAGAGAGAGAATTGAGAGGTACATTCTCTTTTCTTCTGAGAGAAGCTCATCACACACATCGTGATAGTTGGGGATTAAGCATGAAGAGTACCAACTTACTCGCTCCATTCCTGAGTAAATATCAGAACCGATCCCCTTTAATGCTTTCCATGTCCCTGCAACGCCTTGCTGTCCATAAAGAGCTAACTGCCTGTCACTCTGGAACTTCATCTTTAAATATTCAGATGCTTGCATAATGTATCCATACGATATTTTTGGCCACAAAAATATACATTGAAAAAACCTGGATTTCAAACAAGCAAGATTAACTCACATAAATATTTACGTGAGAAATAAGTTAGCTAGCTTATATTTATATCGATTATATGCGAGACAATTTAACTTCCGACAGGACATTAGCGATCATATTAATCCACACAATTAGTGTGTGTTAACTTATAATTATCATCAATACATATATAATATATGATCTGGATTTATAAAATATATATTTACAGTAAATCGCATGTCAGTCGCGACCATTGCCAATAAGTCAACAGGCATTTTTGATGAGTCGCCCAAAAAACAAAAAACCCCGCCGGAGCGAGGTTTTTATCAGGGTTTTGCGGTTGGTCGCCGCAGAACACACTGTGTTACGTCAACGCAAAAAGTATACGCGATCGAAGACGAACGCGCAATTCCGGCACGGATTTTGACGTTTTTGAGTATGGATCGCCTTCCAAATTTTGTCCATAAAATACTGTTCATGCATACAGTATTTATCTATACTGAGGGTGTTCGCAGTGAGCGAGGGGGCCGCAGTTCTACCGGCGCAACGAAGTCCTGGCTGAAACGGGTGGTGCCGTCAGTGCCTTAACCCCCTGAAGTGAGCACACTGTGTTACGTCAATCCAGGTGCTGGCAACAGGCGGCGGAAAGGTACGCCAGCATCGTGCTCCTTTTAACCAAAAGGAGACGCGTATGAGCGTAGTGGATATGGTGATACTTATCCTCAAACTCATTGTTGCAGTACTGCAACTGCTTGATGCTGTCCTGAAATTCCTTCGGTAATTCAGGTTCAAGTCGCACCTGAGAGGGGCGGGCAACCGCCCCTCTTTAATAACGAGGGAATGCTATGTCGCGTCTGTTAATTGAGCCTGTCACGCCAGAAGAGCCGGGGTACATCGCCCTGAAGGCTGAAAGTATCGCATTGAATTTCAACATGCTGCGCAGACTAGAAGAGAACTGGCAGCGCGGTGAGAACCGCTTTAACGCGCCGGGTGAAAAACTGCTGGGTGCGTTTCTTAACGGCAAGCTGGTCGGCGTGTGCGGTCTTAACCGCGATCCGTTCAGCCAGCAGCCGCGCGCCGGACGTATTCGCCATCTCTACGTCAGCGAGAAGTGCCGCGGGTTGGGCATTGGCAAACAACTTTTGACCGTGGTGATGGCCGATGCCAGTATCTGGTTTGATTTCCTCAATACCCATGCGCCGGACGCCGCGTACGGTTTCTATCGTCAGGCGGGTTTTACGCTGGTGTCTGACGAACCGCGGGTGACGCACCGTCTGTTTTGCGCAATTTGAGCGGTTGGCGGCATCGGATTGCGAATGTTACAGTTAAGTGACAACTCACCACCCGACACGCCATGACCATCACCGTTTTCTGCATTTTACTCTTCGCCGCGCTGCTGCATGCCAGCTGGAACGCCATCGTTAAGGCCGGGACGGACAAGCTCTATTCCGCAATAAGCGTCAGCGGCTCCGCCACGGTTATCGCTCTGGTCTTACTGCCGTTTTCCCCACAGCCGTCTGCCGCAAGCTGGCCGTTTTTGATTGTCTCCTGTGCCTTACAGGTGGTGTACACGGTGCTGGTGGCGAAGACCTATCAGGTCTCCGATATGAGCCAGACCTATCCGCTGATGCGCGGCACCGCGCCGCTGCTGGTGGCCCTGATCAGCGTGCTGGCGCTCGGCGATCGTCTCTCCTGGCTCGCCTGGTCCGGCATTGGCGTGATCTGCCTGTCGATTCTCATTATGGCGATGCATGGCCGCATGCAGTCACGCAAAGGGATCTGGCTGGCACTGCTGAACGCCTGTTTTATTGCAGGCTACACGCTGGTGGACGGCACGGGCGTGCGGTTATCGGACACCGCGCTGGGCTATACGCTGTGGACCTTCTTTATGAACGGCTTCTGCCTGCTGAGCTGGGCAATGGTGGCGCGTCGGCGTGAGGCGTCCGGCTACCTGCGCCTGCACTGGAAAAAGGGGTTGCTCGGCGGCGTTGGTACCATGGGTTCATACGGGCTGGCGCTCTGGGCGATGACCCAGGCCCCGCTGGCAGTGGTTGCGGCGCTGCGTGAAACCTCCATTCTCTTTGGGGCACTGATCGCGTTTGTCCTTTTAAAAGAGAAGGTTGCCGGTCTGCGCATCGCCGCAGCGCTGGGAATTGCAGGCGGCGCCATTCTGCTGCGCCTGGCGTAAATCACTGGCAACATTAGTTGCCGTTCTTGTTTACAAATCCTGCCTATCCCGGTTTTTTCATTCACCACGACAATGCTTAAATTGTCATCTCACTGTGGTAGATTCCTCGCGCATTTATGGTAATGCGTAGTCACTTATTCTTCATTTTTCTCTTTTGGCAAAAGTATTCAGCGACATGAAAAAACAAAGGAACGTTAACTTATTGTTGATGCTGGTGTTACTGGTGGCCGTCGGTCAGATGGCGCAAACCATCTACATTCCGGCGATTGCCGACATGGCAAAGGAACTTAACGTCCGCGAGGGCGCAGTGCAGAGCGTGATGGCAGCGTACCTGCTGACCTATGGCGTTTCGCAACTCTTCTACGGCCCGCTGTCCGACCGCGTCGGGCGTCGTCCGGTGATCCTGGTGGGCATGAGCATTTTCATGGTGGCGACGGTAATTGCCATAAGCACCCACAGCCTGACCGTATTAATTGCCGCCAGCGCCCTGCAGGGTGTCGGAACCGGCGTCGGCGGGGTGATGGCGCGAACCTTACCGCGCGATATGTATCAGGGCACCCAGCTCCGTCATGCCAACAGCCTGTTGAACATGGGCATTCTGGTGAGCCCGCTGCTGGCCCCGCTGATTGGCGGCCTGCTGGACACGATGTGGTCCTGGCGCGCCTGCTACGCCTTCCTGCTGGTGCTCTGCGTGATTGTCACCTTCAGCATGGCGCGCTGGATGCCGGAAACGCGCCCGCAGGACGCGCCGCGCACGAAGCTCATCACCAGCTACAAAACGCTGTTCGGTAACGGGTCGTTCACCTGCTACCTGCTGATGCTGATCGGCGGCCTGGCGGGTATCGCGGTGTTTGAAGCCTGCTCAGGCGTGCTGCTGGGCGCGGGGCTGGGCCTGAGCAGCATGGTCGTGAGTATTCTGTTTATTCTGCCGATCCCGGCGGCGTTCTTCGGCGCGTGGTTTGCCGGACGCCCGAACAAACGCTTCTCAACCCTGATGTGGCAGTCGGTGATCAGCTGCCTGCTGGCAGGTCTGATGATGTGGATCCCGGGGCTGTTTGGCGTGATGACGGTCTGGACACTGCTCATCCCGGCGGCGCTGTTCTTCTTCGGCGCGGGCATGCTGTTCCCGCTCGCCACCAGCGGCGCGATGGAGCCGTTCCCGTTCCTTGCAGGTACGGCGGGCGCGCTGGTGGGCGGTTTGCAGAACATCGGTTCCGGCGCGCTGGCCTGGCTTTCCGCGATGATGCCGCAGACCGGGCAGGCTAGTTTAGGCCTGCTGATGACGCTGATGGGGCTGCTGATTTTACTGTGCTGGCTGCCGCTGGCGTCGCGTGTCCCGCATCACGAACAGCCGGTTTAACCGCATGATGGCCCGGCTTCTCGCCGGGCTTTTCACAGACGGGCGCAATCATCGCCTGTAGTAACGGCTCTGGCGCAGGCCGCCAGGCGCCCTCTTCCCCGTCATAAAACTGGAAGTCCGCGTTCAACGCATACGGAATTTTCGCCTTTTGCAGCTCGCAGGCCATAAAGGTGGCGAAGGCCAGCTGCGAAGCGGTTGGCGTGAGGTGGTTTGACTCCCCCACGCCCCAGCCCCCGACCCAGCTGACGTGCCCGGTTTTTTGCTGCCAGCGCAGCGCGGTATTGATGCGATTATGGATAGCCGCTTTCTCCGCCGCCGTGCCGGACGTCCACGGGTATTTACCGCTATTTTTCAGCGGCCCCCACGGGAAAATATGCCACTCCGCCAGCAGGTAGTTTTGACTGTGCGCAGGCAGCTTCAGGCTGGATAAATCCTCCGGCGCGGCGCGCAGGCGTGGCGCAATAAAGATCATGCGCTGCGGGTCAATGTCGTGGATCGCTTTAATGGTTTTTTCATACACGCGGTTTAGCGACGCGAGGTTGTGGTTAAGCTTGTCGGCGGGCTCATAAATGAGATCAAAACCCAGCAGCGGGTAGCTCTGACCGAAATAGTGCGCCACGGCAATCCACCAGTTGATCGTCTCTTGCTCGTTATCGGCTTTTGGGTCGTTTTTATATTCATCAGCCTGATAAGCGACGATCGGGATCACGCCATACTGCTCGCAGGCTTCTACCAGCTTGCGCAGGTGGATCAGCCGCGCTTCCGTCGGCTCATCGGCCACGCGGATGCGCACGTGGGTAATGCCTTTTGCACGAAAATCCCGTACCACCAGCGGGTCGAATTCGCGTATGCCGCGCTCGGTGCGTGCCCAATCCACATCCATCCCGACGCCCAGCTGCTGCGCATAATGGGCAGCCGTCAGCGGCGGCTCAGCGGCAATCGCCCAGCAGGAAGAGATCAGCAACGCAGTGGCAATAAGAGGCTTTAACACGGTTTACCCTGGATAAATCGAAAGCATTACCTGTATTTAGCACGCTTTTTCACATTTGGTGTAGCGCGAAAGCGTAATAATTCGTCAACCTGCCAGCTCTCTCAGCCAGCCGATAAAGGCATCTATTTTCGGCCACTGACGGCCAGAAAGCGTCGAGATATAGTAGTGTTGATGACACTTGAGGGTCTTTTCGCCAAACGGGGCGATAAGCTCGCCCCGTTCGAGCCGTTTCTGCACCAGCCGCTTTCTGCCCATCGCGACGCCTACGTGGTTGATGGCCGCAATAATCGCCAAGTCGGAACGATCGAAACCAATACCCGACGATGGCGGCATATTCACCGCAAAGTGCTGCGCCCAGCTCAGCCACTCATCCGTACCGGAATCATTGCTCCAGGCCTGACGGTCGTGCAGCAGCGTGCAGTGGCTGAGGTTATCAGGGTTTTTCAGCAGTTCATGCTCGCGGGCATACTGCGGCGAGCAGACGGGCAAAATCTCCTCGTCCATCAGGAAGTGATGAGAGAGGTGGTTTGGTGGCGAATCATCGAAATAGAGCGCCAGATCGACGCCCGTTCGCTGCATATTAACGTAATCATTGCCGGTCAGGATGGTGAGTGAAATCGACGGGTAGCGGCGGGTGAAATCCCCCAGCATGGGCACCAGCCAGCACTGAGCAATCGATGGCCGGGAGTACACCGTCAGCGTACCGGAGAGCGCCTGGTTTTTAATATCCAGGATCTCCTGATTCAGGGTGTCGAGGGACGATTTTAGCGTCCAGTAAACGCGCTTGCCTTCCTGCGTCAGCTCGACTTTCCGGTGCGAGCGGACAAACAGCTGAATGCCCAGCTCCTCTTCCAGCAGGTTGATGCGGTGGCTCACCGCGCTGGGGCTGAGCGACAGCTCCTCCGCCGCCAGGGCGAAGGACTCATGCCGGGCGGCCACTTCAAAGGTGTACATTTTCGACAGCTGCCAGCCGTTTAACAGCCGGTTTCTGGCTTCATTTGCATCGGTCATCACAATTCTCGCGCGTGGTTTCTGCGCTCAGCATACCGCTCAAGGGTGAATTAATGTGAACCAACAACAAAATAAGTGCACTTTTTAGAGCGCAGTCACTCAGTTGATCCAATCTGGCTCACCTGAACGCCAATTTATATCGTTTGTCAGCCTACGCCGTTTTTTCGTCCAATACCCCCAGATGACATAAGGGTGAGGTGAGATATGGGATCTCAGATCTGGGTTGTGGCAACGCTGCTGGTCAGCATCGTGTTGATTGTTTTAACCATCGTAAAACTGAAGTTTCACCCGTTCCTCGCGCTGCTGCTGGCGAGCTTTTTCGTCGGCGCGATGATGGGGATGAGCCCGCTGGATATGGTGAATGCCATCGAGAGCGGAATTGGCGGCACGCTGGGCTTCCTGGCGGCGGTGATTGGTCTGGGCACCATTCTCGGCAAAATGATGGAAGTTTCCGGCGCGGCCGAGCGCATCGGGATCGCACTGCAGCGCTGCCGCTGGCTGTCAGCAGACGTGATTATGGTACTGGTGGGCCTTATCTGCGGTATCACCCTGTTCGTGGAAGTGGGCGTAGTACTGCTGATCCCGCTGGCGTTTTCCATCGCCAAAAAGACCCACACGTCGCTGCTCAAGCTGGCCATTCCGCTCTGTACCGCGCTGATGGCGGTGCACTGCGTGGTGCCGCCGCATCCGGCGGCGCTGTTTGTGACCAATAAATTAGGTGCGGACGTGGGAACGGTCATTGTCTACGGTCTGATGGTAGGCCTGATGGCCTCGCTGGTCGGCGGCCCGCTGTTCCTGAAACTGCTCGGCAACCGTCTGCCGTTTAAACCGGTTCCGGCGGAATTTTCAGACCTGAAGGTGCGTGAAGAGCACACTCTGCCGTCGCTGGGCGCGACGCTGTTCACGGTGCTGCTGCCGATTGCCCTGATGCTGGTGAAAACCATCGCCGAGCTGAACATGGCAAAAGAAGGCACGCTGTATACGCTGCTGGAGTTTATCGGCAACCCGATCACCGCCATGTTTATCGCCGTGTTTGTCGCCTACTACCTGCTGGGGATCCGCCAGCATATGGGCATGGGCACGATGCTGACGCACACCGAGCACGGCTTCGGCTCTATCGCCAACATTTTGCTGATTATCGGCGCGGGCGGCGCGTTCAACGCCATCCTGAAAACCAGCGGACTGGCGGACTCGCTGGCGCATATTCTCTCGAACCTGCACATGCATCCTATCCTGCTCGCCTGGCTGGTGGCGCTGGTGCTGCATGCCGCCGTCGGCTCCGCGACGGTGGCGATGATGGGGGCGACGGCGATCGTCGCGCCGATGCTGCCGCTCTATCCGAACGTCAGCCCGGAGATCATCACCATTGCCATCGGTTCCGGCGCCATTGGCTGCACGATCGTCACCGATTCCCTCTTCTGGCTGGTGAAGCAATACTGCGGCGCGACCCTGAATGAGACCTTCAAATACTATACGACGGCGACCTTTATCGCCTCGGTGCTTGCACTTGGCGGCACATTCCTGCTTTCCTTCATTATCTGAGCGCGAAGAGACGTATTATGGAAAACGCAACTATCACCACGTTAACCGCACAGTTTCCTCTGGTTGAGGATCTGATTGCCCTGAAAGAAACCTCCTGGCTCAACCCGCGCACCACGACGCTGGCGGAAGGGTTGCCGTACGTCGGGCTGACCAAAGACGACGTGGACGACGCGCACGCGCGGCTCAACCGCTTCGCGCCGTATCTGGCGAAAGCCTTCCCGGAAACGGCGGCAACGGACGGAATTATCGAATCCGACCTGGTCGCCATTCCGGCGATGCAAAAGCGGCTGGAGCAGGAATTGTCTACACGCATTCCCGGCACCCTGCTGCTGAAAAAAGACAGCCATCTGCCAATCTCCGGCTCTATTAAAGCGCGCGGCGGCATCTATGAGGTGCTGACCCACGCGGAGAAACTGGCGCTGGAAGCCGGATTGCTGAGTACCGAAGACGACTACAGCATTCTGCTGGAACCGCGCTTTAAGGACTTCTTCAGCCAGTACAGCATCGCGGTGGGCTCAACCGGCAACCTGGGGATGTCCATCGGCATTATGAGCGCACGCATCGGCTTTAAGGTGACGGTACATATGTCCGCCGACGCCCGCGAGTGGAAGAAAGCCAAACTGCGCAGCCACGGCGTCATCGTCGTGGAATATGAGCAGGATTACGGCGTGGCGGTAGAGCAGGGACGCAAAGCGGCGGAAAGCGATCCGAACTGCTTCTTTATCGACGATGAAAACTCGCGCACCCTGTTCCTGGGCTACGCGGTGGCAGGAGAGCGGCTGAAGGCGCAGTTTGCCGAGCAGGGCCGGGTGGTGGATGCGGAGCATCCGCTGTATGTCTATCTGCCATGCGGCGTCGGCGGCGGCCCGGGCGGCGTGGCGTTTGGCCTGAAGCTGGCCTTTGGGGATAACGTGCACTGCTTCTTTGCGGAGCCTACGCACTCTCCGTGCATGCTGCTGGGCGTCTACACCGGCCTGCACGATGAGATTGCCGTGCAGGATCTGGGCATTGATAACGTCACGGCAGCGGATGGGCTGGCAGTAGGACGCGCGTCGGGCTTCGTGGGCCGTGCGATGGAGCGCCTGCTTGACGGGTTCTACACCCTCTCCGATCAGAGCATGTACGACATGCTGGGCTGGCTTGCGCAGGAGGAAGGGATTCGCCTGGAGCCGTCCGCGCTGGCAGGCATGGCCGGCCCGCTGCGCGTGCATTCGGATGCCAGCGTCACTCACCTGGTGTGGGCGACCGGCGGCGGCATGGTGCCGGAAGACGAGATGGCGAAGTATCTGGCGAAAGGGAAGTAATTATGCCGGGTGGCGGCTGCG